>NZ_SJSS01000005.1:0-344824 GCF_004331835.1 Pseudomonas sp. IC_126
TGGAACCACCTGATCCCATCCCGAACTCAGCAGTGAAACGACGCATCGCCGATGGTAGTGTGGGGTCTCCCCATGTGAGAGTAGGTCATCGTCAAGCTTCTACACCAAACCCCCGACCCTCGTAAGAAGGTCGGGGGTTTGTCTTTGCGCCAGAGAAATTATTAGGCTGTAGAGAGGGCTCTACGATGTGTACTTGGCTATGAGGGCTTATGAATAGCTTGCTGCGGCTACTCAGTGACGGGCGTTTTCATTCTGGCGAAGAGCTCGGTGCTGCTCTCGGTGTGAGTCGCAGCGCTGTGTGGAAATAAAATAGCGAGTTGTGGAGCGTTTACTAGGCTATTGCAGGTTACAGCCTAGCGGCCTGTTCTTGAGCGAGCCCCCTAAAACACCGGACGCCGTTGCCCCCTTGCCATAAAGGTAGGCAAACGGTTGCGTTCTACCAGCAAAGACAGACATATCGAAGTGTTCGCCAAGGTCGGCGTCGCCGTTGGAGCGTCGAGAAGAAGCTCGCCATGGTTCGCCAGAGCCTGGAGCCGGGATAAAGTGTCTCGGTGATGGCCAGGTGCAACGGCATCAACCCCAACCTGCTATCCATTGGCGCAAGCTGTATCAGGGCGGCAGCCTATTGGCGGTCTGCGCTGGTGAGGCGGTGGCGCCAGCCTCGGAGATAGCCGACGCGATGAAGCAGATCCGCGAGCTGCACGGATGCCGGGCAAAAAGACGATGGAAGCAGAACTCCTCAAGACGCAGTAGAGATTGCCCGTTCGCGAAAATGGATTGCGCACTCGCCCCTTGTTGTCTGGGGCGACTAGTGAAGCTGGTCAGCGAAAGTCTCGATGTGTCGCGCTCGCAACTGACGGCTCGAATCAGACAAATCCCGGAAGCATAGAACTCGATGGCAGGCGTGTGCTCAACGATGCAGCGCTGGTGGCGGATAAAGGCTTCGATCTACGACTTACCCAGCTATGGCGTTACTTGCGGACGGCCGACAGGCCTGGGTGGCACCCTGGATCACGGCGTTGTGTCGGTGCGCCTCCTCACGTAACGGTAACAACAGCACGCGAGCATGACGCAAGGTCAGCTGGGCAGTGCTCTGCATCTAAGGTTGCGTGCATGAGCGCGTAACGGTAGGTCGTCGTCCACCAACTGGCCGAGTCGCTGCCGCTCGCCGAGCAGCTTCTTACTCGACGCGGCACACGCCCTGCTCGGAAGCGCCATCTGACGCGGCCAGTTGGATCATCGGCGCGACGTATTCATCCAGGTCGCCGGCATCTTGGCATAGTGTGACGCAGCGGAATCTGCCGATCGCTGTGGCCACGCTGATCAGCGCTGCTCATCGTTGGCGAGCTTCTCAGCACGTCGTGCACGCGCATGCGAGCAGGCGCAGCTGGCAGACGGGGCCCGGCCATCGCGGACTTCGACGGCGTCCTGAGGATGCCCTGCCAGGCGTTCGAGGTGGCGCAAGTAGGCTCCGATATCCAAGCACAGGCCGAGCCGATGTTCGTGGCGCAGTTAAGACAGGAAGCCGTGGATCTACGCGTTCAGCTCGAAGCGATTCGGGCTTTTCGCCATCGGGGCCAGGATGTCTAGGCGGATCCAACTGTACTGCCCGGCCCCGGTGCAAATCAGCCCAAACCGATTGTTGGATTCGCGCAATGAGCCGCTCGGCCTTCCCGCGTTGTGGGTTTCCGGCCACAATTCACACCTGAGGCGCCGCCTGAGTCCGCACGGCTGGCCAAGAGGAGTTCGACATGAGCAGCAACGACCGCGTCATCATCTTCGACACCACCCTGCGAGACGGCGAACAGAGCCCCGGGGCTTCCATGACAGGCGAAGAAAAACTGCGCATTGCCAAGGCCCTCGAACGGCTGAAGGTCGACGTGATCGAAGCCGGCTTCGCCATTGCCAGCCCGGGCGATTTCGCCGCGGTCAAAGCGGTGGCCGATAACATCAGGGACAGCACCGTGTGCAGCCTGGCTCGCGCCGTCGATGCCGATATTGAGCGCGCCGCCGAAGCGCTGGCCGGCGCCAACTCAGGGCGTATCCACACCTTTATCGCCACCAGTCCGATCCACATGCAATACAAGCTGCGCATGCAGCCGGACCAGGTCGTCGAGCAGGCCGTACGCGCCGTGACCAAGGCTCGCAACCTCTGCGCCGACGTGGAGTTTTCCTGTGAGGACGCCGGGCGTTCGGAAATCGATTTTCTCTGCAGCATCATCGAAGCGGCGATCAATGCCGGCGCGCGCACCATCAATATTCCGGACACCGTCGGCTATGCCATTCCGCATCAATATGCCGACACCATCCGCCAGTTGCTCGAACGCATTCCCAATGCCGACAAGGCGGTGTTCTCCGTGCATTGCCACAATGATCTCGGCCTGGCCGTCGCCAACTCGCTGGCGGCCGTCGTAGCGGGCGCGCGCCAAGTCGAATGCACCATCAATGGCCTCGGCGAACGCGCCGGCAACGCCGCGCTGGAAGAGATCGTCATGGCGATCAAGACCCGCCAGGACCTGCTCAACGTGCACACCCGCATCGAGACCGAACATATCCTCAGCGCCTCGCGCCTGGTCTCCGGCATCACCGGCTTTCCGGTGCAGCCAAACAAAGCCATCGTCGGCGCCAATGCATTCGCCCACGAGTCTGGCATCCACCAGGACGGCGTGCTCAAGCACCGCGAAACCTACGAGATCATGTCCGCGCAGTCGGTCGGCTGGAACGCCAACAAGATGGTCATGGGCAAGCACTCCGGCCGCGCCGCGTTTCGCTCGCGGCTCGATGAGCTGGGTATCGTGCTGCCCGGCGAGGGTGAGCTGAACGCTGCCTTTGCGCGCTTCAAGGAATTAGCCGACAAGAAGCACGAGATTTTCGACGAAGACTTGCAGGCGTTGGTCTCCGACACCCTCACCGAAGATGTGCAGGAGCACTTCAAACTGGTGACGCTGGAGGTATCGAGCAAGACGGGTGAAGTGCCGGATGCCAGGCTCGTCCTGAGCGTGGACGGCAGTGAGCGGCCTGCATCGGCGCAGGGCTCCGGTCCGGTCGATGCGACCTTCAAGGCCATCGAATCGGTGGCCAATTCCGGCGCCACGTTGCAGCTGTATTCGGTTAACGCCATCACCAAGGGCACCGATTCGCAGGGCGAGGTCACGGTGCGGCTGGAGAAGGGGGGGCGCATCGTCAATGGCAACGGGGCCGATACCGATATTGTCGTGGCCTCCGCCAAGGCCTACCTGAATGCGCTGAACCTGATGCAGGTGGGTGCCAAGGCCCATCCGCAGGTGACCGGGGTTTGATTACCGAAAGCCGACGTCGGGCCTTCCTCGACGCCATGCAGGTCAGCACTTGGCTGCCACGGACCGAGCTGCCCTTCGCCGCGCCTTCGCGCCCAGAGCTGCTGCAATTCGTCGAGCCTGAACCCGCACCAGTCATCGAACTCGAACAGCCAGTCGCGCAGCCGGCCCCGTCGACGCCCGAGCCGGTAACCGCTACACCGGTTGCCGCGGCGAGCCCGGCGGCAGATGCGGTTCGCTCGGTTATGCCGCGTATCGCCATGCCCGAGCCTAAAAAACCGGCCCTGAAATCCGACGAGGCGCAGGCGTCCGCCGTCGAGCAAAAAGCCGCAGTGCCGCCGCCGCGTTTCGCCTTGCAGTTGCTGCGTGCGGGCAACGTGCTGCTGTTGGTGGAGCTGCCGACGGGCGAGTCCTTCCAGAGCCGTGACCCAGCTTACATCCTGCTCAAGGACTTGCTGCGTGCCGCCAGGCTGCCGGACAAGCCGCAGCAGGTCGGTGACGGCGAGCCGATTCGCTGGCCGCTGTTGCATCGCGGCAGCCTCGATCAGGGAATCGAGGCCGCACGCGATTACGTGCAGGGTGTGGTCGCAGCTGAACTGGAGGAAATGGGTTCTGCCTGCCTCTGGCTGATCGGCTCACCAGCCCTTCGTTTCGCTGGCGAAGTCGAGGCGGATGCCTGCTATCGCGAGCTCACCGTCGAAGGTTTGGGGGTTGTGCTGACCATGCCTGGGCTCGAACAGCTGATGGAGCAGCCTGAAAGCAAGGCGCAGCTGTGGAAGGCCATGCGTCGTAGCATGCCCCGCTGGGTAACCGGTTTATGAGTGGCTCCCTTGAGTAGTGTTGAATGAGTGATGCAGTCAGCTTCCGCCCGATGACCGCGGCGGATATCGAAGCCGTCCTGAAAATCGAATACGCCGCGTTCAGCCATCCCTGGACCCGAGGCATCTTCACCGATGCGCTAACGGCTTATGAGTGCTGGGTCATGTTCGAAGGCGAGCAGCAGGTCGGGCATGGCGTGATCAACGTCATCCTCGACGAGGCGCACCTGCTGAACATCACCGTCAAACCGCAGAGCCAAGGTCATGGCCTCGGTTTGCGGCTGCTCGAACACCTGATGCAGCGGGCCCACGAGCGTGGCGGTCGAGAATGCTTTCTGGAAGTGCGCGCCAGCAATGCACCGGCTTACCGGCTGTACGAGCGCTACGGTTTCAACGAAGTGGGGCGCCGCCGTGGCTATTACCCATCGGCTGATGGACGCGAAGATGCCTTGGTAATGGCCTGCACTCTGATTGACTGATCAGCGAAAGGGCATTGAAAAGGCCGGGCTCGAATAAGTCCGGCCTTTTCGTTTGGCGCTCGACGAAACCTTTCGGCCTGCCCAATGAGTGTCACCTGACGAGATTACCGCCCCGGCGCTTTATCCCGCCCCGAATCCAGCGGGGCGTCGCCGCCCAGTTCGTTGTCATCCATCACGTCATCGTTCTCGTGCAGTACGGCATCGCCACCACCGAGGCCAGTATCCGGATCGCCATCGGCAGGACCATCCCAGGCCTTGCCATCCAACGGGTCATAGCGGGCCTCTTCGGCCTCGTCCAGATCCACGCCGGCGCCGATGCGGTGCTCGGAAACCTCACTCAGATCCTGATCGGCCGGGCCTCCATGGCCGCGCTCGCGGGGCGAACGTGCGCCGTCTTCCTTGATCAGCGTTTCCGGTGCCAGGTCATCCATGGTGGCGCCGTCATCCAGCACTTCGCCGGAGGACATGCCGGCTTCGGCGACACGCTCCGGCGGGAACTCATCCTCTATCTCTTGCGCAGGGGCCTCGTCACCGATACGGCCCTTGCGTTCGTCCCGACGCTGATCGAAATCGAGCTGCTCGATCGAGCCCATGCGGTCTTCGGTATCGTCGATTTCAGTGGGGGTGTAGGGCTTGCGATCGTTCATGACAACCTCCTGCGAAAGTGCGGTCTTGCAGATTGTGACCCGGTGTCGCGGTGAAGATTCAGGCTGACCGCTGGCTGGTTCAGGCTTTATGAACCAAGCTGCAAGAGCCCTTCGTTCAACGCATAGGGCCTTGTGGCGTTGCAAAACGAGCGAACCACTGGCGAGGATCGAGAGTCTCAGAAACATGAACGAATCCGATGATCTATCCGGGCTGGACGTCCGCCACTGCGCTTTTTTCTTCGATGTCGATGGCACGCTGGCTGAGATACAGCCTCGTCCCGAACTCGTTTTCATCCCGCCTCGCTCGCTGGTGGCGCTCGAACATCTGCATGTCAGCGAGATCCCCATAGCGGTCATTTCGGGACGCCCGCTCAGCCAACTCGACGATCTTCTCTCGCCATTGCGCTTGCCGGCTGCCGGCGTGCACGGTGCTGAAAGACGCACCGCCGAAGGCCAGTTACGGAATCTGGCGCTGGACAACGTTCTGTTCGACCGCATCCACCAAGAGCTGGAAAAAGCGTGCGCTGAGCTTCCCGGTCTATCGCTGGAAAACAAGGATGTCGCTTTCGCGTTGCATTTCCGATTGGCTCCAGAACTGGAAGATGCCGCTCGTGCTCTGGCTGAAGACTTCATCGGGCGCTACGGCGACGTGCTGGCCTTGCAGCCAGGCAAATGCGTGTTCGAACTCAAGCCGCGAGGCGCCAGCAAGGGCGAGGTGATTCGCACCTTCATGCAGGAAGCGCCTTTCAAAGAGCGAACGCCTGTTTTCATCGGTGACGATTTGACCGACGAGGCGGGCTTCAAGGTTGTCAATGAGTTGGGAGGGTTAAGCATCAAGGTCGGCACCGGCGCGACCGAAGCCACGCAGCGTCTGGATTCGGTTGAAGCCGTCGGCGCCTGGCTCGAAAGCCTACTTAGCGCACTATCCGAACAGCCGGTAAATCCAATAAAACCAGACTGAAGCGAGAACCATCCATGAGCCGACTAGTAGTGGTTTCCAACCGCGTAGCGCCGATCAAGGCGGGGAAGGTCGCTGCTGGCGGACTTGCAGTGGGCGTCTATGACGCGTTGCGCCAGGCCGGAGGCATCTGGTTTGGCTGGAGCGGTGAGGTAAGCAGCTCCCCGCAAACCAATAGCGAGACCATCGGTAACATCACCTACGTGACCCTGGGGTTGACCAAGCAAGACTACGATCAGTATTACCGCGGTTTTTCCAACGCCACGCTCTGGCCGATCTTCCACTACCGCATCGATCTAGCCCGCTACAACCGTCAGGAATACGATGGCTACAGACGGGTCAATGCCATGCTGGCGGAGAAGCTCAAGCCGCTGCTCAAACCCGACGACATCATATGGATCCACGACTACCACCTGATCCCCTTCGCCGAATGCTGCCGCCAGTTGGGCATTCGTAATCGCATCGGCTTTTTTCTTCACATCCCGTTTCCGCCGCCGGAAATTCTCACCGTCATCCCGCCGCACAACGAGCTGCTCAAGACGCTCTGTTTCTACGACCTCATCGGGTTTCAAACTGAAACCGATCGTCTCGCCTTTCAGGACTACATGACCCGTGAAGTGCGCGGCATTCTGGAATCCGACGGCAGCCTGACCGCCTATGGGCAGAACTTCCGCGCCGGGGTCTATCCGATCGGTGTGGTCCCGGATGAAATCCACGACTTGGCCGAATCCTACAAAGGCCGTCGCAAGCCCATGCGGCGCACCACCGACATTGCCCGCAAGAAAATCATCAGCGTTGATCGCCTGGACTATTCAAAAGGTCTGTTGGAGCGTTTCAAGGCCTATGAGGCTTTTCTCGAGCGCTACCCGGAGCACCGTCGCTCGGTCGAGTTCATTCAGATCGCGCCCACGTCCCGCTCCGATGTGAAGACCTACCAGCACATTCGGCAGCAACTGGAGAGCGCAGCGGGGCACATCAACGGCTGGCTGTCGGATCTGGACTGGACACCGCTGCATTACCTTAACAAAAGCCATGATCGGCGCGTGCTGATGGGGCTGTTCCGCAATGCCGACATCGGTTTCGTCACGCCGTTGCGCGACGGCATGAACCTCGTCGCCAAGGAGTACGTGGCCTCGCAGGACCCGGAAGACCCCGGCGTGCTCGTGCTGTCGCGCTTCGCCGGGGCCGCCCGCGAACTGACCTCGGCGCTGATCGTCAATCCCTATGACTGCATAGGCATGGCCGAAGCACTGGACCGAGCCCTGCGCATGCCGCTTGCCGAGCGCAAGGACCGCTACGAGCACATGATGCGTGCGATCCGCGCTGCGGACCTCGATGCCTGGCGCGATAACTTCCTGCGTGATCTGCGCGCCTTTTCGTCCCGACCGCGCGCCGAAGTGCCTTCGAATCCGCTCTTCACCGTTTAGGCTGTGACGTCCCGGCCGGCGTGCTTGTCAAAACGTGGTCCGGTTCGTAACGTGCGTATCGGATTACAAAGGGGCTATCGATGAGCAAAGATCTTCAACAACTAATCGAAAACAATGCGCGTTGGGCTGAAGCCATCAACGAGGAAGACCCTACGTTTTTCGCCAAACTGGCCAAGCAACAGGTGCCTGAGTACCTCTGGATCGGCTGTTCGGACGCACGCGTGCCGGCCAACGAGATCGTCGGCATGCTGCCGGGCGACCTGTTCGTCCACCGTAACGTCGCCAACGTCGTGCTGCATACCGACCTCAACTGCCTGTCCGTCATTCAGTACGCCGTCGACGTGCTCAAGGTGAAGCACATTCTGGTCACCGGCCATTACGGCTGCGGTGGCGTTCGCGCCTCCATGCGTGACGACCAGCTGGGTCTTATCGACGGTTGGCTGCGCACCATCCGCGACCTGTATTACGAGCACCGCGAGCACATCGCCAGCTTCCCCACCGAGGAAGCCCAGGTCGACCGCATGTGCGAGCTCAACGTCATCCAGCAGGTCGCCAACGTCAGCCACACCAGCATCGTCCAGAATGCCTGGCACCGTGGCCAGGCACTGTCCGTGCATGGCTGCATCTATGGCATCAAGGACGGAATCTGGAAGGACCTCAACGTCACCATCAGCGGCCCGGAACAGGTGCCACCGCAATACCGTTTGCGCCCGCATCGGCCAGTCTGATGGCGAACCGCCAAGGATGGGCCTTCGCTGGTCTTCTGCTCGCCGTGCTCTGCTGGAGCGGCAATGCGCTGGTCGCGCGCGCCTTCCACGATGCGATCCCACCGCTGGCCTTGTCCTTCTGGCGTTGGGTGCTGGCGACCTGTCTGCTGTTACCGTTCGTTGCGCGCTCGATCTGGGCTCATCGCGCGGCATTGCATGCGGCAGGCTGGCGCTTGCCTATCGTCGCCGCGCTGGGCATCAGCACCTATAACTCGTTGCTGTACACCGCAGCGCAAAGCACCGAAGCCATTAATCTCACCTTGGTGAATACCTGCTTGCCGCTGTTCACTTTCATTGGCGGTGGTCTGCTGCTGAATGAATGGCCGGCTCGCCGCGCCTGGTTCGGTATGGCTATTGCGGCTGGAGGGCTGGTCTATCTCATTAGCCGGGGCAGCTGGGAGGCGTTCAGCGGTCTGTCGTTCCAGGCGGGTGATTTGATCATGCTGGTGGCGGTGCTGGTCTGGGCGCTTTACACCTTGCTCCTGCGGCGCTGGTCAGGTTTTCTCCAGTTGCCACCGCTGACGCTGCTGGGCGTGCTGATGCTGCTCGGCGTACCGATGATTATGCCGTTCTACCTGTACGAACTGGGCCAAGTGGGCGGATTCACACCAACCCCGACCAACCTCGCCGCCATCGGCTACACCGCCATCTTTGCTTCGCTGGTGGCCTATTTGTCATGGAACCACGGCGTCAAAACCGTTGGCGCGGCGAAGGCAGCCATGACGACCTACCTGATGCCGGTTTTCACCGCGATTCTCGCCTGGCTGGTGCTGGGGGAGGGAGTGCAGCTGTTCCATCTGGTTGGTGGTGGGCTCATCTTCGCCGGTCTGCTGTTGGCGGCCCAGACTACGGTGCGCCGGGCGGTTCGCTGATGCCGAGCCCGACTATCTGGAGTTAGCCCCGCCTCGGTGCCATGCTGGTCACTTAGCAAGTTCGCTTCGAGATCGGGCCTTCCACGAAAGCAGCAGGTGCACACCAGCTCCAGTGGGAGGCGCGACCTCGCGGCGAATACAGGCCGCAGGCCTGTCCGAAACGCAGGCGTGCCTAAGTCGACAGCGTTTGAACAGCATTCACGCTCTTCGGCGGGGCTTGTCGTCGTCCGGCTATTTTTCTATCGCTGTGTCCTTCAGCGCTTGCTGTTACCGCAAACCATATGGCCCTTCATGGCCTCCTGCTTGACGATGAACTCACCCACCAGCGGGCGGCTGTGCAGAAAGTGCTCGGTGGTCTTGTGGTGAGCCAAAGCCGCTTCATCGCGGTACAGCTCGTAGAGATAGATGAGATCGGGATCCGCCAGATCCTGGATGACATCGAATACCAGGCAATCCGGCTCATGCTCCACCGAAGCGGCGGCGTTGACGCGCATGGCCTCCATGAACCTGTCGAACGAGCCCGGCGCGAGTTGGATTTTCAGGATAAGACAGTACATGAACGCCCCATTTGTTTTAAAGTCGGAGCTTAATTGTATACAAGAAAGGAGAGAGCAATGCCACAGCGTCCCGGTCGCCTTAACGGCCTGCGCCATCTGGCGCTCACCGCGCCGAACCTTGAGGAATGCGAACGTTTCTACGTCGACGTGTTGGGCATGGAGGTCCTCAACCGCGCCAGCAAGGATCTCGTCTACCTGACCTGCGGCAACGACAACCTCTCCCTGGGCCGCGCCCAGGAAAAAAGCAGCGGCGTCCAGGCGATGGATCACTACGGCTTTATCGTCGACAGCCTGGAAGAACTGCACGCCTGGTATGAATACCTGAAAGCGCAAGGCGTCACCATGCTCGACCGCCCCTTCGCCCACCGCGACGGCGCCCATAGCTTTCATGTGCTCGATCCAGCGGGGAATACCGTGCAGCCGCTTTACCATCCGGCGATATCGGGGCAGCGGTTTAGCCGAGACAGTTGAGCGCGGTGCGCCTGCTGTTAAGGCGCTGTGAACGACAGGCCGTTGGGTAAGAACTGCGCCGCAACCATCCAGACCACCGCACCTATCAACCCCAACGACAGATGGCCAACGACGATCCCTATGGCGATCTGTTTCCAGAGCCCGGCGTATTTGTTGGACGAGGTAGCGGCGGTGCGGTAGGGCGTTTCGCGCTCGGCGCGGATATTGTCGAAGTCATCTCTCATGGCGGTACTCGATGCTGTTTGGCTAAACGGCAGGCACAAAAAAAGGGTTCAGTTTTCGCTGAACCCTTTCTTGAACTTGGTGGTACGCAGGGACTTGAACCCCGGACCCCAGCATTATGAATCGCTTGTGACGCACCCGATCACCCCATAGTGCCCCACATAGCGTAGCTCCTAACGCTGGTCCCACCTGGCTAGGCCAATGTGTTCCGCAAAACGCGATCGCTGTAGTCACTTGCAGCTCTTGGTATAGTGAACCACTGATCTTGTTATCTCTATGCCATCCACATCGCCGACTTCGAATTGGTCTTCATCTTCCTTTTCAAACGCCCCCCAAACGGAAGACAGCTTATTTTCAAAAATCTCAACGTAGTCGATCGGCAAAACGCCTGCACACCATGGAAACTCGCCAGCCACTCGAACGTAGTGCAAGTAGCGCCCAAAACTTGGAATACAGATCAAATCTTGTATTGGTTCAAACGAGTCGAACCTATAGGAGCTCATATCGTCCTCATCCTCATGGGTTATTTCACCCTCATGAGTTGTAATCTCACTTAACATAGCAAGCTTTTCCTCCAACTCGGAGAGACTTATATAACCCCCGCCAACTTCCCAAACAGAAAAATCGATACTCGGCGCTATCGCGTGCAGAATTAGCTTACCTTTAAAATCTATGCGCTCTTGTTGTTTTGATACATCTAATGCCCAACGCTGCCAATCGATATCTTTCCCTAACCTAGCGCTATCCCGCTTTGCATCTAAGTTATTCTCTGTTGTAGTTAGCACGCCAGCCAATGAGTGCAACGTACCACTTCGCACGCCATTTATTGTAACGATAGCCCCTCCATGCACGGACGCTAATCCAAGCCTCCCCTTTAGCGCACCTTCGAGAGAATAGACATTATGCAGAATAGCTTTATGATTGTTAACTCGACCCAACAGCATCTGGTCTGAAATCGATGCCCAATCGTTAGGAAGCACCACTTCTTGCTTATCAGCATTAAACCGCGCGACGATCTTAACGTCACTGGTCGGGCAAATAGTCCCAACCAACGCAGTCAAATAATCGATCTTTAAAGTTAGTTTCTGCCCGCTCAAGGTATAGGGTAGGACTCGCCTCAACATAGCGACCACTTTATCTGAAGTCAGCCTTATAGAGACTCTTGTTCCCGACCCTATGAGCTTTTCACTGCCCATCGGCTCAGACAACGTAGGCCTGCCATACACTCCTTTTTCAAAGCTAATTTGCCATTGATCCACCTGATCATTAGTAGAGCGCTCAAATCTTCGAGTAGCGACCTTTACTTCTTCACCCAACATAAACACAGAATAAAACCCAATGCCAAACTTACCTCCGGAGGTAAAGCCGGATTTAGCGAGCCCTGGGATTTCTTCCCGAACTTTATCGTTTCGCCAAAGAGAATTCCCAAAATCCAGAAGTACTCTAGTTAGCACATACCTGCTCATTCCTATGCCATTATCTTGAACCTGGAACGTCCAAGCACCGCTTGCATCCGAATCAAGCGAAACACATATCTCCCCGTAACTATCATCGAGATTATTTATACATCTAAAAGCGCGCACAGCATCTATCGCGTTCTGCAATAGCTCCCGAACCGCGACTGCTGGATCGTCACCATAAAGCGCCGTACCACCTAGAACCTCGATTAGCTTAGGAACATCGCTGATAGTTGGCTGCACATCTACCGGCTCCCAACCCTTTGTTCTAACAACTCGAGAAAAAGCTTCAGGCGATCCACAACTTGCGACTTTCAGAGCTCTAAATTCTTGCCTTCCTTCACTACGAAGAAGCGAATTTGAACTTATCAGCTCATTGTTAATCATAAGAGCAGTATCATAAAGCAACCACCAAGCCTCTCGCTGCTCGTATGAAAAAGAAGAGGGCGAGCACAGTAAAAGATCGTGACTCTCAGTAGTTGTAGGCTGCGCCATTCGAGCTTGAAATTGCCAATGATGCTCAGAAATCCCAGCTGGTTTTTTTAGTGCGAATAGAAACCATGGAGCTCTGACGCCATCTATATGAGCCGCATCAGCACATCTTAAAATTAACGCAAGCTTCATCACATCAACCGACCAGGTGGCGGGCTGAAGGAATGCAGGAGCCGGTATGAAACGATCTCGGAAGTTGTCGCATACCTTATGGACCGGCCAATGGTGACTCGCGGCTATCTCTCCAATAATGTCACCGTAATACGACCTTAACTGGAAATTTTCCAGCAGAAACATTTCACCCGCCCCACTTATCTTCCAGGCTATATGTGGGAGGCTCTGGGCTTGTTCTGCATGTAGATGCCGAAGCACCTGAAAGAGCGCCTCCTTTTCTTCAGGCGAATTCAATATAGGCTCGCAACCGTTGTAGCGCTGCGCGATCAAATCGTTCCAATGCACGGTCGATTTTATTCCATCTACGCCATTTTCGAATGCTGCCACGACGTGAGCAGCGTCATGAAGAAGGAAGGCTCCCCCTAACACAAAAGCTTCTGCTGGATTAATCGGATAGTCTTCGCCGATTATTTCTTCAGCCACTCTCCACAGAGCATCTATATGCGTTATATCGTGCACTGTAAGCCCTGGCAGCTCGCTAGATATGGTTGACACAAGCTGTGCAGTTCTGCTGCGAAACTCCAAGAAGGCTTGCCGAAGAAGTTCTACTTTTTCTGGATAGCTCAAGCAAGCAGGGCCCAGCGTCCGCCTCCACAACTTATACTCTTCCATTAGGCTAATCTCTCGCAGGAGTCATGGAACGCATGATTATAAATTAGTAAGTTAAACTCAGGCGCCTTTCAAGGCGACCTCTTTCAGCCAAGCCCGATCTTCTTTTCTGTTAATAACATGCATCTTCTTATGGCAGTTCGGGCACAGCGCGACAGTGTTTTCCACTGTATCTGCTCCACCGCTTGCAAGCCACTCAATATGGTGCGTCTCAAGATAGGGGGTGCCATCTTTTCGATTGAAGGGTGCGGGTTTCTGGCACAGCTCGCACTGTCCATTCGCCCTGCGTTTGGCGTTCTCCGCCACCCATGGCGAGCGCTGGTACACAGTAACGTTGGCGTTGCGTTTGCCAACTGCGAAAAGGGGACAGATTTATTTTCCGGTCGTAACTGTCCCTTGAGAAGCACAGAAAATGATCACCCCGGCTGCTTCCCCGCCCACGGCGCAACGATCTGCACATCCCCAACAAGCAGCTGAGCCGCAACCATCCAAACCGCCGCACCAATCAACCCCAACGACAGATGCCCGACCACCATCCCAATGGCGATCTGTTTCCAGAGCCCGGCGTATTTGTTGGATGAGGTAGCGGTGGTGCGGTAGGGCGTTTCGCGCTCGGCACGGATGTTGTCGAAGTCGTCTCTCATGGTGCGCTCTCGGTGCGGTTGGCTAAACGGCGGGCACAAAAAAAGGGTTCAGCTTTCGCTGAACCCTTTCTTGAATTTGGTGGCTACGCAGGGACTTGAACCCCGGACCCCAGCATTATGAATGCTATGCTCTAACCAACTGAGCTACGTAGCCAAGTGGCGCGCATTATTCGCGCCGCGTGGTTGTGTGTCAACCCTCTGGGTGCGCTTTTTCTACCTGCTTTTTCAACTGCTTATGCCGCCGGTCCCGTGGCCGGCGGTGTGCTGCCGATCAATCCCATTTCGGTGCGAAGTCGGGGTTGGCCAGGCGCTCGTTGCGATCCAGCGTGGCGATCTGCTGCATCTCTTCATCGGTCAAGCGCAGCTCCTGAGCAGCCAGGTTGGCGGCGAGGTTTTCGCGCTTGGTGGAGGAGGGGATCACGGCGAAGCCCTGTTGCAGCAGCCAGGCAAGGGCGACCTGTGCGGGGCTGGCGTTGTGTGCTTCGGCGATGCGTTGCAGCACCTCGTCTTGCATCACCTTGCCGTAGGCGAGTGGCATATAAGCGGTGATATGAATGCCGTGGCTGCGGGCGAAATCGATGACCTTGCGGTTCTGCAAGAAGGGATGCACCTCGACCTGGTTGGTGGCGATATTCTCGGCGCCGATGGCATCGATGGCCTGCTGCATATGGGCGACGGTGAAATTGGAGATGCCGATGGCGCGGGTCAGGCCGCGCTCTTT
The DNA here is from genome assembly GCF_004331835.1 of Pseudomonas sp. IC_126. Lineage (NCBI taxonomy): Bacteria > Pseudomonadati > Pseudomonadota > Gammaproteobacteria > Pseudomonadales > Pseudomonadaceae > Pseudomonas > Pseudomonas sp. IC_126. Next base: position 14,612 of record NZ_SJSS01000005.1, read on the forward strand.
GGCTTCCATCAGGCGGGCCAGGTAGTCGGCGACGGGCAGCTCATCGTTGGGCGAGGGCCAGTGCACCAGGGTGAGGTCCACCTGTTCCATGCGCAATTTGCTAAGGCTTTCCTCGAGGCTGGGAATCAGCCGGTCAGCGCCGAGGTTGCTGGTCCAGGCCTTGGTGGTGACGAACAACTCTTCGCGCGGCACATCGCTCTCGGCAATGGCCTGGCCGACTTCCGCTTCGTTGCCGTAGATCTGCGCGGTGTCGATGTGGCGATAGCCGAGCTCGAGGCCCATCTTCACCGAGTCGATGACTTGCTGATCTTTGAGGCGAAAGGTGCCGAGGCCGAATGCGGGAATGATCATCGAGCGTTCTCCTGTGGGGTTCTCTTAGGGTGAGTTCAATGCGAGGCGGTAAGTACCGGCTCGTGAGTATCGGTGCCTGGGGTATGGGCTGATGCTGTACCGGCTTTGCGATCCAGGTGGCCGCTCCAGTAGGTGAGCGCCAGGGAGACCAGCACCACCAGCGAGCCGATCCAGGCGGTATGGATGAGACCCGTGGAAGCGACGATATGTCCGCCGAGCCATGCGCCCCCGGCTATGCCAAGGTTGAAGGCGGCGATGTTCAGGGCCGAGGCGACGTCCACGGCGTTCGGTGTGTAGTGCTCGGCCTGGCGCACCACGTAGACCTGCAAACCAGGCACGTTGCCGAAGGCCACGGCGCCCCAGAGCAGTACGGTGGCCAGCGCCAGCCAGGGATTGCCGGCGGTGAAGGTGAGGGCGAACAGCACGGCCGCCAGGAGCGTGAAGATCAGTTTGAGCGCGCTGATCGGCCCGCGGCGGTCGGCCAGTTTGCCGCCCCAGATGTTGCCCACTGCCACCGAGACACCATAGACGAGCAGAACCAGGCTCACCGCGCCTTCACCAAAGCCGCTGATCTCTTGCAGGATCGGCGCAAGAAAGGTGAACGCGATAAAGGTACCGCCGTAGCCGACCGCAGTCATCGCATAGACAAGTAGCAAGCGAGGCTGCGTTAGTACGGCCAACTGCTGGACGAGTGAGGCGGGTTTGCTGTGCTGAATACTGCGCGGTACGAAGAGCAGGCTGCCGATAAAGGCGATCACCCCGAGGAGGGATACGGCTAGAAAGGTTTCCCGCCAGCCGAACTGCTGTCCTATAAAAGTGCCGAGCGGTACGCCGGTCACCAGTGCGACGGTGAGTCCGGTGAACATGATCGCGATGGCGCTCGCGGCTTTTTCTTTCGAAACCAGGCTGGTGGCGATGGTCGAGCCGATGGAGAAGAACACGCCGTGGGCGAGGCCGGTGACGATGCGCGCCAGGATCAACGACTCGTACCCCGGCGCCTGCCAGGCGAGCAGGTTGCCGGCGGTGAAAAGCACCATCAACGACAGCAGCAACAACTTGCGCGGGACCTTGCCGGTCAGTGCGGTGAGCAGCGGGGCGCCGATCGCGACGCCCAGGGCGTAAAGGCTGACCAGTAGCCCGGCCGAGGGCAGGCTGACACCGAGATCGCCGGCAATGGTGGGGATGAGGCCGACGATGACGAACTCCGTCGTGCCGATGGCGAATGCGCTGAGGGTCAGCGCGAGCAGAGCGATGGGCATGGGATGAAACTCCGGTTGGATTGCATGGCGCGCAGTGTCTACCGCAGACTCATGCGGAAAAACCGGATCTCAGGCCAAACATAATTGACTGCGAGTCACAGATGAAAACCACGCTCGACGAATTGCAGGCGTTCACGGCCGTCATCGATACCGGCTCCATCTCCAGCGCTGCGGTGCAATTAGGGCAGACCGCCTCGGGCGTCAGCCGGGCATTGAGTCGCCTTGAAGCCAAGCTCGCCACCACGCTGCTGCGGCGTACTACTCGGCGCCTGGAGCTGACGGAGGAGGGCGCGGCTTTTCTGATTCAGGCGCGACGGATTCTTGATGCAGTGGAAGAGGCAGAGGAGCAGATGTCGCGTCGCTTGCAGCGTCCGGCGGGAAGGTTACGGGTCAATGTCTCGGCACCCTTTATGCTGCATGTGCTGGTGCCGCTTATTGGCGGATTCCGCGAGCGCTACCCGGACATCGAGCTGGAGCTGCACAGCAGCGACCAGATCATCGATTTGCTCGAGCACCGTACCGACCTGGCGCTGCGCCACGGTCCGCTACGCGATTCCACCCTGCATGCCCGGCCATTGGGCCGCAGCCGGATTCGGGCCGTGGCCAGCCCGGACTATCTGGCGCAGCGCGGCATGCCGCAGCAGGTCGAGGACCTGGCGAAGCACAGCCTGATCGGCTTCACCCAGCCGGAAAGTCTCAATCACTGGCCGCTGCGTCATCCGCTCGGCGAGACCTGGTCCATCGTGCCGAGCTTGTGGGCGTCGAGCGGCGAGACCGTGAGGCAGCTGGCGCTGGCCGGCCAAGGCATCGCTTGCTTATCTGACTTCATGACCACGCGCGATCGCGCCGAGGGCACGCTGGTCGAGGTGCTGGCCGAGGCGAATGTCAGGGTGCTGCAGCCGATCCACGCGGTGTATTACCGCAACACCGCGCTCGCTGCGCGCATTACCTGTTTTCTCGACTATCTCAGCGAGTGTCTGGCTAGCGAGGCCTGGACGCGTCACGGATGATCGGTCCGAACGATGCAGAGCAGTGCCTGCCTAACTTTGCAGGCATACCTGCGAGGAGACCTCATGCTCAGCACAGCCTTTCCAAGCGATCCGCCGCTGCATCCGTGGTTGGCGGACGAGTCGCCTCTGAACGATCTCGATGACGCCGAGAGCGATACTGAACTAGACGACGGCGACACCTTGCCCGACGAGGTGCTCGAACAGCTGGAGAAAGAGCCGCCGCCACCCGACCCGATGCCCGACCCAGGGGTGATGTAGCTGCGGTTGTCTTCTGGCGATGCGTTCGGGTTGCAACGTGGCTTGAACGCTAGCCAGTCTCAGAGGATTCATCGGTAGGTCGACCACACTGCTAGCGGCTAGGTCTGCGCGGAATATGCTGAGCGTGCCCATGCGTCTGCGTGGGCGCCTTACCTTTAAGAATCTTGCCTCCGACCGGGCGGGCTACTCGTCCCACCGGTGACAGTCCCTACTATGGCGCTCCAGCAACCGCTCCGCTGTACACGAAAAGCAGAACGACGGTATTGCAAGCGTCGAATGCAGCGTGATCGAGGCGCTGAAAACATGAGCGCCGGCGAATTCGAGCTAGAACACAGTCAGAGAAGTACGCTGCGCATCCAGGCGTGTCCTCCTTTTCTCCAGAGACGAAGTGCATGAGCAGGCGACTGTTGGTTGGGGTATTGCTGATTGGCCTGCATGTGTTCGTTGGCGTCACGCTGATTCCTGATCTCCCGTTCGGGCTGCTCGGCAGCGTTCTGGCTTGGGTATACCTCGCACTGTCTGCTGTGCTGATGCGCTACGGCGTGCTGGTGCGAGGGGCTGGCAATGCGCTGCTGGCGTGGTCCGGATTGCTGGCGATGGGCATGTTTTCCAGCCTCTCGATCTTTTCACTGCTGCGTGCTTTCGTGCTGGCGCTGGGATCGCTGCTGGGCTGGGAATCGGCGGGCTTCGCGCAGGGCTCGGCGCTTGCCGTCATCGCTGCGGTGGCGGTAGTGACGCTGTTCGGATTGCTCAACGCACGGCGAACGGCGCGGGTGGTCGAGCGCGACATCGCTTTGCGGAACCTGCCTGCCGCGCTGGAAGGCTTCAGCATCGTGCAGCTCAGTGACATCCACGTCGGGCCGACGATCAAGCAGGGCTATATCGATGCGATCGTGAAACGGGTCAATGGACTCTCGCCTGATCTCATCGTCATTACCGGCGACCTAGTGGACGGCAGCGTTGCCGACCTGGCTGAAGATATCGCACCGCTGGCGCAGCTAAGCGCTCGACACGGTGTGTACGTGGTGACAGGCAATCACGAGTATTACTCCGGTGCAGACAGCTGGATCGCCGAGTTCGAGCGGCTGGGAATGGTGGTGCTGCTCAATCGCCACGTCCAAATCGAACACGGCGGCGCCCGGCTGGTGCTGGCGGGTATCGCTGACTATTCGGCTGAACTGTTCAGGCCCAGCCATCGCAGCGATCCGGTTACGGCTTTCGCTGGCGCCCCGGTGGACATACCACGCATTCTGCTGGCGCATCAGCCGCGTTCGGCGAAGGCTGCGCTGGAGTCGGGCTGCGATCTGCAGCTGTCCGGTCATACGCACGGCGGGCAATTCTGGCCCTGGATGCACTTCGTGCAGTGGCAGCAGCCCTGGGTGGCGGGGCTACAGCGTGTCGGCCAGATGCAGGTCTACATCAGTCGCGGCACCGGCTATTGGGGGCCGCCACTGCGCTTCGGGGCCCCTTCGGAAATCACCCGGATTCGTCTGGTGAGAGCCGATGACTAGGCGTTCCTGGCTAACTCGCCAACAGCTCGCGGCGCAGCATGACGTAGTCCTGGCCTTCCAGTTGCCCACGGCGCAGCGGATTGCGCGTGCAGTGCGCGGCAAAGCCCGCATCGACGAAACGGTAGGGTAGATGCTCGTCGCGACCGGCCGGGATGCCCAGCCGCGTGGTCTGGATGATGTCGGGACGCGCACCGATGTCGTCCACGCGCAGCCGGGCAGGGTCCATGCGCTGGGTGTTCCACTCCGTGACGGTCAAGCCCAATGCCTTGCACAACAGGGTCTGGCCGGAACAAAGGCGGGTCAATGGTCGCGGTCCGCCAGCGGCGGCCGGGCTGTTGTTGCGCATTCGGGCAATGGATTCTTCGCATGACAGCGAGTCGACCCAGGGGTAGCCGGCCTTGATGCACACCGCGTTGCCGTCACCCTGCACGCTGAAGTTCAGCGAATCCCCGCCACGCGAGTAATACAGATAGAGATGGCCGGCCGGCATGAACATCGCGCGCCGCGACGGGCTGTAGCCGAGCGAGGAGTGGCTGGCCTTTTCGTCGACGTAATAGGCTTCGGTCTCGATGATGCGAGCCGACAACCACAGCCCATCGACGCAATGGCGAATCACGGTTCCCAACAGATCCTGGGCGACTAGCTGCGCGTCCCGGTCGAAGAAAGCGTCGTCGAGAAACTGTGATGGCGGTTCGGTAAGGCTGTTCATCTGCGCTCCGGCTTCGGCAAGTCTGCCTGTTCCGACCGCATAAGCAGGGCGAATATTCCGCGTCTGATGAATGGAATCCGTGCCGGTCGTCAGACAGATGTCCGGAACAGAGCCATTTTTCGGTGTTTCAGAGCGGGTGGTTCGGTCCTCAGAATGCAAAAAAAGTCCCGCGTTAGCGAGGCTTTGGTGCAATCAGCGAGTGCCAATCTGGAAGATTCGCTTAGAGGTAACGTACTGAGCTAGTGCCGGCCCGGCAGCACCGCGACTGCCGGCGGCAACAAGCTTTAGCGCTGCACTACGCGCGCCGAGTTGGTAGAGCCACTCTGGAGAACGCTGGCACTGTCGCTGGCGCCATACTGCGAAACGTCTACAAAGTTTGCAGTGCCGGCTTGGCTGACAAGCGCGTAGTTGCCCTCGTTGAATTGCGAGGCCTGGATGATGTTGCTCTCACCGTTCTGCTCCAGATCCAGTTCGTTTACCTCACCCACTCCAACCTGAACGGTCACGATGCTGTTGTCGTTTCCTGTTGTCACGGCATTCAATACGTTGCCGACCGCGGTCTGCGAGAGGCTGGCCGTGTTGCGATTGCCGGTCTGCACGATGGCGACGCTGCTGTCTCTGCCGGCTTGTGCAAGTTCGATTGCGTTGTCATTGCCGGTCTGGGAAGAAACGGATGTGTTCTGCCGGCCACCTTGGCTCGCTACGACTTCGTTGCGGTCGCCGTTCTGCTCGCTCGAGAAATTCATCAAGATATCGGATTGGGTGACCGTCGCGCTGTTGTAGTTGCCAGTGCCTTCAATCTCGGCATTCGAGGCGATGGCAGAGGACTGAACCACTGTCGCCGAATTGCCAACGCCAAAGGACAAAATCGTCACATCAGAAACACTGCCGAAGTCCTGCCTCACACTGGCAATGTTCGCAGTACCATCCTGCCAAACATAGGCCGTGTCGCCTAAGGCATCGTTTTGGAGGGTATTGCTGGCATTGTCGTTACCGTACTGTTGGCTGGTGGATTTTGCTTCGGCGAATGATTGGCTCGCGGTAGCAGAATTCCCGTCGCCTACTTGCAGCTGGTAGAGCTCTGCTCCGACGGAGTCCGACTGGGTACCCTCCGCAGAGTTCGAGCTGCCATGTTGGCCTTGTGAAATGACACTGCCGGTTGAATTGGTCTGAGTGGCGTTCGCGACATTCCCAGAACCAACGGCCTGGTGCTGCAGGATCATGTTGCCTGAGGCGAGGTCAGCTACGGTGTTGTCCGACTGACGCGCTTCACTATAGTTAGAGCTGCCTTGTTGATACTGATTGATCGAGTCGCCTATACCACTTAGCTGGACGGCAACCGCTTCGTTGGACACGCCGCCCTGGGTGATTGAGGTTGTGTTATCGATACCACCTGTCTGTGTGACAGTGGCTATCAGCGAGACGCCGGACTGATCAACGTGGGCAGAGTTTTGACCGGCGAATGCCGGTGACGACATTGCAGCAATCACAGCAAGGGCAAGCGGCTTCAGGGTGCGCATGGCATAGCTCCGATGAGGTGTATTTCTGCTTACGAAATCAGTCCTGATTGATCACGGCTGTGTCGGACTTTGAAGAACCATAGCCCTATTTCCCGTCCCCACCTGATCGACCTCTATGGCCCCATCGGAGCTGCCCTGATCCGGTGTGTGGTGTTCTTTGATCCAGATTCGGTAATGACCGTACTGTTGCGCTTAATGCGGTCACGGAGAGTGGTGACGCCTGTCCTTGGTGCGGCCGACATGACAGACCTCTGAGTACCATTGCCTGGCGGAGCCGGCACAGCCTCTGCCATGCGCTGGGGCTGGTCTGTCTCAGCCATCTGAGGCAAATGCTGCGGGCGAGACGCAGGAGCGCAAGAAGGGCTGTGAAAAGCCCTGGTTCATTCCTCGTCTAATCTGTCCTGGGCGCGCACTTGTTTTATCTCAGTCGTGTCGCACCATCATGCTCGCGCATACGCAGCCAGGCGTATCCCCTATTCGATTGAAAAAGAGGGACTAACGCCGTGGGAGCATCGGGACGAGCGCGCCTCGCTGGCAGCCTCACTGGTCGTGCTCCGGCAACGAGGGCAAATGCAAATTCCATTTCGTGAGCAAGTGATTCGGGTAGTTTTTGAACAAAAAAAGGCCGCGTTTATGCGCGGCCTTTTTATTGTTTCGTTACCTTCAGGAGTTTCACGAAGCTTGCTGATGTTACTGCTTCGGCTTAGACGTTGAAGCGGAAGTGCATCACGTCACCATCCCTGATGATGTACTCCTTGCCTTCCAGGCGCCATTTGCCAGCTTCCTTGGCGCCAGCTTCGCCCTTGTATTGGATGAAGTCGTTATAGGCGACTACTTCAGCACGGATGAAGCCCTTTTCGAAATCGGTGTGAATGACACCTGCGCCCTGGGGCGCGGTAGCGCCGACCTTTACGGTCCAGGCGCGAACTTCCTTCACGCCTGCGGTGAAGTATGTCTGCAGGTTAAGCAGTTCGTAGCCGGCGCGGATCACGCGATTCAAGCCCGGCTCTTCGAGGCCGAGGGATTCGAGGAACATGTCCTTTTCCTCGCCATCGTCCAGTTCGGCGATTTCCGCTTCGATCTTGTTGCACACAGGCACCACGACGGCGCCTTCTTCTGCGGCGATGGCGTTGACCACGTCCAGGTGCGGGTTGTTCTCGAAGCCGTCTTCGGCAACGTTGGCGATGTACATCACCGGCTTGCTGGTTAGCAAGTGAAAGCCTTTGGCCAGTTGTATCTCATCGTCACCCAGCTTCTTAAGTAGCGTGCGAGCGGGCTTGCCTTCGGTGAAGTGGGGAATGAGTTTTTCCAACAATGCCTTTTGCGCCACGGCTTCCTTGTCGCCGCCCTTGGCGTTGCGGGTGACGCGCTGCAGCTGCTTCTCGCAGCTATCGAGGTCGGCGAAGATCAGCTCGAGCTCGATGATTTCGATGTCGCGCTTGGGATCGACCGAATTGGAAACGTGGATGACATTGTCATCTTCAAAGCATCGCACCACGTGGGCGATGGCATCGGTCTCGCGGATGTTGGCCAAAAACTTGTTGCCCAGACCTTCGCCCTTGGAAGCACCTTCGACGAGGCCGGCGATATCGACGAACTCCATGGTCGTCGGCAATATCCGTTCCGGCTTGACGATATCGGCCAGGGCCTGCAAGCGCGAATCGGGCATCGGCACGATGCCGCTGTTCGGCTCGATGGTGCAGAAGGGGAAGTTTTCCGCAGCGATGCCGGATTTGGTCAGTGCGTTGAACAGGGTGGACTTGCCGACGTTGGGCAGGCCGACGATGCCGCAATTGAATCCCATGGTGTCTTTGCCTCGGTGTGGCTGGCAGCTGGAAAGCTACCGGCGTTGCCAAACTGCTTTAACGGCGTCGGGATGCGCTGTGATGCAAGCGTCCTGTCCAGCCGTCGCCTTGTCGTGTGTGCTTGCGCCTCAGGCTTTCTGGCTATGCAGCTTCTGCATCGCCCGCGTCCAGTCACCTGCAAGGATCTCGGGCAGCACGTCGAAACTGAAATCGATACTGGCGTCCAGCTTTTCGCGCTCGGCCTGAGGCGCTCGCCCCAATACGTAGCCCGTCACCAGGCTACTGTGCCCGGGATGGCCGATGCCCAGACGCAGGCGGTAGAAATTGTTCTGGTTGCCGAGCTTGGCGATGATGTCGCGAAGCCCGTTGTGCCCGCCATGGCCGCCGCCCTGTTTGAGCTTGGCGACGCCGGGGGGCATGTCGAGTTCATCATGGGCGACCAGGATGGACTCAGGGGGAGTTCGGAAAAATCCGGCCAGTGCCGCCACCGCCTGACCGCTGCGGTTCATATAGGTGGTGGGAATCAACAGGCGGATGTCTTCGTCCTGATGGCGAAACTTGCCGACCAGCCCGAAGTATTTACGATCAACGCTGAGGTTGACGCCCTTGCGGGCGGCCAGACGCTCAACGAAAAGGGCCCCTGCGTTATGCCGGGTCTGGTCGTACTCAGGGCCTGGATTACCCAGGCCAACGATCAGTTTAACGGCGGTCACGGCAGAGGCCCTTCCTCAGGTGATGACGAGTGGATTACTCGGCAGCGCCTTCTTCTTTCGGTGCGTCTTCCTTGCTCACGCGCGGAGCGTGAACGTTGGCAACCGGCAGGTCGCTGCCATGTGCCAGGGAGACCAGCTCAACACCTTTCGGCAGCTTGATGTCAGTCATGTGCAGTACCTGACCGACTTCAACGTTGGCCATGTCGACCTCGATGAACTCAGGCAGATCCTGCGGCATGCAGGAGACTTCAACTTCGTTGATGTTGTGCAGGATTTCGCCGCCCTGCTGCTTCACGCCAACCGAGGTTTCCTGGTTGATGAAGTGCAGAGGAACGATAGCGGTCAGCTTCTGGCCAGCGACGACGCGAACGAAGTCAGCGTGCAGAACGAAGCCTTTGGCCGGATGACGCTGCAGCGCCTTGATCAGAACGGATTCGTTCTGGCCATCGACGTCCAGGGTCAGCACGTGGCTGAAGGAAGCTTCGTTTTCCAGCATCTTGGCCAGGTCTTTGGCCAGCAGGCTGATGGATTGCGGAGCCTTGTCGCCACCGTAGATTACGGCTGGGACGAGGTTGGCGTTACGACGCAGGCGGCGGCTCGCACCTTTCCCCAGGTCGGAACGCACTTGGGCATTCAGAGTGAAGTCAGTCATTGTGTTTCTCCAGGATAACAACGCGCCCGAAACACTCGCGACCAGTGCTATCGGGCGGTTGGGCAAAAAGCCCCGCACGCGGCGGGGCACATTTTCGTTCGGCGCGAAGGGCCAAGCTTTCGGCTTAGCGGAACATCGCGCTGATCGATTCAGCATTGCTGATGCGGCGAACCGCCTCAGCCACCATTGGCGCGATGTCCAATTGGCGAATACGGGTACAGGCTTGTGCCGCTGCGGAAAGCGGAATGGTATTGGTCACCACCAGTTCGTCGAGTACCGAGCCGTCGATGTTCTCGATGGCGCGACCGGACAGAATCGGATGCGTGCAATACGCGTAGACTTTCGAAGCACCGTGATTTTTCAAAGCGGTCGCAGCGTGGCACAGGGTGCCGGCGGTATCGACCATGTCGTCGACGAGGATGCAGGTACGGCCTTCGATATCACCGATGATGTGCATCACTTCCGACTGGTTGGCCTTCGGGCGACGCTTGTCGATGATGGCCAGATCCACGCCCAGCGACTTGGCCACGGCGCGAGCACGCACCACACCGCCAATATCGGGGGAAACGATCATCAGGTTCTCGAAGCGCTGAGCCTGGATATCATCGACCAGGACCGGCGAGCCGTAGATGTTGTCTACCGGCATGTCGAAGAAGCCCTGGATTTGATCGGCGTGCAGATCGACAGTAAGGACGCGGTTGACCCCAACCACATCGAGCATGTCGGCCACGACCTTGGCGCTGATCGGTACGCGAGCGGAGCGCGGACGGCGATCCTGGCGGGCGTAACCGAAGTAGGGAATGACTGCCGTGATGCGGGTAGCGGAGGAGCGGCGGAAGGCATCTGCCATCACCACCAATTCCATCAGGTTGTCATTGGTAGGGGCGCAGGTCGGCTGAATCAGAAAGACGTCCTTACCGCGAACGTTCTCGTTGATCTCGACACTGATCTCGCCGTCGGAGAATTTTCCGACGTAGGCGTCACCGAGGGGGATATGCAGCTGACGTACAACACGCCGGGCCAGGTCGGGGTTGGCGTTCCCCGTGAAGACCATCATCTTGGACACGCGCAGTACCTGCCTGAGGGTGGATCCGATGAAACAAAAAGCTGTTCAAAAGGCCAGGCGTTTTGAACAGCTCTCGTGATGTTTGGCAGGGGCGGCTGGATTCGAACCAACGCATGGCAGGATCAAAACCTGCTGCCTTACCGCTTGGCGACGCCCCTGTGGATATAAACTTGAAGTGTTGCTGCTGCACTAACCCGAAGGTTATGGCAGGGGCGGCTGGATTCGAACCAACGCATGGCAGGATCAAAACCTGCTGCCTTACCGCTTGGCGACGCCCCTGTAACGTACAACCTCTAACCACTTACTTCCTGCGCCAGTTGCGCGAGCCTTCGGTGCAGCATCGAAATGTTGCGGCCTTGAGCTACGAAAGCTGGTAAATCGGCTGGAAGTTGGCGGCAAACTTTATCAGCCTCACCTTTGTTTGGGAAGCTCCCAAACACACAAGCTCCAGTGCCGGTCATTCTTGCTGGAACGAAATTGTTCAACAAGCTCAAAGCGTTACGAACTTCTGGATAACGCTTCTCGACCACCGGCTGACAGTCGTTATGACCGCCCCCTTCAAGAAGGCTGCGAACTGTAATGGCGGGGGTATTGCGTGTCAACTCTGGGTCGGAAAATATTTCCGCTGTACTAACAGAGACTTGCGGGGCGATTACGAGGAACCACGGCTCGCTCAATTCGACCGGTTGCAAGCGCTCGCCCACCCCTTCGGCAAAGGCCGCATAACCCCGCACGAATACCGGCACATCGGCCCCAAGCGACAGGCCGATCTTCGCCAGCTGGTCCTCGCCCAGCTCTGTCTGCCAAAGGTAATCGAGCCCGATAAGCGTGGTTGCCGCATCGGAGCTGCCGCCGCCTATGCCGCCGCCCATGGGCAGGCGCTTGATCAGTTCGATGTCGGCGCCCTGGCTGCATCCGCTGTGGCTCTGCAGCAGGCGCGCGGCACGTACAATCAGGTTGTTTTCGTGATCGACGCCAGGCAGTTCGGTGTGCAGTTGGATCTGGCCATCGGCACGAGGCGTGAAGGTCAGTTCGTCGCCGTAATCGAGAAACTGAAACAGCGTCTGCAGCTCGTGGTAGCCATCGGCGCGACGACCAAGGATGTGCAACATCAGATTGAGTTTGGCCGGGGCCGGCAGGGTCAGCCTGTGCATCATTGGCCGAGCTGGCGCGGCTGCCAGTCCTTGACTACCAATGTGATCTGCAGGTCGCGGCCTGCCAGCTTGATGCGCGACGGCAGAGCGTAGCCGCCTTCTTCGCTGTAGCCGAGATACTGGATGTCCCAGCCGTCCTGCTGCAGGTTGGCGAGGCGGCCGTTGGCGTCCAGCGCGATACGGCTGCGGCTGTCCGGCGCGGGGAGTCCGCGCACCCACCAGAGCAGGTTCGATACGGGCAATTGCCAGCCGAGCTGACTTTCCACCAGCGCTTCCGGGGATTCGGCTTCGAAACGGCCCTGGCCCGCGACTTCCAGCGCGACGGCGTCAGGCCGGCCAGTCAGGCGAGTGGCGCCACGCCCCAGTGGGCCGGAGAGACGAATATCGAAATAATCCTGACGCTGCAGCCAGAACAGCGTGCCGCTGCCCGAGTCCTGCGGCGCGCGAATGCCGATCTTCCCGCTGATCTGCCAGCCATCGATTTCACTGACCCGCGCCTTGTGAGTCGTCCAGTCTTCCTTGTTGCCGGGGCCTTCGATCGATTCCTGCGGGCCGAGACCGGCGCAGCCGGCGAGCAACAGCACGAGAGCGGGGAGCAGGTTGCGCATCAGCTTCATGGGTCAGGGATTCTCCGAGCCTGTCAGGCGTTTGATAGTTTCACGCAGTATCTGGCTGTCCGGCTGTTGCTTTAGCGCTTCGGCCCAGACGGCCCGCGCTTCACGTTTTTTGCCAGACACCCAGAGCACCTCGCCGAGGTGGGCGGCGACTTCGTGGTCTGGAAAGCGCTCGAGGGCCTTGCGCAACTGGGTTTCAGCTTCCTCCAGGTTGCCCAGGCGATAGTTGACCCAGCCGAGGCTGTCGAGAATAGCGGCGTCATCGGGGCTGAGCCGGTAGGCCTGCTCGATGAGGGCGAGGGCTTCCTCGTATCGATCGGTGCGATCGGCAAGGGTGTAGCCCAGCGCGTTGATGGCCATGGCGTTGTCGGGTTCGCGCTCGATGATGAAGCGTAAGTCCTGCTCGAGTTGCGCCAGGTCGCCACGCTTTTCGGCGATCATCGCGCGGGTATAGAGCAGGTTGAGGTCTTCTGGAAACTGCTGCAGCGCTTGCTCGGTAAGTCGCCAGGCCGCATCGAGGCGCTGTTGGCCAGAGAGTGCTTCGATCTCGATCAGATACAGCTGGATGGCATAGTCGGGCTGTTCGTCGCGGGCGCTAGCCAGCAACCGCGAGGCTTCTTCGTTGCGATCGAGGGTGAACAGCAGCTCCGCCTGCATCAACTTTGCCGGCAGATACTCATTGCCAGGGCCGACCTTGGAAAAGGCACTTAGCGCCTGCTCGGGCTGGTTCAGCTCGCGATAGGCGCGGCCGAGGTTGAAATGGGCCGCATCGCGGTGACTGCCGCGCGCTATCAGGTCTTCCAGATACACGATCGCTTCGCGCCAGGCTTGTGCTTCGAGGCATACCAAGGCCATCGAAAAACGCAGGTCGTCATCGCTGGGGTGCTGCTGGACCAGCGTGGCGAATTCACCCATGGCCTCGTCGAGGCGATCCTGCTCGACCAGCAGGCGCGCGTAGGTCAGGCGAAGGCGTTTGTCTTCGGGATGCCGGCGCAGACTCTTCTCCAGCAGCGGCAGCGCTTCCTTGCCACGTTCGAGGATCTGTAGCAGGCGAGCCTGGAGCAGTATCGACGGCACTTCATGCTCGCCGGCGGACTGCGCTTCGAGCAATGCGAGCGCTTCTTCCGGACGACCGTCCTGCTGCAGCAGCACCGCCTTGCCAAATTGGAGCTGGGGGTTGTTCGGGTGTTTGGCCAGCAGCTGGTCGAAGCTCTTCAGCAGGCCGGTTCGAGTATCGGGGTCGGTCTCGGCGGCGGATAAGGCAAGGAAGTCGAAGTGGGTGTCGCCCTGACCCTGCAGCACCTTTTCCATGTATTCCATCGATTGCTCATAACGCCCAGCACGCGCCAGCTGCACTGCCGCGGCGCGCTGGGCGTCGAGGTTGTCTGGGGCGTTGCTCGCCCAGATCATCGCCGTGTCCAGCGCGGCCTGCTCGGCGCCGAGGTATTCGGCGATGCGGAATCCGCGCTCGGCGACGCCCGCATCCTGGGTCGCATTGGCCTGCTGGACGTAATTGCCCAGGGCGATGTCGAAGCGATTGCGTTGGCCCGCCAGTTCGGCCACCAGCAGGGCATAAAGCGTGTCGCTGCTGAACGAGCCATATGTGCCGGTATCTGGCTCAACGGCTTGCGGAGTGGCCTCCTCGACCGGCGGGCTGCTTTCGGCCGTGCTCTGCATGATGCTTTGGCAGCCACCGAGAAACAGAAGGGCGCTGAGGGCGAGGAGTTTTTTCATAGGGATTACAAGGCTGGTCTGGGGTCGTGGCATCATGACACAAGCCGTCAGGCAAGCGCACGGGCTGGCATGCGAGGCGAGTGGGAAGGCTCGATAGGTACAGACAATGAAGGGCAATGGTTGTTCTGAGACAGGCGAAGTAGGAGAATCGCGCGCTCCGTTTTCGATCAGCGACCCTGCATGGCTTTCATCGCGCTTGGCATTAATCACAAGACCGCATCGGTGGACGTGCGCGAGCGTGTTGCATTCACGCCTGAACAAACGGTCGAGGCGCTCCAGCAGCTGTGCCGTGTCACGCCGACGCGAGAGGCCGCGATTCTTTCGACCTGTAACCGCAGCGAACTGTACCTAGAGCAGGACCAGGTCGAGGCCGAGGCGGTGCTGGCCTGGTTGGCCAATTATCATCGGCTGAATCTCGAAGACGTCCGGGCCTGTGCCTACGTTCATACCGACGATCAGGCGGTGCGCCACATGATGCGCGTCGCGTCCGGGTTGGACTCGATGGTGCTCGGCGAGCCCCAGATTCTCGGGCAGATGAAGTCGGCCTATGCCGTCGCGCGCGAAGCCGGCAGCGTCGGTCCGCTGCTGGGGCGTCTGTTCCAGGCGACGTTCAGCACCGCCAAGACCGTGCGGACCGATACCGCCATCGGCGAGAGTCCTGTCTCGGTGGCCTTTGCCGCGGTCAGTCTGGCCAAGCAGATCTTCGCCGACCTTCACCGCAGCCAGGCTCTGCTGATCGGTGCTGGTGAGACCATTACGTTGGTCGCTCGTCATCTGCACGAGCAGGGCGTCAAGCGCATCGTGGTTGCCAACCGTACCCTCGAGCGCGCCAGCGTGCTGGCGGAGCAGTTCGGCGCCCATGCGATCCTGCTCGCCGACATCCCGCAGGAACTCTATAACAGCGACATCGTCATCAGCTCCACCGCCAGCCAATTGCCGATTCTGGGCAAGGGCGCCGTGGAGCAGGCGCTGAAGAAGCGCAAGCACAAGCCGATGTTCATGGTCGATATCGCCGTGCCCCGCGACATAGAGGCGCAGGTCGGCGAGCTGGACGATGTCTACCTATATACCGTCGATGATCTGCATGAGGTGGTGGCGGAGAATCTCAAGAGTCGACAAGGTGCCGCCCAGGCCGCCGAAGAGCTGGTCGACGCTGGAACCGATGAGTTCATGGGGCGGTTACGGGAGCTGGCTGCGGTAGACGTGCTCAAGTCCTATCGACAGCACGCGGAGCGCATTCGAGATGAAGAGTTAGTTAAGGCACAGCGGCTGCTGGCCAATGGCGGTACGCCCGAGGATGCGCTGGCCCAGCTGGCGCGAGGGCTGACCAACAAACTGCTGCACGCACCCAGCGTTCAGCTGAAAAAACTTTCTGCCGAAGGGCGAGTGGAGGCACTGAACATCGTTCAGGAACTCTTCGCCTTGCCGGACAGCACGGACAAACCATGAAAGCGTCGCTGCTCAATAAACTCGACATTCTGCAGGACCGCTTCGAAGAGCTGACGGCGTTGCTTGGCGACGCCGAGGTGATCAGCGACCAGACGCGGTTTCGTGCCTATTCGCGCGAGTACGCCGAGGTAGAACCGGTCATCGGCACCTACCGTGAATTCCTCAAGCTGCAGTCGGACCTCGAAGGCGCCCAGGCGCTGCTCAAGGATAACGACCCGGATGTGCGCGAGATGGCCGAAGAGGAAGTGGCCGACGCGCGCGCGAAGCTGGAGGAAATTGAAGCCCGCCTGCAGCGCATGCTGCTGCCGAAGGACCCGAAGGACGGGCGCAACGTCTTTCTCGAAATACGCGCCGGTACGGGCGGTGACGAGGCGGCGATCTTCTCGGGCGATCTGTTTCGCATGTATTCCCGCTACGCCGAACGGCAAGGGTGGCGCGTCGAGATCCTCTCAGAAAGTCCGGGTGAACACGGCGGCTATAAGGAGGTCATCTCGCGCGTCGAGGGCGACAATGTCTACGCCAAGCTGAAGTTCGAGTCTGGCGCCCACCGCGTCCAGCGCGTCCCGGAGACCGAATCCCAGGGCCGTATCCATACATCGGCCTGTACTGTGGCTGTGCTGCCGGAGCCTGACGAGCAGATTGCCATCGAGATCAACCCGGCCGATCTGCGTGTCGATACCTATCGCGCATCCGGCGCCGGCGGGCAGCACATCAACAAGACCGATTCGGCCGTGCGCATCACCCATATGCCCAGCGGTATCGTCGTCGAGTGCCAGGAAGAGCGCTCGCAGCACAAGAACCGCGCCCGCGCCATGTCGTGGCTGGCGGCCAAGTTGCAGGACGTGCAGGATAGCGCCGCCCACAAGGAAATCTCCGATACCCGCAAGCTGCTAGTTGGCTCCGGTGACCGCTCCGAGCGCATCCGCACCTACAACTTCCCGCAGGGACGCGTGACCGATCACCGCATCAACCTGACCCTGTATTCGCTTGGCGAAGTCATCGGCGGCGCGGTGGAGCAAGTTATCGAACCGCTATTGCAGGAATATCAGGCGGATCAGCTGGCAGCGTTGGGAGATTAACGACGGCGGCAAGCCTCAAGCCATAAGTTGAGTATGTGGCGTGTTGTCGTTTGAGGCTTTCGCTTGAGGCTTAACCTTATGGCCAACATTGAATCCCTGCTGAACGACAGCAACTTGCCCGACTCACCAAGCGCCAGGCTCGACGCGGAGCTGTTGCTCGCCCATGTGCTGGGCAAGTCGCGCAGCTATTTGCACACCTGGCCGGAAAGGGAGCTCGACACCGAGCAGTGTCGCGTCTTTAGC
Source organism: Pseudomonas sp. IC_126 (assembly GCF_004331835.1). Taxonomy (NCBI): domain Bacteria; kingdom Pseudomonadati; phylum Pseudomonadota; class Gammaproteobacteria; order Pseudomonadales; family Pseudomonadaceae; genus Pseudomonas; species Pseudomonas sp. IC_126. Next base: position 31,739 of record NZ_SJSS01000005.1, read on the forward strand.
GAATGCCTGGCGCGCCGCCGCCGTGGCGAGCCGGTGGCCTATATCCTTGGTCGGCAAGGGTTCTGGAGCCTGGATCTCGAAGTCGCGCCGCATACGCTGATTCCGCGCCCGGACACCGAGCTGCTGGTCGAGACCGCGCTGCAACTGATTCCGACAACTGCGGCGCAGATTCTGGACCTGGGCACCGGCACGGGTGCGATTGCCTTGGCATTGGCCAGCGAGCGTCCGGCCTGGCAGGTGACGGGTGTAGACCGCGTCGCTGAGGCGGTTGCGCTGGCGGCCCGTAATGCCCAGCAGCTGCGCCTGGATAACGTGCGATTCCATGAAAGCCATTGGTTTTCCATAGTGGAGGGGCAGCGCTATCGGCTGATCGTCAGCAATCCACCTTATATCCCTGCCGGAGATCCGCATCTGGAGCAGGGTGACGTGCGTTTCGAGCCGGGCAGCGCCCTGATTGCCGGTGTGGATGGTCTGGATGACATTCGCCAGATCATCGACCAGGCACCGGCGTATCTGCAGGAAGACGGCTGGTTACTGCTGGAACATGGCTACGATCAGGCAGCGGCGGTGCGCGAGCTGCTTGTGGCGAGCGGATTCGCCGACGTCGAAAGCCGCAGGGATTTTGGCGGGCACGAGCGCATCAGTCTGGGCCGTCGGCCATGATTTCATCATCCAGGAGAGCAACATGCTGAGCGATGAGGAGCTGCTGCGTTACAGCAGGCAGATATTGCTGAAACAGATCGATATCGACGGTCAGCTGAAACTCAAGCAGAGCCGGGTGCTCATCGTCGGGCTGGGCGGGCTGGGGTCGCCCGTGGCGCTTTATCTGGCCGCCGCAGGTGTGGGAGAGCTGCATCTGGCGGATTTCGATAGCGTCGATCTGACCAATCTGCAGCGGCAGATCATTCATGATTCGTCTTCGGTCGGGGTGCAGAAGGTGGACTCGGCGATTGCGCGTTTGTCGGGGCTCAATCCTTTAGTGAAGCTGGTGCCGCACCGCGCCGCGATGGATGTCGATACCCTTGACGCGGCTGTGGCTGAGGTAGATCTGGTGCTCGATTGCACCGACAACTTTGCCGTGAGGGAAGCCGTGAATGCCGCTTGCGTCAGCGCGAACAAACCCTTGGTGAGCGGTGCTGCGATCCGGCTCGAGGGGCAACTGTCGGTGTTCGATCCGCGAGTGACGACAAGCCCGTGCTACCACTGCCTTTATGGTCATGGCAGCGAAGCCGAACTGACCTGTAGCGAGGCCGGCGTAGTGGGGCCCTTGGTGGGAATGGTGGGTAGTCTGCAGGCGCTTGAAGCGCTGAAGCTGCTCGCCGGCTTCGGTGAGCCTTTGGTAGGCCGGCTGCTGTTGATAGACGCGCTGTCCGGTCGCTTTCGCGAACTGAAGGTCAAGCGCGACCCGGCCTGTGCGGTTTGCGGCGACCGCCATGGCTGATAACGCGCCGATTGGCGTCTTCGATTCCGGCGTGGGCGGGCTGTCGGTGCTGCGGGAGATTCGCGCGCGCTTACCGCAGGAGTCGTTGTTGTACCTGGCCGACAGCGGTTATGTGCCCTACGGCGAAAAAAGTCCGGAATTCATTCGTCAGCGGTGCCGATCAATCGCTGACTTCTTGCTGGGGCAGGGCGCCAAGGCTTTGGTGCTGGCTTGCAATACCGCAACTGCCGCGGGTGTGGCCGAGCTTCGCGAGCTGTATCCGAATGTCCCGTTGGTGGGGATGGAGCCGGCGGTAAAGCCCGCCGCACAGGCGACTCGCAGCGGTGTCGTGGGGGTGCTGGCGACCACCGGCACGCTGAAAAGCGCGAAATTCGCCGCATTGCTCGACCGCTTTGCCAGCGATGTTCGGGTCATCACCCAGCCCTGCCCCGGTCTGGTCGAGTGCATCGAGGCCGGCGAGCTCAATGGCGACACGACGCGTTCGTTGCTGCAGGAGTTCGTCCAGCCTTTGATCGAGCAGGGCTGCGACACACTGATACTGGGGTGCACTCACTATCCGTTCATCAAACCGCTGCTAACCGAGCTGCTGCCGTCTAACGTAACTCTGGTAGACACCGGGGCCGCGGTGGCGCGGCATCTCGAAGCGGTGCTGGCAGCGCGCGACCTGCTGGGGCATGGCGAACCGGCGATACGATTCTGGAGCAGTGGCGATCCCCGCCAATTGGCCGGCGTACTCCCGGTACTTTGGGGCGAAAACGGCACGGTAGCCGACTACTCTAATTAGGAACTCCCCGCTGCGCCTGCTTTCTGTATTCGAGTTAATGCTCGAAAAAAAACAAGCGACGCCAACTTTTCGATAAGGAAATTCCGATGAAAAAACTGATCTCCCTCGCTGCGATTGCCGCCGTTTCGCTGGGTCAGGTGGCTGCTGTTCATGCGCTGGACCTGACAGCTGCCGTCGGCCAGACCGGTGAGTCGACAATGACTTATCGCCTTGGTGCGCAATTCGACTTCAACCGCAGCTGGTTCCAGACGAGCGTGGGGCGGCTCACCGGATATTGGGATGCTGGGTACACCTATTGGGAAGGTGACGAAACCTCGAGTAACCATAGCGTGTCGCTGGCACCGGTGTTCGTCTACGAGTTCGCCGGAGATGCGGTGAAGCCTTATCTGGAACTGGGTATCGGTGTTGCGGCATTCGAGAACACCAAAGTAGAAGATAAGGATCTGGGGTCATCGTTCCAGTTCGAAGATCGCTTCGGCGCGGGGCTGCGATTCGCAGGCGGGCACGAAGTTGGTATCCGGGCAATTCACTATTCCAACGCCGGGATCAAGAATCCGAACGATGGCATCGAAAGTTACGCAGTGCATTATCGGGCGTCGTTCTAAGCGCCGGAGGCCACGTGCCCGTAGCATGGTGCGGGCCGCGCAGGTGAAACCCATCGGCTATTTATGCTCGATGGGTCTTACTTAACGTTGCGCTCACCCGTTCACTCCCGCCCTCTCAGTCCTGATAAGCCCGTTCAGAGCCCTTTCGCTCCTCCAGGCAATCCTCCGAGCCGAGTTCGAACTCTCTGCAGATCAGCGGGCGCTTCTCATAGATGGTGCAGCGCATGCTGTCGCGGTCGAGCGCCGCGCACCAGCCATCATCGAGACGGCGCATGACCTGGCCACCCCAGGCGTCCTCATCGATAAAGCGCTCCGGTACGCCGGTATCGGTGATGAGAAGAACCTCAAGTCGACAGCAACAGGCGGCGCAAGTGGAGCAGCTCACAGCAGCTCCGCTCAGTTGTCGATGGGGGATGTTGGGCAGGCTCATCGGGGCAGTCTACCCCTCCTGCCCAGCGATAGCTGCAACGGTGATGACAGACCGCTCGACGCGCAACGGCGAAGGCCAGCTCAAGAGAGGCGGCTGGCCAGAATCGCGTCAGCTATTTTCTTCGAGCTGCTTGTTCTTCCAACCTTCTCCGCCCGGCAGCAGCAGGTTGAGGAGCAGCGCGATGATCGCGCAAAGGGAGATGCCTGACAGCGTGAATTCGCCATAGCCGATCGCCATGCCGCCAATGCCGAACACCAGCGTCACCGAAACGATGATCAGATTACGCGCTTCCGCCAGATCCACCTGATGGCGGATCAGCGTGCTCAGGCCGACTACGGCAATCGAACCGAACAGCAGGCAAAGGATGCCGCCCATCACCGGCACTGGAATGCTCAGCAAGCCCGCTCCGAACTTGCCGATGAAGGCCAGGACGATGGCGAAGATGGCTGCCCAGGTCATGATTTTCGGGTTGTAGTTCTTGGTCAGCATCACCGCGCCGGTGACTTCCGCGTAGGTGGTATTGGGCGGGCCGCCGAACAGGCCAGCGGCTGAGGTGGCCAGACCGTCACCTAGCAATGTGCGGTGTAGCCCCGGCTTTTTGATGAAGTTATTGCCAGTGACCCCGCCGATGGCCACCACGCCACCGATGTGTTCGATCGCAGGGGCCAACGCCACCGGGACCATGAACAGAATCGCGCCCCAATGAAATTCGGGAGCGACGAAGTTCGGAACCGCCAGCCAGGGCGCCGCGGCGATGCCGGTGGTATCCACGACGCCGAAAGCGAACGATAGGCCATACCCCACTGCGACGCCTGCAAGTATCGGCACCAGCCGGAACAACCCTTTGCCGAGTACGGCCACCAGCAGCGTCGTCAACAGCGCCGGCATCGAGATCAGCATGGCGGTCTCGTACGGCACCAGTTGGGCGCTGCCGTCGCCGGCCTTGCCCATTGCCATGTTCACCGCGACAGGCGAAAGCGCGAGGCCGATGGAGATGATGACCGGAGCGATTACAACGGGTGGCAGCAGCCGGTCAATAAAGCCCGGGCCTTTAAGGCGAACCGCAAAACCGAGAACTATATAGACGATGCCCGCCGCGACTACGCCGCCGAGTACCGCAGGTAGGCCGAAGTCACCTTTGGCCGCGATGATCGGCGCGATGAATGCGAAGCTCGATGCCAGAAACACGGGCACCTGACGCTTAGTGACCAGTTGAAACAGAAGGGTACCGATACCGGCAGTGAACAGCGCAACGTTGGGATCCATGCCGGTGATCAACGGCATCAGCACCAGTGCGCCGAACGCCACGAATAGCATCTGCGCGCCGGCGAGAACTTGGCGGCCGAGCGCTTCTTCCATGGGTTGCGACATCTTAGATGTCCTTCTGCTTGGTGCCGAAGATCTTGTCCCCCGCATCGCCCAGGCCGGGCACGATATAACCATGCTCGTCCAGGCGCTCATCAATGGAGGCGGTATAGATGATGACGTCCGGGTGAGCCTTTTCCACGGCATCGATGCCCTCCGGCGCAGCGACCAGCACCAGCGCACGGATCTCCTTGCAGCCAGCTTTTTTCAACATGTCGATTGCCGCGACCATGGAACCGCCGGTTGCCAGCATCGGGTCGATGATCATCGCCAGACGCTGATCAAGATCGTCTACCAAGCGTTCCAGATAGGTGTGTGCCTGCAGAGTTTCCTCATTACGGGCGATGCCTACCGCGCTTACCTTAGCGCCGGGAATCAAAGTGAGCACGCCGTCGAGCATCCCGATGCCGGCTCGAAGGATCGGTACCACAGTGATTTTCTTGCCGGAAATCTTTTCCACCTGGACCGGGCCGCACCAGCCCTCGATGCTGTAATTCTCCAGCGGCAGGTCGCGAGTCGCCTCGTACGTCAGGATCGACCCGACCTCCTGCGCCAGTTCGCGAAAGTTCTTGGTGCTGATATCGGCGCGACGCATCAACCCAAGTTTGTGGCGAATTAGCGGGTGGCGGATCTCTCGAATGGTCATGGTGGCTCCGGCGGTCGAATAAACCGGCGTAGATTAATGCATCGGGGTGTTAGCGGCTATTGATGTATCAATCAGGGCTTGCCTTGGTCGCAATGGCATCGGTATCGTCGCGCCCCTTATTTTGTGCGCAGCCGACTGAGCTGCTTCCTTCTCTTCTCTGTCTTGGAGCATCGCCCATGTCCGTCGATCTCGCACATATCCGCCAGATCATGGCCGAAGCCGATTGTCTTTATTCCGAAACCGAAGTTGAGGCGGCAATCGATGCGGTGGCCGCAAAAATCAATGGCGAGCTGGCCGACCGTAACCCGGTGGTGTTCTGCGTCATGAACGGAGGGCTAATCTTCTCCGGCAAGCTGGTTCCGAAGCTCAACTTTCCGCTGGAGCTCTCCTACCTGCACGCCACGCGTTATCGCAACGAGACGAGCGGTGGCGACTTATTCTGGAAGGCCAAGCCGGAGATTTCCTTCATTGACCGCGATGTGTTGATCATCGACGACATTCTGGATGAAGGGCATACCCTTGGCGCGATCATCGATTTCTGTCGTCATGCGGGTGCCACTGCGGTGCATACCGCGGTGCTGGTCGACAAGGAGCACCAGCGCAAGGCCCGTCCAGACCTGAAAGCGGATTACGTCGGGCTCAGCTGTGCTGATCGCTACGTGTTCGGTTACGGCATGGACTACAAGGGCTATTGGCGCAACGCTCCTGGTATCTATGCCGTTAAAGGAATGTAAGTCGGCTTGCCTTGATATCCCGTCAGGGCCGAATGCTCGGCTCTGATTTCTGACTAAGCGGCTATCTCGCCACATTTCCTGTTCCGGTTGGGCTATCCCTTCGCGCCGAGCGACTAGCGTTTGCTCGGCTTCTCACTGTAGACCGGCGCGAATGCCCTAGCAGCGGCTTTCGACCTTTCAGTTGTTTCGTTTCGCCCCAAGGCGCTGTGCTTGGGTAACGCTCCGACTCGCCGATAGCGTTTTGCCTTCCTTACAGCCTGTGAGTTGCGATGCTGATTACGGGCGCTTCGGTTCAAGTCGCCTGGGGTTGATTGAGCGTAGTTCTGCAGATTTTCCGCAAACGGCGTCGCAGCTGCTCTATTTCGGGGCTTGCACCAATTTGCCTTGCGGCTAAGCTCTTCGATAGCTTCGCTGGGGGCGGCATTTCCGATAGGGTGATGCTCCGTTGCAAGCCAGTAACGGGAAGGCCGTTCATACTTTAGGATTACAAAACAAATCAAACCTTAGTGCGCTTAACCCTCCGCTGCCGTGTGGTTAGGGTGAGCCTACTTCGAACCAACCAGGAGCGCCTCATGACAAAAACAACAAGGCAAGGAATCTTCCAGCCCAAGGCATTGGCTCTCGCCGTTGCGCTGGGAACTGCCGCACCGGCTTATGCCGTTAGTTTCAATATCGGGGAAATCGAGGGGCAATTCGACTCGGCAATGTCCGTTGGGGCTAGTTGGGCAATGGATGATCCCGATATGGATCTGGTAGGTGCAGCCAATGGCGGTACCGGCTTTACTCAGACTGGTGACGATGGCCGTCTGAACTTCAAAAAGGGCGAGACCTTCTCGAAAATCTTTAAAGGCATTCATGACCTCGAACTGCGCTATCGCGACAGTGGCGCATTCATTCGTGGCAAGTACTGGTATGACTTTGAACTGAAGGATGAAGATCGTCTGTTCAAGGATATTAGCGACAGCAACCGTAAAGAGGCTGCGCAGTCTTCCGGTGCCCAGATTCTCGATGCTTTCCTTTACCACAACTATTACGTAGGCGATTTGCCCGGCACGGTACGTGTCGGTAGGCAAGTGGTTAGTTGGGGTGAAAGTACCTTTATCGGTAACTCGATCAACTCCATCAACCCGCTCGACGCCGCAGCTTTCCGCCGCCCAGGTGCGGAAATCAAGGAAGGTTTGATTCCGGTCAATATGCTGTATGTGTCCCAGAGCCTGAGTGATCGCCTGAGTATGGAGGCGTTCTATCAGTTGGAGTGGGATCAGACCATCGTCGATAACTGCGGCACCTTCTTTTCTAGCGCAGACGTAGCGGCCGACGGTTGTGACAACAACTATCACATCCTTGGCCCATTCGGTGCGGCTCAAACTGCTGCTTTGCAACAAGCAGGCTTGACGGTAACTGACGAGGGGTTAATGGTTCCTCGCGGCGGCGATCGTGACGCTCGTGATTCTGGTCAGTTCGGGGTTGCGTTGCGTTGGCTTGGTGATGCTACGGAATACGGCGCTTACTTCATGAATTACCACAGCCGCACGCCTAACTTGAGTATGCAAAACACAAGCAATCCCTTAGTGATTGGTGGTGCACTTCAAGCGGCCGGTGCTGGGCAAATTTCAACTGCTCAAGCTCTTTTGCTTGGCAATGGGCAGTATTTTCTTGAATACCCGGAAGATATACGTCTATACGGGCTTAGCTTTTCCACAACCCTACCCACCGGCACTGCGTGGTCGGGCGAGTTGAGCTATAGGCCGAATCTGCCCATTCAAATCAATACTACTGACACCACGGGTAGACTGGCGCTGAGCTTTGTTGAAGCATTGTTAGCTGGTGGCCCTGGCTTGGCCGCCGCTCAAGCTGGTCTCGATACGCATGGTTACAACCGGAAAGAAGTAACGCAGCTTCAAACAACTTTCACACACTTCTTCGATCAGGTGCTTGGTGCCGGACGGGTTACGCTCGTTGGCGAAATCGGCTACGCGCACGTTGGTGGGTTAGAAAGTAGGCGTGATGTGCGTTATGGGCGAGACGCAATTTACGGCTCCCCGGCTGGAACCCAACCCAGCAACGCCGCTTCGGAGGCGCGATATGGCTGGGACGGCTTCGTAACCGCCAACTCCTGGGGCTACCGTCTGCGCGCGCTGGCCGATTACAGCAACGTGTTCGCCGGGGTGAACCTGACCCCGAACCTATCCTTCTCTCATGACGTCGACGGCTATGGCCCTAACGGCTTGTTCAACGAAGGTTCCAAGGCTATCAGCGTTGGCGTAGACGCCGTCTACCAGAACACCTACACCGCCAGCCTGTCGTACACCGACTTCTTCGGTGGCGATTACAACACGCTGGTCGACCGTGACTTCCTCGCACTGAGCGTAGGTGTGAACTTCTAAAGGAGGCCGCTTCAAAGTCGTCGAGCGGGGCCCGCGAAAGGCTCCGCCGCGCGACTAGCTTCATGCAAGGCCTCCGGCCAAAACAAGATCAAGAGGAACTGGAAGCGTATGAAAACAACAAGAAAACTATTCAGTGTCTTGGCCCTCTCGCTGCTCGCAAGCAGCGTCATGGCCGCTGTATCTCCCGAGGAAGCCGCGAAGCTCGGCACTTCATTGACTCCGCTCGGTGCCGAAAAAGCCGGTAACGCCGACGGGACCATCCCTGCGTGGACTGGCGGTCTGCCTACCGATGCCGCTCCGTTGGTTAACGGCCACCTGACCAACCCCTTCAAGGACGAAAAACCCGAGTTCGTCATCACCGCGCAGAACGTCGAGCAGTACAAGGACAAGCTGACCGCAGGTCAGCAGGCGATGTTCAAGCGTTATCCGGAAACCTACAAGATTCGCGTATTCCCGACGCATCGCAGCGCTGCTGTGCCTGACGCCATTTACGAAGCGGCCAAGAAAAGCGCATTGAATACCGAATTGGTTGCCGGGGGTAACGGGGTCGACAATTTCGCCGACAGTCGCTACTACGCCTTCCCGATTCCGAAGAGTGGTCTGGAAGTCGTCTGGAACCACATCACCCGTTACCGTGGGGGTAACGTACGCCGCAATATCGTCCAGGCTACCCCGCAAACGAACGGCAGCTACACCCTGGTGCACTTCGAGGATGAAGTGGCGTTCCCGAGCGACATGACGGATCTGGATCCGGAGCGTGCCAAGAATGCGCTGCTGTTCTTCAAGCAGCGGGTAACGGCGCCATCACGCCTCGCCGGTAACGTGTTGCTAGTGCACGACTCGCTTAATCAGGTGAAAGAGCCGCGTCAGGCTTGGATCTACAACGCCGGCCAGCGTCGCGTCCGTCGCGCTCCGCAGGTTGCCTACGACGGTCCGGGCACCGCGTCCGACGGTATGCGTACCACGGACAACTTCGACATGTTCAGCGGCGCGCCTGATCGCTACGACTGGAAATTGATCGGCAAGAAGGAGCTGTATATCCCGTATAACAGCTTCGAAATCAACTCCAGCGATGTGAAGTACAGCGACATCCTCAAGGCCGGTCACGTCAACCAGGATCTAGCTCGTTACGAGTTGCATCGTGTCTGGGAGATCGAAGCCAACCTCAAGGATGGCGAGCGCAACATCTACGCCAAGCGCCGTTTCTTCGTCGACGAGGATAGCTGGACCATCGTGCAATCCGAACTCTATGACGGTCGCGGCCAGCTGTGGCGCGTCGGTGAGGGGCATATGGTGCAGTACTATCAGCATCAGGTTCCAACCTTCGCCTTCGAAGCGCTCTACGACATCATCTCGGGTCGCTATATCGCGATCGGCATGAGCAACGAAGAGAAAGCGCATGAGTTCGGCTACAAGGCGTCGGCTCGGGACTTCACACCCGCCGCTCTGCGTAATGCCGGGGTGCGCTGATCGATTGAAATCCACGTAGTGAATAAGGCGGCCGTTTGGCCGCCTTTTTTTTTCTTGCGAAGCGGAGGATGATACTTTTTAGCCAGTAGTCGACCGGATATCGCGCAGAGCAGGCTGAGCACTTTGCTCGAGTCGACAAAAGCAGCGGGATCGTGCAGGTTATTACCGCAAAAGCGCAACGATACGGTTCAAGGTTGTAGGCCCTCGGAGCAGGGTCTTTGGCTGCGCTCATCGCGTTTTCAATGGACTGACACGAATAAGAGAAACCTCGCCATGTCCGTACGCTTCAACCCTGGTGCACTTAGCACAGAGGCCGCCGCGCAGGTTCAAGTTGCGACTATTCCGCGTTTACCCCCCATTCATATTTCCAGACCGCGGCTGGTAGAGGCACTGCTCGAAGCCCATTGCCGCCTGCGTTTGATCTGCGCACCAGCGGGTTTCGGCAAAAGCGTGTTGATGAACGAGTGTGCTCGGCGAATGCCTGCTGACACGCATCTCGTATGGCTTGATCTTGGCGGGCGGCCGTTCTCCGTCGAGGCGCTGCATGCTCAACTGAGTCGGGTCCTCGGTATCCCCTCGGCACCGAGCGGAGACGTGCAGCAGGATCTCGTCGATCTGTTGAATGACTTTCCGCGACCGCTCTGGATCATGCTCGATGACTATCCGCGTGAGGCCGCCGTACAGTTCGATGCCTGCCTTGACCTGCTTCTGGAAAGAGGTCCCGAGTCCGTCAGTTGGTGGGTGAGTAGCCGCCGGCAACCAGCGTGGAAATTGCCCCGGCTTTTGCTGCAGGGTGACCTGTTCGAACTGGAAGCCGAGGCGTTGGCGCTCACTGCCGGCGAGCTCAGGCAGTTGCTCGAAGCACACCGTCTGGAGTTGGCTGACGACACCTTCAAGAGATTGTTGGCCGGTAGCGAAGGTTGGTTGGCCGGCGTCAGCCTGTTGCTGCTGAATGCAGATGAGCAGGCGGTGCGCGAGCGACTGGTGGCGGGAACGCCATTGCTGAGAGATTACGTTCAGCGAGAAGTGCTCGAAGGGCAGAGCGAAGACGTTTGCCGGGCACTGTTCGCGCTGGCGCAAATGCCACGTTTTTCACCGCAGCTTTGCGAACATGTGCTCGACGGAAGCGGTAGCGACATTCTGGATGTGCTGAAGACCTTCCAGCTGTTCATTCGGCAGATCGACAATTGCGGTGAGTGGTTTCGTCTGTGGCGCCCCTTTGCATCGATGCTACGACGGATGCCGGAGACCGTTTCACCGACTCAGGTCCATTTGCGTGCGTGCCAGTGGTTCGCCAACCGCGGCGAGATGCGTGAGGCAGTGGAACATGCGCTTTGGGCGGGGCAGCCCGAGGTCGCCGCCAATTTCTTGCAGCGTTACGGACAGGAGCAATTACTGATCGGCGACAACGTCTCGCATTTTCTGAAATGGCGCAGCGAGCTGCCGCAGGATTTGTTCAACAGCACTACTCGACTGATCGTGCTGCATGGCTGGGCACTGATCATCTCCGCCCGGCTCGATGAGGTAGATAATTGTCTTGCCGATCTGGCGAAGTTCTTTCCCCAGCCCGACGCCCGTCGCCAGGCGCAACTGCTGGCCCAATGGCAAGCGCTACGTGGCTTTCTTGCGCGACTGCGAGGGGAGCCGGAGGCCAGGAGTTATTGCCTCCAGGCGCTTGAGGTTTTGTCAGATCATGCCTGGGCGCAGCGAGTACTCTGTTATCAGGCGTTATCTCAGCACGCAATGGCTGAAAGCCGGCTCGAGCTTGCGCAGCACTACAACAGCGAAGGAATGAAGCTGGCTCGGCTCAAGGGCAGCGTGTTGTATGAAGCGATGCTCAACGTCGACCGAATTCAGCTGCTGGAGCTGACTGGGGAGTTCGAGCGCGCGGTAGGTGTGCTGGACGAGTCGCTGCTGGTGCTGCGCGACAACGTCAGGCACAGCCCCATCATTGGTCGCCTAAAGTTGCTGCAGGGCCATCTGTTGGCGTATCAGGGGCTCGACGAGCTGGCGCGGGAAGCTTATCAGCAGGGGCGAATCGAGACTGAAACCTGCGGGGATTCCTACGTTTTCTTTGGCTACGCCGGGCTGGCGGAGCTGGCGGCTCGCAAGCAGGAATTTCCGACGGCGTACCATTGGTTGCGTGAAGCTGAGCGGCTGGCGCAGTGGCGGCATGTGCCGGAGGCGCGATTCCGCGGCATCCTGCTATTGATAACGGGTCTGACCTGGCTTCATCAGGAGCAATTGAAAAAAGCCAGGGCTGTTTTCATGCAGGTGCTGGAGCTTTACAAAGGACACAGCTATCTGGTCCCGTCGGGGTTTTACGAGTTGCTGCCACGGGTGCAGCGCTATCTTGCCGTGATCGATCTGCTGTCGGGACGTTGCTCGCTGGCCATCGACACGCTGCGCGAGCTGATCGAGCAGAATCTGCGTTCACAGCGATTAGGTCTGGCCTGTGAGTGCCGGTTCACGTTGGCCGAAGCGCTGCAGCTGGATGGTCGGCATGAAGAGGCGGAAGTGGAGCTGCGCAAAGCCCTTGGGGAGGCGGCAAGGCAGCACTTGATTAAGCCGTTGTACGAATTGCAGCATCGTCAACCACAATGGCTCGCCAGAATTTTGCCAGTCAATAAAGGTGAAAGTCTGCGAGATCGGCTTCTGCAGTTCGAGCGTGAGCCTGACGAGGCTGTTGCGTCAAACGAGGAGGTGGTTCTAAGCAATCGTGAGCTCACGGTACTGCGCCTTATCGCTCAGGGATGTTCGAATCAGGAAATTGCCGAACAACTCTTTATTTCGCTTCACACCGTCAAAACCCATGCTCGTCGTATCAATACCAAGCTGGGCGTCGCCAGGCGTACGCAGGCTGTAGCTCGCGCCAAGGCTTTGGCTTGGCTCTGATCGGTTCGGATGAAGGCGAAAGCGACCGAGACGGGCGCAGTGGTGCGGCGCGCGGTGTCAAAACATCGAGTCGGCAGAACCAGAAATCTTTTTATTTTTGTCGGAAGAACAGCGCGGGGGTAGCAGCTACTGCAGGCGTCAGGCGTCGATTATTGAGTGGCTGAGGTTGAATGCTTGGCCAGCCGATAGAGGCTGGCGTGTTCACCACGTTCGATCGCCAAGCTGAACTGCAGGCTGGTGATCAAGCGTTCGAGCTGCTGCTGGTCCCGCCATTGGCTGGTGCTAATGAATCGTTTGACCGCCACGCCAGCTGCGTCAGTCAGCGTCAGCAGAATACTGCCGTCAGGTTTTTCGATGCTGAAATTGACGTTGTAGTGGGGCTGAAACACATCGCTGATTTTTTTGAATGGACTGTCCATGCCGGTTACCTGGTTTGGATGACTGCACGCAATGGACCGGCGGATCGAATGACAAGTTTCGCCCGTTGGGCGTGTTTCCCTGTGGCGATACGTAGCACCGGACGGGTGCGATGAGGGGGGGCGCCATCACTCTTCGGTCGTGGCTGGCAGCTCAGTAAGTACTTCTGGATTGTTCTTGAAAGCCTTGGCAAACAGGTCTCGATGCCGGGCCATGAAGATGCCTATGTCATCGGCTTGCTGTTCGCTCAGGGATGGAGAGGCCTTCTGCAACGCCGCAGCGAGGGCTTCGGCCAGCTCAAGCATTTTGTCGTGACGATCGGCTTCGGCTTTATCCATGAATAAACGCTCCAGGTCCCGGCTGCTGCGGTACACCACTTCGACGGCCATCAACCACCTCGGCTAAATTGAGTTACTGGTTTTTTATACAGCATATGCCGCCCGGCGACGAATGAAAAGCGCTTGTGTGTCCTATGGCCATCTCAATGGTCGAAGTGCCCTTGAAGCCGCTCGGCCCGAAACTCCAGGCTACTGCCGCGATAGCCGGCGCGCAGCGGCGGCAAGGGGAAGCAGGATTCCCAGCGTTGGCCGGGTTGCAGGTCACCCGGCCCGCGGTATTGAGGCGCGTCGTAGTTCGATGTCACCAAATCTAGGCTGGAGCCGGGCGAATAGGCGCCGATCTCCCAACGCAGGCTTCGCAATGGCTGCGGACTATGGTTGTCGATCGTGATACGCAGCGGCTGTGCCGCCGGACAGGTCGCGGGTGCGTATTCCAACCGTAGTTCGAGCTGAGCAAGCAGGCGTACTTCACGTTGTTCCTGCCAGATCACCCACGCGGCAACCAGGCCCAACCCGAATAATGCTCCCAGTGAGATTGGAATCGCTCGAACGGGATAGCGAATCAGCAGGATCACCCAGGTGGCGATCAACAGGGCGCCGATCAGCACGATCGGTCGCCTTTCGAGAGGGCAGGCATCAATACCTCGATTTCGATTGAGTCCGCGAACATGCTAACGCTGACTAGGTTGGGTTGCGACCGCGTCATGCGCAGATACGCGCGGGTCAGTCGTCTTTGGCCGGCTGGGCATGGCTGGCGAGTCGCTCGAGCGCGGCCTTGAGTCTCGGATCTGTAATGCCCTGCGCGGTTTGCTGGATGTTGTCCGCTGCGCTTGCCGACAGTTCCGGTGCCGGCCCGGGTTTATATCGGGGCGCCTCGGGAGGTTGGACTTTGAACTGGATCCGGTTCAGCCCGGTGAATTCGTTCATGCCTTGCAGTTGCCGTTGCAAGCGGCGTTGTTGATAGCGCAGACGCGTCGCCCAATGACCGTCGGTGACGATGAGGAGAAGAGTGCCCTCACGCCACGAGGCCACACGGCAATACTCTCGCGCTGCGGGCTGCAACTGGCTTTCGACCAGCCGTTGCAGGTGGTCGAGCCGTCTTGCCTCGCCGAACAAGGCTTTCAGCGGCTTCGCCTCGCGTAGCAGCGCAACGGGTGCACGGGCCGGCAGGGGACGCAGCGACATGGTCAAGGCTCGAACTGGAAAGGATGAGCGGGCTATCTTAGCAGAAGCCTCGGATATCGCCGGGTCGGCCGATCGAGGCGGTGAACGTAGATAAGCAACTGGCCCATCTGTAGTTGGGCCGCATGTGCTGGCAGATAGCCCTTGCGGCTTCGGACGTGACCGTGCGGTCGGCAATTTACCGCATGCTTGGCTGCCTTGGCTGCGCAGTAAGGCACCTTTCCTCTCGGACGTTTCCGAGTAGAATGCCCCCTTTGCACGCAGCCGTGGTGGCCCCGCGGCCGTGCCTCCATCCCCAGCATGGAAGTCCTTGTCGATATGTTTGCGCCTTTAATGAAGAAGCTCTTTGGTAGCAAGAATGACCGTGAGGTCAAGCGCATGCTCAAGGCGGTACAAGCCGTCAATGCGCTCGAAGAGCAGATGCTGTCTCTGTCCGACGAGCAATTGCGAAGCAAAACCGAAGAGTTCAAGGCCCGCCTCGGCCAAGGCGAGACCCTCGACCAGATTCTCCCCGAAGCCTTCGCGGTCTGCCGCGAAGCCGGCAAGCGCGTGATGGGCATGCGTCACTTCGATGTACAGCTGATCGGTGGCATGACCCTGCATGAGGGCAAGATCGCCGAGATGCGCACCGGTGAAGGCAAGACCCTGGTGGCAACGCTCGCGGTCTACCTCAACGCGCTCGCTGGGAAGGGCGTTCACGTGGTCACGGTGAACGACTACCTGGCGCGCCGCGACGCCAACTGGATGCGTCCGCTATACGAGTTCCTCGGTCTCTCCGTGGGCATCGTCACGCCATTCCAGCCACCGGAAGAAAAGCGTGCCGCCTATGCCGCCGACATTACCTACGGCACCAACAACGAGTTTGGCTTCGATTACCTGCGCGACAATATGGCGTTCAGCCTTGCGGACAAGAACCAGCGCGAACTCAACTTCGCGGTGATCGACGAGGTGGACTCGATCCTCATTGACGAAGCGCGGACGCCGCTGATCATTTCCGGTCAAGCCGAGGACAGCTCCAAGCTTTATCAGCAGATCAACCAGCTGATTCCGCTGCTCACGCAGCACATCGAGGAAGAAGAGGGTGTCGTCACTCAAGAGGGCCACTTTTCCATCGATGAAAAGACCCGCCAGGTCGAGCTGAACGAGCAGGGCCACCAGTTCGTCGAGGAGATGCTCACCCGCGCCGGGCTACTGGCCGAAGGCGAAAGTCTTTATTCCGCACACAATCTGGGATTGCTGACACATGTCTATTCCAGTCTGCGCGCGCACAAACTGTTCCATCGCAACGTCGAATACATCGTGCAGAACAACCAGGTTCTGCTGATCGACGAGCACACCGGTCGTACCATGCCAGGTCGCCGTCTTTCCGAAGGTCTGCACCAAGCCATCGAGGCGAAGGAAAACCTGCCGATCCAGCCGGAGAGCCAGACCCTGGCCTCCACGACCTTCCAGAATTACTTCCGTCTGTACAGCAAGCTTTCCGGTATGACCGGCACCGCCGATACCGAAGCCTTCGAGTTCATGCAGATCTACAGCCTGCCGGTCATGGTCATTCCGACCAACAAGCCGCTCGCGCGCAAGGACTACAACGACCTGGTCTATCTGACCCAGGAAGAGAAGTTCGCTGCGATCATCACCGACATTAAGGATTGCCAGAACAACGGCCGCCCGGTTCTGGTCGGTACGGCGACGATCGAGAGTTCCGAGTACGTGTCGCGGCTGCTTGAAAAGGAAGGCATCGAGCACAAGGTGCTCAACGCCAAGCACCACGACAAGGAAGCCGAGATCATTGCGCAGGCCGGTCGCCCGGGCGCGGTGACCATCGCCACCAACATGGCCGGTCGCGGTACCGACATTCTTCTCGGCGGCAACTGGGAGGTTGAAGTCGCTGCGCTGGAGAACCCCACGGAAGAGCAGGTTGCGCAGTTGAAGGCCGACTGGCAGAAACGCCATCAGGCGGTTCTCGAAGCCGGTGGTTTGCATGTGATCGCTTCCGAACGTCACGAATCGCGTCGTATCGACAACCAGCTGCGCGGTCGCGCCGGTCGTCAGGGCGATGCCGGTTCCAGCCGTTTTTATCTGTCCCTTGAAGACAGCCTAATGCGCATCTTCGCCTCGGATCGCGTCAAGAATTTCATGAAGGCGCTGGGCATGGAATCCGGCGAGGCCATCGAGCATCGCATGGTCACCAACGCCATCGAGAAAGCGCAGCGCAAGGTCGAAGGTCGAAACTTCGACATGCGCAAGCAGCTGCTGGAGTACGACGACGTTGCCAACGAGCAGCGCAAAGTCATCTATCACATGCGCAACAGTCTGCTTGCGGCCGATGAAATCGGCGAGACCATCGCCGAGTTCCGACGTGAAACGCTCGATTCCGCTATCAGCCAGCACATTCCGCCGCAGTCGCTGCCAGAGCAGTGGGATATCACCGGCCTAGAAGCGGTGCTGTACAGCGATTTTGGAGTTCGTTTGCCGGTTCAGCAGTGGCTTGACGAAGACGAGAAGCTCTACGAGGAAACCCTGCGCGAGCGCATCCTGCAGGCCCTGATCGACGCCTACAACGAGAAGGAAGAAATGGCTGGTGCAGAGGCGCTGCGATCCTTCGAGAAGCAAATCGTCCTGCGTGTGCTTGATGATCTGTGGAAAGATCATTTGTCGACCATGGATCATCTGCGTCACGGTATCCATCTGCGCGGTTACGCCCAGAAGAACCCGAAGCAGGAATACAAGCGTGAGTCGTTCACGCTGTTCCAGGAGCTGCTCGAATCGATCAAGCGCGACAGCATTCGCGTCCTTTCCCACGTCCAGGTCCGCCGCGAGGATCCTGCTGAGGAAGAGCAGCGTCTGCGTCGCGAGGCCGAGGAGCTGGCGCAGCGCATGCAGTTTCAGCATGCCGAAGTTTCGGCCTTGGAACAGCCCGAGGAGGAGCCAGAAGCCGCCGGTGGTGCCGCCGCACCTGTTGCTCCGGTGCGTGTCGAACCGAAGATCGGGCGCAACGAGCCGTGCCCCTGCGGCTCAGGCAAGAAGTACAAGCATTGTCACGGGCAGGTCCAATAACCTGAACCACCCGTTATGACCCGCGCCGCGACCGGCTTAGCCGCTCGCGGCGTTTTTATCCCTGCTTCGCGGTGGCCGAAGGCCATCTATTCTTCCTAAGGAGTGCATCAATGGCTGTCGGTCTTGGTCCTTTACCTACATTGCACCCGGTACCGGGGTTCGAACTCGGCATCGCTTCGGCCGGTATCAAGCGGCCCGGGCGTAAAGATGTAGTGGTGATGCGCTGCGCGGAAGGTTCGACCATTGCTGGCGTGTTCACACTCAACGCCTTCTGTGCCGCGCCGGTCATCCTGGCCAAGCAACGTGCACAGGGAGCGGTCCGCTACCTGCTCACCAATACCGGGAACGCCAATGCTGGCACCGGTGAGCCGGGCATGCAGGCAGCGATTCGTAGCTGCGCCAGCCTCGCCAAACTGGCCGGCGTCGATGAAACGGCCATCCTGCCATTCTCCACCGGTGTGATCGGTGAGCCGCTTCCCGTCGAGAAAATCGAAGCGGCATTGCCCGCCGCCTTGGCTGACCTGGACGAAAATCGCTGGGCCGAAGCGGCAACCGGCATCATGACCACCGACACCCTGCCCAAGGGTGCCAGCCGTCAGTTCGAGCACCAGGGCGTTACCGTTACCGTTACCGGCATATCCAAAGGCGCCGGCATGATCCGCCCGAACATGGCCACCATGCTCGGCTACATCGCTACCGATGCGAAGGTCAGCCAGGCCGTATTGCAGGACCTGCTACGCGATGCGGCTAACAAGTCCTTCAACCGCATCACCATCGATGGCGATACCTCGACCAACGACTGCTGCATGTTGGTAGCGACCGGAAAGGCGGCGTTGCCGGAAATCACCGAAGCCAGCGGCGAGCTGTTCGCCAAGCTCAAGCAGGCCGTGTTCGAGGTGAGCATGGACGTTGCGCAATCCATCGTGCGCGACGGCGAAGGCGCCACCAAGTTCGTCACGGTGACAGTCAACGGCGGCAAGAACCATCAGGAGTGCCTGGATGTCGGCTATGCCGTTGCCCACTCGCCGCTGATCAAGACCGCACTGTTCGCCTCCGATCCGAACTGGGGTCGCATCCTCGCGGCGGTTGGCCGTGCCGGCGTGCCGGAGTTGGATG
Source organism: Pseudomonas sp. IC_126 (assembly GCF_004331835.1). Classification (NCBI taxonomy): domain Bacteria; kingdom Pseudomonadati; phylum Pseudomonadota; class Gammaproteobacteria; order Pseudomonadales; family Pseudomonadaceae; genus Pseudomonas; species Pseudomonas sp. IC_126. The sequence goes on from NZ_SJSS01000005.1 coordinate 50,606, forward strand.
TCAGCAAGATCGATGTTCATCTCGGCGCGGTCTGTATCGCCAGCAAAGGCGGCAGATCGCCGAGCTACACGGAAGAGCAGGGCGCTGCGGTGATGGCCGAGGAGGAGATCGAGATTCGTATCGAGCTGGGCCGCGGTAGCTGCAGCGAGACCATCTGGACCACCGATCTGTCGCATGAGTACGTGCGGATCAATGCCGAATATCGAACGTAAAGCAGTTGAAGCCTTAAGCTGGAAGCTTGAAGACAGAGCGCGGCAGGCCATGCGGACTGCCCCGACACTTCTTTTTACCTTCCAGCTAATGAATTAGCCATGAACCGAATCCATGTCGCCGCCGCGGTGATCCGCTCCCCTGACGGCCTCGTTCTGATCGCCAAGCGCCCGCTCGACAAACATCAGGGCGGGCTCTGGGAGTTCCCAGGCGGTAAGGTCGAAGCCGGCGAAACCGTCGAGGCCGCGCTGGCGCGAGAGCTGCAGGAAGAGCTGAACATCGCCGTCACCGAAACTCGTCCGCTGATTCAGGTGCGCCATGATTATCCTGACAAGCAGGTTCTGCTGGACGTCTGGGAGGTGCTGGCCTTCTTGGGTGAGCCGCATGGCGCCGAGGGCCAACCGCTGGCCTGGGTGAAGCCTGCGGACTTGCCGAACTACCGTTTTCCGGCGGCGAACCGGCCGATCATTACGGCGGTGCGTCTGCCCGATCAGTACCTGATTACGCCTGATGGCCTGTCTCCTCAACAGTTGCTGGACGGCGTTGCTCGGGCACTGGATGCGGGTATCCGGCTAATCCAGTTTCGAGCGCCATCCCTGTCCCACGTCGCTTACCGAGCGTTGGCGGCCGAGATCATAGCGATGTGTTCCGGGCGGGCGCAGTTGATGCTGAAGGGACCGCTGGAATGGGCGGACGAATTTCCCGTGGCCGGCTGGCATCTGACGGCTGAACAGCTGCGTGATCATGCCGGACAGGGCAGGCCGCTCCCGCTCCGGCAATGGCTCGCAGCCTCGTGTCATGATGCCGCTGAGCTGGACTTGGCCATGGCGATGGGAGTCGACTTCGTCACGCTCTCACCGGTACTGCGGACCGCCACTCATCCTGGGGCACAGCCTTTGGGTTGGCCACGCGCCGCTGAATTGCTGGTAGGCTTCAGCCAGCCCGCTTATCTGTTGGGCGGGCTCGGTCCCGCCGATCTGGCGCAGGCCCTGCGAGTGGGCGGCCAAGGCGTCGCAGCGATCCGGGCGTTCTGGCCGCATTGATAACTGGCGCGATCACACGCATCGACAGGCTTGATCCGAATTGCCGGTCAATGCCGTGGTCGTATCCGATGCCGTCGCAATAGAAGAGATGGTTGCGATAGTTAAAGTTTATCGCTGCTATTTTCTCAATCAATTAACCGTATGCGGTCAGCTGCGTTATCGTAGGCCCCGTTAAATTTCTGAATCCCAAAAGGAGTTAGCAGATGTCTCTGATCAACACCCAAGTTCAGCCGTTCAAAGTCAACGCTTTCCACAATGGCAAGTTCATCGAAGTCACCGAAGAGTCCCTGAAGGGCAAGTGGTCGGTGCTGATCTTCATGCCGGCAGCTTTCACCTTCAACTGCCCGACTGAGATCGAAGACGCTGCCAACAGCTACGCCGAATTCCAGAAGGCTGGTACCGAGGTGTACATCGTCACCACCGATACCCACTTCTCGCACAAAGTCTGGCACGAGACTTCCCCAGCTGTAGGCAAGGCTCAGTTCCCGCTGATCGGTGACCCGACTCATCAGCTGACCAACGCTTTCGGCGTACATATCGCTGAAGAAGGTCTGGCTCTGCGTGGCACTTTCCTGATCAACCCGGAAGGCGTGATCAAGACCGTGGAAATCCATTCCAACGAAATCGCTCGCGACGTATCCGAAACCCTGCGCAAGCTGAAAGCTGCCCAGTACACCGCCGCGCATCCGGGCGAAGTCTGCCCTGCCAAGTGGAAAGAAGGCGAGAAGACTCTGGCTCCTTCGCTGGATCTGGTCGGCAAGATCTAAGGTTCATTCGCTCGAATGCCTTGCATGCTATAGGGGCTGTAACCCAGCCTCTCTAGCCCAACGCCTGGATGCGGTTTATCCAGGCGTTTTATTTTCTGCATTTTCATATTCGGACTACGGGGTACCGCCGCTCATGCTGGACACCAATCTCAAGACCCAGTTGAAAGCCTATCTGGAAAAGGTCACTCAGCCGTTCGAGATCGTCGCGTCCCTCGATGACGGTGAGAAATCCCAAGAAATGCTCGCCCTGCTGGAAGACATCGCCAGCCTGAGCGACCAGATCACGCTGCGCACCGATGGTGATGATGCTCGTCGCCCGTCGTTCGCACTCAACCGCATCGGTGGCAACATCAGCCTGCGTTTCGCCGGCATCCCGATGGGCCACGAGTTCACCTCTCTGGTGCTCGCCCTGCTGCAGGTCGGCGGCCACCCGTCGAAGAACGCACCGGAAGTCATCGAGCAGATCAAGAACATCGAAGGCGACTACAGCTTCGAAACCTACTTCTCGCTGTCCTGCCAGAACTGCCCCGACGTGGTCCAGGCGCTGAACCTGATGGCCGTGCTCAACCCGAACATCCGCCACGTTGCCATCGACGGCGCGCTGTTCCAAGACGAAGTCGAAACCCGGCAGATCATGTCCGTGCCGAGCATCTACCTCAACGGCGAACTGTTCGGCCAGGGCCGCATGGGCGAAGAAGAGATTCTCGCCAAACTCGACACCGGCGCCTCGGCGCGTGATGCCGAGAAGCTCAGCGCCAAGGAGGCCTTTGACGTACTGGTTGTGGGTGGTGGGCCGGCTGGCGCCGCGGCAGCTATCTATGCTGCGCGTAAGGGCATCCGTACCGGTGTGGCGGCTGAACGCTTCGGCGGTCAGGTACTGGACACCATGGCCATCGAAAACTTCATCTCGGTCAACGAGACCGAAGGCCCGAAGCTGGCCCGTGCGCTGGAAAACCACGTGCGCGAATACGACGTGGACATCATGAACCTGCAGCGCGCTGCGGCATTGATTCCGGCCTCGGCCGAAGGCGGCTTGCACGAGATCAAGCTGGAAAACGGCGGCTCGCTCAAGGCCAAGACACTGATCCTCGCGACTGGTGCCCGCTGGCGTGAAATGAACGTGCCGGGCGAGCAGCAATACCGCGGCCGTGGCGTCGCCTACTGCCCGCACTGCGACGGCCCGCTGTTCAAGGGCAAGCGCGTAGCGGTGATCGGCGGCGGCAACTCGGGTGTCGAAGCGGCCATCGACCTGGCCGGCATCGTCGCTCACGTCACGCTGATCGAGTTCGACAGCCAGTTGCGTGCCGACGCCGTGCTGCAGAAGAAGCTGCACAGCCTGCCCAACGTCACCGTGATCACCAGCGCGCTGACCAGCGAAGTCATCGGCGACGGCCAGAAGGTCACCGGACTGATCTACAAGGACCGCAACTCCAGCGAGTTCCACAACCTGGAACTGGAAGGCATCTTCGTGCAGATCGGCCTGCTGCCTAACTCCGATTGGCTGAAGGGCACCGTCGAACTGACTTCGCGCGGCGAGATCATCGTCGATGCGCGGGGTGAGACCTCGCTGCCGGGCATTTTCGCGGCGGGCGACGTCACCACGGTGCCGTACAAGCAGATCGTTATCGCCGTCGGCGAAGGCGCCAAGGCTTCGCTGAGTGCGTTCGACCACCTGATCCGCAGCTCCGTGGAAGACTGAGCCTGACGGGCACGAAAAAGGGGGAGCAGATTTCGGTCTGCTCCCCCTTTTCGTTTTTTTGGGGATCGCTACGCTGAGGGCTGAGGGCTGAGGGCTGAGGGCTGGCCGCGAAGGATAGATAGCGGCGTTCCGGGGTCTATTTCATTACACCGGATCCGCGTCGGTCGGGTGGAAACGAGCGAAAGATGCGGCAATGGACCGCTTCGTCGCACATGTACCAGTCGTCCATGGAGCGAATCCATCTATGAAAAAAGCGGATACGCCGCAAGACGTCCGAGGCGCTGTTGTAACGCTTGCCAATCGATCCAATGAACCTCAACACGAAAGAGTCGTGCACGAGCAGCTCGCCAAACGCCTGGCTGAGTTGCAGGGCTTCGTCTTTCTCGGCGACTACGACCGCAGCACCAGTTATCCACATCAGCTTTACTTCGTTCCCTCCGGCACCGTGATCGGCACCGAGCAGGCACGTGAGCTGGGGCTTGAGAGCGAGCAGGATCTGTTCGGCGGGGTCGTACCGCATGCATTCATCGAAACCAAGGCCATCACGCATCCGCTGGTACGGCCGGATGCCGACTCGCCGTTGGGCTGGTCGCGAGGTTTCACCCGGCGCGTCACGGGCGGCGTTCTGCCCGGTTACAGCGTTTTTTCCCTACACGATGCGCGAGAGGCCGGACGGCGATTGCTTAACGAAGGCGCGCTGCGCATCAAACCGGTGCGTGCCACCGGTGGGCGAGGGCAGGAGCGGGTGACGACCGAGCAGGAGCTCGACCATGCCCTGGAAAATATCGACGAAACCGAACTCAGCCAGTACGGGCTGGTACTCGAAACGCACCTGGATGACGTGACGACTTTCAGCGTCGGGCAAACTCGCGCAGCGGGGAGGGTACTGAGTTACTACGGTACCCAGCGGCTGACTCAGGACAACACGGGTGTAGCGGTCTATGGTGGCTCGGATCTGTTGGTCGTTGAAGGCGATTTCGATGCCCTGCTAAACCTGAATCTGCCCGAAAAGATCCGTCTGGCCATCTCCCAGGCTCAAATCTACGACGCAGCCGCCTCGGCCTGCTTTCGCAATTTCTATGCTTCTCGGCGCAACTACGATATCGCTCAGGGCGTCGATGGCAGAGGGCGCGCCTGCTCCGGTGTGCTGGAGCAATCCTGGCGCATTGGCGGTGCCAGCAGTGCCGAGGTTGCGGCGCTGGAGGCGTTTATCCGAGGCGAGAGCGGGCCGGTCGTGCGTGCGTCATCGGTTGAAGTCTACGGTGAATCAACCGTGCCCGAAGGCGCAACGGTGCTGTTTCGCGGCGAGGACGCCGAGGTCGGCTTCATAACCAAATACGCAGTGGTGGAGGCTCATGGCAACCCATAGTGAAAGCGTGGATATCCTCGTAGATGACGAGCACATTGCCGGCACCTTTCTGTCGCCTCCGACGAAATTGCCGGGTGTGCTCTTCGTGCATGGCTGGGGCGGTAGCCAAGAGCGCGACCTTACCCGCGCTCGCGGTATTGCTGGTCTGGGCTGCATCTGTCTGTCGTTCGATCTGCGCGGCCATGCCCAAACGCTGGCGCAACAGCAGACTGTCACGCGTGAGCAGAATCTGCGTGATCTGATGGCGGCCTACGATCTCTTGGTACAGCATCCGAACATCGATCCTTCCGCGATCGCCGTGGTCGGCACCAGTTACGGCGGCTATCTGGCGGCGCTGCTTACTTCCTTGCGTCCGGTCAAATGGCTGGCGATGCGCGTGCCGGCGTTGTACAGGGATGATGACTGGGCGATACCCAAGCGCCAGTTGAGTCGCGATCTGCTCAATGAGCTGCGTGGTCGGCGGGTCGCTCCCGAGGAGAATCGGGCGTTGGCGGCCTGTGCCGAGTTTCGTGGCGATGTATTGATCGTCGAGTCCGAGCACGATCATCTGGTCCCGCACAGCACGATCATGAGTTACCGGGCGGCATTCCATCAGACCCATTCTCTGACTCACCGCATCATCCTTGGGGCCGATCATGGTCTGTCCCATGAGAATTGCCGCCAGGCCTACACCGATATTCTCGTCAAATGGGCCACCGAGATGGTCGTCGGTGGACGTGTCGGCCAGCAGCACGGTGCAGCCGCCGCGCGGTTGGGCTAACCCGGCGGCGTCGGCGGCTCGATAGGGCCGACGAAGCGGCTCCAGCGCCGGTCGAGCACCTGCTGCTTGAGCACTTCGATGACATCGACCAGCAATTCCTCCAGCGCTAGATCGGTGTTTTCGTCCTGATACACCCAGGCCTCGAAGCATTCGTCAGCCAGGCTGCGAGCCAGACGCTGGAATTGCGCGCCCCGCAGCCCGTCTACCGCGCCTTGGAGGAGCCGTGCCGCGATATCGGCGAGCGCATCGTCCAGGGTATCGACGACCCGGTCGCCAAGCGGCAGGCGACGCAGGCGGATGACCTCCGGATTATTCGCCAGCGCCTGGTGGATCAATCCGTCGACATAGCCTTCGATGGCGCCGCGGTTGTCCCGATAGCCGTTCTCCAGCATGGCGTTCAGGCGACGAGATAGATCGTCGAGCAGCCGCTCCTTGCGCGGTCTTACCACCTCCTGCAGTAGCCGTCGGGAAAGGTCGTCGCTGGCACCAATCTCTTGCTGCATACGGCTGAACAGCCGAACCATGACGCGATCGGACAGCTCTTCCAGCAGCAGCAGGTAATAGCGGCGGACCAGTCCGTAGACCGGCCACCGGCGCATTTCGATAAGGCCCAACCGTTGCAGACGGATCAGCAAGCTGCCGACCCGCAGTACGCGCAGCCAGCGGAAACCGCTCAGCGGGATGCAGCCGAGTACGTCATACCAGTGAGCGAATGGGTAGTAATACCAGCGTGCATAGCGCCGTTCGAACAGCGCAATGGTCCAGCCAAGCAGCACGTCGAAAATGAATACCGCGACGAAGCCGAGATCGATCAGCTGGAAGTTGCGGTGGATCAGCGTGTCGTAGCGCCGATGCAGCTCGGGCAACCATCCGGCGAGGGCCTGGTTGATCGGCTGCACCATGAACAGACTGTCGAACAGGATCAGCCCGAGATTGATGCACACCAGCAGGACGATGAACGCTTCCCACGCGGCGTGCAGCCCGTCGTGCAAGCGTTCGCGCTGGCCTGCGGCTGGCTCAGGCATCGGCGTTGGCAGGTGCGCTGGCGGGTTGCCAGAGAATTTCGGCACAGCCTTGGCGACGCGCGATCAGGCGAGCCACGACGAAGAACAGGTCCGACAGGCGATTCAGATAAGCCAGTCCGACCGGGCGCAACGGCTCGATGGCATTGAGCTGCTGGCAGCGCCTTTCGCTGGTGCGGGCCATGCTGCGGCATAGATGCGCGAGCGCGATCAGCCGGGTGCCGCCAGGCATGATGAAGTCTTCGAGCGGTCCGAGCTCCGCATTCCAGCGGTCGATCGCTGCCTCCAGGCGCGCTACCTCGGTAGGAGTCAGCGCTTGATAGTCCGGCATCGCCAGTTCGCCGCCCAAGTCGAATAGGCGATGCTGGCAGGGGGCCAATACTTCGATCAGCTCAGCCAGATCTGGCCAGCGCGTCTGCGCTTCGGCAAGTTCGGCAAGCAACAGGCCCAGTTGGCTGTTGAGCGTATCGATTTCGCCCATGGCTTCGACCCGCGGGTGGTCCTTGGGGACGCGGCGGCCATCTGCCAGGCCGGTTTCTCCGGCATCGCCGGTGCGGGTATAGATCTTTGACAGTCGATTGCCCATCTGTAGGTTCCTGGTGGTGCTTCAGTTGGCGTCGGACGTGGATGGTAGCGGCAGGCGCAGGGTGAAGGTCGTTCCCTGGTCCGGCTTGCTTTGCACTTCCATCTGGCCCTTGTGATTGTTGGTGATGATGAAATACGAAACGGAAAGACCCAACCCGGTTCCCTGACCCACCTCTTTGGTGGTGAAAAAGGGCTCGAAGATTCGCTTGCGGATGTGTTCGGGGATGCCACCGCCGTTGTCTTCCACATGAATTTCAGCCCATGGCGGGTTCAGACGTGTCCGCAACACGATCTGCCCACGGCCTCGCTCCGGTTTCTGGTGGATGGCCTGGGCCGCGTTTTTCAGAAGATTCAGCAGTACCTGTTCCAGCTCGTTGCCGATGCAGGGGACTCGGTCCACTTGCGGATCGAAGTCGCGGATGATCTCCAGCGAGCGAAAGTCGAACCCCTCCATCAGCGCGAAGTCGTTACCGGCGATCTCCAGCGCCTGATCGATCAGTACGGGCAGTTGGCATTCGGCCAGTTGGCGGTTGCTCATGCGGCTGAAGCTCAGCATGTGGCTGACGATCTTGGCCGCGCGCGAGCCGGCCTGCTGGATCCCGTCGAGCAGCTGCGGGATTTCTCGCCGTTGCAGGTATTGATTCACCGCTTCCAGCCGAACGCCGGTGTCGTCGGCTGCTTCGCGGTTTCGCTCCAGGTCCGGTGACAGCCGCCGACGGATGTTCTGTGCGTTGTGCAGGATCGCCCCGAGGGGGTTGTTGATCTCATGCGCCATGCCTGCGGCGAGACCGCCCACTGAAAGCATCTTTTCCGATTGCACCATGATCTCTTCCATATTGATGCGTTCGGTGATGTCGTCGATGCGAATGACCACGCCACCGCCGCCCATCAGGGGATAGAGCGTCAGCGCGTAATGTCGGGGCTCGTCGTTGAAGGTCCAGGTGACGCGCTCGATCTTTTCCACCTGATGCCGTTCGGAAGCTCGGCGAATCTGAGTCAGGAAGGGTCTTAGCGGCTCGAAGGCGATGAACACGGGTTGGTTCAGCGCGTCGTCGATGGAGGTGCCGGAGAGTTCGCTGGCCTGCTGGTTCCATTGGGTCACGTAGAGCTGCTCGTCCAGAGCGATGAGCACCGATGGCATCGAGTCGATGATGCTGTTCAGGTAGTTCTGAAAGCCGGTGAGCTTCTTCTCGATCTTGCTGCGAACCTGTACTTCCAGCTCCAGCTTGCGGTTGGTGTGGCGGGTTTCCTCGGCCAGTCCCTGGGCATGGTCGAACGCTTCCTGAGCGTCGTCGCGCGCACGCTTGAGCTGTTGTTCCCGTGCCTCCATGCGCGACAGCATGGTGTTGAAGGCATCGGCCAGATGTCCGATTTCGTCGCGGTTCCTCGGCGTCGCGCGAAGCGAGTAGTTTTCTTCGCGTGTGACCTGGCGGGACAGGGCCTCGAGGTCATGGATCGGGCGGGTGATCATCTGCCGGATCTGCCGGGCGACCAGTATCCAGAGCAGTAGGCTGGTCAGAAGGATGGCGACGCTGGCAGTCAGGGTGCCGGTGTAGAAGGCCCCTGGCAATTCGCTACTGGCCACGATCAGCAGGTGGCCCGGAGGCCCTTCGGCTTGTGGTAGTTCCACCAGTAAATTGGCGCGCATCTCAGTCTTTTGCCATGCGGGTAGCTCGCTTACCTGCTGCGGCAGGCCCAGCGAATCGCCGTGATACAGCTGTGCCAGGCTCTGGCCCTCGCTGTCGTAGATCGCTGCTGCGCGCAGCGGGGCATAATCGTTCAGCTTCCGCAGGAGCCCGTCGGCGGCTGCTTCGGATGCCAGGGCGCGGTTGCTCAATTCGGGCGTAGAGAACAGCGCCCCAAGGGTATGCATGGCCTGCGGCGCAACACTCTGGCGGGAGATCCAGTAGGCCGCGCTGATGAAGACGAGATTCGATACCAGCAGCACTGCGGCAAGCAGTACGAGCAGGGCGATCAGCAGTTTGCGGCCGACCGGGAGATTTTCAAGGTGCTGGCGCAGAGTCATGGCAGGCACTGACTTAGGGTGTTTCAGCAGGGTAGCGGTGCCTCAGTCCGCGGGCAATCCGTGGGCACGCAGGAATGCCTGGAGCTGTTGCTGCAGGCTGAACAGCGCCGGCACGTGCAGATCGTGCTGTCCCGCGGCCAGACAAGCCTGGCCGAGCAAGAAGCTGACTTCGGTCCGGCGTCCGTTTCGCACGTCCTGGTGCATCGAGGAATAATTGTTGGCCGTTGCCTCGATGATCGAGAGCACTTCGCCTTCGAGCCCATGAGCTGCGTCACCTTGATCGCAGGCTCGGAGCACCTCCGCGAGTTCATTGCAGAGTCGGTGGAGCTGCTTTGGGAATGCGCGCAGGTCGCCGTTGCGGCAATCATTCAGGACGGTCAGGGGATTGATGGCGCAGTTGATCGCCAGCTTGCGCCAGAGCTTGCCCATGATGTCTTCCGTCCAGCCGTGCGGAATGCCCGCGGCGACCAGATCGGCGAGCCAGGATGGCTGATTGCGATGGTCGGGTTCGCCCAGCCAGTTCTGTCCTTGGCCGGCATGGACGATTCGGAAGTCAGCCTGACGATAGGCGCCCTCGGTACTTGAAACGAATATGCAGCGGCTGCCGGGCCAGCGTGCCGCAATGGCCTGCTGGCTGCCCAGGCCGTTCTGCAACAGAAGAATTTGCGATCCATTGACCAGACGCGATGCCACCTCGGCGATTGCGTCTTGCGCATCGTATGCTTTGCAGGCAACCAGCAGCCGGTTTATCGGCGTGGCTGCATCCGGCAGCTCCGCGGGTACCGGATAGACAGCGGTGACGCCGGCCTCAGTCAGGCTCAGGCCACCCGCGGCGCGGTAATCAGCGAGTCGTTGCGGGTTGCGTAGGATGACTTGCACCGGTGCGCCGGCGCGGTGCAGGCGCGTCGCCCAGAGCCCGCCGAGGCTGCCAGCGCCCAGAACATACCAGGTGTCGATCATCAGGCTGGCTGCCGGAAACGCAGGGGCACGATACGTCCAGTGGTGTATGCGTCGGGCAGCAGGGCCGCGGCGCTTTCGATCAGCGTCTGGGGCTCGACCGGCAGGGTACTCGCATCGAGGCTGACCAGACCGATGCCGGCCTTGATCGAAATGAAGCCTTCACTGGTCTTGAACGCCTTGAGGTTGAGCCCTTCGTGCAAGCGTTTGAAGCTGCTCGGCGAACAACCGCGCAAGTCGTCGACCAGGGCGAGCAGGCCGAAGTGGTGATCATCCAGGCGGGTGAGGGTATCCAGCGGCCGCACCAACTGCCCCAAGCGCCGAGCGATGCCTCTCAGCAGTTCGTGATGAAGAAGCTCGCCGTAGCGCTCTCGCTGACCGAGGAGCTCCGGCAGGCCGATCACCAGATAGCACAACGCGCCGCCACGGCTCTCGATATGACTCAGGCTGTCGCCGAGCCGCTGACGAAGATGGCGCATGTTGCCCAGCCCGGTAATCGGGTCGATCAAGTTGCGATTTTCCAGGCTGGCGATGTTCTCGGTCAGTAGACGGTTTTCCCGCATCAGCCGTTGCAGCGAGCCACAAAGCCGGTCGGCGGCATATACCCGAGGTACCAACTGCTCGTTCATCACCGACTTGCCGATGAAATCATCCACGCCATGATCGAATGCCTTGCTCAGCACGTCCTGGCCGTCCCGCCCGGTCAGTAGAATGATATAGGTGTAGTGATGGGACATTTCGTCCTGCTGACGCACCTGGGTGGTCAGTTCCAACCCGTCCATTTCGGGCATCAGCCAATCGGCGAGCAGAACATTCGCCGGGCGTTGCTCAATGAGTTCCAGTGCAGCACTGGCGCTATTGGCGAAGCGAATGTCCTCGTACCCGGCCTTGGACAGGGCGCGGCCGATCATCACGCTTGAAAACTTGGCGTCGTCGACCACCAGGATGCTGAGTTGGGGGTTGGGCATTCATGCGCTCGGTTAAGAAGGGTTGCCGTAACAGGCCGGTGGCCGGGCGTTATTGGCCTGAACCGTTATAATGATCGCGCATTTGAATCGTCAAGCTAAGCGCGCTGGGTCACACCGCAGCGCCCTTTTTATAGGAGGAAAGGCCATGCCTTCGTTCGACGTGGTGTCCGAACTGGACAAACACGAAGTTACTAACGCCGTCGACAATGCGCTCAAGGAACTGGACCGGCGTTACGATCTGCGCGGTAAAGGTACCTTCGAGTTCAAGGAGCTGACGGTCCATCTGACCGCCGATGCTGACTTCCAATTGGAGCAGATGCTGGAGATCCTCAAGCTGAGCCTGGTCAAGCGCAAGATCGATATTCAGTGCCTGGAGTTCAAGGATCCGTACCCATCCGGCAAGTCGGTCAAGCAGGACGTGGTGCTGCGCGAAGGCATCGACAAGGAGCTGGCGAAGAAAATCGTCGCCCATATCAAAGATGCCAAGCTCAAGGTGCAGGCGGCCATTCAGGGCGAGCAGGTTCGGGTGACCGGCAAGAAACGCGATGATCTGCAGGAGGCCATCGCCCTGCTGCGGGCCAAGGATTTTGGCATGCCATTGCAGTTCAACAACTTCCGCGACTGATGCCCCGGGCATCGTTGATGCCTTCCGCTTTAGCCGAGCGGCCGTCTGACGGCACGCTCGGTTTCCCTGAGGAGTTTTCCACTGATGGATTTCAGTGTCGATTATCTGGTCGATCTATCCGAGGCTTGGCTGCCGATCGTCCTGCAATACGGTGCTCAGCTATTGCTGGCGCTGGCAACTTTCCTGATTGGCTGGTGGCTGATCAACAAACTCGTCAGCAATCTTGGCGGCCTGCTACAGCGACGCCAGGTAGACCCTTCACTGCACGGCTTTATCGAGAGCCTGTTGGGCATCGTGCTGAAGGTGCTGCTATTGGTCAGCGTGGCGTCGATGATCGGGGTGGAAACCACCTCCTTCATCGCCATGATCGGCGCGGCTGGTTTGGCCATCGGTCTGGCACTGCAGGGCAGTCTCGCGAACTTTGCAGGTGGGGTATTGATCCTGCTGTTCCGTCCGTTTCGAGTCGGCGAGTGGATCGAGGCTCAGGGTGTGGCTGGCACCGTGCATTCGATCCAGATCTTCCACACGATTCTTAAATCGGGCGACAACAAGACCATCGTGGTGCCCAACGGCAGCCTGTCCAACGGACACATCACCAATTATTCGCGCGAACCGCGTCGTCGCGCCGATATCAACGTCGGAATCGACTACAGCGCGGATATCAAGCTGGCGCGCAAAATCCTGCTGGAAATCGCAGAGGACGAGCGCGTGTTGCGTGACCCTGAACCGGCGGTCTTCGTGACAGGGCTGGGTGATAGTTCTGTCAATCTGTCGCTGCGGGTCTGGGTAGCGACCGGCGACTTCTGGCCGGTGACCTTCGATTTCACCGAGCTGCTGAAAGAACGCTTCGACGAGGCGGGCATCGGCATTCCGTATCCGCAGCGTGTGATGCATCTGGTCCAGAGTTGACGCTCAGTAAAAAAGAAGCCGGCGATTTCGCCGGCTTCTTTTTCAGCTTCGCTCGGTAGACGGGACCGAATCAGAGGCTTCTGGTAGCCGGCGGCTGCGGGACCACTGCCAGGCAATCAGCACCAGAGTCGGTACGCCGAGCAGTGCCGTGACCAGGAAGAAATCGCTGTAACCCAGGTGCTCGACCATGACGCCGGAGTAGCCGCCCAGCAGGCGTGGCAACAGCAGCATTAACGAACTCAGCAGGGCGTACTGGGTTGCCGAAAACTTCAGATTGGTGAGGCTCGACAGATAGGCGACGAACGCCGTGGAGGCCAGGCCGCCACTGAAGTTGTCGCAAGAGATGGTGACGATCAGCATGTTCAGGTTGGCGCCCATCTCCACCAACAGCATGAACATGAGGTTGGTGGCCGCTGATGCGACACCGCCAATGAACAGGATCGGCAGGATGCTGAAACGGACGATCAGCAGACCGCCAAACGCCGCGCCGAGCAGCGTCATGATCAGTCCGAACAGCTTGCTGACGCTGGCGATCTGATCCTTGCTGAAGCCTTGGTCGATATAGAAGACATTGGCCATCACGCCCATCACCGTATCCGACATCCGGTACGTGGCGATCAGCCCCAGCAGCAACAGCGCCTGCCAGCGATAGCGCAGAATGAAATCGGTGATCGGCGTCAGCACCGGCCCCATCAGAATGCGGCCAGGACCGGACAGACAGCCCCAGCAGATCAGCAGATACATGGTGCCGCGTGGCCAGTAACCGCCCCAGTAGGACTGGAACATGCCGGTAGTCGACACCATCAGGATGATCAGCACGATTACCGAAACCGCCTGATGCACGAAGTCGAATCGTGCCGGGCGCTGACGCTGTCCGGCCTGGTGCAGCATCTGCCTAACAGGGAACAGCAGGGTCCGCCCCCAGGGCGACAGCGAGCCGATGATGAATAGCAGGTACAGCGTGGCGCGGGGCCAGGCCTGGGCAATCAGCGCGTTGATCATCGCCGGTACGGATATCAGCAGGACCAGCAGCAAACCGACTCCCGCCAACTGGTGGTTGAAGCTGTATTTCGAGGGCTCGTTGGGCAGCGGCGCGGCGCCCTCCGGCTCGGGAATCAACAGGCTGGTCACCAGGCCCGGCAGTATCAACAGCGCGAAGGCGATATAGGTCGTAGCCCAGGCGCTCTGGCTGTATTCGAGATTGGTCGAGCCCAGCCATTCGGCGAGAAACAGTGCGCCGGCGCTGGCCAGCAGCATAGCGATCCGGTAACCGGTCATGTAGCTCGCGGCCAAGGTTGCTTGCAGCTTGTCCTCGGCGATCTCCAGCCGATAGGCGTCGATGGCGATGTCCTGGGTGGCCGAAGCGAAGGCCACAGCGACAGCCAGGGCGATCAACATGGTCAGGTTGTGCTGCGGGTTGCACAGCGCCATGCCGATCAGCCCAACGGCGATCACCGCCTGTGACAGCACCAGCCAGGAGCGGCGGCGCCCCAAAGCGCCGATCCAGGGCAGACGCCACTGGTCGAGCATCGGTGACCAGACCCATTTGAATGCGTACGCCAGGCTGATCCAGCTGGCGAAACCGATGGTTTCGCGCGATACGCCTGCTTCCCGCAACCATACCGAAAGCGTGGAAAACACCAGGATTGCGGGCAAGCCTGCGGCGAAGCCGAGCACCAGCAGGGTCAGCGAAGCGGGGCTGGCATAGGCGGCGAGTGCGGCGCGCCATGTTTCACGGGACATATGACGGGACGGACAGGAATATGAAGCGCGCACTCTACCCGCTGTGCTCCGACGAATGCCAGCCGTGCCGACGTATGTCGACGCGGTCGTTGATGATGGTCACGCCCTCGGCGCGTAACCGCATGCGCTGCTCATGCCCCGCGGCGGTGCCTGCTGGCAGGCTGAGCCGTCCGCCTGCGCCGATCACCCTGTGCCAGGGCAGGCTGGTGCCATCCGGTAGTTGCGACATCAGCCGGCCAACCCAGCGCGCGGCACGACCGAGTCCGGCCATGGCGGCCACCTCGCCATAGCTCACCACCTTGCCCGTCGGGATCTGGGCCATGACGAGGTAGACGGCGGCGCGACGCGCTTCGGCGTCGGCACCCGGAGGTAATAAAAGTGGCTGGTCAATCATGCGGAATGCTTCCTTCGTGAGCCGGGACCGATTGAGCGGCGCTGAACTCGTTTCCCGTTCAGCGGTCAGTGCTTGCTGTGACCAAAAGCATAGGGATAATGCCTGCCTTTTAACCGCATCTGCCCAGAATTTCAGTCATCTATGCTCTCTAGAACCCTGCTTTGCGTGTCTCTTTCCGTACTCTCCCTGCCTTCGTTCGCCGATACCGTATGGTTGAAGAACGGTGATCGCCTGACCGGCAAGATCAGTGTGATGGATGGCGGTAAATTGCTGATCGAGACCGACTACGGCGGCTCGATTCCAGTGAAGTGGAGCCAGGTCGCGACGCTGGAAAGCAACCAGCAGTTGCTGATCAAGCATGACGATGTGACCGGAGAAGTGGCCAAGTCGCTCCAGGCTGCTGACGACGGCACGGTCACGCTGAGCAACGGCGGGGTGCCGCGTACGGTTTCGCTGGCCAGCATCACCCAGATCATCCACCCGAAACCGCTGATCCAGGATCTGACCTGGAAAGGCAATATTGACGTGGCGCTGGATTACAAACGCGCAGAAACCGATACGGACGATTACGACGTCTCCTTCGATACTTCGGCACGTCATGGTCTCTGGCGGCATAACGGAACGGCCAACTACAACCGTGAATACCGCGACGGCGTGACCGCGACCGATAACTGGGACGCCGAATACGCGCTGGATCGGTTCATCGACGAGCATTGGTTCTGGCAAGGACGCTTCGAATACAAGCGCGACAAGGTCGAGGACGTTCGCCGTCAGCGCACACTGGGTACCGGTCCGGGTTATCAGTTCTGGGATAACGAGCTGGGTGCCTTCTCCCTTGCCTCGCTAATCAACCGCAGCGACTACGAGTTTGCGAGTGGAGAGACGGAAAATTTCTATTCGTTGGCTATGAAGTGGCAGTACAACCGCTATCTGGTGGGCAAAACGTTCGAACTGTTCAGCAACGGTGAAATCGGCAAACCGCTGGAAAACGTCGCCGATTATGAGCTCGATGCCGAGGTGGGGTTGCGCTACAAGGTGACCGACTGGGCGTCGCTGAACATGAAAGCCGAAAAGGACATCGTCAGCGGCTCAGAAAGCGAGATGGATGAAACGCGCTACAGCATCGGCTTCGGAGTGGGTTGGTAAGCGCCTAGTAAAGACGAAGAGAAGCGCTGAACGCTGGAGGCTTGACGAAAGCTTGCCGGCGTACAGCGCGGAACCTGCAATATTGCCTCCAGCCTCCAGCCTCCAGCCTCCAGCCTCCAGCCTCCAGCCTCCAGCCTCTTCCTAGAGGCGCAGCCCGCCATCCAGCTCCAGAATGCGTCCGGTGTAGTAATCGTTTTCGAAGATGTAGGCGACCGAGTGGGCGATTTCCATCGGCTTGCCGAGCCGCTTCAGTGGAATGCCGGCGGCCATCTTTTCCAGCGCTTCGGGTTTCATGCTGGCGACCATTTCGGTCTCGATGAATCCTGGCGCAACACCCGCCACACGTATGCCGTAGCGTGCCAACTCCTTGGCCCAGACCACCGTATCCGCCGCTACGCCGGCCTTGGCGGCGGAATAGTTCGCCTGGCCCATATTGCCGGCTCGTGAAATTGAAGAGATGTTGACGATCGCGCCCTGACGCTTCAGCTCGATCATCTTCGCGGCCACTTCGCGGGTGCAGAGAAACACGCCGGTCAAGTTGACATCAATCACCGCCTGCCATTGCGCCAGGCTCATTTTCGACAGCTCGCCATCCTTCACCTTGATGGTCAGGCCATCGCGGAGGATGCCGGCATTATTGACCAGGCCGTCCAGGCCGCCGAAGTCGTCGCTGACCTGGCTCACCATGTGGCTGACCTGTTCTTCATTGGTCACGTTGCACACGTAGGCCCGCGCATCGCCCCCCGCGCTCTTGCAGGCCGCGACCGCTTCGTCCAGTCGATCCTGATTGAGGTCGACCAGCGCCAGTCGCGCGCCTTTGCCGGCGAGGTATTCGCCCATCGCGCGACCCAGGCCCTGGCCACCGCCCGTAATGATGATGACTTTGTCTTTGAGCTGCATGCGAATCTCCGTCTGTGGTTCTTGTCGCGGGAAACGACGCCCGCAAGTGAAACCGTTATGCTGAGCGCCCCGCCGAATCGAACAAACCTATCGAGGAATCCCTGTGCGCGCTGAAGCCGTCAAGCATGCCCGACAACTCCTGCTCAAGGAATACCGAGGCGTGCTCTCGACGCACTCCGCAGCGATGCCCGGATTTCCCTTTGGCTCCTCGGTGCCCTACTGCCTGACCGAAAACGGCTGGCCGCTGATTCTGATCAGCCGAATCGCTCAGCACACGAAGAATCTTCGGGCCGATCCGCGCTGTTCGTTGTTGGTGGCCGAGCGCGGTGTCGAAGACGTACAGGCCAACGGGCGCCTGACCGTGCTGGCCGAGGCGCGTCAGCTCGACGATGCGTCAGCCATCGACGCAGCGGCGGCGCGTTACTACCGTTACTTTCCCGAATCGCGTGATTATCACAGGGCGCACGACTTCGATTTCTGGGTCCTGCAGCCGGTGCGTTGGCGCTACATTGGCGGCTTTGGTGCGATTCACTGGTTGGACGACGTGGCGCTAGGCAACCCATTCGCGCGTGCGGGCGGCGCTGAGAACGGCATGCTTGAGCATATGAATGACGACCATGCCGCAGCCATCGCCCATTATGTCGAGCGGGCCGGGTTGCCATCCGCGCCTGCTGCGCAGATGGTAGGAATCGACAGCGAAGGCTTTCACCTTCGCATCGGCCAGGCCATTCACTGGCTGGCGTTTCCAGACACCTGCGACAACCCGGGTGCGGTGCGCCAGGCCCTGGTGAGCATGGCACGCAACTGATTCAGCCTGATGTAAGCACAGGGGTGAATAATCCGGTTACAGCCTGCTCTTTGGGCGGGTTGAATTCGGTACAAGCTGCCGTCATCTACACGAGATCGGAAGCCGTTCTTCCGCCAAGGACTATCGATGCGTATTTTCTTACTGCTGTTTCTCCTATTTCCGCTGGCCGAGCTGGCGTTGCTGATTCAGGTCGGCAGCTCGATCGGTGTGCTGCCGACCATTCTGCTGCTGGTCATTAGCGGTATGGCCGGCGTTCTATTGTTGCGTCTGGCAGGTTTCGCCACCGCCTGGCGGGCACGCGAGCGATTGGCGCGCGGCGAGTTGCCAGAGCGCGAAATGCTTCAGGGTCTGATGATGGCCATCGCGGGGGGCTTGCTGTTCCTGCCTGGCTTCCTCAGCGACATCATCGCGTTGCTGGTGCTGTTTCCGCCCTCGCGCAAGCTGTTTCTCGGCTTCGTTGGCCGCCGTGTCGAGGCCCAGGCTCAGCGCCGTCGAGCTTTTGCCGATGACCTGCGCCAGCAACAGGAGCGTCAAGCCGGGCCACAACGCCCCAACGTGATCGAAGGCGAGTGGGAACGCCGCGACAAGTGACGCTCGGTGTTCGTGAGAAGGCATGCGCAGGCATGCCTTTTTCATTTTTCAATGCAAAAAATCAACGCTGTGCCCTTGAAATCATTTTTGCCGCCCGCATGTAGCGGTCACCGCAAGGTCGCTGTCGTGTTCGACAGTCCGTCTTCTGCGGCTCGCATTGCGGGCCGCAACCGGCACCGCCGGATTTGCCCAACCCGCCGATGAGAATGCATCGGCATGGAAACCACTGTACTAGGAGAGATCGACAATGAAGCTTCGTCCTCTGCATGACCGCGTCGTGATTCGCCGCAGCGAAGAAGAAACCAAGACCGCAGGCGGCATCGTGCTGCCGGGCTCCGCTGCCGAAAAGCCGAACCGTGGCGAAATCGTTGCAGTTGGTACTGGTCGCATTCTGGACAACGGCGAAGTACGTGCGCTGGCCGTCAAGGTTGGCGATCAGGTCGTATTCGGCCCTTACTCCGGCAGCAACACCGTCAAAGTCGACGGTGAAGACCTGCTGGTGATGAGCGAGAACGAAATCCTCGCCGTCGTCGAAGCCTGATCAGCGCTCGCCCCATAGCGAACTGCGCTCCATCAACAGAATTTGAGGAAGAATCAACATGGCTGCTAAAGAAGTTAAATTCGGCGACTCCGCTCGCAAGAAGATGCTCACCGGCGTCAACGTCCTGGCTGACGCGGTAAAAGCGACCCTCGGCCCGAAAGGCCGCAATGTTGTCCTGGAAAAGAGCTTCGGTGCTCCGACCATCACCAAGGACGGCGTTTCCGTAGCCAAGGAAATCGAGCTCAAGGATCGTTTCGAGAACATGGGCGCGCAGCTGGTCAAGGACGTTGCGTCCAAGGCCAACGACGAAGCCGGTGACGGCACCACTACCGCTACCGTTCTGGCTCAAGCCATCGTCAACGAAGGCCTGAAAGCCGTCGCTGCCGGCATGAACCCGATGGACCTCAAGCGCGGCATCGACAAGGCGACCATCGCCATCGTTGCCGAGCTGAAGAATCTGGCCAAGCCATGCACTGACTTCAAGGCCATCGCCCAGGTCGGCACCATCTCCGCCAACTCCGACAGCTCCATCGGCGACATCATTGCCGAAGCCATGGAAAAGGTCGGCAAGGAAGGCGTCATCACCGTTGAAGAAGGCTCGGGCCTGGAAAACGAACTGTCCGTCGTAGAAGGCATGCAGTTCGACCGTGGCTACCTGTCCCCTTACTTCATCAACAAGCCGGACACCATGGTTGCCGAGCTCGACAGCCCGCTGCTGCTGCTGGTCGACAAGAAGATCTCCAACATCCGCGAATTGCTGCCGGTGCTGGAAGGTGTCGCCAAGGCCGGTCGTCCGCTGCTGATCGTCGCTGAAGACGTCGAAGGCGAAGCCCTCGCCACTCTGGTCGTCAACAACATGCGTGGCATCGTCAAAGTCGCTGCCGTCAAGGCGCCAGGCTTCGGCGATCGCCGCAAGGCCATGCTGCAGGACATCGCTATCCTGACTGGCGGTACCGTGATTTCCGAAGAAGTCGGCCTGAGCCTGGAAACCGCTACCCTGGAGCATCTGGGTAACGCCAAGCGCGTCGTGCTGAACAAGGAAAACACCACCATCATCGATGGTGCTGGCCAGCAGGTTGACATCGAAGCCCGCGTTGCGCAGATCCGCAAGCAGGTCGAAGACACCACGTCCGACTACGACAAAGAGAAGCTGCAAGAGCGTCTGGCCAAGCTGGCTGGCGGTGTTGCCGTGATCAAGGTCGGTGCCGGTACCGAAGTCGAGATGAAAGAGAAGAAAGCCCGCGTCGAAGACGCCCTGCACGCCACTCGCGCAGCTGTCGAAGAAGGCGTGGTGCCTGGCGGCGGTGTTGCCCTTGTACGCGCTCTGCAATCCATCTCCGAGCTGAAGGGCGAGAACGAAGACCAGAACGTCGGTATCGCGCTGCTGCGTCGTGCGGTCGAAGCGCCGCTGCGTCAGATCGTTGCCAACGCCGGCGGCGAGCCGAGCGTGGTGGTCGACAAGGTCAAGCAGGGTGAAGGCAACTACGGCTTCAACGCTGCGTCCGACACCTACGGCGACATGATCGAAATGGGCATTCTCGATCCGGCCAAGGTTACCCGTTCCGCACTGCAGGCTGCTGCCTCCATCGGTGGTCTGATGGTTACCACCGAAGCCATGGTCGCCGAAAGCATTGACGACAAGGCTGCTCCAGCCATGCCGGATATGGGTGGCATGGGCGGTATGGGTGGTATGGGCGGCATGATGTAAGCCAGCCGGCTCCCGCTTAGCTGTATGAAAAGGCCCCGCTTCGTGCGGGGCCTTTTTTTTCGTAACTGAAGCGACATTCATGGCGCTGTCATGCTTCGGTGGCAGCGTGACCACCTTTGCCGTTCGTTGCCCTTGCGAGCGAAAGCGACCATTGGTCGTCTGGCTGGGCGGCAGGCTAAATTGTGATCTATGGTGAGTTTCTCGACTCACCTAATAACAAGGGCTTGCGCGATGAAGCTTGAAATTGCTCGAGGACTTTTTTTAGTCGGCGCACTCAGCGTTGCTTCCTTGTGCGCTGCTGCCTGGAGCGAGCCCGACGCTCGCGTCGTGTCGCGCAGCGATGTCAGTGATCATTGTCCAGTGCCGCGAGTCGCTCGAGTTTCTTCGATCGACGTGCGGCCAGATCACGATCTGCTGCTATTCATGTACGGCCTATCTCAAAGCCTGATCGGGCGTGGTTGACGGACAAGCTCCGCGCTATCGCTGACGGGGCGGTGTTCTTCAAGGAGGCGGTAATGAAACGCGCTGCGCTTATCTCGGTGTTAGGCGCGTTTTTTCTTGGACAAGCCCATGCAGCAACCATGCGCTGTGACGGCGGACTAATTGCCACAGGCGCAGGTTCGTTTGAGGTGCTGACCAAATGCGGCGAGCCTTACGACAAGGAAATCGTGGAGCCTGCAACCCGGCCTGACGGGAATCCGGCAAGGGGATCTGTGACTGTAGAGACATGGATTTATGGTCCAGATAATGGGGCGCATCGCTTCCTGCGTTTTATAGACGGGCAGTTAGTCAAGATCGAAACCCGTCGGTTATAAGCCCCACATCAGGCTATTTACTCAATCAAGCCGCCCTGTCTGGACTTGCCAATAGCGTGTAAACGGCCGGCAGAACGAATAGCGTGAACAGGGTGCCGACCGTCATGCCCGTGGCGATCACCATTCCGATATCGAAGCGGCTGACGGCGCCGGCACCACTGGCCAGGATCAGCGGAATCATGCCGAATACCGTTGCCGCCGTCGTCATCAGGACCGGTCTCAGTCGAATCGCCGCCGCTTCTTCCACGGCTTCGCGGCGGCTCATACCCTGCTCGCGGCGAAGCTGATTGGCGAACTCGACGATCATGATGCCGTGTTTGCTGATCAGCCCGATCAGCGTCACCAGTCCGACCTGGGTATAGATGTTCATGCTCGACAGGCCGAGAAAGAGCGGCACCAGCGCGCCACAGATCGACAGCGGCACCGTGACGAGGATTACCAGCGGATCGCGGAAGCTCTCGAACTGCGCCGCCAGCACCAGAAAGATCACCGCCAGCGCGAGCGCGAAGGTCGTGTACAGGGCGTTCCCCTCCTGAATGTACTGGCGCGACGCGCCGGCGTAATCGAAGGTGAATCCCTGCGGCGCTTCTTCCTGAGCGATGCCGAGCAGCGTGTCGATCGCCTCGCCCATGCTGACGATAGGGAAGCCCTGTATCGTCGCTGCGTTGAGCTGCTGGAACTGCTTCAACTGCGTCGGCCGAGCCCGGTCGCGCACCTTGATCAAGGTCGACAAGGGCACCATCTCGCCCTGGTCGTTCTTCACGTAGTAGTTCTTCAGCCAGCCGGGATTGTCCCGGTAGGCCCTTTCAACCTGGGCGATCACCTTGTAACTGCGACCCTCGATGGTGAAGCGGTTGATCTCGCTTTCGCCGAGCAGGGTGGCCAGCGTCACGCCGAGGTCTTCCATCGTTACGCCCATTTGCGCGGCCTTTTCGCGGTCGATATCGACGACGATTTCGGGTTTGTCGAACGCCAGATCCACGTCGAGGAAGGCGAACTTGCCGGACGCTTCGGCTCTTTCCTTGATGCGCTCGGTGACCTGCAGCAGCGACTCGTAGTCGCTCGCGGTATTGATCACGAACTGAAAGGGAAGGCCTTCGCCAGTGCCGGGCAAGGATGGCAGGTTGAAGCCGAACACCTGCAAGCCAGGAATGCTGTCGAGCTTGGCCTGGACCTCCGGCAATACCTCCATCTGAGTACGCTCGCGCTCATCCCAAGGCTTCATCAAAAACCCGCCAATGCCGCTCTGTACGCCGTCGAACCCATTGATCTGGAACCAGGAGTAGTACTCGGGGAAGGATTTGAAGATTTCCAGAAACTGGTCGGTATACGCGTTCAGATAATCGAGGTTGGTCGTTTGCGGTGCGCTGGCCATCATGAAGATGATGCCCTGATCCTCTTCCGGAGCCAGTTCGCTTTCGGTGAATGTGAGCAGAACCGGAATCAGCCCGAGCACGATCACGGCGAACACCAGTACCACGGGACGGGTATTCAGCGTGCCGTGCAGGGCGCGCTGGTACCGCAGTTTCAGGCGGTCGAACAGATTGTCCAGCCGGTGCGCCAGGCCCGTCGAGCTCTCTTCATGACGCAACAGCCGCGAGCACATCATGGGCGACAAGGTCAGCGCCACAACGCCGGAGATCAGCACCGCGCCGGCCAGCGTCAGCGCGAATTCCTGGAACAGCGCGCCGGTCAGCCCTTGCAGGAAGCCGATAGGCGCGTACACCGCCGCCAGGGTGATGGTCATGCTGACCACCGGCATGGCGATCTCGCGCGCCCCGTCGATGGCCGCCTGGAAGGGTGTCTTGCCTTGTTCGATGTGCCGGTGGATGTTTTCGACCACGACGATGGCGTCGTCCACTACCAGGCCGATCGCCAGAACCATGGCCAGCAGCGTCAGCAAATTGATCGAATAACCCATGGTCTGCATAAAGAACATCACGCCAATCATCGACAGCGGAATGGTCACCACCGGAATCAGTACCGAACGCAGCGAGCCGAGGAATAGGAAGACTACGACGATGACGATGACCACCGCCTCGGCGAGGGTTTTAACCACTTCGTCGATCGACGCCTGGATGAAGCGCGTCGCGTCATAGGCGATGGTTACCTTCAGATTCGGTGGCAGTTGCGATTCGATCTCCGGCATCACCGCGCGAACCTCGCGGATCACATCCAGCGGGTTGGCGCTCGGCGTGCTCTTGACGCCAATGTAGACCGAAGGAATGCCGTCGAAGGAGCTGATTGCGTTATAGCTTTCGGCGCCCATTTCGACCCGTGCAACATCGCCGAGCAGCACGCGACTGTCGCCCTGGGTTTTCAGCGGAATCGCCGCAAAGGCTTCCGGCGTCTTCAGATCGGTGTTGGCATTGATGCTAGTGACGACGTATTGGCCTTTCACCTCGCCGGCAGCGGAAAGGAAGTTGTAGCGACGCACCGCCTCGTTCACGTCGCTTGCGGACAGGCCATGGGCGGCGAGTTTCACAGGGTCCAGCCAAAGCCGCATGGCGAAGACCTGATTGCCGAGAATCTCCGCCTCGGCCATGCCGGGCAGGGTGGCCAGCTTCGGCTGAATCACCCGCGATAGGTAATCGGTAATTTGCGGATTGCTCAGCTGCTCGCTGTAGAAGCTGATGTACATGAGCGCGGTCGAATCGGCGGCTTGCTTGTTCAGCACCGGGTCTTCGGCGTTTTGCGGCAGCTGGTTCTTTACCGAGTTGGCCTGGCTCAACAACTCGGTGTAGAGCCGGTCAGTGTCGGCGCCGATGCGGGCGTAAACCGAGATGACCGACAGGTTCTGCCGGCTCACCGAGGTCATGTAATCCACGCCTTCGGCGCTGGCCAGACTCTGCTGCAGTGGTTGAGTGATATAGCCCTGGATCGTTTCGGCGTTGGCGCCGGGATAGGCGGTGGTCACCGTGATCAGCGCGCTTTCCATCTGCGGATACTGACGAATCACCAGGCTGTTGAACGCCTGGAAGCCGAGCAGCACGATCAGCAGGCTGACCACGCTGGCCAGCACCGGGCGGCGAATGAATGGGTCGGTAAAAGCCATGAGGATGTCTTTCCTGTGTCGACGTCAGCGGGCGTCGGACCCGTTGTTCGGCTCGAGTTCGAGCGTGCGCTTGTCGGCGATGGCCACGTGCGTGCCGGTGTCCAGCTTGAGCTGGCCGGCAATCACCACCTGTTCGCCGGCATCGAGCCCGTCGAGGATCACCACGCGGCCGTTGCGCCGCTCACCGGTTTCGACGAAGCGACGTTCCACCACCAGATACGGCTCGTTGCGTTCGGGCGCTTCGTCGCCTTCCTCGGGTTCGGGCGCCTGGCCTTCCTTCACCAGCAGTACCGAATTGCCGTACAGCGTGTAGGTGATGGCAGTCTCCGGCACGACGACCTGGGGCTCGTCGTCCGGCAACAGCACCTGCAGGTCGGCGAACATGCCGGGTAGCAGCCGCTCGCCGGGGTTGGCCAGCTCCGCGCGCACCTGAATGTTGCGGGTGGTGATGTCCACCTTGGGATTCAGGGCGACGAGGGTGCCCGTGAACCGCTCGCGGGGAAAAGCCGGCACCTGGATGTGCACGGGCAGGCCGATGGCGAGCGAGGGAACCTGTTGTTCGGCCACGTAGAAATCGACGAACAAGGTGGACAGGTCCTGCAGCGTCGCGATCGGCGTACCGGCGGCGACGAAGTCACCGACGTCCACCTGGCGAATGCCGATGGTTCCGGAAAAGGGCGCAAGAATGCGTTTCTTCGCCAGGCTGGCTTTCAGCTGCTCGACCGCGGCAGCTGCTTTTTGCGACTCGGCATTGAGCCGATCGAACTCGCTGCGCGAGATGGCCTGAGTGTCGATCAAACTGCGGGCTCGCTTGAATTCCACGTTTGCCAGATGCAGATCGGCTTCGGCCGCCGCAAGGCTTGCCTGCTCGATCTCGCTGTCGAGCAGAACGATCGGCTGGCCCTTGCTGACCTTTTCACCCGAACGAAACTGTACGTCGCTGACGGTGCCGACGACCTCCACGGATAGATCGATGCCCTGGGACGCCGTGAGCGTGCCGATCGCCGAAATTTGGCGCTGCCACGGCTGTCGGCGCGACTCCACGACCTCGACGTTGACGGGCGGCTTCGGGGCCTCGAACTGTTGGATCTGCGTGTATATGGAATTGAACTTGATGGCGGCGAGAATCAATACAACGACGATCACCGCGCCCAGCATGAGCAGCATGCGGCGCAACATTTTCCGTATTCCCTGGAGAGGTGAGCCGGCTGACTACTGCCATGAACGAGGCAGCCGTGCGGGTAAACACTGGATCACCGAATGCCGCCCTGACGGGATGCTCGGCCTTTTACTGTTCCGACCGGTGTGGTCGAGAACAGCGAAATTAGTCCCGAATTGAATGTATGTAAAGCAGTCGATAGACAGGCCCGACGTGCAGTCTTGGGCGCGCAAACAAGAGGGATAGAGCGGTGCGTCCAGCATTCGCCGTCACCGGCCCGCTTTTATGGCGAGGCCGGTGGGTCAGGGCAGGTTTGCGTCAGCCTGCGAGACGGTGGGTCACTTCACTGAGCTGCGCCGACAAGCCGTGCAGGTTCTGGCTGGCTTTTTCGGTGCGCTCGACAT
Source organism: Pseudomonas sp. IC_126 (assembly GCF_004331835.1). Classification (NCBI taxonomy): domain Bacteria; kingdom Pseudomonadati; phylum Pseudomonadota; class Gammaproteobacteria; order Pseudomonadales; family Pseudomonadaceae; genus Pseudomonas; species Pseudomonas sp. IC_126. The sequence continues at coordinate 76,810 of NZ_SJSS01000005.1, forward strand.
TGCTCTGATTGGTGGTGGCGATTGTGGTGATCTCGGTGAGGTTGCGTGAGATGTCTTCCGCCACGGAGGTTTGTTCCTCGGCAGCGGTGGCGATCTGCCGGTTCATGTCACGAATCGCTTCGACTTCCAGCGTGATGCGTTGAAGCATGCTGCCCGCTTCGGTGACCCGCTCGACTCCTTCATCGCTACGGCTCTGGCCGTTTTCTATCGCGCGCACCGCATCCACCGCGCCGGTCTGCACCGTATCGATGATCTGGTGAATCTCGGCGGTGGAATCCGCCGTGCGCCGGGCCAGCGTACGCACTTCATCGGCCACGACGGCGAATCCGCGGCCTGCATCGCCGGCCCGTGCAGCTTCGATGGCTGCGTTCAGGGCCAGCAGATTGGTTTGATCGGCGATGCCGCGAATGACCTCCAGCACCTTGCCGATTCGGCCACTGTCAGCCTCCAGACGGCGAATGACGTCGGCCGTATTGCTGATCTCGCCACGCATGTGAGTAATCGTCTGAATGGTCGAGCGCATCATGCTTTCGCCCTGCTGCGCCGAGTGGTCGGCAGCGTCCGCGGCGCGCGCGGCGTCAGCGGCGTGGCGTGCCACTTCTTGAGCCGTAGCGGACATTTCGTGCATGGCGGTTGCGACCTGATCGGTGCGCGAGAATTGTTCACGGGTACCTTGGCCCATCAGCGCCGCGATGGCGTTCAGTTCGCCGCTGGCATTGTCCAGGTCCGAGGTGCTGCGTTGCAGGCGGGTGAATGTATCAGCGAGAAAGTCGCGCAGAATGTTAGCTGCGGCTGCTAGACGTCCTAGTTCGTCGGCACGGCTGCTGTCGACGTGTTCGCTGAAATTGCCCTGGCTGAGTTTGGCGATGTGGTCGATCAGATGACGGATCGGGTTAATCAATTGGCGATTGACTAGCCACAGGCTGAGAAGAGCGACCAGCGCGCCAGCGATCACCATGATCAGCGACCCGGAAATGATGGCCTGGTCGGCGGCGTGGCCGATTTCATCGGAGCTGTGCTGCGCTGACTCACGCAGCTGTTCGACCAGAGCCCTCAGCTGTTCGCTGGTGGCGCGATCGATTCCCTGAACGGCTTCATCGCCGGCTACCGGATCGTTACCGGCGGCGATGTAAGCATCGCGCCCGGCTCGATAAGCGACACCGAGGGCACGATGTTCCGCTCGTAGCGCTTCGATCTTACTCGACAGGTCCGGTCTGTGGCTGCTCAGTTGTACGAGCGTGGACAGTAACTCCTGGACGTTGCGCTCCTGCTTTTCGAAGCTCTGCCAATACTTGTCCATGGCGTCAGGCGATTTGCCACGCAGCAGGACGTTCTTCCACTCCTGCACCTGCACCTTGAATTCCAGATTGGCTTCGTCAATCAATCGTGACGCCTCGATCGGACCTTTCAGCAGCGTCTGGTAGGCGGAAATGTCCTTGGACAGGAAGGAAAAACTGGCGAGGGCGATCACGAGCATCACCAGCAGGCTGGCGCCGATCAGGCCCAGCAACTGAGCCCGTAGAGATTTTTTCAGAAACATCAGAGCGTTCTCGTATCGAGGAGGTGCGCTTGCACTATTGGCAAGAACTAACCGGGTGCTCACAAGTGTGACCGCCCGGTCGCTCTGTTTTTCGGCGCGTCGTCTCGATACTTGAGAACTTTCAGACCAGGCGCAAATGGTTGTCCCAGAGCCCTGCCGGAAGTTGCAGTGGGGTACTGACGAAGCGCTCGCCCTGGCAGTCGACCAACCGGCAGCGGCCTTGCCCCGAACTCACCACGAAGCCCTGTTCGACCGCCGCGACGCCGGCGCAATCGGGCAGGTGGATTTCTTCGCGCAGCGCAGCGCTGTCCAGATCCCAGATGAAGACCTTATTGCCGCGCGGCGCCGTCACGGCCAGCAGGCGCAGCGGATCATTGATCGCCAGGCTGGCGGTGTACTGGTTCATTGTCTGGCGCTGCGCTTCACCCAGCGGGAACGCCTGGAACGCTTCGCCGGGACGCTTGATCGCCAGCAGCGGGACCGCATCCATGGGGTCGCCTTCGTACTGCTGGCCCGATACCACGGTGCCGTCTGCGGCAACCGCGAGGTGACGCACGCTATTCATCTGCTCGGGCAGTTGCTCCTTGCTGATTAGCGCGCCGTCGCGATAGAGCAGCACCAGACTCGGCTCCATGGCATCGAGATTCATCATCTCGCGGCTGTCGGCCTCGGTGCGGATGCCGCCGTTGGCAATTACTAGCGTCTCGCCGTCGGGCATCCAGAGCAGCTGATGCGGGCCGATGCCGTGGCTGGAGTGTTCGCCTTCGCGGACCAGCCGGCGCTCCTCGACGCGATATATGCCAATCACTCCGCGACCGGCATCCGTGGTGTCGTTCTCTGTGGCGTAGAACAGGTCGCCGCTGGCATGGAACACGCCATGACCATAGAAGTGGCGGTCGGGTGGCGAGGCGATGATCTGTAGCAAGGTGCCGTCCCTGCTGTCGATCAGATAGCTCTCGCGGCTCGGCCGACGCCCGACGAATACCGCCAACGGCAGATGCGGATGGACATAGACATCATGGCAGCGCTCATTGACCGGCGTGGCGAACACGCGGCTGCCGTCGAGTCGATAGCCGACCGCGTAATGACGACCATCGGCATCGTCGCGCGCGGAGAGCAGCAGCGGTTGCTCGCTATGACGGGTCAGTGTCCAGCCACCGACGGCGGAGACGGCGACCAGAGCACTGCCCAGTCCGAGAAAGGCTCTACGTTTCATATCAATCTCCGTCGTGAGCGTTGAAGCCGATCTGCACGCCCAGCGCGCGGGCCAGTTCGTTCTGATGCAAGCGGTGTAGTACGTCGATGTCCTGGTACAGCGCGTTCAGTCTTCCGCGACCGGCCTCGTCGGCGATTAGTTCGCTGAACGGCAGCATGATGTCCGTCAGGTGTTGGCGGGCCGTCGCGTAGGCGACGTCGATGCGTTTGACCAGGTCGGCCTGATCGGCCGGTACCAGACGTTTGAAGCCGTTGTCATCGGCGCCTTGCCAGAGTTTTTGTGCACCGGCGAGGGCGGCATCGATACTGCCGAGCGTGGCGTCGCTGCGCCAGGCTTCGGCCTGGAATGGCTGCGGGTAGCCTTTGGTCTGACGACCCAGCGGGGCGCCGAGCTTTTTCTTCAGGCCGTCCAGCGCGGTGACCTGGACGCGCAACAGATCGGCGATCGCCTCTTGCGATTCGGCGTAGCGCTCGTTGGGAAATTCGCTGAGTTGCGCGACCATGCCGCCTTCGGCCTGCCATTCCTCAAGCATGCTCGCGGCGAGCTTCTGCTGATGCTCGCCAATGGCCTCGAGCAACCGGCAATGACGCGCCTTGGACGCGTCGTCCTGCAGGTCGACGGCCTTGTCGAACAGCACGTATTCGTAAGCCGAAAGGCCCTGCAGCACGACGCTGGCGTTTTCCAGATCGGCCTGGGTCAGCTGGGGGTTCTTCTTCAGCAGGGCGGTGACCTGCCGTCCTACCAGGTTCTTTTTGTCGGGCCAGAACTGCACTTGCCAGGCTCGGTTGCCTTCGCCCATCGGCCCGATCAGCAGTGGTTGCAGGCCCGCCCAAGCGAATTGCGCCTGCAGGAAGGCCTTGCGCGCGTCGTCCAGCTCTTCGTTGCCTGCGCAAAAAGCAATGCTGCTCGCGGCCATGCGCCGGTTGGTTTCGGCCCACTGGCTATATGAAGGAAGCAGGACTTCATCGGCCAGGCTCTTGCTCGTTTCGGTAAAAGGATCGGACGGCGCGCAGGCGCTTAGCATCAGCCCCAGTGCGGTGACGGTAATGGCTGAAAGGTAACGGTTGGGATACATGTTGCTCCTCGGCAAAGGCAGGCGCCGGTTGAACCGGCGCTAGAGTGATTCGAGAAAGGCCAGCAGGGCGCTGCGTTCATCGCTGTCGAAACCGAGCACGGCCTGTTTGGCTCGCTCCGCTTCGCCGCCGTGCCAGAGTATGGCTTCGAGCAGGTTGCGCGCCCGTCCGTCATGCAAAAACTGAGTATGCCCGCTGACCGCTTCGGTCATGCCGATGCCCCATAGCGGTGGGGTTCGCCATTCACTGCCGCTGGCTTCGAACTCCGGCCGGTGATCGGCAAGCCCTTCGCCCATGTCATGCAGCAGCAGATCGGTATAAGGGCGAATCAGCTGATTGGCCAATTCGGGCTCGGCGGCATCGCCGGTGGTGAATGTTGGCACATGGCAGCTCTGGCAGCCGGCACGGTGGAACAGTGCTTTGCCCTGAAGGGTCTGGGGGGCGTCAACGTCGCGGCGCGCCGGTACACCCAGATTGCGAGTGTAGAACGACACCAGACGGAGGATGTTGTCACTGACTTCCGGCTCGCCCCCGTGGGGCATGGTCAGGCAATCCGTTTGCCGATCGGTACAGCTGTTGCCGGTGAACAGACTCGTGGTCAGGCCCATGTCGTTGAAAAACGCATCGGCATTCTGCTGGTTGAGGTTCGGTTGTCCGGCCTTCCAGCCGAAGCGGCCAATCGCGGTGTCGCGCGTGACCTGATCGAACACCCGGTTAGGGCGGCCGGAAATGCCGTCGCCGTTGCTGTCGTCCGGGTCGGCGTTGGCCAGTAGCGCTGCTTCGGGAATGGCTTCCAGCAGACCCAGGCCGATCATTTGCGGTGCCACACGGACGGAAAATTGCGTATCGGGATGCATGGGGCCGTAACCGAGCTCGGTGATGGCCAGCTTCGGTTCGCGCAGCTCGACTTCGAATCCGTCGGCGAATCGCTCGATCCGGGTGGCATAGCTGAGACGGACCTTGCCCTCCGGCATCACGCCGGGAATGGCCATATCCTGCAACTGACCACCGTAGACGGGCTCCGGTGCGATACCGCGCTCGCGGACAACCTCGGCGTGCTCGGCACCGGCGGGAATCGATAGCCGTACCAGCATGGAAACGGCATTGCCGCGCTCGGAATCCGCGGGATGGCCGCGACCGTCCTTGATGTGGCAGCTCTGACAGGCGTTGGTATTCATCAGCGGACCGAGGCCGTCGCGCGCCGTGGTCGAAGCCGGCGCAATGACCCAGGGATTTCGGAAGAAGCTGTTGCCGACACTGAAATCCAGTCGCCTCACAGGCGATAGATTGGCAGAGGGCATCGAGAAGGCGTTCTGATCGAACTTCATCACGGTCGCGCTACCGGCGGAAAGCGCTTCGCCCGGCTCGGCCTGCTCGAAGCGTGGCGCCTGCTCGCCGCAGGCGGCAAGACTCATGGCCAGCAGCAGGGCGATAGCAGAGCGAGAAAGCGGGTGCATCAGGTGTACCTGGGCGTGTGACAGGGCGGCAATCTTAGCAGCCTAATGGAGTGTGAATAAGAGCAGTTTGCATTTGGTCTGGCTCTGGTTGCTACAGCTTGGCTGTTAGCGAAAGAGCGCACCATGAACGGCATTCAGGGAGCGGCCTTGCACCGCTCCCTGAAACACTGGATCAGAACTGGTGATCGGCAGTGTCCGGGTTCAGGTCGCTGATACCCAGTGCGGCAGCGGCTTTCTCGATCGAACCGGTCTGTTGTACCAGCGCCCCGATCGCGGCGCGGACTTTTTCCTGCCCTTCATTATTGTCAGGTGCGATCAACTGATCGAACGCTTCACCCTCGTTGGCGCTGACGACCAATACCTGCATTTTGGCTTCGGTGGTTTCCAGATCGGTCTTCAGCGTGGTGTTGACCTGCGGATCGACGCCATCGACCAGCGAGGCCAGGCTCGGCCCGCTGAGCGTGCTGCCATCGACGCGGGTGTACTCGCCGAGATAGACGTTCCTGATGCCCTTGGCATTGAAGAAATGCGAGTTGTGGGTGTTATCGCTGAAGCAGTCGTGCTCGTCTTCCGGTGAGTTGGCTTCCAGCGCGACCTTCATGCGCTCGCCCGCCAGTTCGCCGAGCGAAAGGCTGCCCATGCCGAAGAACATCTTGCGCAGGCCATTCTCGGCAGATTCGCTTTCCAGGCTGGCGCGATAGTTGTCGGCGACACCGGGCTTCCACTCGTTGACCATCTCTTCGAGGTCGGTGACCAGGAGATCGGTCGCGGCTTTCAGGTAGGTGCGGCGGCGATCGCAGTTACCGCCGGTGCAATCTTCACCCTCGATATAGTCGCTTACGGGACGGTTACCTGCGCCAGGGCCGGTGCCGTTCAGGTCTTGACCCCAGAGCAGGAATTCGATGGCGTGATAACCGGTGGCGACGTTGGCTTCCGAGCCGGCCAATTCGTTCAGGCTGCCGAGCTTCTCGCCGGTGATTTCGCTGACGTCGAGCTTGTCTTCGCCGATCTGCAATTCCTTGTTGGCGATGATGTTGGCAGTGGCGCCGGGGTTGCCCAGGGCGTGCTGATAGTCGCCCTCGACGTAGTCGATCATGCCTTCGTCCAGCGGCCAGGCGTTGAGCTGGCCTTCCCAGTCATCGACCACGGCGTTGCCGAAGCGGAACACTTCGGTCTGCATGTAGGGCACACGTGCGGCGAGCCAGGCGTCCTTGGCGGCCTGCAGGGTTTGCTCCGTCGGATCGGCGAGCAGGGCGTCGATGGCTTCCTGGAGCTTCATTGCAGTGCTGTGCGCATCACTGAAGATGGCATGCGCCATGTCCGCGTAATGCTTGACCACCGCCTGTGCGGCTTCTTCGTTCAGGGTCGCTTCTGGCGCGCTCGCAGTTGCCGGCTCGCTCTGGGTGGTTTGCGGAGCGGCGGCCTGTTCGGCTGGCGCTTTGTCTTCGCCGCAACCTGCGAGTGAAATGGCGACAGCGAGAAGGCTGGCAGTGGCCCAGACGGGGGTGCGTAGCATGGCGGGTTCCTTTGCTTGCAGGTGAGTAAAGGGAATGCCGACCGACGAGGTGCGACTATTCGCTGCAGGGCATAATGCGAAAGATTTGCATTTTGTGCAAAGAAATTGCGTGGAGCAGGTCGCGTCTGCGATCCGGCTGTGTGGCTAGAATGCATCTCCGAATCCAGACCTTTATGGAGATATTCGATGAGCCTGGGCGCCGTGCTTGCGTGGGTCGTGCTGTTTCTTGTCATTGCTTATGCGGTGGTGCTTTACAACGGTCTGGTGCGCCTCAAGCACGGCGTAAGCAAGGCCTGGTCGAATATCGATGTGCTGTTGCGTCAGCGGCATGAAGAGCTGCCCAAGCTGGTGGAGACCTGCAAGCAATACATGCAGCACGAACGCAGCACGCTGGAGCAGATCATCAGGGCGCGTAACGCCGTGTCCGATGCACGCGAGCAGGGCGATGTCGGAGCGCTCGGGCAGGCCGAAACCGGACTGCGTGCGGGGCTCGGGCGGCTGTTCGCGCTGGCTGAGAATTATCCGGAGCTACGTGCCAACGAGAGTTTTCGGCATCTGCAGCAGCGCATCAGCGGGTTGGAAAGCGGTATCGCCGACCGCCGCGAGCTGTACAACGAGTCGGTCAATCTGAACAACGTGCGCATCGAGCAATTCCCCGACGTGCTGCTGGCGCGCGCATTCGGTTTCCGCGAGGCACCCTTGCTGCAGTTCAGCGAGGCGGAAAAGGCGGACGTCGACCTGAAGCCCCTGTTCGGTTGAGCGGGCTACCGAAGTGCTGCTAGCGGGGGTTGGCGTGGCGATGTGTCTGGGCGGCGGTTGGCTCTGGGTCAGCCGATGGACGAAGGTTCGCCACCTGCTGGACACGCCGACGTCGAAAATACGCTCTGCCGCGCAGGGCTATGTCGAACTCGCCGGTATGTTGGGCGAGGTTGCCGATCTGCCGGTCATGCTGGCGCCGCTGACCGCCAAACCTTGCCTCTGGTGGCGCTATCGGATCGAGGAATACCGCTCCGCAGGCAAGCGCAGCAGCTGGCGGGTCGTCGAACACGGATGCAGCGACCGCCCGCTGCGCTTGAGCGATGCCACCGGTGACTGCCTGATCGACCCGAAGGGCGCCGAGGTATTGCCTGCGCGACGCGACGTCTGGACCGGCGACTTGCGTCATCCCAGAGGGCTGCCGCCGACGGGACTTCTCGCCTGGTTAAGCGGCAATCGCCGCTACCGCTACACCGAAGAACGCCTGCACGCCGGCGAGCCGCTGTACGCCATCGGCGATTTTCGGACCACTGCGGGCGGTCGGCAGGGGCTCGATCTCCATGCGGCGCAAGGACAGGTCGTGAGCGAGTGGAAGGGTGATTACGCCGGCTTGCTGCGGCGTTTCGATAACAATCGCGACGGCCAGCTCGACCACGCGGAGTGGGCGCGGGTTCGACTCGCTGCCGGTCTCGAGGCGGAGCAGCGGCACCGCGTTGCCAGTAGTCGTCCGGCAGAGCATCGGCTTGCACGGCCGACCGAAGCGCTGCCATTCGTGCTTTCCAGCCATGGCGAGGAAGTCCTTGCGCGCCGCTACCGCTGGCAGGCGATCGGTGGCGCTGCGCTGTGCGCTGGCGGTGCCTGGTTGCTGACAACGCAGCTGGCGTTTATCTGATCCACAGCTTGGCGATCTCGGCCGCGCACTGTCATTGGTTAGGGGCTTGTTGGTGTCCGGCCTAACGAGATTTTTTCTCTGCTATCCAGATGGTATGCCGTGTGCCGCGGTTTCCGTGGGCGAATACCTGGACCTCTTCGGCCTTGAAGCCCGCTTTGGCCAAGCGCTGCGAGAAGGCTTGGTCCGCGCTCGCTGACCATACCGCCAACAGGCCTTTCGGACGCAGAGCTTGCGCGCAGGTATCCAAACCCGCTGCTGAATAGAGCCAGCTGTTGTGCTTCTGGGTCAGCCCTTCCGGTCCGTTATCGACATCCAGCATGATCGCGTCGAAGCCTTGAGGTTCGCGCCGTAGCACGTCGGCGACATCATGGTTGAGCACTCGGGTACGCGGATCGTTGATCGGCAGTCCGGCCTTCTCTCCGAGCGATCCGCGGTTCCACTCGATCACGCCGGGCACCAGTTCTGCGACCTGTACTTCGGCATCCTTACCGAGGTGTTTCAACGCCGAGGCCAAAGTGAACCCCATGCCCAGCCCACCGATCAATACCCGAGGCTGTGGACGCTGGGCGATCCGTTCGCAGGGGATTCGCGCAAGGGCATCTTCTGAGCCGTGCATGCGAGTGTTCATCAGTTGGTTGCCATTGCCACCCTGGATCTTGATGACGAAATCGTCACCGTACTCGAACAGGCAGAGGGCGCCGCCGCCGGGGATATCGGCGGTGTCGATCAATACGAAACGCTTCATGCAAGGCTCATCGAAGGGAAAATAAGGAAGCGCAGTGAAAAAGGGCTGCGCCATGGAGGAGTGCGCTCACAGCGGTTCTGAATTGAACGTGCGCTCGAAACGTCTGGATTGGCGAAGCAGGGCGGTCAGTTCGGGGCCCGGTAGGGGCTTGCTGTAGTAATAGCCTTGGCCTTCGTTGCAGCCTTCATCGATGAGATAGCGCTCTTGCTCGGCGGTTTCCACGCCCTCGGCGATCACCAGCATATTGAGACTCTTGCCCAGCTGGATGATCGCTCTGACGATGGTCGTGTCGCCATCATCGGCAGACATGTCGCGCACGAAGCTCTTGTCGATCTTGATCTTGTCCAACGGCAGGCTTTTCAGATAGCTGAGCGAGGAATAGCCGGTGCCGAAGTCGTCGATGGCGATCAGCGCGCCGGAGCGGCGCAGGCTGTGCAGGTTGTGAGTGGCGGCGGCGATGTCTTCCATCAGCCCGGTCTCGGTCACCTCGAGCTCCAGGGTCTCGGGCGGCAACCGATGGTTTTTGAGCAGGGTGTTGATCATTGCTGGCAGTTCGGCATGGTGCAGCTGGACCGTGGAAAGGTTGACGGCCATGCGCAGGTCGTTGAAGCCCTGTTGATGCCACTCGCTCAGCTGTTGGCAGGCCTGATCGAGCACCCATTCGCCGATGGCGATGATGCTGCCGTTCTGCTCTGCGAGGGGAATGAAAATGTCCGGCGGAATCATCTTTCCGCTCGGCTGCGTCCAGCGCAGCAGGGCTTCGACGCCGGTGATGCGCTTCAGTCGATAGTCGATCTGCGGCTGGTAGACCAGATGAAATTCACTGCGTTTGACTGCTTCGGCCAGGTCGTTCTGCAATTCCCGGCGCGTTCGCATTTCGCTGTCGATGCTCGCCACGTAAAACTGGTAGCGGTTGCGCGAGCGGTTCTTGGCCAAGGTCATGGTCTGTTCGGCTTTCTGCAACAGCTTCTCGGTACTGTCGCCATCTTCCGGGTACAGCGTGATACCGATAGTGGCGCGCAGGCGGATGCTTTGCTGATCGAGGGTGACCGGCCGCTCCAGATCGTCGAGTACTTTCTGCGCCAGTTCCGCGGCCTCGTAAGGGTGTTCGCAGCCGAACAGCACCAGCACGAACTGGTCGCCACCCAGGCGGGCAAGGGCGCCGACACGTCCGCTCAGGCTTCGCAGGCGATCGGCTAGCGCGACCAGCAAGCGGTCCCCGCTCTGGTAGCTGAACTGCTCGTTCACGCCCTTGAAGTCGTCCAGCCCGAGGCAGAGCACGGCTACACGGCGTTGCAGCCGGGCGGCCTCGCCGAGAATGTTGTCGAGCTGTTGCTGCAGCTGTTGTCGATTGGGCAGCCCGGTGAGCGGGTCGTACTGGGTCATGCGTTCCAGGCTGCTTTCCGCGGCATGGCGCAGCTGCATGTTGTGCTGGATGGAGGCGAGCAGGCCGTTGGCGGTTTCGACCCAGAGACCCAACTCGTTTCGCTCATGCCCCTTTGGCATCGGCAGTGAATGCTCGCCGGGACGGCTAGGATTAATCCGTGACAGGTGCGCGGTGAGCTTGGTCAGCGGTCGCGTCAACAGCCATTCGTAAATCAGGTAAAGCAACAGACCCAGGGCCAGCGCACGGAGAATGCCGACGAAGAAGATGACGATCGAGTCGCTGATGAATTCCTCTCCATAGGGAGCGGTGTCGAGCGTAATGCGCAGGTCGCCGTAGTATTCGTTGTAAGGAGGGCGACCAATCAGCGGAATCGAGAATTCCTGACTGCGGCCGAGTATCGGATCGGTTAGCCAGCGTGTCGGTGCGGATATGAGTGGGCGGTTTTTGACAGCCAGAGGCTCCTCGCCAGGGTGGGCAATCGATGCTTCTTGAATCGACTCATGCTGAAACAGGCCTTCCATGACCTGTGAGCCCATTTCGCGGTCCAGGCTGTAGATCGCCTGGGCCGAGGGGTCGCGCGTCATGCGCAGGATGCGTTGGGCCTCGGTGCCGATCAGCTGCCGAGTTTTGTAGGCATCGAAAATGATCTGCGCGCAGCTCAATACCAGCCCAACGGCGAGCGCTGACAGCAGAACGATACGGAGTAATTTCCTCGACAGGCTGTTGCGCAATGCAGTCAAAAGAATTTCCTTTTTCCAGGCCGATGCCAGCGCAAGTATTGGTAGTCATTAAGGAAACGTCAAAAGCTGGGGATGCCTATGGGGCAAAACGTTATCAGAACCCTCAATGACCCGCCGAACCTTCCGTCGACCACATCAGGACATAGTGATATGTCGTGCAAGCGGCATGCTAGAGGCTTCGACAAGCATAGTTGGTTCAGATGACTGCGGACGTTTCCTTTACCTCGCAACCCTTGATGACCATACGAATAATCGTATCGGCAGCGGCTTCGTAATCTGCATCGTCGAGAGAGGCTTTTCCCGTCACGGTGGATATCTGCCAGTCGAAATCGGCATAGGTCTGGGTCGCCGCCCAGATGCTGAACAACAGATGATTGGGGTCGACCTTCGCCATCAGTCCCTGATTGATCCAGCCTTGGATGCGAGCCACGTTGTGGCTGGCCTGGGCGTTTAGCTGCTCCGCCCGTTCGGCTGGCAGATGGGGCGCGCCATGCATGATTTCGCTTGCGAATACTTTGGAGGCGCAGGCGTGCTCGCGTGAAATCCGGATTTTGGTGCGGATATAGGCACGTAACACATCGGCGGGTTCGCCGGGCTGATTGAAGGGGGCGGATGCTTGCAGCAGCGGCTCGACGATGCTGTCGAGCACCTCGCGGTAGAGGTTTTCCTTGCTCTTGAAATAGTAATAGACGTTGGGCTTGGGCAGCCCGGCGCGATTGGCGATGTCGCTGGTCTTGCTGGCGGCGAAGCCTTTTTCGGCGAACTCTTCACTGGCAGCGCGCAGGATCAATTCTTTGTTGCGCTCGCGGATACTGGACATAGGGCCTGTTCAATTCACGACCACCCGCCTGGTGGCCAGCCGCGGCATGCTAGCACCGGCCTCCAGACCGTCTCAAGACGGGCCCGTCAATCCGCCTATTTGTGAACAAATGCTTAAGTCTTTGTACACAATTCTAAAAAAACGCTGCTACGCTACTGCCATCAATGCAGCGTCATGGATATCGCCTTTCGCATTTTCCTGCCGGCTCGTCTCAAGCCTGCCGAGCGGGTCGTCCAACTTACAAGGAGTTCCAAATGAAGAAATTTCTTGCGGTCGCCTTGCTGGCGCTTTCAGTGCCTGTAGCCGCCGAGCAAACCTACGTAATCGGCGTCGAGCAGGCAGCATTCATGCCGCACTACAGCGGCGATGCACAAGGCAATTACGGGGGCTTCGCCCGTGAGCTGCTGGATAGTTTCGCCGCGTATAACGGTGTGCGCCTGACATACAAGGTGTTGCCCGCGGACGAGCTGTTGCCGGCGCTGCTGAACGGGCGTGTCGATGCCAAGTATCCCGATAATCCCAACTGGTCCGGACCCGCTAAAGCCGGACATCGTCTGCACTACAGCCAGGCGGTGGTCAATTATGTCGACGGTGTGATGGTGGCGCCGCGGCGTGTGGGGCGAGGTATCGATGAGCTCAGGCGGCTGGCGGTGGTCGATGGCTGGACGCCCTGGGGCTACGAGGACCGGGTCGCGGCCAACCAGATCTTGCTGGTCAGTAGCCAGAACCTGCCGCGCATGGTGCGTCAGGCACTGCTCAAGGATAGCGACGGTGCCTATTACAACGTAGTGGTGGCGGCGCATTACTTGAACAACGTGCGCGCCAAGCCGGGAGCGCTGGTCTTCGATGCCGATCTACCGCACACACGTAGCACCTTTAACCTGTCCAGCCTCAATCATCCCGAACTGATCGAGCATCTCGACCGCTACCTCAAAATCCAGCAGCCCGCCGTCGCCGCGCTCAAAGCCAAGCATCAGGTGGAGGCGAACCTGTCATCGGAATACATCGGCATGGAGCAGTGGAAAATCGAGTTTCTGCAGCGACAGAAGGCCAAGGAAGCCGCCAGCAACTAGCGCATCGGTAGCGACGATCAATTGGCAGCTATGCCCGTTGCGCTGCAAACCTGGTTGCGTCCGCCATTTTTCGCCCGATACAAGGCACGATCGGCGGCGCCCAGCAGAGACTCCAGGTTACCGCCCGGTGACAGTTGGGCTGCGCCTATGCTGACCGTCACTCGCAATGGCGTACCTTCGAAGTCGAATGTCGCAGCCTCGGTGGCTGCACGGATTTTCTCCGCTAGCGCCAGTGCGGTGGCCAGATCGGTGTCCTTGAACATGATCACGAACTCCTCGCCACCCCAGCGCGATATCAAGTCGCTCTGGCGTATTTGTCGGGCCAGTAGCCTGGCGAAGCTGCGCAACAGAAAGTCGCCCCCGAGGTGGCCGTAGGTATCGTTGAACGTCTTGAAGTGGTCGAGATCCAGGATCAGTACGCAAAGGTCGCTACGCTGGCGTTTTGCTTCGAGCATCGCCTGCTCGGCGACCAGGCCGAAGCCGCGCCGGTTGAGCAAGTCGGTCAGCGCATCGTGAATGGCCATGGCCTCGATGCGTTGCAGGTAGCGGCGGCTGATCGAACCGACCAGCCCGAGCACTATCAGCATGACGCTGAATCCGATCAGCAGATTGATCCAAAGGCTGCGCTGTACCGGCGCCATGACGTTGCTTTCGCGCTTGTCCACCATCAGATACCACTTCAACTCGGGGATGTAGCGGATGTTGATGAAATGCTGCTCGCCATCGCTTCGGTAAAGGAACGAGCCGGTCCGCAGCTCGGGTAACTGCTGCTTGAGGTCGGCCAGTGCGGGGATATCGCTCAGATGAGCACCGCGCGGAATCTCTTCCGACCCAGCTTCGCTACCGGTTACGACGACGTTCTGCTGGCTGTCGACGAAGTAAATGGTGCGCTGATAGCGCCGTTGATAGGTATCCATCAGATGACGCATGCGATCCAGACTCATACCGACCCCGGCCACACCGAGGAACGAGCCATCACTTGCTGTCATTCGATAGTTGAGAAACAGGGTCAGACGCCGGATGTCCACGACAACTTCCCAAGGCGTCCCGGCACCTTCGAAACGGTAGAACCAGTGGTGCGCCGGCTCATCGGGCCGCATGGGCTGGTGTGCATCATCGGTGTAGTAGATCTGCGAGCGATCAGAGGCGAAGAAGGCGTTTGACGTGTCGTAACGCTTCTTGATGGCTTGAAGGTAGCGAGTGATCAGCTTCGTGTTGCGCTCACCCTGATCCACCCAGTCGAGCAGCAACGGATCTTCGGCCATGGCGGAGGCGACCTGGACCAGCTTGACCAGATCCTTTTGCAGTTCCAGGGAGATCACGTCTGCCGTCAAGGGAAGCTCGGTGCCGATGATGCTGTGGCGAATGGTGTCGCGCGACGCGAAGTAATTGGCGATGGTCGCGATCAAGAAGCCTAGCCCAATGATGAAGGCAAGCAGCGTCAACAGCGTGGTCTGCTTCAGATTCGGTTGATACATCCATTCCCCTTGTAGCCGACTAATGCTGGCGAGGCGCTTTGCCTGGGCGCGATTGCCGAGCCGCCGGACGGTATCTAAAGGCATCAGAAACCTGGCCGATAGCCATTTAAGCTCTAGAAGCTAATATTTCGTATACATTTCAGCAATGAAATGTGTACGTTAAGAAAAAACAAAGCGAGATACCTCCATGCCTTTCATGCGACGCAGTATTCAGTGGCAGTTGATCGTGAGTATGGGGGCGGCCCTGCTCACAAGTATTCTGATCGTCATCGCCGTTTATTCCTCGGCGGTCAATCGCCTGGCGGAACGCTATCTGATCGGAGAAGCGCTGCCAGCCAACGTCACAGCGATCCGTAACGATATCCAACGCACCCTGGCGGAGCCGATCACCGCGACGAGCGGCATTGCCGGCAATATCTTCGTGCAGGAGTGGATGCGCGATGGCGAGAGCGCGGACCAGGCGGCCGCTATCAGCCGCTACCTCGACGGTGTGAAGATGCAGCAGAACGCGCTGACGACCTCTGTCGTGGTGCTGGAGAGCGGCAACTACTACTCCGAGACGGGCCTGTCACGTACGCTCAACCGCAGTGCTGCTGCCGACAGCTGGTTCTACAGCCTGATCGACGGCAACATCGAACAGCGCATCGAGATCGACATCGACAAGGCCTCGCGCCAGCCAACGCTGTTCATCAATCAACGCATCAGTTCCGGTGGAAAGATCCTCGGCGTGGCGGGGCTTGGATACAGCCTGAAAAGCATGTCCGAGCTGATCAGCAATTTCCGTTTCGGCGAGCGTGGGAATGTCTATCTGGTCGGCAGCGATGGCCGGGTCAAGGTTCATCCGGCTACCGAGCACAATGATCGTACCGAGCTTCGCACCTTGACCGGCGCGCAAGCGGCCCAGGAACTGCTTGCCGGCGCCAACAAGGCGATACGTTTCGAGCGTGACGGCGAGGTCATCCTTGCAGTGGCCCAACCGATCGAAGGCCTGGGCTGGTTACTGGTAAGCGAGGTTCCCGAGGCGGAGATCTTCGGTGAAGCGCGACGTACGCTGTGGACCATCAGCCTGATCGCCGCCTGTATCGCGCTGTTCTTCCTGGGGCTGGTGGTACTGCTGGCACGCGGGCTGGTCCGGCCTATTCGCCAGGTGACCTCGGCGCTAGTGGAAATCGGTGGCGGTGGTGGCGACCTGACCCGTCGGCTTGACGAGAGCCGTGCCGATGAGCTGGGTGACCTGGCGCGTGGCTTCAACCGTTTCATTGGCAGCCTGCGCGGTCTTATCGGCGACGTGCTGAGTACCAGCCAGCAGTTGCGTACCGCGGTGGGACAGGTGGCGGAAGTGGTCGACAACACCGCAACTCGTGCCGAGCGCCAGAACGAGATGACCGACATGGTCGCCACAGCCGTCAACGAAATGGGTCTGACGGTGCAGGAGATCGCCCGCAACGCCAGCAGCGCCGCGCACGCCTCGCAAGGTGCGCGTGATGAGGCGCTGCAGGCGGGCAAGGTGGTTGGAGAGTCCATCGCGCACATCGAGAAGATGTCCGGTGAGATTGGCCATGCCGCTGAATCGGTCACCGATCTGGCTCAGCAGGTGGCGTCCATCGATAAGGTGCTGGCCGTGATCCGCAGCATCTCGGAACAGACCAACCTGCTGGCGCTTAATGCCGCCATCGAAGCGGCACGTGCCGGAGAAATGGGACGTGGCTTCGCGGTCGTCGCCGATGAGGTGCGCACCCTGGCCAGTCGCACCCAGGCATCGACAGATGAAATTCAGCAGATGATTCAAGGCCTCAAGAGCGGTGCGGACAACGCGGTCAGCTCGATGCATGCCGGACAGGCTGCCACCGGTACCGGTGTGCAAGCCAGCCAGCTTACCGGCCAGTCATTGAACGCCATCACCGAGCAGGTCGAAGCGATCAGCGACATGAACGCTCAGGTGGCTGCGGCGACCGAAGAGCAGAGCAGCGTGACCGAAGAAATCACTCGCAACGTCCAGGGTATCGCCGACCTCGCCCAGGCGACTGCCAGCGATGTGCAGGGTTGCCGCGAGGACTGTCATGCGCTGAGTCGCCTGGCGGACGATCTGAGCCGGCAGATGGGCAGTTTCAAGTTGTGATGAGCGAAGGGCGCCGGGGAGAACTGGCGCCCTTCATTTACAGGATGAGTATGTCCGGCAAATGAATCGTGCAGAAACAAAGAAGGCAGCCATCGGCTGCCTTCTTTGTATTCATCAACTGACCGTATCGTCAGAAGTGCGCTTTCACCAGCAAGCTAAAGGTGTTCTGGTCGGTTGGGCCAACGAAGTTCTCACTAACGAACCCGCCGTCCTCGATGCCATATTTGTTGGACCAGTAGTCGTACTCGATACCCACGTAGAGCTTGCCGGGCTCGCCGTCGAGCGCCTTGCCCAAGTCATATTTGATCTGCGGGTTGATGTGCAGGTTTTTCGAGATGAAATCGCCGCGGCTCTCGGAGCCGGCATCGTTGACTACCCAGTCGATATAACCATCGAAGAGAATGTCGGACTTGCCTACCGGGAAAGTCATGGCCCAAGTCGGGGTGACCTGCCATTGGCCGGACGGTTTGCCTGTGGTGCCGTCGGGCTTGCGGTAGTAGACGTTGATCGCCAGACGATCGAAGCCTGGCACATCCAGGTCGACGGCCGGGCCAAGCAAGTAGTTCTGGTTCGGGACCCCGTCGGTGCTTTCGCCGCGCTCGTAAGTGGCTGCCAGGAGCACATCCTTGATCGGGCCGAAGGACATTTCCTGACCCGTGATCTTGCCCAATGACAGGCGCGGGGCAAACTCGCCGTAGTAGGTATGCCCATCACTGCCGCTGACGCCGTTGTACCAGATGTTATCGACGAACAGGAACATGTCGCCCCAACTCCAGCCGCTGGCATGTTCGAACGTGATCGTCTGCTGGATATCTGGGTTGATCTTGAAATCCTTGCCGTACAGGTACGTCAGGCTGTTGTTCTGCCAATGCATCTCGGCGAAGGCCGGAGCGGCAAGCAGACTGCCAGCCAGCGCCAGCGAAAGAGGAGCGAGTTTGAAGTTCATGCGGAGTGCCCTTTGGTTTTGTTGTTGTGAATGCAGTGCTGCCAGGGCACCGTGGTGCCCTGGCGCCAGGGCTGATCAGCCCGTTGGTGTCAGGTGCGCTGAGGGATCGTTGCTGGTCGCCTTCGGTGCAACCTTCGAATAATCCGGGATGTTGACCGCCAGGGTATTGGTGCCGACCGAATCCTCGATCAGGTTGTCGGGGTCATAGTCGTCCAGTTCCTCCGGTTCGCGAGGCAGGATGAAATTGAGCAGGATTGCGCTGAAGGCGCCAATGGTAATCGGCGAGCCGAAGATGTTCTTCAATACCTCGGGCAGATTGTTCAGCACATCCGGTACCGCAGCCACGCCCAGCCCGAGACCCAATGAGATGGCGACGATGAGCATGTTGCGGCGGTTCAGGCCTGCTTCGGCGAGGATCTTGATCCCGGCGATCGCGACAGTGCCGAACATGATCAGCGTGGCACCGCCGAGGACCGGTTTGGGCATCAACTGCAGTACGCCGCCCACTGCCGGGAACAGCGCCAGCAGAATCAAGATGCCAGCGATATACAGCCCGACATGGCGGCTGGCGACGCCGGTCAGTTGGATCACACCGTTGTTCTGGCTGAAAGTCGTCATCGGCAGGCTGTTGAAGGTTGCCGCCAGCAGCGAACTGCAGCCGTCGCCCAGGATGCCACCCTTGATGCGCTTCATGTACAGGGGACCCTTGACCGGCTGGCGCGAAATCATCGAGTTGGCTGTCAGGTCACCCGCAGTTTCCAGAGGTGTGATCAGGAAAATCACTGCGATCGGAATGAAGGCCATCCAGTCGAAGGCGAAGCCGAACTTGAACGGCTGCGGCACGCTAACTGCCGGGAGCGCCGCGAGACTTGAAAAATCCACCATGCCCATCATCCAGGCAGCAAAGTAGCCTACCGCCAAGGCGACGATCACTGCCGACAGCCGCAGCAGTGGCATACCGAAGCGGTTGAGCAGAATGATAGTGCCAAGCACTAGCCCAGCCAGCGCCAGGTTGTGCAGCTCGCCTGGGTTTTCAACCCCGTAGCCGCCGGCAATATCCGTCATCGAAACCTTGATCAGCGACAGGCCCATCAGACAGATGATGGTGCCGGTAACCACCGGCGTGATGATCCGGCGTAGTCGATGGATGCACTGACTTACCCCGATCTCCACGAAGGCGGCGCAGAAACCGACACCGAACAGCGTGGCCAGGATTTCTTCGGGGCTGCCGCCGCGACCCTTGACGATGAAGCCTGCCGCCAGGATCACGCTGAGAAAGCCGAAACTGGTGCCCTGTAAGCAGAGCATGCCAGCGCCGACCGGGCCAACCCGTTTGGCCTGGATAAAGGTGCCGAGGCCGGACACGAACAGCGCCATGCTCACCAGATAGGGCACGTATTCGCCCAGACCAAGCACGCTGCCAATGATCAGGGTCGGAGTGATGACGCCAACGAAACTGGCCAGCACGTGCTGGATGGCGGCAAATGTGGCGGGAAGCGGACCCGGGCGATCCTCGAGTTGATAGATCAGGTCCTGGTTGGGAGCGTCACCGCTCCTGGATTCGGTTGCGGTCATGGTCAAGCCTGCCATTAGTTATTGTTCGGTCATGGGCTTTGGGGCTGCACGGACCCCGATCGCTGGTCGCCGAAAGTTGTTCCGGCGGTCAGGATGAGCTGACTATAGCAACCTGTGAACATGCGGTTAAACAATTAATTTCAATATTGTGCACAATTTCGACGAGCGCAAATAGAAGACGAGCGGCGCCCGATCGGGTGGGTAGTGCGGTTGGTTTAGCGCTGGCGTTAGTGTCCGGCAGGGTGGTGCAGTTTGGTGGCGAGCTTTCGTCGGCGCCGCGTTCCGTCGCGGCGCGCTCCGTCATGGATCAGTGTTGAGCCGCACCGGTCAGCGCATTGCGCTCCGGCCCGCCGAGCACGTTGAACAGCAGGTTCAGCGTCACTGCGCTGATGGTGGCTACGGCGATTCCGCTGTGGGTGATGGGCTCCATCCAGTGCGGCAGGTGCGCGAAGAACTCGGGACGGACTACAGGCACCATGCCCAGACCGATGCTCACCGCGACCAGCAGCTGGTTGCGACGGTCACCGATATCGGCTTCCTGCAGAATCTTGATGCCCGTGGCTGCGACCATGCCGAACATGGCGATGCCGGCGCCGCCCAAGACCGCCGCAGGAATCGAGGCGACCATGAACGCGGCCTTTGGAAGCAGGCTAAGGCTGATCAGGAACAGTCCGGCAACGGCGGTCACGTAGCGGCTGCGCACGCCGGTCATCTGCACCAGGCCGATGTTCTGCGCGAACGACGAATGCGTGAAGGTGTTCATGAAGCCGGCAAAGAAAGTCGCACCGGCATCGCACAGCAGGCCGCGGCGCAGCTGCCTGGGGTCGACTTCCTGTCCCGTGATCTTGCCCAGCGCGAGAAACATACCGGCCGACTCGACGAATATGATCACCACCACCAGACACATCGAGAGGATCGGTGCGAGGAGGAATTGCGGTGCGCCGAAGTGATTCGGCGTGACCACCTGGAACGCCGGCGCCGAGTTGATGCCCGACAGGTTGACCATTCCCAGGCTGGCCGCCAGCACGTAACCCAACGCCATGCCCACCAGTACCGAGACGTTGACCCAGAAGCCGCGCATGAATTGGTTGATCAGCAAAATCACAGTCAACACCGCAGCCGCCACGCCGAGATAGGGCAAGGCGCCGAACTGGCCGGTGGTGCTGCCGCCGCCGGCCCAGTTCACTGCTACGGGGAACAGCGATAGGCCGATGGCGGTAATCACCGTGCCGGTCACCAGCGGCGGAAAAAGACGGACGATCTTGGAGACGAAGGGTGCGATCAGCAGCCCGAAGAAGCCGGCGGCGATGGTCGCGCCGAAGATACCCGTCATGCCGACACCGGGCATGCCGGCCATGACAACCATGCTGCTGACCGCAGCGAAACTGGCGCCCATCATCACCGGCATGCGAATGCCGACCGGACCGATCCCCATGGATTGAACGATCGTGGCAATACCCGCCACCAGTAGATCGGCATTGATCAGGAAAGCGATTTCCTCGCGAGAAAGGCCGGCAGCCTGGCCGACGATCAGCGGTACGGCGACAGCCCCGCCATACATCAGCAATACGTGCTGAAAACTCACCAGCAGCATCTGCAACAAAGGCAGCTGCTTTTCTGTAACGGGCGCGGTTTCCCGCTGGGTTACATCGTTCATGCAAAACACCTCGGACGCTTTTGTTATTGGATGTCGCGTGGCCCCGCTGAACGTGCGGGACTGATATTCGAGCTGTGATTCTGCTAGGGCAGAACCCTGTTACGGCTATTCATGAGGTAGTAATGGATAAAAAAAAGCCGCGCTCGAAAGCGCGGCCTGCGGGCACGATCAGTTGATCTGCGCGCCCTTGTCGATCCAGGCACCGAGCAAGTCGCGCTCTTCCTGAGTCATGTTGGTCATGTTGCCCAGCGGCATGATCTGGCTGGCCACGGTCTGCGCATGAATCTTCGCGGCCTGCAGTTTGATCTGCTCAGGCGTGTCGAACATGACCCCGGCGGGTGGCGCGCTGAATAGCGGGCTGCTCGGCTGGGCGGCATGGCACACAGTGCAGCGCTCGTTGATCACCTGCTTGACCTCGGCGAACTCGCTATTGCCGGCTTCGGCGCTCGCGGTGCCGCTTTGCTGCGCGGACATGCTCGCTTGCTCCGGGGAGGTGGCGGCCAGGTTGGGTGCAGCGGGCTGGCGGTTCGGCGACAGCACGAAAGCCAGGCAGATCATGCCGACTGCGGCGGCGGGCAAGGCCCAGGCGAAGCGGTTGCTGTCGTGGCGGGTGTTGAAGTAGTGGCGTACCAGTACCGACAACGCGCCGAGTGCGGCCAGGATCAACCAGTTGTACTGGCTGCCGTAGGTGCTCGGGAAGTGGTTGCTGATCATGATGAACAGCACCGGCAGGGTGAAATAGTTGTTGTGACGCGAGCGCAGCAGACCCTTGGCCGGCAACAGCGGATCGGGCGTGCGGTTCTGCTCGATGGCGGCGACCAGTGCGCGCTGGGCCGGCATGATGATACGGAACACGTTGCCGACCATGATGGTGCCGATCAGTGCGCCGGTATGGATGTAGGCAGCGCGACCGCTGAAGATCTGCGAATAGCCCCAGCAAGCGGCGATCACCAGAACGAACAGGACCAGGCCGAGCAGCGCCGGTGTCTTGCCCAGTGGCGAGTCGCAGAGCAGGTCATAGATGAACCAGCCGACGATCAGCGAACCGAAGCCAATGGCGACCGCTGCAGCGGGAGAGAGGTCGCTGCCTGGCAGAACCAGGTAAAGGCTGGGGTTGAGATAATAGACCACCATCAGCAGGGCGACGCCCGATAGCCAGGTGGTATAGGCCTCCCACTTGAACCAGTGCAGGTTCTCCGGCATTTGCGGCGGTGCGAGTTTGTATTTTTCCAGGTGGTAGATACCACCGCCGTGGATCGCCCAGAGATCGCCGGACAGGCCTTCTCGGGGGTTGGCACGGTTAAGGTTGTTTTCCAGCCAGACGAAGTAGAACGAGGCACCGATCCAGGCGATACCGACGATCATATGAATCCAGCGAATACTCAGGTTCAGCCATTCGGTCAGATGTGCTTCCACGATAATTACCTCTTGCACGGCTGGCGCACCAGCCGGTTGTTTCTTCTTATTCGACTCGTTGCAAGTGTTCCGCTTGTTCGGCGGCGCGTATGTCCGGCGTCGGTCGTGCGCGGCAACCGTGCCGGCGTGGCGCTTGGTCGATCAATCGGTCGCTTGCTCGGAGTCCCGGTGGGGGTCGAGGAGAACCAGCTCGTCCTCGGTGAAAAAATGCTCGTCGCAGTTGTTGCCAGAACCGCTGCGATCGACCACCAGGAATTCATCCCGCTTTTCGATCGTCAGCACCGGGTGGTGCCAGACGCCGCGGTGGTAATTGACGCCCTGCCTGCCGTTGCTGCGGAAGGCGCGGACGTGTCCCGGTACAGGTGCATCGCCAAGTGGCGCGACCACGACCAGAAAGGGGTTGCCGAGCAGCGGAATGAACGCCTGGCTGCCCAGCGGATGTCGTTCGAGCATGCGAATGGCCAGCGGCATCTCCAACGCGTCGGCGGCGAAGATGCTGATGATGGCCTGGTCTTCCGGCTGCGCGGTCTCTACCGACGCCAGCTTGTGATAGCGGCGGGTGGAACCGTTGTTGATCATGAAGTAGTCGCTGCCTT
Organism: Pseudomonas sp. IC_126; assembly: GCF_004331835.1. Taxonomy (NCBI): domain Bacteria; kingdom Pseudomonadati; phylum Pseudomonadota; class Gammaproteobacteria; order Pseudomonadales; family Pseudomonadaceae; genus Pseudomonas; species Pseudomonas sp. IC_126. The sequence goes on from NZ_SJSS01000005.1 coordinate 99,812, forward strand.
CGGTTTCGATCACATCACCGAAAGGGGCGAAGGCTTCCTTGGTCAACGGTTCGATCTTGAGTGTGCGCATGGCTGGTGCTCGTTGTTGAATTATGTATGGTCGAGGCCCTATCCGTAGGGTGGGCCGGGCGGCGCTCCGCTTCAGCCCACCGTAACAAGGCCGGCTGTATGCATGGTGGGCTGAAGCCCACCCTACGTCTGCCTGCTCACATCGTCTGCAGACGGAACAGCGCGATCTTGTTGATCTCGCTCACTGCCCGGTCGAATTCCTGCTCCGGGGTGTTGTGCAGACGTTCCTCGAACGCCGCCAGAATCTGGTGCCGGTTGCTGCCCTTGACCGCCATGATGAAGATGAAACCGAACTTGTCCTTGTAGGCCTCGTTCAGCTCTGTGAAACGGGCGAATTCCTCGGCGGTGCATTCATGGATGCCGGCTCCGGCCTGCTCGGAGGTACTCGATGCGGTGAGCTCGCCACGCACCGCGGCCTTGCCGGCGAGATCAGGGTGAGCATTGATCAGCGCCAGCTGCGTTTCACGCGGCGCGCTCAGGAGTATGTCGGCCATGCGTGCATGCAGCGTCTCGATGTCGTCGAGACCGGCATCGACTCCCTTGTCATAAGCCTGCTCGGCGACCCAGGGCGAATGCTCGTAAATGTCGGCGAAGGCAGCGACGAACGCGTCGCGGTCGAGGCTGGAAGGCTGCAATGTCTGAAAACGGCTCATGCGGCGGGTTCCTGTCTGAGAGGGAGGGTGGCATGCCAGTGGCGAGCGATATCAACGCGGCGGGCGAACCATACCTGCTCGTGACTCTTGGCGTACTCGACGAAGCGCTGCAGTGCGGCCAGACGTGCCGGGCGACCCAGCAGACGGCAGTGCATTCCGATGGACAGCATCTTGGGCGCGCCCTCGGTACCTTCGGCGTAGAGCACGTCGAAGGCATCCTTCAGGTACTTGAAGAAGTCGTCGCCGGTGTTGAAACCCTGCACCTGGGTGAAGCGCATATCGTTGGTGTCCAGCGTGTAGGGGATCACCAGGTGCGGCTTATCCGGCGTGGATTCCGGGTCCCAGTAGGGCAGATCGTCGTCGTAAGTGTCGGAGTCGTAGAGGAAACCACCTTCCTCACGCACCAGGCGGCGGGTGTTCGGCCCGGTGCGGCCGGTGTACCAGCCCAGCGGACGCTCGCCGGTGAGGTTGGTCAGGATACGGATCGCCTCGAGCATGTGCTCACGCTCTTCGGCTTCGTCCATGTATTGGTAGTCGATCCAGCGATAGCCGTGACTGCAGATCTCGTGACCATCGGCGACCATCGCCTTGATCACGTCCGGATGCCGTTGCGCAGCCATGGCCACGGCGAAAATAGTCAGCGGAATATCGTGCTTGCGAAATAGCTTGAGCAGGCGCCAGACGCCGGCGCGGCTGCCGTATTCGTAGAGCGACTCCATGCTCATGTGACGCACGCCCTGGAACGGCTGGGCAGAAACCATCTCGGAGAGAAAGGCTTCGGACTCCTTGTCACCATGCAATACGCAGCGCTCGCCGCCTTCTTCGTAATTGAGCACGAAGGACAGGGCGATGCGGGCATTGCCCGGCCATTGCGGATGGGGTGGGTTTTCGGCATAGCCGATAAGGTCACGAGGGTAGTCGGCGCTCACTTGTTATTCCTTATTTGAATACGGGTCGCCACCGTGAATTGCTGTACGACCGTCATGAGTTAATTGTATACAAAACGTTTTGCAGTTTGTAAATCACCAATCTTTAATTTTTCTCGTGTGTCGTTCGGTGGCAGCGATTGCCACGCTCGTTCTTCAAAGGCGCACGCTCTAGATAGGGGCTCTGCAACGGGCAGAGCGGCAGGCAGGATAAAAGGGTGCTAGATTGTGTACAATTTTTATGAAATCTGTCTTTCAAAAGCCTGTACGCATGCTATGCTCGAACCCAGTCCACACCAATCACAAGAGGAGGCGGGCATCGGCGGTGTTGATCCGCGATGCCAGAATCTATGGGACGTTTGACTACTCATGTACTGGATGCCGCTCACGGCTGCCCTGGCAGCGACATCCGCATCGAACTCTATCGGGTCGAAGGCGAGCGCCTCGAGCTGATCACCACGCGCCAGACGAATGCTGATGGCCGTTGCGATTCACCATTGCTGGAAGGGGACGACTACCGTTCCGGTGTTTACCAGCTGCAGTTCAGTGCCGGTGACTATTACCGTGGCCGTGGCGTGCAACTGCCCGAGCCGGCGTTTCTGGATGTGGTCGTTCTGCGCTTTGGCATCAGCGCCGAGCAGGATCATTACCACGTGCCACTGCTGATTTCTCCGTACAGCTACTCTACGTATCGCGGTAGCTGATCGGCTGACTGTCGCGACGATAGCGGCAGTGCTTTCTCCCATGCGTAAAGCTTGACTCTCTGAGTCTTCGACCCGCCTCTTTGGCGGGTTTTTTTTGTACGTGCGCCAGGCATGGCGCGTTGCGCCGTGACTGGTGCTGTTCGATTCGCTGTGGTGGCGAGCCGGTGATGTAGAGCCCTCTACATAACGGCAAAGGGTTGTTAGCGGAGGCAGGGTGTCGCGGATTACCGTGAATCCGGAGGAGGCTCGAGGCTAATCCTGGCTGAAGGGCGCCTAGTTGAACGGAGGGATGATGCTGACAAGGCGCAACCACCGGCGGCGCGCTCGGCCTCGATGCCTACAGGACCGACCCGTGCGCGATGAGATGCAGCTCCGTGGGGTGGGCTTCAGCCCACCAGAATTTTTGCTGGCCGCAGTCGTGGGCTGAAGCCCATCCTACGAGGCTGCTGCTTTTATGGGCTTATTAAGCGAACAGCATTGCTTGATAGAAAATCCCCCAGCCAAAACGCAAAAAAGCCCCACCGCCGAAGCGATGGGGCCGTGCGATCCGCCAGATTTAGAGGAAGGCGAACTTGGCAATGAAGATCACGCAGAGCACGTATAGGCTGACCGACACCTTGTCGCGCTGGCCCGTCAGGATCTTCAGCGTCGCGTAGGTCAGAAAGCCCAGGGCGATTCCGTTGGCGATGGAGAAGGTCAGCGGCATCATCACCACGGTCACAATGGCCGGGATGGTATCGGTATGGTCCTTCCAGTCGATGTGCGCCATACCGCTCATCATCAGCATCGCTACGTAAATCAGCGCGCCGGCGGTGGCATAGGCGGGAATCATGCCGGCCAGCGGGGCGAAGAACATGGCGGCGAGGAACAGCACGCCAACAGTGATCGCGGTCAGACCGGTGCGGCCACCGGCCGCCACACCCGCAGCGCTCTCCACGTAGCTTGTAACCGGCGGGCAGCCGACAAAGGCACCGGCGACGCTGGAGGTACTGTCGGCTTTCAGCGCGCGGGAGAGATTCTGGATCTGACCGTTGTCGTCCACCAGATTCGCCCGATGTGCGACGCCCATCAGCGTGCCGGCGGTGTCGAACATGTTGACGAACAGGAACGCCAGAATGACGCTGATCATCGCCACGTTGAAGGCACCGGCAATGTCCATCGCCAGGAAGGTCGGCGCCAGGCTTGGCGGCATCGACACCAGCCCGTTGTATTCGACCAGCCCCATGGCCAGGCCGATGCCAGTGACGGCGAGCATGCTGACCAGGATCGCGCCGAACACATTGCGGTGACTGAGCACAGCGATCATCAAGAAACAGATCGCCGCCAGCAGAGCGGAGGGCTCGCCGAAGGAGCCCATGGACAGCAGCGTGGCCGGGTTGTCAACGACGATGCCGGCGGTCTTCAGGCCGATCAGACCGAGGAACAGCCCGACCCCAGCGCCCATGGCGAAGCGCAGGCTCATCGGAATGCTGTTGAGCAGCCATTCGCGTAGCCGTGACAGGCTCATGATCATGAACAGGAGGCCTGAAAGGAACACCGCGCCCAGCGCGATTTCCCAGCTGTAGCCCATCTCGCCGACCACCGTGTAGGTGAAGAAGGCGTTCAGGCCCATTCCCGGTGCGAGGCCCACCGGCCAGTTGGCGTAGAGCCCCATGAGCAGGCAGCCCAGTGCGGCACCGACACAGGTCGCGACGAACGCCGCGCCGTGGTCGATGCCCGCAGCCGCCATGATGTTCGGGTTGACGAAGATGATGTAGGCCATGGTGACGAACGTTGTCAGGCCAGCGAGCAGTTCCGTTTTGACGCTGGTGCGGTGTTCGCTGAGTTTGAAGAATCGATCGAGCCAGCCGGGGTTGTTTGGTTGCAGCGCGGCGGTCTGCTGTTCCTGCTTAGTGGTGTCCACAAGGTGTTCCTCATCGTTCTTGTTGTCTATCACCCAGAGCGCGGTACTCTCGAGGGCAGGTGATGGTTAGGCTCGTCCTGTTCGGTTTTTTGACCGAGAGGTCAGGAAGGCTTGACGCGATTATGCTTTTGTATACAAGAATTGCAACTCGATTTGCAGGATTTCCGCCTGTTAATCGTCACCGCAGAAATCCTTCTCAGCCGTGCGGCGACTTTGCTGCTGGCCGAGGGGACTCCCAAGAGGCGACGTTTCTTCTTGATTGTGCACAATAAACAGCTATTTATTTGCCTGTTTGACTATCGACTACTGCCAGCAACGTCCCGAAGGCAGTAAAGTTCGGTCTGCCGAAATTTCTGACGCGAGTCACCATGAACGAACAGCTGCAGCCTCTGAAAAAGCCGACACGAAACGGCAAGGCCCGGACCGGAACCCAGGACGACATCGTTTACGCTCATATTTTCGACGCTATTCTCGAACAGCGGCTGGCACCGGGCACCAAGCTCAGCGAAGAAGCGCTGGGGGAAATTTTCGGCGTGAGTCGCACCATCATCCGGCGCGCGCTGTCGCGGCTGGCTCATGAAGGGGTTGTGCTGCTGCGCCCGAACCGCGGTGCGGTGGTCGCCAGCCCGAGCGTCGAGGAAGCCCGGCAGATCTTCTTCGCGCGGCGCCTGGTGGAGCGGGCAATCACCGAGCTAGCGGTACAGCATGCTACTGAGGACCAACTCGCCGAATTGCGACAGATGGTGCTCGATGAGCAGGATTGCTTCGCTCGTGGTGATCGCGGCGCCGGTATTCGACTCTCGGGCGAGTTTCACTTGAAACTGGCAGAGGCGGCGAAGAATGCCCCGTTGGTGAGCTTCCAGCGCAGTCTGGTGTCTCAGACCTCGCTGATCATCGCCCAGTACGAAAGTGGCAACCGCTCGCATTGCTCGTACGACGAACACAACCAACTGATCGACGCCATCGCCGCTCGCGACAGCGAGAAGGCGGTGAGCCTGATGCTGCACCACATGGATCACATCGACAGCAAGCTCAACCTCGACGAGGACAGCGCTTCGGATGATCTACATGCGGTGTTTTCCCACATTCTGGGGAAGGCGGGAAAAGCCGCGAAAAAGCGCTGAAGGCTGTATTGCGTTAAATATAGGGCGGGCCGGGCGGCGTTCCGCTTCAGCCCACAGCAAAGTATGCCTTGGTGGGCTAAAGCCCACCCTACATGCTGAAGTTTGAATGTCGGACGAGGCGCGCAATTTCGTCCCGCCGGCATCTGACGATCAAATTTGATAGTACCCACGCCCCGTGTGGTACAGGTCCGGGACGCTCCGCCGTCCCTCTAGGCAGAGAGCCTCCGGCTGCGTTCCCACGCAGAGCGCGGGAACGATCAAGGTGCGCATAGCGCACCCTACGATGCAGTTGGAATGGGGCTCCATGTAGGGTGCGCTCCGCGCACCGCCGCCTTGGTACTGTGCCAGGCGCCTTGGAGAATCACGCCTTGCGGTGCACCGAAACCCCGGCCGCGTAGGTTTCCTTCACCGCGCGGTCGTCGCCGAGGATCATCAGGGCGAAGAGTCGCTCTTCCAGGCTGCGTGCCTGCTTCAGGCGGTACTCGATCAGCGGCGTGGCCTTGTAATCCAGCACCACGAAATCAGCTTCTTTGCCCGGTTGCAGGTTGCCGATCCGGTCGTCCAGATACAGCGCGCGGGCGCCGCCCAGGGTGGCGAGGTAGAGCGACTTGAATGGGTCCAGTTTCTTCCCTTGCAGCTGCATCACCTTGTAGGCCTCGTTCAGCGACTGTAGCTGGGAGAAACTGGTGCCAGCGCCGACGTCGGTACCCAGACCCACGCGCACGCCAAAGCCTTCGACTTTCTCCAGATCGAACAGGCCGCTGCCCAGGAACAGGTTGGAAGTGGGGCAGAATGCCACCGCCGAGCCGGTTTCGCCGAGGCGTTTGCATTCGTCGTCGCACAGGTGCACGCCGTGGGCGAACACTGAACGCGCGCCGATTAGGCCGTGGTGGTCATAGACGTCCAGGTAACCCTTGCGCTCGGGGAACAGGTCGCGCACCCATTCGATCTCCTTGCGGTTCTCGGACAGGTGGGTGTGCATGTAGAGGTCCGGGTATTCCTTGAACAGCTTGCCGGCCAGCGCCAGTTGCTCCGGCGTGCTGGTCGGTGCGAAGCGCGGCGTGACGGCGTAATGCAGGCGGCCCTTGCCGTGCCAGCGCTCGATCAGTTTCTTGCTGTCGGCGTAACCGGATTCGGCAGTGTCGGTGAGGTAGTCCGGCGCATTGCGATCCATCAGCACCTTGCCGGCGATCATTCGCAGGTTGCGCTTTTCGCAGGCCTCGAAGAAGGCGTCCACCGATTCCTTGTGCACGCTGCCGAATACCAGTGCCGTGGTGGTGCCGTTGCGTAGCAGTTCGTTCAGGAAGACATTCGCAACCTCGCCGGCATGGGCCGGGTCGGCGAAGGCACGCTCGGTGGGGAAGGTGTAGGTGTTGAGCCAGTCCAGCAGCTGCTCGCCATACGAAGCGATCATGCCAGTCTGCGGGTAATGGATGTGTGTGTCGATGAAGCCGGGGGTGATCAGCGCATCCTTGTACTCGATCACCTCGGTACCGGCCGGCAGCTTGGACAACAGGTCGGCCGCATTGCCAATCTGCGCTACCTTGCCGTCCTCGACGACCAGCAGGCCGTCTTCGAAATATTCGTGGGATTGCTCGATGCCCACCTCGCGCGGATCGGCGAGGCTGTGAAGCAGGGCGGCACGGTAGGCTTTGGTTTGGGACATGGTGGTTCTCGGAAATCGTTATAGAGGGAATAGTGTGGAAGGCCCGGCTCGGGGCCAAGCTTTTAGCTCTGGCTGACCAGCGGACCGCTTCGCCGCGGGGCGCGCCTCCACAAAAGAAGCGCGATCGTTCGGTCAGCCGTTCTGCGAGCGGCGCGAGGCGGGCACCAGCATCGGGACGGGCTTTTCGCCGTCCTGGGCTTTTTCACCAAAATTCATGTTGTACGTGGCGATCACTTCTCCGGAGATGGATACGGCGATCTCGACCGGCAGCTTGCCTTTCACCTCGGCGATGCCCATCGGGCAGCGCATGCGCTGCACGGTCTCCGGCTGGAAGCCGCGATCGCGCAGGCGGTGCTCGAACTTGGCGCGCTTGCTCTTCGAACCGATCAGGCCGTAGTAGGTGAAATCGTTGCGTTCGAGGATCGCCGCGGTCAGCTCAAGATCCAGCTGGTGATTGTGCGTCATGACGATGAAGTAGCTGCCGGCGGGCATGTTCTCCACCTCATCCACCACCTCGTCGTTGACCACCTTCTCCACGCCGGCCGGAATCTGCGCGGGAAATTCGCTCTCGCGCGAATCGATCCAGCGCACCTTGCACGGCAGGCTGGCCAGCAGCGGCACCAGCGCACGGCCCACGTGGCCGGCACCGAACACGGCGATATGCGCTTGCGGTTGGCCCATCGGTTCGAACAACAGCACGGTCGCGCCGCCGCAGCATTGCCCCAGGCTGGCGCCGAGGGAAAAACGTTCGAGGCGGGTTTCACGCACGCGGTTTTCCAGCATTTCGCGGGCGATCTTCTGTGCCTTGTACTCCAGGTGGCCACCGCCGATGGTGTCGAACAGGCGCTCGCGGCTGACGATCATCTTCGAGCCGGCATTGCGCGGCGTCGAGCCGCGCTCCTCGATGATGGTCACTAGCACGCAGGGTTCGCCGCGTTGCTGCAAGTCAGCGAGTGCTTCGATCCAGACCGTGTTGCTCATGGTTCTGTCCTTCGGATAGCGCCGCGCAGCGCTTCTTCCGTTGTAGTGTTCTGGTGGGCCGGGCGGCGTTCCGCTGAGGCCCATCATTGACGTTCGCTCTTTGGTGGGCTGAAGCCCACCCTACGATACGATCCGACTCTGTTGTAGGGTGGGCCCGACTTCCAGCCCGTCAGGCCGGTGTCGTTTCCGTGGCTACGGCCGCAGTGGCGCTCTGCTTCAGCTTGCGCATCTGCTCCACGCCCCAGAGTACGCGCTCGGGTGTCGCCGGCGCGTCGATCTTCGGCTGTGCCTTGTATTCGGCCAGGCTGGCCACGGCGTCCTTGATCGCGCACCAGACCGAGATGCCGAGCATGAACGGCGGCTCGCCGACGGCCTTGGAATGAAACACCGTGTCTTCCGGATTCTTGCGGTTTTCCACCAGCTTGACCCGCAGGTCCAGCGGCATGTCGGCCACTGCCGGCACCTTGTAGCTGGCCGGGCCGCTGGTCATCAGCTTGCCCTTGTCATTCCACACCAGCTCTTCCATGGTCAGCCAGCCCATGCCCTGGACGAAGCCGCCTTCCACCTGGCCGATGTCGATGGCCGGGTTCAGCGAGGCGCCGACGTCGTGCAGGATATCGCTGCGCAGCATGCGGTACTCACCGGTCAGCGTATCGACGATCACTTCCGAGCAGGCGGCGCCGTAGGCGAAGTAGTAGAACGGCCGGCCACGCGCCTGGTCGCGGTCGTAGAAGATCTTCGGCGTGCGGTAGAAGCCCGTCGAGGACAGCGACACCTGGCCGAAGTAGGCCTGCTGGATCAGCTCTTCGAACGATACGAACTGGTCGCGGATGCGCACTTGGCCGTTCTTGAACTCGACATCTTCCTCGGTGACCTTGTAGTGCCGTGCTGCGAATTCGACCAGGCGCTGCTTGATGATCAGCGCGGCGTTCTGCGCGGCCTTGCCGTTGAGGTCGGCACCGCTGGAGGCAGCGGTCGGCGAAGTGTTGGGCACTTTGTCGGTGTTGGTGGCGGTGATCTGGATGCGATCGATATCGACCTGGAACACTTCGGCCACGACCTGCGCGACCTTGATGTTCAGGCCTTGGCCCATTTCGGTGCCGCCGTGGTTCAGATGGATGCTGCCATCGGTGTAGACGTGTACCAGCGCGCCGGCCTGGTTGAGAAAGGTAGCGGTGAAGCTGATGCCGAATTTCACCGGCGTCAACGACAGGCCCTTCTTCAGGACCGGACTCTTGGCATTGAACGCACGGATTTCCTCGCGGCGGCGAGCGTATTCGCTGCTTGCCTCAAGCTCGGCGGTCATCTCCTGGAGCATGTTGTGTTCGACGGTCTGGTAGTACGGCGTGACGTTGCGCTCGGTCTTGCCGTAGTAGTTGCGCTTGCGCACGTCCAGCGGGTCCTTGCCGAGGTGACGCGCGACGGCGTCCATGATCTCCTCGATGGCGACCATGCCCTGTGGACCGCCAAAGCCGCGGTAGGCAGTGTTGGACGCCAGGTTGGTCTTGCAGCGATGGCCGTGGATCGTGGCATCGCCCAGGTAGTAGGCGTTGTCGGAGTGGAACATGGCGCGGTCGACGATTGAGCCCGACAGGTCCGGCGAATAGCCACAGTTGCCGGCCAGGTCGATCTGAATGCCCTGCAGCAAGCCGTCGTCATCGAAGCCCACGTCGTATTCGACATAGAAGGGGTGACGCTTGCCGGTCATGGTCATGTCTTCCATGCGCGGCAGGCGCATCTTGGTCGGGCGTCCGGTGAGGTGGGCAATCACTGCGCACATGCAGGCGGGCATCGAGGCCTGGGTTTCCTTGCCGCCGAAGCCGCCACCCATGCGGCGCATGTCGATGACGATCTTGTTCATCGATACGCCGAGGACTTCGGCCACCAGTTTCTGCACCTCGGTGGGGTTCTGCGTCGAGGTGTAAACGATCATGCCGCCGTCTTCGGTGGGCATCACCGAGGAAATTTGCGTCTCCAGGTAGAAGTGTTCCTGCCCGCCGATGTGCAGCGTGCCTTGCAGGCGACGTGGCGCGGCAGCCAGTGCCGTCGCTGAATCGCCGCGCTTGTGGGTGTGGCTGTCGAGCACGAAATGCTTCTTGCGCAGCGCGTCGACTACATCGAGCACCGGCTCCAGGTCCTCGTATTCGATGATCGCGGCCATGGCGGCCTTGCGTGCGGTCTCCAGGCTGTCGGCGGCGACGGCGATCACCGGCTGGCCAACGTACTCGACCTTGCCGTCCGCCAGCAGCGGGTCGCCGGCGACTACCGGACCGATGTCCAGCTGGCCGGGCACGTCTTCGGCGGTGATGGCGATGGCCACACCGGGAATCTGGTAGCAGGGCGAGGTGTCGATGCTGACGATGCGGGCGTGAGCGCGATCGCTCATGCGCGCATAGACGTGCAGCTGGTTTGGGAATTCCAGGCGGTCGTCAACGTATACCGCTTCACCGGAAACGTGCTTGTCCGCGCTGTCGTGCTTGACACTCCGACCGACGCCGGTGACCAGGTCCTGCTTGAACAGGGCGGCGATTTCTTCCTGGGTCTTGGCAAGGCTGTGGTTAGACATAAGCGGTCACCCTCGTTTCGGTTTTCGGTGCGTGCTGTTCCAGGAAGCACTTGCGCAGCAGGTTTTGTGCAACCAGCAGGCGGTATTCGCGGCTGGCGCGGAAGTCGGTCAGTGGCGTGAAGTCCTGGGCCAGGGCTTCGCAGGCGCGCTCGGCCGTTTCGATGGTGAAGGCCGCACCATTCAGCGCGGTCTCACAGGCAGCCGCCCGCTTCGGAATCGCCGCCATACCGCCGAAGGCGATCCGTGCGTCGGCGATCACGCCATTCTCGACACGCAGATCGAACGCTGCGCATACGGCAGAAATGTCATCGTCCAGTCGTTTGGACACCTTATAGGCGCGGAAAATCTGATCCGGTCGAGCGCGCGGAACGATGATCTTCTCGATGAATTCGCCTTGCTCGCGAGCAGTGACCTTGTAATCGATGAAGTAATCCTGCAGCGGCAGGGTGCGGCTGTTGCCACCCTTGCGCAGCACCACCTGGGCGCCGAGCGCGATCAGCAGCGGCGGCGAGTCACCGATGGGCGAGGCGTTGCCGATGTTGCCGCCCAGGGTGCCCTGGTTGCGGATCTGCAGGGAGGCGAAGCGATGCAGCAGCTCGCCGAAATCTGGATATTCCTGGGCCAGCGCTTCGTAGCAATCGGTCAGCGCGGCGGCGGCACCGATTTCGATGCCGCTGTCGGTGACTTCGACTTTCTTCATCTCGGCGATGTGCCCGACGTAGATCATCACCGGCAGTTCGCGGTGGAACTGAGTGACTTCCAGCGCCAGATCGGTGCCACCGGCCAGCAGACGGGCATCAGGATTGGCGCTGTAGATCTCGGCCAGATCGCTCACTGTGAGCGGCGATAGGCAGCGCTTGTCGCCGCTGTTCAGCTCGGCGGTTTCGTTCGGTTCGATGGCTTTCAGCTGGGCGATGGTTTCGGCTTCGCGCGCGTCGAACTGGTCCGGCTGCTTGTCGCGGCAGGCTTGTTCGGCCGCTTCGAGAATCGGCCGGTAGCCGGTGCAGCGACAGAGGTTGCCGGCCAGGGCTTCGTGGGTCTGGGCCGGATCGTATTCGTTGACGGCGCCTGACGCGGCCCGGCCTGACGCGGCGCGATTCTTCTGCAGGGCGAACAGGCTCATGACGAAGCCGGGGGTGCAGAAGCCGCATTGCGAACCATGGCAATCGACCATCGCCTGCTGGACGCTGTGCAGCTGGCCTTGATCCTTCAGGTCTTCGACGACGATCAGTTGCTTGCCGTGCAGGGCGGAAACGAAGGTCAGACAGGAGTTGAGCGTGCGATAACGCAGCCGGTCGCCGTCCAGCTCACCCACAACTACGGTACAGGCACCGCAGTCACCGGAGGCACAGCCTTCTTTGGTACCGGACTTGCCGCGGTATTCACGCAGGTATTCGAGTACGGTGGTATTCGGATCGAGAGTCTGCTCACGGCGCAGCTCTCGATTGAGTAGGAACTGGATCACGGAACCTCCGGGGTTTTTTGTTCTGGGCTCTGGCGTGGAAATTAGCTTTATCTGACTTTTAGGTCAACAAATAGCTGACTGGAAAGTCAATTCGCCCGACAGGTGCGCTTGCCCGGCACAGTGGTGCGATGTGCCGACGTGACATCGTGCTTGCAGTAAAGCCCGTTTAGACCGCGTTGGCGTCGGTTTCGCGGCGATATGCATAGGTGTCGGCGAAGCGCGACAACATATAGGCCTCGCAGGTCGTTACCGGGTGTTTCGGCGGATTGCCCACGTCGTGGCAGCCGGGCAGGCAACTGATCTCGGCATCTGGATGCGGCTCGGCGAAGAACGGCATCGAATAACGATCCACGCCCAGCGGGCTGATCACCCGATGCGGGGTGGACTTGTATCGGTCGTTGCTCCAGCGCGCCATCATGTCACCGATATTGACCACGTAGGTGCCTTCGATCGGCGGCGCGTCGATCCACTCGCCCCTGATGTTCTGTACCTGCAAGCCGCCGGCCTGGTCCTGATGGAGCAGCGTGATGCAGCCGTAGTCGGTATGCGCGCCGGCGCCTTGCTGTTCGGCGCTGCTGGCGGTGGCGCGGGGCGGGTAGTGGATCATGCGGAACACGCTGATGGGCTCGACGAAGCGCTTATCGAAGAAGTCCCTTTCGATGCCCAGCGCCAGCGCGATGGCGCGCAGCAGGGTACTGGCCAGCTCGTGCATGTCGCGGTAGTGGCCTTCCATCAGCTCGATCCAGCCGGGAATCTGTGCCGGGTGGCGATTGGGTCCGCGCAGGGATTTGCCGGCGAGCACATCCGGATGCTCGGTGCTCATGTGAAACCCCATGTCGAAGGTCTCCTTGAGGTCGCACGGCTGGCCGGGATCGAGCTGCTCGGTGGCGACAGCGCCGTAGCCGCGATGATGCCGGCTGCGGGTGATGTCGATCTCGAGCTTCTGCTCGACCGGCAGAGCGAAGAAGCGGCGGGCATGGTCGCTCAGCTCGGCGATGCGCTCTGCCCCGATGGGATGACCTTCGATATAGAAGAAGCCCCACTCGCGGCACGCGCGGTCGATCTGTCGAGCGACCTCGAGATGCGCGGTCTCGTCGGCGGTATAGAGCGGGGAAATGTCGATGATCGGAAGGGTGGTCATTCTGCGGACTCGTGCGTGTGCTTTTCGATACCGGTGCCGGAAGCTGAAGGCTGGACGAAAGAGCGCCTCGTTCAGTCTCGAGCTTTCAGCCTCCAGCGGTTTCTCGTTTTACTTCGGCAGCTCGGCCTTCACGCCTTCGACATAGAAGTTCATCGATGCCAGGTCCTTGGTGGTTGCAGTCTGGCCTTCGGCGATGCGCACCTGGCCGGACTGATCCTTGATCGGGCCGGTGAAGGGATGGAAAGCGCCACTGCGGATGCTGGCGATGATTTCCTCGGCTTCGGACTTCACGTCAGCGGGTACCAGGTCGCTGATCGGCAGGCTGATGCTGTCCTCTGCCAGGCCGCCCCAGAAGTCCTCGGCTTTCCAAGTGCCGGCCATTACGGCTTCGGCGGACTTGGTGTAGTGCGGGCCCCAGTCGTTGACGATGGAGGTCAGCACGGCCTTGGGACCGAAGTGCTGCATGTCCGAGGCGTAGCCCACGGAATAGACTCCGCGGCGTTCGGCAGCCTGGATCGGCGCCGGGCTGTCGGTGTGCTGGAAGACCACGTCCACGCCCTGGTCGATCAGCGCGTTGGCGGCATCGGCTTCCTTGCCCGGATCGAACCAGGTGTTGACCCACACGACCTTGATTTCGGTGCCGGGGTTGTACTTGTCTAGCGCCAGCTGGATGGCGTTGATGTCGCGGATGACTTCCGGAATAGGGAAGGAGGCGATGTAGCCGACCTTCTTGGTCTTGGTCATCTTCGCCGCGAGGAAGCCGCCGACGTAGCGACCCTCGTAGGAACGGGTCAGGTAGGTGCCGACGTTGTCGGCCTGCTTGTAGCCGGTGGCGTGCTCGAAGGTGACGTCGGGAAATTGCTTGGCGACCTTGACCGTGGGGTTCATGTAGCCAAAGGAGGTGGTGAAGACCAGGTCATAGCCGCCCTTAGCCATGTTGCGGATCACCCGTTCGGAGTCGGCGCCTTCGGCTACGTTCTCGACGAAGCTGGTCTGAACCTTGTCGCCGAGCTTCTCTTCCAGATACTTGCGGCCCTGCTCGTGCTGGTAGGTCCAGCCATGGTCGCCGATCGGGCCGATGTAGACGAAACCGACCTTCAGCGGATCGGCCGCCGAGGCGCAGAAGGCTGTGCTCAGCCCGATGGCTGCGGCGAGGGTACGTAGCAGGTTTTTTCTTATCTTGGCTTGCATGGGTGACGCTCCTGTTGTCGTGATGCGAAAAGCCGTATGGCTACCGTTGCCAAGTGCAAAAAGCTGACCAAATGGACAGTTCCCCTCGAAGGTCGCGTTAAACCTGGGAACGCCGGCCGTTTGCCTGTCGCAGCGGGTGCGCAACTGGTGCGCATCTCGCTGTGAATGCCCTGCGGCAGTGCGTTCAATGCCCGGCTTTCCATGGCTGGCCCAGCGACACCGGCGCGAACAGCCGGGTGCGAATGGCATCGCGCGACAGCAGCACCAGCACCAGGATCGTCGCGACGTAGGGCAGCATCGCCAGCAGGTTGCCGGGGATCGCCAGGCCAATGCCCTGGACCACCAGGTGCAGAATGCTGGCGAGCCCGAACAGATAGGCGCCGAGCAGCACCCGACCGACCCGCCAGCTGGCGAATACCACCAGCGCCAGGGCGATCCAGCCGCGTCCGGCGGTCATGTTTTCCGCCCACATCGGGGTATAGGCCAGCGACAGGTAGCCGCCGGCGAGGCCGGCCATGGCGCCGCCGAACATCACCGCCAGGGTGCGTACTCGCAACACCGGCAGGCCCATGGCGCTGGCCGCATCAGGGTTCTCGCCGACCGCCTGGATGATCAGGCCGATGCGGCTTTTCAGCAGCACCCAGGCGATCCCCGCGAACAGCGAGAACGACAGATAGACCAGCAGATCCTGAGCGAACAGCATGCGTCCGATCAGCGGGATATCGGCCAGCAGTGGGATGGCGACGGGCTCGAATCCGGCCAGCGGCTTGCCGACCCAGGTGGCGCCGACGAAGGACGACAGGCCCACGCCGAAGATGGTCAGCGCCAGGCCAGTGGCCACCTGATTGGCCGCCAGGCCGAGGGCGACGAAGGCGAACAGCAGCGAAAGCAGTACCCCGGCCAGGCAGGCAAGCAGCACGCCCAGCCAGAGATTGCCAGTGGCGTAGGCGACGATGAAACCGATCACCGCGCCGAACAGCATCATGCCTTCCTGGCCGAGGTTGAGTACGCCGGTCTTCTCGCAGACCAGCTCGCCGAGCGCGACCAGCAGCAGCGGTGTGCCGGTGCGGATCATGGCGTAGAAAATGTTGGTCAGCAGGTCGATGTCCATGGGAAGTCCTTAGCTGGAAGCCAGAAGCTGGAAGCTGGCAGAAAAAGCGGAAGTGGAGGTCATGGCTGCGTCACCGACTTCAAGCTTCCAGCTTTCCGCTTCCAGCTCCACGCGAAGCGCGGTCGATAATGAATCAGCACGTCGCAGGCCAGCAGGAAGAACAGCACCATGCCCTGGAACAGCTGGGTGATGGACTGCGGCAGGTTGGCGGCCATCTGGGCGTTCTCGCCGCCGAGATAGAGCAGCGCCATCAGCAGGCTGGCGAAGACGATGCCGATCGGGTTGAGGCGACCGAGGAAGGCCACGGTGATCGCCGCGTAGCCATAGCCCGGCGATACCTGCGGCACCAGCTGACCGATGGGTCCGGTGACTTCCGCCACGCCAGCGAGCCCGGCCAGGCCACCACTGATCAGCAACGCGAGCCAGATCAGCCGACGTTCGCGGAAACCGACGAGGCCGGCGGCCCTGCGATCCAGGCCAAGCACCTTGATCTGGAAACCCAGAAAGCTCCGTTGCAACAGCACCCAGACGGCCACCAGTGCCAGCAGCGCGAACCAGAAACCGGCGTGCACGCGCAGGCCGTCGATCAGCTCCGGCAGGCGGGAGGCATCGCCGAACATCGCCGACTCGGGGAAGTTGAAGCCGTCCGGGTCCTTCAGCGGACCGTGCACCGCGAACAGCAGCAGGTTCAGCGCGATGTAGTTGAGCATGATGCTGGTGAGGATTTCGTTGGCGTTGAAGGCAGTCTTCAGCCAGGCGCAGAGTCCGCCCCAGGCGGCCCCGCCAAGAATGCCCGCGCCGAGCGTCAACAGCAGTGCCAGGCGGGAATCCCAGTCGATGATGTTGACCGCCAGCGCACTGCCGGCCAGCGCGCCGATCAGCAGCTGACCCTCGGCACCGATATTCCAGATGCGGGCGCGGTAGACCACCGCCAGCCCCAGGGCGCAGAGCAGGATCGGCAAGGCCTTGACCATCAGCTCGGAGAGCCCGTAGAGATCGCTGACCGGGTCGATCAGCAGCACCTTCAGCGTCTGCAGCGGCGGATGGCCGAGCAGGGCGAAGAGCAGGGCGCCGCTGACCAGTGTCAGCAGCGCGGCGAGCACTGGCGAGAGCCAGAGCATGGCGCGGGATTCGGCCCCGCGTGGTTGCAGTGTGAACAGCATGGCGAAGGCTCGTCAGGCAGCGGTGGACAGGGAGGGTTGGTCGAACTGGCCGGCCATCCAGCGGCCGACATCGCTGGGGGCGCAGGCTTCGGTCCGGTGTTGTGGCGAAAGTCGGCCATCGCAGAGCGCGGCGAGGCGGTCGCTGATCTGGAACAGCTCGTCCAGGTCCTCGGAAATCACTAAGATCGCCGCGCCCGCATCGCGCAGTTCGATCAGCGCGCGGTGGATGGCTGCCGCAGCGCCGACGTCCACGCCCCAGGTCGGATGCGCCGCCACTAGCAGCCGGGGCTGCTGGAGGATTTCGCGGCCGAGAATGAATTTCTGCAGGTTGCCGCCGGAGAGGCTCGCCGCCGGCGTCTGAGTGTCCGGCGTCTTCACCGCGAAGTGTTGGATCACCTTTGTCGCGAATTCCTGAACGCGCGTGCGCTGGATCAGCCCGTGGCGAAGCATGCCCCGCTGCTGGAAGGCGGTGAGCAGGCCGTTGTCGGCCAGGCTCATGCCGGGCACGGCGCCATGGCCAAGACGTTCGGCGGGCACGAACGCCAACCCGTGGCGGCGACGCGCGTCCGGGCGCAGGTGTGCCGCCGGCTCGCCAAGAAAGCGGATGCGTTCGGCATCGCGCCCATGCAGGGTGCGCTCGCCGGACAGCAGCGCGAGCAGTTCGTCCTGACCGTTGCCGGCGACCCCGGCGATGCCGACAATCTCGCCGGCGCGCACTTCCAGGCTCAGGTTATCGAGCGAAACGCCAAAGGGGTCGGCATTTCGCCAGGACAATCCTTCCACCTGCAGAAAGGGCGCACGGCCTTCGGCCTTGCGGTACTTCGCTTCCAGACCCTCGGCGTCACCCACCATCAGCCGTGCCAGATCCAGGTCGCTGCACTGGCTCGGCACGCAGGTACCGGAAACCTTGCCCGCGCGCAGCACCGTGGCCTTCTGGCAGAGGGCGCGCACTTCGTTCAGCTTGTGGCTGATGAACAGGACGCTGCAGCCCTCGGCAGCCAGACGCTGCAGCACCACGAACAACTCGTCGGCTTCCTGCGGGGTCAGCACCGAGGTGGGCTCGTCGAGGATCAACAGGCGGATGTCCTGCATCAGGCAGCGCACGATCTCCACCCGCTGGCGCTCGCCGATAGACAGGCTGTGCACCAGGCGCTGCGGCTCCAGTGGCATGCCGTAGCGCTGAGAGACCTCGCGGATGCGTGGCTCCAGCTGCTTTGGCGTGCCGGCGCCCACGCCCAGCGCCAGGGCGATATTTTCTGCCACGGACAGCGTCTCGAACAGTGAGAAATGCTGGAACACCATGCCGATGCCGCGTTCGCGCGCCTGGGCCGGGTCGCGCATGACCACCGGTTGCCCTTCCCAGACGATGCGGCCGGCATCGGGCTGAACCACGCCGAAGATGATCTTCATCAGCGTGCTTTTGCCTGCACCGTTCTCGCCGAGCAGTGCATGAATTTCGCCGGGCGCGATGGTCAGGTCGATGCCATCGTTGGCGACAGTTCCGGGGTAGCGTTTGGTGATGCCACGCAGCGCGAGCCGCGTATGAGGCAAAGGTGTGGGCATGGGTCATCGCTCATCGGGACGTTGCCAGGCAGGTAGCAAAAATCTGGCCATAAGGTCAGGAATTCGCTCGCAGCGCCGCCGGCTGAGCTTGCAGCGCGGGGCTTGCGCTACCCTGCGCGCCGCTGTGCTGCTAAGTGGTGCATGGGCGGCCCGGGGGGGAAGGCTGCGCACCCCTAAGGTGCTCTGGCGAGGCTTCTTGTGAGCTACCAGATGCCCTCATGCAGCGCGGCGGCTTCCTCTTCCAGCAGCGGCCCTATTACTTCGACCTGGCGCTGGCCGGCTTCGAAGACGATGCGGCAAGGCAAATCCAGCGTGGGGTTCTCCGGATGATTGCCGGTGATGGCCTTCAGGCTGCGTTCGGACAGGCCGTAGACGACCCGGCCCAGCCCGGCCCAATACGCGGCACCGGCGCACATGGCGCAGGGTTCGGCAGAGGTGTACATCGTGCAGCGCGAGAGGAATTCCGGCGTGTAGCGGGTCGAGGCGCGGGTCATCAGCACCCGCTCGGCGTGGCCGGTCATGTCGTGGTCGGGCATGTAGGCGTTGCCCTGTTCCAGCAGCACTTCGCCGTCCGGCCCGACGAGGATCGCGCCGAAGGGATGGGTGCCGTTTTCCAGCGCGCGGCGGGCCACGTCGAAGCTCTTGCGCAGCAGGGTGAGGTCTTGTTCGTTCATGGGCGTCTCATCGTTGGCAATGTCATAGGTGAACCGTTTTTGTAGGGGCGAATTCATTCGCCCATGGGCCGCCAATGCGGGCGAACAAGTTC
Organism: Pseudomonas sp. IC_126; assembly: GCF_004331835.1. NCBI lineage: Bacteria > Pseudomonadati > Pseudomonadota > Gammaproteobacteria > Pseudomonadales > Pseudomonadaceae > Pseudomonas > Pseudomonas sp. IC_126. Next base: position 118,804 of record NZ_SJSS01000005.1, read on the forward strand.
GCCCCTACAGGAGCAGCGCCGGTCCGCATTACGCTCATGACTGCTGCGCCTTGGGCAGGCTCCAGGGGAAGCACAGCTTCTGCAGCAGGCCGATCAGGTGGAACAGCACCAGGCTGATCACTACCAGCATCATCAGCGCGGCGAAGGCCTGCGGCACCTGGAACATCGAGGTGGAGAAGTTGATGAAGTAGCCCAGGCCCTTCTCCGCGGCGACGAACTCGGCCACCACCGCGCCGATCACCGCCAGGGTGATGGAGATGCGCAGCGCCGAGAACAGGTGCGGGATAGCGTAGGGCAGGCGGATGTTGCGGTACTCGCGGGCCTTGGAAGCGCCTAGCGAGCGCGACAGTTCCACCAGTTCCTCGGGCGTCGCCAAGAGGCCGGTGACGCAGGACACCACGATGGGGAAAAACGCGATGAGGAAGGTAATGAACACCCGCGGCAGGTCGCCGGCGCCCATCACCACCACGATGATCGGCGCTACCGCGACGATCGGCGTGGACTGCACGATCACCAGCAGCGGATACAGCGTGCGCGACAACACTCGCGAAGACGCCAGGGCGATCGCCAGCGGGATGCCGATCAGGATCGACAGGCCGTAGCCCATCAGCGTTACCCGTAGCGTGGCGAAGATATGCTCGGCCCAGGCGGCGAGGCCGACCTTGTGCGTTGCGGCGAGGATGGCGCTGGGCGAGGGCAGCACGAAGCTGGGCAGCTTCAGCAGGCGGCAGGCCGCTTCCCATACGAGCAGCAGAACGAGCAGCGCGAGCCAGGGCGCGAACCGCTCGGCCCCGGCCCGGAATTTCAGCGCCTTGAGCTTATTAATGGTCGGCATGGCGCGAGAAGACTTGGCGGCGGATATGGTTGGCGAGCTCATTGAAGCGTGGCTCCGTCAGGGTTTCCATGGACCGCGGGCGCGGCAGATCGACGTCGATGATTTCCTGCACGCGACCGGGGCGCGCCGACATCACCAGGATGCGGTCGGCCAGCAGCAGCGCTTCGGGAATCGAGTGGGTGATGAACAGCACCGTCTTCGGGCGGCTGCTCCAGATGTTCAGCAGTTCCAGGCTGAGCTCGTCGCGGGTCAGGGCGTCGAGGGCCGAGAACGGCTCGTCCATCAGCAGAATTTCCGGGTCGTGCAACAGCGCACGGGCGATCGCCGCACGCTGCTGCATGCCGCCGGACAGCTCGTCCGGGCGCTTGCCGCCGAACTCCTTGAGCCCCACCAGCTCCAGCAGCTCCTCGGCGCGGATGATTTCCTGCGCAGTGACGCGGCCGTACTTGTGGCGCATGGGGAAAGTCAGGTTGTCGCGGATGTTCAGCCAGGGCAGCAGCGTCGGCTTCTGGAAGACGATGCCGACCTCGTCGCGGGGACCATCCACCGGGCTGCCATAGATGCTGACCTGGCCGTGGGTCGGCCTGACCAGTCCGGCGAGGATGCGCAGCAGCGTGGATTTGCCGCAGCCCGACGGGCCGAGCACCGCGATGAACTCGTGGCGACCGATGTCGAAGCTGGCGTTGTCCAGCGCCACCACTTCGCTGCCGTCGGATGAGGTGAAGACCTGGCTGACCCGGTCGAAGCTGATGTTGGGGCGCGATGTGGCGTCCAGGGTTGCGGTGCTCATGGCATCACTCGCTGAGGCTGGAGTCGATTGCGCTGGCCGGATCAAGGCTGTCGACCGCCGTGCCCTGAGCCCTGGCGACCCATTCCCAGGTCGTGGCCAGGCGCTTGGCATCGAAGCCGCTGCCTTCGGCGGCGCTGATCTCGTTCTGCATCAGCGGCACCGAGGCGGCGAATTGTTCCTCGGCCTGCTGCTCGTCGACCTCGGAAACCATCTTCTTCAGCGCAGCCGCCGCCGCGGCCGGGTCGGCGATGGCGTTCGCCTGGGCCTGCTGGTAGGCCTTGACGAATTTCTTCGCCACTTCGGGGTTGTTCTGCACGAAACGCTGCGACGCCACCAGCGACAAGCCGTAGCCTTCGAAGCCGTATTCGGACCAGGGAATGGTATTCAGCGTCTTGTCCGCTTCGCCGAGGGCGCGGACGAAACCGGGGGCGACGGTCAGCCAGTTGATGGTGGCGTCGACCTTGCCGGTGGCGAGCATTGGCGCCAGCGCGCCGGGATCGACTTTGAGCAGCCTGACGCTGCTCGGGTCGATACCGTTACGCTCCAGCAACAGCGGCCAGACCACGTTAGAGGCCGAGAACGTCGGGGTGGCCACGGTCTTGCCGACGATGTCCTTGAAGGCGTTTATGCCCGAGCCTTCGGTGGTGAAGAAGGCGTCCGGCTGCTTGTTGTAGATCGGCGCGACCGCCACCACCGGCACCTCGCCCTGGGCCTTGGCCTGCAGCAGTGAGGCCAGGCCGGCGGAACCGAAGTCGGCGCTATTGGTGGCCAGCTTGGTTACCACGTCGCTGCCGCCGCGGGCGCTGGAAATTTCCACCTCGATGCCTTCGGCGGCGAACAGCCCTTGCTCGACGCCGAGGTAGATCGCCGCCTTGTCGCCGGCTGGCAGCCAGTCGTTGAGCCAGCGCACCTTGTCGGCGGCCAGGACGGATTGGCTGAACAGGGCCAGCAGGGCGCTGGCGATCAGGGTTTTCTTGAACATGGGGAAACTCCTTGAAATTGGCTGGTGAGGGCCATGCAATAAACGCGTCAGAGAACGGGGTTTGGGTGGTGGGCGAAGAAATCCAGCAGGGCGGCGAGCAGCGCTTCCGGCGCAGCCAGTTGCGGCGCGTGGCCGCAATCGAGCACCGTGCGCTCGGCGCCGGGCACCAGTTGCTGCATGCGCTGCTGCACCAGCGGCAGTACCGAGCGATCCTGCGCCGCCTCCAGATACAGGCGCGGCAAACGGCCGAAGCGTCCGGCCGTCCAGTGCGCGGCGATATCGCGTCCACCGTCGGGTTGCACCGTCAGGCGGCGGGCTGCACGCACGGCGGCCGATGCTGGTGCGTCGTGAAAAAACACTGCGCAGGCGGCGTCGCCGGGCACCCGGCTGCCGCCCACGGCGGGTTGCAGGTACGGGCCGATGCCGCTGACTTCGGGAAAGTCTCGGCTCAGTTCAGCGCACAACTCGGCGAAGCGCATGCCGCTGGGCAGCATCATGCCGGCGACGTAGGCGACGCCTGCGATGCGCTCGGCATAGCGCTCGGCCAACGCGGTGGCGGTAACTCCGCCGCCGGAATGGCCGACCAGGTGCACGGGCCCGTCCAGGGTCTCGATCAGCGCGCCGACGTGCTCGACGTAGCGTTCGAGCGAGACCTCGGCGAGCGGCGTGGCATCGCTGCCGTTGCCCGGCAGGTCGACCGCGTGGTGCTTGTGCCCGGCGCTGTGCAAACCATCGAGCAGCGAATCCCAGACCCAGCTGCCAGCCCAGGCGCCGTGGATGAGAACGATGTCAGCCATAGGTCCTCCGGTACATTTCGCGCAGGTGTTCTTCCACGGTCACGGCGGGGTAGCGTGGCGCCTCTCCCGGTGCCAGGCAGACGGGCAGGCATTCCACCGTCAGATCCAGATTGCCGGTGTAGAAGAAGGGCACCGAATAGCGTTCGCGCCCGGAGCGGTTGATCACCCGGTGGCGGTTGGAGCGGTAGCGATCGTTCGTCCAGCGGCTAATCAGATCGCCCAGGTTGACCACATAGGTGCCTTCGATGGGCGGCGCGTCGATCCACTCGCCGCTGTCGACGGCCTGCACCTGCAGCCCGCCGGCATCATCCTGCAGCAGCAGCGTCAGGGCGCCGAAGTCGGTGTGCGCACCGCAGCCTTTCTCGCCGGGCGCGGACTGTGCTGGCTGGGGCGGATAATGCAGCAGGCGCAGGGTGGCGGCGGCATCCTTGAGCAATGGATCGAAGTGATCGGCGGGCAGCTCCAGGGACAGTGCCAGCGCGCCCATCAGCCGCTCGCACACTTGGTTGACGGCCTGGAAGTAGCGCTCCATGACGGCGCGGAACTCGGGTAGCTCCAGCGGCCACTGGTTCGGCCCCTGGTTGAACTTGCCGGCCAGCGTGCGGGGATCGTCTTCGGCTACCTCGTTGCCGATGTAGAAGCCTTCCTTCAGATCGGGCGGGCTGCCGGCTTCCAGCGTCTGGCCGCGCAGCGGCTCGTAGCCCCGGTTACAGCCGGACAGCGCCTTGTCCAGCGCCAGCTTCGCCGCGCTTGGCAGGGCGAAGAAGCGTTCGGCCTGCTGCTGCACGGCGGCGATCAGTTCAGCGTCGATGCCATGGTTGTGGATGTAGAAGAAGCCGCAGCGCTGGCAGGCGTCGCGAAGCTGCTGCGCAATCTTCTGGTGGGCGGCGGGGTCGTCGTGGCGCAGGTCGCCGATGTCGATCAATGGCAAGTTGGGGGCGGGGCGCATCGGGCTCCTCCTGTGGGGGTGTGAAACCATCCTAGGGAGGCGCTTGCTGCTCTCGATAGCGCTGATTTTGTGCCGGGCCGATGCCGAAACGGCATCGGCCCGAAAGGGTGCGCCTCATGCTTCGTACAGGTGCGTTTCGGCGGCCACGCGCTGCGCCAGTTGGTCCTCCACCAGGCGGATGAAGGCATCCAGCGCAGCCGGCAACGATCGACCGCTGCGCACGTAGACGCCCAGCTCGGAAACCACGGGCTGCTTGGCTTTCAGCGGCACCAGCTGCAGCTGTCCGGCAGCCAGTTCCTCTTCGATGCCGAGGCGGGTCTGGAATGCCAGGCCCATGCCGCGCATCGCCAGGCGCTTGGCCAGGTCCACCGATGCACTTTCTAGGAGCACGGTCAGCGGCTTTTTCGGGTTGAGTAAAAAAGGCTGCAGATGACGGCGGATCGACAATTCCGGCCCCGGCAGGATCAACGGATAGCGTGCGCATTCGGCGAAGCTGACACTTGCCTGCGCCGCCAGCGGATGCTCCGGCGGCATGATCGCACCCAGGACGAAACGCCCGACGGCGTACTGGCGCAATGACTCGCTGCGTTCCACGGCATAACCCAGGGCGACATCCGCATCGCCGCCGGCCACCGCGCGCGCGGCCTCCTCGGAGCCAGCCGAGCGCACGGTGACCCGCAGCATCGGATAGCGGGTCAGCAGCTGTTGCAGAACCATCGGCAGGAAACTGCTGTTCAGACCTTCCACCGAGACGATGGACAGCTCGCCGCGGCGCAATCCCTTGAGTGCGTCCAGCTCGCTGACCATACGGTGCTCGTCCTGCAGAACGGTGATCACATGCAGCGAGAATATCTCGCCAGCCGCGGTCAGCCGCAGCCCGCCGGGCAGGCGCTCGAACAACGGCGAGCCGATTTCCTCTTCCAGTTGCAACAGCTGACGATTGACCGCCGAAGAGGCGACGTGCAGCCGCCGCGCCGCTTCACGAATGGAGCCACAGCGGCGGATCATGTCGAAATACTTCAGCGCACGGGCGTGAATATGCATGGCCTAGGTCCGTCGAGCCCGCGCGCCGGTGGTTTGAACTGTCGTTACTGGAAGCGCCAGCCCGCAACCCTTGAGGATGACCCGCACGAGGTTGTCGGTCGCGTTAGCGAAATCGTTTTTGGTCATGCGCTTGCCGTTGATGCGCAGGATCTGGTCGGAGAAGTCGGCGTAATGCTGGGTACCGGCCCAGATGAGGAATATCAAGTGCATCGGGTCGACCGGGTCCATCTTGCCTGCCGCAATCCAGGCCTCGAACACCGCCGCGCGGCCGCGGAACCAGTTGCGGTAGTCCTGGTTGAAATGCTCGGACAGGCATTCGCAGCCGCTGATGACTTCCATGGCGAAGATCTTCGAGGCCTGTGGGTGGCGGCGGGAGAACTCCATCTTGATGCGGATGTAGTCGGCCAATGCAATGGCCGGATCGTCATCGACGGTGAGGTCGTCGAAGGCGGTATCCCAGAGTTCCAGGATGTGTCGCATTACCTCGACGTACAGCCCCAGCTTGCTATTGAAGTAGTAGTGCAGGTTCGCCTTGGGCAGCCCGGCGCGGGTGGCGATGGCGTTCATGCTGGTGCCCTTGAAGCCGTAGCGGGCGAATTCTTCCGCCGCCGCGGCGAGGATGGTTTCCTCGTTCTGCTGGCGGATGCGGCCGGCGGGTTTGCCCGTGGCGGTGTACAGCGGCTGCGGTGCTTCGTTCTTGTTCATAGTCCCTTATCCGAAGAGCGCGTTGACGTCCGTACGCCACCGCATGGGTTCAAGCCCGCTGCGTGCTGGCGACGATGGCGGGTTCGCTCCGCTCGTGCAGCAGTAGGATCGCCGCCAGCGGGTAACGATGCCGGCGAAGCTGGCGAGGATGTGCTGCCGGGCGGCGAAGATGGCCGGGGTTGGAGCGGGGCGGTCGTCCAGGCCATAGATCAGGTCGGACTCGGCGTTTTCTTGCATGCAGTAATCTCGACGCGCACGGGAAAATTGCGGGCTTTGTCGCCTGTCTTGTCTTCGCCTACTGCAAGAAGCTGTCCAGTCGCTTAGGTTTGTCCGCGTGCGCAGCGACCGGCTACGCGGCGGCTGCACGGATTTGGCGATGTTCCCTTCATGCGCTGCGGCATGGTTGAACCTGCGCTATGAGTCCAGGCGAAGCGCTTGTCTGCACCAAAATGGTCCGGCTGGTTCGCGCTTGCCCGTTTTTGTCGCGGTGGGCGAGGCGGTGCGGTATGTCGAGCCGAGCTCGCCGTTGCACCCGCATGCCAAGTGAAAAAAGCTGTCCGATGCGTCAGTTAGAGCGATTCGCATCGGCTCGCCTGCTCCTCGTCCCGGTCTCGGCAAAAGCTGGCACAGCTCGTGCTACGTCACTCAGCGAGTAGAAGCGGTTAGCGTCGATCGAATCTTCCGACGACGTGGGACATTGCTCTTGCGGCCCTTATGGCCGCACGCCCTGTTTTGCACGGGGTGCTTGTTCTCGCCCCTCAAGGGCTCGACAGGAGAGAGGTCAACCGCCATGCGCAATGTCGCGTCGCTCGTTCCTTGCTGCAGCCGTCCGGTGCCGATAGGCCGGATGCTATCGCCTCGCTTTCCTGTGCTTCGTTCGCCTGCTGGCTGCCTCTGGCAGCCGGCGGCATCACCGTGCCTTGCCGATGGAGTTATCCCTATGAAAACGATGGAACCAGGACGTCCTGCGTCCAGATTGTGCAAGTTGGTTCGCCGGGCGCTGCTGCCCATGACGCTGCTCGGCACTGCCTTGGCTGCCGCCTCGGCACAGGCCAACGATAAGCTGACACTGCTCACCTCTTGGTATGCCCAGGCCGAACATGGTGGCTTCTACCAGGCTGTGGCCGAGGGCATCTACGAGAAGCACGGCCTGGACGTGACCGTGAAGATGGGCGGTCCGCAGGTCAACGGCATGCAGTTGCTGGTGGCGCGCAAGGCCGATGTGATCGTCGGCTACGATTTCCAGATACTCAAAAGCGTTGAGCAGGGCCTGCCGGTGGTGGCTATCGGCGCATGCTTTCAAGCCGACCCGCAAGGGTTGCTCACCCATGGTGACGTCAAGGGCCTCGACGGCCTGAAGGACAAGACCATTCTGGTCGCAACCTCCGGACAGACGTCCTGGTGGCCCTGGCTCAAGGCCAAGTACGGGCTGAACGACAGTCAGACGCGACCTTATACCTTCAACCTGCAGCCCTTTTTCGCCGATCCGAACACCGCGCAGCAGGCCTACGCCAGTTCCGAGCTGTTCCAGGCGCGCCAACAGGGGGTGGACGCCAACTTCTACCTGTTCGCCGACCACGGTTATCCGCCCTATGGCTCGACCCTGGTGACCCGCAACGACCTCATCGAGTCGCGGCCCGATGTGCTGCAACGCTTTTATGACGCCACCATGGAGGGCTGGAAGAGCTATCTCGCCGACCCGGCGCCGGGCAATGCGCTGATCAAGCAGGACAACCCCAACATGACGGATGCGCATATCGCCTGGGGCCTCGAGCGCATGAAGGAATTTCAGCTCGTCACGGGCGGCGATGCGGCCACCGGCGGTATCGGCGTGATGACCGACGCGCGTTGGCAGAAGACCCGCGACTACATGGTCGAGGCCGGCCTGCTCGGCGAATCCATGGACTTCAAAAAGGGCTACGACCTGCGCTTCGCCAACGGCGCGCAGAAGGTACTGCCGTAACGCGTACCCGGCCATTCATTTTCGAGCTCGGCGCCTGATCGCCGGGCCGCGCAAGACCTGATGAGGAAAACACTATGTTAGTTACCCAACAGCCTGTGCTGCGTCGCTTCTGGTACGCCCTGATGCCCACCTCGAAGCTCGCCGAAGGTCCGCAGCCATTCACACTGCTCGGCGAACAGCTGGTGCTGTGGCAGAAGCCCGACGGCACGCCGGTTGCCATGCGCGACCGCTGCTGCCATCGCACTGCCAAACTGTCCAAGGGCTTCGTCAGCGAAGCGGGCAACATCGCCTGCGGATATCACGGCTGGGAGTACGACTGCAGCGGGACCTGCGTGAAAATCCCGCAGAATCCCGAAGGCATGATTCCGCCTGGCGCCAAGGTCGAGTCCTTTCACTGCCAGGACCGCTACGGCTACGTCTGGGTCGCGCTGGATGACCCGCTGCAGCCGATCCCGGAATTTCCCGAGGACGGCGCACCCGGCTACCGACGCATCTTCCAGTTCTACGAGGAGTGGAAAACCAGCCCGGTTCGGGTGATGGAGAACTCGTTCGACAACTCGCACTTCTCCTTTGTGCACAAGGCCAACTTCGGCCTGTTCGACCAGCCGAAACCGTCGAGCTACGAGTTCCGCGAGACCGATTATGGCTTCGAGGCTGAAACGCTGGTGCCGATCCGCAACCCCGAGGCGAGCTTCCGGATCACCGGGAGCTCCGAACCGATCACCAATCGCCACCTGATCAACCGCTACTACCTGCCGTTCTCGCGGCGCTTCGGCTGCATGTACCCGGAGAGCGGCATTCACCACATCATTTACAACTGCGCCACGCCGATCGACGACGGTCGGCTGATGCTCGTCCAGTGGCTCTATCGCAACGACAGCGAAGAGCAATGCTCGACGCAGGAGCTGATTGACTGGGATGCAGCCATCACAGCCGAGGATCGCGACATCCTCGAAGCCACCGACTACGACGCCTGTGTCGATACCCGTCGTCGGGTGGAGCTGCACATGCCATCGGACAAGCCGGGCCTGGTGATCCGCAAACAGCTACTGGCGCTGCTCGAGGCGCACGGCGAGAACGAAGTATTCATGACTGCCTGAGTTCGACCCGTAATGCCCCGCGGACAGCTCGCGCAGACGAGGCAGCCCGCGGGAACGGATTCGCCGCAATGACGCGGCGGACCTGCATAAGCCATGGAGACCGTGCATGAACGCCACTACGACTTCGATTTCACGACCCCTGCACCGGGTATTGACCACTCTGGCCCTGCCGCTGGGTCTGCTGGCCGCATCGGCGAACGCCGCCGAACCCCTTCGTTTCGGCCTCAACTGGTTGCCGCAGGCCGAAATGTGCGGCTTCTACCAGGCCCAGGCCACCGGGCTGTACGACCAGGCCGGGTTGGCCGTCGAGTTGGTGCCCGGCGGGCCGGACCGCAACATTCCTTTGCAGGTGGCCACCGGTGACCTGCAGATGGGCATGGGCTCGAGCTTCACCACCTTGAACATGGTTCAGCAGGGCATCCCAGCGCGCACCGTCGCCGCCTTTCTGCAGAAGGACCCGCAGACGCTGGTCGCCCATGCCGACCAAGGCGTCGAGACGCTCGAGGACCTCAAGAGCCGGCCGATCATGGTCGCCAAATTTTCGCAGGCCGAGTTCTGGCAATTCCTCAAGCAACGTTACGGCTTCAGTGATAGCCAACTGCGCCCCTACGCCTATTCCTCGGTGCCTTTCCTGGCCAATCCCAAGGCGGTGCAACAGGGCTACATCACCGAGGATGCGCACTTGCTCGGCAAGGCGTTGGACAAGCCGCCGGTGTCGATCCTGCTGGCCGACTACGGTTACGAAAACTATGCCACCACCGCCTTCGCCACGCAGGCGTATCTCGATGAGCACCGCGACGCCGTTGCCCGCTTCGTCGATGCCAGCCGCAAGGGGTGGCGCGAATGCGCGACCGGCGACTATAGCCCGGCGATGCAGGCGATCCTCGCGGCCAATCCTGAGCATGGCGAGGAGCTGTTCCACTTCAAGATGAAACAGATGCGCGAGCGCGGATTGATCGATAGCGGCGATGCCGTGACCGACGGTCCCGGGGCGATGAGTGACGCCCGCTGGCAGGGCTTCTTCGAGACCATGAGCGCCGCGGGCGTGTACCGATCCGATCTCGATTACCAGCAGGCCTATACCCTGGAATTCGCCAATCCGGCTGCGGCCGTGGCCAAGCAGGAGCCCTGAGATGAGCCAGGACAGCATTCCAGTCATCGACCTTGGCCCGTTCCTGACCGGCGATGCGGCGGCACGCCATGATGTAGCGCGTCGGTTCGGCGCAGCGTTCGAAACCTTCGGTTTCGCCAGCATCGTCAACCACGGCGTCGACCCCGCCTTGGTCGAGCGCATGTACAGCGAGGCCGAGCATTTCTTCGCCCAATCGTTCGCCGACAAGCTGGTCTGGAACCCGCCGGAACAGACCAAGGGCCGTGGCTACCTGCCTCTTGGCATCGAGAGCGTAGCCGCAACGCTCGCCGGCGAAACGCCACCCGATTTGTGCGAGGCATTGGTTTTCGCCTCGCTGCAGCGCGAGCGGGCCGGGCAGGGCTTGCCGAACATCTGGCCGACCGAGCCGCCGACGCTGGGCGAGTCGGTCAATGCCTGGTTCGATGCGATGTACCTGTTGTGTCAGCGCCTGATGCAGCTGTCGGCACTGGCCCTGGAGCTTCCGGACGATTATTTCGAGGCGAGTCATCGCGAACCCTCATTGGCGCTGCGCTTCGTCAATTACCCCGACCAGCCCGAGGCGCCGCGCGAGGGCCAGCTGCGCTACGGCGCGCACCATGACTACGGCGGGCTGACCATCTTGCGCCCCGACCAGGCGCCGGGCGGCCTGCAAGTGTGCGGCCTCGACGGGCAGTGGCGTGATGTCAACGCGCCGGCCGATGCCTTCGTGATCAACGTTGGTGACCTGATGGCACGCTGGACCAATGACCGCTGGCGTTCGACGCTGCACCGGGTTGTCAACCCGCCACGCACGCTGACCGGCTCGACCCGGCGGCTGTCGCTGGTGGCCTTCACTGGGCCAGCAGCAGGCACCGAAGTGGCCTGCCTGCCGAGCTGCTGCAGTGCCAAACAGCCACCGCGCTACGCGCCAGTGGAGGCGGGTGCCTACATCCGCGCCAAGCTGGACCAATCCATGCAGATCTCCACACCGGCGGCCGATCTCCCGGCCGTGCACGGACCCGACCGGAGCACTCAACCATGCTGATGCATTCAATAGCCGTCGACACGGCTCGTCCTGCGCCCGGTGCGCCCGCCAACGAGGCGGTTCCAGTGCTGCTGGCCAATCAGGTCGAGAAGACCTACCCCAATGGCACGCATGCGTTGCAGCGACTGAAACTGGCCATCGGCCGCGGCGAATTCGTCTCGTTGCTGGGCCCGTCCGGCTGCGGCAAGAGCACGCTGCTGAAAATGTTCGCCGGGCTCGAAGCACCGTCGGCCGGGCATGTGCGCTGGTGGGGCAAGGGTGACCTCAACGCGACCCAGACCGATCAGCGCATGGCCATGGTGTTCCAGGAGGCGACGCTGATGCCCTGGGCCAAGGTTGCCGACAACGCCCGGTTGCCGCTGGATCTGGCCGGCGTACCGAAAGCCGAGGGCAACGCGCGCGTTCAGGCAGCGCTGGAGTTGGTGGGCCTCGGGACGTTTGGCGAGGTTTACCCTCGCGAGCTTTCGGGGGGCATGCAGATGCGTGCGTCCATCGCGCGTGCGCTGGCTACGCAACCGAACCTGCTGCTGATGGACGAGCCTTTCGGTGCGCTCGACGAGTTCACCCGCAACCGGCTGGACAGCGATCTGCGCGACCTCTGGCGGGACCGCGACCTGACCGTGGTGTTCGTCACCCACAGCATCTACGAGGCGGTGTTTCTCTCCTCGCGGGTGGTGGTGATGGGCGCACGCCCGGGCCGGGTGCTGGCCGACGTGGCCATCGAGGGACCGGACGTGCGCGACGAGGCGTTCCGCACCAGCCCCGCCTTCATCGAACAATGCGCGCAACTGTCCCGGTTGCTCGTCGAAGCCAACGCCGATGCCGGCCACTGAGGTGATCACCATGGACAAGCGCCCCCAACCCCTGTTGGCCGATCCGCGCTTTCAGCGCATCGCGGCACCCTTGCTGGTCGGCCTGGTGCTGCTCGGCGGCTGGCAATTCCTCTGCGTCGCGCTGAAGGTCCCGACGTATCTGGTGCCGACGCCCCAGGATATCGGCCGAACGCTGATTAGCGATGGCCCGATACTGCTCGGCGCGCTGATGGTGACGCTGAAGATTACCTTCCTGTCGTTCGCGCTCGCAGTGGTGCTCGGCGTGATCGCCGCGTTTCTGTTCGTGCAGAGCCGAGTGATCGAAGCCAGCCTGTTCCCCTACGCGATTCTGCTGCAGGTCACGCCAGTCGTGGCGATCGCGCCGCTGATCATCATCTGGGTGAGCAATACCACGCTGGCCTTGACCATTTGCGCGACGCTGGTGGCGATCTTCCCGATCATTTCCAACACCGTGCTGGGCCTGCGCAGCGTCAATCCAGGCCTGCTCAATCTGTTCCGGCTGAACCGCGCGAGCCGCTGGCAGACCCTGGTGCGCTTGCGCATTCCCAGCGCCTTGCCGTATTTCTTTGGCGGCCTGCGCATCGCCTCGGGGCTGGCGTTAATCGGCGCGGTGGTCGCAGAGTTCGTGGCCGGTACTGGCGGTACCGGGGCGGGATTGGCCTATCAGATTCTGCAGGCCGGCTTTCAGTTGAATATTCCGCGCCTGTTCGCCGCGCTCCTTCTCATCGCCATGACCGGCGTACTGCTGTTCAGCCTGATGGCCGCGCTGGCGCGCTACAGCCTTGGGCACTGGCACGAGAGCGAGCAGGGGTAACGCAGCCACGAGCCGTCGGGCCCACCGCAAACATCAAAACGCCGGTGGGCTAAAGCCCACCCTACTGCCGGATCTGAGCTCGCCTCGATTATCCATCCGCAGGTCACGCCGGATTGCATCGCGGCCCTCGGTTGGCTCGGAGTAGGGTGGGCCTCAGCCCATCACTGCCATCAGACCGCCCGGCCACCCTACCTTTCATGCATCGCGGGACCGCTTGCCGTCGCGATCGACTGTCTACAGGATTCTGGACCTATGAAAACCAACACCAACTGGCTAATCCGCAACGCCAGCGCCATTCTCACCGGCCTGGCAGGTGATGCAGCACGTCACGCCGGGCCTGATATCCGTATCGTCGAGGGACGCATCGCGGTGCTTGGGCAACTCGAACCACAGCCGGGGGAGCAGGTCATCAATGCGCGCGACTGCGTGGTCTATCCGGCCTGGGTCAATACTCATCACCACCTGTTCCAGTCATTGCTCAAGGGCGAGCCCCAGGGACTCAATCAGACGCTGACGCCCTGGCTAGCCGCCACGCCTTATCGTTTCCGCGGTGCCTTCGACGAAGACAGCTTCCGTCTGGCCGCCCGCGTCGGGCTGGTCGAGCTGGTGCGTTCGGGCTGCGGCACGGTAGCCGACCACCACTACCTGTATTACCCCGGCATGCTGTTCGACAGTGCGGCGATCCTGTTCGAGGAGGCCGAGGCCTTGGGGGTGCGTTTCGTGCTCTGTCGTGGCGGCGCGACGCAAACCCGTCAGCTCGAAGCCGACTTGCCACAGGCACTGCGTCCTGAGCGCATCGATAACTACCTCGCCGATGTGGAGCGCCTGGTCGCGGCGTACCACGACCCGGCTGCCGATGCCTGGCGCCGGGTGGTCATGGCGCCGACCACGACATTGCATTCGACCACGCCTGAAGAGTTGCGCCTGACCGCAGACGTGGCGCGCCGTATGGGCATTCGCCTGCACAGCCACCTGTCCGAGACCGTCGACTATCTCGACGCGGCGCGCGCCAAGTTCGGCATGACTCCGGTGCAATTCTGCGTCGAGCAAGGCTGGGTCGGGTCGGACGTCTGGTTCGCGCATCTGGTCAAGTTGTTGCCCGAGGAAATCCGGCTGCTCGGCGAGACGGGTACCGGTATCGCCAGTTGTCCACAGAGCAACGGCCGGCTCGGAAGCGGCATCGCCGACCTGCCTGCGCTGGAAGCGGCGGGTGTGACCGTGTCGCTGGGCGTCGATGGCGCCGCGTCCAACGAGGCCGCCGACATGCAGTCCGAAGCGCACGCCGCCTGGCTGTTGCAGCGTGCCCGGAAAGGCGAACGTGCGCAGCCGCGCTATGACGGCGGCACCTTCGAAGGCGGCGCCGATGCCGCCAGCATCGAGGACGTGCTGCGCTGGGGTACCGCCGGCGGTGCCAAGGTGCTGGGCCTTGACGCCATCGGTACGCTGCAGGTCGGTCAGGCTGCGGACCTGGCCATCTACCGACTCGACGACCCGCGCTATTTCGGGCTGCACGATCCGGCCATCGGTCCCATCGCCAGCGGCGGTCGCGCCCATTTACAGGCGCTGCTGGTGGGTGGTCGGCGGGTGGTCGAAGACGATGTCATCCCGGACCTCGACATGGCTGAACTGGGACGGAGCGCGCGCGAAGCCATGACGCGGCTGATGCAGCGCGCGGAGCCACTGGTGTGAGCTGGTTCGATATGCGCGTGCGCGCCCTGCGTGAAGAAGCACGCGACATTCTTGGCGTTGAGCTGGCGGTGGAGGATGGCGCGCCGCTGCCCTTCGACTGGTTGCCTGGTGCCCATGTCGATCTGCGTCTGCCGGATGGGCTGGTAAGGCAGTATTCGTTAGTCAGCCGGCCGGCCGATGGTCATCTGTATCTCGCCGTCAAGCGCGAGCCTGAATCGCGTGGTGGCTCCCGCTGGCTGCACGAGGCACTTCGCCTGGGCCAGATACTGCGGGTCGGCGCGCCGCGTAATCTGTTCGCCCTTGATGATGGCTCGGACGCGGTCATGCTGATTGCGGGCGGCATCGGTATCACGCCCTTGCTGGCGATGTACCGCAGCTGTCGCGAGACCGGCAGGCCGGTCCGGCTGCATTGTTTCGCACGCGAGCAATCAGGGCTGGCTTTTCACCGGGAGCTCGAAGGGCAAGCGGACGTGTTTCTGCATGTGGGTCTGGACCGTGCTGCGCTGCAGGATCGCCTAACCGAATTGCTGTCAGAACACGCCACGAAGGCCGGTCTGTATTGCTGCGGTCCTGCGGGCTTCATGCAACAGGTGCGCGAGCGTGCATTAGCTGAAGGTTGGCCGGAGTCGGCGCTGCACCAGGAGCATTTTCAGGCCACTAAAGAGCCGACCCCAGCAGGGAGCTTTGAACTGGTGTTGTCTGCCAGTGGCAGGCAGGTGCAGGTTGGAGCGGGCGAATCGGTTGTTGCGGCCGCAGCTCGTGCCGGGGTCGAGATTCCGCTTTCGTGTGGCATGGGAATATGCGGTTGCTGCCTGACCCGGGTGCTCGACGGCGTACCGTCGCATTGCGATGACTACCTGGATGCTGATCGCAAAGCCTCTGGCAATTGGATCTTGCCCTGTGTCTCGGGCTGTTCAGGTGCGCGGCTGGTATTGGACTGCTGAGACGAGCGCCGACATTTAAGGACAGTGGCGCTCCAGCGATGCAGCGCCGCCCATGGAATCGGGCGGCGCAGGCGATCAGAAGTGAGCCTTGACGATGGCGCTGAAGGTGTTCTGGTCGGTTGGGCCTACAAAGTTTTCGCTGACGAAGCCGCCGTCCTCGATGCCGTATTTGTTCGACCAGTAGTCATATTCGATACCGACATAGAGCTTGCCTGGCGTGTAATCCAGTGCCTTGCCCAGGTCGTACTTGATCTGCGGGTTGAAGTGGAAATTCTTCTTCAGCTCGGTGTTGCTGTTGCTCTTATCGTTCACTACCCAGTCGATGTAACCGTCGAAGAGAATGTCGGACTTGCCCACGGGAATGGTCATTGCCCAGGTCGGGGTTACCTGCCACTGGCCGGAAGGCTTGCCGGTGGTGCCGTCGGGCTTACGGTAGTAGAGATTGACGTTGAACCGATCAAAGCCGGGGATGCTCAGGTCGACGGCGGGTCCGAACAGATAGTTCTGGTTGGGAGTACCGTCATCCTGGCTTTCGCCGCGTTCATAGGTGAACGCGAGCAGCACATCCTTGATCGGCCCGAAGGACAGGTCGGTTCCGCTGATCTTGCCGAACGACAGACGTGGGCTGAACTCGCCGTAGTAGGTATGGCCTTCGCCGCCGGACAGGCCGTTGTACCACTTGTTGTCGACGAACAGGAACATGTCCCCCCAGGTCCAGCCACTGGCATGTTCGAAGGTGATCGTCTGCTGTATTTCGCCAGCATCGACTTTGAAGTCCTTGCCGTAGAGGTAGGTGAGGCTGTTGTTCTGCCAAAGCATAGGGGAAGCCATGGACTGGCTGGCGAACAGCAGGCCAGCGGCGAGGCCGGCCAGGGTGAGGCTTGCTTTCATCAATCTCTCCTTGAGGGTAGATCCGCTGGCTTAAGTTGGCCGAACGGTCAGGCATTGATGCCTTAGCAAGCGGCGGGCCAGCTTTCAAGGAGGTCTTCATTTAGATATAAGTAGTTAAATTTAATCGTGTTTTATAGGTAGCTGGCATATGTCGAGAGGCCGCGAGCAGTACGCAAGCTGACCAATCGATCAGGCTGCCTCAACCTGGCGCACCGCTGCGGTGTGCTGCACGCCGGTGTGGCAGCCGAATCGGCTCGATGATCAGCCGCTGATCAGTTGCGCGGCGGCCTGGCGGTGATCGGCGATCAGTCCTGCCACATCGAGGCCTTCGATCTGCCCGTCAACCACTTGCCAGCGACCGCCGATCATCACGCGGTCGGCACGATCGGCGCCGCAGAGCAACAGCGCAGACAGCGGGTCGTGGCTGCCGGAGAAGCGCAGCTCGTTTAGCTTGAACATCGCGAGATCGGCCTGTTTTCCCACAGCCAGCTCACCAATGTCGTCGCGGCCCAGCAGCCGCGCCGAGCCGCGGGTGGCCCAGCCCAATGCCAGCTCAGGGGTGATCCTCTCGGCGCCGTAGCGCAGGCGCTGCAGATACAGCGCCTGGCGCGCTTCGAGCATCATGTTGGATGCGTCGTTGGAGGCCGAGCCGTCCACGCCCAGGCCAATCGGCGCGCCAGCGGCTTCCAGTTCCAAAGTCGGGCAGATGCCCGAAGCCAGGCGCATATTGGAACTCGGGCAGTGACAGATGCCGGTACCGGCCTGGCCGAGGCGGGCGATTTCATCGGCGTTGAAGTGGATGCCGTGGGCCAGCCAGGTGCGGTCGGACAGCCAGCCGACGCTGTCCAGATAATCCACGGTGCGCAGGCCGAAGCGCTCAAGGCAGAAGTCTTCTTCATCGAGGGTTTCCGCCAGATGGGTGTGCAGGCGAACGTCCAGGCGCTCGGCCATGGCGGCGCTGGCGCGCATGATCTCCGGGGTCACCGAGAAGGGTGAGCAGGGCGCCAGGGCGATCTGGATCTGCGCGCCGTCGCCGCGCTCGTGGTAGCGCCCGATCAGCCGTTCGCTGTCGGCCAGGATCACCTCAGCTTCCTGCACTGTCTGTTGCGGTGGCAGCCCGCCATCAGCTTCGCCCAGGCTCATCGAACCGCGCGTCAGCATGGCGCGCATACCCAGTTCGCGTACGGCCTGGACTTGTACGTCGATGGCTTCTTCCAGCCCGTCGGGAAACAGATAGTGGTGATCGGCGGCGGTGGTGCAACCCGACAACAGCAATTCGGCCAATGCGACCTTGCTCGCCAGTTCGAGCTTTTCCGGCGTCAGTCGTGCCCAGACCGGATAGAGCGTTTTCAGCCAGGGAAACAGCGGCTGGTTGACCACCGGACCCCAGGCGCGGGTGAGTGTCTGATAGAAGTGGTGATGGGTGTTGATCAGCCCCGGCAGCACCACATGCTCGCGGGAGTCGAAAGTGCTGTCAACTGGCGCGGCGGGCGTCTGGCCGGCGGCAAGCAGTTCGGTGATGACGCCATTTTCGATGACCAGCCCGCCGGCGGCGTCCTGATCGTTGGCGGTGAAGATGGCGAGAGGGTTCTTGATCCAGATGCGGGTAGCGGCCATTGCCGGCTCCTCCTGAAATGATGGGTTCAGAAAAGCCAGCTCAGTTATGCCCTGTCTGCTGATCCAGGGGGGCGCCTAGTCGGGGACGCCTAGTTGGGACGCCCCTTGGGCGCGAGGCCCGGACACACGATAGTGGCTTGCGGTTGGGTTGTCACCCGGAATGCGCGTTCCCCTACGACCGAACATCGGTAACGCCGAGCGCGTTGCCAGCTGATTTGCTTGGAGAATGTCCGCCCTGAAAAACGAAACCCCACCGAAGTGGTGGGGTTCGTCAACAGCTCGCAAAGCTGAGCGCGGCCTTCAGACCTACAAAGCACACGCTTTCTCCGCTCTCCGATCAACCGCCCAGGTAAGCGTCGCGGACCTTGGGGTTGCTCAGCAGCTCTTCACCGCTGCCTTGCATGACGATGCGACCGTTCTCCAGCACGTAGCCACGGTCGGCCAGCTTGAGCGCCTGGTTGGCGTTCTGCTCGACCAGGAAGACGGTCACGCCATCCTCGCGCAGTTGCTCGATGATCTCGAAGATCTGCTGGATGATGATCGGCGCCAGGCCCAGCGACGGCTCGTCGAGCAGCAGTAGCTTGGGCTTGCTCATCAATGCGCGGGCGATGGCGAGCATCTGCTGCTCGCCGCCGGACATGGTGCCGCCGCGTTGCTGGTAGCGTTCCTTCAGCCGCGGGAACAACTGCAGCGCTTTGTCCAACTGCTCCTGGAAGTCGCCCTTGTTGGTGAAAAATCCTCCCATGGCGAGGTTTTCCTCCACGGTCAGGCGGGCAAAGATGCGCCGTCCTTCAGGTACCACGGCGATGTCCTTGCGCATGATGTCGCAGGTCTGTTTTCCGACCAGTTCTTCGCCCTCGAAGCGGATGCTGCCTTCGGAGGCCATCGGCGTACCGCAGAGGGTCATCAGCAGTGTGGATTTGCCTGCGCCGTTGGCGCCGATCAGCGTGACGATTTCGCCCTTGCGGACCTCGACGTCGACGTTATGCAGCGCCTGGATCTTGCCGTAGCAGGTCGAGACGTTTTCGAAATACAGCATGGTTACGCCTCCCCCAGATAGGCTTTGATCACGTCCGGATTGTCGCGAATCTGCTCCGGAGTGCCATCTGCCAGCGGGCAGCCCTGGTTGATCACGACGATATGGTCGGAAATGCTCATGACCAGCTTCATGTCGTGCTCGATGAGCAACACCGTCACGCCATGGGTGTCGCGCAGCATGCCGATCAGCGCCTTGAGGTCCTCGGTTTCCCTTGGGTTGAGGCCAGCCGCCGGCTCGTCGAGCATGAGGATGCGCGGGCGCGTCATCATGCAGCGGGCGATTTCCAGGCGGCGTTGCTGACCATAGGCGAGCGTGCCGGCTGGGCGGTTGGCGATATCCGTCAGGTTGACCTGCTCGAGCCAGTGCGCGGCGAAATCCATCGCTTCGTGCTCGCTCTCGCGAAACGCCTTGGTCTTCAACAAACCGGAGATGAAGCCGGTGTTGAGGTGGCGATGCTGGGCGACCAGCAGGTTTTCCACCGCGGTCATGTCCTTGAACAGCCGGACGTTCTGGAAGGTGCGAACCACGCCCTTGCGTGCGATCTTGTGGCCGGGCAGGCCCTGGATCGCTTCGCCGTCCAGTAGGATCTCGCCTGAGGTCGGCTGATAGAAGCCGGTCAGGCAGTTGAAGACGGTGGTCTTGCCCGCACCGTTGGGGCCGATCATCGAGACCACTTGCTTATCGTGTACGGTCAGGCCCACCCCGTTGACGGCCAGCAGGCCGCCGAAGCGCATGGTCAGGCCGCTTACTTCAAGAATCGGGCGGCTCATCGCTTCAGCTCCAGGTTTGGACGTTGCATGGGCAGAAGCCCCTGCGGACGCCAGATCATCATCAGCACCATCATGGCGCCGAACATCAGCATGCGGTATTCGCTGAACTCACGCATGAGCTCGGGTAACAGGATCATCACGATAGCGGCGAGAATCACTCCCAGCTGAGAGCCCATGCCGCCGAGTACCACGATGGCGAGGATGATGGCCGATTCGATGAAGGTGAACGACTCCGGTGACACCAGGCCTTGGCGTGCGGCGAAGAAGCTGCCGGCAAAACCGGCGAACGTCGCGCCGATGGTGAACGCGGAGAGCTTGATCACCGTGGGGTTCATGCCCAGCGCGCGGCAGGCGATTTCATCCTCGCGCAGTGCTTCCCAGGCCCGGCCGATCGGCATGCGCAGCAGGCGATTGATCACGAAGAGCGTCAGCAGGACCAGCAGCAGGGCGATCAGATAGAGGAAGATCACCTTGTTGATCGAAGCGTAATCCACCCCGAAAAACTCGTGAAAGGTTTGCATACCCTCGGCGGCGCGCCGGTCGAACGACAGGCCGAACAGCGTCGGTTTGTCGATGCCGCTGATACCGTTTGGTCCACCGGTCAGCTCGGTCATGTTGCGCAGCAACAGCCGGATGATTTCGCCGAAGCCCAGGGTCACGATCGCCAGGTAATCGCCCCGCAGCCGCAGCACCGGAAAGCCCAGCAGAAAGCCGAACAACGCCGCCATGGCGCCGGCGATCGGCAGGCTGAGCCAGAACCCGAAGCCGTAGTAGTGCGAGAGCAGCGCGTAGGTGTAGGCACCGACGGCATAGAACCCGACATAACCCAGATCGAGCAGACCGGCCAGACCCACCACGATGTTCAGGCCCAGGCCGAGCATTACGTAGATCAGGATCAGCGTGGCGATATCCACCGCACCGCGCGAGCCAAAGAATGGCCAAGCGAGCGCCACCAGCACCAGGCCGATGATGATGTAACGCTGAGTCGAGGGTAGGGTGAAGAAGTTGCCGGCGCCGGCGGGTATGGTCGGCAGGCTGGGGCTGGCCGCCCATCCCGCTGCCAGACGGGTGCGAACCAGCTGCCAGAAAAACATGGCCACGGCGCAGGCGGCGATGATCCAGAAGGTGGAAGCTTCGGCGCCATGGACCTCGACCTTGATACCCACCGTGGTGAGCTTCAGGCCGAATACCGGCACCGCGACGGCGATGACCAGCAGGGCACTGAAAAAGGCAGTACGCAGATGCAGAGTCATACCTTTTCCACCTCCGGACGACCGAGGATGCCGGTGGGGCGGAACAGCAGGACGAGGATCAGCAGCGTGAAGGCCACCACGTCCTTGTACTGGTCGCCGAAGATATCGGCGCCGAAGGCCTCGGCCACTCCCAATACCAGGCCGCCGAGCATGGCGCCGGGGATGCTGCCGATGCCGCCAAGTACCGCGGCGGTGAAGGCCTTGATGCCGGCCAGGAAGCCGATATGCGGGTTGATTACCCCGTACTGCATGCTGATCAGTACGGCTGCGACCGCTGCTAGCGCTGCGCCGATGACGAAGGTCAGGGCAATGATGCTGTTGGTGTTGATACCCAGCAGGTTGGC
Organism: Pseudomonas sp. IC_126; assembly: GCF_004331835.1. Taxonomy (NCBI): domain Bacteria; kingdom Pseudomonadati; phylum Pseudomonadota; class Gammaproteobacteria; order Pseudomonadales; family Pseudomonadaceae; genus Pseudomonas; species Pseudomonas sp. IC_126. The sequence goes on from NZ_SJSS01000005.1 coordinate 140,319, forward strand.
CATTTTCAGGTCTTCGGCACAGGCGCGGCAGGCGCGACCCAGACGCGAGCGTGAAATGAACAGCGTCAGGCCCAGCATGGCGAGGATAGTGACCACGAAGATCAATATCTGCATGTAGGAAACGACCACACCGTTCATGGCGCTTTCACCGAAGATGAAATTGCCAGGCATCAGGTTAGGAATCGCCTTGTCCTTCGAGTCCTGGGACAGCAGGACGACGTTCTGCAGGAAGATCGACATGCCGATCGCGGAAATCAGCGGAATCAGACGGTTACTGCCTCGAAGCGGTCGGTAGGCGACCCGTTCGATGCTGTACCCGTAGGCGCTGGTGACGATCATGGCGGCGGCGAATGCACCGATCATCAGAATTGGTAGCGCATCGAGCCCCATCATCGTAAGCCCGACGATGGCGATGAAGGTCACGTAGGAGCCGATCATGTATACCTCGCCATGAGCGAAGTTGATCATGCCGATGATGCCGTAAACCATGGTGTAGCCAATGGCTATCAAGGCATAGGTGCTGCCAACGGTCAGGCCGTTGATCAGTTGTTGGAAGTAGTGGTAAAGCTCAGGCATTACATTCTCCTGAACATCCTGCGTCCGTGCTCGCTACCAATGCAGGCCTGCTTCGAACACGCTGCATGGAGAATGCAGCGCCAAGGGCTCAGTGCGGATCACGCACCTACCTGTTCGACGCGGGCCAGCTCTGCAGGCTGCTCGCTTGGTTAAGGATGTTGCTGGGGCGGCCCTGTGCTTGTGGCCGAGTCAGCCCCGATCAGCTAAAACAAAGCCCACAGCGGGTGCCGTGGGCTTCGGTTGGTGGTTACTGGCTCACTTGGCTTCGGTCTTGGTGCCGTCCTGGTGCCATTCGTAAACCACGAAGTTGAAGTCCTTGAGGTCTCCCTTCTCGTCAAACGAGAGGTTGCCGGTCGGAGTATCGAAAGTGTTGCTGCGCAGCGCTTCGGCCACCTTGTCGGTGTCGGTGCTGCCAGCTTTCTCGATACCCTCGGCAATAACCTGGACTGCGGCGTAAGCGGGGAACACGAACGGGCCGCTCGGGTCCTGCTTCTTGGCCTTGAAGGCTTCGACCAGTTCCTGGTTGCGAGGATCCTGGTCGAAGGATTTCGGTAGGGTGACCAGCATGCCTTCGGAGGCTGCACCGGCGATTGCCGAAATTTCGGAGTTGCCGACGCCTTCAGGCCCCATGTAGCGCACGTTCAGGCCTTTTTCCTTGGACTGACGCAACAGCAGGCCCAGCTCCGGGTGGTAGCCGCCGTAATAGACGAAGTCGACACCGGCCTGCTTGAGCTTGGAGATCATCGAGGAGAAATCCTTGTCTCCGGCATTGATGCCTTCGAACACGCTGACCTTGACGCCTTTCTCTTCTAGCGTCTGCTTGACTGCGGTGGCGATGCCCTCGCCGTACTGCTGTTTGTCGTGGATGACCGCAACGTTCTGCGGCTTGACGTGGTCGGCGATGTAATTACCGGCGGTCGGGCCCTGCAGGCTGTCCAGGCCAATGGTGCGGAAGATCAGTTCGTAACCGCGCGAGGTGATGTCCGGGCTGGTCGAGGCCGCGGTAATCATCAGAATGCCTTCGTCTTCGTAAATATCCGAGGCCGGCTGGGTCGAGCTGGAGCACAGGTGGCCGACCACGAAACTGATTTCGTCATTGACGATCTTGTTGGCTACCGCAACCGCCTGCTTCGGGTCGCAGGCGTCGTCATACACGACGCCTTCCAGTTGTTGCCCGTTGACGCCGCCCTTCTTGTTGATCTGCTCGATGGCCATCTGGGCACCGATGAATTGCATGTCCCCGTACTGCGCGACGGCCCCCGTGACCGGACCGGCCAAACCGATCTTGATAGTGTCGGCGGCAAGCGTGTAGCTCGCGGCTCCCGTCAAAGCGATAGCCATGAAAAGTTTGGACAGACGCTGCTTGGTCATCATTTGCGCTCCACTTGCATATTATTGTTTGAATCCTGCTGGCTGCAGTGTCGTTAAGGGGCAAACGTCCCCAAACGGTACGGCAACTGTACCGGCACAGTGTAGAAGCGTCAGCACCTATTTGCACAGTCAGGAATTCGATCTCGTTTGATGAGATTTACCCGGGCGCTATCATTGCGCCCTTTCGAAACGGGTGAGTCTCATGAGCGAAGTACCAAGCACTCTCTATGCCAAGCTGCTGGGCGAAACCGCGTCGATCTCGTGGCAGGAATTGCAGCCTTTTTTCGCTCGGGGCGCTCTGTTGCGCGTCGCCAGCGACTTCGACCTGATCGAGGCCGCGCAGGCCGTGGCGCAGGACGACCAGGAAAAGGTGACTGCATGGCTGGCTTCAGGCCATATCGCCAAGCTTGAGGCCGAGCAGGCGCAGGATTGGCTGGAGCGGGATCCGCCACTATGGGCTGTGGTCGTTGCGCCCTGGGTGCTGGTGCAGGAAAGGGCGGCGAAGCCCAGCCTGCACTGATCCGGAGCCTGTTCTCGTTTCGCTGGGAACGCGCCGGAGCCTGCTCCGGCGCCGGCCAAACGCCTAGCCACGCACCCAGCGCATCCTCGCCCAGCCGCTCAATGCGTCCACGGCCAGCACCATCAGCAGCATCGCCAGGATGACCGTTGACGCCTGGGCTTGCTGGAACAGGCTGAGGCTCATGTAAAGCATCTGCCCCAGGCCGCCGGCGCCGACGAAGCCGAGCACGCTGGCCATGCGGATGTTGTTTTCCCAGCGATACAGGCTGTAGGCGATTAGTTGCGGCCACAGGACGGGCAAAGTGCCGTAGCAGAAGGCGCTGATGCGATCGCTGCCTGAAAGCCGCAACGCCTCGGCGGGAGCGCTCGGGGTGTTTTCCAGGGCTTCGGCGAATAGCCGTCCCAATACGCCAGCGGTGTGCAGCGCCAGGGCCAGAGTGCCGGCATTCGGCCCCAGGCCAGCCGCCAGTACCATCAGCGCCGCCCATACCAGCTCGGGAATGGCCCGCAATGCGTTGAGTAGCAGTCTGGAGAGGCCCTTGCCGAGCAACCCGAAACGTCCAGACGCTGGTAACGCCAATGCCAAGCCGAGTATTGCGGCCAACAGCGTGCCGATCGCCGACATCGCAAGGGTTTCCATCGCGGCGTAGCTAATCGCGCGCAGATGTGTACCTGACAAATCCGGTTCGAGGAAGCCCGACGCATACTCGGCCATCTGTCCCAGGCCGTCGCGGCTGAACAGTGCACTGGCTTCGAGCTGCAGAAAGACGAACGAGCCGATCACCGCCGCGATCAGCAACAGCGGCAAGGCATAGCGCGATAGCGCCCTCACACGAACCTCCGGCGCAACAGTTGGCTGATCAGGTCCGCCATCAGCACCAGGGCCAGGAAGGTCAGCAGCATGCTGGCCACTTCACCCCCGGCGAACATGCGCATCGACAGATCCAACTGCTGGCCCAACCCGCCGGCACCGACGAAGCCCATGACCACCGAAGCGCGAATCGCACATTCCCAGCGGTACACGGTGTAGGAGAGCATTTCACCCGCCGCTTGTGGCAGCACGCCATAGGCGAAGGCCTGCAGTCGCGAACCCCCGCCGCCGAGCAGCGCACGCGTGGGCAGCGGATCGACTGATTCGAAGATTTCCGCATAGACCTTGCCGAGCATGCCGGCATAGGTGATGGCTATGGCCAGTACCCCGGCGGTCGGGCCGAGGCCCACCGCGCGGACGAATAGCAGTGCCCAGACGATCTCCGGCACGCTGCGCAGCACGATCAGCAGACCACGCACCGGCCAGCGCAGTGACTGCGCCCACCAGTGCGGCCGCCCGCCGCGGCTGATGGCCGAGATCGACAAGGCGCGTGTGGCCAGGATGGCGCACGGCAGCGCCACGACCAGCGCCAACGTCATGCCAGCGGTTGCGATGGCGAGCGTCTCCCACGTGGCTTGCCACAACAGGAGCAGGAAATCTTCGTCGTGCGCCGGCGGCCAGAAGCCGGAAAGGAATACCGCCATGGTGTCGGCGTTGCTGCCGTCGAATAGCACGCTGAGGTCCAGCTCGCTCAGCGACAGGCCCGGCCACAGCAAGGCCAGAGCCAACAGAGTCACCAGCAGACGCGGCCCGGCGGCTGGGTCGCGCTGTGCGATGGCAGGGTTCAGCATCGTGGAACGTGCAACGGCTGGCCGGGCAAGGACAGAGGCGCTTGTTCATTGCCCAGCTGCTCGTTGGCATAGAGCGCCTCGAGCTCGGCTGGCGTCACGTCCGTCGAGGCCTTGTCGAACAGGATGCGTCCCGCACGCACGCCGATAACACGCGGGAAGTGCTCAAGCGCCAGCTCTACCGCGTGCAAGCTGGCGACCAAAGTTGCCTGGCGGCGCGTGGCTTCGCTGTTGAGCACATTCAGCGAGTATGCGGCGAGCACCGGGTCCATCGCCGAGACGGGCTCGTCGGCGAGGATGAGCGTCGGGCTCTGATACAGCGCGCGGGCGATGCCGACGCGCTGCAGCTGGCCGCCGGAAAGCTGATCGCAGCGCTCGTAGAGTTTGTCGGCCAGATCCAGTTGAGCCAATGCCTGTGCCGCGCCTTCCTTGTCCAGCGGATAGACCAGGCTGAGCAGGCTGCGCCCCAGCGACCATTGCCCCAGGCGACCGGCTAGCACCGAGGTGATGACGCGCTGACGCGGCGGCAACGGTGGTGCCTGGTGAATCAGTCCGATACGGGCGCGGAGTCCCTGCCGGGCGCTAGTCGACAGCGACCAAGGCCGGCATCCGAGCAGCTCCAGCCGGCCAGTACTTGGCGGTAGATGAGTCGCGAGCAGACGCAGCAACGTGGTTTTGCCCGCACCGGAAGGTCCGATGAGGGCAATTCGCTCGCCTTTGACGATCTGCAGATCGAGATCACGCAGCGCGACATGGCCGTTGGCGTGTCGATAGCTCGCGCCCGATAGCGTCAGGACAGGCTCGGCGCTGCTCGTGCATGTCGTCAGCAGCGCCGAACTCGATGTTGAATGGCTCATTCCGACCTGCCTGCTTGCCGCTCTCCAAACGCCCACAGGGCCGTTGCAGAACGGCCGGCAAGGCTCACTTCAGCAGGCCAGCGGCGCGCGCTGCTTCCTCGATGCCCTTGTAGTTTTCCGGGCGGGTCTCGATGAAGCGGCTGGCAGCCTGCAGGTCGAGAATTTTCTTGTGCTCCGGATTCGCCGGATCGAGTTCGAGGAATGCGGTCTTGATCTTTTCGACCAGCTCTGGATCGAGGTTGCCGCGCACCGTCCAGTTGTAGTCGTAGTAAGGCGGCGTCGTGGAGATCACGCGGACCTTGTCGGTATCGACCTTTCCAGCGGCGACCAGCTTGTCCCAGACCGAGGCGTTGAGCACGCCGGCATCGGCCTTGCCCGCCTCGACCCAGGCGGCGGTGGCATCATGTGCGCCGGAGAAGGCGATGCGCTTGAAGAACTGCTCGGGATCGATGCCGTCCTTGATCATGAAATAGCGCGGCATCAGGCTGCCGGACGTCGACGACACGGAGCCGAAGGCGAACGTCTTGCCCTTGAGATCCTGCAGGGTTTTCACTTCGGGATCGGCGGTGATGAATTTGCTGGTGAATTTCTCGTCCTGCTCACGCTGCACCAGAGGAATCGCATCGCCGGTCTTAAGGCGGGTCTGGACGAAGGTGAACCCGCCAAGCCAGGCCAGGTCGAGGCGGTCGGCAGCCAGGGATTCGACCACGGCGGCGTAATCGGACACCGGGGTGAACTTCACCGGCATGCCCAGCCGTTTTTCGAGGTATTGGCCCAGCGGCTCGAACTTGCGAATCAGCTCGGTCGGTGCTTCATCGGGGATCGCCGATACACGAAGGGTTTCGGCGGCATGTGAGGTGGCAAAAGACAGGGAAATGGCAAGGCCGGCGACGGCTGCCAGGGAGCGCTTCAACATTGTGGTTCTCCGGTTCAATAGCGGAAAAAGCGCGCGGATTATAGAACTAGACCGATGCGCAGGGGCAAGTGTCTGGCAGTTGGCTGGCTGCGACGAGCCTGGTCGCTCGCGCCGGCTGTAAGCATCGCGACTGTCTGGCTAAGGAAATTTTGTGATTCAGTTCTCCGTTGCACTAGAATCCGCGCCCTCCTCGGATGATGGCTTATTGCTATGGAACAGCAACGAGACAAACGTACGCTTCACTCTCTTCGCAAACACATCGACGAACTCCTAGCGACCGGTGCGACGATTATCGCGCGTGATCCGGTGACGCTGGTCAGCGAAGGCCAGACGCTCAAGGTCAGGCACGGGATGCTCGTCGGCCATTCCGGCTTGCTCGATCTGGTCGAGCCGCTCACCGATCACCAGTGGCCGGATGCCCTGCGGCAGATGGCGATCGATCTGTGCATTCAACAATTGGATGAAGCGATCCGTGCGCTTGAGAACGAGGCCGTCGTGATGTCGTCGGAGCCGGCGAACGACGGCTAGACTCAAGAAAATATCCAGGCAACGAAACGTAGCGGACAGGGCCTGATCAGATATGCACGGATGCAGCCTGCGTTCGTGTCGTATTAAAGGGGGTTTTGCATGTTCGTTCGGAGCTCGCACCACGGCTTCATCCCGCCCTATATCCTCAGGCGCATCGTCGACAACGGCTCGCAGCGCCAGCGTGATCGAGCGCTGGGGACGCTGGCTCACGTGCGCAACCTGTTGCCCAATCCGGGGCCGCCCAATCGCCAGCCGATGGCCAGCGTATTGCCCGAGCGTGGCCGGCCAGGCGAGCCGCGGCGCAGCGTTCACGATGCCCAGCAACAGATGGTGCTGCCTGGTGTGCTCGCGCGAATCGAAGGCCAGCCGCCGGTCGCCGATGCGGCGGTGGACGAGGCCTACGATGCGCTCGGCACGACCCATGAATTCTTCTGGAAGGTGTTTGGCCGGGACTCGATCGACAACCACGGCTTTCCGTTGATCGGCACGGTGCACTACGGCGTGGATTACGAGAACGCCTTCTGGAATGGCGCGCAGATGGTGTTCGGGGATGGCGATGGCGAAATCTTCAATCGCTTCACCTTCTCGCTGGATGTAGTGGCTCATGAGCTAGCCCATGGCGTGACCGAAAGCGAGGCGGGGCTGGTGTACTTCAATCAGTCGGGCGCGCTGAACGAATCGGTTTCGGATGTGTTTGGCGTGCTGGTACGACAGTTCAGCCTGAAGCAGACGGCGGATCAGGCCGACTGGCTGATCGGTGCCGAGCTGCTGACCGATCGTGTGCAAGGCTCGGCGCTGCGCTCGATGGCCAATCCCGGCAGCGCCTATGACGATCCTTTGCTGGGCAAGGATCCGCAGCCTGGGCACATGAATGATTTCATCGACACCCGTGACGACAACGGCGGCGTGCATCTGAACTCCGGCATCCCCAACCGCGCGTTTTATCTGGCCGCGACCGCCCTGGGTGGCTACGCCTGGGAGAAGGCCGGACGCATCTGGTACGACACGCTGTGTGATCGCCGCCTGGCCAACGACGCGGATTTTTCCGCATTTGCCCAGTTGACCGTGTACAACGCGACCGTTCGTTTCGGCGCGGGCGGTAACGAAGAGCGGGCTGTCGCGCAGGCTTGGGCGGCTGTGGGCGTGAATCCCTGATTGAGGAGACGTGCATGAAACAGTTACCGGCATTGGATTCGGACGCGACCATTCGCCTGTCGCGGCAAGGCGGCTTTGCCGCGATACAGGCGCTCAGCCGTCCACGCGAAATCGACTTCGCCAGTTGTAACGAGCAGCAGCGCCAGCAAATCTGCTCCGTCCTCGAAGGTTGCCTGCCGTTGGCGACTTCTCCCAGCGGGCAAGGCGACCGCCGCTATTACCAGATCGAATTGCGCTTCAGGCAGCATGATAACGACGACGAAATGGTGATCCAGGTGCCGGAGGAGCGGGCACCCGGTGAGTTGGTGCGGCTCTGGGACAAGGGTGAGGTGCTCTGAGCGCGGCTTGGCCGCCCGGGCTAGAATCGTCGCTCTTTATCGAGGAGCCAAACCATGTCCGAACTGCCTTCCATCGCCTTTGCCGGCATCGGCCTGATGGGTCTGCGTATGTGCCGCCGGCTGATTGCCGCCGGTTATCCGCTAACGGTATGGAACCGCTCGCCGGATAAATGCGCGCCCCTCGTCGAAGCCGGTGCGCGGCAGGTGAGCACGCCGGCCGAGCTCTGCGCGGCTGCTGATGTGGTGTTGCTGTGTCTGGCCGATACCTCTGTCGTGCGCGAGGTGGTGTTCGGCGCGGGTGGCATCGTTGAAGGGGCGCGAGCGGGGCAAGTGCTGGTCGATCATTCCAGCCTGGAACCGGCGGCCACGCGCGCCATGGCCGCCGAGCTGGAGTCGCGTGGCGGCATGCGCTGGGTCGATGCGCCGGTATCTGGCGGCACCGCTGGCGCCGAGGCGGGCAGCCTGGCGATCATGGCTGGCGGGCGTGACGAGGACGTCGAGCGGGTCCGACCGATCCTGATGCAGCTGGGGCAGCGACTGACGCGCATGGGCGGGGTCGGTGCGGGGCAGGTGACCAAGGCCTGCAACCAAATGATCGTCGCTTGCAATGCGCTGGTCATCGCCGAAGTCGTGGCGCTGGCCGAGCGTTCCGGTGTCGATGCGAGTCTGATCGCGCCGGCACTGGCCGGCGGTTTCGCCGACTCCAAGCCGCTGCAGATTCTCGCCCCGCAGATGGCCAGCAGTGAGTTCGAGCCGATCAAATGGCACGTGCGCACCCTGCTCAAGGACCTCGACACCGCCGTCCAGCTTTCCCGCGAAGAGGGCAGCGCCACGCCAATGACCGGGCTGGCCGCGCAGCTGATGCGCCTGCATGGCAGTCAGGGTCATCTCGAGCAGGACCCGGCGACCCTGGTGCGGATGTACCGGGAGCAGAGCCAATGAAAATCGCCGCCAACCTGTCCATGCTGTTCAACGAGCTGCCGCTGGCCGAACGCATCATGGCGGCGTGTGTTGCCGGTTTCGATGGCGTGGAGATTCAGTTTCCCTACGAACTGCCGGCGATCCACCTCAAGGAGGTGCTCGAGCGTGCCGGCTTGCCGTTGGTGCTGATCAACCTGCCAGCCGGCGATTTCATGCAGGGAGGCGCCGGTCTGGCCGCGGCCCCGGCGGGTCAGCAGGACTTCGATGCGGCTCTGCAGGAAGCCCTGACCTACGCGGCGATGGCGCGACCGGCGCGCGTCAACGTGTTGCCGGGGCGGCTGGCCGAGGGCGTCACGCGCGAGCAGGCGTTGGAAACGCTGGTTCAGAATCTGCGCAAGAGTGCCGAAGCCTTCGCGTTGCTCGGTGTGCGCGTGGTGTGCGAGGCGATCAACCCGCTGGATATGCCGGGTTTCCTGATCAATACCCCTGAGCATCTGCACGCCTTGCTGGAGCGCGTTGATCACCCCAACTGCCAAGCGCAGCTGGACCTGTACCACATGGCGCGACAAGGGCTCGATATCCCCGCCGGGATCAGGCTTCTGGGTCCGCGCATCGGCCATGTGCAGTTCGCCGACTGCCCCGGGCGCGGCGCACCGGGTAGCGGCGAGGTGGCATTCGCGAGTCTGATCGAAGCGCTGCGTGGGACGGGTTACGACGGTTGGCTGGCAGCGGAGTATCGGCCCGATGGGCAGGACACCGCAGCAGGCCTGGGCTGGTTGGCGGAGTGGCGGCAGCATTGATGCCATCGCCCGGCATAAGCGGGAATGATGTTGACAGACAGAAGCGTGAAGGAGCTCTAGAGTCATTCGCGGGAGAGCCGATTGACACCATGGTCGGCCTATAACAATAAATCGAGAGCGACGTCATGCAGCCAACCAACCAAGCCGCGAACGCCTGGCGTGTCCTGTTTCTGCTGTTTCTGGCCAACCTGTTCAACTTCTTCGACCGCACCATTCCCGCCATCATCGCCGAGCCGATTCGTCTGGAGTGGAGCCTCAACGACTTCCAGCTCGGCCTGATCGGCACTGCCTTCACCATCGTTTATGCGATAGCCGGGGTGCCGCTGGGGCGTATGGCCGACATCGGCTCGCGCCGCAAGATCATGGGCTGGGGGCTGACCGCTTGGAGCGGGCTGACTGCCGTCAACGGCTTCGCTTGGAATTTCTGGAGTTTCCTGCTGATCCGCATGGGCATCGGCATCGGCGAGGCCAGCTACGCGCCGGCGGCCAACTCGCTGATCGGCGATCTGTTCCCGGCACACAAGCGCGCTCGTGCCATGGGAATCTTCATGCTCGGCCTTCCGCTTGGGTTGCTGCTGGCGTTTTTCACCATCGGCTCGATGGTCGAGTATTTCGGCAGCTGGCGCGCGCCGTTCTTCATCGCTGCCGTGCCTGGATTAGTGCTGGCGGTGTTCATCTTCTTCGTCAAGGAGCCGCAGCGTGGCGCCGCCGAGACGGTGAAGGTGTCCCAGGAGCGCGTGCAACAGCCCGTGCGCAAGGTGTTGGCGATCCGTACCTTCTGGTGGCTGGTGCTGGCCGGCCTGGCGTTCAACTTCGCGACCTACGCCTGTAACGCCTTCATGGTGCCGTTGTTGATGCGTTATCACGCGGTGCCGCTGGTTGAGGCATCGATTGCCACCGGTGTGATCGTCGGCCTGACCGGCTTGATTGGGTTGACCTTTGGCGGCTGGGTGGCCGACCAGATCCATCAGCGTTTCGCCCGTGGCCGGCTGATCTTCGCGGCGGTGAGCATGGTCATCGCCACGTTCGCCACCGGTTACGCGCTACTCGCCGGGCGCATCGAGGTCGGCGTGTTCGTCGCGATTTTCAGCATCGGCTGGCTGTTCTCCTACAACTTCTACACCTGCGTCTACACCGCGATTCAAGACGTGGTCGAGCCACGTTTGCGCGCCACTGCCATGGCGCTGTTCTTCGCGGGGCTTTATCTGCTTGGCGGTGGCATGGGTACGGTGGTGGTGGGGCTGTTGTCCGATCACTTTGCCGAGTCGGCGATGCTCGCCGCAGGGGCCAGCGAGATGAGCGAAGTGTTCCGTGCCGAGGGCCTGCACGGTGCGATGTACCTGATCCCGGCCTCCTTGCTGCTGACCATGGTGTTTCTGTTCCAGGCCTCGCGGACGTTCTGCCATGACGCCAAACGCATGACCGATGGCATGACTCAGTCCGCCAGCGACGCCGAGGCCGCTCTGGCCTAATCGCCTCGCCGTCGACAGTGCCGCAGGGTACTGTCGACGGCACCGATTGACGCCTGCTGACTTGCTTGCCGACTGGGCGACGATTGGCCAGCAATTGCCGGCAGGCTCGCATAAACTGCGCGGCCGTTTTTGGCAGTCCGGACCGCACATGCACACCTCGTCTCCCGCCCGCGCCTGCGGCATCGATTTCGGCACCTCCAACTCGACCGTCGGCTGGTGGCGTCCCGCCAGCGAGCCGCTGATCGTGCTCGAGGACGATCAGCACACCCTGCCTTCAGTCGTCTTCTTCAACATCGAAGAACGCCGTCCGGTGTATGGCCGGCTGGCCCTGGCCGAATACCTGGAGGGCTACGAAGGGCGGTTGATGCGCTCGCTCAAGAGCCTGCTGGGCTCCAAGCTGCTGAAGAGCGAAACCACGGTGCTGGGCAGTGCCATGCCGTTCAAGGACATCCTCGGCCTGTTCCTCGGGACGCTCAAACAGCGCGCCGAAACCAGTGCCGGTCGAGCGTTCGACGAGGTGGTGCTGGGTCGCCCGGTGTTCTTCGTCGACGACGACCCGCAGGCAGACAAGGAAGCTTCCGACACCCTGGCTGCAGCGGCGAAGAAGATCGGTTTCAAGGACGTCTCGTTCCAGTACGAACCCATCGCAGCAGCCTTCGACTACGAGTCGCGCATCGAGCAAGAAGAGCGCGTGCTGATCGTCGACATCGGCGGCGGTACTTCCGACTTTTCCCTGGTGCGGCTGTCGCCGGAGCGGCGCCAGATCGATGACCGTCAGAGCGACATTCTCGCCACCTCGGGCGTACACATCGGCGGCACCGATTTCGACAAGCAGCTCAGCCTGCAGGGCGTGATGCCGTTGTTCGGCTATGGCAGCCGGATGAAAAGCGACGCGCCGATGCCCACCAGCACCCATCTCAACCTCGCCACCTGGCATACCATCAACGCGGTCTATGCGCCTGCATCGCTGCGCGCGCTGCAGAGCATGCGCTACGACATCGTCGACCCCACCGGGATCGACCGGCTGTTCAGCCTCATCGAGCAACGCGCTGGCCACTGGCTGGCGATGCAGGTGGAGCAGGGCAAGATCGAGCTGACCGAGCAGGACCGCTATCTCATCGACTTCGCGCGGATCGAAGCGGGATTGCAGGCGAGCCTGACCCGCGACGGCTTCGAAACGGCCATCGACCCGTTGCTCGAACGAATCCGCGGCAACGTCAGTCAATTGCTGGCAAGCGCCGGGCTCAAGCACGACGACATCGATACGGTGTTCTTCACCGGCGGTTCCAGCGCGATTCCGGCCTTGCGCCAGAGCATCGCCGCACTGCTGCCAAGCGCCCGTCATGTGGAAGGCAACCGCTTCGGCAGTATCGGTAGCGGCTTGGCCATCGAAGCGAAGAAACGCTACGGTTGATTTCCCGTGAGCGCCTGTCCGGCATGTCTCGCGGGCCTGTTGGGGAGTTTTCATGGGTTACAAACTTCGTCCGCAAGACCCTGTCGCCGAGGTGCGCAAGGTCGCTCGACAGCGCATCGACAAAGCCATCGAGGCACTGAGCGTGCCGGCTGCCGAGCGAGCCGAGGGTGTGCATCAGGCGCGCAAGCGCTTCAAGGAATTGCGCGCGTTGCTGCGATTGGTGCGAAAGCCCTTGGGTGCTGAATTCAAGCGCGAGAATCAGCGCCTGCGCGATCTTGGCCGTGCGCTGGCCGAATCTCGCGACGCCACCGCCATGCTGGAAAGCTGGGATCTGCTGAGCGCACGGTTCCCCAAATTGTTCGCCGAGGCGGGCTTCAAACAGATCCGTCGGCGCCTGCAGGCAAGAGCCAGGCAGGGCGAAGGCGATGCCACTAACCTCGATGCCCGTATTGCCCAGGCGATCAATGAACTGAGCAATGCCAGCGCCTGTATCGACAGCTGGCCATTAAGCGCCGAGGGTTTCGAGCTGTTGGCCGCCGGGGTGGAGCGCACCTATGCCGACGGTTGTGCCGAGCTGGCCAAGGTCAGACTCGAACCGAGCGACGAGCAGTTACATGAATGGCGCAAACGGGTCAAAGATCACTGGTATCAGACGCGGCTGCTGACGCCTAGCTGGCCGACGCTGATGCAGCTGCGCAGCGACTCGCTCAAGCGACTGGCCGATCTGCTCGGCGACGATCATGACCTGGCGATGATGCAGCAGCTGATGCAGGCCCAGCCGCCGCTATTCGGCGACCAGTCGTTGCGTGAGCGGCTCGATCGCGTGATCGTGCAACGGCGCGGCGAAATGCAGCGCGAAGCGTTGGCGCTGGGTAATGAGATCTATCTGGAGGCGCCTCGGGATCTGGTGGCGCGCTGGCAGCGCTACTGGGAAACGGCCGAGGTCTGACTGTCTGGCGCACGGTCATAAGACCGTACGCCAACTGAGGTGATCGGGTTACAGCTTCTTCGCGGAAACGATCGTCACCGGCTGCAGCGGGACGTTCTGCATCATGCTGCGGTTGCCGGTTGGCACCTGGGCGATCTGGTCGACCACATCCATTCCGCGCACCACCTTGGCAAACACCGCATAGCCGAAATCGCGGCCGCCGTGGTCGAGGAAGTCATTGTCGCGGTGGTTGATGAAGAACTGGCTGGTGGCCGAGTTGACGTTCTGTGTGCGGGCCATCGCCAAGGTTCCGCGAACGTTGTGCAGGCCATTGTCGGCTTCGTTCTTGATCGGCTCGCCGGTCTTCTTCTGGCCCAGGCCTTCGTTGAAACCGCCGCCCTGGATCATAAAGCCAGGGATCACGCGGTGGAACACGGTGCCATCGTAGAAGCCGCTTTCCACATAGCCGAGGAAATTCTTCACGCTGATCGGCGCCTTCTCGGCTTCAAGCTCGATTTCGATTTCGCCCATGCTGGTGTTCAGCAGCACGCGTGGGTTGTCTGCCGCCAGGAGGTTTCCGGCGAGCAGCAGCGAGCAGGCGGCGAGTACGAGTCGTTTCATGGTGTAGTCCTGTTGAGGGTGGAAGCTTGGGCCGGCCGGCCATCGGCAGGTTGAGTTTGCGCATCGTACGTCTTGATCAGGTCGATGAGAATCTGCGTTGCCGGGCCGAGCGGTTTGTCCGGGTTAGTGTAGAGATGGAACAACGGGCGGCGAATGCTTCCTTGGATCAACGGCAGCGGCTTGAGCACGCCTTCGGCCAGTTCGCGGTCGATCATGTGACGCGGCAGCCAGGCGAAACCCAGCCCGCTGCTGACGAAGGCGACCGAGGTGGCCAGGCTGCCGACCGTCCAGCGCTGCTCGGCGCCCAGCCAGCCGGCGTCTCGCGGCTGACGTTGGCCGGAGTCGCGCACCACGACCTGCATCTGATTCTGCAGGTCCTGCACGCTTAGCTTGCGCTGCAGCTGGTGCAGCGAATGGTCGGCATGGGCGACGGCGATGAACTCGACAGTGCTCAGCTCCGCTCCGAGGTAGCCGGTAATGTCCAGGCTGGTAATTGCCAGATCCGCAGTGCCGTCCCTGAGCACATCTTCAACGCCCGACAGGACTTCTTCGCGTAAACGCACCCGGCAGCCCTGGCTCTGCGGCATGAAAGCCGTCAACGCGCGGATCAGCTTGGCGTTGGGGTAGGCGGCGTCCACCACCAGGCGTACTTCGGCTTCCCAGCCCTGTTCCATGTGATGGGCCAGTTCTTCGAGCTGCCCGGCCTGGACCACCAGTTGCCGCGAGCGGCGCAGCAGCACTTCGCCTGCATCGGTGAGCACTGCCTTGCGACCATCGATGCGCAACAGCGGAACGCCGAGCTGCTCCTGCATGCGCGCCACGGTATAGCTGACCGACGATTGCGAGCGATGCAGCATCTCCGCCGCCTGGGCAAAGCCGCCGTGATCGATCACCGCCTGCAGGGTTCGCCATTGATCGAGGGTTACGCGTGGCACTTTCATTCCATTGTTTTCCTGTCGCGTCTGTCTGGTACGCTGGCACGCCTTCACGAGGAGCCCGCATAAAATGGAAAAAATACGCTTCGCCGCGCTCGCTTCGCTCGCAATCATCCCACTGAGCGCCCTGGCCGTCAGCTATCCGGTGGAACTGGAGCAAGAGCTCAATGGCGCCGAAGTGCTGGCTACCACCGAAACCATCGACCGGGACATGGCCGGTCTGCTGTTGCAGAACTTCGGCGAACGCCCGGTGAGCTGCTCAGCGGTGTTCCGCAACGGCCCGGAAGTACCACGCACCCGCCGCACCACGCTCGACGCTGGCGAGCGCAAGCCGCTGACCGCCAAGTTCAAGCGCGATGTGATCCGGCTGCGTATCAAGCTGACCTGCGAGCCGCAGTGAGGTTCGCGCGGTGAGCCGATCGGGACGCGGTGGCCGGCTTCCAAGGCTCGGCTTAGCGCGTCGCTAATGTTCAATTGTTAGTCGCGTCCGCACTGTCGATCCGCCCGCCTCGGGTTCGATCAACGATCCGGTCGATCGTCGCGCTGATAAAGCCGCCTCTCCACCGGCCGGACGCGTTAATCTATGCGACGTTTTTCGACCTTGAGGTATCCCCCTTGTTTGACCAATTCGCCCTGCATGAACGCCTGCTCAAGGCGGTCGCCGAACTCAAATTCGTCGAGCCGACGCCGGTGCAGGTGGCGGCCATTCCCCCGGCGCTGGAAGGGCGCGACCTGCGGGTAACGGCGCAGACCGGCAGCGGCAAGACGGCGGCGTTCGTGCTGCCGATGCTCAACCGGCTGATCGGCGATGCGGTGGTGCGCACCGACGTGCGCGCGCTGATCCTGCTGCCGACCCGCGAGCTGGCCCAGCAGACCCTCAAGGAAGTCGAGCGCTTCTCGCAGTTCACCTTCATCAAGTCGGCGATGATCACCGGTGGCGAGGACTTCAAGGTCCAGGCGGCGATCCTGCGCAAGGTCCCGGACATCCTCATCGGCACGCCGGGACGGATGATCGAGCATCTCAATGCCGGCACGCTGATCCTCAAGGACGTCGAACTGCTGATCCTCGATGAAGCCGACCGCATGCTCGACATGGGCTTCGCCGACGACGTACAGAGGCTGGTCGGCGAATGTGCCAAGCGTCAGCAGACGCTGCTGTTCTCCGCCACCAGCGGCGGCGCCGCCTTGCGCGAGATGGCGGCAAGTGTGTTGCGCGATCCGCTGCACCTTCAGCTCAACCGCGTCAGCGAGCTGAACGAGGGCACCCGTCAGCAGATCATCACCGCCGAGAGCATCGAGCATAAAGAGAAGCTGGTGCACTGGCTGCTGGCCAACGAGACCTACAAGAAGGCCGTGATCTTCACCAATACCCGCGTGCAGGCCGACCGTCTTTACGGACGGCTGGTGGCCGAGGGCGTCAAGGCTTACGTGCTGCACGGGGACAAGGATCAGAAGGAGCGCAAGCTGGCCATCGACCGCGTCAAGGAAGGTGGCGTGAAGGTTCTGGTAGCCACCGACGTGGCGGCGCGCGGTCTGGATATCGAAGGTCTGGATCTGGTGATCAACTTCGACATGCCGCGCTCGGGTGATGAGTACGTTCACCGCATCGGACGTACCGGGCGCGCCGGCGCCGACGGCCTGGCGATCTCGCTGATCTGCCATAACGACTGGAACTTGATGTCGAGTATCGAACGCTACCTCAAGCAGCGTTTCGAGCATCGCGTCATCAAAGGGTTGAAGGGCGGCTACATGGGCCCGAAGAACCTCAAGGCATCGGGTAAGGCCGCCGGCACCAAGAAGAAAAAGGACGACAAGAAGAAGGCCACCGACAAGAAGACCAAAGTGGCATCAAAGCCAACGGCCAAGCGACCGAAGAACGCCAAACGCGAAGCGCCGGCCTCGCAGGTCGTCAGTCAGGACGGCATGGCGCCGCTGCGCCGCAAGAAGCCCGCCGCCGAATAAGGTCTTCGCTACACACCGGGGCGTCGCAGCCCCGGTCATTCGTGTCCGTCAGCGCTTCTCCGCTGGTGCGATATCAGCTTTTTTCTCCGCTTGCTCGACGTGCTGCAGGCGCTTGTCATAGGCCTGGCATTCGTCGCCCAGCTGGTCGGCGGTCTGCTTGACCTCCATCTCCCGCAATTGCTCGTTGATCTCGGCAGCACGCTCGGGGTCGCTTTCGGTTAGCTGATTGACGCGTTCGGCCAGCTGCCGGGCCTTGGCGTTTATCTGGTCCGTGGTGCATTCGGCCAGTGCCGGCTGGCTGGCCAGCAGGGCGGCAGCGAGGGGGATCATCAGATATTTCATGGTGGTGCGCTCCTTTAAGACCTGTTCGGTGGATGCCATGCGAGCGCTTTGGTTCAGCCTTTCCCGTTGTGCTGATGATCGAACCATGCCGCAGCCGGCACGGTCCGTATTAGCAAGAGCCGCGTTCTGACGCGGTGCAACAGGAGAACGACATGACCTATGACTGGGATCTGATGCTGCGTCTGCTGCGCGAAGCGCAAAAGCCTGGCAACGAGGCCTTCGCACCGCGTCAATACGCCGATGAGCATGCGATTGCCATGGAGGATGCCGGCCAGCCACTGCCTAATCTCGATTCGCTCAAGGCTGAAGCGCAGAACTACGAGAGCCTGCTGTTCGAAGGGGGGTTTCTGGTGACGCGCCCGGAAGAGCAGGGTGGTAATGGTGAGAATTTCGTCTTGACCGAGCGGGGTTCACGGCTACTTGAAATGCTCGAAGGCGACACTGCGGGCACTGCGTACCGCCAGCGCCTGGATGACAAAGGCGAGGCAGCGCTAACGCCGGAGATCTTCGACGCCTTGGCGACAGGCTGAAAAAAATACGCCCCGCTAAGGCGGGGCGCAGAGTTAGCCATACAGACCGGTTAGAACAGTGGACCGATGGTCCCGCAGGATTTGTTCGCCGCGTGCTTCTGCAGTACGGGCAGCTGCGGACGTGGCTTGCCACTTTTCACGTCCAGCGACAGTGCGTAGTCGCCCCACCATGGACCGGCAGCCCAGTAGGTGCTTGGGATGCAGTGCTGATTGAGATACTTCAGCAGGTTGTCGGTCGCCACGATTGCCGAGGGTGAGAAGTCCGGGGCGCCATGCTCGCCGATGAAACCACGCAGCTTGTTTTTGCTGAGCCACTCGACAAAAGGCTTGGCCCGGTTGACACCGATCATTGGATCGTAGACCTCTTTCCTGTTGGTGTAATAGCCCGAATAATCCTTGTCGAAATACAGGTGGGCTTCGAAAACCAAGTTATTTTTCGAATCACGCATCCAGGGGTCGCTGACCAGTTGGGTGTTATAGGACGGCCAGTGGAAGGCGCTGGACCAGCGGTCTCCGGCGATCACCACCCAGCGGGTCGAGTCGATGGTGCGGATGCTCTTCGCAGCGGCCAGGGCTGCGGCAGGCCATTTCCCGTTTGTGGTATGTGGCTCGTTCATCAGCCCGTAGCCGTAGACGGCGGGGTGATTGGCGACCTTTTGTGCGATCCGGCGCCAGGCATCGGAAAAGGCAGTGATAGGCACTTCTTTGGAGCCGATCATCTTGCCGTGGTAGCGGTAGTAGTTATGCATGTCGAGGACAACCTGCATGTTGTACTTCTTCGCATGGTCAAGGGTCGCCATCATACGTGCCAGCTCGACGCTGTTCAGCTCGCCGTTGAGCCTCGGTTGAATCCGTTCCCAACGAAATGGCAGACGTACCAGCTTTAGGTTGCGTTCGGCGTAGCGCTTGAAGTCAGCTTCGCCCGGGTAGATGTAGTGCTTTAGGTATGTACCGGGCAAGGCGACGTCAGCACCAAACTCGGCACCGGCCAGGTTGATGCCGACCAGGTTGATGGGGTTTGCCACTGGCGCGTTGTTGGCTGGAGCGTTAGTTCCGGTGCCCGGGCTTGCCTGGCTGAAACCGGTGCTGCTGACCGACACGGTTCGCGGGTAACCCACGGCCTTCCCGTTGATGGCGCCACCGTCCATCATCACGGTCATATTGCCGCCCGATTGATAGATCAGGTTGATGGTGCGCACCTGCCCGTCGGCAAGCCTGACTTTCGCGCCCTTGTGGAAGGCTGCCTTGTTCTGGGCGGTCGCCTTGACGGAAATCCCTACGAACTTGCCGGTGTTATAGATGCCATTGACGAAATCGCCACCGTTGAAGGAGTTGAGTGCAATCGTCAGCGGTGCGGGCGAGCTGTTCGACGGCGGGGTTACGGCCGGCTTGGTGGGCTGGCTGGGCGCAGCCGGAGTTGGGGCCGGAGCCGGAACCGGAACCGGAGCGGTGCTGCCTACAGAAAACAACTTGTTTGGGTGGCCGAGCTTGGCGCTCAAAGTCGCGCCTGAAAGCATCACGCTCATGTTGTTGCCGGATACATACACGGCGTTGATCTTGCGCACCTGTCCGTCCGCCAGCTTCACCGAAGCGCCGGCCTTGAACGCAGAGCGGTTAGCACTGTTCGCCGGAATCGAATAGCCCGCCGATTTGCGCCACACACCATTCTGCCAATCGCTGTTGGTGTAATTGTTGATGGCGCTGCTATGGCTGGACGTACTGGCCGAGGGTGCCGGCTGCGGTGCGGCGATTGCCGGCGCGCCTGTATCCGAGCCCAGCGCCGAAACGGTTTTCGGGTAACCGGTGGCCGCGACGTTGAGCGTTGCGCCAGACAGCATCACGCTCATGTGCGCGCCCGAAAAATAGACGACCTTCACCGAGCGAACCTCGCCGTTCGCCAGTTTTACCTGTGCGCCTTTCTTGAATGCGGCTTTGTTAGCCGTCGTCGCCGGGATGGAAAACCCCGCCGATTTGCGCCAGGTCCCCTTGTTCCATTCAGGACTGGTGAAGTCGTTGACTTGCGCGGTGGCGACGGCCCTCGTCGCGCTTGCAGCGGACGAGGTAGCTGCTGCGTTGGCATCCTGGATCACCGTAGTGAGGCCAAACATCGCGGTAAGCATGAAGGCGCCGAGTACTGCTCGGGGTGCGCCTGAAACTGCTTTGAGGGACATTGATATCTCCGGAACTTAATACGACAAAAGGCACGCGTGCCCTTTAAAAAATTGCGGAAGCATTCATTGGGGGATGCAACAAACGAAGCACTGCCGACGACGCCACCCACTCACAACAAAGCAGCGAAACGGCAACACCGTTGGCTCGCTTTGAATGGATAGGCTTTATATAGAAGGATTGGCAGGCAGTAAAATTATTTTGGCGCCGGTAATTCGGCATAAACCTTGGTTTTAGTTATGTGGTTTCATATTGATATTATTTGATATCAATAAGCTACTAATTTCTAATAACACAACCTGTTGATTAATAAGTAATTATTTTGCTTAGAGAAACAGGCTTAGCGCTGGGTTAGATAATTACCGTTTCGCTTGTTAGTTTGTCAGCGCATAAACGTAGCCAACCTGTTCATTGCAGAATATTTCTAAAGCACATACGCGGTTAACAAGCGAAACGTAATTAGCTCGTTCATTGAAAGATAAACGCTGTTAGATGGCAGATTGATAGCTCGGCTAGAAGAGCCGAGATGCAGGCACGGCGAATCAGACCAGGGCGGCTGACTCGCCGAAGCGGCGTCGGATCACGCTAGGTCAGCGCACCTGATCCAGGCTGTCGACGGTGAGCTCCAACGCCTTGCGCATGTCCAGACGGGCCGAGCGACCGATGTCCTGATTGTTCATCTGATAGTTGCGCTCGGAAGGCAGAATCGGCGCGGTCAGGTCGTCGGCTTCGACCGGCTCGAAATCGCTGTCTCGGCCGATGGTCAGTGCGCTGCGACGTAACAGTTCCCGCACCTGCTCTGGCGCCAGATGCGGGTTGATCGAGAGCATCGTCGCGATGATGCCCGTCACCATCGGGGTGGCGTATGAAGTGCCGCAATGCACCTCGCCACGCTTGCCGGGTTCCAGCGTTGCGGCGCGCGTGCAGGCCGAGGCAGTGATGTCGACGCGCATGTCGACGTTCGATGAAGGTCGTTTGGTGACGTACTCGGGATGCTCCACCGGTACGTCGCGCTTGTCGTTGCGCTGGTGGCCGCCAACGACCAACAGTTGTTCGGTGATGAATGAGGACGGCAGGCGGTAGTCATCCAGACTGGAGCGCGCCGAGCCGTTGCCGGCGGAATTCACCACCAGTACGTCGGGATGCTCACGGCGCAACCAGAGGAAGAACTCTTCGAGCAACTCCTCATAGCCGCTCATGGCGATGCCTGAACGAATCAGCGAGTCGACTTCCTCGCCCTCTACATCCCGCGTGCCGATGCGGTGGATGCCCCAGCTCCAATTCAATACGCGCACGCCGTCCTCGACCAGGTTGACCGATGCGGCGACGTTGGCGGTTATGCCAGCATCGGAGTTGCGCTCGACGATTACCTCGAAGCCGGCGCTGGCTGGCTCTAGTGCGCTAAGAAAACCGCTGTCGCTGGGTTCGATGCTGCGCGCCGCAAGTATCCCGGTGACGGTGGTGCCATGTTCGTCCGGCGCCTCGGCGTCCCTGGCATACACGCATGTGCGCGGCTCTCGTGGATCGCAATCGCCTAAATAAGGAGCGAACTCGGGGGCGTCGAAGTCGACGTTGCGCTCGACGATGCCGATTCGCACAGGGTGCGTCTCGACAGGGGCTTGTTTGGACGGCACGCGGTGTTGGTAATAGTCGACGGCGTCCAAGAATCGATTGGCGACCCACTCACTGTGGCGCGGCTTGGGCTCCTTGTCCTGCTCCAGCGGCTCCTCGGCGCCGGATTCCTCGATCACCACCGCATCTACGCCCACCTCGTTACCCAGGCGCAGCACGATGGCGTCTCGCTCGGTCAGGTTTTTTACCGGCAGGCGCAATTGATAGATATTGAGCGGTGCGATGGCGCCGACCACTTCGGCACCGTATTTCTTGGCCAGTTGCTGCGACTTCTCCAGGCCGTTGAGGTTTTCCTCGATGATCAGGCTGATCAAATCGACATAGGTGTTCAGCCCGTCCATGTTCTTGGTCACTTCGTCAGGGCCGGCTGCCAGCACATGGCTCCCGTTCATCGTCAACCACACCGGGTTGCTGCGGCGCTCGCCCTGTTCCAGCCACAGCGGCCCGCTTTCATGCTCGGACTTGCTCAGTGACAACCGCAGCTTGCCGTCGCCTGAACGGGTGGCTTGGACCGGTTTGCCGCGCAGCATCAGCCTGACGTCGCCGTCATCGAGCCCGGTCGCACGCAGACAGAAGGTCAACTGATCGTCCGAGAAGAGATCGCCGCAACGCTGCATATCCTTGAGTCGCAGCGGAGTCGATTCAGCCATCGCCAGGCTTGGGTGCAGCAGGCCCAGCATAAGCCCGATCGATACGCAGAGATGAGCTGCCTTCATTGTCGACGCTGCAGATAGTGGACGCTGAACAGCTCAGCGGAGTCGGTCCACTGACCGCTGCAATCGAAGCCGGCACTGTTGGCGAGATTGGCGAAGGACTCCAGCGTGTACTTGTAGGAATTCTCGGTGTGCAGGCTTTCGCCGGCATCGAAGTGAAACCGCTGGCCGTCGACGGTCACGTCCTGCGCCTCACGGCTGATCAGATGCATTTCGATTCGCGAGTCATTTTCATTGAAGAAGGCGCGGTGAGCGAAACGTGACGGGTCGATATCGCTGTTCAGTTCTTCTCGGATACGTCGCAACAGGTTGAGGTTGAACGCCGCCGTGACATGGGCACGGTCGTTGTACGCCGCTTCGAGCACGTCGCGGTCCTTGACCAGGTCAACGCCAATCAGCACACCGCCCCTGGGCGGAAGGATATCGTGCAGATGCCCAAGCAGTTTGCGCGCTTGCAACGGCGTGAAATTACCGATGCTGGAGCCGGGAAAGAACACCAGCGGGTGATGGATGGTGAAGTCGTCCGGCAGCGCCAGCTCATCGGAGAAGTCGGCACAGGCGGCATGTACTTCCAGCCAAGGATAGTCGGCGGCCAGGCGCTGAGTGCTGGTCAGTAGGAACTGCTCCGAGATGTCGATGCCCAGATAACTGACCGGCCGCAACCCTTCGAGCAGCAGGCGCACCTTGCGGCTGGCGCCGCTGCCCAGCTCGATCAGGTCGGTCTGCGGTCCGGCGATCTCACGGATATCGTTCGCCGCATCGGCGAGAATTCGTTCCTCGGTACGGGTCAGGTAGTACTCGGGCTGCAGGCATATCTGCTCGAAGAGCTCCGATCCGCGCCGGTCGTAGAAGAACTTCGGCGAAATATGCTTCGGCGAGGCGGCGAAGGCGGCCAACGTTTCGTCACGCAGCGAGGCCTCGTGAGGTTGCTGGGTCTGGTCATGGTAATGCACGGCTAACGCCATCGTCATAGCTCCCTGGCCAGGCGCAGCCCGGCGAATTGCCAGCGCATGGCCGGCTGGAAAAAGTTGCGGTAGGTGGCGCGGATATGGCTTTGCGGCGTGGCGCAGCAACCGCCGCGCAGCACCATCTGGCCGGACATGAATTTGCCGTTGTACTCGCCCAGGCTGCCTTCCAGCGGGCGGAAGCCGGGGTAGGGGCGGTAAGCGCTGGCCGTCCATTCCCAGACATCTCCGAACAACTGCGCGGGCCCGTCATGGGGGGCGCTCGCCGCGACTGGCTGCAGATGATCGTTCTCCAGGAAGTTGCCGCGCAGTGGCTGTTCTCCAGCGGCGATCTCCCACTCGGCTTCGCTGGGCAGCCGGGCGCCGGCCCAGCGTGCGTAGGCATCCGCCTCGTAGAAACCGACGTGGCAGACCGGCGCCTCCAGATCCAGCGGCCGCAGCCCGCCAAGAGTCATTTCGTACCAGGCGCCGTCGTCGCGGTGCCAATACAGCGGGGCGTTCCAGCCGTGCTGTTGGATATGTGCCCAGCCATCGGACAGCCAGAGTTCACTGCGCGCGTAACCGCCGTCGGCGATGAACGACAGGTATTCGCGATTGCTCACCAATCGATCGGCCAGCTGGAAATCTTCGATGAACTGCCGATGTCGCGGCGTCTCACAATCGAAGGCGAAACCGTTGCCGTCGTGGCCGATGTGGCGCACCCCGCCGCCATAGTCGTGCCAGCGCAGGCGGTCGTTATGCAGTGTCGGTGCCGGTTTCAGATCGTTCCGGTAAACAGGGTGCAAAGGGTTTTGCGCCAGGATGTGCTTGATGTCCATCAGCAGCAGCTCCTGATGCTGCTGTTCATGCTCGAGACCCAGCTCGACCCGGCGCAGGATTTCAGCGTCATGCTGCTGGGGTGGATTGGCCAGAAGCTCGCCCATCGCCTGATTGACGTAATGGCGGAAACGATAGACATCGTCCACGCCGGGCCGTGAAATCAGCCCGCGCTGGGCCCGTGGGAATGGCGTGCCGTGGGTTTCGTAATAGGAATTGAACAGGTGGTCATAAGCCTGATCGAGCGGTGTGTAGCCAGCCAGATACGGCTTGAGCACGAACGCCTCGAAGAACCAGCTGACGTGCGCCAAGTGCCATTTCGGCGGGCTGACGTCGGGCATGCTCTGGATGACGTAATCCTCGATCTGCAAGGGTGCGCAGATCGCTTCGCTGGTGGCGCGTACCTGCCGGAAGCGTTGCAGCAGGTGATCTGGTTCGGCGAGCGCCAGTTGCTGGTTTCGCCGTTCTGCCAGGTTGCCCATGGCGTCCCCCTTGTTTATGCCCGGCTAGTTCGAGACCGGGAGCGGCCGAAAACCGCCTCTATAGCGACCCGAAGCGAGGCGCAAAAGTTTCTGCGATGCGGATGCGAGAGCGCTGCAATGGCTTCGCTTCGCCTGTGATGTAAAGCCCGATTGCGTTAGGTACTGAACGATGTCCGGCTAACGGCTGTTACCGCTTTGCTGCGCTAGCCGTGGTGCCGATCTTGTTAGGCCTTCGCAAAAATGTGCGGCCGAATAAATTCGGCCCTACGGACCTGCGCGTTCAGAACGTTTGGAACAGGCCTTAGCGTTCTTCGACCGGCGGAGTAGGGCGGATAAGGATCTCGTTGACGTCCACGTGTGCCGGCTGCGACAGCGCGTAGACCACTGCTCGGCCAATGTCGTCCGGCTGCATCGCGTACGCCGGAGGTTCGTCGAACAGCGGCGTGTCGACCATGCCCGGCTCGATCAACGTGACCCGCACGCCAGTGCCGCGCAATTCCTCGCGCACGCTGAGGCCCATGCCGGTCACGGCCCATTTGCTGGCGCTGTACATCGAGCCGGGTATGACGAAGCGTCCTGCGGCCGAGCCCGTCAACAGCAAGTGGCCGCGACTGGCCTTGAGCGCCTCGATGCTGCAGCGCAGGGTCAGCCCGACGCCGTAGACATTGGTCAGCAGCATCTCGCGCCAGACTTCAGGGTCGGCGCCGCTGAAGCCGCCTTCGCTGCCGGGTATTCCGGCGTTGGCGTAGACCGCATCGAGCTGGCCGAAATGCTCCAGCACCTGCCGCACCATGGCCTGCTGCTCGGCGTATTCCTTCACATCACAGCGGATCGCCAATGCGCGCTCCGAGCCGCCGAGTTCGCTTACCAGTTCCGCGAGCTTGTGCTCGGAACGCGCCGCCAGCGCAACGCGGTAACCGGCTTCAGCGGCGAGCCGTGCAGTGGCCGCGCCGATTCCGGATGAAGCACCGGTGATCAGCAGAACCGGATCGCTCATAGTCACCTCCAGACTCAATAGTTTGGTGGGGTTTCCGGGATGCCGGTGTCGTCGGCCAGTACCGGCATGGTCCAGGGCTCGAGGCGCTGATCCTTGTCTTCAACGTCGAGCCGCGCCTGCTCGATGACGCTGCCGAGCCGCTGCGCGCTGCTGTATTCGTCACGCGGCACGCTGGGCACGCGCAGCATCTCGGCACCGCTGCTCGACATCACGGTAAAACCGAAACTGTCGTCGTCCGGGTTAGCACTGGTCAC
Source organism: Pseudomonas sp. IC_126 (assembly GCF_004331835.1). Lineage (NCBI taxonomy): Bacteria > Pseudomonadati > Pseudomonadota > Gammaproteobacteria > Pseudomonadales > Pseudomonadaceae > Pseudomonas > Pseudomonas sp. IC_126. Next base: position 166,191 of record NZ_SJSS01000005.1, read on the forward strand.
GCAGCCGCACGGCAGAAAGGCTTCGGTGACCAGCTGCATCGCATCGTCGAGTGTCAGGGGTTGAGTGTTCATGGTGCTCTCCATTGGCGGGCTGTCTCCAAGTTGACCGCTAGGGTCTGTTGACGTTTCGTCGCGAGCCGCGTTGCTGCGCCAAATGGCACCAGGCCAGGCGCGGGACACAGGTAATGGTTGTTCCCTTGCCAAGTCCCGCAACGCCGCATGGCGCCATTTGCCGCGCAACCCTTTGGGCCGGGCCTGTTTTTGCGCGATTCGGCGTTTCTCGTCGTTTATTTGGAACGACCAAGCTTCACTCCTCGTGCCTTGCCTCGCGCAAAAACAGGCTCCGGCGCGGCCGCGTACGAAACGTCAACAGACCCTATGGCGAGCGGCTGTTTCCGAGTAAACGACGGGCTGCGAGCGTCTGCCCTTGTGGCTGCGCCACGGCGGCAGCATATTCGTTCGTATGAAACCGACTCCCGTGCACGACGCACTCGCCGCGTTCCATCCAGCGGTAGCTGGCTGGTTCGGCCGCAGCTTCCCTTCGCCGACTCCGGCTCAAATTGCCGCTTGGCCCCTGATCCGTTCCAGTCAATCGACGCTGATCGCCGCTCCCACCGGCTCGGGCAAGACGTTGACGGCGTTTCTCGCCGCGATCGATCAACTGGTTCGGCAGAGCGTGGCTGAGGGCGGCTTGGCGAACGAAACGGCCGTGCTTTACGTCTCGCCGCTCAAGGCGCTGTCCAACGATATCCGGGTGAACCTCGAGCAACCGCTGCTGGGCATCTCCGCCGAACTGGAGCGTTTCGGCCTGCCGGCGCTGCAGATCCGCACCGCCGTGCGCACCGGCGATACGCCGCAGGCCGAGCGGGCGGCGATGCGCAAGCGTGTGCCGCATATTCTGGTGACGACGCCGGAGTCGCTCTATGTACTGCTGGGTTCCGAATCGGGTCGGCAGATGCTGACGGGCGTGCGCAGCGTGATCGTCGACGAGATCCACGCCATCGCCGGCAACAAGCGTGGCAGCCATCTGGCGTTGTCGCTGGAGCGGTTGGAAGCGCTGTGCCAGCGTCCGCTGGTGCGTGTCGGGCTGTCGGCCACGCAGAAGCCCATCGCAGCGGTGGCGGACTTCCTGGTCGGCGTCGGGCGGCGCTGTGAAGTCGTCGATATCGGCCATGGCCGCGCGCATGACCTGGCGCTGGAGGTGCCGCCGGTGCCGCTGGAAGCGGTGATGAGCAATGCCGTGTGGGAACTGGTGTATGACCGACTCGCGGCGCTGGCCGGCGAACATCGCACGACGCTGGTCTTCGTCAACACGCGGCGAATGGCCGAGCGCGCCGCGCGACATCTGAGCGAGCGCCTCGGCAATGCCATGGTCGCCGCCCATCACGGCAGCCTGGCGCGCGAGCAGCGGCTGGGCGCCGAGCAGCGGCTCAAACGTGGCGAATTGCGGGTGTTGGTGGCCACCGCCTCGCTGGAGCTGGGCATCGATATCGGCGACGTCGAGCTGGTCTGCCAGCTGGGTTCGCCGCGCTCGATATCGGCGTTTCTACAACGTGTCGGCCGTGCCGGGCATCAGGTTGGCGGTGTGTCCAAGGGGCGCTTGTTCGCCAGTTCGCGCGACGACCTGATCGAATGCGCCGCCTTGCTCGACAGCGTGCGCCGTGGCGAACTGGACAAGCTGACGATTCCCGTGGCGCCGCTGGACGTGGTGGCGCAACAGATCGTCGCTGAGGTGTCGTGCCGCGAATGGCAGGAGGATGCGCTGCTGGCGCTGATTCGCCGCGCCATGCCCTACGCCGATTTGAGCGAGGCCAGCTATCAGGCGCTGCTGGAGATGCTCGCCGAGGGCTACACCACCCGCCACGGCGCACGCGGCGCCTATCTACATCGCGATCTGGTCAGCCGCAGCCTGCGAGGCCGACGCGGCGGGCGCCTGACCGCGCTGACGTCAGGCGGCACCATTGCGGACAACGCCGACTACGGGGTGCTGCTCGAACCTCAAGGCTTCAACATCGGTACGGTGAACGAAGACTTCGCGGTGGAAAGCCTGGCCGGCGACGTCTTCCAGTTGGGCAACACGTCCTACCGCATCCTCAAGATCGAACCTGGCCGGGTACGGGTCGAGGATGCCCAGGGCCTGCCGCCGAACATCCCGTTTTGGCTGGGCGAAGCGCCGGGGCGTAGCGATGAATTATCGGCTGCGGTGGCGAGGTTGCGGCAGGAGATCGAGGATCGGCTGCACACCGTCGCCCCTCACCCCAACCCTCTCCCCAACGGGGCGAGGGGGCAGTTCGAGTGGGATGAAGTTGATGGGGTTGGCTTGGCGGCTGAAGTGGCAGGAGCGCGAGGGGCGGTTGATGATCGGCTGAATACCGCTGCCCCTCACCCCAACCCTCTCCCCAACGGGGCGAGGGGGCGGTCCGAGTGTGATGAAGTTGATGGTGTTGGCTTGGCGGCTGAAGTGGCCGGAGCGCTTGGGGAGGTTGATGATCGGCTGAACACCGACGCCCGTCACTCCAGCCCTCTCTCCAAAGGGGCGAGGGGGGAATCCGAGTGGGGTGAATCGAATGCGAGTGACTTGAGGTCTGGTGCAAGGGCTGGAGCATTCCCGTCGCGCCCGGTGGCCGCAGGCTTGTCTCCCTCTCCCCTTGCGGGAGAGGGCTGGGGTGAGGGGGAGGCGATGCGCACGCTGGACCTGACCTTCGCCATCGCCTGGCTAACCGACACCCTCGGCCTACCAGACCCCGCCGCCCGACAGATCGTCGAATATCTGGCCCGCGCGCGCTCGGCACTGGGTGCGCTGCCAACGCAACACCGGCTGATCATGGAACGCTTCTTTGATGAATCAGGCGGCACCCAACTCGTCATTCATTCGCCCTACGGCAGCCGGATCAACCGCGCCTGGGGCTTGGCCCTGCGCAAGCGTTTCTGCCGCACCTTCAACTTCGAGCTGCAGGCGGCGGCGACCGAGGATGCGATCATCTTTTCGCTGTCCACCAGCCACAGCTTCCCCCTCGACGATGTCTGGCGCTACCTCCATTCAAATAGCGCCGAGACGGTCCTGATCCAGGCGCTACTCGACGCACCGCTGTTCGGCGTGCGCTGGCGCTGGAACGCGACCACCGCGCTGGCGCTGCCACGCATGGCCGGCGGACGTAAGGTGGCGCCGCAGTTACAGCGAATGAAGAGCGAAGACCTGCTCGCCACAGTCTTCCCCGATCAGGTCGCATGCCTGGAAAACATCGTCGGCGAACGCGAGATCCCCGAGCACCCGCTGGTGGCGCAGACCCTGGACGACTGCCTGCACGACGCCATGGACAGCGAAGGTTGGCTGGCGCTGTTGCGGCGCATCGAGGCGGGTGAAGTCGAGCTGCTCGCGCGTAATCTGCCGGCGCCGTCACCGCTGGCTATGGAAGTGCTGGGCGCGCGTCCCTATGCCTTCCTCGACGACGCGCCGCTGGAAGAGCGCCGCACCCAGGCGGTGCTCAATCGACGCTGGACCGATCCCGAGTCCAGTGACGATCTGGGCGCGCTGGATGCCGCTGCGATCGAAGCGGTGCGCGAGCAAGCCTGGCCGCACGCGCGTAATCCGGATGAGCTGCATGAGGCACTGGTCGGCCTTGGCGGTATAGCCGAGAGCGAGGCATCGGCCGAGCAGGATTGGCTTGGCTGGCTGGGTGAACTGGCCCGTGGCGGTCGCGCGACGCGAATGCAGATCGCGCAGGATCGTGCGCTCTGGCTGCCCATCGAACGCTTGGCGCTGTTGCGGTCGATCTATCCCCACGCACGTTGCGAGCCGGCGCTGGCGACGCTGCCCGGCTTCGATCAACAGTCGAACGAGGATGAGGCGTTGGTCGAGCTGATCCGCGCGCGGCTGACCGGTTTCGGCCCCTTGCCGGTCTCGCTGATCGCTCAGCCATTGGCCTTGCCGGCCTCAGCCGTCGCCCAGGCCCTGATCCGTCTGGAATCCGAAGGGTATGTATTGCGTGGTCGCTTCACACCCGGCGCGAGCGAAGACGAATGGTGCGAGCGGCATCTGCTGGCGCGCATCCACCGTTACACAGTCAAACGCTTGCGCCGCGAGATTGAACCGGTGGAGCGCGCAGATTTCATGCGCTTTCTGTTCGACTGGCAGCACCTGTCCGAAGCGACGCGGATGCAGGGCCGCGACGCGCTCGGCACGGTGGTCGAACAACTAGAAGGGTTTCAGGCCGCCGCCGGGGCCTGGGAGAGCGACCTGCTGCCTGCGCGGTTGAAGGACTACGGTCGCACTTGGCTGGACGAATTATGCCAAACCGGGCGCATCGTCTGGACGCGCCTGGCCGGGGGGATCAAGGCCAGCAGCGGCCCGGTGCGTGGCACACCTATCGTGCTGTTGCCGCGTCGACACCTCGTGGCCTGGTATGCGCTGGCTGGCGACGCACCGCAGCCAGAGCTTTCGTCACGGGCGCAGCGGGTTTTCGAGACGCTGCAAGGGCAGGGCGCGCTGTTCTTCGATGAGCTGCAGCAGGACGCGCATCTGCTGCGCAGCGAACTGGAAAATGCGCTCGGTGAGCTGGTCGCGGTCGGGCTGGTCAACGCCGACAGCTTCGCCGGCCTGCGCGCCTTGCTGGCGCCCGCCGCTAAGCGTTCACGCAGTGGCCGGCAGAGTCGCGGCGGTGCCTTCATCGGTGGCATGGCCGATGCGGGACGCTGGGCGCTGGTCCGCAAGGGTGCGAAGGCGCCGGTCGAAACCGCAACGTCGCGCTCGCCTGCGCTCGATCCCGAAGCGCTGGAACACATCGCCATGACGCTGCTGCGCCGCTACGGCGTGGTGTTCTGGCGGTTACTGGATCGGGAAGCGGACTGGCTGCCGTCCTGGCGCGAGTTGTTGCGCGTTTACCACCGGCTCGAAGCGCGTGGCGACATTCGCGGAGGGCGCTTCGTCGCGGGCGTACCGGGAGAGCAGTTCGCTTTGCTGGAGGCGGTCGGCCTGCTGCGCGAGATACGCAAGCGGCCGCTCACGGGCGAGATGATAGCGGTGTCGGCGGTCGATCCGCTGAATCAGCTCGGTACCCTGCTGCCGGGCGAGCGCGTGCCGGCAGTGGCAGGCAATCGCATCCTCTATCGCGACGGTGTACCGCTGGGATTGCTGATCGCCGGCAAGCCAGAACTACTGACGGAACTGGACGAAGAGGATCAGCGCAAAGCACGACAACTGCTGGCGGTAGCGCGGCGTTAGTGAGATTTGGGCTTCTGGCTAAAAGCGCAGCCCTGCGGTCTGCATTCGCCGCGGGTCGCGCCTCCCACTTGGCGCGGTGTGCACCGGTTGCTTTCGTAGGAGGCCCGCCCTCGGGGCGAAGCGGGGTGGAGACAATGTGAGGCGGTAAGGTCTGATGTGAGCTGGAGGCTGGAGGCTTGAACCTCTCAGCCTCCAGCCTCCAGCCTCCAGCCTCAGGCCTTCAGCCCAACGCCCAAGACCTGAGCCTCCCAAGACCATCGACAATCACCCCGCAACCAATACGCGTATCGCCTCCAGGCGCAGCGCTGCTTTCTCCAGCATGGCCAGACCTTCTTCACGCTGCTTGCGCAGTGCGTCGATTTCGCTGTCACGCACGCTGGGGTTGACGGCTTGCAGGGCGGTCATACGCGCCAGTTCTTCATCGAGGTTGGCTTTCAACCGGCGCTGTGCTTCGGCTACGCGCTCGCTGTGACGCGGGGCGATCTTGGCTTCGGCGCCGGATATCTGCGCCGACAGCACGTCGCGTTGTGCTTGGACGAACTTGTTGGCGCTGGCCCGCGGCACGCTTTCCAACTGGTCGGTAAGGGTTTCGAAGGCCACTTTCGGTGCCAGGTCGTTGCCGTTCGAATCCAGCAGACAACGCAACGCCAACGGCGGCAGGAAGCGGTTCAGCTGCAATGCACGCGGCGCCACCACTTCGCTGACGAACAGCAGTTCCAGCAGCACGGTGCCAGGCTTGAGCGCCTTGTTCTTGATCAGCGCCACGGCGGTGTTGCCCATGGAGCCGGACAGCACCAGGTCCATGCCGCCCTGCACCATGGGGTGTTCCCAAGTGAGGAACTGCATATCCTCGCGAGCCAGGGCCTGTTCGCGGTCGTAGGTGATGGTCACGGCTTCGTCGTCGCCGAGCGGGAAGCTGGCGTCCAGCATCTTCTCGCTGGGGCGCAGGATCAGGGCGTTCTCGGAATGATCTTCGCTGTCGATGCCGAAGGCGTCGAACAGCTCTTCCATATAGATCGGCAACGCGAACTGATCGTCCTGTTCCTCGATAGCTTCGACCAGCGCGGCGCCTTGTTCGCCGCCGCCGGAATTGAGTTCCAGCAAGCGGTCGCGACCTGCATGCAGTTCGGCTTCCAGGCGTTCGCGTTCGGCACGCGCTTCGTCGATAAGCTGTTGAAACTCGTCATCGTCGCCTTCTTCCAGCTGGCTCAGCAGGCGCGGGCCGAACTGGTGCTGTAGGGCGTTGCCGGTTGGGCAGGTATTGAGGAAGGCATTCAGCGCCTGGTGATACCACTGGAATAGACGTTCCTGAGGGCTGGTTTCCAGGTAGGGCACATGCAGCTGAATAACGTGCGCCTGGCCGATGCGGTCGAGACGGCCGATGCGCTGTTCGAGCAGGTCAGGGTGCGCCGGCAGGTCGAACAGCACCAGGTGATGAGCGAACTGGAAGTTGCGACCCTCACTACCAATCTCGGAACAGATCAGCACCTGCGCACCGAACTCTTCGTCGGCGAAGTAGGCGGCCGCACGGTCGCGCTCCAGGATGCTCATGCCTTCATGAAACACGGTGGCCGGGATGCCGGAGCGCACGCGCAGGGCGTCTTCCAGATCCAGCGCGGTCTCGGCGTGGGCACAGATGACCAGCACCTTGAATTTCTTCAGCATTTTCAGCGTATCGATCAGCCACTCGACGCGCGGATCGAAGGTCCACCAGCGGTTCTGCGCCTCGGGCTCGTCCAGCTGGCTTTGGAAGGCGACTTCCGGATACAGCTCGGCGTGCTCGCCCAGTGGCAGCTCCAGATATTCGGCCGGGCAGGGCAGCGGATAAGGATGCAGCTGGCGCTCTGGGAAGCCACGCACGGCGGCGCGGGTATTGCGGAACAACAGGCGCCCGGTGCCGTGGCGGTCGAGCAGTTCGCGGATCAGGCGGCTGCTGGCTTCGATGTCTCCATCGGTAGCGGCGGCGAGCAGGGCTTCGCCTTCGGCGCCGAGGAATTCATGAATCGTCTGGTGCGCGCGCTCGGACAGCCGCCCTTCGTCGAGCAGTTCCTGCACCGCTTCGGCGACCGGCTGGTAGCTGGCGCTTTCGGCGCGAAATGCTTCCAGATCATGGAAACGGTTCGGGTCGAGCAGGCGCAGACGGGCGAAGTGGCTTTCTTGGCCCAGTTGCTCCGGCGTGGCGGTCAGCAGCAGCACGCCGGGAATGACCTCGGCCAATTGCTCGACCAGCTTGTATTCGGCACTGGCGTTTTCCGGGTGCCAGACCAGGTGATGCGCCTCGTCCACCACCAGCAGGTCCCAGCCGGCAGCGAAGGCGGCGTCCTGAGCACGCTCGTCGTCCTTCAGCCATTCCAGCGACACCAGCGCCAGCTGGGTGTCCTCGAAGGGGTTGCTGGCATCGCTCTCGATGAAGCGTTCGTCATCGAACAGCGCGACCTGCAGATTGAAGCGGCGGCGCATCTCCACCAGCCACTGGTGCTGTAGGTTTTCCGGCACCAGGATGAGTACCCGGTTGGCGCGGCCGGAGAGCAGTTGGCGATGGATCACCAAGCCGGCTTCGATGGTTTTGCCCAGGCCCACTTCATCGGCCAGAAGTACCCGTGGCGCGATACGGTCGGCGACTTCGCGGGCGATATGCAGCTGGTGCGCGATGGGTTGTGCACGCGCGCCACCCAGGCCCCACAGCGAGGAGGTCAGCTGTTTGCTCTGGTTTTCCAGCGTGTGGTAACGCAGCTTGAACCAGTTCAGCGGGTCGATCTGGCCGGCGAACAGGCGATCGCTGGCGAGGCGGAACTGGATGAAATTCGACAGCTGGGTTTCCGGCAGCGTGCGGGCTTCGTTCTGCGCGGTCAGGCCGTGATAGACCAGCAAACCGTCGACGTCGTCGACTTCGCGCACGGTCATCTTCCAGCCTTCGAAGTGCGTGACTTCATCGCCGGGGACGAAGCGCACGCGGGTCAGCGGAGCACTGCGCGCGGCGTACTGGCGGGTTTCGCCGGTCGCGGGGTAGAGCACGGTGAGCATCCGCCCGTCCTGCGTGAGGATGGTTCCAAGGCCGAGTTCCGCTTCGCTGTCGCTGATCCAGCGTTGCCCCGGTAGATACTGCTGCGCCATGCTGCCTCCCGCTGTGAAAAAAGCGCGCTATGGTAACGGAACACTGTCGCGAGAGCGACGACAGATGCCCACTGGAGTGTAGCCCTGCTGCTAAAGTCGGCAGCGGTTCAGCCGATCAACCGGTACAGGCCCATCTCACGGGTAACCGATTGATCTCGGGCTGCTTAAGGGAGAGAGCGAAAATGCTGCCAATCATTCCGCCAGGCACCGTTCAGGTCACCGCGCAACAGGATGTGGTCAAGCCGCGCCCCGACATCGCCCCGGTTACGCCGGTAGAGCCGAGCGCCGATGAAAGCTCGGTCGAGCTCGATCGCCGACATCCGCAGGAAGCTGAGCAGATGTTGCGCGACGAACAGCGCCGCCGTCGGCGCCGTGGCTATACCGCCCAGGAGCTTGCCGAGGGCGAAACCGCCGAAGAGGATCAGGACGCCCTCGATGAGTTGCCGCGCCAAGGGCTCTGGGTGGATGTCGAGGTTTGACACGTTCTTTAGCCGGTGCCGCGATGATCGACCTGCCGCACGCTGAATTGGCCTACCTGCCGCAATGGATCGGCGTGGATATAGCCGACCACTGGCTGCACGAGCTAATGCTGCAGACGCCCTGGTCGCAGCCCCGGATAAAACTCTACGGCCGTAGTTTCGCCGTACCGCGATTGGTCGCCTGGTATGGAGATACCGGGGTGGGCTACCGTTATTCGGGGCTGGTTCATGAACCGTTGTTATGGACACCGCTGCTGGCCGACATCCGCGAGCGGGTGCAGCGGCAGGTCGGCCAACGGCTGGACGGCGTGCTGCTCAACCTGTATCGCGACGGACAGGATGCCATGGGCTGGCACAGCGATGACGAACCGGAGCTTGGTCCGGAGCCGTTGGTGGTTTCGCTCAACCTGGGCGCGACGCGGCGCTTCGACTTTCGTCGAAAAGGCACCAGCCGCATCGAGTATTCGCTCGATCTGGGACATGGTTCGCTGCTGGTCATGAGCGGTCCGACGCAGCATTATTGGCAACACCAGATCGCCAGAACGCGCAAGGTTTCCGAACCGCGCCTCAACCTGACATTCCGCCAGATCATCCGCGAGCCAGTCTTATGAGCAACGATGTAAAGCTGATCGACTTCAGCGCCGAACGTGAAAAGCGCATTCATGACATCAAGGAAAAGCGCCTGGCCGAAATGCGCCAGGCCTTCGAAGAGGCGCTGCCCCTGGCCAAGCCGAAAAAGAAAGCCAAAACCAAACCGAAAAAGCGCTAATAGGGCTATCCACAACTAGCTTCCAGCAGAGTTTTTTACAACCGTTCGATACGGCGCCTTCCGCATCTCCCTCCGATACGCCCCTTTTCTTGATCCAGATCAGCTCGTACGGCGCCTGTTTTGCCCGGCTTCGCGCCTATTGATTCCCGTCAATTTTTTATTCGGGCGAGAAGGCGACTATGCAGCCATCAGACAGCGCAACACCTTGGAGGCAAGAAATCATGTTCGTCGATAATGTGGTGCTCGCAGGGGTGGTCACGGTCGGCCTGATGGTCGCCTTCCTTGGCGGTTTCGGGTTTTTCATCTGGCGGGACGCGCAAAAGAAGCGGTGATCCGGCCGGTATTACAGAGCACGCAAGGCATTTGGGCGACTTAGGTCGCCCTTTTTTATTGCCTGTGATTAGCGGCGGTGCTGGGGCTGCACGAACACCGCGCTGGTGAACGGTGGTACCTCAAACTCGTCGGAAGTTACTTTGGCCTGCCGCGCGACCGGGTCGCTCGACGCTCGCAGTACCGGATGCAGCTGGTAACCGCTACCGCCCGGCAAGCGAACACGCTCGGGCGAGGCGTTGAGCACCACCATCAAAGACTGATAGCGCCGGTCGAGATCGCGGCCGTCGCGCGGGCCATCGGCCAGGCTGAAGGCGATCACGCCCGGTTGCTGCTCCGGACCCGTGTTGTGGAATTGCAAGCGGCGTTGCACCTCGCGGGCGCTGTCGAGCTGGAACAGCGGGCTGTCGCTGCGGATCGTCAGCAATTCGAGAAAGCGACGCTTGGCGGCGACGATGTTCACTGCGCTCGGCCTGGCATGAGGGTCGGCGATGACCTGGCGGATCAGTGGCCAGTTGTCGCCATCCTTGTCAGCACGCGGCAGGCCCTTGTTCCAGTTGTTGTCCTGGTAGCTGAAATCCACCGTATTGAACCAGTCACCCGAGTCGTAACTGTCACGCTGCATGGATTTGGAGCGCAGGATGTCCGAGCCGAGATGGATGAAGGGCAACCCCTGGCTGAACAGCGGCACGGACAATGCGACCAGTTGCAGGCGGACGCGGTCAGCAACCGGGAGGTTGGCCGGGAGCTTGTACTGGTTGTTGTCCCATAGCGTCTGGTTGTCGTGCTTGGAGACGTAGTTGATGGTTTCCTGCGGGTCGAGTGTGTAGCCGGCGGGTTGTCCGTTGTAGTCGATCTCTCCGCCGCTGCGCAGGCTGCCGTCGGCGCTGATGAATTGGAAGTCGCGCAGACCGCCGGCGATGCCGACGCGGATCAGGTCCGCCGCGTGCAGCAGTTGCGCCTTTTCCTGCGCGCCAGCGCCGGACAGCTCATTCGGTCGGACATAGAGGCCATTGGCGAAACCCTGATTGCGGCGGATGCTCTCGCCACCGTCGAAGGGGCTTCCACCGCGCACCGCATCGCGCTGCCGATCGTTGAAGGTGCCGATGCCGGTGCCGGCCATGTTCAGCTGCGTGGCGTTGACGCCACGGGCATTGCCCGCCACTTCGCCGAAATCCCAGCCTTCGCCGTAGAAGTAGGTATCCCGGTCGATCCGGCGGACGGCTCGATAGGCGTCCACTACATTCTTGCGCAGGTGATGGCCCATCAGATCGAAGCGAAAGCCGGCGACCTTGTAGTCGCGAGCCCAGACCTCCAGCGAATCGGTCATCAGCTTGGCCATCATGCGGTGTTCGCTGGCGGTGTTTTCGCAGCAGGTCGATGTTTCCACGGCGCCGGTGGATGGATCGCGACGGTGGTAATAACCGGGCACGATCTTGTCGAGCACCGATTTCTCGGCCAGCCCAGAGGCGTTGGTGTGGTTGTAGACCACGTCCATTACGGTGGCGAGGTCTTGACCGGCTAGCGCCTGGACCATCTGGCGGAACTCGATGATGCGCTGCACGCCTTCGGCGTCGCTGGCGTAGCTGCCTTCCGGCGCCGTGAAGTGGAAGGGGTCGTAGCCCCAATTGAAGTTGTCGAGCGCGCGCAGGTCGTTGTAGAGCGATTGCGCCTGTCCGCTGGCCGGATCGAACCCTTGCAGCACTTGGCGAATGCTCGTCGCGCCGCAGTATTGCGCCCAGCGCTGGCGGGCACCGGAAGACAGCTCGCAGAGCTTGGCGAATGGATCGTCCAGGTCGACGCGGCGAGCGGGGTCCTCGTCAACGGTGGCGATGTCGAACGCTGGCAGCAGCTGCACATGGGTCAGCCCGGCCTTGCGTAGATCGCGCAGGTGGCGCATGCCGTTGCTGTCCGGCTGGGTAAAGGCGCCGTAGGTGCCGCGCAGATCGGCCGGCAGACTGGTGTCGCTGGCGCTGAAGTCGCGGATATGCGTTTCGTAGATGACGCTCGCTTCGGGGCGTTCCGGATGCGGTGTGCGCAATGCGTCCCAGCCGGCGGGCTTGAGGTCGCTGGCGTCCAGATCGACGACCTGGGCGTACTGGCTGTTGAGCGACAGGCTCAGGGCGTAGGGATCGCTGACCAGTGTCGTCTCGATCTTGCCGGTGCTTGGCCGATAGGCTGTGACTTCGTACTGGTAATACTGCCGATCCAGCGACGGCGGGCCGTCGAGGCTCCACACGCCGAGGCGTTCATCCATGGTCTTCGGGTAGCCGGGCAGCAGGCGCTTGGACGCGTCGAACGCATGCAGGCGGACCCGCTGGGCCGTCGGTGCCCAGAGTTTGAACGACACGCCGCGCCCATCGACTCGCGCGCCGAGGTCGCCGTTGTAGGCGAATAGCTGATCGAGAACGCCCGCCGTCTGTACCTCCGTGGCGTCGATTACCTGTTGCTGCGCGTCATAGGCGACCACCACCAGCTGACTCATGACGGCGCGACGTAACGCCTGTGCGCCGGCCACGAAGCGGAAGGCCTGCGCTTCGGCCAGATGCGGATGCTGACGTTTGAGCCCTTCGCGAAGGGTTGCGGGTCGCAGCGCGAGCGCGGTGCCGCCGCTGACCGTGCGTGTCTCGCCGTCGATGCGGATGCTGGCGTCGGTGGAATAACGCAATTCGAGCCGGCTGGCCGCTGGCGCGCCGTCGACCAGCGCCAGCGTGAACGGATCGAGCCAGTGCGCACGCGCGCCCTTGATCGCGACCTCGGGCCCGCTCAAGGGCGTGCTGGAAAGTTGTGCGGTGCCGCTGAGCGTAAAGACACGACGGCCCAAGTCGTCGAAGCGCCAGGTCAGGTCGCCGCCACCCAGGTCCTTTTCGTCGCCTTTGTGCATGATCAGGTTCAGGCAGCTGGCGTCGGCGGTCAGTGCGATACGGTAGTAGGCGCCGTGCTCCGGATCGGTGCCGGCTGCTTGCAAAGGTTGATCCCAGCCGGTTTCCGTCTGGCTGCCATTACATGCGGCCGTGTTCCATAGATGCAGGCCCCAACCGGCGTAGTCGCCGTCGGCTCGTTGGTAATACAGCAGGGCCTCATCGGGGCCAGGGTCGAGCGGTGCGGCCGATGCTGGCTGGAGGGCCAGCGAAAAGCCGCCGAGAACGAGCGCCGCCAGGCGCCGATAAGCGATCGAGCGTATGAGCATGGTTGAGGTCCCGGTGTTGTTATTGTTGTACCGCACGCAGGATGGTCGACGCGCGGTGGACGCTGCGCATCCTCCGTGGGGGTTGCTCGTGGGGCGTAGCTTGGGGCCGTAATAGCTTTCTGCTTGCCCCACCATGCCGAGAACGTCTGGTTGGTGGTGTTGCCCGGTCCTCGCTGCGGTGGGCTGAAGCGGAACGCCGCCCGGCCCACCCTACAACTGGTTGGGCTTGGGGTAACCGGGTGGGGTTGCTGATTGAGGCCGGCGGGTGACTCGTCTTTTGGAAAAAGATGGATACGGCGCAATAGGTGTGGAAGCCCGCAGTTTGACCAACGTCGTTCACTTAGCCGTTCGCCCCGAGGTCGGGCCTCCCACGAAAGCTCAGTGCCCGACGTTGTTCGTAGGAGGCGCGCCCTCGCGGCGAATTCAGGCCGTAGGCCTGTCCAAACGCACCTGTTTCGAGTTTGCTCAATGGCTCAACCGAAGTTGATTGGCGGCAGGTCCTTCAGCTCCACTGTTTCTTCACGGCGCGGCGCGAGTACTTCCGCTTCGCCATCCACGACCTGCTCATCGTTCTGGTTGAACACGCGGGTGGCGATGCGCACGCGGTTCTTTGGCAGTTTCTCGAGAATTTCCAGGCGCACGGTCAGGGTGTCGCCGAGCTTGACCGGGCGGGTGAATTTCATCGTCTGGCCGAGATAGATGGTGCCCGGGCCGGGCAGGGTGCAGGCGACCGCTGCGCTGATCAGCGCGCCGCTGAACATACCGTGGGCGATGCGCTCCTTAAACGGCGTGCCGGCGGCGAATTCCGCGTCGAGGTGGACGGGGTTGCGGTCGCCCGACATGGCGGCGAAGAGCTGGATGTCGCGCTCTTCGACGGATTTCTCGAAGCTTGCGGTCTGGCCGACTTCCAGAGCGGAGTAGGGCGTGTTGCTGATGGTGGTCATTAAGTTTCCTCGGGCGCAGTCGGGGCTGGAGCCGTCCGACGATTGGGGAATGCGCCGCACCGTAAGCGCTGCGGCTGCGATGCGGCTGCATTCTAGTGAGATGTCTCAGTCTTGTCCCGGCAAGAGCAACGGCAAGAGTCACGGCATGACTCATGGGTTCCCGCGAGGCGCGGTACCTCTTCTTTCACTATTACGTATAGCTGACGTGTGCGCCTCGAAATCGTGGCTTGCCGTGACGAAAGATTCACAACAGTGATTTGCGCGACGCAACGCTGTTGCGCTGTGCGGTCGAACTGCTAACTTCGCCGCAGCCCACTCTCAGGTAACGAGGCCAATAACAATGCAACCTGATTTCTGGAATGACAAACGACCCGCGGGTGTACCCAATGACATGGATATGGGTGGGTTCCGCTCGGTGGTGGAGGTGTTCGAGCGCTCCTGCAAGACCCATGCGAACCGCCCCGCATTCAGCAATATGGGCGTCACGCTCACCTTCGCTGACCTCGATCGTTACTCGGCGGCCTTTGCGGGCTGGTTGCAGAATCATACGGTTCTGCAGCCAGGGGACCGCATCGCGGTGCAGATGCCCAACCTCCTGCAGTATCCGATCGCCGTTTTCGGTGCCCTGCGTGCCGGACTGATTGTGGTCAACACCAACCCGCTGTACACCGCCCGGGAGATGCGTCACCAGTTCCAGGATTCCGGCGCGCGGGCGCTGGTGTATCTCAATACCTTCGGCAAGCTGGTGCAGGAGGTGCTGCCTGATACCAGCATCGAGGTGCTTATCGAGGCGCGGATAGGCGACATGCTGCCCTCCTTCAAAGGCCTGCTGGTCAATGCCGCGGTCAAGCATGTGAAGAAGATGGTGCCGGTCTACAGCCTGCCTCAGGCTGTGTCGTTCAAGCATGTGCTGCGCGACGGTGCCCGCCACAGCCTGAAGCCGGTTCCGCTGACGCTCGATGACGTCGCGGTGCTGCAATACACCGGCGGTACCACTGGCGTCGCCAAGGGCGCGATGCTCACCCACGGCAATCTGGTCGCCAACATGCGTCAGGCACATGCCAACATGCAGCAGCTCGGCGCCGACGGCCACCCGATCATCAAGGAAGGGCAGGAAGTGATGATCGCGCCGCTGCCGCTGTACCACATCTATGCATTCACGGTGAATTGCATGTGCATGATGGTGACGGGCAACCACAACGTGCTGATCACCAATCCGCGCGACATCGACGGCTTCGTCAAGGAGCTGCAGAAGTGGCAGTTCACTGCCTTCCTCGGATTGAACACCTTGTTCGTCGCGCTCATGTCGCATCCGGAATTCAAGAAGATCGACTTTTCCTCGCTCAAAGGCACCAACTCCGGCGGTACCGCACTGGTATCTTCCGTGGCCGAGCGCTGGAAGAGCCTGACCGGCGTCACCGTGACCGAGGGCTACGGCCTGACCGAAACGTCGCCGGTGGTTTGCGCCAACCCCCACGGAGACAAATCGCGGCTGGGCACTGTCGGCCTGCCAGTACCGGGCACGGCGCTGAAGGTGATCGACGACGAGGGCATCGAGCTTGCGCTAGGTGAGCGTGGTGAGCTTTGCGTTAAGGGTCCGCAGGTGATGAAAGGCTATTGGCAACGAACGGAAGCTACCGCCGAAGTGCTCGACGACCAGGGCTGGCTGAAGACTGGCGACATCGCTGTGATCGACCCTGATGGTTTCGTGCGTATCGTCGATCGCAAGAAAGATCTGATCATCGTTTCCGGTTTCAACGTCTATCCGAACGAGATCGAAGACGTGGTCATGGCGCATCCGAAGGTGGCCGCCTGCGCCGCGATCGGCGTCGCCGACGAGAAGTCAGGGGAGGCGGTGAAGCTGTTCGTAGTGCGCAGCGATACCAGCCTGACGGTCGAAGAGCTGCAAGCCTACTGCCGGGAAAACTTCACCGGTTACAAGGTGCCCCGGCATCTGGTCTTCCGCGACGCGCTGCCGATGACGCCGGTTGGCAAGATCCTGCGCCGGGAGCTGCGCGAGCAAGCCTGAGGTAACGACTTGGTGCTACATAGTGAGTGACTGATCGTTCGTGATCAGTCACTTTGTGTCGTTTTAACCAGCTGTGGCCACTGTTCGGCCTGTGCCAAAGCTGCTAACCTCGGCCCGCTTTTTGACCGGAAAACCGGGTACAAAAATTAACAAAACACAACAAAACAGCTGCTATATGCAGTGAAGCTGTCGCTGAGGAGTGGGGTCATGACCGATAACTTCTGGAAGGATAAATATCCTGTCGGGGTCGAGAGCGAAATCAATCCCGATGAGTTCCAGAACATCCAGGCAGTGCTGAAACAGTCCTGTGAGCGTTTCGCTGACAAACCGGCCTTCAGCAATCTCGGCAAGACCCTGACCTACGGTGAGCTGTACGCCCTATCCGGCGAATTTGCCGCCTACCTTCAGCACAACACCGATCTGCAACCGGGCGACCGGATCGCGGTCCAGCTGCCCAACCTGCTGCAGTATCCCGTCGTGGTATTCGGCGCCATGCGCGCCGGGCTGATCGTGGTCAACACCAACCCGCTGTATACCGCGCGGGAAATGGAACATCAGTTCAATGACTCCGGCGCCAAAGCATTGGTCTGCCTGGCCAACATGGCTCATCTGGCCGAAGAAGTGCTGCCTAAGACCGGCATCAGACACGTCGTCGTCACCGAAGTCGGTGACATGCTGCCGACGGTCAAGCGCCTGCTGGTCAATGCCGTGATCAAACACGTGAAAAAGATGGTGCCCTCCTACAACCTGCCGAAGGCAGTCAAATTCAACGACGCCATGGCCCTCGGCCGTGCCAAGGCAGTTCGAGAGTTCAATCCTGCCGGTGACGACATTGCCGTGCTGCAGTACACCGGCGGTACCACCGGCGTTGCCAAGGGTGCGATGCTCACCCACCGCAACATTGTCGCCAACATGCTGCAGTGCCGCGGCTTGATGGGCACGGAGCTGGGGGTCGGCTGTGAAACCATGGTTGCGCCTCTGCCGCTGTATCACATCTACGCGTTCACCTTTCACTGCATGACGATGATGCTGATCGGCGCCCATAACGTGCTGATCACCAACCCGCGTGACCTGCCGGCATTCGTCAAGGATCTGGGCAAGTATCGTTTCAGCGGCTTCGTCGGGCTCAACACCCTGTTCGTCGCGCTGTGCAACAACGACGACTTCCGCAAGCTGGACTTCTCTTCGCTGAAGGCAACCTTCTCCGGCGGTATGGCGCTGCAACAGGCAGCCGCCGAGCGCTGGCAACAGGTAACTGGCTGCTCCATCTGTGAAGGCTTCGGCATGACCGAAACCAGCCCGGTGGTCTCGGTCAACCCGTTCGGCGGTATCCAGATTGGCACCATCGGTATCCCGATGCCTTCCACCCAGTGCAAGGTCATCGACGACGAAGGCAATGAACTGCCGATCGGCGCGACGGGCGAGCTGTGCGTGAAAGGGCCGCAGGTGATGAAGGGCTACTGGCAGCGCCAGGAAGCCACCGACGAAGTTCTCAGCGCCGATGGTTGGCTGAAGACTGGCGACATCGGCATCATTCAGGAAGACGGCTATCTGCGGATCGTCGATCGCAAGAAGGACATGATTCTCGTGTCTGGCTTCAACGTCTATCCCAACGAACTCGAAGACGTGCTCGCAACGCTGCCGGGCGTGATGCAGTGCGCTGCGATCGGGGTTCCGGACGACAAGTCTGGTGAGGCGATCAAGCTCTTCGTGGTGGTCAAACCGGGCGAGAGCCTGACCAAGGAGCAGGTCATGCAGCACATGCATGACAACGTCACTGGCTACAAGCGGCCCAAGGCCGTCGAGTTCCGCGACAGCCTGCCAACCACCAACGTCGGCAAGATTCTGCGTCGTGAATTGCGTGACGAGGAGTTGCGCAAGCTCGGCAAGAAGTAAAGTATTTCCGCCGGACATCAAGCCCCGCTTTGGCGGGGCTTTTCTTTATCCGCAACGCTCATCCGAACTCATCCGTTCCGAGCCGCCCAGGTTCGAGTTCAATCAACCCGACAAGCGGTGCTGCCGTCTGGCGCAAAGTTCGAACCGAGACGAGGTTGCCCCAGTCTAGGACGCTATGGCCGCGTCCCGCTTTCCGGTCGTTGGACCCCAACCTGCCTCGCTATGTAACGCTGAAGCTGCAAGATCGTTTTCTGTAGATCGATCGCGCGGGCGGCTTCGCCTTGCTATTCGCTGCACGCCGGGTTTCAACGTCGGTCGTGCCGTAAGGGGACGATGGCGCATGCCATTTCGCGGCCTGCCCATCAATCTCGTTGCAAGGATGAGTTACCCATGCAGAAAAAAAACAATGCACGTCGGGTAGTTGCTTCTCTCGCTCTAATCGCTTCCGCTTCAGCCCTGGCTGCGCCTTCCGCGGAAACGGCACATTTCGATGAGTTATGGTCACCCGGCAAGCCCGACTCCAGGGCGTGTCGGTCCCCTCTGCTGGTTGGCACGCCGCTGGGTCTGCCGCGCTGCATGCAGGCCAGCAACATCATGAAGCACCTGGAGAACCTGCAGGACATCGCCGCGCTGAATCAGGGCAACCGGGCCTCCGGTCAGCCCGGTTACCAGGCCTCGGTGGATTACGTGCGCACGCACCTCGAGCGCGCTGGTTATGAGGTCAGGGTGCAGAGCTTTCCGTTCCTCGCCTTCTACCCGGCAGGCCCCGGCTCGCTGAATGCCGTCACGCCGCAACCGGTGCAATACACCTGGGAAGAAGACTTTACCTACGCCGACCAGACCGATCCGGGCAACGTCACCGCGCCAGTGGTTGCGGTGGACCTGTCGCTCGGCGCCGGCAATACCTCGACCAGCGGCTGCGAGGCGGCGGATTTCGCTGGCTTCCCGGCTGGCGCCATCGCATTGATGCAGCGTGGCACTTGCCCGTTCGGCGACAAGGCGACCAACGCTGCGGCTGCGGGCGCGTCCGGCGCGATCATCTTCAACCAGGGCGATACCGAGGATCGCAAGGGGCTGATGGCTGCCACGCTCGGTGAGGACTATCAAGGCGGTATCCCGGTCCTGTTTTCGACCTACGACCTCGGTGTCGCCTGGGCGGGTACCGAAGGCCTGCAGATGAGCATGAACGTCGACGTGGTGCGTGAGCAGACCGAGACCTACAACGTGCTGGCCGAAACCCGCCGGGGCAACCGTAACAACGTCATCGTGGTCGGCGCGCATCTGGACTCCGTATTCGAAGGGGCCGGCGTCAACGATAACGGTTCGGGCAGTGCCGCCTTGCTGGAAATGGCGGTATTGATGGGCAAGGCGCATCCGTTAAACAAGGTGCGCTTCGCCTGGTGGGGCGCGGAAGAGTCGGGGCTGGTCGGTTCGACCTATTACGTCAATCAGCTGCCGGACGAGGAGAAACAGCGGATCAAGGCGTACCTGAACGTGGACATGATCGGCTCGCCGAACTACGCCAACTTCATCTACGACGGTGACGGCTCGGACTTCGGCCTGCAGGGTCCGCCCGGCTCGGCGGCGATCGAGCGTCTGTTCCGCTCCTACTTCCAGCTGCGCAACGAGCCGTCCGAAGGCACCGAAATCGACTTCCGTTCCGACTATGCGCAGTTCTTCGACGACGGCATCGCCTTTGGTGGCCTGTTCACCGGCGCCGAAGACATCAAGAGCCAGGAGCAGGCGCAGCGTTACGGCGGTACAGCGGGGCAGTCGTTCGATCCGTGCTACCACACCGAGTGCGACAACCTCGGCAATATCTCCACCGAGGCGCTGGAGCTGCACGGCGATGCGCTGGCCTTCGCCACCAGCTGGCTGTCGCTGTCGACCAAGATGGTTGACGACGAGATTGCCGCGGCGGCCGAGCAGAGCATAGGCACCATGCGCATTCAGCAGGTTCAGGAAAAGTCTCGCTGGGGCCTCTGGATCAGGTAAGCGTGTAATCACCGCGCCGATTCGTCGGCGCGGTTCCACCCGTTCGGTCATCCGGCTCCCGATCCGCCTACGGCCAGCCGGCCAAATCTGCGACAATCGCCGTCCTCCCGAAATCGCTTACGGCTGTCCATGACCGACGCAACGCCCGCTTTCGACACTCTGCACCAGAACCTCGATCAGGCCTTCAGCGCCGACCGCCATCGCCTGCGCCGCCAGTTGCATGAGCTGAGAAAAAAGCCAGACGAGGGCAAGCTCGCGCAGTGGCTCGAACGCTTCCAGGCCTCGGCTGCCAAGGTCGAGGCGCGGCGGCAGAGCGTGCCGGCCATCCGTTACGACGATGCCCTGCCTATCGCCGCCAAGCGCGACGAGATCAAGGCCGCGCTGGAAAAGCATCAGGTGCTGGTGATCGCCGGCGAAACCGGTTCGGGCAAGACCACCCAGCTGCCGAAGATCTGCCTGGAAATCGGCCGTGGCGTGCACGGGCTGATCGGCCATACCCAGCCGCGGCGTCTGGCCGCGCGCAGCGTTGCCACGCGCGTGGCGGAGGAAATCGGTACGCCGCTAGGCGAGCTGGTCGGTTATCAGGTGCGCTTCGAGGACCAGAGTACCGACAGCACGCTGATCAAGCTGATGACCGACGGCATCCTGCTGGCTGAAACCCAGCACGACCGCTTTCTGGAAAAGTACGACACCATCATCGTCGATGAGGCCCATGAGCGGTCGCTGAACATCGACTTCCTGCTGGGCTTTCTCAAGATGCTGCTGCCGCGCCGGCCGGACCTGAAGGTCATCATCACCTCGGCGACTATCGACCTGGAGCGCTTCAGCAAGCACTTCAATGACGCGCCGATCATCGAGGTTTCAGGGCGTACCTATCCGGTAGAGACCTGGTATCACCCATTGGCAGCGGAGACCGACGAAGACGGCAACCGCGTCGAGGACGACCTGACCGTCGATCAGGGCATTCTCGCTGCGCTGGATGAAATCGAAGCCCATGAGAAAAGCATCGGCAAGCGCCCCGGCGACGTGCTGGTGTTCCTCCCCGGCGAGCGCGAGATTCGCGATGCCGCCGAGATGCTGCGCAAGGCCAACCTGCGCCTGACCGAAGTGCTGCCGCTGTATGCGCGGCTGACGCCTGCCGAGCAGCAAAAGATTTTCCGCCCGGCAGCGGGGCGCAAGATCGTGCTGTCCACCAACGTGGCGGAAACCTCGCTCACCGTACCGGGCATCCGCTACGTGATCGACTCCGGCACCGCGCGTATCAGCCGCTACAGTTACCGCGCCAAGGTCCAGCGCCTGCCCATCGAGGCGGTGTCCCAAGCCAGCGCCAACCAGCGCAAGGGCAGGTGCGGACGCGTCGAACCAGGCATCTGCATCCGCCTGTACAGCGAGGAAGATTTTCTTTCCCGCCCCGAATTCACCGATCCGGAAATCCTGCGTACCAACCTCGCCGCGGTCATTCTGCAGATGCTGCACCTGCGCCTGGGCGACATTCAGGACTTCCCCTTCATCGAGCCGCCGGACGGCAAGGCCATCAGCGACGGCTTCAACCTGTTGCAGGAACTCTCGGCGGTTAACCGTGAGAACCAGCTGACGCCGCTCGGTCGCCAGCTGGCGCGCCTGCCCATCGACCCGCGGCTGGGCCGCATGCTGCTGGAAGCCGCGCAGCAGGACAGCTTGGCCGAAGTGCTGATCGTCGCCAGTGCGCTTTCCGTGCAGGACGTGCGCGAGCGCCCGGCTGATCGCCAGCAGCAGGCCGATCAGGCGCACGCGCAGTGGAAGGACCCCGATTCGGATTTCGCCGCGCTGATCAACCTCTGGCGCGGCTTCGAAGAGAAACGTCAGGAACTGGGCTCCAACCCGCTGCGTACCTGGTGCCGGAAGAACTTCCTCAACTACCTGCGGCTGCGCGAGTGGCGTGATGCTCACCGCCAGCTCACCCTGATCGCCCGTGAGCTCAAGCTGGGCGCGAGCAAAGCCCCGGAAGCTGTTGTGCCTTCACTCGCCAAGGGCCGAAAAGCAGCCGAGCAGATCACGCCGACCACCGATACCAAGGTCAACGTGGTCCTCCGCCAGCAGGCCGAGGCTAGCGAAACCGCGCAGAAGGCCAAGGGCTACGCCGCGGTGCACAAGGCGATCCTATCCGGCCTGCTCAGCCAGATCGGCCACAAGACCGAGGAGGGCGATTTCCTTGGCGCGCGCCAGCGGCGCTTCTGGGTGCATCCATCCAGCGTGATTGGGCGCAAGAAGCCCAACTGGATCATGGCCGCCGAGCTGGTGGAAACCACCAAGCTGTTCGCCCGGATGGTGGCGAAGATCGAGCCCGAGTGGATCGAGCCGCTGGCCGGCCACCTGATCAAGAAGAACCACTTCGAGCCGCACTGGGAAAAGAAGCGTGGTCAGGTGGTGGCCTACGAGCAGATCACGCTCTACGGTCTGATCGTGGTGGGCAAGCGCCCGGTGCATTACGGTCCGGTCGATCCGCCCACGGCGCGCGAACTCTTCATCCGCGAGGCGCTGGTGCGCGGCGAGATCAACAGCCGATCCCGTGCGCTTTCTGCCAACCGCGAACTGCTGGAGCGCATGGACGAGCTGGAAGCCAAGGCCCGCCGGCGCGACATTCTTGCGGACGAGGAAACCCTGTTCGGCTACTACGATGCACGGCTGCCCGTCGACATCTACCAGACCGCCAGCTTCGAGAACTGGTACAAGCGCGAGAGCCAGAAGAACCCGCAATTGCTGGTCATGCGCGAGGAAGACGTGCTGGCTCGCGAGGCCCGCGAGGTCACCGCTGCGCAGTATCCCGATACCCTACGCATCGGCGAGCTGCAATTGCCGTTGGAGTACCACTTCGAGCCCAACCATCCGCGCGACGGCGTGACCCTGCGCGTGCCGGCGCCGCTGCTACCGCAACTGCGCCGTGAGCGGCTGGACTGGCTGGTGCCGGGGCTGATCGAGGCCAAGGCCGTGGCGCTGGTGCGCAACCTGCCCAAGGCGATACGCAAGAACTTCGTGCCGGTGCCGGATTTCGTCGGCGCGGCGCTGGCGAAGATCACCTTCGGCGAGGGTTCGCTACCCGAGGCGCTGGGCCGTGAACTGCTGCGCATGACCGGCGCCCGCGTGCCGGAAGAAGCCTGGCACGACGCGGCTACCGGGCTCGACAGCCATTTGAAGATGAACATCGAAGTGGTCGATGCCGGTGGCAAATTCCTCGGTGAAGGCCGCGACTTGGCCGAGCTTACCGCGCGATTCAGTGAGGCCAGCCAGGCCGCGCTGGCGCCGCCCCAGCAGAAGGCCGAGCAGAAGCCGGTCGAGGCCAAGGGCTTTGCTCAGGTGGCGGAGAAGACCCAGGCGAAGATGGCCGGGTTGTCCATGACCGTCTACCCGGCGCTGGTGGAGGAGCGTGGCGTGGTCAAAGAGGGGCGCTTCCCGACCCAGGCCGAGGCCGACTATCAGCACCGCCGCGCCCTGCAGCGCCTGCTGCTGCAGCAATTGGCCGAGCCGGCGAAATATCTGCGCAACAAGCTGCCGGGGCTGACCGAGCTGGGCCTGCTCTATCGCGACATGGGCAAGGTCGATGCGCTGGTTGAGGACATCCTGCTGGCGAGCCTGGACAGCTGCGTCCTCGACGGCGAAGCCCAGCTACCGCGCGAAGGCGCCGCCCTGGCCGCGCTGGCCGAGAAAAAACGTGGCGAATGGACCGGCCACGCCGAGCGCCTGGCGCGCTTGGTGCTGGATATCCTCAAGCTCTGGCACGGCCTGCAGAAGCGCTTCAAGGGCAAGATCGACCTGGCCCAGGCCGTGGCGCTCAACGATATCAAGGCGCAACTCACTAGCCTCGTTTATGCAGGCTTCGTCCGCGAAACGCCCGCCGAATGGCTGAAGGAATACCCGAGATATCTGAAGGCCATCGAGCAGCGTTTCGAGAAGATCGGCGCGCAGCTGCAGCGTGATCGCGTCTGGTCTGGCGAACTTGCAGGGTACTGGGAGCAGTACCAGGCGCGGCTGAAGAAGCACCAGCAGGAAGGCAAGCGCGACCCGGAGCTGAGCCAGTACCGCTGGATGCTGGAGGAATACCGCGTATCGCTCTGGGCGCAGCAGCTCGGGACGAAGATGCCGGCTTCGGACAAGCGGCTGAGCAAACAGTGGAGCCAGGTCGAGCCGTAAGCCAACGCCGCTTCCGGCGCGGTCCCAACGTAGGGTGCGCTCTGCGCACCGCATGCAAGAGGCCTGGCGGTGCGCAGAGCGAACCCTGCGCGAAGCCAGCCGGCCTCAGTGGAGCGGCTGCTCCCTGGCTGTTTCTCGTTTCGTCGCGACCCGCACAGCTTCGGCTCGTGGCGGAGCTCAATAAACCTATGGCTGCGGCGCCGATACTTCGAGATTTGAGACGTTTATGCAAAACCGGAACAGTCTGCCGGGCGTGGCCAGCTCGGTTGGGGCGTCGGTGCTCTTCGCCACGCTGTACTACTACACCTCGCTGCTTGAACCGCTGGATGGCCAGCAAATATACGGCTGGCGCATCCTGCTTACCGCGCCCTGCCTGGCGGTACTGCTGATCGGCTTCGGGCGCTGGGGCGAGGTTCGCCAGATCCTTGCGCGCCTGTCGGCAGAACCGCGGTTGTGGCTCGCGCTGCCGCTGTCTTCGGCGCTGGTTGGGTTACAGCTCTGGCTGTTCATGTGGGCGCCCATCAACGGCCACGGGCTGGACGTCTCCCTGGGCTATTTCCTGCTGCCGCTGACTCTCGTGCTGACCGGCCGGCTGGTGTTCGGTGAGGCGATCAGTCGCCTGCAGCGCCTGGCCTGCATACTGGCGGCCGTTGGCGTTGGTAACGAACTGCTGCTTGCCTCGTCGCTGTCCTGGCCGGTGCTGGCGGTCGCGCTCGGCTATCCCTGCTACTTCATCCTGCGTCGCCGGATCGGCACTGCCAACCTCGGCGGCCTGTGGCTCGATCTGGTCATCAGCCTGCCGGTCGCCGCTACCTTCGCCTTGGGCGATAGCGCCACCCTGCAACAGGTCATCGCAAGTCGACGGCTGCAACTGCTGATCTTCGGATTGGGCGCGCTCAGCGCCCTGGCACTGGCCCTGATGATCATCGCCACCCGCCTCAACCTCGCCCTGTTCGGCCTGCTCAGCTACGTCGAGCCGGTGCTGCTGGTTGTCGTGGCGCTACTGCTTGGCGAAAGCATCGCACCGGACCAATGGCTGACCTATGGCGCGATCTGGGCGGCAATTGCGGTGCTGGTGGTGGAGGGAGTGAGGGCGTTGAGGAGGGGGAGGGGTTAGCTGTTTAGGTGGGGCAGATTCGACCGAGCGGCCGGTCGCGATAGGCAAAATCGGCCAAACGCTGCTACTCGCTCTCAGGTATCAATCCACGACGAACAACTTGGCGCCGGTAGCGGTTGAAGACCGGTGAGCCTCCGCGTTGTCGGCCACTTGGTAGCTCATGCCGGCGCTCAAAGTGAATGTACGGCCATCATCGAGTTCGGTCTCCAGTTGACCTTCCAGACATAGCAGAATGTGTCCCTTCCGGCACCAATGATCGGCAACGTATCCAGGGGAGTAGTGAACCATTCGAACTCTCGTATTACCGAATTGGCAGGTACGCCAGAGCGCCGTGCCGGTCTCACCCGGATGCGCAATGGGTTCTATTTTCGACCAGTCGGTAGTGCCAAATAGGATGTCAGTGAGTTCCATGGTTGCCTTGCCAAAAGGGTAAAGTTCGAATCCTACCGATACGCCACCAAGCCAAATAGATACAGATCGGCCTTGTTTCTCCAATACACCCACGTGCAGCCCACGGGCGCCTCATGACTACTCGAAAGAGGTCTAATCAAGCGGTTCGGAGCAAGTCGGGGCTCCGTACATTGTCGGCGTCCGTCCAGGCGACCCTGACCGCCTGCTATCGGCCAGGAGCGGACGCTCACGAAGCCGACTCACCACGATTGGCAATCCATGCCAGTGCCGCGACCCAAACCACGGATACGGTGTAATTGAGCCGCTGATACAAACCAAATCCATGTCCATCGTCGAATGCTTTGGCCATCATGCCGACAGTCACGACAGCAAAGATCACGCAGAGTATCGAGAAC
Organism: Pseudomonas sp. IC_126; assembly: GCF_004331835.1. Lineage (NCBI taxonomy): Bacteria > Pseudomonadati > Pseudomonadota > Gammaproteobacteria > Pseudomonadales > Pseudomonadaceae > Pseudomonas > Pseudomonas sp. IC_126. Next base: position 192,248 of record NZ_SJSS01000005.1, read on the forward strand.
CATCCGAACGCTGGCGATGACAACAGCCTCTTGCTAAGAGCCCCCCAAAGCGCGGTCGCCAGCGTCAGCGAGAGGAACATGACTAGTCCTGCCAGGTTATGAACCTGCTGAGACGGCGAGGGCTGTGCAGGTGCGCATCCTGGATCGCATGAGAACACCCCAGTAGCAAAGCTTGCCAGACCGTGGATCAGTATCAGCGCTGCGCTGAGCTGGGCTAGACGCGATGTCGCGAACCTCCGAGCAACACCCAGAGCAAAAAGCACGAAGAGCACGCCTAGGGGGAAGTTGTTCACCCAGGCGGAGAATGGGTGGGTGGGGGCTCCTACTGCCCCTAACTGGCTCATCGCCTGGTCGATATGGCTGTAGCCCGGATAGCTCAGCGACGTTAGCGCCACGCCCGCAAAGAGCCAGAGGGGAATTAATAGCCCCAGGCACAGTAAAGTTCGGTCAAAGGTACTCACGGTGCGGCCTTCCCTTGTCATGGCAACTACCAACTCCATCTCGTAAAGTGCCTGCATGCTAGGGATCACTGATGCTTTCGAGTTAACGATTTTTTTGCAAGGCAGCTTGCGCATGCGTCATCCTGTCGCCCCTTCAAACCACGGATGGATCCATGAGCAGACGTCTGCCAAGCACCTCGATGATGCTTGCCCTGGAAGCAGCCGCGCGCCATCAGAGCTTTGCCAAAGCGGCACAGGAGCTCTCGCTCAGCGAAGGTGCTGTCAGCCGGCAAATATCTAAACTGGAAGAATTTCTCGGGACGCGGCTGTTCAACCGTATCGGCAATCGCGTCGAGTTGTCAGTTGCTGGTGACAACTATGCTTCGCACATTCGTGCGGCACTGGCCGATATCGAACGGCACACCCGCCAGCTCGTTGCGGACGCTAGGGGCAGTACCTCGCTGGAAATTGGCGTCATTCCCACATTCGCCAGTCGTTGGTTGATACCCAGGCTGGCTCGATTCCAGGCGCGCTACCCCGATATAAAAGTGAATCTCCACGAACGCACACAGCCCTTTTCCCTTGAGCAAAGTGGCTTGCACGCTGCGATCAACTACGACCATCCCGTCTGGCAGACAATGCGAGTACAGCCGCTCTTTGTAGAACCGATGGTTGCCGTCTGTCACCCTCGCCTTGCAAGCGTAATACCCGAAAGCATGCCGCTACTTCACAAGCTCGCGAGCCCCTATAGTTGGGCTCGTTATGCAACGCTTGCTGAATTGCCACTGGATTCCAACTCGACAGGCCCCACCTATGATCGCTATGCGCTGCTGATCGAAGCGGCGAAAGCCGGCATAGGAATGGCGCTCGTGCCTAACTGCTACGTTGAGGAGGAGCTGCTTGGAGGCCGGCTTGTAGCTCCTTGGCCGGCATTCGAAGAACTCTGCGAACGCTACGTCCTGGTAACTCGCCCGAGTACGCATGCCGCTTCTGCACTGACGAATTTCAAACGTTGGCTTATGGAAGAGTCTGCTTCCGGCTAGGCCATAACTGGAATCATCCCTGAGCTTTAGCCAGCAACTCCGTCCGGTTTCGGCCAAAAAGCTGCCGTCGAAAAAGGCTGCTACACATCACGTTCAGGAACGTAGGACTGGCAGTTGCTCTACGGTAAAAACCGGGAACTGGGGCCAATGTGCCGACTCTCAATTATTTATTCGCTCAAAGGAGCATGATTTATGTCGGTATCAAGCGAAAGCCGAACCGTCATCCGAGCAACCGCCCTCACGGCGCGCGATGCGGCGCATCGTATGGTCTTAATGCTTTGCGTCACTGCGATGGTGCTGTTTACAACGCAGGCCTTCGCTCACCACGGTTGGGCCTGGGCGGAAGAAGAGCAGTCGGAGTTGAAGGGCACGATTACCGAGATTTCGATGGCGCCACCTCATCCGGCCTTGCGCGTAGAGGCTCAAGACGGCCGTTTATGGCAAGTCGATCTGGGGAATCCGAACCAGACGCAACGTTCCGGTTTCACCGACGATACCGCCAAGGTAGGAGATGAAATCACCGTACTCGGCAACCGCACCAAAGAGCCGAACGAAGCGCATATGAAAGCCGTGCGCATTACGGTCGGCGGCAAGCAATACGATATGTATCCGGAACGCATCAAGGAATGACGACACGGCGATGATGGGCTTTCTGCAATCAGTTGCCGGCTGGCCCGGTGCCGTCTTCCTGCAGGAATACTGGATCGCCTATCTGGTCGTCAATGCAACTCACATCCTTGGGATAGGGCTACTCCTAGGCGCGATCCTGCCGCTCGATTTGCTCCTTTTGCGTTCAATGCACGGACGGGATCTGCCGGTCCTTGGCCCCTTTCTAGTACGCGCAGCGGCAACGGGCACCGCACTTGCGGTGATAACGGGGCTTTGGTTGTTCTCAGTGAGGCCAGCGGAGTACGCAGAGAACCCAGCCTTTCTCTGCAAGGCCGCGCTGCTAGTGCTGGCGATCTGCAACATTGCACTCCAGCATCGCAGCGAACACTTTGATGCCGCACTGTGCGGCGGCCAGCCAACTGTCCGAGTTCGCGCCCTGGCCGCCGCATCCGCCATTCTTTGGCTTTCGATCCTCATAGCTGGCCGCTGGATCGGCTTTGTCTGAGACGAGGATATCGCGGGCAGTTAGCGGCGTCACCAATTAGCGACTCTGCCAGCGCTATCAATATTCCAGCAGAAGGTTTTTCATCTGCCGTCCGTATGGGCCCGCTCGAGAGCAGCAGTTCGCTCGCTGCCACGCGGCTTATATCTGTCTGCAAAATCTATGCGGTTAACAACACAGTGCATCGATATGTGAATTGGCCCGTTTGACGGCTTCGTCGAACTGATCGCCGCCGATAGCTGTGTATTCCAGGCTGACCGTCGTCACGTCGTGGATGCCCAGCATGCCCAATACTGCGGTTAGGTAGGGCTCTTGGAAGTTCATGTGTGCGTATGCTTCGCCTTCCTCATAACCATGGCCGCCCCTCACAAGCAGCAGGTAGGCTTTCTTGTCGTGTAGCAAGCCGGCATAAGGGCTGTTGGGGGTGCCAGGTACCAGGCGGGTCGTGATTCCCATGCGGATAATCTGGTCGATGTAGGCTTTCAGCGTACTGGGCACCGACAGGTTGTGCATTGGGCAGCCGATCACAAGCTGGGTGGCTTGCTTCAGCTCGCTCACCAGCTCGTCGCTGAGCGCTAAGGCGTCTTTCTGTTGACGGTTTCGAGCCTCGGGCGGGGTGAAGGCGGCCTGAACCCAGCGCTCATCGACGTGTGGAATCGGCTGGTTGCCTAGCTCCCGGTAGACGATCTCGCCGCTCGGGTACCGAAGGCGCCAGAGATGCACGAAGCGTTCAGTCACTTGCCGACTGTACGACGCGCTGCACTGCGGACTGGTGTTGATGACGAGCAATTGCTCCATGAACGACTCCTTGGTATTTCGATAGTCAGAATTACCGTTGCACCAGTTCGAGCAGCGAGCCCGGTCCGAGGATCTGGGGCAGCAGCCGTGGTTCGGGTTCACCCGCTCCGTACCACAGGTACAAAGGAACACCTGAGCGGCCGTGGCGTTCGAGGAATGCGGTGATGACAGGATCGCCATTGGTCCAGTCGCCCCGCATCACTACAACCCCGGCCGCGGCGAAAGCCTGTGCGGTCGCGTCACGGTTGATGGCGACTTGCTCGTTCACCTTGCAGATGATGCACCAGTCGGCGGTGAAATAGAGAAACACCGGCACCTTGTCAGCGCGTAATTGGGCTAGCTGCTGCTCGTTGAATACGCGTCGCTGCACGTCCGACGCCGGCGCGGTTTGCCCTGATACTTGGCCCCAGCCCAGGCCGAGCGCCAGAATCAATGCCAGAGAGGCGGGTAACCAGGCGTTGCGTTTAAGTTTCTGCTGCCGCAGACCGGTCAGCCAGAGCCCGAGTGCAAGCAGCATGGCGCAGCCCAGGGATGAGACCAGCGCATTGGCCGGGACCTGATGGCTGAGTACCCACAGGAGGGCGAGCGCGGTGAGGAACATCGGCACCGCGAGGAGGCGGCGAAGGGTTGCCATCCAGGGACCAGGTCTGGGCAGGCGCCGCTGCAGCGCGGGGATGAATCCAATCAATAGAAAAGGCAAGGCGATGCCTAGGCCAAGCCCGGCGAATACCAGCAAGGCTGCGGCTGTCGGTAATACCAACGCCGCGCCCAGGGCCGCTGCCATGAAAGGCCCGGAGCAAGGCGTGGCGATAAAGGCGGCGAGCGCGCCAGTCCAGAACGCGCCAGCCGCGCCACTTCTGCTGGTTAGTTTGGTGCCGGCATCGATTGATGCCAGCTCGAACAACCCGGCCAAATTGAAAGCGATGGCCGTGGTGAGCAACATCAGGGTCAGAATCACTCCGGCGTTCTGCAACTGGAAGGCCCAGCCAACTTGGGCGCCACCGGCACGCAGAACGAGCAGAAGAATTCCCATCAAGACGCAAACCAGCACCACACCACTGGTGTAGGCCACTGCGTCGCGACGAGCTATAGCGGGGCTGGTGCCAGAGCGCGCCAGGCTCATGGCTTTGAGGCTCAGGATAGGAAAGACGCACGGCATTAGATTCAGCAATAGCCCACCGGCAATCGCTCCGGCCAGCGCAATCAGGGTGATGCTCAAGCTGCTTTCGGAAGTGCTGGCGGGCGCGCTCGCCGAGCCGCCGCGTCTCGCGTCTATATCCAAGCCAAGGTTATCGCTCAGTTTCAGCGTGGCCAGGAAAGCATCGGATATTTCATCTCTTATGCGCGTTTCAATAAACAAATCATCGCCGCGTCGCTCGAAGTGTTGAGGGGCGGCGTCGTCGATCGCCCCCTTGGTTGCGGAAAACAGATGGGGGTTTTGGATCGGTACGCTGGCCGGGAGGGGCACGCGCAGGCGTAGGAGATCGCCCTCTACGTCAAAACTGGCCTGCGCGGCCAGCGGCCTGGGCAGCGCCTGACGCCAGTTGGCGAAGCGGGCTGCAACGTCCGGCGACTGGTGACCATCGCCTACGTGCAATGTCGTTTCCAATGATGCGCGCTCAGGGACGCAGGCGTCATACCGACAGGCCAGATATTGCATATCCACACGGATCGGCAATGCGGTCCCGCCTGGCAAGTCGCCGTCGAGGGTCAGCTCTACAAGCAGTGCGTAGGGGTGCTCGTAGACATGGTTCATCAAACCTTCAATCAGCAGCGTCCGCGGCAACGGATAGGCTGGGTCGCTCACCATTACACCGTCCGGTAGGTGCCAGGTGAACGTGGCCGGGAGGCCAACATCGCCTGGTTGCTTCCAGTAGCCGTGCCACTCGCCCTGAGGCTCCATGAGGATCGCCAATGCCGTGGTCGATCCAGATGACGGCGCTTCGGTTGCAGCGAACAGCGATGACGCGATCAATACATCATCAGGACCGGGCATCTTTGCTGCCAAGCCGGGCAGATTGATAACGCACAGGCAAAAGCAGAGCAGGAGCCTTTTTAGCGATAGCAGTGGCATGCGGTTCCTGATGAACGTATCGAGTGGATAAAAGGGAGGTGGCGTCATGGCGCCTCCTCCCGTAACCGCAGGGCGAAACGGATCAATGCAGCGCCTTGACTGCCTCTACGAGATTGCTGTCCTGCGGTTTGAGGATATTGGCGACACGACCATGCGCGTCTAGAAGGACCACTGTCGGAATGTCCCGAATGGCGAAGGCGCGAAAGAGTTCGTTCTGCTCGTCGAGCGCTAGCGGCAGGGTGGTAGGCGTGGTGTTTTTGTAATCTTGCAAGTCGCTGGCCGAGACCCAAAGCCCTGAAGAAACACCCAGCCACTCCATGTCGCCCTGGCCCATCAGGCTGTCCACATCCTTGCGTACCCGTAGGCAAGCCTGGGACGTCTCGGGCCGGCTTTCCTCGAGATAGGACTCGCACCAAGGGGCGAAGAACACCAGTGCGCGCGGCTTGTCGTCCTTGCCCAGCTTCACTGGATTGCCCTCTAGAGTTTCGATGTTCAGGCCGGTCACGGTGTCGCCCACGGCAAACTGCGGTGTCTCGGGCGTTGCATTGCTCTCCGAGCGGCTGGCGGAGGTCGTTTGTTCTAATACGGCACTTTCCAGCGCGGCATGCAAAGCCTGGTCATCAAGGTGACCGATATGGGATATCCGGCCATCTCGGCCAATCACAACATGCTGGGGCGTCACCCGTAGGTTGAGGTCCGCCGCCAGGCTGCCGTCATCGATCACGACCGGCATGGTCAGCTGGTGCTCCTTGCGGTATGCGCGGATCGAGACAATGTCGTCACTGAAGCCCGTGTTTACCGCGATGATCTGCACCTTGTCGCCCATCGTCTGTTGCAACTGCTCGAAGCCGGGCATCTGCTGGCGGCAGGGCACGCACCATGTGGCCCAGAATTTTAGATAAACCGGCTTTTCCCCGTACAGCTCAGCTAGGTCAATCTTTGTTCCATCGATGGTGTCGAGCACGGCAACCGGCCCAGGCTGTCCGATCAGCGAAGCGCCGGCGGTGCGTGCCCGCCGCTCACCCTCATCGTCCAGACTGCCGTCGGCGTGAGCCAAGTGGAGCGCGCTACCGAGCAGGAGCAGGGCCGCGAACTGCTTGATGAATGAGAGGAGAGACGGTGATTGCAAGGGGAGCTCCTTGACCATGATGGGCTTGAGGTTCTAGCGCTTCATCATATTGGTTAAAGGTCCAATAAAAAGGCCCATGAATAGCAAATCTGACTGTACCATCGGTGCGCCTGAGGTTGATGTCGTCTCCTTCGTCAACACAAGCGAGTGAGTGAGGGCTGCATGGAAGATTTGCGCATTGAACTCAACCGGAAAGCAGGGCGTTCTCTGGTTGAGCAAATCGTTGGAGCCATCGGCAGATCGATCCGCGAGGGGCATCTATATGCGGGTGCTCGCTTGCCGTCCTGGCGAGACCTCAGCGTTCAGCTTGGCGTTGCTCGTGGCACCGTTCGGGCGGCTTATGAGCGACTGATCGACGAACAGCTGATCGTTTCCCGCGGCGCTGCGGGTACCTTTGTCGCGCAACCGTTGCCTGCGGTCCGACCGACTGAAGCCAGCAGTCTGCGCTCGCCATTGCCGGACTTCTACCAACATCCATTCAGCAATTCGCCCATGGTCTTTCAGGTCGGCATTCCCGCGCAGGACGTTTTTCCCTACAAGATGTGGTCACGCATTGCCGCGGGCGCGGCCCGCCAAGCCGCAATGGCACCGGTCAGCTACCCGGACCCTCGCGGAGAGCCCGGTTTGCGAACCGAAATTGCCGCCTATCTTGCAGTGGCGCGAGGCATCATCTGTGCGCCAGAGCAGGTCGTTATCACCTCGGGCTACTCCGGTGGCCTTGGGCTGATCCTGCATGCGCTCGGTTTGCGAGGGCAAACGGCGTGGATGGAAGATCCCGGCTATCCAATGACGCGAACGGCGCTTTCCATGGCGGGCATCGAATCAATACCGGTCAGTGTTGATGCACATGGGTTGGACGTCGAAGAAGGTATCCGGCGTGCGCCGAATGCGGCCCTGACGGTCGTCACCGCAGGGCAGCAGGCTCCTCTGGGAATGACGTTGTCACTGCCACGGCGTCTTCGCCTATTGGAATGGGCGGATAAGAACGGTAGCTGGATCATAGAAGATGACTACCTGAGCGAACTTCAACTTGTCGGTCGGGCGGCCCCAGCGCTTGCCTCGCAGGATCGTTCAGGCCGGGTCATTCACATCGGCACTTTCAGCAAGACCATCAACCCTGGCCTGCGTCTGGGTTTCGTTGTGGCGCCAACATCCTTGGCAAACCGGGTCGCAGATACAGCGGCTGCGCTGGCACCCGCTGCGTCGATCACCAGCCAATGGGCGCTCGCAGAGTTCATGCGCAAGGGTCATTACTTGCGCCATCTGCGCAGAATGAAGCGCACCTATACCGCCCGGTTGGCTGCTCTCCAGCGTGCCTTGAGCATTCCAGCCACGGCCGAGGCGATGGCGGGGTTAGCTTTGCTGGTGCACTTGCCTCAAGGTGCGGACGACGTTGCTATCAGCCAGCAGGCACTGGCAGTCGGGCTTGCGCCCTTACCGTTATCTATCTGGTATGCCGACGCCGCACAGGCCCGAAGCGGCTTGCTGCTGGGCGTCACCAACGTTCCAGACGAAGGCATCGAGGATTGCTGCAGCCGCCTGGTTCGGTTCACTGAAGCGCTTATATAGAAACGGGGGGGGAACCATACCGTTGAAGGGTGCTCGGCCTGTGCGAGGCGGTTCCAATGACTGGCCGTGCTGGCTCATCGACAGCGAGGGGAAACGGAATGACCAGTGTGTCGGGCGGCATCTGGAGTGCCGAGCTGGGTATGTACACTCAACTTGTTTGACGTTGTTCAATACAGACGCGCAAAAGAGGCAGCTCCTGGCCGAATAGCCCGTCATGCGGTGATGCGCCCGGAACAGCAGTTGGTGGGCTCCCGGTCGGTGTTCTAGGCGTCGCACTACAGCCCAGCACTGCAGCACATCAGTCTCGGACGACTGACCCTTCGCCCACCGGAACCCACTGCGCCACTTGGCGTCCATGAAACATGGACAGACTCGACGAAACCACTTATCCCGAAGCCCCCTGGCATCTGACCGGTACCGCCTGCGTGTCGGCCTGGCGGGTGCCGGCGCGGGAACTACCGCCCGCGCCGAGGGGGTTGGCTTATGCCGCCTTGGGTGACAACGCCCTGGTGCTGACCATCTGGGCGGCTTATCTGCCGGGCGGCACGTTGGCCTACAACGAGCTGGCGGTGGCTGCAGTGGTGCGGGGGCACGGCATGCTGGCGCCTGCCGGTACAGTGACGCATATCTGGGTCGATGAGGAGCGCTCGGTTGCTGGCGGCCACGAGCTGTGGTCGATCCCCAAGCAAATGGGCGATTTCGTCATCGAGCCGGGTACCGGTGAGCGTGGCTTCGCTGGGCAGTTGAGCGTCGACGATCAGGCGGTGGCCTCGGTGCGCTTCGCGCCGAACATGAGCTTGCCAGGGCAGCCGAGCGCCAGTGGTTTCGTGATTCAGCAGAACGATTGCGGGCTGTTGCGTACCCGCTGTCGTGGCCGGGGACGGATAGTCACCGGGCGCGCCGAGTGGAATTTTTCCGCAACCGGCCCGCTGGCCTTTCTGCAGGGCCGCGCGCCGTTTTTCAGCCTGTATCTGCGCGATCTGCAGGCCTCGTTCGGCATCTGAACGATCAGAAATCTTCTCCGGCTTCGCCTGTTCTCAACCAGCGACCAAGGCCGCTCGGCTTGGGCGGCGGTAACGCGAGTGACCGACCTAGGCCGCGCTCGGCAAGTACTGCTTCAGCCGCCAGTGCGCCAGCTCGGGTGGCGCTCTCCATACAATACGGCAAGCCCGTATCGACCCAATCACCTGCAAGCCACAAACCCGGCTCCACCGCCGTGCTCGGCCTTGCCGTTTCGGTGCCGGGGAAGGCAGCCGGAATCGCCATGGGAATGCGGTGTACCGAGGCCGACAGCAGCGCCGCGCGTTGCGCCTCGGGCGCGAACTCGGCGATCTCGCGTCGCGTAGCCTCGATGATCGCCGCGTCGGACAGGTGCTCTACCCGCTGACTCCAGATGATATTGCTGGCGATCAGCGCGCCGCCGCGGGTCGCCGGGCGGATATTGGTCAGGTTGTAGAAATCGGTGTTGAAGCCCTCCGGGTTCCACGGCCGGGCCCAGAAGCGCGAGGCGGTGATCGGCCGGTCGAACCAGAGGTAGCAACTGATATAGGGGCTCGGCTGGAAGCGGCGCGCGGTCTGCGTCAGCGCATGAGTTTCGGGCAGCAGCGGGGCGATGGCGGTCGGTTGCACGGCTAGCACCACTGCCGGTGCCTCGATCGCCGCGCCGTTGCTCAAGTGCACGCCGGTGACTCGACCTTGCTCGCGCAAAAATCCATCCACCCCGCAGCCGAGCTGCACCTCGCCGCCATGGCGACGAATGAATTCGATCGCCGGCCAGGCATAGAGGTCGCTTAGCCCGACCTTGGGCATGCCGAAGGCGATGTCTTTGTGGCCGAGCGCCTGGGCAAGGAGGCGCATCAGCGATGCCGCCGAGCAGCGTTCCACCGGGACTGCGAGGACGGCGATGGCCGCCGAGGCCCAAAACCAGTCGATGAAGAAGTCGCTGACGCCGCACCGTTCCAGGTGCTCACGCCCGCTGCGATCGTCCAGTTGCATCAGTTCCGGCCCGCTGCTGCGCTGGGTGCGCCAGGCCAGTCGTGTGTTGCTCAGCAGATGACGCAAGGGCACGCTTGGCAAAATGCGCGGTAGGTTGCGGATGTAGTGCAGCGGTGCCGGCAGTCCGCCGACCTTGAAGTGCATCGAGCGGCCGCGATCGAACACGGTCAGCAGCTCTTCGGTCTGCCACAGTACTTGATCCGCCGTGCCCAGCCGCTGGAGCAGGGTGCGCATGTTGGCGTATTTGTTGAGCAGGATATGCGGGCCGATATCGACGCTGTCGCCCATTACCGGATCGGCCCAGCTCCGAGCCCGCCCGCCGGGCACGTCGGACGCCTCCAGGACGCTTACCTTCAGGCCTGCGTCGGACAGCCAGACCGCCGCGGACAACCCGGCGATACCGGCGCCGATGATGACGACGTCGGGCTTCATCCGGCGGTTGCGCCGCAGCGGGAGGGTTGACGGGGCATCGGCGGCGCTCCTCGGAGTCGGGTCTGTTTGTGACCCCCCGCGCCGTGGAAGATGCCGAAGCGGAAGCGCTTTCGACGCTCGACGGAACCAGCTGAGCCGTCTTTCGACGGCTCGCGGACCGGTTGGCTCAGAGCGTCCAGTTCACGCTGAACATCAGGTTGCGTGGTTCGCCGTAGACGACGCTGGCGTTGTTGGTGATGCTCGAGTAGTAGGTCTTGTCGAACAGGTTGTTGAGGTTCAGGCGCGTATCGATGTGCTCGTTGACGCGATAACCCAGCATCAGGTTGACCAGGGTGTAGGCGTCCTGATCGATGCGATAGCTCGAAGCCTCGCTGTAGGTACTGTTCTGGCTGTTCAGGCTGCCGCCGATGCGCCATTTTTCGAGCGTGCCCGGCAGGTGGTAGACGGTGGAGGCTTTGAACAGGTGGCGCGGCTGTTTCGGATCGAAGAACTCGCCTTCGTTGGTCGGGTCGGCGTCCTTGCGGTACTTGGCTTCGACGTAGGTGTAACCGACGCTCGCTTGCCAGCGCTCAGTGAGCGAGCCGGCGAGTTCCAGGTCGATGCCCTTGCTTTCCACTTCTCCGGCAGCCTCGTAGCAGCTGACGGCCGGAAAGCTGGGGCACGTGCTGGCCTGGTCATCGAGGAGCCTGGCGCGATTTTCCTGCAGGATGCGGAAGACCGCCGCCGAGGCGTTGAGCCTGCCGTCGAAGTACTCGCCCTTGAGGCCGATCTCGTAGTTGATGCCGGTCATGGGTTCGATGATGCTGCCGCTGACGTCGCGGCTGTCTTGCGGCTTGAAGATGTCGGTGTAGCTGGCGTAGATGGAGTACGTCTCGTTGAGGTCGTAGACGATGCCGGCGTAGCGTGTGACGTTGCGTGTGACTGTGTAGCTGCCGGTGTCGGTGCCGTCATCGTAGTCGTACCAGTCCAGGCGCCCACCGAGGATGACTGTCAGCGGGTCGGTGATGCTAAGGCGGGTGGCGCTGTACAGGCCTTTCTGCTGCGCCTCGAACTTCAGGTTCCAGAGGTCCATGTCGTAACTCGGCTTGGGAACCGCGCCGCTGTCCCAGTTGCCGGGGTCGATGTCCGTGCCCGTATCGCCCCAGCCGCCGTGGCCGTCGAAGATTTCGGTTCGGGTGCTGGCACCCACCACTAATTCGTGGCGCCGGCCGAACAGCGTGAACGGGCCCGAAAGGTTGCCGTCGTAGCTGTCGTAGTCGTTGACATAGGTATAGGCGCCCGTGCCCTGGTTGAGCTCGTCGGCGTTGTACCAGAAGTATGAGCCGAGCATGTTGATGCGGCCCCACATCTTGTTGCCGGCCAGGCGCAGCTTCCAGTCGTTGTCGAAGCGGTGCTCGAGCTCGGCGAACAGATGCCGGGTATTGGTATCCCAATAGGCCCAGTCATTGCCCAGGTAGGTCGAGCGGGAAAGGTGTAGGTCGCTGCCATCCGGTGCGGTCGGCAGGCCGCCCCAGTCCGAGTCCTTGTTGTCGTTCTGGTACGACGCGCCAAGCGTGAACAGCGTTCTGTCGGTAATGTCCGCTTCGACGATGCCGTAGGCGAAGGCATGTTCGCTGCCGCCGTAATCGATATAGGTGCCGTTGTCTTCGTACGCCGTGACGAAGCGTCCGCGCAGGGTGCCGGTCTCGTTGAGCGCATTGGACGCGTCCACTTCGGTGCGGTAGCGATCCCAGCTGCCAGCGCTGGCGCCGATGCTCACGTAGGGATCGGAGGTTGGGCGCTTTCGGATCATGTTGATGGCCGCCGCCGGGTTGCCGGCACCCTGCATCAGCCCGGTAGCCCCGCGAACCACTTCAATGTGGTCGAACATGGCGCTGTCTGGGGCGGTGATGACGTCCTGCGAGAATCGCGACAGGCTCATCGGTAACCCGTCGTACATGATGTTGTCGACCTGAAAGCCGCGCGCGTGATAACGCTGACGCTCCGGACCGGACTGCTGGATGGTCAGCCCGGGCGTGCTCAGCACCACGTCATGCAGGTTGCTCAGCCCCTGGTCTTCGATCTGCTGACGAGTGATCACACTGACCGATTGCGGTGTCTCCCGCAGCGACATGGGCAGCTTCGTCGAGGAATTCACCACGCCGGTGGTGTAGGAGCCGGTGCCCTCGGTGGTGCCATCGACCGGCGCGCGTTCGGCGACGATATTCATCTGCCCGAGATTCAATTCGTCCTCTTCACTGGCGGCGCTGGATACCGTTGCGGTGCCGTCTCGTAGCTCGGCCTCGTATCCCGTCCCCGCCAGCAAACGCCGCAGTGCTTCGGCTGGCTCCAGCGCGCCTTGAACGGCTGAAGAGGTTCGACCCGCGAGCGCGTCGGCACCGAACACCACCTGCACGCCGCTCTGGGCCTGGAATTGCTGCAGGGCATCGGTAAGCGGCTGTGCCGGCACGTCCAGCTCGATGGGAGCCGCATATGCCCCAGCACAGGCACCAAGCCATGCTGAAAGCGTCAGGGATTGGATAAGTCTAGGTTTCACCGTGGTCTGTCCTTGGCATGCGTGAGTGCGAGCGCGGCCGTATCGCCTGCTGCAGACGATGATGAGCGGCGCTTGAAGGCGGCATCGGTGCGGCATGGAAGCAGCGGGAACGACGCCGACAGCAAGCCTAGGCAAGGATCGAACGGTTGTAAACGAGAAATATTCGCGGATGTGTGTTGTTGCTAAATGCGTGTTTATCGCGTTTGATGTGGTTTCACAATCACCGAGCTTGGTAGCGCACGCGCTGCGGATCGGCTCGGCACGGCGACGGTAAGCCCGCTACAGCGCCTGGGCTTCATCGGTGATTGTCCTGTTGTCGAAGCCCAACATCCCGTCTTTCCCCAGTCTTAACCTCAGAAAGTCTTTTGCCAAAAACAGCGCTCCCTGATAGCACCCAGCAGCCTCCGCTCGTATATCGTCCATCGATAACCCTGGCCCCGGAGCGTTCTGGTAGCGCGCACTGAAGTGCGTCAGCACCAGGTTGGGTAACCCGACGGCCTGCGCAAAGGTTGCAACCTGTGCCGCAGTGCTGTGGCCGAAATCGTTTTTACCCGCGTCGGCGATGGGCTGGGTGTAGGTGGCTTCGTGAACGAGCACGTGCGCGTCCTGGCAGGCGTCACGCAGCAGCTCGGGGCGGTCATTGTCGCCGGCGATCACGACGCGGCGGGGCGGGCGTGTGGACAGCAGATAATCCTCGCTGCGCAAAAAACGGCCTTGGAATTCGACGTCATGGCCGCGCACCAGTTGCCCCCAGAGCGCGCTGCGAGGGATGCCGTCGCGGTCCAGCTTTTCAACATCGAGGCGCGGGTCGGGCCGCGCTTCGGTGAAACGGTAGCCCCAGCTCGGCACGCGATGGGAGAGGGCGATGGCTTCGACGCGCACCTGCGGGTTGCGCCAGCCTTCGAAGGTCTCGATGGCGTGAAAGCGGAGTTCATAGGGCAGGCGGCTCTGGCTCATTTCGAGCGTAGCGCGTATCCAGCCTTCGATTGCCGCGGGCGCGATGATTTCCAACGGCTCCTGCCGGCGCGCCATGCCGGCGCTGGCGAGCAGACCGGGCAGGCCAAAGCAGTGATCGCCGTGCACATGTGTGATGAAAACCGCGCGCAGGCCATGCAAGGTCAAAGGTGTGCGCAGCAGCTGGTGCTGAGTGGCCTCGCCGCAGTCGATCAGGTACCAACCTTTTCCGCTGTCTTCCACCAACGCCAGCCCGCTGACATTGCGGGCCTTGGTCGGTGTGCCGGACGAGGTACCAAGAAATAGCAGATCCACACCTGTGCTCCTGTTCTGCAATGTTTGTGATTCGTGACTCAGCGTCCTGATCAATGCAAGCAGATCCACGGGCGACCGCCATTCTCGAGGCCCGACATATTTCCTCACAGTGCCCCAGCGTTTCGTTTGGTGGGTTAAAGGTTGCTGAAAGCTTTGCTCCGTAGCCTACCCGGCTCACCTGTTTCAGCTGGATAAGAATAAAGAGGAGATTAGGCTTGTTGACTCTGATTGGTCTGTTGACCATTGGCAGCTTGGTAGTACTGCTGCTCGTCGGGCGCATGGCGCCGATTCTGCCGTTGATCGTAGTACCGCTGGTAGGCGCATTGCTGGCCGGCTTCGGACCGGAGGCGATCTCCGGTTTTTTCACTGACGGTCTGGAGCGTGTGATATCCATCGCCGCCATGTTCGTCTTCGCCATCACCTTTTTCGGCGTGCTTCAGGATACCGGGCTGTTCCGTCCGATCATCGGCGCCATGGTGAAGATCACTCGCGGCAACGTGATCGCCGTGGCGATGGCCACTGCTGTGATCGGCATGCTGGCGCACCTCGACGGCGCCGGCGCGACCACCTTTCTGCTGACCATTCCTGCGCTGCTGCCGCTGTATCGTCAGCTGCGGATGAGCCCGTACCTGATGCTCATGCTGCTGGCCCTCGGCGCTGGCATTTTCAACATGCTGCCCTGGGCTGGCCCGTTGGGCCGCGCGGCGGCGGTGACCGGTATTGAAGTGACTGAGCTGTGGCGGCCGCTTGTTGCCGTGCAGGGCATCGGCGTGGTGTTGCTGGTGGCACTGGCCGCCTTGCTGGGTTGGCGTGAACAGCGGCGCATCGCGTCGGGCAACGTACCGGCAGATGTTGGCGTGCTGGTCGATACCCATGCGGGTCTTCACGAACCTACCCCTGAAGAGCGTGCGTTGGAGCGTCCCGGGCGTCTCTGGGTCAATGGAGGCCTGTTCCTGCTGGTGTTGATTGC
This sequence comes from Pseudomonas sp. IC_126, assembly GCF_004331835.1. NCBI lineage: Bacteria > Pseudomonadati > Pseudomonadota > Gammaproteobacteria > Pseudomonadales > Pseudomonadaceae > Pseudomonas > Pseudomonas sp. IC_126. The sequence continues at coordinate 207,614 of NZ_SJSS01000005.1, forward strand.
GCTGTTCGCGGGTGTGTTACCGGCTGGCTACATCTTCATGATCGGCCTGTCGCTTGCGCTGTTCATCAACTACCCAGGCGGCAAGACACAGATGCAGCGCATCGCGGCGCATGCGCCGGCGGCGTTGAGCATGGGCATGATTATTCTCGCGGCGGGCTCGATGCTTGGGATGCTGACCGGCACCGGTATGCTGACGTCCATCGCCCAGGATCTGGTGCAGGTGCTGCCTGCCTCGATGGTGTCGCAGCTGCACATCGTTCTCGGTGTATTTGGTCTGCCGATGGAGCTGATGCTGAGCACCGACGCCTATTACTTCGGTCTGCTGCCGGTCACGTTGGAAGTGGTGACCAATCACGGCGTCGAGCCAGCCAGCGTCGTTTACGCGATGACCATTGGCAACATCATCGGTACGTTCATTAGCCCATTCTCGCCAGCACTCTGGTTAGCTCTGGGGTTGGCCGGGCTGGATCTGGGCCGGCATATCCGCTACTCGCTATGGTGGATGTGGGGCTTTTCCTTGTTGCTGTTCATCGCCGCTTGGATGCTTGGTCTCTTCTGATGATCCGAGACGTAGCAATCTTCTTATATCGTTTAGCTACTAAAAAAGAACAAACTTATATTAAGGATTGCTAGTACTCGCCGTTATGCTGCTTCCCTTTGACACGGCCCAGGCGGGCCTCAACGGGAAGCGAACGATGGAATTAGGTGTTATCGGCTTTGTGGTGGCCGGCCTGCTGGTGGGGTTCATCGTTGGCATGACAGGCGTTGGCGGTGGCTCGTTGATGACGCCTATTCTCCTGTGGTTTGGCGTCAACCCGGCTGCCGCCGTGGGTACCGACCTGCTTTACGCGGCGATCACCAAGGCCGGTGGCGTCTGGGTGCATCAGAAGAATCGCAACATCGATTGGAGCATCACCGGCTGGCTGGCGCTTGGTAGCGTGCCGGCGGCGGGCCTGACGCTCTGGGTGCTGAGCGGGTTGCACTCCGATCCGGAAGTGCTCAACGCGATTATCAAACAGTCGTTGGGCGTCGTTCTGGTGCTCACCGCGCTGGCGGTGCTATTCAAAATGCGGCTGCTTGCATTCGCCGCTCGTCTGTCCGGGCCGACGCCTCGGCTTTCGCCGCGTGGGCTTAACGTGCTGACCGTGGTGGTTGGTGGAGTGCTCGGTGCGATTGTGACGCTGACCTCCATCGGTGCCGGCGCGCTGGGTACCGTGGCGCTGTTCTTTCTCTACCCGCTATTGAGCACGCGCCGCCTGGTCGGAACCGAGATTGCCCATGCCGTGCCACTTACGCTGGTGGCAGGGCTGGGCCATGCCGGCATGGGGAATATGGATTGGACCATCCTGGCCTATCTGCTGGTGGGCTCGTTGCCGGGGATTTACCTGGGCAGCAACCTGGCCGGCAAGGTGCCGGATACCGTCCTGCGTCCCTGCATGGCGGTTATGCTGGCAGCCATCGGCTATAAGCTGATCTGACCCTTCTTCGGCCGGATGGTCCGCTATCCGGCCTGTTCGCAATTGACCATCCAGGAGACGCCGAAGCGGTCGGTCAGCATGCCGAAGCGCTCGGCCCAGAAGGTTTTCTCCAGCGGCATCACGACCTGTCCGCCTTCGGCCAGCCCGTTGAACAGGCGTTCGCACTCGGCAACGCTTTTGGGATGCAGGGATATCGAGCAACCCTTGATGCCTTCGTATGGGCCGCCACCACAGGCTGCATCGCCGGGCATGGTGTCGGATGCCATGAGCTGGTAATCGCCCAGGTTCAAACAGACGTGCATGATTCGCTCGCGGTGCTCGGCAGGAAAGTGCTCGGCTTCGGGCGCCTGAGCGAAGGTCATCATTTCCAGCGTGCCGCCCAGTACTTGTTGATAAAGCGTAAAGGCGTCGCGTGCCTGGCCGTCGAAGGTTAGATAAGGGGTTATCTTCATGGTCATTCTCCTGTTCCGATCAGTGGGAAATCCGGGCGCGCAGGCGTTCTTCCTGCTCGCGCAATTCGGGCGTGAATTCAGCGCCGAAGTCCTCGGCTTCGAACACCTGACGGATCTCGATTTCCGATTCGCCAACGGCTGAGGCGGGGCAGCGCTTTACCCAGTCGACGGCTTCCTGCAGCGAGCCGGTCTGGAACATCCAGTAGCCAGCGATCAGCTCGCGGGTTTCGGCGAACGGGCCATCGACGACCGAGCATTGCCCATCGCTGAAGCGCACGCGTGCGCCCCGGCTGCTCGGATGCAAGCCGTCGCCACCCAGCAGTACTCCGGCACTGGCCAATTCTTCGTTGTACTGGCCCATGGCCGCGAGCACTTCCTCGCTGGGCATCACACCCGCTTCGGTGTCGTGGTTGGCCTTGATCATCACCATGAATCGCATCGTCTGACTCCTTTATCGGATGGGAGAAAACAGCCTAGACGGATCTGCACGAATTTCCGCTGGCTCTGATCATTGGTCGAGTGGGAGAGGTGAGAATCGACACGATGACGAAATTTTCTTTGCTACTGCAATAAACGGGCGCCTAACCCTTCAGGTGATTAGGGCGCTGGTTGGAGACTCCGAAAATATTTCTGCAAGGTCTGCATCCGATTCGGTTTCTCGCGGGTAGTACAGGTAGCGGCCAGATTTGCCGCCCACTTCATCACTATCGGAGATTCAAAATGGACGCGAAAAAGATCCTTTGCCTGACCGGACTTTCCCTGGCGCTCGGCTGTTCGGCCAATGCCTTCGCCAAAATGGACGTACCCGACGCCGTCAAGGTCCCGGATGGCCACACCGTCAGCATGGAAACCCGCGGCGTCGGCAAGATCACCTACGAATGCCAAGCCAAAGCCGATATGCCCGAAAAAATGGAGTGGGTGTTCATCGGCCCCAAGGCCGCGCTCAATGATCGCAGCGGCAAACAGGTGGGCAGCTACTACGGCCCGCCTGCCACTTGGGAGGCGGCGGATGGATCGTCGATAACCGGAACCCAGGTTGCGGTGGCTCCGGCTGGCGATGGCAACATTCCGTATCAGTTGGTCAAGGCCAATCCTGCCGAAGGCGACGGCGCGATGAAGGGCATCAGCTATATTCAGCGCGTAGCGACCAAGGGCGGCGTAGCGCCAGCGGCAACCTGCGATGCAGCCAGCAAAGGTGAGCGCCAGGTCGTGGATTATCAGGCCGACTACCTGTTCTGGACCAACAAGTGAGCCCAGCACAGCGGGCCACCAGTCGCTCGATATGAGCGTCAAACGCCTCTATGCTTCACAGATGCCCCGGCCTGCGCGCCGGGGCAACTACAATCAGCCAGTGGCGGATCAATTGTCAGCAGCGTCCCCATCCCCGTTCGACTACGAAGCGGCCCTGCGCGCCTGTGCTCGCGGTGAGCGCTCGGCATTACAGAAACTATATGAACAAGAAAGCCCGCGCCTGCTCGGCGTGGTTCAGCGCATCGTGCGAGACGCCGCGCTGGCGGAGGACATCGTGCATGACGCCTTCATCCGCATCTGGAATAAAGCGGCAACGTATGACCAGACGCGCGGCTCGGCCCGTGGCTGGATCTTCAGCGTGACCCGCCACCTCGCGCTCAACGCCGTGCGCAACGATGCCCGGCAGACGCAGTTGGACCCAGACGAGGACGGCGAAACCAGCCACGCGGCCATTGATGGTTGGCAAGAACAGACTGACGCCTTCGATTGGCGCGTCAATCCCGGCCGGATTGAAGCCTGCCTCGAACAACTGGAGCCGGTACGTCGCAACTGTGTATTTCACGCCTATGTCGACGGCTATTCTCATCAGGAAATCGCCCAGCGCCTGGGTGCTCCGCTGGGCACAGTAAAGGCTTGGATCCGCCGTAGCCTGACCGCCCTTCGCGAGTGCATCGGATGAATACCGAACTCAACGACAGTGGGGAACGCCTGCACGAACTGGCCGGCGAATACGTAATAGGCACATTGCCTGCGTCGCAGCGGGAGGACGTCGAGCGGCGTTTACCGGTCGAGCCCGAACTGCAAGCCGCCATGGATTATTGGGAAGCACGCCTGTTGCATCTGACCGATCTGGTTGAGCCGCAAACGCCTTCGCCGCGCCTGTGGACTCGCATACAACGCACCCTGGATGAATCCGCTCGACAGACTGCACCGGTGCCGCGTATTCGTCACTGGTGGGACAGCCTATCGCTCTGGCGAGGCTTCGCTGCCGCTGGCATGGCCGCAACGCTGGTGTTGGGCACGTTGCTGGTCACCCGCACCGCGCCGGATTCATCGCCGACCTGGCTGGTGGTGCTCGCGACCCCGCAGAACCTCGCCCCCGGCTGGGTGATGCAGGCCAGCAACCAATCGCGGGAAATCGAACTGATCCCCCTCGGCGTTACCGAGTTGCCGCCGGACAAGGCGCTGCAGCTCTGGACCAAGGCCGAAGGCTGGCAGGCGCCGGTCTCGCTCGGATTGGTCAAGCCCGGCGAGCCGGTGAAGATTCGCCTCGACGAGCTGCCGCCGCTGCAGCCCAATCAGCTGTTCGAACTCACGCTCGAACAACCAACTGGCTCGCCAACCGGCAAACCGACCGGGCCGATCCAGTTCATCGGGCGCGCGGCGAAGGTGATCTAGGGCCTTCACGTCTCGGCGCAAAATCTCTGGCTTGCTTGCAGCAACCCATCCAGAACCACTCGCAGCAACATCCGACAAATACCTGCCCCCTCTCCCTCCGGGAGAGGGTTGGGGCGCCCGGCATAGGGCTGCTGTCATAAGCACAGAGCGCTCGGCGGAAAGTCCGTTTCATCCGCGAGGTGGAATGTTCAGACCTTTGGCCACTGCAGGCCGCGCGACAAAGGCATCCAGCACGCGCTGCACATTGCTGAAACGCTCGAACTCCACCAGCTCGCGCGCTTCGTAGAAGCCCACCAGATTGCGCACCCAGGGGAAGGTGGCGATATCGGCGATGCTGTAGCGGCCGCCCATGAGCCACTCGCGGCCTTCCAGGCGCTTGTCGAGCACGCCTAGCAGGCGCTGGGTTTCCGCGAGGTAACGGTCGCGCGGGCGCTTGTCCTCGTAGTCCTTACCAGCGAATTTGTGGAAGAAGCCGAGCTGCCCGAACATTGGCCCGATGCCGCCCATTTGGAACATCAGCCATTGAGTCGTCTCGTAGCGGGCCGCCGTGTCCTCCGGTATGAGCTGACCCGTCTTGTCTGCCAGATACAACAGAATCGCCCCGGATTCGAACAGCGTCAGCGGCTTACCGTCCGGCCCGTTCGGGTCGAGAATCGCCGGGATCTTGTTGTTTGGGTTCAGTGAAAGGAATTCCTCCGATAGCTGATCCTTGCTCTCGAAGCTGACCAGGTGCGCCTCGTAGGGCAGCCCGGTCTCCTCCAGCATGATCGATGCCTTCACCCCGTTGGGCGTGGGCAGCGAATAGAGCTGCAGGCGTTCCGGGTAGCTGGCTGGCCATTTCTGGGTGATCGGGAAGGCGGATAGATCGGACATGCGAGAATGCTCTCCATACGATGAGCAGTTGAGGATAGCCCAGCCTTTGGCGCAGTTGGTCGACCGCCTCGACGGCTCCGAGCGCCACGGACAAGCTGCACTATGCTCAACGCAGCGCAGGTGTCGGCGCCTGTCGCATTCTGGAACCATTACACGAGGCGTTCGACCATGGTGCTGATCCTCATCTTGTTGTTGCTGATTGCCTTCATCGTGTATTCCACGGTGAGCTGGAAGCTGCATCCCTTTCTGGCACTGTTGGCAGCGGCAATTCTTGCCGGCTTCGCCTATCAAGTCCCGACTGCGGAAATCCTCAAAACGGTCGCGACTGGCTTCGGCGGCATCCTCGGTTATATCGGTATTGTCATTGCGTTAGGCACCATCATCGGCGTCATCCTCGAACGCTCCGGCGCGGCGATCACCATGGCCGAAAGCGTGATCCGGCTGCTGGGCGAACGCTTCCCGACCCTGACGCTGTCGATCATTGGCTATCTGGTGTCGATCCCGGTGTTCTGTGATTCCGGCTACGTCATCCTCAACTCGCTGAAAAATGCACTGGCGGCGCGAATGAAGGTCTCGGTGGTGGCGATGAGCGTGGCGCTGGCCACCGGCCTGTACGCCACCCACACCTTCGTGCCGCCGACACCGGGTCCAATCGCAGCCGCAGGCAACCTGGGATTGGAAGATTCGCTGGGGCTGGTGATAGCCGTCGGTCTTCTGGTCTCGGCAGTAGCTGCGCTGGCCGGGATGCTCTGGGCCAACCGCTTTCTCAAGCAGGATGATCGCGAGCTGCTGGACGAAGCGCCTAGCGAGCTGCTCGCCGAGGATGTGGATTTCGATACCTTGCGAGCCCGCTATGGCACCTTGCCCAGCGCCTGGCAAGCCTTCGCGCCTATCTTCATTCCCATCGCGCTGATCTGTATCGGCTCGGTCGTCGCGTTGCCGGGCAGACCGCTGGGCGAGGGCGTTGTGTTCTCTGTACTGGGCTTTCTCGGCCAGCCGGTCGCCGCTTTGCTGATCGGCCTGGGCTTCGCCTGCACGTTGCTCAAGGGCGAGAACAAGCGCCAGCAGTTCCATGATCAGGTTGCGGCTGGCATCGTCTCCGCGGCGCCGATTCTGCTGATCACCGGCGCTGGTGGTGCCTTTGGCGCAATGCTGAAAATCACGCCGCTAGGCGATTACCTGGGCCAAAGTTTGTCGGCGCTGGGTATCGGTCTGTTCATGCCCTTCATCGTTTCCGCCGCGCTGAAGACTGCGCAGGGCTCCACCACCGTCGCACTGGTCACCACATCAGCCATGGTCGCGCCGTTGCTCGGCAGTCTCGGTCTGGATAGCGAAATGGGCCGGGTCCTCACGGTAATGGCCATCGGCGCGGGCGGTATGACCGTGTCCCATGCCAATGACAGCTTCTTCTGGGTCGTCTCGCAGTTCAGTCGGATGAAGGTATCGACCGCCTACCGCGCGCAAACCATGGCGACGCTGGTTCAAGGCGTGGTGGGGATGGCCGTGGTCTGGCTGTTGGGGCTGGTGCTGCTCTGAAAGCTTCGCTCTGATTCGTAGCAACGAGCCACACCGGAGGCAGGCAACATCCCGGTGTGGCTCGAGCTGCCGACTAGCGGGACTCGTTCTCGCCGGACAATGTCTTGATCATCGCCACCGTCAGATACAGGCGCGGCGCGATGCTGGCAAGTTCCAGGTATTCCTCGTCCGAATGCAGACCAGCACCGACTACACCCATGGTTTCCAGTACGGCTGGTTTGTCGCTGTCCGGCACGTAGGCGTAGCCGGCATCGGTGCCGAAACGCATGGCGATGGGTTCGATGGTCTTGCCGATTTCACCGTAGAGCTTCTGTGCCGTCTCGGCTAATTGATCCGAGCCGGCGTTCTTCGCCAGCGGTGGTCGGCCTTTATCGATGCGAAGTTCGACCGTCGTGTCCTCAATCAGCTTGTCTTTGATGATTCGCTGGGCATCGGCCAGAACCCGGTCGTACTCACTCAGATCGGAATAGCGCATGTCGGCCTCGGCGGCGGCGCTGTCAGGAATGATGTTGCGCTTCTCGCCGCCCTTGATCATCGTCCAATTGACCGTGGTGCCCTTGCCCGGATCGCCCAGATCCTTGAGCTGCACCAGTTGATGCGCGAGCTCCATGACGGCGTTGCGGCCCTCTTCGGGTGCCGATCCAGCGTGCGAGGATTTGCCTTTTACCTCCAGCATCACCGCGTTGATACCGTTGGTTGCGGTGGTCACGGCGTCCTTGTCTGGCGGCTCGTAGGAAAAGACGTAATCGTGCTTGCGGGCGAGCTCGCCGATGATCTTCTTCGAGCCCGACGAACCCATTTCCTCGTCGGGATTGAACAGCACGGTGATCGTCCCGAAGCCATCGAAGTTCTGCTCCTTCAGCAACTTCAGCGAATGCAAGATCATCGCGACACCGCCTTTGGCATCAGCGACGCCTGGCCCATACGCGCGCTGTTCATCCATGCGGAACGGGCGCTCGGCAGCGGTGCCTTCGGCGAATACCGTGTCGTAGTGGACCATCAATAGGAAATCCTTCGTGCCCATACCTTTCAGCGTACCGACGATGTTGTCGCCGGCCGATGGCGTGGCCGGGGTGGTGGTAACCTCGGCGCCCAGCGCTTCCAGACGCTCGACCAGCATTTCGCTGACCGTGGCGAGTCCCTGCTGCTGGCCGGTGCCGGTGTCCACCGCGACCAGCGCTTTCAGAGTGTCGAGATAGGCCTCCTGCTCCGTTTCGGCCTGTTTGAGCAGCTCGCTGGGCTGGAGCTCGGCAGCGAGGGCGGGAAAAGCGAACAAGCCGAGCGCGAAGGCGGCGGCGATGGACGAGCGGCGAGCATGCATGGAGGGCCTCGTTCATTTTTGTGGTTATCGAGGATGAGAGGCCCGGCAAGCGCGCATGTTCCGCCAACCAGACGCCGGCAAAGCCGGTTTTGTCAGGTTTCGCTATTCGAGCCGTACAGCCGCTTGCTCCAGTCCTCCACGGTGTGCTGTTGCAGGCGGCGCTCCACTAGCTTGCGCCAGGACGGCACTAATGGCAGTTCGTTCAGTTCATGCAGGGCAGTTTGGTCCAGGGTGCGCTGATAAAGCACTTCCAGTACCCGTGTTAGCGACCAGCGCGGGAAAGGGCGGTGTTCGAGGATGAGCAGCTGCCCGGCTTCGAGCGCGCCGGGTTCGAGCACTTTGTAGTACCAGCCGGTCATGCCGCTCTGTTGCACACGCAGCGCCATGTCCGGGATGCCGAAGCGATCATTTAGCTTCCAGCAGGGCTGGCGCGTCTGCACCACTTCCAGCCGTGCTTCGCCGCAGCGCAGGACATCTCCGAGGCATAGGTCCGCCTCGCTGAGCCCACGGGTACTGATGTTCTCGCCGAAGGCGCCTGGTTGCTCCAGCAGCGGTAGGGCACCGAGCTGCTCGCGCCAGCGGGAGTAGTGTTCGTAGGCATAGTGGTGCACGGCTTTGTTCACGCCGCCATGCACCTTGCGGTCGCCCTGCTCGTCGCCTTCCAGCCCTTCGAAACCCACTGGGACCGGGCCGGCGACCGCGTGCTTGGCGATGGCGCTGCGGGTGCCGGAGCGGGTGTAGGGGGCGGCCTTGCCGACCAGTAATTGCTCGATCCTTGCCAGCTGCATTGGCGCTCCGGACGCTCGTCGTGAAGGAAGCGATTGTGCCTCAACCGCCGTCCGAAGCGCTGTCGCTGACCGCCGCGTCTGTCAGGCTTTCCAGATGTAAGGCGGCTCTGGTTCTTCGGCAGGACGCACCACCCGGTCGCAGACCAGCCCGGTTTCGGCCATCAATTGCCGGGCGGCTTCGGGATCGTCGGCGAAGGGCAGCAGGGCAGTCTGCTCCGCGTCGTGGCTGGACAGATTCGTCAGGCTCAGCGCCGCGCCAAGCAGCGCTATCACGGTGAAGAGGATCAGCATTGCCATGGTTTACCCCGCCGTGACCAGATTGGGAATCGGCGCCTGAACGGCATTGTCGCCCGCGCGCACGGTGCGCCAGGTGTTATAGGCCATCAGCAGCATGCCGAAGGCGAACAGTCCGCCGCCGATCATGCGTACCACGTAGCCGGGATGGCTGGCTTCTAAGGCTTCGACGAAGGAATAGGTGAGGGTGCCGTCTTCGTTGATCGCACGCCACATCAGACCCTGGGTGATGCCGTTGACCCACATCGAGGCGATGTAAAGCACCGTGCCGATGGTACTTAGCCAGAAATGCGCGTTGATCAGACCGACGCTGTGCATCTGCTCCCGCCCCCAGAGCTTGGGAATCATGTGGTAGAGCGTGCCGATGCTGATCATCGCTACCCAGCCGAGGGCGCCGGCATGCACGTGGCCGATGGTCCAGTCGGTGTAATGAGAAAGCGCGTTGACGGTCTTGATGGCCATCATCGGGCCTTCGAAAGTGGACATGCCGTAGAAGGCCAGAGACACCACGAGGAAGCGCAGGATCGGGTCGGTGCGCAGCTTATGCCAGGCGCCAGAGAGGGTCATCATGCCGTTGATCATGCCGCCCCAACTCGGCGCCAGCAGGATGATCGACATCACCATGCCCAGGCTTTGCGCCCAGTCCGGCAGTGCGGTGTAGTGCAGATGATGCGGGCCGGCCCAGATGTACAGGCTGATGATCGCCCAGAAGTGCACGATGGACAGGCGGTAGGAATAGATCGGCCGCTCCGCCTGTTTGGGTACGAAGTAATACATCATCCCAAGGAAACCCACCGAGAGAATGAAGCCCACCACGCTGTGCCCATACCACCACTGCACCATGGCATCGGTGGCGCCCGAATAGATCGGATAGGACTTGAGCAGCGTCACCGGCACCAGCATGTGATTGACGATGTGCACCATCGCGGTGACGACGATGAACGCACCGTAGAACCAGTTGCCGACGTAGATATGGCTGACCGTGCGCTTGGCAATTGTCCCGAAGAACAGCCATGTGTAGGCGATCCACACGAAGGTGACCAGCAAGGCGATGGGCCATTCCATCTCCGCGTATTCCTTGGAGGTGGTGTAACCCAGCGGGTAGCTGATCAGCATCGCCACGATCGCCGTCTGCCAGCCCCAGAACACGAAGCTCGCCACGCCGTCGGAAATCACGCGTACCCGGCTGGTGCGCTGCACGACGTACAGGGAAGTGGCGAACAGCGCGTTACCACCGAAAGCGAAAATCACCAGATTGGTGTGCAACGGACGGATGCGTCCGAAGCTGGTCCAGGGCAGGTCGAAATTCAGTTGCGGCCACACCAGTTGGGCCGCGATGAACACGCCCATGCCCATGCCGAGGATGCCCCAGATCAGGGTCATCAAGGTGAACTGGCGAACGATGTGGTAGTTGTAGGTTTCGCCGGACGAGCCGACAGGAATCACTCGGGACATGAAATTTCCAGATGCACGCAAGGAGGATTTGCAAGGTTTCGTTCAGCCTTTACGCCTCATGGGCTTCCTCTGCGGGGGCCTCGTTGCGAGTCGTGCCTGGCGCCATGCGACGCTGAAGGTGAACGCCCGGCAGTGTGATCCTCCTGTTTGGTCTAGGCAAAGGAATAATAATGAACGTTAAATGCATTTATTTTTATTTATCATGTAACCGGCCCGGATGTTTTAAAGACAAGTCAGCGGCGGCGAAGCAAAAAGACTGCACCGTCACGGCAGGATTTTTCATTGTTGGTCGCTGTTGACGTGCGGCTAGCATGGTTCCGGCCATCTGCAGGCTGATCACCGAAACAAGGAAAAGAAGAAGATGACTGTGGAATCGTTAGGAATCGAGCGGGAGCGCCTGATCGAGGCGCTCGATGAGCTGTTGAGCGCTGAGCGGGCCGGGGCACAGGTTGCCCATGCCAGCCTCGCGCAAGCCAAGGGAGACCTGCAGCGCAGCGTGCTGGCGCAGGTGCATCGTGGCGAAGCCGATAGTTGCCGGCGATTACGAGATTGCCTGCTGATGCTGGATGCCGAGCCGGGGCACGAACGCGGCGCCTTCTACGAAAAATGCATGGCGATCGCCGATCTGGGTGAGCGCCTGGCGCTGGTCGACCGTGGGCAGAAATGGGTGATTCGCAAACTCGAGGCGCTGCTTCAGGACGTCACGCATCCGCAGATTCGTCAGGAGCTGGAAGCCGTGCTCCGCACCCATGAAATCAACAGCGATGACTATGCCGCCAAGGCGGAAGAGTTGCGTTAGGCGTATCGCATTTTTTGTCGAGGCGCATGAGCATGGCGGTACTGCTCCGGCGGCGCACCAGCCATTTCGAGCTCGCGGTGCGCGGCGCGCACCCTACAGACTTGGCGGGTGCAGATGCTTTTGTAGGGTGCGCTTTGCGCAGCAAGGTGCTCAGAGTCTAGATGTTCTGCGCACGAGGTAGACGTGGCTTTGCTATCGGACATCGGCCACGATTCGGTTTACTACTTTCTGACCGATATGGTCTGCCTTTCCATTCGTCCTGGAGAAAAATCGGTGTCCCTGATCACGCCCTACGACCCACAGAACATCTTCGCTCAGATCATTCGGGGCGATGCGCCTTGCTACAAGCTCTACGAGGATGACGACGTACTCGCCTTTCTCGATTTGTTTCCGCAATCCTTTGGCCATACGTTGGTGATTCCGAAGCGCTCCGCTGCCTGCAATATCCTCGATGTGGATACCGAGGCGTTGGGCAAGGTGATGGCGGTGGTGCAGAAGCTCACCCGTGCGATCGTCGATGAATTGCAGCCCGATGGCGTGCAGGTGGCGCAGTTCAATGGCGCGCCGGCGGGGCAGACGGTGTTTCATATTCACGTGCATATCGTTCCGCGCTACGCGGGCGAGGGCTTGGGTATTCATGCGGCGGGCAAGGCCGAACCGGAAGCGCTGGAAAAATTGCAGACACGGCTTGTGCAGCGGTTGGCGCAGCGAGCGTAGGGTGGGCTAGGCGGCGTTCCGCTTTGGCCTACTACTTCGGGCAAGGCATCTTCTTTGGTGGGCTGAAGCCCACCCTACGGCGCTGAAGCGGAGCGCCGCACGGCCCACCTACGGCCCACCGAGAGATAGCAGCCATCAGGGTCTCAATGCGTGACCAATGTCGTAGGGTGGGCTTCAGCCCACCATAGGTAGCCGCGTTGGTGGGCTAAAGCGGAACGCCGCCTGCCACCTAGCCGGCCACTAGCTGTGTCAGCGCATGCAGCACCAGCCCGACCAATCCACCGACCAGCGTGCCGTTGATGCGGATGTACTGCAGGTCCTTGCCCACGCTCTGCTCCATCTGCTCGACCAATTCGCGGCTTTCCCAGTTCTCCACGCGCTGGGCAATGTAATGGCCGATCTTGCCGCGATAGCGCTCGAGCATTGCCGGTGCGGCCGCCATCAACTGCTCGTTGATCCAGCTGCGCATGGTGGCATCTGCTGCCAGCGAGTCGCCGAGGCCCTGGGTCAGCTTGACGATACGCGTGCCGATGCGTGAGTCCGGATTGTCCAGATCGGTCTCCAGCCAATCGGTCAGCTCTTGCCAGAGCGTCCGGATGTAATCGGTGGTGGCGGGATGCTCCAGCAGTTGAGCGACGATGCGTTCGATCTCTAACCGATAGTCAGGGTCGTGCTTGAGCCGCTCGATGTATTCCCCGACATGCTCGTCGAAACGCTCACGCAAAGGATGCTCGGGATCGTTCGCCACCTCGGCGATCACTGCCGAAACCCCATCGACGAACTTATTCGCCGACCAGCCACCGACGGCCTTGCCCAGACCAAGGTAACGCAGGGTTCGAACCTCGGCGGTGATGGCGTCTGCGACCAGCGCGCGGGTGTCGTCGTCCTGCAATAGCGCGTCGAGCTTGATCAGCGCTTCGTCGAGCATCGCCTGGTGTTTGCCTTGGCGGGTGAGCATTTCCAGCACCTGTCCACATACCGGTGCGAGGTCGATCTTGCGCACACGGTTGATCAGCTTGGCCTGGACGAACGCCTGCACACGCTCGTCATGCAGGGATTCGACGCCGAAACGTGCCATGCCGGTGAGCTGCCGACTGACTGCAGCGGCGTTGTCCGGATGGCGCAGCCAATTGGCCAGCCGCCCGCCAAGATCCAGCGCTTCCAGCTTGGCCAGTACCAGTGGTGTGGACAGGAAATGGGTGGTGATGAAGGTCGACAGGTTCTGCCCGATGCGCGCCTTGCTGCGCGGGATGATCGCCGTGTGCGGGATCGGCAGACCGAGCGGGTGACGGAACAGGGCGGTGACGGCGAACCAGTCGGCAATGGCACCGACCATCGCGGCTTCGGCGAACGAGGCGAGGTAGCCCCAGGCCGGATGACGTGGCTCCATGGCGGTGGCGATGATGTAGAGCAGGGCGGCGAGCAGCAGGAGCAGGCCAGCGACCAGCTTCATGCGTGCAACCGGTGATTGCCAGCGGCTGTGCAGAGGGCTCATGCGATTCCTCTTGATGGCGGCGGATGATGAAACGAGGCGGTGTCGGCCGGCGGGCCGACGGGTCTGCCCATACAGCACAGACCCGTTTGGGCGGGAGCGGGTTCGATGAGCCCGCTTGTTGCGCGTGGTGAAAGGAGCGGCTTATTCCTCGTCGTCTTCTTCGCGTAGCAGTACGTAGGTGCCGTCAGCCAGGCGCTCGCAGATATAGAACATGGAAATCGTACCGTCCTGCTCGGTCACGGCGGCGTAATCATCCGCCTCGACGGTGAAGTAGCCCTTGGAGTCGGCGCCTGCTTCGCTGGCGAATACGGCGGTGAAGAACGCGTCTTCAGGCATGCCGTCGAAGTAGTCGGCGCGCTCCTTGGCATCCCACTCGGCCGGCGGCTCGAAGTTGCCGGTGATGATGACGCGGGCATCGCCCATGTCCTGCTCTTCGCCGTCCGGGTCCGATTCGTGGGCGCGGTAGATGGTGCAGCTCAGGGCATTCGCGTCGGCCAGAATGCTGTCGCGCGTGTATTGATGGGTGGCAGGCATGGAGCGGCTCCGGTGCAGGTGGGATTGCGAGGCAGTGTGGTGGAGTCCTTGGGCGGCTGCAATCGCAAGTTGAGCGGGGCGGCGGATTCTTTTTTGTCACGGCGTGATGAGCGACCGCCGGCAAGCACACGGATGAACGCCCTCCAGCTGGGACGGTTCCAATTGATAGAACCCATCGGGCCATATAACGAGGTCGCCATGAACCAGAACCATCAGGATCACTCCGAGCACGAGATGCCCGCCGAGGAATCGCCGGACGTCACCATGACCGATAGCGGCGAGAAGGAGCCGGGCGAGGATCCGGACTTCGACGACAGTGAAATCGACGGCGACGAAGATCGCGGCTGACCCGATCCTCCGAGCGCAGCTGAGTCTGCGCTCGCTACTAGGAGCGTTCCATGGACAAATATCACGTAAACCCCACCCCGATGGGATGGGAACTGACCGATCCGCAATCCCAGGAAACGTTGCTACGTACCCTGACCAAGGATGAAATGCTGAGCGAACTGGACCAGTTCATGGCAGGCAAGACGGCTTCGGTCGAGGTTTACAGGCGCGACGGAGGGCTCGAGGAAGAGCGGCCTTATCCCGGTAGCAGCCATCCGATATCGACCCGCTAGCAGACCGTTGAAGAACGACTCAACGGCCTGCTAGATAGCGATCGCAGCATCTTTTGCGCACGGCGAGCGAGCAAACCTGTCATACCATCACCGCTTCGCTTATCTGGAGAAACCCGTATGCGCTTGCTCCTTGTCCTCGTTCCCCTTCTGGCTCTGGCCGGCTGTTCGTCCTGGCAGGCTGACCCAGAAGACATCAAACCGGTGCCGCAAGAGCGCTTGCGCGGCTATCAGACGCCCATCGCCAATGGGGGTGAGCTGGTGGTGACGCGTGATTTCGGCCTGCGTGGGGGCGGGTGCTACGTGGCGCTGATGGTAGACCGCAAGCTCGCCGCGCGCGTGCATGTCGGCGAGCAGGTGCGGTTGCAGGTGCCGGCGGGGATGCGCATCGTCAGCATCGAGTCCGATCCGGAGGACGATACTCTGTGTGGCAAAGGCAATCTGCTGCGCGAAAAGGCGGCGCGGGTCGAGACTGGCGAGACGCTGCACTTTCGCATCAGTGCCGACAATCGTATTGGCTTCGACATCCAGCAGGTCGAGGCCAAATAGCGACTCTTCGCCAACGCGGTAAACGTCCAGGTTGCCGCGTTTCACATGGTGAAATAATCGTCCAGTATCCTCGACGGACCCTTACGCGGCTTCTGGACTCCCATTTAGTCAGAACCGTTGTGCTTGAGCCTTTGCTGGCCAGCTTTTGCTGTCGCCACGGCTCCCAGCGAATCCCAATGACCTCGCGGCACGTTGCCGCTACAAGGAGTCGATGCGTGAAGAAAATCATGCCCTCGTTGATGTTTGCCGCCGGCCTCGCGCTGGTCCCCTCGCTGCATGCCGAGCAACGGCCGGTCTATGGACCGCAGCTGGAAGGCTTCAGCTATCCGCATCCCATCGAGCGCTACGAGTTCTCATCGCAGGAGAAGGCACTGTCCATGGCTTATATGGATGTCGAGCCCGAGGGAAAGGCCAATGGCCGCACCGTTGTGCTGCTACACGGCAAGAATTTTTGCGCCGCGACTTGGCAAGAAACCATCGCGGTGCTTTCCCAAAATGGCTACCGGGTGATTGCGCCGGACCAGATCGGCTTTTGCAGCTCCAGCAAACCGCAGGGCTATCAGTTCAGCTTCTCTCAGCTGGCGCATAACACCCAGGCGCTGCTGCAATCACTGGACGTGGATCGGGCCACCGTCATCGGCCACTCAATGGGCGGCATGCTGGCGGCGCGGTTTGCGCTGAACTATCCGAATATGGTCGAGCAGTTGGTGCTGGTCAATCCGATCGGCCTGGAAGACTGGCAGGCCGAGGGCGTGCCTTACGCGCCGATCGATCAGCTGTACCAGGGCGAGCTGAAAACCGACTTCGACAAGATCAGGGCCTATCAAAAGAAGTTCTACTACAACGGCAACTGGAAGCCCGAGTACGACCGTTGGGTGAACATGCTGGCGGGCATGTATGCCGGGGAGGGCAAGGAGATCGTTGCCTGGAACCAGGCGCAGACGTCAGAAATGCTCTTCACCCAGCCGGTCATCCATGAGTTCGAGAAGATCAGCATGCCGACGCTGTTGCTCATTGGTGGCAAGGACCGCACCGCACCCGGCGCCAACCGCGCGCCCGAGGAAGTGGCGCAAGGCCTTGGCAACTACCCGGAGCTGGGCCGGCAGGCCGCCGCACTGATTCCCGATGCCACGCTGGTCCCATTCCCCGAGCTTGGCCATTCACCGCAGGTCGAGGCGCCGCAGGTGTTTCACAAGGCGTTGCTGAATGGGCTCCGGGCGCGCTGATTGATTGTTGCGCTGGCAGCGCGTCGTGCTGCCAGCACTGGCGAACGTTGCGGCCATCGCAACTGTGCCTGGGTCAACTGCCTTAATGAGTAACCGCTACGCTGTCGTCCCGCGCCCGGCGCTCAGTAGGGAAAGCTGATGGTGACCTGCGCGCCGTTCTGGTTGCGCCGGGTGACGGTCGCCTTGAAGCTTCGCGCCAGCGCCCCGATCAGCTCCATGCCCTTGGCTCCGCCGCGTGGGACGTCGTCGGCGAGGGCTTCTTCGCTGAAACCACGGCCTTGATCGGCGACGCAGATTTCAGCCATTCCCGGCCCGGTCTGCTTGACGGTGAGAAACACGCGATCCACTCCGCCGTGCTTGATGGCATTGATCATCAGCTCATTGACGATCAGACCGAGGTTGGAAGCGGTCTGGAACGGGACCTTAACGGTCTGCGCCTCGGTCACCAGTGTGGCGCTTTCGCCGCTCTCGATGCTCAAAACATTGCGTGCCAGATTGGGCAGGTATTCGGCGAGGTCCACCGTACCGCTGCTGTATTTGTGCAACTCGTTCTGCACCGCGCCGACACCGTGAATGCGGCTGATCGCACCCTGTAGCAGGGTCTTCGCTTCATCCCCGCGGGCGCGGTTCTTGGATAACTGCAGGAAGGAAATGATCAGCTGCAGGTTGTTTTTGACCCGATGGTTGAGCTCTGCCAGCAATACCCGCTGGTGCTCCTCAAGGTCGCGCTGCTCGGTGATATCGATACAGCTGCCGAAATAACCAGCGAATTCGCCATTGCGAAAGAAGGGCGCGCCGTTGTCCAGAAACCAGCGGTAAACGCCATCGCTACGGCGCAGCCGGTAGGGCATGGTGAAGGACTCACGGGCATCGAAGGCATTCGTATAGGTTGCCACGCAGCGGTCGAAATCCTCTGGATGGACGTCGTCCGTCCAGCCATAGCCGAACAGTTGTTCTTGAGTCTTGCCGGAAAAATCCTGCCAGGGTTTGTTGAACCAGTCGCAGAGCTTGTCTGTGCGTGATCGCCAGATCATCACAGGGGCGTTGTCCGCCAGTTCGCGAAACTCGCGCTCACCCATGCCATCGATCTGCCCGCTCGCAATGCTGTCCGTTTGGTTCATGTTCCGGGTCCTTAACAATCGCTGGCGCGGCTAGGGGAAAAGATTTCCAGTGAAGCCGGCACGCGTATCGGCAACACCGGGCCGCCATTGAGCATCGCCTGCGCGATGCTTACGCTGAGCGCCAGGTCGCCTGGCTCGTACGGCTTACGCAACAAGCCTAGCGCGGCATCGGCGTTACTGCGCGCCGCCTCGAGCTGACCACTGACGAACACCGAGGCGATACCGTGCAGCTTCAGCAGGCTACGGGCGAGCGATATGCCTTCATCATGTCCTGCAAGGTTGATATCGACGAGTGCAATGTCGGCGCTCTGGGTTTCGGCAAGGGCCATGGCTTGCTCGTCGTCATAGGCAGGACCGACAATCTGGTGACCCTCGTCCTCCAACGCTGAGGCGGCTATCAGCGCGAGAATGGGATCGTCTTCAACCAACAGGATACGCATGGCTTCCTTTTCGATATCGAAGGAGAGTGCAACCGTCCTGTGGCCTCATGTACTGGCAGACGGCAGGGCGCGAAGTGTAGCAACGACAGCGCGCCGGACGTGACCGCTGGCTGTGCGATGGTGGCCACTTAGAGGGCGAATGATGGCACCAGTTCCGTGAAGGTTCGCTAGCTGGTGATGTTTGCCGTGTGCGCGGATTTGGAAGTTCGTCGGCGTCCTTCGACAGCCTTTTATAGCCGCGTTCTGTGCCTGAGGCCCAGGCCATGCTTTGCTTGCTATGGTGGGCCGGGCAGCGCCTTGCTTAGCCCACCAGAATCTCTATCTCGCCATCTTGTAGCGGCCGGTGCGGTGAGAGGCGGCTGTCGTCCCAACAGGTTCTACGGCTGTGCTGGCCAAAATCCGTCCGAGCGGGCAAGGTTGCATGAGGCCCACGGAGCGACGATCAGCTATGCCCAAGCACATCCTTCTGCCGTGCCGCGATGGTTATCAGCTCGCCGCGCAACTCTGGCTACCGCCGGGCGAGGCGCGCGGCTCGGTGATCGTCAGTAGCGCGACCGGCGTGCTGGCGCGCTATTACGCCCGGTACGCCGGCTTCCTGCGCGAGCAGGGCTACACAGTGCTGACCTATGACTACCGCGGCATCGGTGGTTCTCGGCCGACGAATTTGCGCGGCGCAGGCATCCGCTGGCGCGACTGGGGCGATTACGATTTCGATGCGGCCGTGCGCTGGATGCGCCAGCGCGACCCGGACGGTCTGCTGGTTGCGGTGGGGCACAGTATTGGCGGCTTCATGCCGGGTTTTGCCAGGGCCGCGACCGAGGTCGATCGCTTTCTCAGCGTCGGTGCGCAATATGCTTACTGGCGTGATTATGCTCCCGCGCAGCGCTGGCAGATGTTCGCCAGATGGCATCTGTTCATGCCAGCTGTGACCGCGCTGTACGGTTATTTTCCCGGACGGCGGCTGGGCTGGCTGGAAGACCTGCCCGCGGGTGTCGCCCACGAATGGGCGTTTCGCCGGGCCCGGTTGGAGGCCAGCTATCCATTAAACGAGCGCGACGAAGTACTGCAGCGCTTTGCGGCGATTCGTGCGCCGATACTGGCGGTCAGCGTGACTGACGACGAGTACGGAACCCCTCCGGCCCTTCGCCGTGGCCTTGATTACTACCGCAACAGCCACAGGCAGCACGTCCAGCTCAGCCCGGAGGCGTTGGGCATGCAGAAGGTCGGGCACTTCGATCTGTTCCGTGAGCGGCACCGCGACGGCTTCTGGCAATCGACGCTGGAGTGGATCGGCACGGGCCACAATCCCTGGCCGCTGTTCGAAGCCCTTGCGCCTGAAGCACCTGCCACGGTCGAGCTGGTTGCCAACCGTCCGGTTGACGATGCCGCGGCGCTTTAGCCCGCCGCGCCTGGTGCGCGCGTCGCCGTATCGCCTGGCTTATTGCCGCTGCCACTGAGCAACTCGTCCAGCGCCCTGCGATAGGACTGCCGGCCAAGCCGCATGCTGTTGTTGTGGGTGCCGCCCTCGATCAGCAGCAGGCGTTTGGGCTGCTGAGCGGCGTCATAGAGTTCTTTGCTGAAGCGTGCCGGCACGTATTGATCGGCCGTGCCGTGCACCAC
The DNA here is from genome assembly GCF_004331835.1 of Pseudomonas sp. IC_126. Lineage (NCBI taxonomy): Bacteria > Pseudomonadati > Pseudomonadota > Gammaproteobacteria > Pseudomonadales > Pseudomonadaceae > Pseudomonas > Pseudomonas sp. IC_126. The sequence goes on from NZ_SJSS01000005.1 coordinate 227,578, forward strand.
CAGCAGAGGCATGCCGACTTGGTCGATTTTGTCGATGGAATCGAACTTCTGCGAGAGAAGCCAACGGATTGGCCAGGACGTGTCGGCCACTTCGGTGGCGATGTCGGCCAGGTTGGTAAAGGTGGACTCGATGATCAGAGCGCGCGCGGCCGGTGCTTCCTCGCGGCCAAGCTCGGCGGCTAGGTCCACAGCTACCGCTCCGCCCAATGAATGGCCGTAGATCAGGCGCTTGTCAGCATCGGGCTGAAGCGTTTTCAAGTGATTCCAGGCGATGCGCGCGTCCTGGTAAACGCTGGCTTCGGACGGAAGCTCGCCAAGGCTTTGGCCGAAGCCGCGGTAATCGATGGCCAGTATCGAAAAGCCTAGCGAACGAAGCTGCTCGAGGCGAAACAGATGGCCGGTGAGATTCCAGCGCGAGCCATGCAGATAGAGCACGGCAGGCGCGTCGACCTGCTCGGCCGGCCACCACCAAGCATGGATGTTCTGGCTGTCGCCGAACGCCGGCGTGGTCAGTTCCAGCTCCTCGACGCTGTCCGGCAGCCCGCGGTACCAACTGGCGGTGCCGGGCTCGATGCGGAACACCAGTTCGCGCTCCTTCTGTTCGAGCATGGAACAGCCGACTGGCAGCAGGGCCAGCAGTGCTGCCATGACCAACGAGGCGAACATTCGGGTTCGGGTGCGAAACAACGGGAATTGCGACATGACGGCTCAGGTTCCTCCTGCTGAGCCGGCATTGAGCGTGCGGTCTGCCGGCTGCGCAAGCGGCGGGCGACGAGAAGTCTTTACCGCAGATTACGGCGCCGTTCGGGTTGATCGCCTTGTCAGTGACTTGGCCGCTCAGTCACAGGCCGCCGCCACGCTAGCGCCATGCGCGGGCTCGTTCCGTGCCGTCCAGGCCCACCAGAACACCAGCAAACCAGCCGCTCCGGTCGCGGCGCCGATGTAGCCGGTCGAGGTCCAGCCGAGCCCGGCGCTGATGGCCAGCCCGCCAAGCCAGGGACCGAGCGCGTTGGCGATGTTGAAAGCGGCATGGTTGGAAGCCGCCGCGAGGGTCTGCGCATCGGCGGCGACGTCCATCAGATGAGTCTGCAGCGCTGGCGACAATGAAACCATCGTGCCCACCGCGAAGGCCGCCGGCAGAATGGTCCAAAGCGAGTGCGCGGCGAAGGGGAACACCAGCAGCACCGCGATACTCCAGAGCAGCAACAAGGGAATCGCCTTGAAGCGCAACCGATCGAACAGCCAACCGCCGAACAGATTGCCGATAATGCCGCCCAGGCCAAAGGCAGCCAGGCCCACGGGGATCCAGCGCTCGCTGACTCCGGTGACCTCCAGCAGCGTTGGCGCCAGATAGGCGAATACGCAGAACATCCCGGCAAACCCGACGGAGCTGATCGCCAGCGCCAGCCAGACCTGCTTGCGGTTGAAGTCACGCAGCTCGCGCATCGGGTTGGTGCGTGGCTCGTCGCGGTCGAGCGGCAGGAAGATTGCCACCAGCAACACTGTCAGCAGCGCGATCAGCCCCACTAGCCCGAATGCCCAGCGCCAGCTGAGCCATTGTCCGAGCCAGGTTGCGATGGGGTTGCCGATCAGCATGGCGATGGTCAGCCCGGCCAGTACACGGCTGACCGCCTTGGCGCGCTGATCCGGCGCCACCATCGAGGCGGCCACCAGCATTGCCACGCCGAAATAGGCCCCGTGGGGCAGGCCGGCAATGAAGCGGAACAGCATCAGTGAGTGATAGTCCGGCGCCATGGCGCTGGCGAAGTTGCCCAGCGCGAAGAAGCCCATCAGCAATAGCAGCAAATGCCGGCGAAATAGCCGCGCGCCGAGAATCGCCAATAACGGCGCTCCGACCACGACGCCCAGCGCATAGGTGCTGATCACGTGGCCGACCTGCGGCTCGCTGATGCCTAGGCCCTGCGCGACGTTGGGCATCAACCCCATGATTGCGAACTCGCCGGTGCCGATAGCGAATCCGCCCATGGCCAGCGCCAGTTCGATCAACAGGATGGCGCGCGGCGAAAAGCGCTGCGTCGACGGATTGGCGTGCGCCGTCATGGTTGGCCTCGGATGGTATTGGGGAAGCGCGGGATTATCCCGATAAGGCGCCCGGAAGGGGAGGGCCCCCGGTGATCGATTCAGAACACAGAGATCGAACGGCGGCGCGATGGTTCAACGGCGCGCCACGGACCGTCGTACCCGGCGACCCGTAGAGAGCAGAAATGCAGTTGTCGTTAGCTGCCGATCTTGCTCAACAGCGCGTGGGTATCGGCGGCACCCATCAGCGCCGCGGCAGCGAGTGGCGTGGCGCCATTATTGTCGGCAGCCTGAGGGTTCGCGCCCTGAGCAATCAGGTACTCGACGATCTCGGTGCGGTTGAACATCGCGGCCATCATCAGGGCGGTCTTGCCATCGGGCGATGCGCCCTCGACGTCGGCGCCATGTTCGAGCAGCAGCTTGATCATCGCCAAATCGCCCTTGAAGGCCGCGCCTGCCAGGGGTGTCTGGCCCTTGTCGTTGCGTAATTGCGGGTCGGCTCCGTTTTCCAGCAGTACGCGCGCTGCATCACGATGGCCATGATAGGCCGCGAGCATCAACAGGCTGTCGCCATTGTGGTTGCGGATATTCGGTGGCAGGCCCCGGCCGAGGAGGTCGGCGAGACGCGCGGCGTCTCCTTGACGGGTGCTGTCGAACACCTGCTCGGCAAAGGCAAGGGCGGCGTCGTCCAGTTGGGGCTTGGGTTTGTCGGCTTGGCTCATGCTGGCTCCTCGAATATGCGCAACCGCTGGCCTCGATTGGCCAGCGGTCGCCATTGTGCCAAGCGCTGCGCCGGTTGGCGTGCTTGCATCGGCTATCCGGCGCATAGACCGGTTTTATCGGTTGGTGTTCAAAGGGTGCGCAGGAAGGCCACCAGATCGGCCTTCTCGTCCTGATTCAGACCGCGCTGCAGCACCAGGTTGAAGAACTCCACCGTATCGTCCAGCGTCAGCAGGCGCCCATCGTGCAGGTACGGCGGCGAATCCTTGATGCCGCGTAGCGGGAAGGTCTTGATCGGTCCGTCGCCCACCGCCATCACCCCGTTGTATTCCTGCGGTTCGTAAAAGCGCTCGGTCTGCAGGTTATGCATCAGATGGTCGGTGTAGTAGGGCGGCGCGTGGCAGCTGGCGCAGGCGCCCTTGCCGTGGAATATCTGCTCGCCACGCAGTTCCTGCTCGCTGGCCTTGGCCGGATCGAGACGGCCTTCGACGTTGAGCTTCTGGGCCGGCGGGAAGTCGAGCAGGGCCTGGAACTCACCCATGAAATGCACCTGGCTGCCTCGATCGAGCACGTTCACGCCTTTCTTTGCGGCCATGACGATATCGCCGTCGAAGTAGGCTGCGCGCTGCTCGAATTCGGTGAAGTCCTCAACCGTCTTCAGCGCCCGCTGCGAGCCGAAGATCTGCTGGACGTTCACACCGCGCAGGGTCGGGGTGTCGATGCGGTGGCGGAATTCCTGTGGCCGAACATCGCCCGCCAGGTGAGTGGAGGCGTTGGTGTGACCGTTGGCGTGGCAATCGAAGCAGGCGACGCCCGTATGCGGATGCTCGCTGCGACGGTCGTCGGTGGCGTTGAATTGCTGTTGCGGAAAGGTCGTGACCAGCAGCCGCAGGCCTTCCAGTTGCTTGGGATTGAGAATGCCGTTGAACATCTCGAAGTAGTTGCGGATGTTCACCAGTTTGCCCTGGGACACATCGCCCAGATCCGGTCGGGTGGTGAGATAGATCGGTGCCGGGAATTCCGGCAGGAAATGATCGGGCAGATCGAAATCCAGATCGAAACGGGTGAGGTCTCGGCCCTCGATTTCGTTGACCTCATCGATCTGGAACTGCGGGAAAACCATGCCGCCTTCGGGATGGTTGGGATGCGGCAGAGGCATGAAGCCGGTCGGAAAGCGTTTCTGCTGGCGAATCTGCTCGGGGCTGAGCTTGGCCAGTTCCTCCCAGCTGCCGTCCGCCAGCTTGACCCGCACGCCAGTCTGGATCGGCTTGCCGCGAGCCATGGTGACCTCATCGTCGGGCGTGTCGCTGAGGTCGTAGCGCTGCTCCAGCAAGCTCATGTGGGTTTCGCGGATTGCCGGTTTTTCCGCTTTCATGCGCTGCATGATCGAGTCGAAGTGCTCGGTGATTCTCACCGGATGGTAGCTGGACGGCTTTTCGCCCTCGGCCCCATTTACGCAAGGCAGAACGAGGGTGGCGCCGAGCGCAATGGCCAGGCGCAAGGGAGCGCTGCAGGTCTTCATTATTGTTTTCCTCACGGGCTGGTAGGTATTGAAGGCCTAGAAGCGAATCGCAGCGTGGGGAAATAGGCTCAGACTATCGGGGCGATAGACTCTTCACTATGTAGCGACAATGTATGCGCGCAGCGCACGGCTGCCGTGAGCTAAGTGCGTTTGATAGCGCATTGCCTTATAGCCGGGTTAGGGAAAATTGCATCTTTTATGCAGAAATGACCCAAGCCAAAGGTGCCGTAACGGATCTGTCGAAGCCGGGTGGCTGTGGCAATATCCCGCTCCCGCCGAAGCGAATGCCGTACATGAAACCCGAAGATCTTGAACGTCTGGTGACCCAGACCATGCCCTACGGCAAGTACAAGGGGCGACTGATCGCCGACCTGCCGGGCAACTACCTCAACTGGTTCGCCAGGGTGGGTTTCCCGCCAGGAGAAATCGGCCAGTTGCTGGCGCTGATGCAGGAGATCGATCACAACGGCCTGTCGCCGCTGCTCGATCCGCTACGCCGACGCTAAACCCGTAGAGCCGAATTTATTCGGCCGGTTCTGCTGAGGGCCGATAGATAGAAAGCGGCATCCCGTTCCACCAAGGCCGAACAAGATCGGCCCTACGGTGTTGTGAGTTATTCGCCGAGTTCCGCCTGCAGTGCGGCCAGCGCAGGCGCGGCGTAAATGCCGACCTCCACGGCCAGCGCCATCACTCGCTCGACGTCGCAGGTGTAGACCAGCACCGCCTGAAGTTCGTTATCCAGCGGTTCGCTGAAGTCCACCAGTACGTAGCCACCCTTCTCGGGGTAGAGCGCGCCGAGTTGCGTCTGGATACGGTTGAGCGCCTTCAAGGGCTCGGTCTTGGCCAGCTGTTTGGGTTGCAGCACGAAGTTGACGCTCTCGCCAAACGAGGCGCGGATCTGCTCGAACAATGCCTGATAGTCGTCGGCCTGGAACAGCACCGTGTCCGGCAGGCTGCCGACGACCACCCATTCGCCCAGTGGAATGGGGAAGTCATCGTCGTAATTGATATCCGGATTGGCCTGCAGAAAGCCCTGGGGATCGGCATAGGCCTGCGCGGCTTCGTCGGCGACGCGGTTGATTACCTCATCGCTCATGCAGCCGGAGCTGATGAGGCGGATCAATTCGGCGAGTGAATCTTTCATCGGGCGGTCCTGGCTTGTTGGGCGCGCAAGAATAACGTAAGCCGGTTGCGGCCGGCAGTAACTGCCCTGATGAGCAATATGGGGCGGTACCGGGGCCGACAGTGTGGCCGGCGCTACGATTGCCGACCTGTGATCTGCTTGTCCGCTTTTCAACGCGCGGCTGCAGCTTCTGTCAGGTTTTCGTGCACAATAGCCGCCATATAAAACAGATGCGGGATGAGGCTAGCGATCGGCGCTGCCGGCATCGCTCTGTTCCGACGCCAGACAACGATCAGCCAATATTCAAGAGGAACGACTGTGCATAACGTCGTCATCAGCGGTACCGGCCTTTATACCCCTGCCCAGAGCATTTCCAACGACGAGCTGGTGGAGTCCTTCAACACTTACTCGCTCCGCTTCAATACCGAACATGCCGCTGCCATCGAAGCCGGTGAAGTGCAGCCGATGCCTGAGTCCAGCTCAGCCTTCATCGAGAAGGCGTCCGGTATCAAGAGCCGCTTCGTGACCGACAAGGCCGGCATCCTCGATCCCGACCGCATGGTTCCGCGCATTCCCGAGCGCAGCAATGACGAGTGGTCGATTCTTTGCGAAATGTCGGTGAAAGCCGCCGAAGAGGCACTGGCCAGAGCGGGCAAAACCGCCGCGGACATCGACGGGGTGATCGTGGCGTGCTCCAACCTGCAGCGTGCCTACCCGGCGGTAGCCATCGAAGTGCAGGCGGCACTGGGCATCAAGGGCTTCGGCTTCGACATGAACGTCGCCTGTTCCTCGGCCACCTTCGGTATCCAGAACGCCGCCAACGCGGTGCAACTGGGCCAGGCGCGGGCAGTGTTGATGGTCAATCCGGAAATCTGCACCGGCCACATGAACTTCCGCGATCGCGACAGCCACTTCATCTTTGGCGACGCCTGCACCGCAGTGATCGTCGAGCGCGCCGACCTGGCGACCTCCAAGTATCAGTGGGATGTCATCAGCACCAAACTGGTGACCGAATTCTCCAACAACATCCGCAACAACTTCGGCTTCCTCAACCGCACCGCCGAGGAATACATGACCAACCCGGACAAGCTGTTCGTCCAGGAAGGCCGCAAGGTGTTCAAGGAAGTCTGCCCGATGGTGGCCGAGTTGATCGGCGAGCACCTGAAGGAAAACGATATTGAGGTCGGCTCGGTCAAGCGCTTCTGGCTGCATCAGGCCAACCTCAACATGAACCACCTGATCGTGCGCAAGCTGCTGGGTCGCGACGCCAGCGCCGAAGAGGCGCCTGTGATTCTCGACACCTACGCCAACACCAGTTCGGCCGGCTCGGTGATTGCCTTTCACAAGCACCAGGACGACCTGCCGGCTGGGAGCCTTGGTGTGCTCAGCTCTTTCGGTGCCGGTTACTCGATTGGCAGCGTGATCCTGCGCAAGCGCTGATCCCCGCGTCCGCTGCCTCTCGAACCGGGAGGCAGCGCGCAGTATTTCCCACCTTCTCGCCTGCTTCCAGCGGTCCGCTTGGACCGCTCTGCAATGCCCATTGCAGAAAGTTCCCACAACTTTGAACTGTCATATTGCGGCAAATCTTCTGTCACATCGGCTTCCCATAATCGCCTCCGTCGAACAAGACGACGTCATGTCACTCGCAGGACGACGTTTCATAACCGAAGGAGCTTTTCCGATGAAGAAGAAGTTGATTGCGATTGCTGTTGGTGCTGCGATGGCGGTGCCGGCTGTGGCAATGGCCGATATAAGCATCTACGGCCGTGCGCACGTGTCGGTGGATTTTCTGGATGACGGTGCCGACTATTCCGAAACCAACCTGTCGAGCAACTCTTCGCGCCTGGGTTTCAAGGGTGACCACCAGATCAACCCGAATCTGAACGCATTCTTCCAGATCGAGCAGGAAGTTCTGTTTGGCTCCGATAACGGCAGCAGCTTCAACACCCGTGACACCTTCGTTGGCTTGAGTGGCAACTTCGGTGCGGCGCAGATTGGTCGCTTCGACAGCCCGTTCAAGGTCGCCCGTGGTCCGGCCAACCTGTTCGGTGATCAGGTCGGTGACATGCGTAACCTGACGCGTGTCGGCGATGCCCGTTTCGATGAGCGCTACGACAACACCATCCAGTACACCACGCCTGACTTCGGTGGCTTCAACGCCAAGCTGGCCTACTCGGTCCATGAAGGTCAGTCGGTACAGCTGGATGACGAAGGTGATGCGCTCGACAGTGACTCCATGAGCATGTCGCTGAACTACGCCGGTGGCCCGCTCGAGGCATCTCTGGCATACGAGCAGGCTGAAGAGGACACCAGTCGTGGCGAGCGTGATGGGATTCGTGCCGCTGCAGCCTACAAGCTGACCGACGCGTTCAAGCTGGTTGGCTTCTATCAGACCATCGAGTATGACGATGCTGATGCCTCGGATCTGGAGCGCGACCTGTGGACGTCGGACGTTTATGGCGTGGGTGGCGAATACAAGATCGCTTCCAATACCGCGCTTAAGGCCATGTGGATGACCCGCGACGCCGACGCGGATGATGCTGACGCCGATATGTGGGTCGTGGGTGTCGAGCACAAGCTGGACAAGGCAGTCCGTGTCTATGCCAACTACGCAGTGCTGGACAACGATGACGCGATTCGCATGAACCCGTGGAGCCAAGGCCGCTCCGCCAACCCATCCAGCTCCGATGACGCTTTCGGTGAGCAAGCCTCTGCCTTCACCGTGGGGCTGCGCTACGACTTCTGATCCTGCTTGGCGGGATGGGTAAACAAACCGGGCTGTTCCCATAGGGGCAGCCCGGTTTGTCATTTGGCTGACATTTTTCAGTCTTATTCTTGTTTTCCGATTGTCATCGAATCCAGACCGCCGACGTCGGCGGGCCTTTGCACTTAGGAGCTTTCATGCGCAGTTTGTTCGTTATCGCCATGGCCTGCCTGCTGGCAGCCTGTGCCCAACAGCCCCACGTCAAGTTGTACGCCGGTGAGTCTTTGCCGGAGAGCCAAGTACTGACGCTGGTCGTTCCCAGCGAGTTGGAAATTCGCAGCATCAACGGCAAACCCCACTCTGCCGCCAACTCAATGTTCGGTGCGGCGGATAAGCAGCTGCAGCTGCAGCCGGGCGCCTACCGGGTTCATGCCTTTTACAAGAACGGGTTCGATATCAACGGCGGCATGAGCCACGAAGTAGTGCGCGGACGCACGGCCATTTTCAACTTCGAGGGGCAAGCCGGTGAGGTATGGCGCCTGGAGTTCGATCGCCCGCAGAACCTGGCCGAAGCCCAGGCATTCGAGACCGAATTCCCCGCCTGGGCCCTGAACACCCGCACGGGCGAGCGTCATGAGGCGCAGGCCGGTAATCGCAATACCTCGGTATTCAACGCGATGCTGGTCTCCAGTGAAGTCGCGCCGGAGGCAACCAGCGTTGCGCCGCTAGGTGCCGCAACCGAGCCCGCTGCTCAGGCGGTGACGCTGCGCCAGTCGCCCGCTGCGACGGCTACCCTGCCACACACCGACGCCACTCTGACCACCCTGCAGCAGATGTGGAATCTGCTGACGCCGGAAAGCCGCACGGCCTTCCTCAAATGGGCTCAGCAGTAAGCGTTTGGTGAAAGGCTGAGCCTCGACCGTAGGGGCCAGCTTGCTGGCGAAGCTTCGGTCCGGTTACGGATCGCCAGCAAGCGGGCTCCTGGTTGCATCACTCGCTTTAAGAACCTTTTATTCCTGCGCGCGACGGGCCAGACTGCGCGGCATGCCTATCCAGACCCTTTCCCGCCTTGCCGAGATTGCGCCGCAACAGTGGGATGCACTGCTGACGGAGCCCCAGCCGTTCCTGCGTCACGCCTTTCTTTCCAGCCTCGAAGACAGCGCCAGCATTGGCGGGCGTACGGGCTGGCAGCCGGAACACCGGTTGCTGCTCGATGCGACGGGTGCCGTGCAGGCTGCGTTGCCGCTGTATCGAAAGAGCCATTCATATGGCGAATATGTTTTCGACTGGGCCTGGGCCGATGCCTGCCATCGGGCCGGAATCGCGTATTACCCCAAGCTGCTCTGTGCCGTGCCGTTCTCGCCAGTGACGGGCACGCGCCTGCTGGGCGATCGCGAGGCGGCGGCCCGGTTACTTGATCAGCTCATCTCCGGACTGGCTGAACGAGGACAATCGAGCCTGCATGTCAACTTCACCGAGCCCGATTCCGATGCGCTGTTGCAGGGGCGAGACGGCTGGCTGGAACGCATCGGCTGCCAGTTCCACTGGCACAACCGCGGCTATCGGGATTTTCAGGATTTTCTCGACGGCCTCACCTCGCGCAAGCGCAAGCAGTTGCGCAAGGAGCGTGAGCAAGTGGCGGGGCAGGGGATCGAATTCGACTGGCGAGAAGGGCATCAGCTTGACGAGGCGGAATGGGATTTCGTCTACGCCTGCTACGCCAACACCTACCATGTGCGCGGTCAGGCGCCCTACCTGACGCGCAGCTTTTTCAGCCTGGTGGCTGAGCGCATGCCGGAGGCGATCCGCGTGGTGCTGGCCAGGCAGGGCGCCCGCCCGGTGGCCATGGCCTTCAGCCTGATCGACGCGGGTGGGCTCTATGGCCGTTACTGGGGCTGCCTGGCCGAATTCGATCGGCTGCACTTCGAGACCTGTTTCTATCAGGGCATCGATCAGGCGATCGCCGCCGGGCTGTCTCGTTTCGATGCTGGCGCGCAGGGCGAGCACAAGTTGATTCGCGGCTTCGAGCCGGTGATCACCCGCTCCTGGCATTACCTGGCGCATCCTGGGCTGCGTGCCGCGGTGAGCGACTTCCTCCTTCAGGAGCGCCAGGGTGTGCTGCGTTATGCAGAGGCGGCGCGTGATGCGCTGCCCTATCGACAAGATATGGCGTAGTCGTAGCCTGGATTAGCCGGAGGCGTAATCCGGGTGTCAGAGGCGGTAGTCCGGGCACCCGAAGGCGCAATTCTTCGCCATAGATTCGCGGCAAGCGAAGGAAGCGCCTTCGGCGATTCCCTCCTAAGGGGGCTATCGGCACGTCACGGCGGGCGCTATTTCGCCTTCGGCGCCGCGCTCACGCCTTCGAGGGTGGCGAAGGAGGTGTCCTTGGCCGTAAGCAGGAAATCACGCATGAACGGCGAATCCAGCATGTCGGCGCGGATACCGGCGTAGAGCGTGGCAAACAGGCCTTTCTCACCCAGCCGCTTGGCGGTGACGTAGCCGCGTGTGCTGTATTCGTGCAACGCCCAGTTCGGCACGCTGCAGACGCCACGCCCGGAGGCGACCAGCTGCATCATCATTACCGTCAGTTCTGAAGTGCGGACTTGGGCCGGCTCGATATCGGCTGGCTCCAGAAAGCGCGTGAAGATATCCAGCCGGTCGCGCTCCACCGGGTAGGTAATCAGGGTTTCGCTGCTCAGATCTTCGGCACGCACATAAGGCCGTGTCGCCAGCGGATGCTGGTTTGCGACCGCCAGCAGGGCTTCATAGGTGAACAGCGGGACATAGCTGATGCCGGGCAGCTCGACCGGGTCCGACGTCACCACCAAGTCCAGATCGCCGCGGGCCAGCGCTGGCAGCGGCGCGAAGGAAAACCCCGAAGCCAGATCCAGTTCCACTTCCGGCCAGGCATCACGGAACTGGTCGATGGTCGGCATCAACCACTGGAAACAGCTGTGGCATTCGATGGCCATATGCAGACGCCCGGCGGTGCCGCCGGCCAGGCGCGCCAGATCGCGTTCGGCGCTGCGCAGCTGCGGCAGCAGGCTGTCGGCCAGCTGCAGCAGGCGCAAACCGGCGCTGGTAAAACGCACGGGGCGGGTCTTACGCACGAAGAGCTGTAGGCCCAGGCGCTCTTCCAGCTCTTTGAACTGATGCGACAGAGCCGATTGGGTCAGGTGCAGGCGCTCGGCTGCTTCGACGAGGCTGTCCGTCTCGCGCAATGCATGAAGCGTTTTCAGGTGGCGGATTTCCAGCATGTCGCGAGTTCCTTGCTGTTTGCAGCACACGCCGGCGCTCGTGATGTGGGCGAGCATATGACGTGAGCATTGCTCATCGTGATGGCGAAGTGTGTATCAGCATGAAAACACTGTCGAGCCGGAGTTAGCGAAGCGAGCCGCAGTAGTTTTGTCAGTTTATAAGTGAATTATCCTAATCTTTAACTTTAAATGCTTGAGTTTGTTTCATGCGTTCAGCATGGCCACAATCTCCTCATCGAAAAACGAGACGAATTGGAGATTGTTATGGCTGTGGCGCATTCCCTGGGCTTTCCCCGCATCGGCGCGGACCGCGAACTGAAAAAGGCCCTTGAAGCCTATTGGAAAGGCGATTTGGATGAGGGCGAGCTGCGCCGAGTGGGCCGCGAGATGCGCGCCGCGCACTGGCGGCTGCAGGCGGAGGCCGGCATCGACTTGTTACCGGTCGGCGATTTCGCCTGGTACGACCAAGTGCTGACGCATTCGCTGATGTTTGGCGTGGTGCCGGAGCGGTTTCGTCCGGCTGATGGCGCGCCGACGCTGGATACGCTATTCGCCATGGCGAGGGGCGTCACCAAATCTTGCTGCGGCGCGGGACAGGCGCAGGAAATGACCAAGTGGTTCGATACCAACTACCACTACCTGGTGCCTGAATTCACTGCGGATCAACAGTTCAGCCTGTCCTGGACGCAGTTGTTCGAGGAAGTCGAAGAAGCTAAAGCGCTGGGGCATGCGATCAAGCCGGTGCTGATCGGTCCGTTGACCTATCTCTGGTTGGGCAAGGCCAAGGGCGAGCCGTTCGACAAGCTGGACCTGCTGGAACGCCTGCTGCCGGTGTATGGCGAAGTGCTCGACCGGCTGGCCGAGCAGGGCGTCGAGTGGGTGCAGATCGACGAGCCGATTCTGGTGCTGGACCTGCCGCAGGACTGGAAGAATGCGTTCGAGCGCGCTTATAACCTGTTGCAGCGGGCTCCGCTGAAAAAGCTGGTCGCCACCTATTTTGGTGGTTTGGAAGACAATCTGGGCCTAGCCGCTGCGCTGCCGGTGGACGGTCTGCATATCGATCTGGTGCGCGCACCGGATCAGTACCCGGTGATCCTCGATCGGCTGCCGGCCTACAAGGTTCTTTCCCTCGGGCTGGTCAATGGGCGCAACGTTTGGCGCTGCGATCTGGACAAGGCGCTGAGTGTGTTGCAGCACGCCGCCGAGCGGCTCGGCGAGCGCTTATGGGTTGCGCCGTCCTGCTCGCTGCTGCACGCGCCGGTCGATCTGGCGCGAGAGGATCAGTTGGACGCTGAACTAAAAAGCTGGCTCGCCTTCGCGGTGCAGAAGTGCGCCGAAGTGGCGGTACTGGCACGTGCAGTGAGCGCACCTGAAGATGCTCAGGTACAAGCCGCGCTGCAACACAGCCGTGCGGTTCAGGCCAGCCGCGCGCAATCGCCGCGTATTCACAAGCCAGAGGTGCAGGCACGCCTGGCGGCCATCGCGCCACAGGATAGCCAGCGCTCGTCGCCCTTTGCCGAGCGGATCGATAAGCAGCGTGCGCGGCTGGATCTGCCGGCATTCCCGACCACTACCATCGGCTCGTTTCCGCAAACGCCAGCCATCCGTCTTGCGCGTCAGGCGTTCAAGCAGGGCAAATTGGCACTGACTGACTATACCGAGGCAATGCAGGCCGAAATTCGTCATGCAGTAGCGGTGCAGGAGCAGCTGGGCCTGGACGTGCTGGTGCATGGCGAGGCCGAGCGTAACGACATGGTCGAGTACTTTGCCGAGCAGCTCGACGGCTACGCCTTTACCCGTTTCGGCTGGGTGCAAAGCTATGGCTCGCGTTGCGTCAAACCGGCTGTGATCTATGGCGATCTGAGCCGTCCGGCGCCAATGACGGTGGAGTGGATTCGCTACGCGCAACAGCAGACCAGCAAGATCATGAAAGGCATGTTGACCGGCCCCGTGACGATGCTGATGTGGTCCTTCACTCGCGACGATATCAGTCGCGAACAACAGGCAAGGCAGCTTGCGTTGGCGATTCGCGATGAAGTCTGCGACCTGGAGGCCGCGGGTATCAGGATCGTGCAGATCGACGAGGCCGCGTTTCGCGAGGGCCTGCCGTTGCGCCGTGCGCAGTGGCAAGGGTATCTGGACTGGGCGGTGGAGGCCTTCCGCCTGTGCGCCAGCGGCGTACGCGATGAAACGCAGATCCATACGCACATGTGCTACAGCGAATTCAACGATGTGATCGAGTCGATCGCCGCGATGGATGCCGACGTCATCACCATCGAGACCTCGCGCTCGCAGATGGAACTGCTCGAAGCCTTCCGCGCCTTCGACTATCCCAACGACATCGGTCCAGGCGTCTACGACATTCACTCGCCACGGGTGCCGGATACCCAGGAAATGGTGCAGTTGCTCCAGAAGGCCAGTGAGCGGATTCCGGTCGAGCAGCTCTGGGTCAACCCTGATTGCGGCCTGAAGACCCGCGGCTGGCCTGAAACCGAGGCGGCATTGGTGAATATGGTCGCGGCGGCGCGGCAATTACGCGCCGCCCAGCAGGGCAGGGTGGCCTAAGACCGTCTCCGCGGCACGTGCGGGCCGTTGCGTTTTTCGGCTAAGGTAGCGGCTTCCATCCGACTCGCTCGCCATCATGACTCCCGCCATCGATCTGCTGAAAGAGGCCAAAGCCGAATACTGTGTTCACAGCTATGAGCACGATCCTAAGTCCGCGTCCTATGGGCTCGAAGCGGCCGAGAAGCTCGGCCTCGAGCCCGCACGCGTGTTCAAGACGCTGCTGGCCTGCAGCGAGAAGAACGAACTGCTGGTCGCGGTGGTGCCGGTCGCCGGTACGCTTGATCTGAAAGCGCTGGCGCAAGCGGCTAAAGTGAAGAAGGTCGAGATGGCTGATCCCATGGCTGCGCAACGTGCGACGGGTTATCTGATCGGAGGGATCAGCCCGCTGGGTCAGAAGAAGCGGTTGCGCACCTTTATTGACGGTTCGGCTCAGACGCAGCCAAGCATCTACGTCAGCGCCGGGCGTCGGGGATTAGAGGTCGAGCTGACGGCGCAGGTGTTGGCCGATCACACCGCCGGCAGCTTCGCGCCGATCGGCCGAGCCTAAGTCGGGTTACAGCGGCGGCAGAATCTCGCCGAACTCGGTGGCATTGATGCCGGGGATGTGAATCTCGTTCTGCACCAGTTGCTGGCCTTCCATCTGCGGCTGGGTCACCCAGGTCAGGATGTCGTAATAGCGGCGGATGTTGGCGACGAAATGCACGGGCTCGCCTCCGCGCGCATAACCGTAGCGCGTCTTGGTGTACCACTGTTTCTGAGATAGGCGTGGCAGCATCTGCTTCACGTCCAGCCATTTGTTCGGGTCCAGCCCTTCGCCCTCGGCCAGCTTTCGAGCGTCTTCCAGATGGCCGCCGCCGACGTTGTAGGCGGCGAGGGCGAACCAGGTGCGGTCCGGCTCCTTGATGCTGTCAGGCAGATTGGCATGGACCAGCGCGATGTATTTGCCGCCGCCCTGAATGCTCTGTACCGGGTCGAGGCGATTGGTAACGCCCATGGCTTTTGCGGTATTGAGCGTCAGCATCATCAGGCCGCGCACGCCGGTTTTCGACGTGGCTTCCGGTTGCCAATGGGATTCCTGATAGCCAATCGCGGCGAGCAGACGCCAGTCGACGCCATGCGTCTTGGCCGTTTCGCGGAAGTGCTTTTCATAGCGCGGCAGGCGCTGTTGGAGATGTTTGGCGAAGGCATAGGCACCGACATAACCGAGCACGTCGACATGGCCGTAATAACGTTCGCGCAGCCGCTGCAGCGTGCCGTTCTCCTTGGCCTGGTCGAGAAATTGGTTGGCCGCTACGAGCAGGCTGTCGTCTTCGCCTTTGCCGACGATCCACGACAGGCTGTTCTGCTCGCCCAGATCGAACGCAACGCGAGCATTGGTGAAATACACCTGGTTGAGCGCTAGTTCGTTCGATTCCACCAGCGTCAGATCGACCTGGCCTTCATCCACCATGCGCAGCAAATCGACGACTTCCACCGCGTCGGATTCCTCGTAGCGCAGCTCGGGCAACTCGGTCTGCAGCGCCTTGAGTTTTTCCGCCTGGCTGCTGCCCTTGAGTACCAGGATGCGCTTGCCGATCAGGTCTTCGGGTTGCGTCGGGCGGCGTTGCCCTCTGCGATAGACCACCTGAGTCGTGACGTCCAGGTAGGCGTTGGTGAAGCGCGCCAGGTTCTGGCGTCCTTCGCTGGCAACCAGCCCGGCTGCGGCGAGGTCAGGGCCGCCGGGACGATTCAGACGGGTGAAAATCTCATCGATGCTGTCGGCGGTTTCAAGCTGAAGCTCGACGCCCAAGTGGCTGGCGAAGCGTTTGACCAGTTCGTATTCGAAGCCAGCTTCGCCGTTGCGATCCTGAAAATACGTGGACGGGCTATTGCGGGTGATCACGCGCAGTACACCTTCCTCCTTAATACGCTCGAGTGCGCTGGGCGGTTCAGCGCAGCTGCTGAGCATCAGGAAGAGTCCGGTCGCCAGCAACCAGGCGGTGCAGCGCTTGCGGAACGCGGTTTGGGCAAACATCGGCGCAGTATACGCAAAGGCGAACCGCCACCATATATCGACAGGATCGACGGACTTTGCTAAGCGAAGCGGCTAGCGCATGGCTTACCGGGATGCCGTGGGTCTGTCCGATCAAGCGTCGGAGGCCATCACTATCTCGACGCAGCTCCGCGCCGAGCGGCCGTGCGAGCTTGCCCTGATGATGGCTGACCGGGACAATCCGACGCTTATTTTCGGGCGCGTTTCTGCATGCCACATTCCATCTTGCCGCGAGATTTGGTCGCATGAGCACCGCTGCTTCAAAGCCCTGGTTCGTCTATCTGGTAAGGGCAGCGAACGGCTCGCTGTATTGCGGAATCAGTGACGATGCGCAGCGCCGCTTTGCTGCGCACCAGAGCGGGCGAGGGGCGCGCTTCTTTCATTCGAGCCCGGCGGTGGCGCTGGTTTATGTCGAAGCCTGCGAGAGCAAGGGGGACGCATTGCGCCGCGAGCGTGCCATCAAATCGCTGAAAAAGCCGGCCAAGGAGGCGCTGGTCGCCACGTACCGTATCAGTGACCCGGTGAATGCCTCGGCAATCAGCTGAACGGGTAGGCTGCCTTCTCCGTCGCGAGTAAGCTGCCGGTCTACCTACAAGACTGGCGGAGCCTGCAATGCACGACATCATCCTGCACCACTATCCCACCTCGCCGTTTGCCGAAAAGGCGCGGCTGATGCTGGGTTTCAAGCAGCTTTCCTGGCGCTCGGTGACGATTCCGCCGGTGATGCCCAAGCCGGATCTCACCGCGCTGACCGGTGGCTACCGGCGTACGCCGGTGCTGCAGATCGGCGCCGATGTGTATTGCGATACCGCATTGATGGCCCGCCGCCTGGACGCCGAGAAAAACACGCCGGCGCTGTTTCCGGAAGGGCGGGAGTTCGTGGCGGCGACCTTGGCGCAGTGGGCGGATTCGGTGCTGTTCCTGCATGCGGTGAGCCTGGTATTCCAACCCGAATCCATGGCGCTGCGCTTCGCTCAGGTGCCCAAGGAGTTCGTGCAGGTTTTCAGCAAGGATCGCGCCGAGCTGTTCAGCAGCGGCTCCGTGACACGCATTCCGCTAGAACAGGCCAAGAGCCACTGGCCGGTGCTGATGGCGCGTCTGCAGCAACAGTTGTCGCGCGAAAGCGGCGGGTTTTTGCTGGGCAGCGCGCCTTGCGTGGCCGATATTGCAGTTGCGCATTGTCTGTGGTTTCTCAAGGGCACGCCGGTCACTGCGCCACTGGTGGACGATTATCCGGATGTTGCCGCCTGGCTTGGTAGGGTACTGGCTGTCGGTCATGGCTCGCTTTCCGAGCTGTCTGCCGAAGAGGCCGTATCCATCGCCCGCAGCTCCACTCCGGCTGCGTTGCCAGACGAGGCCTTCTTCGAGCCTAACGGCTTCCAGGCCGGCCAGTCGGTGACCATTTCCGCGGTGGACTACGGCACGGATCCGGTTGCTGGCGAGCTGGTATTCGTCGGTGTCGAGGAGTTGATTCTGCGCCGTGAAGATGAGCGCGCCGGCGTGGTCCATGTGCATTTCCCGCGCATCGGCTACCGCATCGACGCCCGTTGATGCCTCAGGCCCGCGAACTGCGCAACGCCGTTCCGCGGGCCTTTCGTGTTCCGAGCGTCAGAGCGCGATGAACAGCAGCGCGACGCCCAACAGCAAGCGATAGATCACGAAGGGCAGCATGCCCAGCGCATCCAGGGCCTTGAGGAACAGCTTGATGCAGAGGAATGCGGCTACGAAGGACAGGGCCGCGCCGATGAAAATGTCGTTCCATTGCGCAGCTTCGCCGGACTGAGCCAGTTCGACCGCTTTCAGCCCACCAGCGGCAAGGATCAGCGGTATCGACAGCAGGAAGGAGAAGCGCGCGGCGGTCTGCCGGGTAAAACCGAGCAGCAGGGCGGCGGTCATGGTAATGCCCGAGCGGGATGTGCCTGGAATCAACGCCAGTGCCTGGGCGAATCCGATAATCAGCGCGCTTTTCCAGGTCAGGTGATCGATTTCAGCGACCCGCCGGCCCTTGATGTCGGCGTACCACAGCAGCAAACCGAAGATGATGGTGGTGGCGGCAATCAACAGCATCGAACGGGTGTACTGCTCGATGAAGTCCTCCAGCAATAGCCCGATGACTGCCGCTGGCAGAGTACCAATGATGATTGCCCAGCCCAGACGGCTCTCAGCGCTGACCTGCCGTCTGAATACGTGAGCCAGCCAGCCGCGGCTGGTGGCAATCACTTCGTGACGGAAACAGATCAATACGGCTAGCAGCGTGCCGACATGCACCGCGACGTCGAACGCCTGGCCCTGGTCCGGCCAGCCGAGCACCTGGGACGGTAGGATCAAGTGAGCGGACGAGGAAATCGGGAGAAATTCGGTGATGCCTTGCACCAGGGACAGAATAATTAGGTGAAACCAATCCATTGCGAATCCTTACCAGAACGGGTCGTACAAAGTTGCGGCTCCAATCGAGCAGCCCATGTGACTGACAAACGGAAATTTCATTCAGCGATAGTCGGATTCGTTCCGCTCATGACCAGCGGGCGACCTCAGCCGGGCGGAGCAAGCCGCCCGGATCGAGCATGCGCTGAGTTGATGAACGTCCAACACCTTCAGCGCAGCGCTACAGCCGCTAAGGCGAAGACGCTGTCGTTAGCTGCGTCGGGCCAGCCGGTGATCAATCCTTGCGGCGCTTGAGCTGATCGGTCAGCTGTGTCGGGAGTTGGCGGATGATTAGCATGTTGCGGGCTTCGTCATATTCGATCTTCGAGCCCAGCAGGTGCGATTCGAAGCTGATCGACAGCCCTTCGGCGCGGCCGGTGAAGCGTTGAAACTGGTTGAGGGTGCGCTTGTCCGCCGGGATCTCCGGCGAAAGGCCGTAATCCTTGTTGCGGATGTGCTCGTAGAAGGCCCGTGGGTGCTCCTCGTCGATCACGCCGGACAGCTCTTCCAGCGACATGGGTTCGCCGATCTTCGCCTGGCTGCTGGCGTAACCGACCAGCGCACTGGTTTTCTCGCGGGCCTTTTCTTCCGGCAGGTCTTCACTTTCGACGTAGTCGCTGAACGCTTTGAGCAACGTACGGGTTTCGCCGGGCCCGTCGACGCCTTCCTGGCAGCCGATGAAGTCGCGAAAATACTCCGAGACCTTCTTGCCGTTCTTGCCCTTGATGAAGGAAATGTACTGTTTCGACTGCCGGTTATTCTTCCATTCGGACAGATTGATCCGGGTGGCCAGGTGCAGTTGGCCGAGGTCCAAGTGCTTGGCTGGCGCGACGTCCAGCGAGTCGGTGACGGTCACGCCGTTGCTGTGGTGGAGCAGGGCAATGGCCAAGTAATCGGTCATGCCCTGCTGGTAATGAGCGAACAGCACATGGCCACCGGTGGAGAGATTGGATTCCTCCATCAACTTCTGCAAATGTTCGACGGCTTGGCGGCTGAAGGAGGTGAAATCCTGGTTGTCTTCCATGTACTGACCCAGCCAGCCACTGAAAGGGTAGGCCCCCGACTCTTCGTGGAAATAGCCCCAGGCCTTGCCCTGCTTGGCGTTGTAGCTTTCGTTGAGATCGGCCAGCAGATTCTCGATTGCCTGTGATTCGCCAAGCTCCGAATCGCGGGCATGAAGCACGGCAGGCGTGCCGTCGGGCTTTTTCTCAATCAGATGAACGATGCAGTGGCGAATCGGCATGGGTTACTCGCGGGCGGGTGAGGCGGACAGGCGGCAGTTTAACCGAGCAACCGTGCCTGTCGCAGGGCAAAAAAGTGGATGCGGTTAAAAGGGGGGATGCGGGTAAGATGGCTTCCCCTTGTTTTACTAAGTGTGTCGGCGATGAATGCGATATGGCGCAACAGTACCTGGATCCTGCTGGGTGGTTCCCTGATCCTGGCCGTTTCCCTGGGCGTGCGGCACGGCTTCGGCCTGTTCCTGCCGCCAATGAGCGCGGAGTTCGGCTGGGGACGTGAGGTCTTCGCCTTCGCCATTGCTTTGCAGAATCTGATCTGGGGGTTGGCGCAGCCGATCACTGGCGCGCTGGCGGATCGCTTTGGCGTTGCCCGAGCGGTATTGCTGGGCGGAGTGTTGTACGCGGTCGGCCTTCTCTTGATGGCTGGCGCGGATTCGCCGATGTCACTGTCGCTGAGCGCCGGTTTGCTGATCGGCTTGGGACTGTCCGGTACCTCGTTCTCGGTGATTCTAGGCGCGGTCGGCCGCGCCGTGCCGGCTGAGAAGCGCAGCATGGCCATGGGCATCGCCAGCGCGGCGGGCTCCTTCGGTCAGTTTGCGATGCTGCCCGGCACGCTCGGTCTGATTGGCTGGCTGGGTTGGTCGTCGGCCTTGCTGGCGCTGGGGCTACTGGTCGCGCTGATCATGCCGCTGGCGTTGATGTTGCGCAGCGGACCGCCGGCTCCCGTGACCGGCCCGCAGCAGTCGCTGGTCGAGGCGCTGCGTGAGGCGGTCAGTCACTCCGGCTTCCGCCTGTTAGCGCTGGGCTTCTTCGTCTGCGGGTTCCAGGTGGTATTCATTGGCGTGCATCTGCCGGCGTATCTGGTGGATCAGCAACTGCCGGCGATGGCGGGCACCACGGTGCTGGCGCTGGTCGGGCTGTTCAATGTGGTGGGTACTTATACCGCCGGTTGGTTGGGCGGCTGTTACTCGAAACCCAAGTTGCTGACGGCGCTCTATCTGCTTCGGGCTGTTGTAATCAGCGCGTTCTTTTTCGCCCCGCTGACGCTCTGGACAGCCTATGCCTTCGGCATCGCGATGGGCCTGCTATGGCTGTCCACGGTGCCGCTGACCAACGGAACGGTGGCGACGCTGTTCGGTGTGCGCAACCTGTCGATGCTTGGCGGCATCGTCTTTCTGTTTCATCAGATCGGCTCTTTCTTCGGCGGCTGGCTGGGCGGGTGGGTTTACGACCAGACCGGCAGCTATGACCTGGTTTGGCAAATATCCATCGCTCTCAGTCTGATGGCCGCCGCGCTGAACTGGCCAATTCGTGAACAACCGGTCGAGCGGGTGCGTCTGGCCGGGGGCGTTGCGTAATGCGCAGGGGCTTGTTGTGGGCAGGCAGCGTTGTTCTGGCGCTGCTTCTGGCTATGGCTTGGTGGGGCTGGCAGCAGGGCGGGCTGGCCCTGCTGCAACTGGGCGTTGGCATTTGCTGATCGAGCGTTCTGGTAGTTTTTACGGGTGTTACGGAATCAATTCGAAGTAGATGGCTCCAACAAGCGAGACGATTGAAAGCTGTCGCAGAACCGTAACCAAAGCCCTGTAAAAAGCTGCGGCATGCAGTTATTGGAGCTACCGAACATGTCCACTCTTACCGAACTCGCCCAACAGATCGCCCAACTCTATCCTTTGCAGGACAAGCGCGTCGGCAAGCGCTACCGCGTAGTCGGCGAGCTCGCTGGCATGACTGAGCTGGAAGAGATCAATGGCGAGCCGCGTTACATTCAGACCATGGTCTTGAAAAACAAGCAGCTGTGGGACGTGGCGGTCTGAGCCATGCCTTGCGTGCGCAAGGCGCGCCGCGACGACGCTGTAACGATAGCTCGCCTGCTGGGCCAGCTTGGCTACCCGGCAAGCGATGAGCTCATCGACAGTCGTCTTCAGCAACAAATCGATCATGACGATGCCTGTCTGCTCGTGGCCGAGGGGGATGATGGCCAACTGCTCGGCTTCATCTCCCTGCATTTCATCGCGCAGTTAGCCCTTGAGGGCGACTTCTGCCGGATCAGCTATCTCTGCGTCGACTCGACGGCACGCAGTCGGGGGATCGGTGAGCTGCTGGTGCAGGCTGCCGAGCTGCGCGCCCGAGGTCGCGGTTGTGATCGCATGGAACTTCATTGCGATGTTCGACGCGACGCGGCTCACCGTTTCTATGCACGACTGGGTTATGAGGATGCGCCCAAGTACTTTCGTCGTTCGCTGAATTGACTCAGCCTGGCTGGCGCTTCCAACGTGTCGAGCGCCACTCGTTCTGCTGCGCTTCGTTCAGGAAGGTCCAGGCGACAAATCGGCTGCGCTTCTGTCCTTGCGACATGTCCGAGACCTGTATCTGATGGGCGCCGAGTTTTTTCAGCCGTGCCTGCAGCGGTTGCACATTGCCCGCCTTGGATACCAGCGTACTGAACCAGCAGACCTGCTCCGCCACGCCACGGCTTTCGTCCGCCAATCGAGCAATGAATGCCGCTTCCCCACCTTCACACCAGAGTTCCGCCGCCTGGCCGCCAAAGTTCAGTGCCGGAAGCTTGCGTTTCGGGTCGAGCTTGCCGAGGTTGCGCCATTTGCGCTGGCTGCCGCTGTTGGCTTCGGCCTGGGAGGCATGGAAAGGCGGGTTGCAGAGCGTGATGTCGAATCGGTCGTCAGGCTGCACGATCTTTTCGAAGATGTGTCGCGAGTCCGTCTGTTGGCGCAACGTGATGTTCTTGCCGAGCCCGTTCGCCGCGACGATGGTGCGCGCCGAAGCCAGGGCTATCGCGTCGATATCCGAGCCGGTGAAGCGCCAGCCGTATTCGCGTAGACCGATCAGCGGATAGATGCAGTTGGCGCCGGTGCCGATGTCCAGTGCGTGGATCCTGGCGCCGCGGGTGATTTCACCGGCGTTCTGGGTGGCCAGAAGATCGGCCAGGCCATGCAGGTAGTCGGCTCGCCCGGGAATCGGCGGGCACAGGTAGCCCGCTGGAATATCCCAGTGGGCGATACCGTAGAACTGCTTGAGCAATGCCCGGTTGAACACTCGCACCGCATCCGGGTTGGCGAAGTCGATGCTCTCCTTGCCGTATGGGTTGAGAATCACGTACTCGGCCAGCTCCGGACTGGCGGCAATCAGCGCAGGGAAATCATAGCGCCCGGTGTGGCGATTGCGCGGATGCAGCGTGGCCGTGCCGCTGGCCGGCTTGGCGGCGCGTGATTGGCTATTGGCTTTTGGGACGTTCATGTTCGGCTGCTGTAACGATGAAGTCGGCATTGTCCCACAGCTTTCAAGCGCGGCGTGGGACCAGCAGCATCCAGATCACCCCCCATAGCAGCGCGCCGGCGCCAAGCCAAAAGGCGCTGTGCAGGCTGCCGCCCATGCCCATCCAGACGCTGGTCAGCCAGGGAGCGGCGAGTTGCGTCAGGCCGTAAAAGGCGATCAGCGCGGCTGACAGGCGCGGCCCCTGATGCGGATGCAGCGTGCGCGCCAGCCGCTGGGTCAGCAGCACCGTGCCGAGGAAGGTACTGCCGACCAGCACGGCGCAGAGCAGGATGCCCGGCGCACCCGGCAGCAACAGGGCAGCCAGCACGCCGATCAGTTGAGTGACATAGCTCAAATGCAGTGCCCGGACATCGCCAAGCAGGGCGCCCAACCGATTCCACAGCCAAGGCGAGGGAAGCGTCGCGAGCGCCACTACAAGCCAACTGCTTTCGATCAGGAAATCACCGGGCTCCACCTGCAGCCGCGCTACCATCGGCAGAAAGGTCATCGGCAGGATGTAGCCCATGCCCGCGCCGGCATAGGCCAGAAACAGCGGTGTGCTGGCGCGATCCAGCAGTCGTCCGCTGCGGATATGCTCGGCGTCTTCCGTCGTTGTGTCGTCGGGTATGTCCAGCCGCGCCAGTTGGCGCCAGCCCCACCAAGCCAGCGGGATTGAAAGCAACGCCGCCGGCCACCAACGATCGGCGCCTGCCAGCACGCCGTTGCTCAGGCTCACCAGGAGGCTGGAGAGGATCAGCCCAACGCAAACGCCCAGGTAAACCAGACCGCTGGATGACACGCGCCGATGCCGCGCAAGCCATTCCAGAACCAGCGAAGGGGCCTGAACGAACACCAACCCGTTGCTGATGCCATTGAGCAGACGCAGCGCCGAAAGCGACTCCGCAGACTCGGCCTGGGTCTGTGCCAGGGTGGTCAACACGTGCACTATCAGCGCCCAAGGCAGGCTTCGGCGGATCTGCGAGACCCGATGCCAGCGCAACGCCAGCAGCGCGCCGATCAGGTAGCCGAGGTAGTTCCAACTGGCGATGCTCGCGCCTTGTTGCACGGTTAACTGCCCGTCTTCCACTAGCCAGGGCAGTAATGGCGTATAGACGAAACGACCGAGCCCGTGAACGACGAGCAGCAGCGTGGCTCCGGCCAGCAGGACAGGGAACAGGGCGGGGCGTTGGGTCATTGGTTCGGACCAGGCGAGCGTGGAGGGCGTCAGCTTAACGGCAGCAATGGTCAGGCGACCACGCTACGGATGGCTGATAGAAATTTCAAAGCGGGAAGAGCAGCGGCACCATTAACACCGATGTCAGCATGACCAACAAGGTGAAGGGCACACCGATGCGCACGAAATCCGCGAAACGATAGTTGCCTGGCCCAATCACCAAGGTATTCACGGGCGAAGAAATCGGCGTCATGAACGCGGCTGAGGCGGCCAGCGCGATGATCATGGCGAAGGGATAGGGCGATGCGCCAATTTGCTCGGCTGTGGAAATCGCCACCGGCGCCATCAATACCGCGGTTGCGGTGTTGGAGATGAACAGGCCGATGATGGCCGTGAGCAGAAACAGGCAGGCCAGCAACGCCTGCGGGCCGGAGTCGCCAAACAGGCCGATCAGCGCCGATACCGCCAGTGCTATCCCGCCGGTCTTTTCCAGCGCCAGGGCGAACGGCAGCATGCCGACGATCAGCACCAGGCTTTGCCAGTGGATGGCTCTGTAGGCACTGTCCATGTCGATGCAGCGGAACAGCCCCATGACCAGGCAGCCGATCAGCGCGGCGAGCACGTTAGGGACCACGCCGCTGACCATCAGCACCACCATCACGGCCAGCCCGAACAACGCGAAGGGCGCCTGATTGGCGGCGGGCGCTACGTCATCAATCTCGGCGGGCAGGCTCAAGACCAGGAAATCTCGGCGCATGCCTTGCAGGCGATGTATGTGTTTCCAGCCGCCGGCTACCAGCAGGGTGTCGGCGGGTTTGAGTTTTTCATCGACTAGCAAGCCTTGCAGCGCCTCGTGGTTGCGCCGCAGGCCGACGACGTTGAGCTTGTGATTGGAGCGAAAGCCCAGATCCTGAATGGTCTTGCCGGGAAGACGCGAGTCCGGTGGCAGCGCCACCTCTGCCAGGCCCAGCTCGCGGGAGTGATCGCCATAGTAGGAAGTGTCGAGCTGCAGCGGCTCGAGCCCCAGTTCGTCGTACGCGCCAAGCAGCCCGATCGCCGGGCTCGCCAGGTCGACCAGCAATACGTCTCCCGCAAGCAATTGCGTATTGCCGGTGGCGATCAATAACAGACGGCGGAAACGCCGTTGGCGCTCGATGCCGATGACATTGATGCCGTATTGAGTACGAAGCCGCAGCTCGTCGAGCGCTTGGTTGGCCAGCGGCGATGCGGGCAGTACGCGAAGACGGCGTTCGCGCTCGGGCAGTCGGTAGCGTTGGGCCAAGGCCGCGAGCGTGTCGCGGGGTTCTGCGGTGCTGTCCGGATCGCTCGACTGCCCAAGCCAGCGCCGCGCCAGCAGCATGTAGGCGATACCTAGCAGCAGGATGGTCAGCCCGATGGGCGCAAAACTGAAGAAGGCGAAGCCGACCAGGCCGGCGCGTCGTAGCTCGCTGTGTACCACCATGTTCGGCGGTGTGGCGACCAGTGTGAGCATGCCGCTCATCAAGCCGGCGAACGCCAGCGGCATCATCAGGCGGCGCGGCGATACATTCATCTTTGCGGCGATGCTCAGCACCACCGGAATGAAGATGGCGACCACGCCGGTCGAGCTCATCACCGAGCCCAGTCCGGCAACGGCAAGCATCAGCAGTACCAGCAGGCGTGTCTCGCTGCTGCCGGCCGAGCGCATCAACCACTCGCCCATGCGATAAGCGATGCCGGTACGCACCAGGCCGTTGCCGATCACGAAAAGCGCGGCGATCAGTACGACGCTGGGATCGCTGAAACCGGCCAGTGCTTCGGCAACGCTAAGGACCCCAGTCAGCGGAAGGGCGACCATGGCCAGCAGCGCGACGACATCCATCCGCGGCCGGTTGAGGATGAACAACCCGACGCAGGTGGCCAGCAATGCCAAGACCAGCAACAGATCGACGTTCATGCTGAACGGAGGTCAGGGGTAGCCGAGAACGGATTTGAGCTGGGGTAGGTTGCGCTCGATCCAATGGCGGTCGATCGCGCCCCAGTCGTGGATGCGGTATTGACCGGCGTTATGCCGTTCGCCGTCCTCCTGGGCGAAGCGGCAGTCGATATCGAGATCGGCTAGTGCGGTCAGGGTGTCTTGGGCTGTGCGCCTCGGCATCCCGGTCGCGGCGACCAGCGCGGGCACGCTGGTGGCTGCACCGCTGTCGATCAGCCAGGCGACGTAGAGTCGACGGTAGAAACTGCTTCTGGTTTTGCTGACAGTCATCACGGTTCCATGACAGTGGTTCTGTGCCGTTGAGCCTATGCGAGGCTTCAACGGCACAGAACGAGGCGTATCGATTAACGCAGCGCGAGCATGCCGATGTAAGTGACCGCGCCGGCTGTGTAGCCGAGGAAAGCTAGCAGGCTGACCCGCTTGATATACCAAGTGAAGCTGATCTTCTCCATGCCCATTGCTGCAACGCCCGCCGCCGAGCCGATGATCAGCGTGCTACCGCCGGTGCCGGCGCAGTAGGCGAGCATTTCCCAGAAATTGCCATCGACGACAAATTGCGAGAGCCATACGGTTTCGTCAGCCGCGGCTTCGGCAAGCATAGCCGGGCTCACCAGCGGGTACATTTTCATCGAACCGGCAACCAGCGGCACGTTGTCGACTACAGCCGATAGCAGGCCGATGGCGTAGTTGATGGGATAGATGTGGCCCATCGTCTCGCGTAGCGCCGTAGCGACCTGGGTCAGGTGACCGGCAGTGGCCAGTGCCGCGACGGCCAGCAGGATGCCGAGAAAGAACAGCACGCTGGGGGTATCGACCTTGCGCAGCACGCCGACGACCGAAAGCGGATGTTTGTCCTCGTCATTCTTATGGCGGTGGATGAATTCAGTGGTGATCCAAAGCACTCCGAGGCCGAAGAGGATGCCCATGTAAGGAGGCAGGTGTGTCACGGTTTTAAAGATCGGCACGAACAGCAGGGCCCCGAGACCGAGCGCCAGAACCAGGTTGCGCTCGAACGGAGTGGTAGCCGATGAGCTGTGTTCGGCAAGGTGCGCCCGCACGCGTGGCCGCGGCGCCTCGCCACGCAAGCGGAAGCTGAGGATGATCAATGGCACCAACAGGCAGACCAGGCTCGGCAGGAACAGGCCAGTGATAACGCCGGAGGCGGTGATCTGGCCACCGATCCAGAGCATGGTAGTGGTCACGTCGCCAATCGGCGACCAAGCACCACCGGCGTTGGCGGCGATCACCACGATGCCCACATACAGCCAGCGTTCCGGACGCCCGCGGATCAGTTTGCGTAGCAGCGAAACCATAACGATCGTAGTGGTCAGGTTGTCCAGCGCGGCTGACAGGAAGAAGGTCAGGAAGCCGATGATCCATAGCAGATGAACGCGCTTGCGTGTCTGAATTCGGTCGGTGATGGCCTTGAAGCCCTCGTGGGAGTCGATCAGCTCGACGATGGTCATCGCGCCAAGCAGAAAGAACAGGATTTCCGATATCTCGCCGAGGTGGTGGCGCAACGATTCGACCACTACGGCCGATGAGTCGCCTGGATCATGACTGCCTGGTTGCAGCAGCGGCAGAATGCTGTCCGCACCTAATATCAGTACGGTCCAGGTCAGCACTGCGGTGAGCAGCGCGGCGGCGGCTTTGTCGATCTTGAGTGGGTGTTCGAAGGCTATACAGAGATAGCCCAGAACAAACACAACAGCCATGAGTGCATACATCGGAGGGGCTCCATCTTGAGAAACCGGACCGGCGGTTCGGAATGCCGAACGGCTCGGTCGTTGGCAGGCTCAAAATGGCGATGGGCTTTAGCGAGTGAAGTAAGTTAGAAAACCGTATACGGAAAGGTAGCTACCTGCGTGTGACGGTCGCGTACGGCTGCCCGGTCGGGCTCGCTGTGCTGCGGGCTTAGTTCATGTCGTAGAGCTTCTGCGTTGGCTCGGCCTGCCAGTTGTTATTCGGGATTTTGTTGTGAGGGCATATTGTACCGGCGGTGCCGGTTATAACTTGTCACTGATCAAGCGCGATTCAAACAGACTGGCGTTCGGTTTACGGTAAGGCTGGAAATGACCGTGGCGCTCAAGACGAAGAGCGCCAGCAGTGCCAGCGCACTCCGTTCTGCTACTGATCGCAACGGCGAGCCGCTGCGATCAGCTATCCATCACAGCCCGGCGATGCGCTCGCGCTGTTCCACCAGTCGAGCTTTTGCCTGTTCGGCTTCGGCCAGTTTGGCGCGTTCCTTGTCGATCACCTCGGCCGGCGCCTTGTCGACGAAGCCGGCGTTGGAGAGCTTGCCGCCGACGCGCTTGACCTCGCCATCGAGGCGGCCGATTTCCTTGTCCAGGCGCGCCAGTTCGGCGTCCTTGTCGATCAGGCCAGCCATGGGCACCAGTACCTGCAGGTCGCCGACCAGGGCGGTGGCGGACAGCGGTGCCTCTTCGCCTTCGCTAAGCACACGGACGCTTTCGAGCTTGGCCAGCTTCTTCAACAGCGGCTCGTTCTCACCGAGGCGGCGCAGGTCCGTTTCCGAGGCATTGCCTAGCACCACGTCGATGCGCTTGGCCATGGAGATATTCATCTCGCCACGGATCTGGCGAATGCCCAGCATGAACGCCTTGACCCACTCGATATCGCCTTCTGCTGCCTCGTCGAGGCGCTCGGGGTTGTATTCCGGCCAGGGTTGCAGCATCAGGGTCGGACCGGTCTTGCCCGCCAGCGGCGCGACGCGCTGCCAGATTTCCTCGGTGATGAAGGGCATGAACGGATGCGCCAGGCGCAGCGCGGTTTCCAGTACGCGCACCAGGATGCGGCGGGTGCCGCGCTGGCGTTCGGCGCTTGCGGTTTCGTCCCAGAGCACTGGCTTCACCAGTTCCAGATACCAGGCGCAGTACTCGTCCCAAACGAATTCGTAGAGGGCTTGCGCGGCCAGGTCGAAGCGGAAATTTTCCAACTGGCGGGTCACTTCGGCTTCGGTGCGTTGCAGCGCGGAGATGATCCAGCGATCCACGGAGGACAGTTCAGCGGGCTCACCATTGATTCCCGTGTCCTTGCCTTCGGTGTTCTCGAAGACGAAGTTGGCGGCGTTCCACAGCTTGTTGCAGAAGTTGCGGTAGCCCTCGACGCGGCCCATGTCGAACTTCACATCGCGACCGGTGGAGGCCAGCGAGCAGAAAGTGAAGCGCAGCGCGTCGGTACCGTAGCTGGCGATGCCTTCGGGGAATTCAGCGCGGGTCTGTTTGGCGATCTTCTCGGCGAGCTTGGGTTGCATCATGCCGCTGGTGCGTTTTTGCAGCAGTTCGTCCAGGGTGATGCCGTCGACGATGTCCAGCGGATCGAGCACGTTACCCTTTGACTTGGACATCTTCTGGCCCTGGCCGTCGCGCACCAGTCCGTGGACGTAGACGGTCTTGAACGGAATCTGCCCGGTTAGGTGGGTCGAGAGCATGATCATCCGGGCGACCCAGAAGAAGATGATGTCGAAGCCGGTGACCAGCACGTCGGTGGGGTGGAAGGTCTTGAGGAAGTCGGTCTGCTCGGGCCAGCCGAGGGTGGAGAAAGTCCACAGGCCGGAGCTGAACCAGGTGTCCAGCACGTCCTCGTCCTGACGCAGCTCAACTTCGTTGCCGAGGTTGTGCTTGCGGCGTACTTCCATCTCGTCGCGGCCGACGTAGACGTGGCCGGCTTCGTCGTACCAGGCCGGAATGCGGTGGCCCCACCACAGCTGGCGGCTGATGCACCAATCCTGGATGTCGCGCATCCAGCTGAAGTACATGTTCTCGTACTGCTTGGGCACGAACTGGATCTCGCCACTTTCCACCGCAGCGATGGCTTTCTCGGCCAGCGGCTTGGTGGAGACGTACCACTGGTCGGTCAGCCAGGGCTCGATGATGGTGCCGGAGCGATCGCCACGCGGGACTTTCAGTGCGTGGTCGTCGATCTTCTCCAACAGGCTCATGGCCTCGAATTCGGCGACGATGGCCTTGCGCGCGTCGAAGCGATCCATGCGCGCATAGCCGTCGGGCAGGCTCGGGTCGACCTTGTCGTTCAGCGTGCCGTCGATATGGAACACCTGGGCGCGGGCCAGGATCGCTGCGTTCTGATCGAAGATATTGATCAACGGCAGCCTGTGGCGCTTGCCAACTTCATAGTCGTTGAAGTCGTGCGCCGGAGTGATCTTCACGCAGCCGGTACCGAACTCGAGGTCGACGTAATCGTCGGCGACGATGGGAATCAGGCGATTGACCAGCGGCAGCATGATGTGGCGACCGATCAGGTCCTTGTAGCGCTCGTCCTCGGGATGCACGGCGACGGCGGCGTCACCGAGCATGGTTTCCGGGCGGGTGGTGGCGACCACCAAATAATCCTTGCCATCGGCGGTGCGCGCACCGTCAGCCAGCGGATAGCGCAGATGCCAGAGATGGCCCTTCTCGTCGTGGTTTTCCACTTCCAGGTCGGAAATAGCGGTGTGCAGCTTGGTGTCCCAGTTGACCAGGCGCTTGCCGCGATAGATCAGGCCGTCCTCGTGCAGGCGCACGAAGGCTTCCTTGACCGCTTCGGACAGGCCCTCGTCCATGGTGAAGCGCTCGCGCGACCAGTCCACCGAGGAGCCCAGGCGGCGAATCTGCCGGGTGATGTTGCCACCAGACTCGTGCTTCCACTCCCAGACCTTCTCGAGAAACTTGGCACGGCCCAGATCGTGGCGATTGACGCCTTGGGCGCCCAGCTGGCGCTCGACTACCATCTGCGTGGCGATGCCCGCGTGGTCGGTGCCCGGCTGCCACAGGGTGTTGCGGCCCTGCATGCGGCGGAAGCGGATCAGCGCGTCCATGATGGCGTTGTTGAAGCCATGACCCATGTGCAGGCTGCCGGTAACGTTCGGCGGCGGGATCATGATGGTGTAGGGCTCGCCCGAACCCTGGGGTGCGAAATAGTTGTTCGATTCCCAGGTCTGGTACCAGGAAGTCTCGATGGCGTGCGGCTGGTAGGTCTTGTCCATTCGGCGGGACCCTTAGAACGGCTGGTCGGAAAAACCGGAGAGTATAAAGGTAAGTACGCGGGTGGCAGAACCGCAATGGCGCTTTTATCGCGCCGCGATCGAGGCGACAGCTGGTCTGGACTGGGTTGGAAGGGGTGTTATCGAAAAGCGGCTGAGTTGCCGTATCGGCAGCTCAGGTGCGGTGGGTCTTGATCAGTTGCTCGGCTCGAGCTTCCAGTCGATGCCGCAGCTCGGCTTCGATCTGCGGAACGAAGTCGTCGATCACTTCTTGCAGGATCAATTGCGCGGCGGTGCGCAATTCGAGATCGAGATGGCGCTCGGCCAAGGTACGAAAAGCCGTACGGACGGCGGGCTCGCGGGGCTCCGGCTCTGGCTGGCTTGTTGCGGAAGGTGCGGGTTGGACGATTTCCGAGAGCACAGGGATGCTGTCCGGATCCAGCGTCTCGCTCACCACGGGCGGGTCCTGATCTCCTAGCAGCGCACGGATGGACTCCAGGTCGTCGAGTAAATGGGTGGGTTTCGGCGTTTGCGTCATGTACGGTGGTTTCCGGAGATTAAGCGTCCAGGTGGTCGTGGCGCTCGTTAAACGGGATGAGCCCGATGCCTATCGTTGTTGACTCGTCGATAAGGCGATGAGTTCGCCGAACCCAGCGGCACTGGCGCTACAGTTCGACTCGCTTCGGTTCATAGCCACGTTGCCGATAGAGGCGGAAATTGTCCCGGCAAAGGTTTAGTAGCTCCGGTTGTTGGTTGACGATCTCGATCACGCGGCTGAACCGATCGGTATGTGGCGATAGCGTTGGCGCCAGATTGATCAGCAGACCTTGCGCAGTGGCGGGTGGTTGCTCCGTGCCGATCACCACCGGCGCATGCGGATCGTCGTCGTGCAGTTCGTGCGGTATGAAACGTTCGGCGCGAAAGCTCCACAGCAGCTCGTCCAGCTGACCGCACTGTTGGCTGTCGTCGCAGCGAATGAACACCGGCATCCCGTGCTGCCAGCCCTTGCTCGCCAGCAGGCAGGCCGCTTTGGCTCGGCCTGCCGGTTCGCTATCGGGCAACACGTAGAACTCGACCCGTGTCATGTCCGGTTCCCGCTCGCCTGTCTCATGCCTGCTCGGCTCGATCCAGCAGGTACTGGGTCAGCAGGGGCACAGGACGGCCGCTAGCGCCTTTTTCCTTGCCGCCACTGATCCAGGCGGTGCCGGCGACGTCCAGGTGAGCCCAGGGATAGGCCTTGGTGAAGCGCGAGAGGAAGCACGCGGCGGTAATCGTGCCGGCCTTGGGTCCACCGATGTTGGCGATGTCAGCGAAGGGGCTGTCCAGTTGCTCCTGGTATTCGTCGAACAGGGGCAGTTGCCAGGCGCGGTCGTCGGCTTTCTGGCCGGCGCCCAGCACCTGCTGCAGCAGCGCATCGTCATTGCCCAGCAGGCCCGAGGTGTTGCTGCCCAGGGCAACGATGCAGGCGCCGGTCAGCGTGGCGACGTCGATCACGGCGCGCGGTTTGAAACGCTCGGCATAGGTCAGTGTGTCGCAAAGGACCAGACGGCCTTCTGCGTCGGTGTTGAGGATCTCGACGGTCTGGCCACTCATGGTGGTGACGATGTCGCCCGGGCGCGTGGCCTTGCCGCTGGGCATGTTCTCCGCGCATGCCAGCAGGCCGACCAAGTTGATAGGCAACTGCAGTTCCAATGCCGCGCGGAAGGTGCCGAGCACGCTGGCCGCGCCGCACATGTCGTATTTCATTTCGTCCATGCCCAGGCCGGGCTTGAGGCTGATGCCGCCTGTGTCAAAGGTGATGCCTTTGCCGACGAGCGCGTAAGGCTGCTCGCCTTTCTTGCCACCGTTGTACTGCATGACCACGATGCAGCCTGGCTGGTCGCTGCCCTGGGAGACGGCGAGGAAGGCGCCGGCGCCGAGTTCGCGCAGCTTGTTCTCGTCCAGCACTTCGACTTTAAGCCCCTTGAATGCCTTGCCGAGCTGCCTGGCCTGTTCGGCCATATAGCTGGGGTGGCATATGTTCGGCGGCAGGTTGCCTAGGTCGCGGGCGAAGCTCATTCCGGCGGCGATTGCGGTGGCGTGGTGTGCGGCTTGCTCGGCTTGAGTCTGGTTTGCCTTGTCGACGAGCAGAGTGATCTTGTCGAGCGCCGATGCGTCGCTCTTCTTGCTCTTGAATTGATCGAACCGGTACTGACCATCAGCCAGCACTTCGACCAGCATGCGAGTGCGCGCGTAGAGGTCGCGATCCTTCACTTGAATGTCTTGCAGGGCGAAGGTCGCGTCGTTGCCACCGAGGCCCTTGAGAACGCCGAATGCGGCGCCGGCGGCTTTGCGCCACTGACGAGCGTCGAGTTCGTCCTCCTTGCCGATGCCAACCAGCAGCACGCGCTCAGCCTTGAGGCCCGGCACGCTGTGCAGCAACAGGGTCTGGCCCGGCTTGCCTTGCAGGTCGCCGCGCTTGAGTACGGTGCTGATGGCTCCGCCGCTGGCCTGGTCCACGCTCTGCGCAGTAGCCCCGAGCAGTTGCCCCTCGGCAACTGGCAGAACCAGGGTGGCTGTTTTGGCTGCAGCGGCTTTGGTTATTTTTACAACGAATTCCATGGCGTCGAGTCCCCAAGACAAAGAGTCGGGTTTGCAGGATAATGCCGGGCCTATTTTCCGGTGGTTCGTCCACCGGGGCGTTGAGAGTGCTGCGTGAATTCAACGTCCTGTTGCGGGCGGACCGGCTATTGGCGGCTAGTTTGAGCGTAGCCGCCGGAGCCTGACAACCCTGGAGTGTCCGGTTTGATCGTCTTTCGTTACCTGTCCCGTGAGCTTCTGGTCACCTTGAGCGCCGTCAGCGCCGTGCTGTTGGTGATCATCATGAGTGGACGTTTCATCAAATACCTGGCGCAGGCTGCGCAGGGGCTTCTCGATCCGGGCGTGCTTCTGATGATCATGGGCTTCCGCCTGCCCGGGTTCCTGCAGCTGATTCTACCGCTGGGCCTGTTTCTCGGCATCCTGCTTGCCTACGGCCGGCTCTACCTCGACAGCGAGATGACCGTCCTTTCGGCCACCGGCATGAGCCAGCGACGCCTGCTGGTCTACAGTCTGGCGCCGGCCGCGCTGATCGCTGCGCTGGTTGGCTGGCTGAGTCTCGGCCTGGCGCCGCAAGGTGTTGCCGAAGTCGATCGAATCCTCAATGAGCAAGACTCGCTGACCGAGTTCGATACGCTGGTGCCCGGACGCTTCCAAACCCTGCGCGACGGAACTCGGGTGACTTATACCCGTGAGCTGACCGACGACCGCACGGAGCTGGCAGGCGTATTCATCTCCGAAACCAACTTGTCCGAGGCGACCGGAGAGAAGCGTGGTCTATCCGTGCTGGTGGCCGAAAGCGGTCGGCAGGAGATTCAGCCCGATGGAAGCCGCTACCTGATTCTGGAAAACGGTTACCGCTACGACGGCAATCCGGGGCAGGCCAATTACCGCGCGATCCAGTACGACACCTACGGCGTACTGTTACCAAAGCCTGAGGTCAGTGTCGAACTGAGCGAGCGCGAGGCGATGCCTACCAGTGAGCTGTTCGGCAGTGACGACATTCGCTTGCAGTCCGAACTGCAATGGCGCCTGTCGCTGCCGTTACTGGTCTTCATCGTGACCCTGCTTGCGGTGCCGCTGTCGAAGGTCAATCCGCGTCAGGGGCGCTTCCTCAAGCTGTTGCCTGCGATTCTTCTGTACATGACCTACCTGGCGCTGCTGATCGCTGCGCGTGGTTCCCTTGATAAGGGGCGGATCCCCGCTGCATTGGGGCTCTGGTGGGTGCATGCAATCTTCTTTGCGATAGGAATGTTGATGCTTTACTGGGAACCGCTGAGGCTCGCCATCAGCAAGCGTCGGAGCAGGTCGGGGGTCGCTCATGCGTAAGCTCGATCGCTATATCGGCAGCCATGTATTGCTGGCGATTCTCACTGTGCTCGGGATCATCGTCGGGCTGGCGTTGCTGTTCGCTTTCATCGACGAGCTGGGGGACGTAAAGGGGAGTTACGGCACGTTGAATGCCGCTGTTTACGTCCTGCTCACAACGCCGTCGCGAATCTACGAAATGCTGCCGATGGCGGCACTGATCGGTTGTCTCATCGGCCTCGGCACGCTTGCCAGTAGCAGCGAGCTGACCATCATGCGTGCCGCTGGCGTATCGCTCGGGCGTATCGTGGTTGCCGTGATGAAGCCGATGCTGCTGCTGATGCTAGTAGGTATTCTGATTGGCGAATATCTGGCGCCGTGGAGCGAGAATATTGCTCAGGCCAACCGGGCGGCGGCGCAGGGGGCAGGTGAGGCGCAAAGCAGCAAGCGCGGCCTCTGGCATCGTCAGGGCGACGAATTCGTACACATCAATGCGGTGCAGCCAAGCGGTCTGCTGCTGGGTGTCACTCGCTACCGCTTCGATGAGCAGCGGCAGCTTCTGTCGGCAAGTTTTGCCCGCCGGGCGCGCTACGATGGCGATCATTGGCAGCTCAGCGACGTCGCTACCACGCATTTTCGCGGCGATCATACCGAAGTGGTCAAGGCCGCCGAGGAGCGTTGGGACGTGCTATTGACGCCGCAGCTGGTCGGTACCGTCGTCATGGAGCCTGATGCCTTGTCCGTCACCGGGTTGTGGCGCTATATCCATTACCTCGGCGACCAAGGGTTGAATAACGGGCGCTACTGGTTGGCGTTCTGGACCAAGGTGCTGCAACCGGTGGTGACGGTGGCGCTGGTGCTGCTGGCCATCTCGTTCATCTTCGGGCCGTTGCGCTCGGTGACCCTTGGACAGCGCATCTTCACCGGTGTGATCGTCGGCTTCGTGTTCCGCATTCTGCAAGACCTGCTAGGTCCGGCGAGCCAGGTGTTCGGCTTCTCGCCGCTGCTGGCGGTGGCGGTGCCCGCAGGCATCTGTGCGCTAGCGGGCGTTTGGTTGTTGCGGCGGGCGGGCTAGTAATGCAAGAGCGCTCGACTAGGCGGCGAGCAGTGCCGAGCCTGAAGCTATTTCTTATGAATATTCTTCGGTAGCTGAACGACCTGGCTTTCCGAATAGATGTCATGCCAGGTGCGGTGCTGCTTGTCCCAAAGCATCCACCAATAGCCCAGCCCCAGCGCCAGCAAGGACATGATTGCAATCAGAAAGCGCAGCAGCGCCTGCCACAGGTCGATGGCGCTGCCGTCGGCGTTCTGGATGCGCACGCCCCAGACCTGCATGCCAAGCGTCTGGCCATTGTGGGTCCAGAACTTGGCGAAAAAGCCGAACAGGCTGAACAGCAATAGCGTGGACAGGATCGGATCGATGTCCAGCCCGCCAGCTTCTGCCAATGCCTGCAGGCCTTCGCTGCCGTAAATCAGGCGCAGCACGCCCTGCTGGTAGAGCAGCGTGACCACCATCATCAGTGCGATGGAAAGAAACGAATCGTAGAAGATTGCGGCGAGCCGGCGAAATAGGCCGGCTGCAGGAAACTGGCCCTGCGGGCTGAGCAGATGGTTGCGCATGGGTGTCTCGCTAAAAATGGCAGTGCGCATTCTACGGAATCACGCGCATAAAAAAGCCCCTGATGTTGCCATCAGGGGCTTTTCGGAGTGAGGGCTTATTCCTGGATTTGCACCTGGTCAGCCTGCATGCCCTTTTGACCTTGCACAGCGACGAAGCTGACTTTCTGGCCTTCTTTCAGGCTCTTGAAGCCGTTGCCTTCGATCGCGCGGAAGTGCACGAACAGATCCGGACCGCTCTCGGGAGTGATGAAACCAAAACCTTTCTCGTCGTTAAACCACTTGACGGTACCGTTCTGACGATTCGACATGTCTTTGTATCCTTGAAACTCAATAGTAGAAGCGCCCCTGCATAGGGCAGGAAGCGGAGACTGGTTGCAAGGAGTAAAGAGTCGAGCGGGATGTAGCGGATCTGAAGATCTACTGCACCAGGTCACGATTCAACAGCGACCCATGCAAACACAGTGGGCACACTCTACGATAACTCGCCGGCCAATGCCAAGCCCTCGGAGTCATAGAGTTTGCCCACTACAGAGGCGCCATTTCGGCGCGCTTTAGCGTTGCTTGCGTTCTTTATGATGTCGCCATGGAGCGAGATGCGCTGCGCCGTTACGAAGCCGTCGCTCGATGAGCGCTTCCAGAGCGTGCTGCGATATAGCCCGATGAAGCATGTCGCGCTTGCTGATGCGCGTGGCGCATCGATACTGCTGGGGTGATGCCGCTACTGCTGCGCGGTTCCCCTGTTCCAAAGGCAATCGGTTGCCTGTGGCTTCTGATTCATGGTGCCTCGAGAGAGACTCGAACTCTCACGTTGTTACCAACGGCGGATTTTGAATCCGCTGCGTCTACCGATTCCGCCATCGAGGCACAGTGGCCGCGCAGTATAGGGATGCAATGCGAGTCGGTCAATCGTCTGGCGTGGTCAGATTGAGGCGTTTCCGCTAAGCTTTGCGCCCCCCAAGCCTCGTGCTGATCATTTTCAATGCAAGTTTCCGATTTCTCCTTTCAGCTCCCCGATTCGCTGATCGCTCGCCACCCGCTGGCCGAGCGCCGGGCCAGCCGGCTGCTGGTGCTCGATGGAATGACCGGGCGGCTGGAACATCGTGGGTTCGCCGAGCTGCTCGACTACCTGTTGCCTGGCGATCTGATGGTTTTCAACGACACGCGGGTGATTCCGGCGCGTCTGTTCGGCCAGAAGGAAACGGGCGGCAAAGTCGAGGTGCTTGTCGAGCGCGTGCTCGATGGTCGTCGCGTGCTAGCACATATCCGCTCCAGCAAGTCACCGAAGCCGGGAACAAAAATTCATATCGAGGGCGGTGGTGAGGCGCTGATGCTGGCGCGCCATGACGCCCTGTTCGAACTGGAATTTGCGGAAGACGTGCTGCCCTTGCTCGATCGCGTCGGGCACATGCCGCTGCCTCCTTATATAGATCGACCGGACGAAACCGCTGATCGCGAACGCTATCAGACGGTTTATGCGCAGCGGGCCGGCGCTGTCGCCGCGCCAACGGCGGGGTTGCACTTCGATACGCCGCTACTGGCGGCACTGCAAGAGAAAGGCGTAGAGCGCGCTTTCGTCACGCTGCACGTGGGCGCTGGCACCTTTCAACCGGTGCGCGTCGAGCACATCGAAGATCATCATATGCATCGCGAGTGGCTCGAGGTCGGCCAGGATGTGGTCGATGCCGTTGCAGCCTGTCGTCAGCGCGGTGGACGTGTCATCGCGGTAGGTACCACCAGCGTGCGTTCGCTGGAGAGCGCGGCGCGCGACGGCACGCTTAAGGCTTTCAGTGGCGATACCGACATTTTCATCTATCCAGGCCGGCCCTTTCATGTGGTGGATGCCCTGGTGACCAACTTCCATCTGCCTGAATCGACCCTACTGATGCTGGTCTCGGCGTTTGCCGGCTACCCGGAAACCATGGCTGCCTACGCTGAAGCCGTCGCCGAGGGTTATCGCTTCTTCAGTTACGGCGATGCCATGTTCATCACGCGCAACCCGGCCCCGCGCGGCCCCGAGGAAACCCCATGAGTCGTACCTGCCATATGTCCTTCGAACTGCTTGCTACCGACGGCAGGGCGCGCCGCGGACGCCTGACCTTTCCGCGCGGCACGGTGGAGACGCCGGCGTTCATGCCGGTGGGTACCTACGGCACGGTCAAGGGCATGTTGCCGCGCGATGTCGAGGAAATCGGTGCCGAGATCATTCTCGGTAATACCTTCCACCTGTGGCTGCGTCCCGGCACCGAAGTGATCAAGGCCCACGGTGATCTGCATGATTTCATGCAATGGAAGGGACCGATCCTGACCGATTCGGGTGGTTTCCAGGTGTTCAGCCTGGGCGCGATGCGCAAGATCAAGGAGGAGGGTGTCTACTTCGCTTCTCCGGTCGATGGTGCAAAAGTATTCATGGGGCCGGAAGAGTCGATGCAGGTCCAGCGCGACCTAGGCTCCGATATCGTGATGATCTTCGATGAATGCACGCCCTATCCGGCCGACGAGGAGGTGGCGCGGCGTTCCATGGAGTTGTCGCTGCGCTGGGCCAAGCGCTCCAAGGAGGCGCACGGCGATAGCGTCGCGGCGCTGTTCGGCATCGTCCAGGGCGGTATGCACGAATCGCTGCGCATGCGCTCGCTGGAAGGGCTGTGCGAGATTGGCTTCGACGGTCTGGCGATCGGCGGGCTGTCGGTGGGCGAGCCGAAGGAAGAGATGATCCGGGTGCTGGATTTCCTGCCGTCGCGAATGCCGGCCGACAAGCCCCGCTATCTCATGGGGGTCGGCAAGCCCGAGGACTTAGTTGAGGGTGTGCGTCGCGGCGTGGACATGTTCGACTGCGTAATGCCGACCCGCAATGCCCGCAACGGCCATCTGTTTACCGACACTGGCGTGATCAAGATTCGCAATGCGGTGCATCGGCACGATGATTCACCGCTGGATGCCGGCTGCGATTGTTACACCTGCAAACACTTCTCCCGCGCCTATCTGCACCATTTGGACAAATGCGGCGAAATGCTGGGCAGCATGTTGAATACAATCCACAACCTGCGTCACTACCAGCGTCTGATGGCCGGTTTACGCGATGCTATCCAGCAGGGTACATTGGCGACCTTTGTCGACGCCTTCTATGCCAAGCGCGGTCTGCCAACCCCGCCGCTTGCGTGACGAATTCATACCAACTTATCTCTGCAACAGGAGTGCTACATGAGCTTTCTGATTCCCGCCGCCTACGCACAAGAGGCTGCTGCTGGTCCCGCTGGTAGCGGTTTCGAGTGGTTGTTCCTGGTCGGCTTCCTAGTCATCTTCTACCTGATGATCTGGCGTCCCCAGGCCAAGCGCGCCAAGGACCACAAGAACCTGATCGGTGGCTTGCAGAAGGGCGATGAAGTGGTTACTTCCGGTGGCATTGCCGGCAAGGTCACCAAGGTGGCAGACGATTTTGTCGTTATCGAGGTTTCCGACAACGTTGAGCTGAAGTTCCAGAAGGTCGCGATTGCCGCGACGCTGCCCAAGGGCACTCTGAAAGCCATCTGAGCCGAGTTCAATTCAATACCACGACGGGGCGCGCAAGGCGCCCCGCGTCATTAGACGGGCTGCGTCATGCTCAATAGATTCCCCCTCTGGAAATACCTGCTGATACTGGTGGTGCTGGCGGTTGCTTGCATTTATTCGGCCCCAAATCTTTATCCCGACGATCCAGCTGTACAGATCACCGGCGCAACCACTTCGCTGAACGTGACCGAGGCTGATCTTAGCCGAGCCAGTACTGCGCTCGAAGAGGCTGGAATTGAAGTCAAGGACGTCTCGCTGGACGAACAGGGTCGCGGTGGTCTGCTGCGTCTGCTGCACCAGGACGATCAGCTGCCGGCTAAAGACGTGATCCGCCGCGCTCTAGGTGATGCCTATGTTGTTGCTCTCAACCTGGCACCGACCACGCCCGACTGGTTGCGCAGTCTCGGCGCGAGCCCGATGAAGCTCGGCCTGGACCTGTCCGGTGGCGTGCACTTCCTGCTCGAAGTGGATATGGACAAGGCTATCGAGACTCGCTTGAACGTCTATGAGGGGGAGGTCAAGAGTCTGCTACGCAAGGAGCGTGTCCGCTATCGTAGCCTGCCCATGCAGGACAACGCGGTGCAGCTGGGCTTTGCAGACCAGGCGACGCTATCCACCGCTCAGGCTCTGATCCGCAAGAACTTCAACGATTTTGAGATTACTTCCAGCGAACGCAACGGCCAACAGGTGCTGCGTCTGGCTATTACCGAGGCGAAGCTGGCGGAGATCCGCGAGTACTCCATCAAGCAGAACCTCACAACGGTTCGCAACCGGGTCAACGAACTGGGCGTTTCCGAGCCGCTGGTACAGCGCCAGGGCGCCAACCGCATCGTGGTCGAATTGCCGGGCGTACAGGACACTGCGGAAGCCAAGCGAATCCTTGGCAAGACTGCCAATCTGGAATTCCGCCTGGCAGCCGAGATGGATGCCCCGCGTGCGACCACCGAGACCTTCGAGTTCCGGCAGGAGGGCCGTCCGCCGGCACAGCTGGAGCGCTCGCTGATCATCACCGGCGATCAGGTGACCGATGCCCAGGCCAGCTACGACGAGAGTGGTCGTCCGCAGGTCAATATCCGTCTGGATGGGCATGGTGGTGAGTTGATGAACCGGGCCACGCGCAACAGCGTCGGGCGCAGCATGGCGGTGATCTTCATCGAGCAGCGGCCGCAGACCCGTTATGTGAAGCAAATGGTCGATGGCGTCGAGCAGGAAGTGCGCGTCGAAACCTTCCAGGAAGAGAAAAGAATCATCAGCCTGGCGACCATCCAGTCGCCGCTGGGTAGCCAGTTCCGCATCACCGGCCTCGATGGGCAGGGTGAGTCTTCGGAACTCGCGCTGCTACTGCGCGCAGGTGGTCTGGCGGCACCGATGTACTTCGCCGAAGAACGTACCATCGGCCCAAGCCTGGGTGCCGAGAATATCAAGCTGGGCGTCGAGGCGGCTCTGTGGGGCTTCCTGTTCGTCGCGATCTTCATGGTGTTGATCTACAAGTTCTTCGGTGTGCTGGCGACCGTCGCGCTGCTATTCAACATGGTGCTGCTGACCGCGCTGATGTCGATGCTGGGTGCGACCCTGACGCTGCCGGGTATCGCCGGTATCGTGCTGACCATGGGTATGGCGGTGGATGCCAACGTGCTGATTTTCTCGCGGATTCGCGAGGAGATTCAGAACGGGATGTCAGTGCAGCGCGCCATCCACGAAGGTTTCGATCGGGCTTTCTCGGCGATCATCGACGGCAACCTGACTACATTGCTGGTTGGCGGCATCCTGTTTGCGATGGGGACTGGTCCGATCAAGGGCTTCGCCGTCACGCTCTCGCTCGGAATCCTGACGTCAATGTTCACGGCAATACTTGTGACCCGCGCCATGGTCAACGTGATCTACGGCGGCCGCGATCTCAAGAAGTTGTGGATTTAAGGGGCTAGCACGATGAAACGCGTAATCAATTTCATGGGTGTACGTCATGTGGCTTTCGCCCTGACGGTAATACTCACGCTTGCTTCCCTCGGTAGCCTGGCGGTGAAGGGGCTGAACTTCGGCCTGGACTTTACCGGTGGCACGTTGATCGAGCTGTCCTACGAGCAGCCGGTCGCGCTGGATGAAGTGCGGGCGCAGCTTTCCCGCTCCGATTTCGGTGAGGCCGTGGTTCAGAGCTTTGGTGCCACGACCGACGTGCTGGTGAGAATGCCGGGCGACGATCCTATGCTGGGCGAGCGTATCGCCGAGGCGCTGCGTGGCCATGAGGCTGCCAGCACCGTCACCGTCAAACGCGTCGAGTTCGTTGGGCCGGCGGTAGGTGAGGAGCTGCGCGACCAGGGTGGGTTGGGCATGCTGCTTGCCCTTGGTGGCATCCTGATCTACGTCGCGTTCCGCTTTCAATGGAAGTTCGGTTTGGGTGCGGTGCTGTCACTTTTCCACGACGTGATTGTGGTGCTGGGTGTCTTTTCATTCTTTCAGATCTCGTTCGACCTGACCGTGTTGGCTGCGGTGCTCGCGGTGATCGGCTATTCGCTCAACGATACCATCGTGATCTTCGATAGGATCCGCGAGAACTTTCGCATGTTGCGCAAAGCGGAGCTGCTCGAGAACATCAATATATCTACCACTCAAACGCTGCTGCGTACCTTGGCCACCTCGGTGTCCACCCTGCTTGCGGTAGGCGCGTTGATGTTCTTCGGTGGGGAAAACCTCTGGGGCTTCTCGCTGGCGTTGCTCATCGGGGTTGGTGCCGGAACCTATTCGTCCGTCTACATTGCCGGTGTCTTCCTTATCGCGTTGAAGTTGACCCGCGATGATCTGATTCCGCCAGTGGTGGAAGAGGTCGACGAGCGACCCTGAGGCGAACTTCTGACGGGCTCGGCTGCCTAAGCCGCCGCAACGGGGCCTTGCCCGTCGGAAGAAGGAAAACGCAGTGAATAAATCGATGCTGGTGGGTGCGGTACTAGGAGCGGTAGTGGTGACCGCGGGTGGCGCATTTGCCACTTACACGCTGGTTGACCGCGGGCCGAAGTTCGCTGAGGTCCTTAAGGTGGAGCCTGTCACGGAAACGATCAAGACGCCTCGGGAAGTCTGCAAGGAAGTGACGGTTACACGGCAGAAGCCGGTACAGGACCAGCATCGCATCGCTGGCACAGCGG
This sequence comes from Pseudomonas sp. IC_126, assembly GCF_004331835.1. Lineage (NCBI taxonomy): Bacteria > Pseudomonadati > Pseudomonadota > Gammaproteobacteria > Pseudomonadales > Pseudomonadaceae > Pseudomonas > Pseudomonas sp. IC_126. The sequence goes on from NZ_SJSS01000005.1 coordinate 270,809, forward strand.
TAGGAGCTGTGGTCGGCGGGTTGCTCGGCAATCAGGTCGGTGGTGGCACCGGCAAGAAGATCGCGACGGTCGCCGGGGCGGTGGGCGGTGGTTACGCCGGTAATCAGGTGCAAGAGCGGATGCAGGCCAACGATACTTACACCGCCACCGAGACCCGCTGCAATACGGTCACCGACACTCATGACAAGGTGGTTGGCTATGAGGTCCAGTACGATCTGGATGGGAAGGTCGGTACGGTGCGGATGGATCGCGATCCCGGTAATCGCATCCCCGTGCAGGACGGTCAGCTCATGCTGACGCAGCAGTGAGTAGTTTTTGGTCTGAATAAAAAAACGCCCCGCGGGGCGTTTTTTTGTGCTGCCGCTAGCTCAGCGTTTCAGTGACGGCGTGAGGTGCGGCTGGATAGCAGTCAGTACCGCTTTGAAGCATTTGGTGTTGCCCGCGACGATCTGGCCCTTCTCAAGGAAATCGTGACTACCACTGAAATCACTGACAAGGCCGCCAGCTTCCTGGATTAGTAGTGCGCCGGCGGCCATATCCCATTCGGAAAGCCCGAACTCCCAGAAGGCGTCATAGCGGCCGGCGGCGACATAGGCCAGGTCCAGACTGGCGGCGCCGGCGCGACGTAGCCCGGCGGTTTGTCCTACTAGGCTGCGGAACATGTTCAGGTAACTGTCCATGTTGTCCATTTGCCCGTCGCGGAACGGAAATCCGGTACCCAGCAGGGCGCCGTCCAGGCTCTTGCGCGTACTGACGCGCAATCGGCGGCCGTTGAGCGCGGCGCCACGACCGCGGCTCGCGGTGAATTCTTCCTGGCGAACCGGATCGAGAACGACGGCATGCTCAAGACGGCCACGGTATTTGCAGGCGATGCTGACGGCATAGTGTGGGACGCCCCGCAGAAAGTTTGTCGTGCCATCCAGCGGGTCGATCACCCAGAGATAATCCTTGCCGTCACCGCTGCCTTCCAGCAGTCCGCCTTCCTCGCCCAGAATGCCGTGATTCGGATAAGCCTTGCGCAGCGCGGCAACGATCAGCTGTTCGGCTGTTCGGTCGATCTCCGAGACGTAATCGCGCGCGTCCTTTTCGCTAACCGAGATCACGTCCAGGCGCTCGGTGGAACGAACAATCATTTCGCCGGCGCTACGGGCGGCGCGCAGCGCGATATTCAGCATGGGCTGCATCGATCAAATACCTGGTCGTTTAAAGAAAGCCGTCAATTCTATCAGAAAGCTGGCTCGGGTGTATGAGGATGGAGACCGTCGGGACGGTAATGGCGAAGGCGTAATCCCTTCCTGTAAGCTTTCGGTCCGCTTTTTGGTCGAGAATAACTGTGTCGCTTCAGAACATTCGTGTGGTGCTGGTCAATACGAGTCATGCCGGCAATATCGGTGGCGCGGCCAGGGCTATGAAAAATATGGGTTTGTCCCGTCTGGTTCTGGTGGATCCGGAGGATTTTCCCAGTCCGAACGCTATTGCCCGGGCGTCGGGTGCAACGGATATTCTCGATTCGGCGCAGGTCGTGGCGACGCTCGAAGAGGCGTTGGTGGGCTGCAGCCTGGTGCTGGGGACCAGTGCGCGTGATCGCCGAATACCCTGGCCGCTGTTGGATCCGCGCGAGACCGGTTCAGTTTGCCTGGAGCAAATCGAGCGCGGCGGTGAGGTCGCATTGGTATTCGGCCGCGAATATGCCGGCCTCACCAACGAAGAGCTTCAGCGCTGTCAGTACCATGTGCATATCCCGTCCGATCCTGATTTCAGTTCGCTGAACTTGGCCGCGGCGGTGCAGGTGCTGGCTTACGAGGTGCGTATGGCCTGGCTTGCGGCGAACGGCCAGCCAAGCAAGCAGGAGAAGCTCGAAACCACATCGATGCTCAATGCGCAGCCCGTGACCGCTGACGAGCTTGAGCACTATTACGGGCATCTCGAGCAGACCTTGATCGATATCGGCTTTCTCGACCCGGAGAAGCCTCGTCACCTTATGCCGCGTTTGCGCAGGCTTTACGGGCGTAGCGGCATCAGCAAACTCGAAATGAACATCCTGCGCGGGATTCTGACCGAAACCCAGAAGGCTGTCCGCGGCGAACCCCACAAGCGGAGATCTGATTGATGTTCGAACGCATGCGCGAAGATATCCAGAGCGTTTTTCATCGCGATCCGGCGGCGCGTAACGCATTCGAGGTCATCACTTGTTATCCGGGGCTGCACGCTGTCTGGTTTCATCGGGTTTCGCATTGGTTGTGGATGAAGGATTGCAAGTGGCTGGCGCGAGTGAACTCAAACCTGGCGCGGTGGCTGACGGGTATCGAGATCCATCCGGGGGCGCATATCGGTCGGCGTTTTTTTATCGATCATGGGATGGGTATCGTGATTGGCGAGACTGCGCAGATCGGTAATGACGTGACGCTCTATCATGGTGTCACGTTGGGTGGGACTAGCTGGAACAAGGGCAAGCGCCACCCTACGCTCGAAGACGGTGTGATTGTTGGAGCAGGGGCGAAGATTCTCGGCCCGTTTACAGTAGGTGCTGGCGCCAAGGTCGGCTCCAACGCGGTGGTCACCCGCGCGGTTCCGGCGGGTGCTACCGCGGTCGGCATTCCGGGGCGCGTGATCGTCAAGTCGGATGAAGAGCAAGAAGCCAAGCGCAAGGCGATTGCCGAGAAGATCGGCTTCGATGCTTACGGGGTGACAGAAGATATGCCAGACCCCGTGGCGCGCGCCATTGGCCAGTTGCTCGATCACGTCCAGGCTGTCGAAGAGCGCATGGAAGGTATGTGTCAGGCGCTGACTGCGCTAGGCAGCGACTATTGCGCCAAGCAGATGCCCGAGCTGCGTGAAGAGGATTTCGCTGAGGTCAAGGATGCTGGCGATGAGGCTCGCCCCTGAGGGTTGGGTGCGATAGACGGGGCGCGCTGTTATAATGGGCGCCTTTGCTGATGGGGTGCTGCGTTCCGGTCGCCGCTTCTGCTCAGCAGCTAAAGTCCGAGTGGTTTAATAGGTCTTATAGTTGATCTAAATAGTCGGGTATTGCATACTTGCGCCAAACCATGATGCTTGGTGCAAACCGATGCGATTGACTACCAAAGGCCGTTACGCCGTCACTGCGATGCTCGATCTGGCGCTGCATGCGCAGCATGGGCCGGTGTCTCTTGCCGATATATCCGAGCGGCAGGGCATCTCGCTCTCCTACCTTGAACAGCTATTCGCCAAACTGCGCCGTGGCAGTCTAGTTACCAGCGTTCGGGGGCCGGGTGGCGGTTATCAACTTTCCCGTGAAATGGCCGGTATTCAGGTTGCGCAAGTCATCGACGCAGTCAACGAGTCGGTCGATGCCACGCGCTGCCAGGGGCTGGGTGACTGTCATTCGGGTGATACCTGTCTGACCCACCATCTGTGGTGCGATTTGAGTCAGCAGATCCACGAGTTTCTAAGCGGCATCAGTCTGGCGGATCTGGTAATGCGTCGCGAGGTCCAGGAAGTGGCTCTGCGCCAGGATATGCGGCGCACCAAAGGCCAGATTTCGCAACTGGAAAAGATTGAAGCGTCCGCCGTCGATTGAGCAGGACGACTGCCTGATAGGAGATACCTGATGAAGTTGCCGATTTACCTTGATTATTCCGCTACCACACCGGTCGATCCTCGCGTTGCCGAGAAAATGGTCGAGTGCCTCACTGCTGAAGGTAACTTCGGCAACCCGGCGTCACGCTCCCATGCCTTTGGCTGGAAAGCCGAGGAGGCTGTGGAGAACGCTCGCCGCCAAGTCGCCGAGCTAGTCAATGCGGACCCTCGCGAAATCGTCTGGACCTCGGGTGCCACCGAATCTGACAACCTGGCGATCAAAGGCGTCGCGCATTTCTATGCCTCCAAAGGCAAGCACATCATCACCAGCAAGATCGAGCACAAGGCCGTTTTGGATACGACCCGCCAGCTTGAGCGTGAAGGCTTCGAAGTGACCTACATCGAGCCAGGCGAAGACGGTGTGATCACCCCGACAATGGTCGAGGCAGCCCTGCGTGATGACACCGTGCTGGTTTCCATCATGCACGTGAACAACGAGATCGGAACGATCAACGACATTGCTGCGATCGGTGAACTCACCCGCTCGCGCGGTGTGCTGTTCCATGTCGACGCCGCTCAGTCCACCGGCAAGGTGGAAATCGACCTAGAGAAGATGAAGGTCGACCTGATGTCCTTCTCCGCACACAAGACCTACGGTCCCAAAGGCGTCGGTGCGCTCTATGTTCGCCGCAAACCACGTGTGCGCCTCGAAGCGCAGATGCATGGTGGTGGCCATGAGCGCGGCATGCGCTCGGGCACGCTGGCAGCGCATCAGTCGGTGGGCATGGGCGAGGCGTTCCGCATTGCTAAAGAGGAAATGGCTGCCGAGAACGAGCGCATCACTCAGTTGCGTGACCGCTTCTTCAAGCAGGTCGAGCACCTGGAAGAGCTGTATGTAAACGGCAGCATGACGGCGCGGGTTCCGCACAACCTGAATCTGAGTTTCAACTATGTCGAGGGCGAGTCGCTGATCATGGCGCTCAAGGATCTGGCGGTTTCCTCCGGCTCTGCCTGTACCTCTGCCTCACTGGAGCCGTCTTATGTGCTCCGCGCGCTGGGCCGCAACGACGAACTTGCGCACAGCTCGATCCGTTTTACTTTCGGCCGCTTCACTACTGAAGAAGAGGTCGACTACGCCGCGCGGAAAGTCAGCGAGGCGGTTATCAAGTTGCGTGAGCTTTCGCCCCTGTGGGACATGTTCAAAGACGGCGTCGATATCTCGAAAGTCGAGTGGGCTGCCCACTGATCCACCGAGCTCCGCATAGCCTGATTCAAAGAGGATTGCACCATGGCATACAGTGACAAGGTCATCGACCATTATGAAAACCCTCGCAATGTCGGCAAATTCGACGCTGAGGATCCATCCATCGGTACCGGCATGGTCGGTGCGCCAGCATGCGGCGACGTGATGCGCCTGCAGATCAAGGTCAACGAGCAGGGCGTCATTGAAGATGCCAAGTTCAAGACCTATGGCTGTGGTTCGGCCATCGCTTCCAGCTCGCTGGCTACCGAGTGGATGAAGGGCAAAACCCTGGAAGAAGCTGAAACCATCAAGAACACTCAGCTGGCCGAAGAGCTGGCGCTGCCGCCGGTGAAAATCCACTGCTCGGTCCTGGCGGAAGATGCCATCAAGGCCGCCGTTCGCGACTATCGCGAGAAAAAAGGGTTGCCACAGGCCTAAGGAGGTATCGATGGCTATCAGTATGACAGCCGCTGCTGCCAATCACGTACGTCGCTCCCTCGAGGGGCGCGGCAAAGGGCTGGGCGTCCGATTGGGTGTGCGCACCACCGGGTGTTCCGGTCTGGCCTACGTGCTTGAGTTCGTTGACGAGGCGGCGGTAGAGGACTCGGTGTTCGACAGTCACGGCGTGAAGGTCATCATCGATCCGAAAAGCCTCGTGTACCTCGATGGCACTGAACTCGACTTCGTTCGGGAAGGCCTGAACGAGGGCTTCAAGTTCAATAACCCCAACGTGCGCGGCGAATGCGGCTGCGGCGAGAGCTTCAACATCTGAGGACGCTGTGGGAACTCCCTGTCACTACGCGCTGTTCGAGCTGCAGCCGGCTTTCGATATTGATATCGAGGCGCTCTCGTCCCGTTATCGCGAGCTTGCACGCAAGGTTCATCCGGATCGGTTCGCTGACGCTGGCGAGAGAGAGCAGCGTCACGCCATAGAGCGCTCGGCGAATCTCAACGAGGCTTTTCAAACGTTGAAAAGCCCGTCCCGGCGGGCCCGTTATCTGCTAACGCTGCAGGGGCGGGATATGCCGCTTGAGGCTACCGTCCAGGATCCTGCCTTTCTGATGCAGCAGATGCAGTGGCGTGAAGAGCTCGAAGAGTTGTATGACGATGGGAATCTCGACGGCGTCGTTTCCTTCAAGGCTCGCCTGAAAGCCGTTCAGCAGGATCTCAATGATTCGTTCGCCCATATATGGCGGGATGAATCGCAGCGCGAGGAGGCGGAACGGCTGGTGCGCCGAATGCAGTTTCTCGACAAGCTGGCACATGAAGTGCGCCAGTTGGAAGAGCGCCTCGACGATTAACCCCGCGTAGCGCCAGCGCTGCGCCCGATATCAGACAGACATGGCCTTACTTCAGATAGCTGAACCCGGACAAAGCCCGCAGCCTCACCAGCGCCGCCTGGCGGTTGGTATCGATCTCGGAACTACCAATTCACTCGTCGCGGCCCTGCGTAGTGGCGTTACGGCGCCGCTGGCCGATGCCGACGGTGAGGTGATTCTTCCGTCCGCGGTGCGTTATCACGCTGACCACGTTGAGGTGGGACGTGCTGCTAAGAGCGCAGCCGCCAGTGACCCATTGAATACCGTTGTGTCGGTCAAACGTCTGTTGGGTCGCGGTATCGGCGATGTGAAGCAGCTGGGTGAGCAACTGCCTTATCAGTTCAGCGAAGGGCAATCGCAAATGCCTTTTATCGAGACGGTACAGGGCGCCAAGAGTCCGGTTGAGGTATCTGCCGAAATTCTTCGCACCTTGCGCGAGCGCGCTGAGGCCGTGCTGGGTGGTGAGCTAGTTGGTGCTGTGGTCACTGTTCCTGCGTATTTCGATGATGCGCAACGGCAAGCCACCAAGGACGCCGCGCGGCTGGCCAATCTCAATGTGCTGCGTCTACTCAACGAGCCGACCGCCGCAGCCGTTGCTTATGGTCTTGATCGCGAGGCCGAGGGCGTCGTGGCTATCTATGATCTGGGTGGCGGAACCTTCGATATCTCAATTCTGCGCCTAACGAAAGGTGTGTTCGAGGTGCTGGCGACCGGGGGCGATACCGCACTTGGCGGTGATGACTTCGACCATGCGATCGCCGGCTGGATTCTCGCCCAGGCGGGGGCATCCGAGGATCTCGATCCAGGCGCGCAGCGCGCAGTATTGAAAATCGCCTGTGATACCAAGGAGCGGCTCAGCGATGCCGAGTCCGTCGAGGTGCGTTATGGCGGTTGGCAGGGCGTTCTGACGCGCGCGACCTTCAACGAGCTCATCGATCCGATGATTGCTCGCAGCCTCAAGTCCTGCCGGCGCGCGCTACGGGATTCGGCTGTCGAGTTGGAAGATGTTCATGCGGTGGTAATGGTCGGCGGCTCCACTCGGGTGCCGAGAGTTCGTGAACGGGTTGGCGAGATGTTCGGTCGAGATCCTCTGACCGATATCGATCCCGATCAGGTCGTTGCCATCGGCGCGGCGATCCAGGCCGAAACCCTTGCAGGCAACAATCGTGATGGAGAGGAGCTTCTGCTGCTCGACGTGATCCCGTTGTCTCTGGGGCTGGAGACCATGGGCGGTCTGATGGAGAAGATCATCCCGCGCAACACCACGATTCCGGTTGCACGTGCGCAGGAGTTCACCACCTACAAGGATGGTCAGTCGGCCATGATGATCCACGTGCTGCAAGGCGAGCGCGAGCTTATCGCCGACTGCCGCTCGCTGGCTCGCTTCGAGTTGCGTGGCATACCTTCGATGGTGGCGGGCGCGGCGAAGATTCGCGTTACCTTTCAGGTCGATGCCGACGGGTTGCTCAGCGTATCGGCTCGTGAATTGGCATCCGGCGTCGAGTCGAGCATTCAGGTGAAGCCCTCGTATGGGCTGACCGATGGCGAAATCACCCGCATGCTGGAAGATTCTTTTAACAAGGCCGGCGAAGACAAGGCTGCTCGGGCGCTACGTGAACAGCTGGTCGATGCGCAGCGGCTGCTCGAGGCGGTCGACTCTGCCTTGGCTGTAGATGGCGAGCGTTTGCTCAGCGATGAGGAACGCGTCGCGATCGAATCGCAGATGCATGCGCTGCGTGAGCTGCTTGATGGTCGCGACGGCGTTGCCATCGAGCGTCAAATCAAGCGCCTGAGCCAGATTACCGATGCCTTTGCCGCGCGCAGGCTAGATTCCACCGTCAAGGCTGCACTGGCTGGACGGCGGCTTAACGATATCGAGGAATGACCCAGATGCCGCAGATTGTTTTCCTGCCCCATGCCGACCACTGTCCGGAAGGGGCTGTAGTGGATGCGCAGCCCGGTGAAACGGTGCTCGATGCCGCGCTGCGAAACGGTATCGATATTGAGCATGCCTGTGAAAAATCCTGTGCATGTACCACCTGCCACGTTGTGATCCGTGAAGGATTTGCCTCGCTGGAAGCTTCCGATGAGCTGGAAGACGACATGCTGGACAAGGCCTGGGGGCTCGAGCCCAACTCCCGGCTGTCCTGTCAGGCGGCCGTTACGGATGCCGATCTGGTGGTCGAGATTCCGAAGTACACCATCAATCAAGTTTCCGAAGGCCATTGAGGGCGAGGTGAACCATGGCGCTTAAATGGGCCGATGTGCTGGACATCGCAATCGAACTGGCCGAATGCAAACCGGATGTAGATCCTCGCTATGTGAATTTCGTCGAGCTGCATCGTTGGGTGGTTGAGCTGCCAGATTTCTCGGACGATCCGAATCGCGGTGGCGAGAAAGTGCTCGAAGCCATCCAGGCTGCCTGGATCGAAGAAATCTAGATCAGCGGCGAGCTGCAAGTTTTGGGTAAGGTAGGCTCCACCCGCCGGCATCGATGTCGAGAGGGCTCTGCTGGGCTGAAGCCCACCCTGCGGTGCTTGAGACGCCCGTTTGGCATTAAGCTTCCCGCGCTATTATCGTCTTCAGCTCCCCGGCTGCTCTTATATTTTCCTTCCCGACCCGCGTATAATTCGCGGGTTTACTCGTTTGCTTTAACCTGTCGATTTCTGGAGTTTTCAAATGGCCCTGCAACGCACTTTTTCCATCATCAAGCCTGACGCTGTCGCCAAGAACGTAATCGGTGAAATCACCTCCCGTTTTGAGAAGGCTGGTCTGCGCGTCGTCGCTTCGAAGATGGTCCAACTGTCCGAGCGTGAAGCTGGCGGTTTCTATGCCGAGCACAGTGAGCGTGGCTTCTTCAAGGATCTGGTCGCTTTCATGGTTTCCGGTCCGGTCATCGTTCAGGTGCTGGAAGGTGAAGACGCCATCGCCAAGAACCGTGAGCTGATGGGTGCCACCAACCCGAAGGAAGCCGCTCCGGGCACTATTCGCGCCGATTTCGCTGTTTCCATCGACGAAAATGCTGTTCACGGTTCCGATTCCGAAGCCTCTGCTGCGCGCGAAATCGCTTACTTCTTCTCCGCCACCGAAGTGTGCGCCCGCATTCGCTGATCAGGCGAAGGTGAATTCAATGACTGTTACGACCGGTAAAGTAAACCTGCTGGGGCTAACCCAGCCTCAGTTGGAAAGCTTCTTCGATTCAATAGGGGAGAAGCGCTTTCGTGCCGGTCAGGTCATGAAGTGGATTCACCACTTTGGCGTCGATGATTTCGACGCCATGAGCAATATCGGCAAGGCCTTGCGCGAAAAGCTCAAGGCCTCTGCCGAGATACGCGGCCCGGAAATCGTCAGCGAGGATATTTCCAGCGATGGCACCCGCAAATGGGTGGTTCGCGTCGCCTCGGGCAGTTGTGTCGAAACCGTATACATTCCGCAGAACGGGCGGGGCACGCTGTGCGTTTCTTCGCAGGCTGGTTGCGCGCTGGACTGCAGTTTCTGCTCTACCGGCAAACAAGGTTTCAACAGCAACCTCACGGCAGCCGAGGTGATCGGTCAGGTGTGGATTGCTAACAAGTCGTTCGGCACCATACCGGCGAAAGTCGATCGCGCCATCACTAACGTGGTGATGATGGGCATGGGCGAGCCTTTGCTGAACTTCGACAACGTCGTCGCCGCCATGCAGATCATGATGGATGACCTGGGATATGGCATTTCCAAGCGCAAGGTGACGCTCTCGACATCCGGTGTCGTACCGATGATCGATGAACTCTCCAAAGTCATCGACGTGTCGCTGGCACTGTCGCTGCATGCGCCGAACGACGCGCTGCGTGACCAGTTGGTGCCTATCAACAAGAAGTACCCATTGGAGATGCTGCTTGCTGCTTGCCAGCGCTATATCTCGAATCTGGGCGAGAAGCGCGTGCTCACCATCGAGTACACGCTTTTGCAAGGTGTCAACGATCAGCCCGAGCATGCCGAGCAAATGATCGCGTTGCTGGCGAAAATCCCCTGCAAGATCAATTTGATCCCTTTCAACCCCTTCCCGCATTCCGGATATGAGAGGCCGAGCAACAACGCCATCCGCCGTTTCCAGGACATCCTGCATAAAGCTGGGCACAATGTAACGGTGCGTACCACTCGCGGCGAGGATATCGATGCAGCCTGCGGCCAGCTGGTGGGTCAGGTGATGGATCGGACGCGTCGTAGCGAGCGCTATATCGCGGTGCGTGAGTTGCAATCCGAGCCAGTGACGGCGTCCGTTGCTTCCAACCGTTCCTGAGGAGGGGATATTGCTGATGACCGTGCGCGTTGCGCTGCTGCTTGTCTTTGCCGGCTTCATGGCTGGCTGTGTATCTTCCGGGACGGGTAATCCGTTGCAAACCTCTGAAGGGCGTAACGAAGCGCGAGATGCCTATATTCAGCTTGGCATCGGCTATTTGCAGCAAGGTGAGGGCTCGCGTGCCAAGACGCCGCTGCGCAAGGCGCTCGAGCTGGATCCAGGTAGTGCGGACGCCCATGCGGCGCTGGCTCTCGTATTTCAGAACGAGATGGAATACCAGTTGGCCGACGAGCATTACCGTAAGGCACTATCCAGCCGCAACGATGCACGTATCTTGAACAACTACGGCAGTTTCCTGTTCGAGCAGAAACGTTATCAAGAAGCCATGGAGCGTTTTGCGAAAGCGTCCGAGGATAACCTCTATCCCGAGCGCTCGCATGTCTTCCAGAACATGGGCATGACTGCGCTGAAACTCGGCCAGCGCGAGCAGGCCGAAGCCTATTTCACCCGCGCTCTTCGCCTCGATAGCCGTCAGCCACGGGCTCTTCTCGAACTTGCACTATTGGCCTACGAGACCCAGCAGTACGTGCCGGCAAAACGTTATTACGACGGATTCAGTAGTCTTTCCGAGCAGAACGCCCGCAGTCTGCTGCTGGGTATTCGTCTGGCAAGGATTCATCAGGACCGGGATCTAGCAGCAAGCCTCGGTCTGCAACTCAAGCGCCTGTACCCAGGTACGCCTGAATATCAACAGTTTCTTTCGGAGCAACGATGATAGCGCCACATTCAGAAGACGCTGCCCCGACACTGGCCAACCCAGGCGAGACGCTCCGCGCCGCGCGGGAAAGCAAGGACTGGCCGATTTCTTCGGTGGCGAAACAGCTCAATCTGTCGGAGCGCTCGCTCATCCAGATCGAGGCCAGTGATTTCAGTCAGCTGCCTGGCCATACTTTTGCGCGCGGCTACGTTCGGGCATATGCCAAGCTCCTGGGGCTGGATCAGGCTCTGTTAGTGCAGCAGTTCGATCAGCATACTGGTACGGATGCGAGTGGTAGCAGCGTCAACAGCCTGGGTCACATTGATCAGCCCGTGCGCTTGTCGCGCAGCATGGTGCGCTTCTTCACGTTTCTTCTGACGCTTGTTATTGGTGCCGGCGCTTTTTTTTGGTGGCAGGACCGATCGGCTCGTAACGAGTCGGGCCCATCGGTCACGGCACTGGAGCGGATCGAGGTCGAGGCGGCCGACGGTACCACTGAGATTCATTTGCTGGATCGAGCCGAGGATCCGGCTGAGCTTGCTATCGACGAGCCGACTGATTCAGTGCCGCCTACGGTGAGTGATCAAGGGCAGAGCTCTGAAACTGTAACCCTGTCGTCGGACGAACAGCCGGCAGCCGAGATGCCTATTGAAGCGCCTGCGGAGCAGGGCGAGCCGGTTTCTTCCGCTGAGGTATCCGCCGCGCCCGCCCCACCAGCCGATGTTGCAGTGGCTCCAGTGGCCGAAGCGGAGCCGATCGTGCCGGGAGAAGGTCGCCTGACGCTTGAGTACACCGCTGACTGCTGGACCCGAGTAACCGATGCGAACGGCAAGGTGCTTTACAGCGGGTTGGAAAAGGCTGGCAGCAGTCGCACTTTGGTTGGCCAGACCCCGCTGGACCTGCACCTGGGTTTTGCCTCCGGTGTGCAAGTCAGCTTCAACGGGGAAGCCGTCAATCTTTCTGGCAAAACGCGTGGCGAGACCGCGCGACTCAAGCTCGGACAGTAATTATGCACAGTGAATCCCCCATCAAGCGCCGCCACACCCGAAAGATTTGGGTTGGCAGCGTACCGGTCGGTGGCGATGCGCCTATCGCCGTGCAGAGCATGACCAATACCGAAACCTGCGACGTCGACGCGACTGTCGCGCAGATCCAGCGGCTGCAGGATGCAGGTGCGGACATCGTTCGGGTCTCGGTGCCCTCGATGGACGCGGCTGAGGCGTTCGGCAAGATCAAGCAGCGCGTCGGTCTGCCGCTGGTGGCCGACATCCATTTCGACTATCAGATTGCCCTGCGTGTGGCTGAGCTTGGCGTCGATTGTCTGCGCATCAACCCCGGCAACATCGGTCGGGAAGATCGTGTGCGGGCCGTGGTCGAAGCCGCACGCGACCGCGGAATCCCGATCCGTATTGGCGTTAATGCCGGGTCGCTGGAAAAAGATTTGCAGAAAAAATACGGCGAGCCGACACCCGAGGCGTTGGTGGAATCGGCTTTGCGCCATGTCGAGCACCTCGACCGGCTGAACTTCCCAGACTTCAAGGTCAGCGTAAAGGCTTCCGATGTGTTCATGGCCGTTGCCGCGTACCGGCTGCTGGCAGACAAGATCGAGCAGCCGCTGCATCTGGGCATCACCGAAGCTGGCGGCTTGCGCTCCGGGACGGTGAAGTCTGCGGTAGGGCTGGGCATGCTGCTGGCCGAAGGTATCGGCGACACCATCCGTATTTCGCTTGCGGCCGACCCGGTGGAAGAAATCAAAGTCGGTTTCGATATCCTCAAATCGTTACGTCTGCGCTCGCGTGGCATCAACTTCATCGCCTGCCCGAGCTGCTCGCGGCAGAACTTCGATGTAGTCAAGACCATGAACGAACTCGAAGGGCGGTTGGACGATTTGCTGGTGCCGATGGATGTCGCGGTGATCGGTTGCGTCGTGAACGGTCCCGGAGAAGCAAAGGAAGCGCATATCGGTCTGACTGGCGGCACGCCCAACAACCTCATCTACATCGACGGCAAACCGGCGCAGAAGCTGAACAACGAAAATCTGGTCGACGAGTTGGAACAGCTAATTCGTCGCAAGGCCAGCGAGAAGGCCGAGGCTGACGCCGCGCTGATTGTGCGTGGCTGATTAAGGAACCGAATTGAGCAAGTCCCTGCAAGCCATTCGTGGCATGAACGATATTCTGCCGGCACAGACGCCGGTGTGGCGCTATCTGGAATCGGCTTTTGCGCGTCTGCTGGACAGCTATGGTTACAGCGAGATCCGCCTGCCCATCCTCGAGTTCACCGACCTGTTCGCCCGCGGCATTGGCGAGGGAACCGATGTGGTCGATAAGGAGATGTACACCTTCCTCGATCGTAACGAGGAGTCGCTGACCCTGCGCCCCGAGGGCACGGCCGGCTGCGTCCGCGCCGTGCTCGAACATGGCATGACCGGTGGCGGTCAGGTGCAGAAACTCTGGTATGCCGGTCCGATGTTCCGTTATGAGAAGCCGCAGAAGGGCCGCTATCGTCAGTTTCACCAGATTGGCGTGGAGGTGTTCAATCAGCCCGGCCCCGACGTCGATGCCGAATTGATCGTACTCACGGCCCGACTGTGGAAGAAGCTCGGCATGTCCGATGCGGTCACGCTGCAGCTGAACAGCCTGGGCTCCAGCGAGGCACGCGCGACCTATCGTGATGCTTTGGTCGCCTACCTGCAGCAGCATTTCGAACAGCTTGACGAAGATAGCCAGCGTCGCTTGACCAGTAATCCCTTGCGCATTCTGGATAGCAAGAATGCTCAGACTCAGGCTTTGCTGGCCGATGCGCCGACATTGCATGACTATTTGGACGATGAGTCTCGTGTTCATTTCGAAGGGCTCAAGGCCCGTCTCGAAGCAGCAGGCATCGCTTATCAGATCAACCCAAAGCTTGTGCGTGGCCTGGATTACTACGGCCGCACCGTATTCGAGTGGGTAACCGACAAATTGGGGTCGCAAGGCACGGTGTGTGCGGGTGGCCGTTACGACGGCCTGGTTAGCCAGTTTGGCGGTAAACCAACGCCGGGCGTGGGCTTTGCAATGGGCATCGAACGCCTGGTGCTGCTGTTGGAAACGCTTGAGCTGGTCCCTGAAGAGCTCAACCAGCCGGCGAACGCATTCATCTGCGCGTTCGGCGAGCCGGCTGAGATTGCCGCGCTGGCTCTGGCCGAGCGCCTTCGTGACGCCTTGCCTGGTCTTCGCCTGCTGGTCAACGCCGGCGGCGGCAGCTTCAAAAGCCAGTTCAAGAAGGCTGACAAGAGCGGGGCACGTTTCGCGCTGATTCTGGGTGACGACGAACTGGCCGCGCGCGTGGTAGGTTGCAAGCCGCTGCGCGACGACAGCGAACAACAAAGCATTGCCTGGGATGCTCTACCCGAGCGTCTGGCTGCCTGTCTGGATTGATCGGACAGATCTGAATTCAGCGATTGAAAGGAGTGACGGTGTGACCTCGGGTACCGAAGAAGAACAGCTGGCGCAAATCAAGGACTGGTGGCAGCGTAACGGCAAGCCTTTGCTACTGGGAGGCATACTCGCGCTGGTGCTGGTGTTTGGTTGGCAGTTTTGGCAAAAACATCAACTCAATCAGGCGCATAACGCCTCGGCCGTCTATCAACAGCTGCTCAATGCCGCGCTGAATGAGGGGGCGGTGGATACCGCCGAAGTTTCGCGCCTGGGCAATCTGCTGCAGAAAGAATTTGCCGGCACGCAGTACGCGCAGTACGGCAGCCTCTTCGTAGCCAAAGTGGCGGTAGAATCCGGCCGTCTCGATGAAGCCGCAACAGAGTTGCGAAGTGTGTTAGACAAGCCCGCCGACAAGACGCTCGAAGAACTGGCCCGCCAGCGCCTCGCTCGCATTCTGGCCGCACAGGATAAGGCCGAAGAGGGGCTCGCGTTGCTGGAAGGTGAGGCTCTGAAAGCATTTGCCGCCAGTCGTGAAGAGTTGCGAGGCGATCTGCTGGTCAGGCTGGGGCGATATGACGAAGCCCATGCGGCCTATACCAAGGCCAAAGAAGTGCTGTCACAAGATGCCGCAATCGGCGGTCTGCAGCTGAAACTGGACGACCTGGCTCGTGGAGAGGCATGAATTGATGCGTTGGAAAACTGCCGCACTGCTGACCCTGGCCGTCCTGGCTGCTGGTTGCAGCAGCAATGACAAGAAAGAACCCGAACCCGCCGAGCTGGTCAAGTTCGATGCCGAGATCGAGCTGAGCAAACAGTGGGATCGTTCGATCGGTGAAGGCCAGGGTGAGACCTACAATCTGCTAACACCTGTCGTCTACGGCGACGAGATATTCGCCGCTGACGTCGAAGGGCTCGTCGTAGCGATGGATCGCATGACCGGCAAGGTCAACTGGAAAAGTGATCTGGAAATGCCGATCTCCGGCGCGGTGGGTGCTGGTTACGGCTTGGTACTGGTAGGCACCCTGCGCGGCGAAGTCCTGGCGCTCGATGTCTCGACCGGTGAAGAGCGTTGGCGCAGTCGGGTTAGCAGCGAGATTCTCGCCGCACCTGCAGTCAATGGAGACGTGGTGGTCGTTCAGACTCAGGATGACCGCGTCATCGCGTTGGATATCGACACCGGCGAGCAGCGTTGGAGTTACGAAAGCTCTCCGGCGGTGCTGACTCTTCGCGGTACCGGCGCTCCGCTACTGACCAATCAACTGGCCATCGCCGGGCTTTCCAGCGGCAAAGTCGTGGCGCTGGATACTCGTCGTGGTTTGCCGGTCTGGGAGCAGCGCGTAGCCATTCCGCAAGGCCGTTCCGAACTCGAACGCGTCGTGGATATCGACGGCGGTCTGCTGCTTTCAGGCGAAACCTTGTATGTCGCTTCCTTCCAGGGACGCGTCGCTGCGCTGGATCTGCAAAGTGGCCGTATTCTCTGGCAGCGCGATGCCTCCACCTCGTCCGGTGTGGCGATGGGCTACGGTAGCGTCTATCTCAGTCAGGCCGATGGCTCGGTTATCGGAATCGATGAACGTTCGACTACGGTGCTCTGGACGAACGAACAGCTCGCTCGCCGCCAGCTATCCGCGCCAGCCGTATTTTCCAGTTATGTGGCGGTCGGCGACAAGGAAGGTTATTTGCATTTCCTGAGTCAGGTCGATGGTCGCTTCGTGGCACGTACTCGCATCGATAGCGATGGTGTGCGTGCGCGGCCTGTTGTCGAGGGTGATTGGCTGTATGCCTACGGCAATGGCGGGAAGCTGGTCGCGTTGACCATTCGCCAGGCGGATTGACCGCCCCGTCATAGCCTGCTGTTCCGCCTGGGCGGAACGCTTAATATTCGGCCGCTGCCTTGCAGCGGCCTTCGTGTTTTCTGAAATATCGCAGTGGAGAGCCGTATGGTTCCCGTAATCGCCCTGGTGGGCCGTCCGAACGTCGGTAAATCCACCCTCTTCAATCGCCTGACCAAAAGCCGTGATGCCATCGTCGCGGAGTACGCCGGTCTTACCCGGGATCGCCAGTACGGCGAGGCCAAATGGCAGGGCCGCACCTATATCGTTATCGATACCGGTGGTCTGACCGGGGACGAAGAAGGCATCGATGCCAAGATGGCCGAGCAGTCGTTGCAAGCCATGGAGGAAGCCGATGCGGTGATGTTCATGGTCGACGCGCGCGCCGGCATGACGCCGGGCGACCAGATGATCGCCGAGCATCTGCGCAGGATGAACAAGCGCCACTTCCTGGTGGTGAACAAGGTCGACAGCATCGATCCGGACATCGCACGGGCCGAGTTCAGCCCGCTGGGTCTCGGCGATGCGCTGCCGATCGCAGCAGCTCATGGCCGCGGTATCAGTCATATGCTGGAACAGGCACTCGGCGCGTTTCCGAAGGACAACGCAGAAGAAACCGAGGGCGACGAGGGTGAGGGCGAGACGGTTGCCGAGGGCGAGGAGCTCAAGCGTATTCCCGGGCCAAGCGAAAAGGACGGCATCAAGATCGCCATCATCGGGCGCCCCAATGTCGGCAAATCAACACTGGTCAACCGCATGCTTGGTGAAGAGCGGGTCATCGTCTATGACCAGGCCGGCACTACCCGCGATAGCATCTACATTCCCTTCGAGCGTGGTGAAGAGAAGTACACCCTGATCGACACCGCAGGCGTGCGGCGTCGCGGCAAGATCTTCGAGGCGGTGGAAAAATTCTCCGTAGTCAAAACACTGCAGGCGATCCAGGACGCCAACGTGGTGATCTTCGTCATGGATGCGCGCGAAGGCGTGGTCGAGCATGACCTCAACCTGCTCGGTTTCGTGCTGGACAGCGGTCGGGCACTGGTCATCGCACTGAACAAGTGGGACGGCATGGAGCCCGGCGAGAAGGATTACGTGAAGAAAGAGTTGGAGCGCCGGCTATTTTTTGTCGAGTTCGCCGATATCCACTTCATTTCAGCCAAGCACGGCACCGGCGTTGGCAATCTATATAAGTCTGTGCAGGCCTCGTTCACTTCTGCCGTTACGCGTTGGCCCACCAGCCGTTTGACCCAGATTCTCGAAGATGCTGTGCGCGAGCACGCGCCGCCGATGGTCGCTGGCCGTCGAATCAAGCTGCGCTATGCCCATCTGGGGGGCGCCAACCCGCCGCTGATCGTGATTCACGGCAACCAGGTCGACGCGATTCCCAAGTCTTACACGCGCTACCTGGAAAATACCTACAGGCGCGTTCTGAAGCTGGTCGGCACGCCGATCCGCATCGAATACAAGGGCGGTGAAAACCCGTTCGAGGGTAAGAAAAACACCCTCACCGATCGTCAGGTAAACAAGAAGCGCCGCCTCATGTCGCACCACAAGAAGGCCGAGAAGAAGCGTCGGGACAAGAAGCGCTGATTCCATAGGCTCCGGCGCGGTCGCGCACGATATGGCAACGGACCCTAGCCCTCGTCGAACGTCTGGTCCATATTCAGGGCTGGTCGTGCGTGCCTCGGCTTGCCAGCCTGGCGAGCCGGGTTGCCCACCACGGTTGTGTGGGGCGCAACGGGGTGCAGCACGATGCTGCCCGCGCCGATCTTGGCGCCTTCGCCAATTTCAATATTGCCCAGGATCTTAGCGCCCGCGCCGATCAGCACTCCGCTACGCACCTTCGGATGACGGTCGCCGCTTTCCTTGCCGGTACCGCCCAGCGTCACGCCTTGCAGGATTGAAACGTCGTCGCCCACCTCGGCCGTTTCGCCGATGACGATTCCCGTGCCGTGGTCGAGCATGATTCCGCTGCCCAGCCGGCTGGCCGGATTGATGTCGATGCCCAGACGTTCATTGCAGCGTGCCTGGATGAACATCGCCAGCATCCGCTCATCCTGTTGATGCAGCCTATGCCCGATACGGTAGGCCTGTAGGGAAAGGAATCCCTTGGAAAACAGGAGCACTTCCAGCTCGGTGTCGAAAGCAGGATCTCGATTGACGATCGCCTGCAGGTCGCGCCAGGCCATTTCGCCCAGCAGCGGGGCCATTCGATGTTCGCTGGCGAAGCGGTCGAACAGCGCATTCGCTTGTTCCGACGTGTCTGCCAGCGTGCGGCTGACGCGATAGGCGAGTGCGCAGCCGAAATCCGGATGATCGAGCACGACCTGCTGAACAATGCTTTCCAGGATCGGCTCCTTCCTAAGCGCCCGTTCGGCCTGGTCGCGCAGGTCGTTCCAGGAATGGCTGGCTGGTTGGATAGGCATAGCGGACTCCTTGGTGAGTATCAGCAGGCAACGGGCGCTGTGGGGCTGGCGTTACGCGCGGTCGCACCAACTGTACAGCCGAGGTTGTCATTCTGGACACCCTCGTCTCAAGCGGCCTTGATCGGCTATGCTGTTTCCCCCTGTCGAAGCCCCGTACGGCAGGCCTGTTGGAAGCCCGTCATGCTCATCAGTAAATTGCCCAATGTCGGCACCACCATCTTCACCACTATGTCGCAGCTTGCGGCTCAGACCGGTGCGTTGAATCTGTCTCAAGGTTTCCCGGATTTCGATGGGCCCGATGCACTGCGCGAAGCGGTGGCTCGTCACGTTATGGCCGGACATAACCAGTACGCACCGATGACCGGTTTGCCGGCATTACGTGAGCAGGTGGCGTTGAAAATCGCGGGATTGTATGGACGGCAGGTGAGCGCCGATAGCGAAGTCACCATTACGCCGGGCGCGACCCAGGCGATCTTTTGCGCTATTCACGCGGTGGTGCGCCCGGGCGACGAAGTCATCGTTTTCGATCCCTGCTACGACAGCTACGAGCCGGCAGTGGAACTGGCCGGTGGCATCTGCATTCATCAGCCGCTGAGCCTGCCGGAGTTCACCATCGATTGGCAGAAGTTGGCCGATACGATCACGCCACGCACCCGCATGATCGTGCTGAATACGCCGCATAATCCGAGCGGCGCGCTGATCGAAGCCGCAGATCTGGACCGTCTGGCCGAGTTGATGCGCGACAGGGATATCTATCTGCTCAGCGACGAGGTCTATGAGCATCTGGTATTCGATGGTCGCGAGCACGCCAGTGTGCTGCGCCATGAAGAGCTGTATCAGCGCGCGTTCGTCGTCAGCTCCTTCGGCAAGACCTACCACGTCACCGGCTGGAAGACTGGTTACGTAGTGGCGCCAGCCGGATTGAGCGCCGAACTACGCAAAGTGCATCAGTACGTCAGCTTTACCGGCGTTACGCCGTTGCAATGGGCATTGGCGGATTTCATGGCCGCCCATCCCGAGCACCTGAGTGAGCTGCCAGCGTTTTATCAGGCAAAGCGCGATCTGTTCTGCGATCTGCTGGCCGGCTCGCGGTTCAGCTTCACCCGCGCGGCGGGCACTTATTTCCAGCTTGCCGACTATTCGGCGATCCGTCCGGATCTCGACGACGTGGCCATGGCCGAATGGCTCACGCGTGAACACGGTGTGGCGAGCATCCCGATTTCGGTTTTTTATCAGACGCCTCCAGCCCAATCGCGGCTGGTCCGCTTCTGCTTCGCCAAACGAGAGGAGACGCTGCGCCAGGCAGCCGAACGACTATGCGCGATCTGAACGACTTGCCCGATCTCGAACTGGCGCTGATCCAGACCACACTCGTCTGGCAGGACGCCAGCGCCAATCGTGCGCGCTTCGATGAGTTACTGGAGCAGGCGCGCGGTGCTGATCTGATCGTGTTGCCGGAAATGTTCACGACGGCCTTCTCGATGAATTCATCGGAGCTGGCCGAGCCTGAGGAAGGGCCGACCTATACCTGGCTGCGAGAGCAGGCGGCACGTATGGATGCGGTGATCACCGGTAGCGTCATCATCGAGGCCACGGACGGCAGTCACCGCAATCGTCTGCTCTGGGCGCGGCCGAACGGCGAGATATCGCACTACGACAAGCGCCATCTGTTCCGCATGGCTGGCGAGCACAAGCACTACACCGCTGGCGACCAGCAGGCGCTATTCGAGCTCAAGCGTTGGCGTGTGCGGCCCTTGATCTGCTACGACCTGCGCTTCCCCGTTTGGAGCCGCGATCCGCGCGATACCGATCTGCTGCTGTACACGGCCAACTGGCCTGCCGCACGCCGCAATGCCTGGAATCGGCTGCTTCCGGCGCGCGCCATCGAAAACCTCTGCTACGTCGCGGCGGTGAACCGCGTTGGAAAAGACGGCAATGGCTATCCGTACAGCGGCGACAGCCAAGTGCTGGATTATCTAGGCGATCCGGTGCTGGAGGCGGGTGACTCCGATGGCGTATTCCGTACGACATTGCGCGCACAAGATCTGGCGGCGTTCCGAAAGAAATTCCCGGCGTATCACGACGGCGACGTGTTCGAATTGAAGTTCTAGCAGCGCGGGCCCGGCGTCTTCGTGGTGCTGCGCCGCCAGCGCACCACCAACCAGCCATAGATCAGCACATTGGCCAGCAGTACCACGGCAGCCAGCAGGTATTGCACGGGTACGCTCAACCAATCCGGGTAGATCAACGGCAGCAAATAATGCTCTACGAAGCTCGCCTCATACCCGGCACTGCCCGCTAGCCGCCGCAGCAGATTCTCCCAATGGGTCAAAGGGCAGTGGCCCCCCGTCAGCTCTACGAAAATGCCCCATGCTACCGCCGGCAAATGCAGCACCAGGAAGCCGCGCTTCCAGGCTACCAGCAGGCCTCCTAACAACACGAAGATGATGAACCCCAGGTGCAGAAGCAACACTGCATCGGCGCCGAGTCGATAAAGCATGACGTTTATCCAGCCGTTTCCGGATGTTTGAGGCACGCAATCTCATGGTTGTAGAGGCGCCGAGCACGGAACCGGTAGCAGCGCACCGAGCAGCGCCAGTCGAACAGGGCCAGAGGATGCAGTGCCCGCGTGGCGGCGCGCAATATGCGTACTGTTCGCTCCAGCGAACATAACGCTTGCTTCCAAGCACGCCGCGCTGATCTAGCCTCTTTTTGCCGCTTACCGTTGCCGAGCGAGAAATCGACTTCGCGCAGCGACGTAGGTCGACGGTGCCGACATAGCGATTAGCGTTGCCCTGTACACACGCGACGCTGTTGTTACGCCATCGCTCCCATTCGCTCACCGGGTACTGGCGATTCCATATGTCGAAGAGGCGCCGGTCCTGTTTCGACAGACGCAGACCGTAGCGTTCACTCATATAGAGATAGGTTCTGGCGATGGTGCCACGGCTATAGTCCGGCGGCATCGCGGTGCGTTGCTTGAAATTAACCACGAACCGGCACGCGCCGTACTGGCTCGGCTTCTCGCTGAGCATGCCGAAGCCATAGTTGCTGCGGTCTCCGTTGACCTCGCCGACCACCGGAACCAGATTGTGCAAATCGGCCTCGGCCTTGCTGAAAACCGGATCGGTCGAGGTGCAGCGCTTGCGACCGCCTTGTTGCCAGCATTGACGTTGATGGCCGATCACCCAAGCGGGAACGATGTGTTCCCATTCGACGCGTGCGGCGCGCTTGGGCTGCTTGCGTGGAATGTAGCCACAGCTCGCCAGGTCGATCTGCTTGCCCTTGAAGGCGCAGCGGCAATAGAAATCCACTGGTCGCTCAGCATAGATGGTCCAAGCGATCTTCTTCGCCGCGTAGAAGGTTCGCGGCGCTTCGGCATGAACGACAGTGGATAAAAGAAGGGCAAGCAGAAGCAGGCTGTAACGACGCATGGGAATCTCGACGACTGGCTGAGAGTCGCATCCATGCGGGGCGCGTCATGTTACCAAGTTGTGAAAAATCTATATAGAACAATAAGTTACATGATGGCATTAAGCCTGCTTCGACCCAGCCGATTGATCCACAGAGAGGCGAGGATGATCAGCCCGCCGATGGCAAGTAGCCGCAGATTTGTGTCCGTACCCCAGATCAACAGATTCAGAACCAGCCCCACCGGTACCGCCAGATTGTTCATCACTGCCAACGTGCCGGCGTCCACCAGGGTTGCGCCCTTGTTCCAGCAGAATTGACCTAACGCCGTGGCCAGTACACCCATCCATACCAGTACGCCCCATTGGCTTGCCGTTCCAGGCAATTTGTCGGCATCGCCGAACAGCAGCCAGGCCGGCAGCACGATTACCAATGCACCGAGGAAGAAATAGCCAAAGCGCCGATAGAGCGGGACATCCGATGGATAGCGTTGCGCCAGGTGCTTATAGCCAACCTGCCCGGCGGCGAAGGTGAAATTGGCCAATTGCATCAATAGGAAACCGCCGAGAAAATCGCTGGAAATCCCGTCATAGCGGATCAGGCCCGCACCGAGTACCGCGACCGCCGCGGCCAGCAGCGCCCAAGGATTGAAGCGTCGATTGAGCGCGTCGTCGATCAGCGTGACGTGCAGCGGTGTGAGGACCGTGAACAGCAATACCTCGGCTACCGTCAGGACGTTGAAGCTCAGATACAGGCACAAGTAGGTCACGCCGAACTGCAGCGCACCGACCAGCGTTACGCCTGCGATGAAGCCCGGCGCAACGCCGCGCCAGCGGGTGAGCGGAAGAAACACGAGCCCGGCGATAACCACGCGGGTAAGCACCGCGAAATAGCTGTCCACCTGGCCGGCCAGATAAGCGCCGATCAGGTTGAAAGAAAACGCCCAGAGCAGGGTTACGAAGATCAGGTAAAGCATGCCGGCTCCTCAGCAGAAGGCCGGCGACCTTAGCGGCTCGGCTGCAAAGAGGGAAGACCCGGCGTGCGTTCGGTGGCGGTGGCTGGCGTGCTCGGGTCCGGCGCGCCAGCGGTAGGCTCAGGCGGACTTGAGCGAGGCCATGTCGATGACAAAGCGGTATTTCACATCGCTCTTGAGCATGCGCTCGTAGGCTTCGTTGATGTCCTGCATGCGGATCATCTCGATATCCGAAACGATGCTGTGCTCTGCGCAGAAATCCAGCATCTCCTGAGTCTCGGCGATACCGCCGATCAACGAGCCGGCCAGTCGGCGGCGCTTGAAGATCAGCCCGAAGACGTTTGGCGACGGGTGGGGAGAAGCCGGTGCACCCACCAGGGTCATGGTGGCATCGCGTTTGAGCAGCGCCATGAAGGCATCAAGGTTGTGCGGTGCGGCCACGGTGTTGAGGATGAAGTCGAAGCTGTTCAGATGTGCGGCCATCTCGTCCTTGTTCTTGGATACCACGACTTCCGAGGCACCCAGGCGCAGGGCGTCTTCCCGCTTGTCCGGCGATGTGGTGAACAGCACGACCTTTGCGCCCATGGCGTTAGCGATTTTCACCGCCATGTGGCCAAGGCCGCCGAGGCCGACCACGCCGACCTTCTGCCCCGGGCCGACTTTCCACTGGCGTAGCGGTGAATAGGTGGTGATGCCGGCACACAACAGCGGCGCGACGGCGGCAAGATTATCGGTGTGGCTAATGCGCAGTACGTACTTTTCGTCCACCACGATGACGTCTGAGTAACCACCAAAAGTGTTCTCGCTGCCGCCGAAGGCCGACCCGTTGTAGGTGCCGGTGAAACCGTTCTCACAGTACTGCTCCAGCCCTTCGGCGCAGGACGAGCAGCTACGGCAGCTGTCGACCAGGCAGCCGACGCCGGCCAGATCACCGGCTTTGAAGCGCGATACGGCCGAGCCGACCGCGACAACGCGGCCAACGATCTCGTGGCCTGGTACGGATGGATAAAGGGTGTTGTTCCATTCGTTGCGTGCGGTGTGCAGGTCGGAGTGGCAGACACCGCAGTAAAGGATGTCGATCTGCACGTCGTTCGGCCCGACTGCGCGGCGCGAAAACGAATGAGGGGCGAGCGGTGTGCTCGGGTCAAGGGCGGCGTAACCGTTGGCGTTGCTCATGGCAGCTCCTGTGTTTGCATGTCCGGGCTAGAGGCCAAGCTTATACCGATGGCGGCGGCGTCGTTTGCACGATTCTCGCGATGAATGACAGATTACTGTCGAAAGGATTGAAGCAACGAAGCGACACGTTTCATAAGGTGTGCGCTGTACACCCCCGGACTCGGCTGAATGTGGTGCGCGGAGCGCCCTTTACGAGCAGCTGGATACACGGAAGCGGGTTGCCGCACGGTTATGGTTCGTTGGAAGGCGGGAAGATCCGGACGAAACCTTCTCGCACCATTTTGATAGCGACGCCGGCCACCCATACCCCCGCGTCTCGTAGGGTGCGCTCTGCGCACCACTGGGCTCGGATAAATGCGATGCGCGGAGCCCACTCCGTGGGCAGTGGCGAGCCCGCTGGGGCTCGCGGCGTTGGTTCAGGCTGCCTTCGCCTCGGCCTCACGCACCGCGCGGTTCAATGCGCTGAACAGGGCGCGGATGCTCGCCGTGGTGATGTTCTCGTCGATGCCTATGCCATGCAACGGGCGCTCACCATCCAGGCGCACTTCGATATAGGCCGCGGCCTTGGCATTGCTGCCGGCACCTATGGCGTGCTCGTGGTAGTCCATGATTTCCAGCTTGACCGGCAGTGCCGCGACCAGCGCTTCCAGCGGGCCCTTGCCGATGCCGCGCAGGTTCAGGGTTGCGCCTTCGTTGATCACCTCCACTTCAAGCGCGCTGGTGCCATTCTCTTCCTGCAGGCGATGACCCTTGAGCGCGTAGGGCGTGACGGCTTGCAAGTATTCGGCTTCCAGCAGTGCATAGATCTGCGCGGCGCTCATCTCCAGGCCGAGGCGGTCGGTTTCCTTCTGCACCACCTGGCTGAACTCGATCTGCATGCGCCGTGGCAGGCTGATGCCGTATTCCTGCTCAAGCAGATAGGTAATGCCGCCCTTGCCGGACTGGCTGTTGACGCGGATCACCGCTTCGTAGCTGCGGCCGATGTCCGCCGGGTCGATCGGCAGGTAAGGCACTTCCCACAGCTCGTCGGCCTTCTGCACGGCGAAGCCCTTGCGGATCGCATCCTGGTGCGAGCCGGAGAAGGCGGTGTGTACCAGATCGCCGACGTAAGGATGGCGCGGGTGCACCGGCAACTGGTTGCATTCCTCGACCACCTTGCGCACGGCGTCGATGTCGGAGAAATCCAGCTGCGGATCGACACCCTGGGTGTACATGTTCAGCGCCACGGTCACCAGATCGACGTTGCCGGTGCGCTCGCCATTGCCGAACAGGCAGCCTTCGACGCGATCGGCGCCGGCCATCAGGCCCAGTTCGGTGGCCGCCACGCCGGTGCCGCGGTCGTTGTGGGTGTGCAGGCTGATCAGCACGCTGTCACGCTTGGCAATACGGCGACCGAAGTATTCGATCTGATCGGCATAGATATTCGGGGTGGCCGCCTCGATGGTGGCCGGCAGGTTGAGGATCAGCTTCTGCGCGGGCGTCGGCTGGAAGACCTCGATCACCGCGTTACACACCTCGATGGCGAAATCGGTCTCGGTGGAACTGAATACCTCCGGCGAATACTCGAAGCGCCAGTTGGTCTCTGGCGCCGCGGCGGCCAGGCGCTTGATGACTTGCGCCGCGCTGACCGCGATGTTCACCACGCCGGCCTTGTCCTGATTGAAGACGATGCGGCGGAAGCTCGGTGCGGTGGCGTTGTAGTAGTGGACGATGGCCTGCTTGGCGCCCTTGAGCGATTCGAAGGTGCGGGTGATCAGGTCCTCGCGTGCCTGGGTCAGCACCTGAATGGTCACGTCATTGGGAATGTGGCCGCCTTCGATCAGTTCACGCACAAAATCAAAATCGGTTTGCGAGGCGGAGGGGAAGCCCACCTCGATTTCCTTGACCCCCACGGCGACCAGCGTCTTGAAAAAACGCATCTTCTTCGCCGCATCCATCGGCTCGATCAGTGACTGATTGCCGTCGCGCAAGTCGGAGCTGAGCCAGATCGGCGCCTGGGTGATGGTCTTCGACGGCCAGGTGCGATCAGGGATATCAATAGGGGCGAAGGCGCGATATTTTTTCGACGGATCTTTGAGCATGGTCATGGCGTTTCCTTGGGGCTCGCTCGTGGCGACAGCAATCGGGACCGGTTTTGCCGGCTGGTTATGGTGAAAACTTAGTCCTTTCTGGTTGAGTCGTGCAACAGTTGCCAGAAAATTGGTATGAACTGCTCTACTTGGTAAGTTGTGCGAGATTTACTGCCGATAATTTCGTTCTTGCTTGCGCTTGCTTGCGCTTGCTTGCTCGAAACTTTGCGGCTTCATGTCGCAGCCGCTTCGGCAAACCGAGCGTGCGATCATCAGGTACCGGTTCAGCAGAGCCAGGCACTGTTAACCAAGGATTTGCCGGTGACACGCAAACGGCTTTCGACATCAAGTATCTGGCTTGGCCTGTTCGCCATGCTGATGATTCATGTCGGCCCGTTGTACTCGGCGATACAGACGGCGCAAACCGCCGCTGCGCCGATCGGCGAGCACCATCAGCATGCCGGCCATGAGTCCTCGCCGGCACACGGTCATCACCGGCAGGCATCGGGCACTGAACCCGCCTGGTTGGCGGCGCTGGAGCTCTGCGGTTATTGCGAACTGCTGACGCTCAACCCGCCGCTGACGCTTGCCCTCGATCTGGCCTTGCCTCGGCATGAGCCCGAGCATTTCCTCTCCCTGCCCGACGCGCCGCTGATCCCGGCGCTGCGTCGCAGCAGCGGCTACGCACGCGCTCCCCCGTTTTTCCACAGCTGATGCCTGGAGCCGTGTCGCCACGGCTATACCCAAACATTGAAGTGGGAATTCACATGACCCGTAATACTCGTGGCCGTCAGGCCCGTGCTTGCCTGTCCTTTAGCTTTTCGATCCGATCATCCCGCCTGCGTTGGCAGACCGCCCATGCCGCTCTGCTGGGAGTGCTGGCCAGTGGTGCGCTGGCGGCCGAGCGGGGCGATCACGCTCATTATCATAGCTCCGCCGAACTCACGCCGATGGTCATCACAGGCGTCGCCCAGCAGTCGCCGCTGACGGTGGTTACCGATCCGAAGATTCCGCGCCAGCCGGTGCCGGCCAGCGACGCGGGGGATTACCTGCAGACCATCCCCGGCTTCTCGGCGGTGCGTGGCGGCGGCTCCAACAGCGATCCGGTGTTTCGCGGCATGTTCGGCTCGCGCCTGAAGCTGCTGGCCAATGGTGCCGAGATGCTCGGTGCCTGTCCGAGCCGGATGGACTCGCCCAGCTCCTACATCACCCCGGAGAACTACGATTCGCTGACTGTCATCAAGGGGCCGCAGACCGTGCTCTGGGGCGCTGGCAACTCGGCGGCGACGATTCTCTTCGAGCGCGAACCTGAAAGCTTCAGCGAGCTGGGCGGGCGCATCAATGCCAGCTTTCTAGTGGGCTCCGATGGTCGTTTCGATCGCACTATCGATGCCGCCACGGGCAGCGAGCGGGGCTATATCCGCCTACTGGCCAATCGTTCGGATTCGGACGATTACCAGGACGGTAATGGCGACCGGGTTCATTCGCGCTGGGACAAGTGGAGTACCGACCTGGTGCTTGGCTGGACGCCGGACGAAGACACGTTGCTGGAGCTGACGGTCGGTCGCGGCGACGGCGAAGCTCGCTACGCGGGGCGCGGTATGGATGGCAGCCAGTTCGAGCGCGAGAGCATCGCCCTGCGTTTCGAGCGGGACAACATCGGCGAGGTGCTGCAGAAGATCGAGGCACGGGTCTACTACAACTACGCCGATCACGTGATGGACAACTACAGCCTGCGCACGCCTTCAGGCATGGGCATGATGGCCAATCCCATGGCCAGCAACGTCGACCGCCGTACCCTGGGCGGGCGGCTCGCCGCGACCTGGCAGTGGAGCGACTTCGAGCTGGTGGCGGGTGTGGATGCCCAGCGCAACGAGCACCGCAAGCGCAACTCCAGCTACGACATGATGACCGGCACGCTCACCGAGCATGACCGCTTCGCCTGGGACAAGGATGCCGATTTCCACAACTACGGCTTGTTCGGCGAACTCACCCGTGAGCTGGGTGACGACCGCCGGGTGATCGGCGGCGCACGCCTGGATCATGCCGCCGCCAAGGATTACCGCAGCACAGGCCCGTCGGCAGGCGACAGCCGTAGCGACAACCTGCCGAGCGGCTTCCTGCGCTACGAGCATGATCTGCAATCGCTTCCCGCAACGGCCTATGTTGGCCTTGGTCATACCCAGCGCTTCCCTGATTACTGGGAACTGTTCTCGGGCGGTGCCGATGCCTTCGCCAATGTGCAGCCCGAAAAGACCACCCAGCTGGACTTTGGTCTGCAGTACAGCCAGGGCCCGCTCGATGCTTGGGCGTCGGCCTATGTCGGCCAGGTTCGCGACTACATCCTGTTCAGCTACCAGACCAACATGATGGGCATGTCCACATCGAGCGCCGACAACATCGACGCGCGCATCATGGGCGGCGAACTGGGCGCCAGCTATCGCCTGAATTCCAATTGGAAAACCGATGCCAGCCTGGCCTACGCCTGGGGCAAGAACAGCTCCGATGGCGAGGCGTTACCACAGATGCCGCCACTGGAGGGGCGGCTGGGCCTGACCTACGAGCAGGGCGACTGGAGCGCGGCCGGTCTCTGGCGTGTGGTGGCGGCGCAGAATCGCGTGGCCGAGAACAAGGGTAACGTGACCAGCAAGGACTTCGACGAAAGCTCGGGCTTCGGCGTGTTCTCGCTCAACGGCGCCTATCGCCTGAACCAGAACTTCAAGCTCAGCACCGGTATCGACAACCTGTTCGACAAGGCCTACAGCGAGCACCTCAACCAGGCTGGCAATGCCGGTATCGGCCTGTCGGCGGATGAGCGCATCAACGAGCCGGGCCGCACCTGGTGGGCGCGGGTCGATATGAGCTTCTGATTGGTCGCTTGGAGGAGGGCGGGGCTTTTCCGCCTTGGACGTAGGCTGGGGTTGTGAAGCGGATTGTTGCCCATGTATCAGGGATGATGCATGGGCAGCGCCTGAGTCTTCGTGACGCTACAGCTAGCCGGCCGCTTCAGCCGGATGCCTTTCTGGCTGCGGCAGCGCCGGTGCGCCACCCTGCGTCAGCGACTCGCTCCAACCCCTCATGTCCGCCCCGCTCGGGTGCTGGAACACCCGCAGGCCGAACTCCGGCAGGATCGATAGCAGGTGATCGAAAATATCCGACTGAATCGCCTCGTACGGCACCCAGCTCACGGTGTTGGTGAAGCAGTAGATCTCTAGCGGTAGCCCGTCGGCTGTGGGTGCCATCTGACGCACGATGAATGTCATGTTCTGATGAATGCCCGGGTGGCTGCGTACATAACGTTCGACGTAAGCGCGGAAGGTGCCGATATTGGTGATGCGCCGGGTATTCACTGGCTCCTGCCCACGCTCGGCCAGCCTGGCGTTCCAGGCGTCGATATCGCGCTGCTTCTCGCCCAGATAGTCTTCGAGCAAGCTGAAACGATGCAGGTGTTTGCATTCCTCCTCACTGAGAAAGTGCACGCTTTGCTGGTCGAGAAAGAGGCTGCGCTTGATCCGGCGGCCACCACTCTCCTGCATGCCTCGCCAGTTCTTGAACGAATCGGAAATGAAGCGCTTGGTCGGAATGCTGGTGATGGTCTTGTCCCAGTTCTGCACCTTGACCGTGTGCAGCGCAATGTCGATCACGTCGCCATCGGCATTGAGTTGTGGCATTTCGATCCAGTCGCCGACGCGGATCAGGTCGTTGGAGGTGATCTGCACGCTGGCCACCAGCGACAGCAGGGTGTCCTGGAAGATCAACATGAGCACCGCCGCCATGGCACCGAGGCCGGACAGCAGGATCAGCGGCGAGCGGTCGATCAGGGTGGCGATGATCAGTATGGTGGCGATGGCGTAGAGCACGATCTTGACCACCTGGAGGTAGCCCTTGATCGGGTGCAGATGGGCGTCGGAGCGGCGCTGGTAGAGCAGGTTGATGATGTCCATCACCGCGCCCAGGGCGAGGGCGATGGTCAGCACGATAAAACCGCCACAGACGTTTTGCACCACGGTCACGGCGGCTTTCGGCAGGCCTGGAACGGCGCTCACGCCGATCGACAGCACCAGTGCCGGGACGATATTGGACAGCCGTTTGATGATGCCGAAATCCTGCAGTTCGGCATCGCGCGCATGGCGCAGCAGGCCATAGAGCCCACGCACCAGAATCCGCTTGACGATCCAGTTGGACAGCCAGGCGGCAAAGATCAGCGCGGCGCAGGCGACCAGCGTTTGCAGTTCGGGGTGGGCTCTGAGCCAGTCCAGCCAGCCGGCAAACTCGTCAGTCATTCAATACTCCATCGGTACTTGATACAGCGGGACGTGCTGCAAGGAGGCGGACCTTAACAAAATCCGCCAATGCAGTCCCGGCAGTGGACGGGTACGAGCTGCCGTTCGGCTCAGCGAATGAATTCACGGCTGATGGACTTGAACAGGTCGGTGCCGGCGCGCTCCATCCATTCGAAGGCAACCATCTCGCGTGAGACAATCTGCGCGCCGGCCTGACGCATGCGCTGCAACGCCAGCTCCTTGTCGGAGGCGCGGCGCGAGCTGACCGCTTCCTCGACCACGAACACCTGGCAGCCGTGCTCCAACAGGTCAAGCACGGTCTGCATGACGCAGACATGGGTCTCACAGCCGCAGACCACGAACTGCTTGCGATCCCCGCCGGGACGCTTGAACAGTTCGCCGTCTGCGGCGGAGGAGAATTCCATCTTTTCCAGAATGGAGTCGGCGTCCACGCCTTCGCGAAGTACGGCTGCGGTCGGCCCCAACCCCTTGCTGTACTGCTCGGTGATCAGCACCGGCACCTCGACACGTCGGGCGATCTGCTGCAGCCAGGCGGTGTTCTCGATCATGGCGGCGCTGTCCAGGATGGCCGGCAGCAGGCGCTCCTGGATGTCGATGATCAGCAGGGTGGACTCGGTGGCTTTGATACGCATGTCGGTAGCTCCTTTTATTGCGGTTCAGAGTTTGAACGCGCCAATGAATATCGACGGATCGACACGTGTGTCGTTAAGGCTGACGTTCCAGTGCAGGTGCGGCCCGGTGGCGCGGCCGGTGGCGCCGACCTTGCCCAGTATTTCGCCGCGACCGAGCGGGTCGCCGACCTTCACCCCGATCTCGGACAGGTGGCAAAACATGCTGATCAGCCCCTGGCCATGGTCGACGAAGACCGTCTTGCCATTGAAGAAATAGTCACCAGTGAGGATCACTTTGCCGGCCGCCGGTGCCTTGATCGGTGTGCCGGCTTTGGCGGCGAAATCCAGACCTGAATGCGGGTTGCGTTCTTCTCCATTGAAGAAACGACGCAGGCCGAAAGGCGAGGAGAGCGGGCCTTCGACGGGCTTGTCGAACAACAGGTTGCTGGGCTGGTTGGGGCTGAACTGACGATAGGCCTCGGTCTGCTCGGCCAATTCCCGCTCGATGCGCTTGAGGTCCTCGGGGTTCGGATTGACCTGGCGCTGGTTCTTCAATGTGATGTGCTGGGCGCGGTATTTGCGGTGCTCGACCTGAAAGCTGCGTGGGCTGCCATTGACGTCCACCTGCTGCGCTCCGGGTTTGATCGTGAGCGGGATGCCGAGAATGGCAATCCAGCGCTGGCCGTCCTCCCTGATCACCAATGCCGGCTTGCCCTGGTAGCGCACCTGCGGCGCGGCGACGCCGTCGCCCAGTTCGACCACTGCCACACCGCCTGGCACCGGCTTGTTCAACAGACGGGTGATGAAGCCCTCGGCGTGGGCGGGAATAGTGAGCACGAGCGTAAGCAGAAAAACGATGACGCGTGGCATGGGCGGGATCCGCTTGGAGAAATGGCCATCCTCGCGTAAACGCTTGGCGGGGGGAAGGGTATACGGCGTAGGGCTCCACGGCGCGGTCGTCTGAAAACACTCGTAACCAATCGGTCGTGACGCGCTCCTCGCTGCTGACTATTCTCTCGGTCCCGTATCTACCCCAAGGGCTCCATGAACATTCCCTGTACCCAGCCGCGATCGTCGGCCATGACGATCGCGGCGCTCTCCAGCTGCTATTTTTCGATCATTCCAACCTCCGATGTCGCGTTATCCCACGCGTGCACCGCTTGCGCCGTAGTGCGCCACCTGTCCACCACAGGAGACCGCAAACATGGAATGGATCGCTGATCCTACGGCCTGGCTGGGCCTTCTCACGCTTATCGTCCTGGAAATCGTCCTGGGCATCGACAACCTGGTCTTCATCGCCATCCTCGCGGACAAGTTGCCGCCCGAGCAGCGCGACCGTGCGCGCGTCATCGGCTTGAGCCTGGCGCTGGTGATGCGCCTGGGCCTGCTGGCAAGCATCGCCTGGCTGGTGACGCTCACCGAGCCGTTGGTCGAACTCTTCGGCAAAAGTTTCTCCGGGCGCGACCTGATCATGCTCGGCGGTGGCCTGTTCCTGTTGTTCAAGGCGACTATGGAACTGCACGAGCGGCTGGAAGGCCGTATGCACCAGCACACCGGCAGCAAGGCCTACGCCCGCTTCTGGCCGGTGGTAGCGCAGATCATCGTGCTCGACGCGGTGTTCTCCCTCGATGCGGTGATCACCGCCGTGGGCATGGTCGAGCATCTGCAGGTGATGATGATCGCCGTGGTCATTTCCATGACGCTGATGCTGCTGGCGAGCAAGCCGCTGACCGCCTTCGTCAATGCGCGGCCGACGGTGATCATGCTCTGCCTGGGCTTTTTGATGATGATCGGCTTCAGCCTCACCGCCGAAGGTCTGGGCTATCACATTCCGAAGGGCTACCTGTACGCGGCCATCGGCTTTTCCATCGCCATCGAGTTCTTCAACCAGCTGGCCCGTTCGCGTCGCAAGCGCAGCCTGCAGGGCGCCCGCCCGCTACGCGAACGCACCGCCCACGCCGTGCTGCGTATGCTCGGCGGCAAACTGGAAGCCGACGAAGTGGATGACGAGATCGCCGACATGGTGGATCGGAGCGGTCAGACGGAGCCGGGTTCGCTGTTCAACCGCCGCGAGCGGGTGATGATCAGCAGCGTGCTCAATCTTGCCGAGCAGTCCATCCGCACAGTGATGACCGATCGCATGGAAGTGGACCGCATCAACCTCGACGGCGAGCCCGCGACTATCCAGACGGCGTTGCTCAACTCGCCGCAGTCGCGTCTTGTGGTGGCCCGTGGCGATTCGCCGGATGAGCCGCTGGGCTATGTGCACAAGAAGGAGCTGCTCAAGACGCTGCTCAATGGCGAGGCGCCAGAGATCGAGCCGCTGGTGCGTGCGCCCATCAACCTGCCCGACAGTTGTACGGTGCTTAGCGCTCTGGAACAGATGCGCCATGCCTCGACCCACATCGCCTTCGTGGTCAACGAATTCGGTGGCTTCGAAGGCCTGCTGACCTTGACCGATATTCTCGAAGCGATCGCCGGCGAGCTGCCGGATGCCAGCGAGGTGGAGGGACCGGATATCGAGCCGGTGGAGGGTGGCTACCGCATCAACGGCGCGGTCAATCTCGCCGTGCTGCGCGAGCGCCTCGGTTTTCGCGCGGTGGCGACCGACGACTACCAGACCCTGTCCGGGCTGGTGATGAGCCTGCTCGATCGCCTGCCGGTGATCGGCGATCAGGTGGAGCATGCCGATTGGCGCTTGCACGTCACCGAGGTCAAGGACCGGCGCGTCACGGCGCTATTGCTCAAGCGGATCGAGGAGCAAGGCGCGGCGAGGTAAGAAACTAAAGCCCGGCAGGTATTTCCCGCCGGGCTTGCTCGTTCAAAGCAGCGGCAGTGTCACCGGCTCGAGGTGGTTATCTTCCACTCGCACATCCAGCTCACCCTCACCGAGACGGGCCTTGAGGCGCTGGCCGGGCTGCGTCTGGCTGGCGCGGCGGACGGCATGGCCGTGTTCGTCCAGCAGAATGCTGTAACCGCGCGACAGGGTTGCTAGCGGGCTGACGATATTGAGCGTCTGCGCCAGGCCCTGCAGCTGCTGGCGGCGGGTCTTTAACCTTTCCTGCATGGCACGCGGCATGCGCTCGGACAGATGCTCAAGACGCTGGCGCAGCAGCTTCAAGGTGCGCCCCGGATGCTGTGCGCCCAGGCGGGTATCAAGGCGGGCAAAGCGCTCCTGGCCCGCGCAGAGGCGACGGTCGATACCGCGCAGCAGGCGTTGTTCGAGGTCGTCGATGCGCTGGGCTTGCTGTTGCAGGCGTTCGCCGGGGTGGCGCAGACGCTTGGTCAGGTTCTCGAGCCGTGACCTGTCGCGATGAAGCCGGTCCTGCATGCGCAGCAACAGACGCTGGCGCAGGCTTGCCAGGCGTTGGGAAATATCCGTGCTGCTGGGTGCCAGCAATTCGGCCGCGGCAGAAGGCGTCGGTGCACGCACATCGGCGACGAAGTCGGCGATGGACACGTCGGTTTCGTGGCCCACGGCGCTGACGATCGGCGTCTGGCAGGCGGCTACGGCGCGGGCGATGACCTCTTCGTTGAAGCACCAGAGGTCTTCCAGCGAGCCGCCACCGCGGGCCAGGATCAGCGCATCGAAACCGCCACGATCGGCCAGCTCGATGGCGCGGACGATCTGTGTAGTCGCTTCGCGGCCCTGGACCGGTGTCGGCACCAGCGTCAGTGCCACATGGGGCGCGCGGCGGCGAAACACCGAAATGATGTCGCGGATCACCGCGCCGGTCGGCGAGCTGACGATGCCGATCCGCTGTGGGTGTGCGGGCAGGGCGCGCTTGCTGTCGGCATCGAACAGGCCCTCGGCACCGAGCTTTTCCTTCAGCGCTTCGAAGGCCAGACGCAGCGCGCCGTCGCCCGCCGGCTCGACATTGTCGAGGATCAACTGATAGTCACCACGACCCTCGAACAGCGACACCCGTCCGCGTACCTTCACGGCCAAGCCGTCGCGCAACGCTTGGCGCACTCGTAAGGCGTTCTGCCGGAACAGCGCGCAACGCACTTGGGCGTTTTTGTCCTTCAGCGTGAAATAGATGTGGCCGGAAGCCGGCTTGGCAAGGTTGGATATCTCGCCTTCGACCCAGACTTGGGCGAACACGTCCTCCAGCAGCAGCCGCGCGCGGCCGTTGAGCTGGCTGACGGTGAGGATCTCGCGGTCGAGATTCAAGCGTTGAAAGGGATCTTTGAGCATGGCGGCGATGATACGGGAAATGACCCCGAAGAGCGCTGGAGGCTGAAGGTGGACGGCGCGCGCGCTCGGCTCCGACCGGGCGCGATTGACCTGAGCGGGCAGCGTATTAAGCTGCGCGGCTTTCCTCCACCTTCGACCCAAGCCCATCATGAGCCACAGCCAAGCGATCATCGTGCCGCGTATTTCCACCTTTCCTGGCCATGAAGCCAGGGCGCGAAAGGTCCTTCGCTGGCTCGTCGAGAGGCGCATCGTCGAGGCGCTGCCGACCACCTGTGGTCGCGGTGCCAGCGGCATGGCCTATGCGATCGCGCCGGGCGCGCGCGCCGTGGTCCTGCATCCGGAACGGCTGCCGTTCGACCAGCCGATCAATGGTTTGGAGGTTGTGACCAAGCGCTGCATCTATACGCCGACTCACGATTTTGCCGAGGAGGCGGGTTGCCCTGAATGTCGCCGCGAGATCGGTGAGGCGTTGTTCGAGAGTCTCGACGAGTGGATGCCCGCGCAGACCGACACCTTTACCTGCCCGGAATGCGGTTATGAAGACGACATCAACGGCTTTCTTTTCATTCCGGCCTGCGGTTTCTCCAATCTCGGGTTCATCTTCAATGGTTGGGGTGAGGCCGGCTTCAGCCAGTCCTTCCTTGACGAGTTCGCCGCACGCCTTGGTTTTGGAGTGGCGCTAGTGGTCGAGCAGTTGTGACCGATCGGTCATTTTGCCAATGCAGCGAAGCGGAGTGCGCACGGCGGACCTCACAACCGCATTGAGCGTGATGGTGTGCGTGGGTATAATGCCGCGCTTCCTTTTTCCCGCCTGGGAGCCCCCGCCATGCTGCGTATCAGCCAAGAAGCTCTGACGTTCGATGATGTTCTCCTGATCCCGGGATATTCCGAGGTTCTGCCGAAGGATGTCAGCCTCAAGACTCGCCTGACCCGCGAGATCGAGCTGAACATTCCCCTGGTTTCCGCAGCCATGGATACCGTCACCGAAGCCCGCCTGGCCATCGCCATGGCGCAGGAAGGTGGCATCGGCATCATCCACAAGAACATGAGCATCGAGCAGCAGGCTGCCGAAGTGCGCAAGGTCAAGCGTCACGAGACGGCCATCGTCCATGATCCGGCCACCGTCACGCCCGAGACCAAGATCAGCGAGCTGCTGCGCAAGGCGCGCGAGCTGGGCTTCTCCGGTTTTCCGGTGGTCTCCGGCAAGGAGCTGGTCGGCATCGTGACCGGCCGCGACCTGCGCTTCACGCCCAATACCGGCGACACCGTGGCGGCGATCATGACGCCCAAGGCGGACCTGATCACCGTCGAAGAAGGCACACCGCTGGAAGAAATCAAGGTCAAGCTCTACGAGCACCGCATCGAGAAGATGCTGGTGGTCGATGGCAACTTCCATCTGCGCGGCCTGGTGACCTTCCGCGATATCGAGAAGGCCAAGAGCTACCCGCTGGCCTCCAAGGACGAGCAGGGCCGCCTGCGTGTCGGCGCTGCCGTGGGGACTGGTGCGGATACTGCTGATCGTGTCGAGGCGCTGGCGGCTGCTGGCGTCGACGTGGTGGTGGTGGACACCGCCCACGGCCACTCCAAGGGCGTGATCGATCGCGTGCGGTGGGTGAAGCAGAACTTCCCACAGGTGCAGGTGATCGGCGGCAATATCGCCACTGCCGAAGCCGCGCTGGACCTGGTCAAGGCCGGTGCCGATGCGGTCAAGGTCGGCATTGGCCCGGGCTCGATCTGCACCACGCGCATCGTCGCCGGTGTCGGCGTGCCGCAGATTTCCGCCATCGCCAACGTTTCCGCCGCGCTGGAAGGCACCGGTGTGCCGATGATCGCCGACGGCGGCATCCGCTTTTCCGGTGACCTGTCCAAGGCTATCGTTGCTGGCGCCAACGCGGTGATGATGGGCTCGATGTTCGCCGGCACCGAAGAGGCTCCGGGCGAGATCGAACTGTTCCAGGGCCGTTCCTACAAGGCCTATCGCGGTATGGGCTCGCTGGGCGCCATGTCCCAGGCTCAGGGCTCTTCGGACCGCTACTTCCAGGACTCTTCCGCCGGTGCCGAGAAACTGGTACCCGAAGGCATCGAAGGCCGCGTGCCTTACAAAGGCTCACTGTCGGCGATCATCCATCAACTGATGGGCGGCCTGCGCGCCTCCATGGGCTATACCGGCAGCGCCACCGTCGACGAGATGCGTTCGCGGCCGCAGTTCGTGCGTATCACCGGTGCCGGTATGGCCGAGTCCCATGTGCATGACGTGCAGATCACGAAAGAGGCGCCCAACTACCGGGTCGGTTGATCCAGCCTCGATTAATAGGCGCTGGGAGCTGGAAGCTGGAAGCTTGAAGTCGCGACTTCGGGCCTCTGCTTCCAGCTTCTGGCTTTCAGCTTCAAGCTTTTTCCGAAGGAAAGCCCCATGTCTCATCCCGACATTCACGCCCACCGCATCCTGATCCTCGACTTCGGTTCCCAGTACACCCAACTGATCGCCCGCCGCGTGCGCGAGCTCGGGGTCTATTGCGAGCTGCATCCCTGGGACATGAGCGACGAGGACATCCGTGCCTTCGCCCCGCGCGGCATTATCCTCGCCGGCGGCCCCGAGTCGGTGCACGAGGAGGGCAGCCCACGCGCGCGGCAGGCGGTGTTCGATCTGGGCGTGCCGCTGTTCGGCATCTGCTATGGCATGCAGACCATGTCCGAGCAGTTGGGCGGCAAGGTGCAGGGTTCGGATGTGCGTGAATTCGGCTATGCGCGGGTCGACCTGGTCGGCAAGTCGAAGCTGTTCGACGGCATCGAGGACCACATGGACGACGACGGCGTGTTCGGCCTCGACGTCTGGATGAGCCACGGCGACAAGGTCACCGATATCCCGGAAGGCTTCCATATCATCGCTAGCACGCCGAGCTGCCCGATCGCCGCGATCGGTGACGAGGCCCGCCGCTACTACGGCGTGCAGTTCCACCCGGAAGTGACCCATACCAAGCAGGGCGGCCGCATCCTGTCGCGCTTCCTGCTGGAAATTTGCGGTTGCGAGGCGCTGTGGACGCCGTCGAACATCGTCGAAGACCTGGTCGAGCAGGTCCGCGCCCAAGTGGGCAGCGCCAACGTACTGCTGGGCCTGTCCGGCGGCGTCGATTCCTCGGTGGTCGCCGCACTGCTGCACAAGGCCATCGGCGACCAGCTGACCTGCGTCTTCGTCGACAACGGCCTGCTGCGCCTGCACGAAGGCGACCAGGTGATGGCCATGTTCGCCCAGAACATGGGCGTCAAGGTGATCCGCGCCGATGCCGAAGCGCAGTTCCTGGAGAACCTCGCTGGCGAAGCCGACCCGGAGAAGAAGCGCAAGATCATCGGTCGCACCTTCATCGACGTCTTCGATGCCCAGGCCAGCAAGCTCGACAACATCCAGTTCCTCGCTCAGGGCACGATCTACCCGGACGTGATCGAGTCGGCTGGCGCCAAGAGCGGCAAGGCCCACGTGATCAAATCGCACCACAACGTCGGCGGCCTGCCCGAGGAAATGAACCTCAAGCTGGTCGAGCCGCTGCGTGAACTGTTCAAGGATGAGGTGCGCAAGATCGGCCTCGAGCTCGGCCTGCCTTACGACATGGTCTACCGCCATCCCTTCCCGGGCCCGGGCCTGGGCGTGCGGATTCTCGGCGAGGTGAAGAAGGAATACGCCGACCTGCTGCGCCGCGCCGACCATATCTTTATCGAAGAGCTGCGCAACTTCGACTGGTACCACAAGACCAGCCAGGCCTTCGTGGTGTTCCAGCCGGTGAAATCGGTCGGTGTAGTCGGTGACGGCCGCCGCTACGCCTGGGTCGTCGCGCTGCGCGCGGTGGAAACCATCGATTTCATGACCGCCCGCTGGGCACACCTGCCCTACGAGCTGCTGGAGAAGGTCTCCAACCGCATCATCAACGAAATCGAAGGCATCTCCCGCGTAACCTACGACGTATCGAGCAAGCCGCCGGCGACGATTGAGTGGGAGTGATATCAGGTCCTTCGAGGACTATCGATACCTATCGATTAGTTGCTGTAACGTGTTGATTTAGA
Source organism: Pseudomonas sp. IC_126 (assembly GCF_004331835.1). NCBI lineage: Bacteria > Pseudomonadati > Pseudomonadota > Gammaproteobacteria > Pseudomonadales > Pseudomonadaceae > Pseudomonas > Pseudomonas sp. IC_126. The sequence goes on from NZ_SJSS01000005.1 coordinate 310,440, forward strand.
AGAAGATACGTCACGGCGTCTATCGGTGGCTATCGCCGAGTAGCAGAACGCTCTGGCGGTAAGGGTGACGGTAGGAACTGAAGGCCAGATTAAGACCCTCCCGTTTACTATCGAGACCAAACCGGTCTTTGACGGTAAATCTCCCATTGGGAAAGCTTCTTTCATGCGGCTTTCCCGGCATCAGCAGGTCTCCTGAGCTTGGACGGTAAAAGCCGTCCTGAACAGGAGGAAAACCTCAATGCTGACCGACACTGCACTGCGCAAACTAAAGCCCAAAGCCAAGCCCTACAAGGCTTCCGATCGAGACGGGATGTACGTAACGGTATCGCCCGGCGGTACCGTCACCTTTCGCTACGATTACCGTCTCAATGGACGCCGGGAAACGCTGACCATCGGACGGTATGGGCCAGCGGGGATTTCCTTGGCCATGGCGCGCGAAAAGCTGCTGGATGCCAAGCGAATGGTTGGCCAGGGCATATCTCCCTCCTTGGAAAAACAGCGAGCCAAGCGGCGACTGACCGCTGCCAAGTCGTTTGGCGACATGCTGAAGAGATGGCTGACTGATGCGCGTATGGCCGACAGCACGCGATCCATGCGTAAGAGCATCATTGATCGCGACATCCTGCCGGTCTTCGAGAACCGTCTCCTGACCGAAATCACTGCAGACGATCTCCGCATGCTCTGCGCCAAGGTGAAGGGGCGTGGTGCGCCGGCAACGGCCGTCCACATTCGCGACATCGTAAAGCAGGTCTTTGCTTTCGCAATCCTGCACGGCGAGAAGGTGGAGAATCCGGCCGACGATGTGAAGGCGGCATCGATCGCCACCTTCGTGCCGAAAGACCGAGCGCTGACCCCGACCGAGATTCGCCTGGCTTTTCACCAGTTGGAGTCTATAGCGGCGTACCCCACCATTCGATTGGCCTTGCGCCTGGTACTGCTGACCTTGGTGCGTAAAAGCGAGCTGATAGAAGCTACTTGGAATGAGGTGGATTTTGAGAACGCCACGTGGACGATCTCCAAGCAGCGTATGAAGGGACGCAATCCCCACGTGGTTCACCTGTCGCGCCAGGCTCTGGATATCTTCGTGGCACTGCATACGTGTGCTGCAGGATCGAGGTTTGTCCTGCCCTCTCGCTACGACATCCACCGTTGCATGTCGCACGCGACCTTGAACCGAATCACGCAACTGATCGCATCGCGGGCCAAGGAGGCGGGGTTGCCGCTGGAGCCGTTTACGGTGCACGACCTGCGCAGGACTGGCTCTACGCTACTCAACGAAGTGGGCTTCAACGGTGACTGGATTGAGAAGTGCCTGGCGCATGAGGACGGGCGTTCCTCGCGCTCCGTCTACAACAAGGCCGAATATGCGGAGCAGCGGCGCCACATGTTGCAAGAGTGGGCAGACATGGTTGATGCCTGGATCAATGGTCGGACTCACCTTCCGAAGCTGTTGCCGGACAATGTGTCCGTGCCGGTATTGAGTGCAGCCGTATAAAGGAATGGACAGGTTGTCAGTTGACAACCTGTCGAATCATACGAATACTGGAGACCATCCATGGCCCGTCCTTCACATCCGAAGAAAGAGATCGAAGAAGCGCTTAAACATGCCGAAGGGCAGGGGTGGCGCATCGAGGTTGGCGGCAGTCACGCCTGGGGACGGATCTACTGTCCCTATAACGACGAGGAATGTCGCTGCGGCGAGTTCTGCATCACCAGCGTGTGGAGTACGCCGAAGAACCCCAGCAACCATGCGCGCGCCTTACGCCGCGTGGTGGACAACTGCACCACGCATCGTACGCAGCAGGATACTGCCAACGGTGCAGAGGAGTAGCACGATGGAATACACCTTCACCCTGAAATACCAACTCGCTGAGGACGAACGTACCCCGGATATTCTGGTCGAGCGCCTTGGTGAAGCGGGCTGCGACGATGCTCTGGTCGGCATCGGCCAGCCGGGTCGGCTGGCTCTGGAGTTCACTCGAGAGGCGGAGAATGCGGATGCGGCTGTGCGCAGTGCACTGGCCGATGTGCGCCATGCGGTGCCCTCGGCCAGGCTGATAGAGGTCGCTCCGGATCTGGTCGGCCTCACTGACGTGGCTGAAATGGTTGGTGTATCGCGACAGAACATGCGCAAGCTGATGCTGGCCAATCCGGGCAGCTTCCCGGCACCGGTGCACGAGGGCAGTGCGTCGATCTGGCACCTGGCGGACGTGCTGGCCTGGCTGCAGGCGAAGGGTAGCTATTCGCTGGCGAGGGATGTTCTGGAGGTGGCTCAAGTGGCCTTGCAGGTCAATCTGGCGAAGGAAACTCGGCGCCTACCTCGCTCGACTTCTAAAGAGCTGGAAGCTCTAGTTGGCTGAGGCCTGCATCGGCCGCATACCTAATCTGAGGTCGACCGAGCCGGACGGGTTTTCCGTAGGCGGACATCCGGGCCGCTGATGTCTTTACGAGGCGCCTGCTTGCGCTCCTCGATCCACGCCTCCACCTCAGCTAAGTCCCATACGACGCAACGCGGTGTCAGGTTAAAGCGTCTAGGGAACTCGCCACGACGCTCCATCTCGTAGATGGTCGTTTCGGACAGAGGGATGATCTGTCTTAGCTCTTGTCGCCGGATGGTGCGCCGAAACGGTAGGGGGCTTTGCTTCGGAAACTGTGGTAGCACGTCGTAGCCGTCTGTCTCTGGAATGGGCAGTGGCTCGCTGTTTTTAGAAATCAGTAAGCTGGGCATAGGCGATTGTGGCTCCACGTTGACTAAGGGAGTCTGCGGAATAGCGGCATGGTGCGGTTCGGTACCTATCGAGACAACCTGTTGCAGCGTAGAGGAGCGAAACCTAGATCCATCTGCAATGCCCTTGTAGTCGCGGGATTCAGTTGATGCCCGCGAGCGAAGGACAACACCACCACGAAGGCTTACGGACAATTGCAGCCGGTCACGACTGGCAGCTACCGGCCAAAAGCGGACGCTCAGACTAGGGAAAACCAACTCCTACATTCGGTAACGCTCAAGATATACATCGCAACTATTTACTTTCATTTCGGCTTCCTCGCCAGTAAGGCGGCCTTCATGGCAATCAGATCGTCATACCAAGATTTAAATTGGTCTCGCGACTTTCCTGAATAAAAATTGCGAATATCATCATGCTCAGTGGGACTGAGGTTTGAATAAAGATCTCTGAGTTTGTCAGCCTCTTGAGGCAGAAGAGGGACAAGCTTTGTAAATTGATGGAAGGTCGAAATATTCAGACCCTTGTGCTTGTATTGATGGCGCTGTTCGTTAAATACATAGCCATTAGTGATGCGCTCAATCAGCCTGCGAAGGAGGCCGGAAAGTTGTTCTTTCTCGGCGCTGGAGGGCTCATCGGGTGAGCTAGTGTACGCCTCTATCTGTGTGCACAATTCATCCCATTTCTCGACGTACTCAGACACTGTTGAACAGTCTTCAAGCACCTGCACTGACAAGCAATGATCCAAGCCTGAGCGGTTAAACGTTGACTGAAGATTGGCGAAAAAATCCCAGTTATGGGTAAGGATGATAAGTTGGGCGCTGGGGTTGTCCCTTACATAGTCTCTCAGTCTTTCACAGAAGTTCGATACGTAGTTGTAGTCAAAGCTAGTAACAGGATCATCCAGAACTAGCACTTGATGTGCCGTGGTCGATGCCTCGCACATAAATACTGCAAGTGCGTGCACCTTCTGTTCACCTTCGCTGAGTACCCGATGTACTGGGCTGTCACCAACCTTAGGTGTAACGATGGCCTCCGCCCCCTGGGTGGCGAGTTTGACTCCCATCTGCTCTAAAGATGAGCCGCTCAGCCTTTTATATTCGTTATCAAGGTGAGGGATAAACGAATTCAAAACCAACTCGGTGTGGGCTTCCTTCATCCTTGCAGTCACCGCAGCCTGGCGGGAAGTGAAGTTGAAGCCGTTTACAATTTCTGCTGCCTCCTCGAAGCTAATAGCTGCATTGCATAGCTCGACGGCATCCTCCTTAATGCTAAAGGCGGCCTCATAGACGATGTCTAAGTTTATCGCATTTTGCAGCCTCTTAATTTCGGCTTCTGTTTTATCAAGGTCGGCGGAGGCTAGCGAGAGAGCTGAAGTAATTTGCGTATGGCGCTCGGAGATTTTGTCGATATAGTTATCGATTTGCAGGTATTGCGAGTAATTGTCGATCATTTCATCGGTTATGGTTTTCTCACGAATCGCACGGTCAACGCGATCTAAAGTGGCATTCAAGCCTAGCATGAACTCGGGCGAAAAGTGAGATGTATAAATCAGAGTATCTGGTTTTTGAAGATTGTAGACCACAGCATACGCTTCATTTAATCTATCTTGGCGCGCTTTGAGTTGGTCGATTTCCGCATGCAGAGTAGATATAAGGAACTCATGATAGCTTTTGAAGAGCATGCTGCGTGTCTGCGAAACCTCCTGAAGGCAGAGCGGGCATGACTGCGCCGTTAACAACGGGGTCGAGTTATTTGCTGCAAAAATTAACTTCTGGTGCAGTTGAGGGTCAGTTCCTTCAGGAAAAGCAGCGCGGCCTAGCTCTATGCTTGCGGCCTGCTTTTGATGAAGTGTGTTCGTGATCAGAACTACTTCGGCAGGGGAATATTTTTCGCAAGTTGACTTAAATAAACGCAGGGTGGACTCTAACTGAGATAACAGTGATTGTTCTGCTTGAAGCGATTTTTTCCCTTCTTGGCTCGTAGCGGCAGTAAGTTGCTGGAGTCGCTGCTGTTGCTGGGCTCTAGTTTCTTTTGTAGCTGGGTCGTAGGCGGGTATGCTTGATATCCACCTCAACATGGGGCTCGTATTGGTCGCCTCCCAGCTGGCAAACTCGCCAGTGGCAATGTCGATAGAAGTAATGACCCTGTTTTTAAGAGCAGTGATCGCCAGATTTGTGCTATTTCGTGTTGAGTTGATTTTTGTCAGGCAAAACTGTTGAAATTGCTTGATGTAACTCTTTGCGTACTCGAAGCACTCCAGCCGGAATACAGAGATCTCAACGACAGCCTCGGGGTTTAACGAGCCTGTCGCGTGTTTAATGGCAATGGTTGAGTCAAAATACTTTAGTGCTTGTGCTTGCACGCCGTAGCCATCTAGCTCACTCCAGTTCTGCATACTCGGTGAGTCTTTGAATTTATATCCAAACGAGGCCAGTACCTTCGTTTTGCTTCTGGCGTTGGTAAGGAGTTCTTTTGGCTTTTCGGGATTAGATAGCACTTTCAGTGCCTGGCAGAGGCTGGACTTCCCCGCGCCATTTTTACCGAAAATCAAAGTTACTTTCTTAGGCAAGTCGAGCGTAAGAGATGGACTCAGGCGCTTGAAGTCTCGGAATGCGGTTAGCTGCTCTAGGTGGTAAGTCTGCGAGGCGGCCTTGGCAGGTAAAGCTAGCTGAGGAGGTCTGGCAGCCACAGGGCTGAACGCTTCGGTTCCGATAAAGTAGTTCCAGAGCTTTTCGAGATCCGAGTCAGCGAGTGGCTCCCCATTAGACTGTATTGCGTGGTCACAGATGGCGTGGAACCACACCTCATTGACGGTATCGCGATAGGCGAGGAGATACCCGGTAGCATCGTTGTGCGTTGCCATTGCGTGCGTCCCTGTACGTTAGTGCTCATCGGAGTTTTTACGGTAGAGCAGCCTAGTTTATGCCCGCTGAACACGGACGGTGGTCAAAGCACCTCTAATCCATTTCTGCGGCATAGCGACAGTATGCACTTAGCCGAGCCAGCTCTGCCTAAATGTGGAAATGATCATCAAGCGCTCCTCCACATTATCTGCCTTGGGTCGGAAGCACATGCCTAGTCGGAGGCTGCTTCTGGCCGAAAGCTGCTAAATGATCTTCTGCCGTCCGACCTCACGTTTTCGCTCTGTTGTCTGAGGGATTCCCATTTTGAGGCATCCGGCGATCCGCCGTCGGGCTCGCGGGCTGCGCCCCTCGCCTCGTGCCGAGTCGCGGTCATCCGGCTTTGATCCCAGATGTCTTCGGCCCTTTGAGGGCCTGCGCGCTCCGCTTGCCTCGATCCGTGGCATGGGTGGAGTGGGGGGCGGTCTTACTGTTCCCTTTACCGTATCACGGCGTTCTCGCCGTCAAGGGCGGCGCGTGCTTTGCACGCTGGCGTCCTGGCGGCCGTCGGTGACCCCTGACAGCTGCGCTGCGCCGTGCTGGCGCCGGTTCCGGGCAATTCCGCCCGAGCAACCGGAGCACGACCATGTCGCAACTTTCCTTTTCCTCGTTCGATGCCATGCTGCTGGTGCGTGATGCACAGGGGCGCTACCTGCCGGCATCTGTAGACCAGATCCTGAGCGTGGCGCGTCAGGCGATTGATCAGAAGTACCAGCGCGGGGTGCTGTTTGACGCACCGGATGTGGTCAAAGATTACCTGAGTACCAAGCTGGTCGGTTTCGAGCACGAGGTGTTCGCGGCGCTGTTCCTGGACAGCAAACATCGGTTGCTTGAGTACGTGGAGTTGTTCAGGGGTACGATCGACCAGGCTTCAGTGTATCCGCGCGAAGTGGTGAAGGAGGCGTTACGGATTAACGCTGCGGCGGTGATCTTCTCGCATAACCATCCGAGCGGAAATCCAGAGCCAAGCCAGGCGGACAAGGTGCTGACCCAGCGCCTCAAGGAGGCGCTGGCGCTGGTGGAGGTACGCACGCTGGATCACATCATCGTGGGCGGCGAGGCAACGGTTTCGTTCGCAGAGCAGGGCTTGCTCTAGCCGCAGGGGGCTTCGGCCCCCTTTTTTGCTGCGCCGTCGAATGCGGGCGGCATGGAGTCACTTGTTTTTAATCCGCTACCCGTTCCACAGCAGAATCGGCGGCCTTATCCGGCATACGCTCTTTTGGCTTTTTTTGACTACGTCGTGCTTGGCCGCGCTGCCGCTTAGCTTGCTGCTTCGCGTGCAGCGCCTGGTTCGCCGTCACCACGCCAACCGCCTGACCATTCAGGTCCATGCGTGGCGCATTCTCCGTCATGCATGCCCAGTAGCGACTTCCTCGGCACCAGATAGCGACGCCTTGCTTGAGCTGTTCCTTGGTTATTCCGAGCAGATCCAGGTGTTGCTCAGCATCTTGGAGAATCCCTTCCTTTAGCGGTACCTTGGGGGCCGGACTGACCGGGAAAGCCAATGGAAAACGCTTCTGCAACCGCCAGATTGCTTCCACCGCAGGATCTTGCTCGCGAGGCTCTGTCTTCCGAGAAGGCTTCCGCATACGCTGCTGCTTACCATCAGTCTTTTCCTGCACCTTTTCAGCTCGTAGGCGGTCTCGTAGCTCTGCTAGTTGTTCAAAACCCATCGTTCAGTTCGCAGCTTCATCGTTGATTCGTGGCGATAGGGTATCCCATGCAAACGTTTTACACAGCCTGCTTAAGAGTGCGTGAGCGCGGCATCTGACCCGCCTGACTACTGATCGTTGTGGCTGCCACAACCGGCGGTGCCTGGGCGGATATATGTATTGCCTGCATCGCTGGTACGACTCTAGACGTTGTTGATTGCGTCCGTGAGAACGTTTGGGGTAACTGCGTGCCCGTAATGCCTCTTCCTGCTTCGCAGGGGGCTTCGGCCATCTTTGTGCTGCGCCACGGCACACATCACTTGTCGCGGAGGCGTTGGCGAAGTCGTTTTACGTAGGTGCTGTCCGCAAGGTCATCCGGCCCCAAGTCCAACGCGCAATTCGCCAACGAGGCGAGCGCGCCATCGCTGAGCCGAAAATCTTCGGGCAGAGGTCCGCCGCTCTGTGTGCTGTTTTCCTCAATGGCAGCAAACAATGCCTTGAAGAAGTCGGTTCGCGAAGGCCGCGTTCCTGTAGACGCGGCGCGGGTCAGCGGATCGGTCGCCTCCAGAGTGGCGCTATTTGCGTCCGCTGCGAGGGCTCGGACAAGCTGATCCGGCGAGGGCCAGTATTTCAGGTCGAACTGGCCGCAGAGGGCGTCCAGGCGGTCTTTCACATAGGCATTGAACAGTGAGTGGTTCCCGGCCGCCGCCTCGATCACATCGCAAACGTGATAGTGGGTGCGGCTGCTGAAACCGGATGTTTCATGCAGCCAGGTACGCTGCTCCAGCAGCTGCGCTAACTCCGCGGCCTTTCGCCCAATTTGACGGTTGGTCTCGATGAGTTCGTCTCGCCGGTCGCGGGACTTGGCGATCTTTTCCGGGCTCCAAAAGGCTGCGGTACTCAGCAAAAGGCCCAGCAATACCCTGAGGTCCGGCGGACGCGAGTGCAGCTTCTCGTACAGCTCGCCGTAGGCTGATTTCAGTTCGAGGCCGCGAGTGAGCAGTCGATCGATAATGGCGTTCTCGCTACGCAGAACGCTGCGCTCGGTGTTGTAGCGCTTTTCGCCGATCAGGATGTTTTCGCAGGCTTGCTGCGGGGTCATGGTCTGCGCTGTAGGCATGTGTCATCCCTTATGTTGAAGTCGCTTCAGCCTATTTGACCTTGTTGGGTGTGTCGGTACCCCAAACCACATTGCTTGACCGGCTCTCAGGTACTTCAGCTGTTTGGGCACCCCCGCCTATGGCCGGGCGCGCTGTCGTGCTGTGCATCGAGCCTCGCTGCGCAAGTCTCGCCCTTTGGGCTTCCATCGTTCCCTCGCTGTGCTCGGCTGATGCCTTCGACCCGGCTGCTCCGGGCCTGCGCGCTGCGCTTGCGTGGGGCCGCCGCCCATGCTGCGGCCATTGCCTGTCAATCCGTCTTTCCCTGACTTCATCACCTTGTCGCGACTGTAGCGCGCGGCCTCGCGCCTTCAAGGCGCGCCGGGCCGTGTCCTCGGCTGCGCCTGCGGGCCGCACCATCCCGGCGCTTGCTTCCTTGATGGCACCTGTCCGCGCGCTCCTGACCGTCGCGGGCGATGAACTCAGGAAAGACGGTGGCAACGAGGCCAGCCCAGGTGTTCGTGCCGACCCCACCGGAGGAGCCGAAAGCGGGCTCCGAATCTAGGAATCCGGTGGGGGTTGAACGGCAAACCTTGTCAGGAGAACGACCATGCAACTTGCTTCCAACTTCTCGTACCGCTCCCCGGTGCTGCGCTCGGAATCCCCCTTGTCGGATGAGCAGATTCGCGCCGTGGCGCCGTCCATCTTCGCCGATGCACCGCACGAAAGCCGCTCCGAGCGCTACAGCTACATTCCCACCGCGACTGTGCTGCGGGATCTGCGCGGCGAGGGCTTCGAGCCCTTCATGGTGTGTCAGACCCGGGTGCGCCGGGACGACCGGCGCGACTTCACCAAGCACATGATCCGCCTGCGTCATGCCAGCCAGATTGATGCCCGAGGCGAGGCCAATGAAATCATCCTGCTGAATTCGCACGACGGCACCAGCAGCTACCAGATGCTGGCCGGCATGTTCCGTTTCGTCTGCCAGAACGGCCTAGTCTGCGGCGACACCGTAGCGGACGCGCGCGTGCCGCATAAAGGCGACGTGGCCGCCCAGGTGATAGAGGGCGCTTACCAAGTACTGCACGGTTTCGAGCAGGCGCAGGTGTCGCGCGAGGCCATGCGCGCTGTCACCCTGGATGGCGGCGAGGCCGAAGTCTTCGCCCGTGCCGCGCTGGCTCTCAAGTATGGCGATCACGCCAAGCCGGCGCCGATCACCGAACGGCAGGTGCTGGCCCCGCGCCGTCTCGACGACAACCGAGCCGACCTCTGGAGCGTGTTCAACCGAACCCAGGAAAACCTCATTCGTGGCGGTCTGGTCGGGCGCAGCAATAGCGGACGCCGTCAGCGTACCCGCCCCGTGCAGGGCATCGACCAGGACCTACGCCTGAACCGTGCCCTGTGGCTTCTGGCCGATGGCCTGCGCCAGTTGAAAGCCTGAAGCCCACCCGGAGGGGCCGTCGGGCGGTCGGCCCCTCATATATTTCGAACGTTGTCGTAACCGTGCGTGGTGTTCCGCCACGGAGAGTTGAATCGAGACCTCGGATCAGCCGACTGCTACCGAAGACGCTATTGGTCCAAGTTTTGAGCGATGTGCCCGACGAGCTTCAGGGGCTCGCGACTGTTCATCACGGTAAACATGAGGTCGCGTTTGCTGCGGGGGAGAGCTTGGGAGCAACGCTTGGCAGTGGCCTTTACTGCCGCATTCGTGCCGTGGAGCTTGGCGGTAAGAAGAAGTGCGATCGTCGCATCAGTCAGGGTCACAAATATCTCGCTTGAGCTGCGAAGTAACGCGGCCGTATTTTACATCTAGCCACATCCATGGAGGAAGGAAGAACTCGAGCGGTCCGTGAACAGCAAACATAACTGCCAACATTAGGCGTGTTGGAAGTCCAGCCAACGAGCCGCAACGAAACGCTAGCTGGCAGGCCGCTGTTACAGCGGCCTGCCAACTAACTCAGCTTAAAGCCACCCCAGATACGGCTCGCCGATACAGCACCACCATCTCATCGAGCAGCGATTCGGCGGCATACAGCGTCATCTTTAGCCGCAGGTCCTGGGGATAAAACCCATCAGGTCCGCCTATCTGCTGCAGTAAATCCTTGACCATATAGGCCCGCAGCTCGGCTTCAGACAACACAGGCTGTCGTGCAGAGGCGCACGCAGCGGATGAAAGCGGCGACGGCGCTCGTGGGCGGTGAGGGAAGGGTAGAAGTCTGGATTCAAGATCAGCCATTGCCCACCTCCCAGTAGGTGACACAACACTGGACTGCTGAATCGAGGTGGAGCGCGGGGATAAAAAGGACGTATCGCATGTTGCTGGTGCTCCTTGGACAGTTAAGGAGCCGCCATCCAGCCTTCTCACGAGCAAGGGTGGCGGACCGTGCAAGGGTGAGAACCGGCGTCCAAGGGAACCGGCCAGGCCGAAACCTGCCTCACACGGCCCGCCATAGCGTCGCTACAGCACAGTGCAAACACTGGCTGTGCGCTACGGCGCAACCGCGCCTTGGACAAACACGCCGGGTTCTCACGCCCGGTCGCGGGATTTACCGCGACCGGGCCAGTCTAGCGCGAGGGTTGAGGGAGGGCAAACATGCTGGGGCGTACTCGCGATTGAGGCATATTGAAGACAGTTCTGTCGCTTTTAATTAACGCGGTTGCCATTTAGTCACGAGTGTTTCTGCCATTTCCGGATCCACTAAATGTGATGAATGGGCTATAGCCCGAATGATGCTTCGCATTTCGCCAGGTGTAATACAGTCAAAAGGAGAGTTGACCTCTACGCCGTAATCTATCTGCAGTTCACGCTTCAGAGCCGTCACTACATTGAAGCATCCTATGCAGATTTGCCCAGTAGATTTCCAGGCCGGGCTGTATCGAGTCGGTCCGTGGGTATGGAAGCTAACTTTTCCTTTTTTATAATTGACGATCTGATACTTGGAGCGCTCACATATAGGGCATTTCCATTGGTCCGGAAGTGCAGCCCACATACGAGCGCATCCCGGCAGTGATTGTATGATTGCTAAGAAATTAGGAGGTGGTATGTCTCCGATGCTCTGTTCTCCTGAGCGCCATCTACTGTAGTTAGATTTGTGTTTAAAGGTGCTTCTTGCCATCTCATGAACTAGCGCTTCGCCATTAACTAGCTCTAGTCCGTTGAATCTGCTAAATCCGTTAGATAAGGTAGGTACCGGGGTCGTTTCCCCTTGATATCTCTCGAACCAATAATCATGTAGCACTGCGGCTTTTGCTACTTCGTATACTAAGTTCATTCGTGCAACGTAAGCAGGGCGAGCGAGATTCCAAATTTCTAGAACTTTTACTTTGTCTATAATGTGCGGGGCATGGTTGCGGGCGATAATGAACTGGCTAATCTGCCCAATGGAGAAAGAATGCCAATCAACTTTTCGGCCTGTATCCGAAATGACCTTCTTTGCAGCAGCATCTGCGTTGTTGCAGTCTTCGCAGATCAAAACGGATGGGTAGGCCGAAAACGCTGGTGCCATTCGCTCAATTAGCGCTAACCCGGTACTAGTAGGTTTATCGGTACCGCTCTCGATGAAAACCTTTCTGAATGCGGCTTTTAGTGCATCAGACATATGGTCGTGATGCTCTACGAGTTTCGCAAGGATTTGTCCTTTGCCGCCCAATCTAGAAATTTGAAACTTCCCTCGTGCGCAGCAGGGGCACGTCCAATACTGTGCTGTTTCGATCCAATTGCCGTTCATCTCAAAGAGACTAACTCCATGATGCGCTTTGATTTTTTGTGAAAGCGGTGATATTACGCCATCAAGTGAAATTATTGAGCCGTCAGCGATCCCTTCAATAGCTAACCTTAAAGCTGTCTCTTTTCTCTCCTGAATGTCATCCCTGCTGATTTCGTACTGCTTGGCCCAAATTGCCAAGGCATGTTTAGGGTTATTATTCATTAAATTCACACCATGGGCGCTTTATACGGGTCCAGGTTCGATTCCTGCTTCCAGCTGTTCCTATAATCAGCCATTAATCTGCATCCTTTGTTTCGAAGACGGGGCGTCGCATTATTCATCGAAAAAACCAAGAAGGAGGGGTGGCCTCGTCTTGCCCGCCAGCCAACATGGGCATCACGCCTCAAGCAAGTTCCTGCAGTGCGCAAAGGCGCTCTCGCTTGTCGTCTGCGATGCAGGCCTTTTTTGCCCGCTTCAGGGAGCAAACCGGTGAAGCGTCCTGCTGTAGGTCCGAGTTGGCCGCACTCCTTTCGGGAAAGTTCGCCCCGCTGCGTCCTTGGCTTGTCGTGAATCCTGACGGTGGTACGGCTGTGCCTCGGGCTTCATGGCAGCAACCGTTCGGCGCAAACAATTTCCCCTCCGCTGTGCGGATTCCTCACCCACAAATTCTGTGCGCCTCTCGGTCCTCCACGTTGTTGCGGCCGCTGTGCGGTGCGGCCAGCCCGACCTCCGTCTGCCGGTTCACAACAAGGACGCGATGGGCGCGACCTTGGTACCCCGAAAGGAGAAATCACCATGGCCAACATCGGCACTTTCACCGCACAGAACGACGGCTTCACCGGCACTGTTCGCACCCTGACGCTCAACGTCAAGGTCAAGTTCGTTCCCAACGACAGGAGCAGCGAAAACGCCCCCGACTATCGCATCCAGACGGCCGGTGGCTACGACATCGGCGCGGCATGGGAGAAAGTCAGCCAGGCCGATCGGGCATACCTGTCCGTGACCCTGGATGATCCTTCGTTTCCGGCAACGATCTACGCCCGTCTGATAGAAGACGAGAACGGTACGCACAACTTGATCTGGTCGCGCAGCAAGTCGGTAGCCTGACCACCTCATCGCCCCGCCCGTTGTGGCGGGGCACTGTTACGGAACTACAGCCGAACGTGCCGGCGTCGTGAACAATGCTATCCAGCGCGCAATCCGTCCCAGAGCTCGGCCACGCTGGCGAACTCGATTCTGGCCGCTTCTTAGCTGGCTCTTCTCAGGCCTGGCTCGATCGGTCGCGCCTGAATGGAGAAAAATCGTTTTATTGCAATGATGTTTCCATGCTTTTTCAGAAAGTATTGGTGGCCGTTTCGGGCAGAAACGTCAAAGCGCTTTTTACATCTTTACAGAAACATGCAAAGCCGGGTTTCCGCTTTTGCTCTTTTACGGTTTCGTCCGTAGGCGGGTTCGTTCATTTGGAGCGATGCACAAACCCGTATCGGCAGCTCGGCGGTTTCGTGCACAAACCCATCCCTGCAAAAGCGTATTTGTGACTAACCGTAAGCGGTCAGACCGGCAGTGTCTGAATCGGTGTTTCTGTCTTCTACGGACGTAAGCCTGACCTATCGGGTCATTGTTTAACCCCCGAACGATGCAGGATGGCTCAGCACTGCACGTCCTTGTTTCGTGTCGCGAACAGATGGTTCGGCTGGCGCTCCGGCGTTATTGGTCTTCGCATAGCGGCCGTCGTTTTTCCGTTGCGAGCCAGGGGCGGCTATCTCGAAGCAGGGAGGTTGGCCGATGGCTCATCGCAACGCCGAGCAGAGGTGTCCCACCGCGGCCTATCTCTACCTTCTGCACCTTGATGAGCATGCTCTTGCCTGGGAGTACCTGCGCAGAAACCCGGAGTACCGGCGTGACTGGCAAGACTGCGTGCGCCGGGCTGCGGCCGCGCACCGCTGGGGTTTGCGCGTGCTGGAAGATCCGGGGTTGGACGCCCGCGACGCGCATCCGCTCTGGCTTGTGGAGCATCCAGGGCTGGTCCAGCTCCACCCCGACGTTTATTCCACGCCCGACGCGGCAGCATTGGATTTCTGGAACATTCCGGGCCGCAAGGGCCTAGTCCATGACGGTCGGTGTCTACGCGTGGCCACCAGTATTTCCGGCTGCCGGATCAGGCTGGCAATGGCGCCTGGCCTGAAAGATGGCGACGCGTTCGTTGTCGCCATGCGCACAGGCCGCCGACCGGGGTCTCGTGCGTGCGTCATGACTGAAGCGCTGAACCAACTGGCCGCCGGCTCCCATACCACGCCACTGGCACAGAGCTTTTCTAGGCCGAGCGCCACCGCCTTGCTTGAACTGCACACTTTGCAGGCGTTGGATGCCAGCCTGGCGGGTGCCTCTCTACGCGAGGTCGCCTTGTGCCTCTTCGGTTCTGCGGCGGTAACACAGGGCTGGCATGCCGACGCTAGTCTGCGCTCGAAGGTCCGCCGCCTGGTCCGCCGAGGCCGAAGGTTAATGCTCGATGACTATCGGCGTCTGGCACGGCTCGACCTGCAGGGTAGGGCCGTTCCGAACCATCACCAAAACGACCCTGAACAGGGGAGCCCAGCTGTCTGAGACTGGCTCCATCCGGCTGCACTAATGCGGCTGGCTATCCTGAATGCTGGAGGTTTACCTTATGCGACCTGCTCCTGTGCAGCCTGCTGCTGCGCCCGGCACATCGATGCAACTTGCTGCTGTCCAGCCGCAGCGCTACCTCACGAACGAAGAGGCGGCCACCTACCTTCGCCTGTCGCCACGTACGCTGGAAAAGCAACGTGTGATCGGCGGTGGCCCGCGCTTTCGCAAGTTCGGTCGCCGCGTCATGTATGCCATTGCCGACCTCGATGCCTGGGCTGACCAGCACAGTTTCGAGGCCACCTCCGATCCCGAGTACGCCGAGCAGCACTCGGCTGACAGCCGTGCGCGTTGATTGGCGGCCGTATGGCCAGCTCGGAGCACGAGCGTGCCCAGCTCGACCTGTTCCGCGCGCTGCCAGGCGACATGGCGCCGCGCGACAGCCAGGACTTGATGGCACATCCGTTCTTCTCGCTATCCAAGTCGCGGCGTACGACGCCAATCGACTTCCGCACGGCTGGCGTCACGGTGCGCGTGGAGGGCACTCAGGAATATGGCATTGCGACAATCTGGGATGCCGACATCCTGATCTGGGCGGCCAGCCAGATCGTGGCGGCTCGCGATGCCGGCATCGCTCCGTCACGGCTGATGCGCGCGACGCCCTACGAGATCTTGCGCTTCATCGGGCGCGGTGTGTCGCTGCGCGACTATCAGCGCTTAAAGGCGGCTTTGGATCGCCTGCAGTCGACCACGGTGGCCACGTCTATTCGCGAGACAACCGGGCGGCGGCTGCATCGCTTCTCGTGGATCAACGAGTGGAAGGAATTGGCCGACGCTCGCGGTGCGCCGTTGGGCATAGAGATGATCCTGCCGGACTGGTTCTTCGCGGGTGTGTTGGATGCAGCGCTGGTGTTGACCATCGATCCCGCCTACTTCCGGCTCACCGGAGGGATCGAACGTTGGCTATATCGCTTGGTTCGCAAGCATGGTGGGAAGCAGCCGGACGGCTGGCAATTCGATTTCAGGCATCTGCATCGCAAGTCAGGCAGTACCGCGAGGCCCTACGACTTCGCCTGCGATTTGCGTGCGCTGGTGGCGCGGCAGTCATTGCCGGGCTATGTGCTGGGCATCGAGCGGATCCCGGAGAGCGGAACGGAACTGCTTACGTTCCGGCCCGTGCCGTCTACGGCACGGGGATAGTCGCGGTACAACCTGTGGACGGACTCGTGCTATCAGGCGTGTCGGGTATCGTGCTATCGGGCGTGTCCCTATCGTGCTATCAGGCGTGTCAAATCCGCTGTAGGCCAGGGCTGGCGAGGTCTCCAGCGTCCCTTAACTTCTCTAACTTAAAAGCTCTAACTTTTTGTAAAGGGCTGCCGTTTCGGTGGACAAGCGTAAGACGGCACGGGCTGATCCGTTCCAGGGAGAGGAGGGGCCGACCATGATCGTTGCCCTGCTCAATCAGAAAGGAGGGGTGGGCAAGACCACCCTAGCGACACATATCGCAGGCGAGCTCGCATTGCGCGGTCAGCATGTCGTTCTTCTCGACGCCGACCCGCAGGGTTCAGCGCTGGATTGGGCGCAACGGCGCGCGCAACAGGGCCTGCCCAGGCTGTTCAGTGCCGTGGGACTAGCCCGTGAAACACTGCACCAGGAAGCGCCTGAGCTGGCCCGCCGCGCTGATCACGTCGTAATTGATGGACCACCCCGGATCGCGGCGCTTGCACGCTCTGCTCTGCTGGCCGCTGACCGCGTCATCATCCCTGTACAACCCAGCCCGTATGACCTGTGGGCCAGCGACGAAATGGTCGCACTGATCCGCGAGGCGCAGCTTTTTCGCCCTGAGCTGGCGGCAGCGTTTGTCATCAACCGGCGCATCAGCACCACCATCATCGGCCGTGAAGCGCGTCAGGCGCTGGCGGAGCAGCCTATACCGGCGCTACGTGCTGAGGTTCGCCAGCGCATTGTCTTCGCCGACAGTGTGGCGTCGGGCCGTCTTGCCTGCGAGACGGCACCCGACAGCGCCGCCGCGCGCGAAATCACTGCCCTGGTGGACGAGCTGCTGGGGTGGTCGGCATGACCCGAGTTGGCGACAAACGCACGCCCATCGGCGTGCGTCCTCACGCGGACCCGCATGCCGAAGCCTGGGTTCGTCAGAGGGACGCCAACGTCGTGCACAGGCGCGACCTCTACAGCGCGCGCCTGACCCTCGACATCACCCCGGCGTTGCGCGCCCGGATCAAGGTATCGGCATTCACCCAAGACATGACGGTGGCCGAGTTGCTGCGGGGGCTCTTGGAGCGCGAATTTCCGGAGAAAACAGGATGACTGTACAGACAATTACTGCCACGCCGGCGACGAACTCCGTTTTCGCCATGTGTTGCGGGCAGAGCGACGCGGCGCCGCTGACACGCGTGTCCCTCGTCCACGCGCCGCAGCACATCCAGGCCTACCTGCGCTTCGGTGATCCGGTGCGTATTACCCGCCTGGACCCTATGCGGCGTATAGCCGTGTTTCTGCCCGGCGCCATCTTCTGCCGCGTTCGCTGGCAAGCCAACGAGTACGGCACGGTCAGCTGGCAACTGACGGTGATGCAGGGATGCACGCAACGGGACGCGGTGCAGCGTATTGCCGGCGTGGTGCCAGGGGCTCGGTTGCTGCTGCACGCCATCGGCAAGCCGGCAGTGCGCACGGTACTGCCGCTGATTGATGCCATCGAGGCGCAGGGCATCGATCCGACGACGGTGTCACCAGCGTATTGGCGCATGCTGAACAACCGACTCGCCGCACGCCTGGCCATTCCCGTCTACAGCGCTGAGCGCCATGGTGCCTGGCTGGCGAGGAGGGGACTGCAGTGATAAGCAATGCCACTGCACATCTGTCTCGCCGAGGCCGTGGTCGCCTCGTAATCGCAGCGCTTAGCGCCTGTGGGCTAGCGGCACTGGCGTGGTCGGCCTTCATGCGCCCCGATGCCCGGTTCGTCTACAACGCTTCGGACAGCGTGCCGGTTGGCTGGTATCGAATCGATCCAGCAGGACGGCAGGCTAACGCGTGGCCTGTTGGCCGCATCGTGCTGATTCGCCTCCCGGACGCCGCCGCCACGCTTGCAGCGCAGCGCGGCTACCTGCCGACAGACGTCCCTTTGCTCAAGCGCGTGGCCGCAGTGGCAGGACAGCACGTGTGCATCGCTGACCGCACCGTGCACATCGACAACGCTGCCGTGGCTGTAGCGCTGCATACAGACAGGGTGGGTCGGCGCCTGCAGGCTTGGTCGGGATGCCGGCGGCTTCGACCCGGTGAGCTGTTTCTGCTGAGTCCGACCAACCCGGCGTCGTTCGATAGTCGCTATTTCGGACCCGTTGATACCTCCGCCGTGCTCGGTATTGCGCATTCGCTTGGGCTGGGGTCGGAACAATGAAGCGTGCCGACTCGCTATTCCCTGTCGCCTCAAGTCGTGTGCAGGACTTGCGCCTGCCTTCGTATCGTCGTGCGAGCACGGACGTGTTCGCATCGCGCTACGGATTGCAACCGGCGCAGCCAACCTGCGTGCAGCTGTCTTGCCTTGAGCATAAGCAGCTAGCGGCCGTTGCGATGTCCGTCGGCGACCTCGCCGCGAGCAACACAGTTGCGACAGACCACCGACGCCTGGAGCATATGCGGCTGGCAAAGGCGGAAGGCAAGACAAAAGGGGGCGGCACCCGGACGGTCGCAACGCCAGTCTGCACGTGGGGGAGGTGCGGCACGCGGCTGCGTCTTCGCCGTGCCGTATATGGCGTGCAAGGCGCACTAATGCTGGCCTTTCTGCGTGCCTCACACGCCGGGCTTCGCCTCTGCTTGCTGAGGTCACCGTCATGACCGACCGCCGCGATGATGACTTTCGCCTTCGCCCTGGTGCGCCGAAGAGTCGCGATAAGGGCTTCGTTTCCAAGGTGCTCAAGCAGGTTGGCAAGGCTGGCGGAAAGTCGGCTGTACGCCGTCCGGCTTTGGCCAGTGGCAAGGGCCGGTACGCTGGTCAGCGGCCCGGCTCGCGGCTGGGGCGAGGGCACACGGCAGCGCGCTTCGCAGGCGCCTCGCTCACACCGTTCTCACGCCGGGTGACCATCAAGACCCTGCTGGTCAACCAGCGCCAGGCTAGCCCGCAATCATTGGCCAAGCACCTGGGTTATATCGAGCGTGATGGCGCGGGCCGCGACGGCGAAGCAGGCCGAGCCTACGGACCACAGACGGATGAGGTTGATTTGGGCGCGTTCCGGGAGCGCTGTGCTGATGATCGCCATCACTTTCGCTTCATTGTCGCACCGGAGGACGGGGCTGAACTTGACGACTTGCGCACCTACACCCGACAGCTGATGGGACGTATGGAGGCTGACCTGGGTACGCGGTTGGACTGGGTGGCGGTAGACCACTGGAACACCGACAACCCGCATACACACCTCGTCGTTCGAGGACGCGATGACACCGGCAAGGACCTCATCATTGCCAGCGACTACATCGCCCACGGCTTCCGCCGTCGGGCCGCCGAACTGGCCACCGAATGGCTCGGCCCCCGCACCGAGTTGGAACTTCAGCAATCCTTGCAACGTGAGGTGAACCAGGAGCGTTGGACGAGCCTGGATCGCACGTTGTGCCTGGAAGCCGGGCCTGAGCGGACGCTGCGAATCGAACGCTTTAACCAGCCGCCGCTGCAACGCCAGCGCCTGGCGCTGATTGGCCGTCTCCAGCGACTACAGCAAATGGGACTGGCTGAAGAGGTCCGGCCCGGGACATGGTCCATTCAGGCCGACGCGCAGACAACCTTGCGCACCCTGGGTGAGCGAGGCGACATCATTCGCACCCTGCAGCGTGCCATGAGCGGACGGTCGCGCGAGTTGGCCGTGTTCGCGCCAAAAGAGGACGGGGTTGCAGTCACAGGGCGGGTGGTCGCCAAAGGCTTATCCGATGAGCTCGGTGACCGAGGTTATCTGGTCGTCGATGGTCTGGATGGCAAAGCGCACTACGTCTCCCTCAGTGCGAGCGACGAACTGGCCAACTACCCGACCGGCTCGGTGGTGAGCGTACGCGGCTCGGCCAAGATACGGGAGACGGACCGTACCATCGCCGCACTCGCGGGCGATGGTCTGTACCGTTGCGACCATCATCTGGCGATCACCAAGGGCCAGGCGAACGGTAACCGTGACCCACAGGAACTCGTCGCAGCCCATGTGCGGCGACTCGAAGCGCTGCGTCGGGCGGGCATCGTTGAACGTTTGGCGGACGGACTGTGGAAAGTGCCGGCCGATCTACCCGAGCGCGGCCGCCAGTACGACGCCAAGCGCTTGGGTGGGGTGGTCATCCAGTTGAAATCCCATCTGCCGATTGAACGGCAAGCTCGCGTGATCGGTGCCACCTGGCTCGATCAGCAACTGATCGGCGGCGAGCGAGGGCTGGGTGACCTCGGCTTTGCCGATGAGGTGAAGCAGGCCTTGCACCAACGCGCCGATTTCCTCGTGGAGCAGGGGCTGGCCGAGCGTCAGGCTCAGCGCGTGGTTCTGTCGCGCAATCTCTTGGCGACGCTACGTAACCGGGAGCTCACCCGGGTAGCTGAGCAGGTCGCCACGGAAACTGGATTGACGTACCGGCCGCTGAAAGAAGGCCAGCGCGTGGCCGGCCTCTATCGCCGTAGCGTCATGCTCGCCAGTGGCCGTTACGCCCTGTTGGAGGATGCCAAGGCGTTCAGCTTGGTGCCGTGGAAACCTGTCATTGAGCCGCGCCTGGGTCAGCAGCTTGCCGCGACGGCACGGGGTAATTCGGTTTCTTGGGAGCTTGGAAGGTCCCGCGGTGTTGGGATTTGAAGGCCTCGTCACGCTGTTCTGTCTGTCGGCTGCTCTCGGGCGACCTCCGCAACCGTCTATCTGGTCGCCTACGCACGCAGGCTAGCGGGCCTGCCCCTTTCGATTTTCAACCGCAACCCTGAGGAACGAGCCATGAGAACCCTGACACCGATACTCTGTGCACTGGCACTCACCGCCTGCGGCGAAACCGGGAAACCTGAGGTGCCGCTGCCGACAGTTGACGAGCTGGCCGCCGACCCTGCGCGGCTGGAAGAGCTGCGCCCGCAATGCAAGCTGGACCGCGCCAAGCTCGGTGATGCCTTGTGCAATCGAGTGGCCGAAGCAACGCGCCGGCGCTTCATCGGGGACGGAAGGGTGCCTTATACGCCGTCGAAAGAGGTGCCCAAATTCTAGGCGTTACCCCTCCGCAAAATCTCCAACGGTCCCACCGATACGCCGCAACGCGTTCACGCTTGCGGCGTTTCGTTGCCACTAGCCCAAGCCTTCATTGGTGCATTTTGGTCCATTGTTGTTCCGATAACGGTCTTTGACCGGCACCGGAACGGCACCGAAGCTTCCCCACGCAGCCAGCTCAAGCGTGCTGCACGCAAAAGGGGGAGCGCCGTCATGCTCGGTACCAACGTACTGTTCGGACAAATTGCCGTTGTGTTCGGTGTCGTGATCGCCGGGGTGTGGAGCGCGACGCAATGGACGGCTGCTGCGCTGGGCTATCAGCCTCGTTTGGGTTTGCCCTGGTTCGAGCTTTTCGAAACGCCGATCTATCACCCCTGGCGACTGTTTGACTGGTGGTTTTTTTTCGGTGCCTATGCGCCGGAGGTGTTCGACACCGGCGGTACGATCGCCGGTGCAAGCGGCATGGTCGCGGTGGGCGTCGCCATCGCCATGTCGATATGGCGCGCCCGTCAGTCGCGTCAGGTCACCACTTACGGCTCGGCGCGTTGGGCCGAACCTGAAGACATCCGTAAGGCGGGGCTCACCCGCCCGACCGGTGTGCTTCTCGGGCTGCACGACGACCATTACCTGCGTCATGAAGGCCCTGAGCATGTTCTTGCCTTTGCACCGACTCGCTCGGGCAAAGGGGTCGGTCTGGTTGTTCCTACCTTGCTGAGTTGGCCTGCCTCGGCGGTGATCCATGACATCAAGGGGGAGAACTGGAACCTGACCGCCGGTTGGCGCGCGCGGTTTTCGCACTGCCTGCTGTTCAATCCGACCGATTTGCTTTCGGCCGCCTATAACCCGCTGCTGGAGGTTCGCCGGGGTGCGCACGAGGTCCGCGATGTACAGAACATCGCCGATATTCTGGTCGACCCGGAAGGCGCGCTGGAGCGGCGCAATCATTGGGAGAAGACCTCCCATGCGCTGCTGGTCGGCGCTATCTTGCACGTGCTGTATGCCGGTGAGGACAAGACCTTACGTGGCGTCGCCAACTTCCTGAGCGACCCGCAATGCCCTTTCGAGGTGACGCTGCACCGGATGATGACGACGCGGCACTTGGGTGACGAGACCCACCCAGTGGTGGCGTCTGCTGCCCGTGAAGTGCTCAACAAGAGCGAGAACGAACGCTCGGGTGTGTTGAGCACCGCCATGTCGTTCCTAGGACTGTACCGCGATCCTACGGTGGCTCAGGTAACCTCACGCTGCGACTGGCGAATTGCCGATCTGATTGCTGCCGAACACCCGGTTTCGCTGTACCTGGTGGTGCCTCCTTCAGACATCAGCCGCACCAAGCCGCTGATCCGCCTGATCCTCAACCAGATCGGTCGACGCCTCACCGAATCGCTCGACGGCAGCGACGGTGTACAGCGGCGTCACACGCTGCTACTGATGCTCGATGAGTTCCCTGCGCTGGGCCGGCTGGATTTTTTCGAGTCGGCGCTGGCCTTCATGGCCGGCTACGGTTTGCGCGCCTTCCTGATCTCGCAGTCGCTCAACCAGATCGACAAGGCCTACGGGCAGAACCACTCGATCCTCGACAACTGCCATGTGCGCGTGACCTTCGCCACCAATGACGAGCGCACCGCCAAGCGCATTTCCGAGACGCTGGGTACCGCAACGGAGCTGCGTGCACAGCGCAACTACGCGGGCCATCGGCTGGCGCCATGGTTGGGGCATCTGATGGTCTCGCGTCAGGAAACGGCCCGGCCACTGCTGACGCCTGGCGAGGTGATGCAACTGCCACCGGACGAGGCCGTGGTGATGGTCGCCAGCGTCGCACCAATCAAGGCTCGAAAGCTGCGCTACTACAACGATGCCAACTTCAAACAGCGTGTGCTGCCTCCACCGGTCCTCGTGGCGGGGCGTTACGCCGACGTTCCGCCAGGGCGCGAAGACGACTGGACCAACCTGGCATCGCCCGTAGCCTCTGTGCCATCGGAAGGTGGCGACAGCCTAGCATTCGGCTTCGCCGATGAGGGCGGTCCGCGGCGACAGGCCGAACTGTCCGCACCCGTTACCTACGATCCCGAGCAGGTGCCTGTCGGAAACGATCTATCTCTGCTCGATGACGACGACGCGCCGCCCGTTCTGCCTCGCCAGTTTGATCCTGCCATGCAACGTGTTGCTCGGCAGGCTGCACTCGACCCCGACGACGGTATCCAGCTATGAGCCAGTACCGCCTCAACCTGTTCATTCAACCTGAACATGCTCGACGACTGGGCGAACTCGCCGCTAAGAAGGGTGTTTCCAAATCCTCCATCGTCGCCGCAGCGTTGGCATCCTGGCTGTCGCCCGAAGCCGGAGACCAGCGCGAGGCCGCCATCGCCAAGCGACTGGATCGCCTGTCCCGGCAGTTCGAGCGTCTCGAACGCGACCAGGCCATCGAGATCGAGACGCTGGCCTTGTTTGTGCGCTACTTCCTGACCGTCAGCACACCCGTGCCGGAGGCGCATCAAGAGGCAGCCAAAGCGCAGGGCAAGGCGCGCTTCGAGCGGTTCGTCGAGCAGCTCGGTCGCCACCTCTTGCGTGGCCGCAGTCTGGTGCGCGACGTGGTGGAGGAGCTCTACCCGGAGGGACGGCACTTGGATAGCGCGGCGGACGAAACACGGGAGCGAGGCCGATGAGTGCTGCTAGCCAGGCTGTCTCGCTGGACCGGCGTATCGCCATGCTTCGCACCGCGATGGGTCCGGTCATCGCAGCTGCCCTTGAAGACCCCGATGTCGTCGAGGTCATGCTCAACCCTGACCGGACGCTGTGGGTGGACCGGCTGTCGTCAGGGCGCGCGCCGCTCGGCGCGGAGCTCTCCGAAGCGGATGGCGAGCGCATCATCCGGTTGGTCGCCGCGCATGTCGGCGTGGAGGTGCATCGCGGCAAACCGCTGCTGAGCGCCGAGCTGCCGGAAACCGGCGAGCGCTTTGAGGGCATCTTGCCGCCCGCGGCACATGGTCCCGCCTTCGCGTTACGCAAGCGGGCCGTGGGCGTGATTCCACTGGAGCGTTACGTGACAGACGGGATGATGACCGCAGCCCAAGCCGCCTGGCTGCGCGAGATGGTGCGTGAACGGCAAAACATCCTGATCGCCGGCGGCACCAGTACCGGTAAAACCACGCTGGCCAATGCACTGCTCGCCGAGATTGCCTGCACTGGCGATCGGGTGCTGGTGCTTGAAGACACCATCGAACTGCAGTGTGCCGCCCGCGACCACGTACCGCTTCGCACCCGTGAAGGCGTGGTGTCCATGCGCGAACTGGTGCGCACGACGATGCGGCTGCGTCCCGACCGCGTGGTGGTGGGAGAGGTGCGCGGTGGGGAGGCGCTGGACCTCGTCAAGGTTTGGGGCACCGGTCATCCGGGCGGCATCGCTACCATCCATGCCAGCTCCGCTCAGGGCGCGCTGCTGCGATTGGAACAGTTGGTGCTGGAGGTCGCGGTAAATCCGCCTCGAGCGTTGATCGCCGAGGCGGTCAACGTGGTGATCGTCATCGCCGGGCGCGGCCGGCTTCGCCGAATCGAGAGCATCGCCTGCGTGGTCGGTTACGACGGCGCGGGTTATCACCTGGCGGATGCGCAGCACGCCTCTAATGCCGTCCCAAACGCTTCTGCTTCGTTACCCTCAACCACGCCTGGAGAACTGCCATGAAAGCCGCATATGCCCCTGTTTCCCGCCCGGTCGCCAACCTGAGGTTGGGCCTCACGCACTTGCGTCGCCTGGCTGCGTCTGTCCAGAGCGACCTGTTGCTAGCAGCCATCATGCTGACGACCGTCGGTACGGCGAGGGCGGCCGGCTCCTCGATGCCTTGGGAAGGTCCGCTCGAATCCATTCTCGAATCGATCCAGGGACCGGTCGCGCGCATCGTGGCGGTGATCATCATCATCGCCACAGGCCTCGCGCTGGCATTCGGTGACACCTCGGGTGGTTTCCGCAAGCTGATCCAGATTGTGTTCGGCCTGAGTATTGCCTTCGCCGCGTCGTCGTTTTTCCTGACGTTTTTCAGCTTCGCTGGCGGAGCGGTTGTATGAGCGCCGGAGTCGACTTGCCGGGCTTCGAGGTGCCGCTGCACCGAGCACTGACTGAGCCGATCCTGCTGGGTGGGGCGCCGCGGACCGTGGCCATTGCCAACGGCACGCTGGCGGCGGCCGTCGGGCTGGGTTTGCAGCTCTGGCTGCCGGGGTTGGTGCTGTGGCTGATTGGCCACTCGCTGGGGGTCTGGGGCGCGCGCGTCGATCCACAGTTCATGCAGGTGTTTGCCCGGCATCTCAAGCACAAGCCGCTGCTGGACGTGTGAAAGGGAGGGCGCTGCAATGCTAAATCTCACCGAATACCGTCAACGCCCAGCGCTGCTCGCCGACTGGCTGCCCTGGGCCGGGCTGGTGGCGCCCGGCGTCGTGCTGAACAAGGACGGTTCGTTCCAACGCACGGCACGCTTTCGCGGCCCTGATCTCGATAGCGCGACGCAGAGCGAGCTGGTCTCCACCACGGCGCGGCTGAACAACGCATTGCGCCGGCTCGGCACCGGCTGGGCGATGTTCGTCGAAGCCGAGCGTTGTCAGGCGGCAAGTTATCCGCACTCGGACTTCCCCGAGCCGTTGTCGTGGCTGGTGGACGAGGAGCGCCGCGCGGCGTTCGAAGAAGGTGGCAACCACTTCGAGAGCTGCTACCACCTCACGCTGCAGTACCTGCCTCCAGAAGAGTCGCGTGCCCGCGCCGCCAAGCTGATCTATGAAAACACCTCGACGGCCGGTGTGGACTGGCGCGAGCGTCTCACGGCTTTCATTGCCGAGACGGAGCGCATTTTCGACCTACTCGCAGGCGTGATGCCGCAAATCGGCTGGTTGGATGATGGTGAGACGCTGAGCTACCTGCATACGACCGTCTCGACGCGGCGTCATCGCGTCGGGGTTCCGGAGGTTCCGTTCCACCTCGACTTGCTGCTGACGGACGTACCATTACTAGGTGGCTTGGCGCCGATGCTGGGCGATGAGCACCTGCGTGTGACTACGCTGCGTGGGTTCCCGACCTCAACTTGGCCGGGGATCCTCGATGACCTCAACCGGCTGGGCTTTGCCTATCGCTGGAGTACACGCTTTGTTTGTCTCGACAAGGACGAGGCGGAAGGGGAGCTGGGCCGCCTGCGTCGCCAATGGTTTGCCAAACGCAAGAGCGTGCTGGCGCTGCTGCGCGAGACCCTGTTCCAGCAGGAGAGCCCATTGCTCAACACCGACGCCAGTAATAAAGCGGCAGATGCGGACGCTGCCCTCCAGGCGTTGGGCAGTGATCAGGTTGCCTTTGGCTACCTGACTTCCACCGTGACGGTGCTCGATGCAGACGCCGACCTGGCCGACGAGAAGCTTCGCAGGGTGGAGCGCGTCATCCAGGGACGAGGCTTCGTCACCATTGCAGAAAGCCTCAACTCAGTGGAAGCGTGGCTTTCGTCCATCCCGGGCAACGCCTACGCCAACGTGCGTCAGCCGGTTGTGTCGACGTTGAACCTCGCGCACCTGATGCCGTTGTCCGCCGTATGGGCCGGACCGGAGCGCAACGCCCACCTCGACGGGCCACCCCTGATCGTGACCCGTACCGAGGGTGCGACGCCATTCAGGCTGGTCACTCACGTGGGTGATGTCGGTCACACGCTGGTCGTCGGTCCGACCGGCATGGGCAAGTCGGTTTTACTCGCCACACTGGCGATGCAGTTCCGTCGCTACAAGGATTCACGGATTTTTGCCTTCGACATGGGGCGCTCGATGCGAGCGACCGTGCTGGGTCTGGGCGGCGAACACTACGACCTGGGCGGTAATGGCGCGATTGCCTTCCAACCGCTCGCACGTATCAACGAGGAGGGCAGTCGTAGTCGGGCCGCTGAGTGGGTCGAAGGGCGTCTGCTGCAAGAAGGAGTGGCCATAGGCCCCGATGAAAAGGTGGCTATCTGGTCGGCACTCGGCAGCCTCGCGGGGGCTCCTGTCGAACAGCGCACTCTCACCGGTCTGTCGCTGCTACTGCAGTCAAACACGCTACGCCAGGCGTTGGTGCCTTATGTGCTCGGTGGCGCGCACGGCAAGCTGCTCGATTCCGACCTCGACTACCTAAGTACGGCCGATGTGCAGTGCTTCGAAATGGAGGAACTGATGCCTAGCAAGGCCGCGGTTCTGGCCGTGCTGGGCTACCTGTTCGCGCGTCTGGAGGAGCGCTTCGATGGCGCGCCGACGCTGCTGATCCTCGATGAGTCCTGGCTGTTCCTCGACGACCCGATCTTCTCCGCGCGCATCCGCCAGTGGCTCAAGACCCTGCGCAAGAAGAATGTCAGCGTCATTTTCGCCACCCAGTCTCTGGCCGACATCAAGGATTCAAGCATCGCCCCGGCGATCATCGAGAGCTGTGCGAGCCGCATTTTTCTGCCCAATTCGCAGGCAACCGAGCCACAGATTCGCAGCATCTATGAAGGCTTCGGCCTAAATGCACGGCAGATCGAGATCGTCGCTAATGCTCAGCCCAAGCGCGATTACTACTACCAGTCCCGTGCAGGCAATCGCCTGTTCGACCTCGATCTTGGGCCGGTTGCGCTTGCGTTTGCCGGCGCCTCGTCGCCACAGGACCAGCAAGCAATCGATCAGATGCTTCGCGACGCCAGCCTGCCAGGGTTCGTCGGCGCCTGGCTGCGTCATCGTGGCCTCGGCTGGGCGGCTGACTTGCTGCCATCTGCACCTCCGCCGGCTGTTTCTACAGAACCGGAGGAGGACGCTTGATGAGCAAAGGCGTGCATTTCTGGTCCCTCGCTGTTGCATGGTCGTTGCTGACAGTGCAGCCAATTTCAGCCATGACGGTCATCGACCCCACCAACCTGGTGCAGAACACGCTGACAGCGGTTCGCACGCTGGAGCAGATCAATAACCAGGTCGAGCAGCTGCAGAACGAATCGCAAATGCTGGTCAATCAGGCACGCAACCTGGCGAGTCTCGATTACAACGTCCTCAGCCGTCTGCATGCGTCACTGGCGAAAAGCGAGCAGCTGATCGCAGAGGCACGAGGGTTGGCCTACGACGTGCAGAACCTCGACAGCGAATTTGCCCGGCTGTATCCGGAAGAGTACGCGACCACCATCAGCGGTGATCAGATGTACCGGGACGCGCATGAACATTGGACGTACGCGCTCGATGGGCTGCACACCGCCATGCGGTTACAGGCCCAGGTATCGGGCAACCTCGCCGACGACGAGAGGGATTTAGCCAATCTGGTGGGGCAGAGCCAGTCGGCCAACGGCGCGCTGCAGGCCATGCAGGCCACCAACCAACTGCTGGCGCTGCAGGCAAAACAGTCCATCCAGGCACAGCAGCTTCAGCTTACCCAGGACCGTGCCGCCTCTTTGGAGCTTGCTCGGCAGGCGGCAGCCACCGAGCGTGCCCGCGAAATCCGCCGCCGGTTCTTGGGCGACGGCACGCCGTATACACCCTTTCCCGTCCGTTTTTACGGGAACTGACGGAGATGGCCATGCGCTATGTTTTGGTGTTGTGGACCGGAGTGTTGGTCGCCTGCGACCAATACTGGGATGGGCTGGGAGGCGATCCAATTCGGCGCGAGACGCAGCACGCACTGCACATCGCTGTCGGCGGCGGGCCGAGTATGGCTACAGCCGAGGTGTATCGACACCGCTTTTTCAGCGGTAAGGGTGGCTCCGACGAATTCGGAACCCTAAGGCAACTGCCCGCGATTCCGCCGACATTCGATGGGCCCGTTGAGGCTTATCTCGATGAGAGCCGTAGGCCGCTTGCGCGTCAGGGGGTTGCCCATGAATGACGTCACGGTCATTGACCGGTTCCTCGATACGTTTTCCCGCTACATCGACTCGGGGTTCGGGCTGCTGCAAGGAGAAGTTGCCTACCTGACCGCCACGCTAGTGGCCATCGACATGACGATCGCCGGCCTGTACTGGGCGCTCGGTCATGCCTCAGGCCAGGGCGAGGATGTCATGGCGAAGCTGATCCGCAAGGTGCTCTACATCGGTGCCTTCGCCTACATCATTGGCAACTTCAACCGGCTGGCTGGCATCGTCTTTAACTCCTTTGCCGGGCTGGGTCTGACGGCAACCGGCTCGCTCAACATGGAGACCTTTCTCCAGCCAGGGCAGTTGGCGAAGGCGGGTATCGATGCCGGTGCGCCGATCCTCGAGCAGATCGGCAAACTGACCGGCTTCCCCGAAGTGTTCGTCAACCTCGAACCCATCGTTATCCTGTTTCTGGCCTACCTAGTGGTCATTGTCTGTTTCTTCACCTTGGCCGTGCAGCTGTTCATTACTCTGATCGAGTTCAAGCTGACCACGCTTGCCGGGTTCGTGCTGGTGCCGTTCGCGCTGTGGAACAAGACGGCGTTTCTCGCGGAGAAGGTGCTCGGCAATGTGGTGTCCTCGGGCGTCAAGGTCCTGGTGCTGGCCGTAATCGTCGGCATCGGCACAGGTCTGTTCGCTGAGTTCCAGTTACATCCCGATGACCCTTCCATTGATCACGCGCTGGTCGTAGTACTGGCGTCACTGGCGTTACTCGCTCTGGGAATTTTCGGCCCTGGCATCGCGACCGGGTTGATCTCCGGAGGACCACAATTAGGCGCTGGGGCCATGGCCGGCGCTGCCCTTGGCACAGCCGGGCTGGCGGCGGGCGTCGGCGCCGCAGCGACCGGTGTAGGCACCGCAGTTGCCGCCGGGGCGCGTATGGCGTCCGGCGCAAAACTCGCAGCAGGCGCGCGCTCGCTTGAAGGCCAGTTTGCAACAGCAGGCGGAGGATCAGCCGCAGGTCACGCGGCTGCACCGAGCAACACCGCAAACGCCTTCACCAATACCAAGGCGCAACCTGCCTGGGCCAGGCGCCTGCAGCAGCGTCAGCAAATCAGCCATGCCGCTGCCACCGTTGCGCACACGTTACGCGGCGGTGACGGCGGTGGCTCCGGCGGTGGGCCGAACCTGCGCGATGCAGATGGATAAGGGGGAGTCATGCGCTTCAAACGACCACGTGTGCGCTACGCCGAGACGCCGCAACCTGCTACGCCATATCAAGCCGCTGGGCAGGCTTGGGATGAGCGCATTGGCTCGGCGCGCGTACAGGCGAAAAACTGGCGCCTCATGGCCTTTGGTTGCCTATCGCTTGCCCTGCTGATGGCGTGTGGTTTGGTCTGGCGCTCGGCACAGTCCATCGTCACGCCCTATGTGGTGGAGGTCGCTACCAGCGGCGAGGTGCGGACGGTCGGCGAGGCCGCCACGCCCTACCGGCCATCCGATGCCCAGGTGGCCTACCACCTGGCGCGCTTCGTCACCCTGGTGCGCTCACTGTCGATTGACCCGATTGTCGTTCGGCAGAACTGGCTAGACGCATACAACTACACCACTGATCGCGGTGCCGCCGTGCTCAACGACTACGCACGCAACAAGGATCCGTTTGCCCTCGTCGGCAAGGAGTCTGTCACGGTGCAGGTGATCAGCGTAGTGCGGGCCAGCGATGCTTCATTCAACGTGCGCTGGACCGAGCAGCGCTTCGTCAACGGTGGGTCCGCCGGCACCGAACGCTGGAACGCAGTGATTTCCATTGTTCAGCAGACCCCGCGCACCGAACAACGTCTGCGCAAAAACCCGCTGGGTATTTACGTCAACGGGCTGTCTTGGAGCCGCGAACTGGATGCGTCTGAAGGAGCAAAGCCATGAACCTGTTCTGCCCCGCGGTTACGCTGTCGGCCATCGTACTGGCGTTGGCCGGTTGTGCGACCCAAGGCAAGCCGGCGCCGCGCATCTCGCTCGACGAGCCCGTGCAGGCGCAACCGCTGCCCGAGCCGCCGAAGCCCATCGCAGTCGTCGAGGTGCCGAAAGTGTTGCCGATGCCTGCGCAAATGAAGCCTCTATCGGGTGTCGCCAATAACCAGACCTCGCCGGACCCGGTCGATGAAAAGCGACGCGTCACCCAAGCGAACCGCGAGGCCCGAATGCCGCCTACTCGCGAGGGGTACATTGATGCCATACAAGTCTGGCCCTACAGCGAAGGGGCGCTATATCAGGTATATGCCGCGCCGGGGCGAGTCACGGTGATCGGGCTGCAGGAAGGAGAGGAGTTGGTGACGGTGGCCGCCGGCGATACCGTGCGCTGGATCGTCGGCGATACGTCCAGCGGTGCAGGCGACGCGTTGCGCGTCAGTGTGTTGGTCAAGCCAATACGCTCGAACCTGAAAACCAACCTGGTGATTACAACCAGCCGGCGGACCTACTTAATCGAACTGACCTCTACCGAGAAAGCCTGGATGGCCTCGGTTTCCTGGGATTACCCGAAAGATCAGATGCTGGCGCTGCAGCGCCAAGCACGGGCCGCACGGGTGAGCGCGCCAGTCGATACCGGTCTCTCACTGGAGCGGGTCCGCTTTCGCTATGCGATCAGCGGGAGCAACCCACCCTGGCAGCCGCTACGGGCCTTTGATGATGGCGAAAAGGTCTACATCCAGTTCCCTACCGGCATCGCTCAGGGTGAACTGCCGCCCATGTTTGTGATTGGCGCGCAGGGCGATGGGCAACTGGTCAACTATCGCTTCCGCTCGCCGTACTACATCGTCGACCGGCTTTTCGGTGCAGCTGAACTGCGCCTGGGGGCAGACAAGGGCGACGTGGTGCGTATCGAGCGTACCGACGGCCTGCCGCAAGGGCGATAATCATGAGCCAAGAAGACAATCCCGAGCGGTTGGCGCCACCGGTTGATAAGGTCCAGCCGGAAGCGGTAGCGTTGCGCGCTCAGCCACGGCCCGTCAAACGCTTGAGCCGGCGTACCCTGGCAGCGCTTGCCGGTGGACTCGCTGTCGCTGTGCTGGGTGCCACCATCTGGTCGCTGCGGCCGCTGGAGCGACGCGAACGTCACGGCCCGGCCGAGCTTTACAACGTCGATCGCGTCTCTCGCTCCGAGGGGCTCGAGAGTTTGCCGGCAGACTACTCTCAGCTACCGCCAACAGCATTGGCGCAGCCTCCTGAATTGGGGCCTCCGCTTCCGGGCGACCTCGGGCCAGCCATCTTGAAGTCCCAGCGGCCGGCGGCACCCATATACACGCCAGCCGGCCAGGATCCCGCCGAGGCCGAACGACTGGCTCGATTGAAAGAGGCCGATGAGGCGGCTGGCTCGTCGCTGTTTTTTCAAACCGACAGCCGGCATTCTGCTTCAACTGCAAACGCCTCGCCAGAGCGAACGGCGGAAGCGTCCATGCTGGCAGCCTTTGATCCGCTGGCGACGGTGTCGAGCTCGGAAGTGGCGCAGCCAACCGATCCGATGGCTGTGCAAAATCGACAGCAGCAGAAGGAACAGTTCCTGCGTCCGGAAACCATGGCGACACTCAACACAGGGGACCTGCAGCCACCGGCATCGCCTTATCAGGTTATGGCGGGCACGGTCATCGCCGGGGCGCTGGTGACCGGCATAAAGTCCGATCTTCCAGGCGACATCATCGGTGCCGTGACTGAGCCGGTCTACGACACGGCAACGGGTAAGCACCTACTCATCCCGCAGGGTTCGAGAATACTTGGGCGCTACAACAGCCAGGTCAGCTACGGGCAGAGCCGCGTGCAGGTGGTGTGGAATCGCATCATCCTGCCGGACACAAGTTCGCTGACGCTGGATAGTTTGATCGGCACCGACCAGGCCGGCTACGCCGGCCTGGAGGATGGGATCGACTGGCATTGGAATCGCGTCTTCGCAGGCGCTGCGTTGACCACGCTGCTGGGTATCGGCGCCGAGCTGGCAGCACCGGAAAACCGACAGGACGGAGACCGCGTCATCATCGCCGGTCGCGATGGCCTTCAAGACAGCGTCAATCAGGTGGGCCAGGAGATGACCCGGCGTAATATGAACATCCAGCCGACATTGACCGAACGACCAGGCTTGCCGGTGCGCATGATCGTTAACCGGGACTTAGTGCTGCGACCTTACCAACCCTTGTTCTTTAATAGTGGAGGATCACGATGAGCGCGACGCGCAAGCTTAGACTGGGGCCGCTGCCCAAGACTGAGAGCACCAAACTAACCTTTCTCTGCCCAGCAGGCCTTAAGGCCGATCTTGACCGTTACGCCTCGATGCACGTGGAGTCGTATGGCGAGCCGGTCGACGTGGTAACCCTCATCCCGTACATGTTGGAGGCCTTCATGGCGGGGGACCGCGGATTCAAACGTGAGGCAAACCGCTCTAGATCCACGCAGGTTTCTACGCTGAGCGCTCAGAGCACTTGAAGCCCCGCCGTTGCGGAAAGCACCAGCGGAGCTTGAGGTTGTAGCTGCATCAATCCTAGCGAGTGCCCACTGGACTCGTGGCTCAGGTCCGTACTTATGCGTCCAGAGTGCGCAAGCCTGTCGGTTGGTGGCCGGAATGATCATCCATACCGCAGGCAACCCGTGCCACTCGGTCGATAAAACGATCCAATGGTGCTGACGGCTCGCTATTGCGGCGGACCAAGTAGGTGGTCAGCTTGCTCTGGCCCGCCAGGGGACGGGTGGCGATGTCCAGATTGTTGAGCTCTGAAATTCGCGGCAGGCTGGAGAACCCCAGACCGTAACCGGCGGCTACCAACGCGATCATCAGATCGAGGGTTGGGACACGCTCCGCGATGGTCAGTCTGGACGCAATAGGCCGCAGTACGAGCTGTAGCTGCTGCCAGAACCCTTCGCAGACTTGAGGCTCGCAGAGCACCAATGGGTGCCCGGCGAGTTCCTCCAGCGGAATCTCCCGGTGGGCGAGCAATTGGTGGCGTGCTGGCAGGGTAACGACAAGCGGGTCATGCCATATGGGCACGGCCAGCAGCCCGTCAGCCTGGTATGTGGTTTGCGACAGACCTACATCGAACAGATCGTCCAGCAGGCCTCTGGTCTGCATCGCAGACGGTACTTCACGCAGGAAAATTTCGATGTCGGGGTCTTCCTCCCGGCACAGCGCGAGCAGCGACGCCAGCCGCGATTGCGGGACGCCGTCGGACAGGGCAATGCGTAACTGACCTCGGTAACCCGAGGCGGCGCCTTTCACGCTCGCTTTGGCCTGTTCTACGACTGCAATGACACGCCGGGCTTCCTGCAACAGGACCGTGCCGGCCCAGGTGAGACGAGTTCGGCGTGTTGTGCGCTCGAACAGCTGCACACCCAAGCGGTACTCCAGGTCCTTGATGGTCCGCGACAAGGGTGATTGCTCCATATGCAAACGTTCGGCAGCCCGTGCGAAATGCAGCTCCTCGGCGACGGCCACAAAACAGCGAAGATGACGAAGCTCCAACTTGCACCTCCGGCTAGGTCAATGGTTGGTTTTAGGTTGGACGGTGTGTAGTGGTCTACTGATTCCGGACACCCATTTAGGGCGAGAATGCTCGCCATAGAGAGGTGTCTGATGACCAAGCAACGTCGTTCCTTTACGCCCGAGTTCAAACGAGAGGCCGCCTGCCTGGTGCT
>NZ_SJSS01000006.1:0-249415 GCF_004331835.1 Pseudomonas sp. IC_126
CCCCCCTCACCCCAACCATCTCCCCGGAGGGGAGAGGGAGCTGGACCGAGTGAGATTCGCGCACAGTGTTCGCCGTTGCACGGAAATACCCCCTCGCCCTCCGGGAGAGGGCAGGGGTGAGGGTGCTTTTAAAGTCCCCGCCGAAGCCGAACCATAAAAATCAGGAGGCACCGATGCATCCGTTCAGTTTTGCCACAACCGCTCAGTTGATCTGCGAACCCGGCTCTTCACGGCGCCTGGCCGGCCTTTGCAAGGAGCGCGGGGCGCGCTCGGTGCTGGTGGTGACCGATCCGGGCATCACCCGTTTCGGTCTGCTCGGCGAGGTGTTGCCAGGCTTCGAGAATGAAAGCTTGCAGGTCGCCGTCTACGACCAGGTGCTGGCCGACCCACCGGAAAATATCGTGCTGGCGGCTGTGGAGCAGGCGAAGTCGGCGAAGGCGGATCTGGTGATCGGCTTTGGCGGCGGCAGCTCGATGGACGTAGCCAAACTGGTGGCGTTGCTAGCGCACCCGGATTGCGCGCAATCGCTGGCGGACATCTACGGTGTGGGTAACGCCAGGGGGCAGCGGCTGCCGCTGATCCAGGTGCCGACCACCGCCGGCACCGGTTCAGAGGTGACGCAGATCGCCATCGTCACCACCGGCGAAACCACCAAGATGGGCGTGGTTTCGCCGTTGCTGCTGCCTGATCTGGCACTGCTCGACGCCGATCTCACCCTCGGCCTGCCGCCAGCGGTGACCGCCGCCACTGGCATCGACGCCATGGTGCACGCCATCGAGGCCTACACCAGCGCGCTGAAGAAAAATCCGCTGTCCGACCTGTTGGCCCGCGAGGCGCTGCGTCTGCTTTCGGCCAACCTGCACGAGGCGGTGCATAACGGCAGCAACCGCGAGGCGCGCCAGGCGATGCTGCTCGGCGCCTGCCTCGCCGGCCAGGCCTTCGCCAACGCGCCGGTGGCGGCGGTGCATGCGCTGGCCTATCCCCTGGGCGGCAACTTCCATATTCCCCACGGTCTGTCCAACGCGCTGGTGCTACCGCACGTGCTGCGCTTCAACGTCAACGCGGCGACTACCCATTACGGCGAGCTGGCGCCCATCGTGCTGGGTGAACGGCTGCGCAGCGATGATCCGGCAACCTTCGCCGAGCAACTGATCGAGGAGCTCGGTGAGCTGAGTGGGCGCATGGGTCTGCCGACCCGTCTGCGCGACGCTGGCGTGCCGGAAGACATGCTGCCGCAACTGGCGAAGGAGGCGATGCTCCAGCAGCGATTGCTGGTGAACAACCCGCGCGAAATCACCGAAGCCGATGCGCTGGCTATCTACCGAGCCGCCTACTGATCTTAATGGCGCACCGCGCTTACCGCGCCGCGTCGACTTGCCTTCAAGGAATGCCGAATGGCCGAACAACCGCAGCACCTGCGCGACGACTACCACCACTTCCAGCCGATCACCACGCGCTGGCACGACAACGATATCTACGGTCACGTAAATAACGTCGTTTACTACAGCTATTTCGACAGCGCGGTGAACGCTTACCTGATCGAGCGAGGCGGGTTGGACATCCACGAAGGCGAGGTAGTGGGTTTCGTGGTCAGCTCATCCTGTGATTACTTTGCATCCATTGCTTTTCCCGATGCTCTGGAAGTTGGCTTGCGGGTCAGCAAGCTCGGCAACAGTTCGGTGCAGTATGAGTTGGCGATCTTCAAGGCAGGGGAGGCACCGGCCTGTGCGGCAGGGCGCTTCGTCCATGTATTCGTGGACCGCGCCAGCAATCGGCCGACGCCAATCCCGAATGGCTTGCGCCAGGCACTGGAAGCGCTGTTGGTGGTGGCCGAATAATTTGGCCCTACGGCAATCTCTGCGGTTACTGTAGGGCCGAGCCTGTTCGGCCTCGGATCGCTGTACTGGGGTCGAATAACTTCGACGATACAACTTCCGACTGATGCGATTAGTCGTGATGCTTGTGTTTATGTTTGTGCTTGTAATGCCCTTTGGCTTTACCCGGATGGCTACGATATCGGCGGTCGTCACGGTAGCGGCGATCACTTCGATAGTCGTCATCATCATCGCCGTAGGCATTGCCGACCGCACCGCCAGCACCACCACCAACGGCCGCACCGATGAGTCCGCCCGTGCTGCCACCGACGCGTTGACCGATGACATTGCCACCTGCGGCACCCAGGCCACCGCCTATGGCCGCTTCGGTACGGCTGCGTTTGTCAGCACCGACCATGCCGCCTGCCGCGCCGCCCACGCCAGCGCCGATAGCGGCGCCTGTCGAGCCACCGAGGTGCTCGCCGACCACCGAACCCAGCGCTCCACCCAGGGCGCCACCAACAGCGGCTTCGGTGTTGCTACCCGCATAGGCCGCGCTGCTAAGCAGGCTCGCGGACAAGAGCAGAATCGAGGAATACTTCATGGTGAACCTCTCAATGAATGGCGTCGCGATCCTCACGTCCCAGCCCCGCCCTCCGCAAGCAGTCACCGATGAAAGGTGTGATGCTTGTCTATTTTTATAAGTATTTGATTTTGTAGGCGGAACTCCCAACAAGCGAAACGGTCATAAATCGCTTCGGCAGCGCCTCCAGGCGCTTTTTCTGTGCCTGCGTCATGCAGCAGCTTCTCAGAAGGAGCGATGGATCGCCCCATGCGCGCGAACGGCTATGTCTGGGCGTTTGCCTGGAGTGGGCTGAATACCCGCGGTGGGCTGCGATGTGGAATGTGGATGAGGTTAAGGTTGTGGCGCTGCGCCCATTGTGCCGCCAGGCCGGTTGGCGAGGAAAAGCTGACCAGCGTGGGGATGCCCGCACGCTGCACCTTATGAATCAGCTCGAGGCTACAGCGGCTAGTGACCACGGCAACACCCCCGGAGACGTTCTGTTTCATGCGGCTCAATGCGCCGATCAGCTTGTCCAGCGCGTTGTGCCGGCCGATGTCTTCGCGACCCAGGCGGATTTCGCCCTGCGCGTCGATGAACAGAGCGGCGTGCACCGCGCCGCAGGTCTGAGCCAATGGCTGAAATTCGGCGATGCGCTGACGCAAGTCATGCAGCCAATGGGCCGGCGGCAGGGGCGCGACCGGCATCACCGGTAGGTGTGGCAGCGCCTGCTCCAGGGCTTCGACGCCGCATAATCCGCAACTGGCGTTGCCGGGCAGCTGTCTGCGCTGCTCCTTGAGTTTCCAGAAGGCGCGACTGGCGATCTCGACATCGGCCTGGCGACCGCTGCCGGCGCCGCTGATATGAATGTCGTAGATCTCGCTGACATCCTCGACGATACCGCTGCCAAGGCTGAAGCCCACCACGAAATCCTCGAGGTCGGCCGGCGAGACCATCATCACCGCCTGGCTGATGCCGTTATAGGCGATCGCCAGGGCACACTCTTCGGCCAGATCCACAGGTTCGCGCTGGGTCTCTCCGAGCGCCTGAAAGTAATAGCGCTGGCTGGCCTCGGTTGGCGTGTTGCTATCCGAGGCGATGTTGAGGTGGCGTGGAGTGCTCATGGCAGGCTCGATATTGACTGCAGGTGTGTGCCGACCGGTCGACTGTGAAGGGCCTCGGGCGGATTTTCAATGCGTGCTGCGCCCGAGGCATGATGACCGCTATCCGCCGTATGCCAGCATGCCGCGAACCCGTGCTGCCAGATGGTCGATCTGGAACGGCTTGCTGATCATGTCCATGCCCGCTTCGAGAAAGCCGCTGCTGGCCGCCTGCTCGGCATAGCCGGTCATGAATAGTACGCTCAGGCCGGGGCGATGCTGGCGGGCGATGTCTGCCAATTGCCGGCCATTCATTCCCGGCAGACCGACGTCCGAAACCAGCAAATCGATGCGTTCGCCGCTTTCCAGAAATTCAATGGCGGCGTTGGCCTCAGCGGCCTCCAGCGCGCGGTAGCCGAGCATGCCCAACACATCCAGCACCAGTTGACGCACGGCCGGATCATCTTCGACCACCAGCACGGTTTCGCCTTGCAGCGCCTGCGGTGGCTGCTCCTTCGGGCTGCTGATCGTCGTTGGCATCGGCAGCGCGTGGTGCGCGGGAAGATACAGCGTGACCTCGGTGCCATTACCGGGCTCGCTGCGGATCTGCACGTGACCGCCGGCCTGACGGGCGAAGCCGTAGATCATCGACAGCCCGAGGCCGGTGCCTTGGCCGATCGGTTTGGTGGTGAAGAACGGTTCGAACGCGGCGGCCAACACCTTGGGCGTCATGCCGCAGCCGCTGTCGATCACGCTGAGGGTGACGTAGCGGCCCGGAGCCAGTTCACCCACTTCCGATTGGCTCGACAACTGCACGTTAGCGGTGGCGATATACAGGCTGCCTCCGTCGGGCATCGCATCGCGGGCGTTGATGACCAGATTGAGCAGGGCGCTCTCCAGTTGGTTCTCGTCGCTGTTGGCGGCCCACAGGTCCGGTTGCAACTGTGCATCGACCAGAATATGACCGCCCAGGGTGCGCACCATCAGGTCGCGCATCGATTCGACCATTGCATTCAGGTCGACGCGCTTGAGGTTCAGCGGTTGACGCCGGGCAAACGCGAGCAGGCGATGAGTGAGGGCCGCGGCGCGGTTGGCCGAGGTGACCGCGGCATCGATGAAGCGCTGGGTTTCGGCGTGACGGCCAGTCTGGTTGTAACGCTGGATCAGGTCCAGCCCGCCGATGATGCCGGTGAGCATGTTGTTGAAGTCGTGGGCGATGCCGCCGGTGAGCTGGCCGACCGCTTCCATCTTCTGCGCCTGGCGCAGGGCTTCCTGTGCCTGTTCGCGGCTGGCCATTTCCTTGAGCAGCCGCTCGTAGACTTCGGCCAGTGCAGCGGTGCGCTCCTGCACGCGGCTTTCCAGGGTTTCGTTGAGCTCGCGTAGCGCCTGTTCCGCCTGCCAGCGCTCGGT
Source organism: Pseudomonas sp. IC_126 (assembly GCF_004331835.1). Classification (NCBI taxonomy): domain Bacteria; kingdom Pseudomonadati; phylum Pseudomonadota; class Gammaproteobacteria; order Pseudomonadales; family Pseudomonadaceae; genus Pseudomonas; species Pseudomonas sp. IC_126. The sequence goes on from NZ_SJSS01000006.1 coordinate 4,887, forward strand.
AACGTCCTGGCAGAGGACGAAGAAGCCCTGCACCTGCCCTTCGGCATCGCGGCGTGGCAGGTAATGCATCAGCGCCTGGCGTGGCCTGCCGTCCTGGTGTGGCATGTAAGCCTCGAAGACCACCGGTTCGCCGGCCAGCGCGGCACTGATCTGCTCGCGCCGCTCGTTGTAGGCGCGTTCGCCGACGACTTCGATCAAGCGCTTGCCGTACAGCCACTCGGGCGATTGGCCGAACCAGTTCTGGTAGTGGCGGTTGTTGTAGCGATAGCGCTCGTCCTGGTCGACGTAGCCGATGAGCACCGGCAACGCGTCGGTGATCGTCATGATTTCCGCTTCGCTGCGGCGCAGCGTTTCCTCCTCGCTGTGGCGCAGGCAAAGCAGACGACCGGCAACTTGCCGCCCATCGCGGACAGGGCTGAGGGCCAGATCGACCCAGACGCCACGTTGCGCGACTCCTTCCGGCAACCGGTAGTTGCGCAGCAGGCACGCCTGGCTGCGGTCGCCGCCGTTGCACGTGTCGATCAGTGCTGGCCATATTTCAGCCCAGGTTGAAGCGACCGGCGCTCCGAGCGCGGCCGGATGGCAACCGCCAATCAGCGCCGCATGCGCGTCGTTGTATAGCTGCACGTCGCTGTCACCCCAGAGCACGCACATGGGCAATGGCGCTTCGAGCAAGGTGTCGAGCAGAACGCGCAGCGAGGCCGGCCAGTTATCGATCGGGCCCAGCGGCGTTGCGCTCCAGTCGTGGTTGCGGATGCGCCTGCTCATTTCGCTGTTACCGGCCGGCCAGGCTCCAGGATCTATTGGCATGGGTCTCCCATCGGATGTGCGGCGGGCCATTCGGCATCTTTCATTACAGGTAGGCGGCGTGGTCTGGCACCCACAGCATAGTTACCGAAGGCGCCGCCGTCCTCGGCATCTCCCTGACACGCGCCGTGGAAGAAAAGGCCGGCGGCGCGCACGCGTTCAGTCCGCATAACCCTGCAGGCTGCGAATCAGCTCCAGATAGTCATCGACGGCGGTGAATTCTTCGGTGTCTTTCTGCCCGCGCCGGCTGTCCGGCTCACGGATGGCCAGCAGATGAGCGACGCCGTAGTCGCGGGCGCTGCGCAATACCGGCAGGCTGTCGTCGATGAACAGCGAAGTGGCTGGATCGAAATCCAGATCCGCTTTCAGCGCATCCCAGAACTGGGCCTGCTCCTTGGGAAAGCCATAGTCGTGGGAGCTGATCAGCCGGTCGAACCAGGGCGCCAGCTCGATGCGTTCGAGCTTCAGCGACAGGGAGTCGCGGTGCGCATTGGTGATTAGCACCACCCGCTTGCCGGCATCGCGCAGGGCCGCGAGAAATTCGTCCGCGGCCGGACGCAGGGCGATCAAGTCGGCGATCTCGCGCTTCATTTCGCGTATCGGCAGGTTCAGCTCGCGGGTCCAGAAGTCCAGGCAGTACCAGGTGAGCTTGCCCTCGTGCTCATTGAACAACGGCGCCAGTTCCAGTTCGGCCATGGCCTGACTAATGCCGTGCAGCTGGGCGTAACGTTGGGGCAGGAATTCGAGCCAGAAGTGGTTATCGAAGTGCAAATCCAGCAGGGTACCGTCCATGTCCAGCAGGACGGTGTCGATTTCAGACCAGGGCAGCGAAGCGATCATGGCGGGCTCTTTTCGGCAATTGGCGCAATGGTGCGACAGCGGTCGGTTCGATGCAAAGTGGTCGGCACGGAAAGCCGGGTTACAGGCCGCATAACCGAGCGCAGTAGTTTCCACACTGCCTGTTATGATTGCGGTTCGCGTTTCAAAGGATCCTCCCATGCGCCAGAAACCTACAGTGCTTGCCCGTGAGATCGTCGCTACCAGCCGTCTGTTCCGTGTCGAGGAGCTGCAGTTGCGGTTTTCCAACGGCGTCGAGCGCACCTACGAACGACTGGTCGGCAAGGGCGCCGGTTATGGTGCGGTGATGATCGTCGCGCTGGAAGACGACGGCAAGGCGCTGTTGGTCGAAGAGTACTGCGGTGGCACCGACACCTATGAGCTGTCTCTGCCCAAGGGGCTGATCGAGCCGGGTGAAGATGTGCTGGACGCCGCCAACCGCGAACTCAAGGAGGAAGCCGGCTTTGGAGCGCGCACGCTCGAATGGCTGACCGAGCTCTCGCTCTCGCCCGGTTACATGAGCCAAAAAATCCAGGTGGTGCTGGCCCGCGATCTCTATCCCGAACAACTGCCAGGCGACGAACCGGAGCCGATGCGCGTCGATCGGATCGACCTGCGTGAGCTGTCGAGCCTGATCCAGAATCCGCAATTCAGTGAAGGCCGTGCGTTGGCGGCGCTGTATCTGGCGCGTGATCTTTTGAGCCAGCGTGGGGAGTTCGACCAATGAGCCATCCGTATCTAGCACCGGTTATCGATCTGGTACGCGCCGCGGGCCAAGCCATCCTGCCGCATTGGCGCAGCGGCGTGCAGGTCCATGAAAAGGCTGATGCCTCGCCGGTTACCGCGGCCGACATGGCCGCTCATCATCTGCTGGCCGACGGCCTGCGCGCATTGGATCCCGACATCCCGGTGCTTTCGGAAGAGGATTGCAACTTGAGCCTGGCCGAACGGGCGGGTTGGACGCGCTGGTGGTTGGTCGATCCACTGGACGGCACCAAGGAATTCATCGCCGGCAACGAGGAGTTCACCGTCAACGTGGCGCTGATAGAACAGGGGGAGGTGCTGTTCGGCGTGGTGGGCATTCCGGCCAATGGCCGCTGTTATTACGGCGGTGCCGAGTACGGTGCCTGGCGCGCTGAAGCCGACGGCGCGGCGCAGCCGTTGCAGGTGCGCCACGAGCCGGCCGAGAGTTTCACGGTGGTCGCCAGCCGCCGTCATTCGAGCCCGGCGCAGGAGCATTTGCTTGACGGGTTGCGCCAGCGCTTCGGGGAGCTGGTGCTGGCCAATGTCGGCAGCTCGCTGAAGCTGTGCCTGCTGGCCGAAGGCGCTGCGGATTGTTATCCGCGCCTGGCACCGACCTCGCAGTGGGACACCGCCGCTGCTCAGGGTGTGCTCGAGGGCGCGGGCGGAGAGGTGCTGGATGTCACGGGCGCGACGCTGACTTACGAAGCGCGGGAGAGCTATCTCAATCCATCCTTTCTGGCGTTGCCGCGCGCTGTGACGTGGCGTGCCGCGCTCATCGAACTGGCGAATCGCTGAATCGTAGCCATCGGCGCAAGCCGTGTCCGGGCTGTTAGTGCTAACCCTTTACTTGAAGGCGACCACCATGACCAGCCAGGCGCTTGAGGGGAACGCTGGAGCCGTGTCGTGTCATTGAAAACGCCCATCGGGATACGTCAATGGATCTGGCGCGCCTTCGTCAGGAGTGCGTTGATTCCGCTAGTACTGGTCGAAGTGGTGCTGATCGCCGCCTACTTGCTGACCAACAATGCGATCCGGGACGCGCAGACAGAACATCTGCGCGAAACCGCGCTCGCTGAACTGCAGACCGCGGTTGCCCGCGAGGCACGGATCATCAGCCAGCAGCTGCAGCAGGTGGCGAGTGCCACCACCCTGTTCCGCAACTTCACCGCTCGGGCGTTGGAAGACGAAAGCACTGAACCGCTGCCGTCGCTGCGGCTCGACGCCCGAGGGGTGCGCTACAGCCCGCACGACGACGGCGGCGCGGCAAGCTTCTATTCCGCGGCCACCGCGCCCGAGCAGCAGGATCTGGAGAAAGTGGCGCGCCTGCGCCGCCTCGATCCGCTGATGAAAGAGCTGCACGCCGGCAACCCACTGATCGCCAGCCTCTATTTCAATAGCTGGGACAGCTACAACCACATCTACCCTTGGTTCAACACGGCGGAGCAGTATCCGCCGGACATGGATATCCCCAGCTACAACTTTTATTACCTGGCCGGCTCCTGGCATAACCCGGCGCGTCGGGTGGTCTGGACGGATGTATATCTGGACCCGGCCGGGCACGGCTGGATGATGTCGGCCATCGCGCCGGTGTACCGCGACGATTATCTGGAAGGGGTCACCGGCATCGATATCACCGTCAACGGCATCCTGCAGCAGATCGCCGGCTTGCGGGTGCCTTGGGGCGGTTATGCGATGTTGATCAGCCGCGACCTCAACATCATGGCGCTGCCCGAAGCCGGCGAGCACCAGTTTGGCCTCGATGAGCTGACCGAACATTCCTACGAGGAAGCGATTCGCCGGGAAATATTCAAGCCTGAAGATTTCCACCTCGGGCGCCGCCCCGAAACCCGGCAGTTGGCACATGCCATCGCGGCACAGCCCGATGGCGTGCAGCGTGTGAGCCTCGATGGCCAGCAGCAGCTGGTGGCCTGGGGGACGGTGGAGCAGACCGGCTGGCACCTGCTGACGGTGGTGGACGAGGCCGAGGTGTTCAGCCAGACCAATACGCTCGCCAGTCACTATCGGCAGATCGGCTATCTGTTGATCGCTGGCCTGCTGCTGTTCTACCTGCTGTTTTTCGCCTACATGTGGCTGCGTGCGCGGCAACTCAGCCAGTCGCTGCTAGCGCCTATCGCCAGCATTTCGCAGATGATGGGGCAGATCGGGCAACGTCAGTGGCGTTCGCAGCCGGTCGCCTCCGACATTCGCGAACTCGACGATCTGGCGCAGCATACCCATGCCATCGGTGGTCAGCTGGAGCTCAGCGAGGCGCAGCGCTCGCAGGCGCAGGAACGCCTCGAATTGGTGCTCGAAAGCGCGACCGAGAGCCTCTGGGAAAGCGATACGCGCAACGGCACGCTGCACGTTCGCGGGCGTCTGCCGGCCCGCTTCGGGCTCCCTTCGTCGCAGCTCAGCCAAGCGCAGTTTCTGCAACGCATCCATCCGCGCGACGTGCCCCGCGTGCGTGCCGAGATGGCGCGCATGCTCATGGGGCACGCACTGCACTACGAATGTGAGTTCCGCCTTGCCGACGCGCTCGGCGAGTATCACTGGTTGTTGAGTCGCGGCAGGGTGCTCGAGCGCGACCCGCAGACCGGTGAAGCCACGCTGCTGGCCGGCACCCATGTCGACATCGATGCGCTCAAGCGCGTCGAGGAAGATCTGCGCCACGCTACGCAGCAGGCCCAGGCGGCCAACGAAGCCAAGACCCATCTGATTTCCAGCATCAGCCACGAACTGCGTACGCCGCTGAACGCGATCCTCGGCTTCGCGCAGCTGATGCGCATGGACTGCTCGCCCGAAACCAGTCCGGAGGCGGCCGACTACCTCGATGAAATCCTGCTGGCCAGCCGCCATCTGAACCAGCTGCTCGGCGACATTCTCGATTGGTCGAGCCTTCAGGCCGAGCGCCCGCGACTGGCGCTCGAACGGGTCGAGGTCACCGCACTGATGCGCGAATGCGCCGAGCTAGTGGCGCTCGACGTCAAGCGCCACGGTTTGCAGTTGGCGTTCGATCTGCCGGCGGGGCCCATCGAGGTGCTGGCCGAACCGCGGCGTCTGCGTCAGGTAGTGCTCAACCTGCTGTCCAACGCGATCAAATACAACAGGCCGTCCGGGCAGATTCTGCTCAGCATCGAAACGGTGGCTGGCCAGGTGCGCCTGTTGGTCGAAGATACGGGTCTCGGAATTGACGAGGCGCTGCAGGCGCGGATGTTCGAGCCGTTCCAGCGCCTGGGCCGCGAGAACTCGAACATTCAGGGCGCCGGTATCGGGCTGTCCCTGTGCCTGGAATACGCCAAGTTGATGGGCGGCAGCATCGGTGTGAAGAGCGAGTTGGGTACCGGTAGCCTGTTCTGGATTGCACTGCCGATCATCGAGCCGCCGCCAAGTTTGCCGACTCATGAGCGGCCGCGGATCGTCTATGTCGAAGACGATCCGGCCAGCCAACTGTTGGTGCGCAAGGCGCTGGAAGACCTCGGTGAGGTCAGCGTAGTTAGCAATGGTCGGACGGCGTTGGAGCAGGTGCTGAGCGATCCACCAGACCTGCTGTTGCTGGACCTAAATCTTCCCGAACTGACGGGAGATGAGCTGCTGATGCTGCTGCGCAAGGCCCCAGCCACACGGGAATTGCCGGTTATCGTGCTCAGTGCGGCCATTGAAGAGGCGGGTGGTATCGATTGCCAGGGATGGCTGGGCAAGCCGCTGGACCTCGACGAGCTGCGCCGGCTGGTAAGTGGATCGCTCCAGTCCGTAGGGCCGAATTCATTCGGCCGCAGATTGTGAAAGCCGAACAAGTTCGGCCCTACGGGCTCTTTAAACCCTCCCGCCAGCCGGAAGGCCGGCTCCGTCGCGCCGCGACGGAGCGGTAACAGACTCTAGTCGGCGCGCTCGCCGCAGAGATCGAGCGCGAACCAGTGTTCGACCTCCGCTTGCGACAGCCCGGCGCCGAGCAACGCAAACAGCTTGCCCAGCGCTGCTTCGCGAGTCATCCCGCCGCCGGAAACCAGACCGCTGGCGGCCAGCTTGCTGCCGGCCGCGTAGATGCCGAACTCGACGTGACCCTGCGGGCACTGGCTGATCGCCGCGAGCACCACGCCACGCGCATGGGCTTCCTTCAATGCGGTCAGCAGCTCCTCATCATCCGAAGGCCCCGTGCCGCTGCCGTAGCATTCGAGCACTAGGCCCTGCACGTCACTTGCGAGTACCGCGCGCACCTGCGCGGCCTGGATGCCCGGATACAGCGGCAGCACGGCCAGGTTGACCGGCTGGCGCGGCTGACGGTAATCCAGCGCCGATTCGACACCCGATGCGCCTTGATCCATGCGCGGGCGTGGCAGTACGGCGAAGGCATCGAACTCGGTGGCGCTCAGCTTGGTGAGTCGCGCGCCGTGCATCAGCTTGCCGTGAAAATAGACCTGCACACCGGGCCGGATGCCGTCGCGCAGCGCCTGTATCGCGCCGAACAGGTTCGCCCAGGCGTCGCTGTCCGGTGTGCCGGCTGGCAGCATCGAGCCTGTCAGCACCACTGGCACGGGCAAGCCGAGCAGCAGAAAGCTCAGGGCGGCGGCGCTGTAGGCAAGCGTGTCGGTGCCGTGCAGCAGCAGTACGCCGTCGCAGCGGCCGGCGTCCACTTCCTCGGCAATGGTGGCGGCCATCACCAGCCAGTTGTGCTGGGTCATGGACGCGCTGTCGATGGGCGGCAGCAACTCGCGGAAATACCAATCTGGCCAAACTTGGGCGTCCGTGGCTTGCCGGTCGCGCAAACGTGCTTCGAAACCGCTTGAGGGCGTCAGCCCTTGGTCGCTCATCTGCATGCCGATGGTCCCGCCGGTATAAAGAACCAACAGGCGTTTTTCAGGTCTGGTCACGGTGAATTTCCTGCCGGTTGGCTCATCTGGCGTGATCGCCTCTGTACTTTCGGACGGAACTGTCCGACCTGGACTGTCTCAAGGTTTTGCTGGCTTGGGCCAGCGCTCTCTCAATCTGCTGCGGTGATTCATGCAAAGCCTGCTCGAAGAAATTCTCGATGAAGTGCGTCCCCTGCTGGGCCGGGGCGCGGTGGCCAACTACATTCCGGCGCTGGCGGAGGTCGACCGCGGGCAATTGGGTATCGCCGTCTACGGTGTAAGCGGCAAGACCTGGCAGGCGGGCGATGCGCAAACCCCGTTCTCGATCCAGAGCATCTCCAAAGTATTCAGTCTGGTCCAGGCGATCCAGCATTCCGGTGAGGGTATCTGGTCGCGCCTGGGTTACGAGCCCTCCGGGCAACCGTTCAATTCGCTGGTGCAGCTGGAGTTCGAGGCTGGCCGGCCGCGAAATCCCTTCATCAACGCCGGCGCGCTGGTGATCTGCGATATCAATCAGTCGCGCTTCGCCGCGCCGACGCTTTCGTTGCGCGATTTCGCCCGGCGGCTTTGTGGTAATCCGTTGATCGTCTCCGATGCCAAGGTCGCCGCTTCCGAATACCAGTACCGTGCCCGTAATGCGGCCATGGCGTACCTGATGCAGGCGTTCGGCAATTTTCACAACGATGTCGAGACGGTGCTGCACAGTTACTTCCACCATTGCGCGCTGCGTATGAGCTGCGTGGACCTGGCGCGCGCCTTCGCGTTTCTGGCACGTGAGGGGCACTGCCTGCACAGCGACGAGCAGGTGCTCAGTGCGCGTCAGGCCAAGCAGGTCAATTCGATCATGGCGACCAGCGGTCTTTACGACGAAGCGGGCAATTTCGCCTATCGGGTCGGCCTGCCGGGCAAGAGCGGAGTAGGCGGCGGCATCGTTGCGGTGGTGCCGGGGCGCTTCAGCGTCTGCGTCTGGTCACCCGAGCTGAACGCCGCCGGCAACTCACTGGCTGGCATGGCAGCGCTGGAAAAGCTCACCGAACGGATCGGCTGGTCGATCTTCTGACCAGCCGCGCATCGCCGCGCATCGCTGCGCTACCCGCTCAACGCTGCAGCACGGTTCCGGCTACGGGCGCTTCGCTGGTTGGCGCGGGTGTGGCCGGCCAGGCGCTGTGGTCGATGTCCAAGTCAGCGTAATCCTTCGCATTGAACACCGGCTGCTCGATGCCGGCGCGTACCTGCGCATCGTAGTCGTGCATCAGGCGCAGGCCGGTCTTGAACAGCAGTGCCACGGCGATCAGGTTGACGATCGCCAGCAGGCCCATGGTCAGGTCGGCGAAGGCGAACACGGTGCCCAGATCCTGCAGCGAACCCCAGAGCACCAGGGCAATCACCAGCGCACGGTAGCCCTGGATCAGGGCACGCTTGTCGCTGAAGAAGCCCAGTGCGTTCTCGCCTAGGTAGTAGTTGTAGATCAGGGTGGTGAACACGAAGAGCAGCAACGCAATGCTGATGAATACCCGGCCCCACTCGCCAACGACCGCAGCCAACGCCGTTTGCGTCATGACCACGCCCGCGACGTCTGCGGTCTCGGGGCTGTAAACGCCCGACAGCAGGATGATCAGCGCCGTGCTGGTGCACACCAGCAGGGTGTCGATGAACACGCTGAGCGACTGCACGATGCCTTGCGTCGCCGGGTGCTTCACTTCGGCCACTGCCGCGACGTTCGGTGCGCTGCCCAGGCCGGCCTCGTTGGAGAACAACCCCCGCTTGACGCCCATGATGATCGCCGCGCCGATGCCTCCGGCGAATGCCGGTTCGAGACCGAATGCGCTGCGCACGATGAGCGTCAGTGCTTCGGGCACCATTTCGGCGTTCAGGCCGATCACCACCAGCGCCATGCCGATATAGGTGAAGGCCATGATCGGCACGAGAACGTCTGCGATGCTGGCGATACGGCGGATGCCGCCGAAAATGATCATCGCCATGATGACTGCCAGCGCCACGCCGCTGATATAGGTAGGCACGCCAAAGGTGTCGTACATCGAGCTGGCCACGGTGTAGGACTGCAGTGCGTTGAAACCGAAGCCAAAGGTAACCAGCAGCAACACCGAGAACAGTACCGCCATCCAGCGCTGGCGCAGCCCGTGCAGCATGTAGAACGCCGGGCCGCCACGGTAGCTGCCGTCCGCCTGGCGGCGCTTGTAGAGTTGCGCCAGCGAGCATTCGAAGTAACTGGTGGCCATGCCGACCAGCGCCACCATCCACATCCAGAACACCGCACCCGGCCCGCCGAGCATGATGGCGACCGCGACGCCGGCGATGTTGCCCGCGCCGACACGACCGGCGACGCTGAGCATCAGCGCTTGGAACGAACTGAGCTGGCCGGGCTTGCGCTTGAAGGCCTCGCCGAAGATACGGAACATGCTGCCGAAGTAGCGGAATTGGACGAAGCCGGAGCGGATCGTGAAATACAGACCCAGGCCGACCAGCATGACGATCAGGAGCTTGCTCCAGATGAGGTCGTTGAGAATATCGAGCATGGCGTAGTGATCTCTTGTTGTTTTGGAAATAAGGAACGCAGGGGCGGAATGGTTGGCCAGACGCATTGGTCACACAATTACGCAGGTCGCGGCGAGTTGGCGCGAGTTGATGCTAGTATTGCGCCGCTCGCATCACCGGAACAGATCATGCACGACCACCTCGGCGCCAACCTCAAACTGCTTTGCAGTCACTACCGCTCGATCGCCGAGGTGTGCCGGAAGCTGTCCATCAACCGCGCCCAGTTCAACAAATACCTGAACGGCCAGAGCCGCCCGACCGCGCACAACCTCAAACGCATCTGTGATTTTTTCGGCGTCGAAGGCTATGAACTGGCCCTGCCCAGCGACCAGTTCGCCCAGCTGATCGGCATGCGCAGCCATGATCACGAACGCATCGCCGCCAGCGACCCGCTGCTCGAGCTGTTTCAGCCGCTACGCGACAACGCCAGCAGCCTTTCACGCTACTGCGGGTATTACTTCGAGTACGCCAACTGCATGTCAGTGCCGGGGAAGATCCTGCTGTCGCTGGTGCACCTGCGCGAGGATCGCGGCAGCTTCGTTTTCGAACGGCAGGAGCGTCAGGAACAGTCGCGCGCTGACAATCCCAAGGCCGAGGATTGGGTAGTGCGTTGCCGTTATCTGGGCGCGGCGTTCTATCTGCAGGATCGCCTGTTCCTCATCGACTACGAGTCGCTGACGAGCAACGAGATGAGCCAGACCATTCTTATCCCCAGCTTCAAGAGCCGCATCAAACGTCTGAACGGACTCAAGACCGGCGTCTCCAGTGGCGATCGACGAACCCCGTTATGCACGCGCGTGGTGTGGGAATACCTGGGCAGCGAGATCAACCGGGTCAACGCCTATCGCCAGGTCATGCTCTACGACCTGGACGATCCGCGCATCGACCCGGAAATCCGTGAGCGGCTGGCATCGGCGTCCATGCGTGATGGCTTGTTCGAGATCGAGTAGCGGCGGGCTCGCGTTCGCCTTGGCTGGGGCCGCGGTTGAGGTCAGGCGCCAATAGCGCCTTGCGCTCGATTGGCGTAGTGGGAGGTTCAGCAGAGCTCGGGATGTTTGACGCAGCTGCCGTAGCCTTCGGTCTTCATCTCATCCAGCGCCTTCTGCAGGCGCGTGACGACTTCATCGGGCGTGTCCTTGTTCAGGGCCAGGTACAGCGGGGCGGAGTTGAACACCAGCACGGTGTTGAAATCGCTCACGCCTTCCTGCCTGGCGTAGTGGCGCCAGACCGGGTCCGAGGTGGCCCAGAGATCAATCGTGCCACTGAGCAGTTTTTGTAGATTTTCCTGATCGCGCAGCGCATTGATCGGCGCCAGGCCCTGGGCTTCGACGCGCTGGCTGACGGCGCTGCTCTTGTACGCTCCAATCCGATAGCCTCTGGCCTGCTCGAGGCTGGTCAGCTTGAGGTCCGTACCCGGCGCCGAAAGCAGCACGCTTTCGTACTGGGCTATGGGGCCGACCCATTTGAATAGTGGTCGGCGCTCATCGGTCATGGACGTGGAGAACAGGCCGTGGTCGGGCAGATCGAGCGTCGACTGATAGATGCGATCCCAAGGAAAGCGCAGCGTCATCGAGTAGACGATGCCGGCGCGCTTGAACATTTCCCGAACGGTGGTCGCGCTGATGCCTTGGATGTTCTGCTCGCGCGCGAAGTTTTTGCCGTCGTCGGCCATGTTGAAAGGCGGGAAGTTCTCGGTTTGCAACACTACTTCGTAGCCCTGCGGAAGCTCCGCTTGAGCGAGCGGCGCGGCAACGAAAGAGCTGAGCAACATGGTAACGGCGAGTAGTTTGCGCATGGGGCCTCCGAAGAATCGGCGGATTCTACGCAAGGCCTGTAAGCGGTGATTTGTGCCGTATCACGGTTCTGGCTGTGGTTGGTGCATGATCATCTCTGCCGCTATGGGCAGAGCAAAAAAAGCCCGCGCTTTGAGTCAGCGCGGGCGTTATAGCCTTCATCCGATCCGGCATACCCGCTCGCGGAAGCCGTGGCGCAAGCAGCACGTAGGCGGTATGCCGTCAGCCCTTTAGCGGCACCAGCCGCGGCGCAATCATATTTTCCGGGCGCAGGATGTCGTCCAGGGTGGCGTCGTCCAGCAGTTGTTCCTCGCGCACCAGCTCCAGCACGCCGCGACCGCTGAGCAGCGCCTGGCCGGCGATGCGGGTGGCATTCTCGTAGCCGATGTAGGGGTTCAGCGCGGTGATCAGGCCGATGGAGTTCTCCATCAGCTCGCGGCAGCGATCCTCGTTCGCCGTGATGCCGACGATGCAATGCTCGCGCAGCATGTCCATGGCGCGCTGCAGCAGGCGGATCGAATCGAACAGTTTGAAGGCGATCAGCGGCTCCATGACGTTGAGCTGCAGCTGGCCTGCTTCGGCGGCGATGGTTAGCGACAGATCATTGCCGATTACCTCAAAGGCGACCTGATTGACCGCCTCCGGGATCACCGGGTTGACCTTACCCGGCATGATCGAGCTGCCCGGCTGGCGCGGCGGCAGGTTGATCTCGTTGATCCCGGTACGCGGGCCGCTGGAGAGCAGGCGCAGGTCGTTGCAGATCTTCGACAGCTTCACCGCCAGGCGCTTGAGCATGCTAGAGAAGGTGACGAAAGCGCCCATGTCAGAGGTAGCTTCGATCAGGTCGGCAGCGGGCTTCAATGGATGCCCGCTGATGGTCGCCAGACGCTGGACGGCCAGCGCCTGATAATTCGGATCGGCATTGATGCCGGTACCGATGGCGGTGCCGCCGAGGTTCACTTCCACCAACAGCTGCGGCGCGATCAGGCGCAGGTGCTCAAGGTCTTCACCGAGGGTAGTGGCGAAGGCGCGGAATTCCTGGCCGAGGGTCATCGGCACCGCGTCCTGCAGCTGGGTGCGGCCCATCTTGAGCACGTGGGCGAATTCCGCACCCTTGTCGGCGAAGGCTCCGACCAGGCTGTCGAGGCTGGCCAGCAGGGTGTCGTGGCCGAGCAACAGGCCGAGGCGGATCGCCGTGGGGTAGGCATCGTTGGTCGACTGCGCCATGTTCACGTCGTTGTTCGGGTGCAGGTGGCGATACTCGCCCTTGGCATGGCCCATGTATTCCAGCGCCAGGTTGGCGATCACCTCGTTGGCGTTCATGTTGGTCGAGGTGCCGGCGCCGCCCTGGATCATGTCCACCAAGAACTGGTCGTGAAAATCACCACGAATCAGCTGCGCGCAGGCCTGGCTGATGGCCAGGTGCTTGGCGTCGCTCAGATGGCCCAACTCGCGGTTGGCATCCGCTGCCGCCTGCTTGACCATCGCCAGCGCGACCACAAGTTTCGGGTAATGCGCCAGCGGCACGCCGGAGAGGCGAAAGTTATGAACGGCGCGCAGGGTCTGGATCCCGTAATAAGCGTCAGCGGGTACTTCGAGGGAGCCGAGCAGGTCTTTTTCGAGGCGGAACGATGCAGCGGAGGACATGAGGATTCTCATCCGAGAGAAAGCGGCAGTTGCCGCGAGGGCCGCTACCATAGGGCTTCAGGCCTGTTTCCGGCCAATGCCGTTAATCGCTGGGTCATGCATGATCGGCATAACGGTAATGTGACGCCGTTTCGACATGGAGCGTTATTGCTGCGCACGATCGGACCATCCTAGGCCCGCCAGGAGTCGGCATGAATATCGAAACCAAATGGCTAGAAGACTTTGTCACTCTGGCGGCAACGCGAAGTTTTTCCCAAGCGGCCGAGCGGCGCTTCGTGACCCAGCCGGCGTTCAGCCGCCGCATTCGCAGCCTCGAGAATAGCCTCGGCATCACACTGGTGAACCGCACGCGAACGCCGATCGAGTTGACCGAGGCCGGTCAGCTGTTTCTGATCACTGCACGTAGCCTGGTCGAACAGCTCGGCGAGGTGCTGCGTCACCTGCATCACCTGGAAGGCCAGCAGGGCGAGGTGCTGCAGGTTTCGGCGGCACACTCGCTGGCGCTTGGGTTTTTTCCACAATGGATTGCCGGCCTGCGTGAACTGGGCCTGAGCCCCAGCACCCGCCTGATGGCGACAAATGTGGGCGAAGCGGTGCACGCCCTGCGCGAAGGCGCCTGTGACCTGATGCTGGCTTATCACGATCCCGACGCCGCGCTGCAGCTGGATGCGGACATCTTCCCCTCCCAGCACTTAGCCAACAGCGAAATGTTGCCGGTCTGCGCCGTCGATAAGCAGGGCAGCCCGCTATTCGACCTGAACAGCGGCCAGAGCGTCCCGCTACTGGCCTACAGTGCCGGCGCTTTTCTCGGCCGTTCGGTCAACGGCCTGCTGCGCCAACGCCGGCTGCGCTACACCACGGTGTACGAAACCGCCATGGCCGACAGCCTGAAAAGCATGGCCTTGCAAGGCCTCGGCGTAGCCTGGGTGCCGCGCCTGAGCATCACCGCCGAACTGCAGCGCGGCGAATTGGTGGAGTGCGCCGACGAAACCTGGCGCCTGCCGCTGGAAATCCGTCTGTATCGCTGCGCGCTGGTGCGCAAGGCGGCGGTGCGGCTGCTGTGGCGCCGGCTGGAGGGTGGCGGGTAGCGACGAGATTTGTGTCGCAGTTCTGTCAGCGACCATTCATGCGGCATTGGCGAGCGCCTGGAGCGTGCGGTCAGGCCCGCCGCCATAGGCGTCGTTTTGGTAGCTCGGGCCAGTTCACCGACTTGTTCACACAGCGCACGATGCCCCCGGCACCCAGGCGCAGCGTCCAGCGCTGTGCCACGGTAGCTTCCTGTCCCGGCTGTCGATGCACCAGCAGCAGGTTGTAGTCGTGCTGCTTTTCGATGGTGTGCGCCTGGATGGCCACCGGCTGGTCCTCTGCTTCCTTCCACTCGAACAGTTGCTGATGGCTGGCCTGGATCATTGCGCACAGCGGCTCGCAATCGAGGATAAGGCGTTCCTGGAGCTCGTCCTGTACCAGCGCCGCCTTTTCCAGGTGCAGCCATGAGCGGTAGCAGACGATCTGCCGCTCCTCGTTGGTGGCCCACTTGCCGGAATGCTCGCGCACGGCCTTGCTCAGCTCGGACAGCTTGCGGTAGTCGAGCCAGACCAGCTGCTGGGCCAGGGACGCCTGGGTGTAGGGCATTAGCAGACGGATCTTCCAGCGCGGCTTGCCCTTGCGCAGCCAGCGCGTGACGGTGTCGATCAGGTCGTCGCGCAGCAGGTCGCGCACCGCGTAAACCAGCGCGATACCCACCAGCAGCGCTAGGGACATTTTCTGACTGGCGTCGCGCACGTTGAACAGAAAGTATGTGAACAGCGACATGATCAGCATGGTGGAAGCCGCCTTCACCAGCTTGCGGGTACCGGCGCCCAGCTCGGTGAGCTTCTGGCGCAGCACCACCGGGTATTCCAGCAGCCGTAAATAAAGGCTCATACGGTTCCAGACGCGGGTCGGTGCCCCCTGGAAGTCGCTGAGATAGTCACGTTCGGCGCGGTAGCGGCGTTCTTGATGGAGGAATTCGTGCACCGCCTGTTGCAGCTCTTCGTCGAGGTCCGCGAAGCCTTCCAGGGTCATGCTTTCCAGCAGGAACTGTTCCGCAAGCCAGGAAAAATAGATATCCAACTGGCGAAAGTAGCGCGATTGCTTGCTCTGCTTCGGCTCGGCCTTGCGCAGGCGCTGGGCGTAGTTCTGGCTGAGCCGCAGGGCACGTGCCAGCGGCTCGGCTGTCGCCTTGCCCTGCAACTGCTGGCGCAGGCGATCCAAAGACGCCTGGAACTGGAAGAACGAGGCCCCATGCATGATTTCGTAGTGCGGCGACAGCAGCGAATAGGAGGTATCCAGCTTGCTGGCCCGGTCCTGGGCCGGCAGGCCCAGCAGCCGAAAGCGGTGGGTCAGGGCGCTGTGAAAGAACTGCTCTTCGGTCAGGGCGCGGGTGGAAAAGGTGGTCTCATGGGGGGTGAACAGGTACAGCTCGACCTGATGACGCCCCGGCTTGGTCAGCGTACGGCTCAATTGCAGGCGAAAATCGCCCTGGCGCTTCAATGAGAACACGGCACCTCCGATACGGTACGCGAGGAGCATACCAAGCCTGGCCGGGAGCAGCGCTGGCCATCATGAGGGGTGGCTTGCCTGCCAGCGTTCGGGCGGGGCTCGTCATTGTCGTGGCAGGCGTGCAGTGTTCCGCTTAGTGGCATTCGTTACGGCATCGAAGATGAGCGGCCTTCATGCAGCCGTCCGGCTGTCAAGCCGCAGGCGCGACATGCGCGGCTTTCCGGTATAATGCCGCGCCTTCGAACCAGCGCCTTCGCTGGTTTGCCCTGCATGCAAGCCACGCTCCCGATGCGTGGCTTGTCGTTTTTGTAGCGCTGCGCAGCGCACGACGAGAGGCACGACGATGACCGCACTGGTAGGCGTGATCATGGGCTCCAAGTCCGATTGGTCCACCCTCAGCCACACCGCCGAGATGCTGGAAAAACTCGGCATTCCGCATGAAGTCACCGTGGTGTCCGCACACCGCACGCCCGATTTGCTGTTCCAGTACGCCGAGCAGGCGGAAGAACGGGGACTGCGGGTGATCATTGCCGGTGCCGGCGGCGCGGCGCATCTGCCAGGCATGTGTGCGGCCAAGACTCATCTGCCGGTACTGGGCGTACCGGTGCAATCATCGATGCTCTCGGGTGTCGACTCGCTGCTGTCCATCGTGCAGATGCCCGCTGGCGTGCCGGTCGCGACCCTGGCCATCGGCAAGGCGGGCGCGGTCAACGCCGCTTTATTGTCGGCCAGCATCATCGGTCACGAATTCCCTGAATATCACGTTGCGTTGAAGAAATTCCGCGACGAACAAACCCAGACCGTGCTCGATAATCCGGATCCGAGGAACGCATAAATGAAGATCGGCGTGATCGGTGGCGGCCAGCTCGGCCGCATGCTCGCCCTGGCGGGAACGCCGCTGGGCATGAACTTCGCCTTTCTCGATCCGGCGCCGGACGCCTGCGCCGCGGCGCTCGGCGAGCACCTGCGTGCCGACTATGGCGATCAGGATCACCTGCGTCAGCTGGCCGATGAAGTGGATCTGGTGACCTTCGAGTTCGAGAGCGTGCCCGCCGAGACCGTGGCCTTCCTCTCGCAGTTCGTGCCGGTCTATCCGAGCGCCGATGCGCTGCGTATCGCCCGTGATCGCTGGTTCGAGAAGTCGATGTTCAAGGACCTTGGCATCCCTACGCCGGCCTTCGCCGATATCCAGTCCCAAGCCGATCTCGATGCCGCCGCGGCCAGCATCGGCCTGCCGGCCGTGCTCAAGACGCGCACCCTGGGCTATGACGGCAAGGGCCAGAAGGTGCTGCGCAAACAGTCCGACGTCAGCAGTGCTTTTGCCGAGCTGGGCAGCGTGCCGTGCATTCTGGAAGGCTTCGTGCCGTTCAGCGGTGAGGTGTCGTTGATCGCCGTGCGCGCTCGCGACGGCGAGACCTGTTTCTATCCGCTGGTCCACAACACTCACGAAGACGGCATCCTGCGGTTGTCGGTGGCCAGCAGCAATCATCCACTGCAGTCGCTGGCCGAGGATTACGTCGGGCGGGTGCTGACAGAGCTGGATTATGTCGGCGTGCTGGCCTTCGAGTTCTTCGAGGTGGACGGCGGCCTCAAGGCCAACGAGATCGCGCCGCGCGTGCACAACTCCGGTCACTGGACCATCGAAGGCGCCGAGTGCAGCCAGTTCGAGAATCACCTGCGTGCGGTGGCCGGCTTGCCGCTGGGCTCGACGGCGAAACTGGGCGAAAGCGCCATGCTCAACTTCATCGGCGAAGTGCCGCCGGTGGCGAAGGTCATCGCGGTCGAGGACTGCCACCTGCATCACTATGGCAAGGCGTTCAAGGCCGGACGCAAAGTCGGTCACGCAACGTTGCGCTGCCCGGACCGCGCCACGCTTGATCGGCAGATCACCGCGGTCGAGTCGCTGATCGACCGCGACTGATCACCGGCCGTCTGGCCTGGGGTATTCAGTGGCGAACTGCCTAGCCCCTCTCCGGTCCGAAGATACGTAACGCGTATTTTTCGGACCTGAGGGAGACTGCCAATGGGCATCATCGGAACCATCATCATCGGCCTGATCGTGGGCCTCATCGCACGCTTCCTGAAGCCCGGCAACGACAGCATGGGCTGGATCATGACCATCCTGCTGGGTATCGGCGGTTCGCTGCTCGCCACCTATGGCGGCCAAGCGCTCGGCCTGTACGAGGCGGGCGAAGGTGCCGGATTTATCGGCGCGGTGGTCGGTGCGATCATCCTGCTGGTGATTTATGGCATGGTGACCAGCCGTAAACACTGATCCGTCCGGGGCCGCGCTTCGGGCGGCCCCGATCTCACTACCCCTCGGTTCTCATGCGCTCGATCATCCTGCCTCTTTTGCTGTGCGTCTCAACCCTCGTTCAAGCGGCTCCGGACGAACTCGACTGGCTCGAGTTGATGCCCGCCGAGGACCGCAAGGCATTGGAGGAGATGCCAGAGATCGAGCACGACTCTCCTGAGACCGATGGTTTCAGCGATCAGGGTGGGCTCAAGCAAGGGCGCGGCTTACCTGAGGTAATGTATTCGGCCAAGACAGTGCCATCACTGAATGGCCAGCAGATCCGCCTCGGCGGTTATCCAGTGCCGCTGGAAACCGACAGCAGGGGCCGCAGCACCGAGTTCTTTCTGGTGCCTTATCCGGGTGCCTGCATTCACGTTCCGCCGCCGCCACCCAATCAGATCGTGCTGGTTCGCTATCCGGCCGGCATCATGCTGGAAGACATCTATGCCCCCCTTTGGGTGGACGGCATGCTGCAGATCGAGCCGGTCAGCAATGATCTGGCCGATGCGGCATACGCGCTGACCGCCGCAAACGTGGCGTTGGTGGACGAGAGTGACTTTTGAACGAGGCCAACGCCAGTGACTGTAAATCAAGGGCAACGCCAGGCTTTTCGCGAACTCGCCGCAGATACCGAGGGTATCGATGTCGAGGTGTACCAGCGCTTCGGTAAAGACCCGCTCGAACCCATCATCGGCCTGGGCGACGCCGATGCGCCGATTGCCTTCTTCGGTCGTGATCCGGGGCGGGAGGAAGTTCGCCATGGCGAGCCGTTCATCGGTAGCGGCGGGCAACTGGTGCGCAAGGTGCTCTACCGGCATCTGCATGGCGAAGACATGCCGGACTTCGAAGCCGGGCGTACGCTCAGTGAAAGGTTCTTTTGGATCAACACCGTGCCGTACAAGCCGGTCGGCAACAAGGCCTGGTCGATGAAGGTCAAGCGCCGCTTTCTTCCGCAGATGCGCCAGTTGCTCATCGAAAGCTGGCACGGCGAAGCGATCATCACGCTGGGCCGCGAGGCCTTCCTCTGGTTCGGTATCGATCAGCCCGCCGAGGTACGCCAGCGTCTCGAGCAGTTCTGGCAGAGCGAGGGCCGTTTCAGTGCCTCCATCGAGGTCGAGCTGCAGGCGGCGGACGGTGCGAAGCGCGCCTTCAGGCTCTACCCCTTGCCGCATCCGTCGCCGCTGAACCAGACGTGGTTCAAGCGGTTTCCGGCATTGCTCGAAGAGCGGCTGGTACTGCTGGATCCCGACCCGCGGCAGACGTAGGGTGCGCGCTCTGCGCACCGAGATATCGAGATCAAGAACGCGTTAGCTGAGCGGGGTTACCACTGAGCTCAGCTTTCGGTGCGCGGAGCGCACCCTACGAAAAGCGCCGGTAATGGGCGCCATCCAATGCTAAAGAAACGGTAGACCCTAGAGTGATTCGCTGCCGATGGAGACTGCGAGGGTGTGGCTGTCGCCTGCTTCGAGGCGTACCCGGTCGTCCATCGCATTGGCGGTTTCAATGCAGGCCATGCGCTGCCAGGCATCGTCGGCGAACTGTGACAGGCGCTGCGCCTTGGCGATCCAGGGATTCCACAGCACGGCCGAGCGCGAACCCTGGGTTTCCAGCGTGATTCGCCGATTCAGTTGCGGGTCTCGCAGACTCAGCATAGGCGGCAGATCAAGGTAGATGCGGTCGGTCTCGCCCTCGTAGCGCAGCTCGCCCTGCTGCTGGCGTTGCTGCCAGTTTTCCAGGGTGTCGATATAGCGACAGCCATCCAGGCCTTCCACCGAGACCTGATGGATATCGCCGATGGCGAAGTAGGTGTGCAGCGCCTGGCTGAGGGTGACGGGCCGATTGCCCAGGTTGCGGCTGATCAGCGCGATGTGCAGGCGTTCGTCGAGGCGGATCTGCAGCGTCAGTTCTACCCTGTGGGGCCAGCCGGGCAGCGCTCCCTGGGCTTGCGGACAAACGAATTGGAGGATGGCGGTGTCGCCTTCGCAGCGCTGTTGCTCCAGCTGCCAGACCAGGCCGCGAACCAGTCCGTGGAAGGGTGCTTCGGCTTCGCCCTGATACATCGCTTGCACATCTTCGGGGTTGCGCCCCAGATCGCCGAACCAGGGCCAGCATATCGGCACGCCGCCGCGTACCGACTGGCCTTGCTGGAAGGCCGCTTCCTCGCTGAGCCAGATGATGGGCGGCGCATCGCCCTGGCGGTAGCTGAGTATCTGCGCGCCCTGTTCGGCGATCAGCAGTTCGTCGTCGCCACGGCGGATGCGCCAGCAGGCGAGTTGGTCCTTTTCGATGCGTTGAATATCGACTGACATGGGCGATCTCGTGGTTGGTTCAGGTGTCCGTCTGACCGCACGGATAGGGCAGGATTCAGCTGCGAAAGCCTCTTCGCTCCGTAGGCGAAGAGGCATGTATCGAGATCAGCGCCCCTGGCAGGCATCCACCCGCAGCCAGCGCTCGAGCAGCTTGAAGCCCTGCATCAGCACGAAGGCGATGACCAGATAGATCAGGCCGGCGGTGAGGAACATTTCCTCATGCATATAGGTCCGTGCGGCGATCTTGCGTGCCATGCCGGTCAGTTCCAGCAAGGTGATGGTGCTGGCCAGGGCACTGGCCTTGAGCATCAGAATCACCTCGTTGCTGTAGGCCGGCAGGCCAATGCGTGCGGCGCGAGGCAGGATGATGTGCCAAAGGGCCTGGGGGCGAGACATGCCCAGCGCCCGCGCGGCTTCGACCTCGCCTGCCGGCACGTTCTGGATCGCGCCCCGCAGAATTTCGGCGATATAGGCGGCGGTATGCAGCGTCATGGTGATGATCGCGCACCAGTAAGGATCACGCAGGTAAGGCCAGAGCACACTCTGGCGCACGGCTTCGAACTGCGCCATGCCGTAATAGACGAGAAACAGCTGCACCAGCAACGGCGTGCCACGGAAGAAGAAGATGTACCCGTAAGGCAGCGCTCGCACAGCAAGCATGCGCGAGGACCGTGCGATGCCCAGCGGCAACGCGAGAATCAGCCCGGCGATGACCGAAACGCCGACCAGCTGCAGAGTGAGCCAGGCGCCTTCGAGAAAGTCTGGCAGCCACTTGATGAATAATTCCCAGCTCATGCCGCGCTCCTGACAAAGCCGCGTCCGGCACGTTTTTCGAGAAAGTACATGCCGGTCATGGCGATGACGGTCAAGCCGAGGTAGATGAAGGCGGCGACCACGAAGAAGGTAAAGGGCTCCTTGCTGGCGGTCACGGCGATCTGGGAGCTACGCATGATCTCTTCCAGGCCGATCACCGATACCAGCGCGGTGTCTTTCATCAGGATCATGAACAGGTTACCCAGGCCGGGCAGGGCCAGGCGCCACATCTGCGGCAGGATCAAGCGCATGAATATCCGCCGCTTGCCCAGGCCCAGCGCCAGTCCCGCTTCGCGATGACCCTTGGGAATGGCCAGCAATGCGCCACGGAAGACCTCGGTGGCATAAGCGCCAAAGCAAAGGCCGAGGGCGATGGTGCCGGCGACGAAGGGACTGAGTGCGAGATTTTCGATACCAAAGATCTCACCGATGCCGCGTACCAAGCCGATGGTGCCGAAATAAATCAGCAGCACCCAGAGCAGTTCGGGGATGCCGCGCACGATGGTCGAGTAGGTGCCGCCAATCCAGCGCAGCGTCGCGAACGGAGAGGTCTTGGCGAGTGCACCAAGCAGCCCTAGCACAAGGCCGAGGGCCAGGGCCGCGAGGGCCAGCTGAATGGTCATCCAGGTGCCAGCGATCAGCGCCGGACCGAATCCATGAAGGTCGGGAATCATATGGGCTCAAACACCAAAGCCCGACCTACCAGATCTGGCGGTCGGGCTTCGGTTCAGACGGATCAGTAAATGTTGAAAGGGAAGTACTTGGCGTTGAGTTTCTCGTAAGTGCCGTCAGCGATGATTTCCGCCAGCGCCTTGTTCAGCTTCTCACGCAGTTCATCGTTGCCCTTGCGCACGGCCATGGCGATCTTGTCGTCATCGAATACCGGCTCGCCCTTGAATTCGAAGTCCTTGCCGGCATCGCTCTTGAGCCATTCCCACTGCACGAAGGAGTCGGCGAGGATGCCGTCGACGCGGCCGGAGGCCAGGTCGAGATAGGCGTTTTCCTGGGTGTCGTAGAGCTTGATGTCGACCACGCCGTCCATGTTGTCTTCCAGCCAGGTGCCGGCGATGGTTGCGCGCTGGGCGCCGATCACTTTGCCGTCCAGGTAGTCCTTGTCGGTCTTGAAGTCCACCGACTTGGGCGCCACGAACTGCAGCTTGTTGGTGTAGTAGTGGTCGGTGAAATCGACAGCGTTCTTGCGTTCCTCGGTGACCGACATAGAGGCGGCGAGGAAGTCGAATTTGCCGGCGTTTAGCGCAGGAATGATGCCATCCCAGTCGGAGGTCACCACTTCGCACTCGACTTCCATCTTGGCGCAGAGCGCGTGGGCGATGTCCAGATCGAAGCCGACCACCTGGCCGCTGGCGTCGATCAGGTTGAAGGGCGGGTAGGCGCCTTCGGTGCCGATGCGTAGCTTGTCGGCGGCAAAGGCATTGGCGCCGAGCATCAGGGTGGCGGCGGCAGTCAGCAGAATCTTCTTATAGCTTTTCATGCGGTGTTGCTCCATTAGCGATGACTGGACATGAACTGTTTACAGCGTGCCGATTGGGGGTTGTCGAACACCTGCTCCGGCGTTCCTTGCTCTTCGACCAGGCCCTGATGGAGGAAGACCACCTCACTGGATACCTGTTTGGCGAAGTTCATTTCATGGGTGACCAGCAGCATGGTGCGACCCTCTTCGGCCAGCGACCGAATCACTGCAAGCACTTCTTGTACCATTTCCGGATCGAGTGCCGAGGTCGGCTCGTCGAACAGGATCACCTGCGGCTGCATCGCCAGGGTGCGCGCAATCGCAGCCCGTTGCTGTTGGCCACCGGAAAGCTGGTTTGGATAGACGTGGCGTTTGTCGGCGATGCCGACCTTGGCCAGCAGCGCCTCAGCCACTTCGGTGGCTTCGGCCTTGCTCTGGCCGAGCACCCGGCGCGGTGCCTCGATGATGTTGTCGAGCACGCTCATGTGCGGCCAGAGGTTGAAATTCTGGAATACGAAACCGAGCTTGCTGCGCATCCGGTTGATCTGTTTGGCGTCTGCCGCAACCAGGTCGCCGTCTTTGGCGCGCTTGAGGTGCAGCTGTTCCCCGGCGACGAGAATTTCGCCTTCGTTGGGGTTTTCCAGCAGATTGATGCAGCGCAAGAACGTCGACTTTCCGGAGCCGGATGAGCCGAGGATAGAAATCACATCGCCGTCGCGCGCAGTCAACGAGATGCCCTTGAGTACTTCCAGATCGCCGTAACGCTTGTGCAGGTTGCGAATTTCCAGGGCGGGTATGGCCTCGGCCATTGAGCTTCCTCTTCTCGGACCAGCGCTGTGCCTGGTCTTTTCTGTGTAAATTGCGCTCCGGCCGACTGCTCGCCCTCCTGGCGAGGCGCAAACCTAGCATGGGCCGGGTCATGCGCCAAGCGTGGCGCCGTCGCCGGAACGGTGACCGTTTGGTCACCGTTCGGTCGCAGCCTTCCGGGTGGCAAGGCGAATGGCCCTGTATCTATATAGATGAACTTCCCCTGTTTTGCCGCGTCACGGGGTGGGTTTCGGCGCGTCGGGCTCGTTGCTGAGCATCTCGTCGTGTTCGCCCATCTTCCAGGGCAGGCTGCCGGGCGAGATATGCAGGAAGTTCAGGTACTTCTCGAACTGGTCGAGGATGTCGCTGATGATGTCCTGCTGGTCGTAGCCGTAGACGTCGTAGGACTGACCGCCGCGACGCAGGAAGACCTCGGCGCGGTAGTACTGCTCGTCGGTGTCTGGATCCTCGGTGAGCACGAAGGACGGCATGGCATAGCCCACCAGGCGAATCTCATAGATGAAATCGACCTGATCCTCCTTGAGGACCTCCAGATAGACCCGCGAATTGTGCTCGTCGGTATGTACCTCGGCGGGCCAGTCCTGTTCGGCCAGCGCGCGCTGCACCCGGCGCATACCCTTGAGCACGCTGGTGGCGATGAAGTTTTCCGCTTCCTCGCGGCTGGGGAAGTTGACCAGCCCGGCCAGACGCTTTTTCCACAAGCCCGGGCCGGCGTTGCTAGCCAGCCGGCTGCCGTGCATGTGGTTTTGCAGGCTGACTTCGTGGTGGCCTTCGATTACCAGGGCGCGCCACATGCCCAGCGCCGCGATGATCATGATGATGGCGAACGGCAGCGCGCTGGTGATCGCCATGGTCTGCAAGGCGCTCAGACCACCGGCCACCAGTAGCGCGATGGCGACGAAGCCTGCCGTGGTTGCCCAGAACACCCGTTGCCAGACCGGCGTATGCGCCACGCCGCCAGCGGCCAGGGAGTCGATCACCAGCGCTCCAGAGTCGGCCGAAGTGACGAAGAAGGTGGCGATCAGCACCACAGCAATGAACGAGGTGATGGCGCTTAGCGGCAGGCGTTCGAAGAGCTGGAACAAGGCGATGGAGTGGTCGCTCTGCACCTGGCCGATCAGCTCGGTGTAGCCTTCGACCATGATCAGGTGCAGCGCGGTGTCGCCGAAAATCGAGAACCAGAGGAAGGTAAAAATCGTCGGCACGAACATCACGCCGAAGACGAACTGGCGGATGGTCCGACCGCGGCTGATCTTGGCGATGAACAGACCCACGAACGGCGACCAGGCGATGGTCCAGCCGAAGATGAACAGCGTCCAGTTGCCGATCCAGTCGCTACGGCTGTAGGCCTGTAGGTTGAAGGTGCGCTCGATGATGTTGTTCAGGTAGCTGCCGGTGTTTTGCAGGAAGGTTTCCAGAATGAAGATGGTCGGCCCCACGGCGAACACGAACAGCATCAGCGTGATCGCCAGGATCATGTTCAGCAGCGAGAGATTCTTGATGCCCTTGTCCATCCCGGCCACTACCGAGCAGGTGGCCAGCGCCGTGATCAACACGATGGCAATGACCTGCACCGTGGTACTGACAGGGATTTGTGGCCACAGGTAGTTCAGACCGGCATTGATCTGGGTGACCGACAGGCCGAGGGTGGTGGCGATGCCGAACAACGTGCCGAGAATTGCGAATACATCCACCACATGCCCGATGGGGCCATGAATGCGTTCGCCGATGATCGGATATAGCGCCGATCGCATCGACAGCGGCAGGCCGTGGCGGAACGAGAAATAGGCCAGCACCAGCCCCGTCAGGCCGTAGATCGCCCAGATGTGAAAGCCCCAGTGAAAAAAAGCGATCTGCATCGCCTGCTTAGCGGCGTCCACCGTCTCCGGTGCGCCGGCCGGTGGCGTGGAAAAGTGCAGCACCGGCTCGGCGACGCCGAAGAACAGCAGTGCGATACCGTAGCCGGCGGAGAACAGCATGGCGAACCAGGCCGGGAAGCTGTACTGCGGCTCGGCATGATCCGGCCCAAGCTTGATGTTGCCCCATTTCGTCAGCGCGATGCCGACGACGAAGACCAGAAAGAAGGCCACCGCCAACATGTAGAACCAGCCGAACGAGCGGGTGATGAAGGCCAGCGTCGAGCTGAATACCTCACTTGCCAGTTCGGGGTTGCTGATCGTGCCGATCACCAACAGCAGCGTTACGACGACGGCTGGGATGAACACCGGGAAAAGGATGACGGCTTTGGGAAGTTTCTTCTCTGCTTCCATATGTCCTTCTGTTCTTGGCTGATCGAGGGGAACGGAAACGCGCCGTGGCTCCGAAATGAAACTGCTGACTGAAGGGTAGACGGTGTTCGGCGGAGGATTGCTCACGCAAAAAACGAGATCGAGCCGAGTTTGTCCGGACGTATAACGTCCTGTGGCTACTCAGGCATCGTCAGGAGGCGGTTGCCGTCCGGGTTGTTTGAGCGCGTCGGAAGGCTCAGTACGCCGGTTCCAATTGATGGTGGCGCAGGATTTCCGACACGGTGCCGTCGGCAATGAGCTCATCCAGGGCTCGCTCGAAGATTTGGAACTGCGCCTCGCTGATCCGCTTGCGCGACAGGCCGATGCCGTAGGAGACCGACGTCAGCTCGCCGGCTTCACGGAGCTCATCGAGCTGCTCCTCTTCGATCAGATACCAGGCTACATCCTGATTGAGGACAGCCAGGCCGCCCTCACCGAAGCGGCCGGACTTCAGCATGCGCAACAGACGACGGTTACTGGCAGTCAGATGCACCTGCGCTCCGGCAACCGGTTCGAGGTGTTGAGAGAGGACATAAGACGTGCCGGATGGGCCGTAGACGCCGATCAACCGACCGGCTAGATCACCCGGCTGGCTGTATACGAAACCACTGTCCTTGCGAGCGAATACGGCGTAGCGCGAAGTGACCAGCATGCGGGTGATATGAAACGCGCGCTCGCGCTGGGGTGAACGAACCACGGTGAAAATACCTTCGACTTCCCCGTCTTCGGCCAAGTGCAAGGCGCGCTGCCATGGATGGAGCACGATCGGGCAATCCAGGTCCAGGCGCGCGCAGACCACCTGCACGATTTCCGCCAGCGGGCCGCCCGCTATTTGTACTTCATCGTTGGTCTGGGCCGAGGAACCCGCAGCGCGGCTGAACGGCGGGAAATCCTCGGTGACGAATCGCCACTCTTCGGCGCTCGTTTGGGTGGCGAGTGTGCACAACCCTATCAGTAGAATCGAAGGAAACATCTGCACTACTTATGCTCCTGGCTGGTCGGCCATCCATAGCGTTTCAACCGCGTAGTCGAGAGTATCCGCAGTTCCAATGGTTCGCCAGTTCACCCGGCTCACGACGGCAACGCGGGGTTCAACGGCTCGATGCCGGCTCGGTTGTTTCGGCGGGTGCATGTGAAATAGGGAAGCGGCGTCGGGCAGGCGCAGGGCCACGCGCGCTTGCGCAGACATATGGAAACTCATATATTCGGACATCCATATATTCAGGTGATTCTTCCGTGACGCCTCCTGCGCTGTTCAAATGTCTGTCCGATGAAACCCGCGTGCGGGCCGCTTTGCTTGTTATTCAAGAGGGTGAGCTTTGCGTTTGCGAGCTGGTCTTCGCCCTAAATGACAGTCAGCCCAAGGTATCCCGGCATCTCGCACAGCTTCGCGCTTGCGGCCTGCTGGTGGATCGGCGCAAAGGGCAGTGGGTTTATTACAGTCTCAATCCAGACCTGCCGTCCTGGGTCCAAAAAATTCTCCAGACGACCCTGCAAGCCAATACCGAGTGGCTGAAGCAGGATCAAGCTCGTCTCGACCAAATGGGCGATCGCCCAGTTCGTGTCGCTTCTTGTTGCTGAGCCGGGAGCGCCAGTCGTCATGCTTATCGCAGCCGCCATCTTCATCGTCACCATCGTTCTAGTCATCTGGCAGCCCCGTGGACTCGGGGTCGGCTGGAGCGCATCCCTGGGTGCGCTCGCCGCGCTGCTGGCCGGCGTCGTCACGCTGGCTGACATCCCCACCGTGTGGGGCATCGTCTGGAACGCCACGGCAACGTTCATCGCGATCATCGTCATCTGCCTGCTTCTCGATGAAGCCGGATTCTTCGAGTGGGCCGCGCTCCATGTCGCGCGCTGGGCCAAGGGGCAGGGGAGCCGCTTGTTTGCCTTTACGGTCCTTCTCGGCGCCGCCGTCTCGGCCGTATTCGCGAACGATGGCGCGGCGCTCATCCTGACGCCCATCGTGGTCTCGATGCTAATCGCCTTGCGCTTTTCGGCAGCCTCCACGCTGGCCTTCGTCATGGCGGCCGGCTTCATCGCCGATACCGCCAGTTTGCCGCTGGTCGTCTCCAATCTGGTGAACATCGTGACGGCTGATTATTTCAATCTGGGCTTCAGCGAGTACGCGGCCGTCATGGTTCCCATCAATGCAGTCAGCGTGGCGGCGACGCTGGTCGTCCTCTGGTTGTTCTTTCGGCGTGACGTTCCGGCGACCTATGACCTAGCGCTGCTGCAGGCTCCCGACATGGCCATTCGCGACCGGGCTGCTTTCCGGGTCGGTTGGTGCGTGCTCGTCGCGCTTTTGGTCGGTCTGTTCGCGCTCGAGCCGCTGGGCATACCCATCAGCGCCGTTGCGGCGGCCTGCGCGGCCGTGCTGTTTGTCGTCGCTGCCCGTGGACACGTGATTTCGACCCGACGGGTGCTGCGAGAGGCTCCTTGGCAGGTGGTCATCTTCTCGCTGGGCATGTACCTCGTCGTCTACGGGCTGAAGAACGAAGGCCTTACCGACTACCTGACGGCCACGCTGAATCATTTCGCCGGCTACGGCATCTGGGGTGCTGCGCTGGGAACCGGATTCCTGACGGCGGGCCTGTCTTCGGTCATGAACAACATGCCCACCGTGCTGGTCGGCGCCCTGTCGATCCAGGCGACGGATACGAGTGGCGTGGTGCGTGAGGCGATGATCTACGCCAACGTCATCGGCTGCGATCTGGGGCCGAAAATCACCCCCATCGGCAGCCTGGCGACGCTCCTGTGGCTGCATGTTCTGAGTCGCAAAGGCATCCGCGTGACCTGGGGTTATTACTTCAAGGTCGGTGTCGTTCTGACCCTGCCGGTGCTGTTTATCACCCTGTCCGCCTTGGCCATCAGGCTGAGCATCTGAAACCGCCGCAGCGCGGAGGAGAAGTCGTGAAAGTTCTGTTCATGTGTACGGCCAATAGCTGCCGAAGCATCCTGTCCGAAGCCATGTTCAACCACCTCGCACCAAGTGGGTTCGAGGCGGTGAGCGCCGGGAGTGTCCCCAGGGGGCAGGTTCTGCCGCGCACGCTGGTAACACTCCGCGAGGCCGGGCTCTCGACCGAGGGGCTGAGCAGCAAGGGCAACGACGCGTTCGAGGACAGCCCTCCGGACATCGTCGTCACCGTTTGCGACAAGGCCGCAGGCGAGCCTTGCCCGGTCTACTTCGGTCCGGCCCTGAAAGCCCATTGGGGCCTGGAAGATCCGTCCGACGTAAAGGGCGATGAAGCGGAAATCAGCGCAGCCTTTCATGCCACCCTGGCGCGTATCGAGGCCCGATGCCGCGCATTCCTAGCGCTGCCCTTCGAGCAGTTGGGCCGGGACGAGCTGAAGCGTGAACTCGACCGCATCGGCAATCTGCAGCCTGGAGAAGCGCCATGACCCATGACCTCCCTAATCTCGACGATGCGCTGGTACGCAACGACGACACCGGAACACACAAGCCGCGCATTCTTCTCCTTTACGGATCGACCCGTCCCCGTTCCTTCAGTCGTCTGCTGGTCGAAGAGGCCGCGCGGCTGCTGGAGCGTTTCGGCGCCGAGACGCGCATCTTCAATCCGTCCGGGCTGCCGCTACCCGACGACGCACCGGTAGACCATCCCAAGGTGCAGGAGCTGTTGCAGCTCATGCAGTGGTCGGAAGGGCAGGTCTGGTGTTCGCCGGAGCGACACGGCGCGATGTCAGCGGTCTTCAAGGCGCAGATCGATTGGGTTCCGCTGGCGATGGGAGCGGTACGCCCAACGCAGGGCAAGACCCTGGCGGTCATGCAGGTCTGCGGCGGCTCGCAATCGTTCAATGCGGTCAACCAGCTCCGCGTTCTGGGGCGGTGGATGCGGATGTTCACCATCCCCAACCAGTCGTCCGTCGCCAAGGCTTATCTGGAATTCGACGGCCAGGACCGGATGAAGGCATCGCCCTACTACGATCGAGTCGTGGATGTGATGGAGGAGCTGATGAAGTTCACCATCCTCCTGCGGGACCGACCGGATCTCGTCGATCGGTACTCGGAGCGAAAGGAATCGGCTGAACAACTCTCCAAGCGGGTCAATCAGCGATCCATCTGAATATGAGCGTCCACCGGGCAGCAAGCTCGCCCGGCTCAGGGAAGCCCTGTCTTACGTCCTTTGGGGTCCGGTGGTAGATGTAATGGCACTTCGTGGCGACATAAACGCCGTCGTGAACCCGCACGTGTACTCAGTCGGGCCGGAAAGCCACTCCAAAACGACAAAACCCCTGAGACCTCGCGGAATCAGGGGTTTACAAGTCATGGTGCCCAGGGACGGAATCGAACCGCCGACACGGGGATTTTCAATCCCCTGCTCTACCGACTGAGCTACCTGGGCAACGGGGCGCTATTAGACGGATTTGGCTTTTGCCTGTCAAGCGCGACTGAGAAAATATTTAGTCAGAACGGGCGTTTAGCGTTGTGACTGAATTTTGAAGCAAGTTCCGATTGCGATCGAAGACTGCGGGCAGCAGGCCAACGGAGCGCGCTTCCCGCTAAGGTGATCACTGACTCGGCGGTACGTAGCCTTCGGCCTGGGCGTAATCCTCGCCGGAAAAGAACTTGTCCATTTCGGCCTGCAGGAACTTACGATCTTCGGTGTTCATCATGTTCAGCCGACGCTCGTTGATCAGCATGGTCTGGTGCTTCTGCCAATCGTCCCAGGCCTTCTTCGACACGTTGTTGTAGATGTCTTCGCCCTTCGGGCCTGGGTACGGCGGGCGGTCGAGACCTGGAAGTTCTTCTTTGTACTTGCGGCAGTTCACGGTGCGGGTCATGACATCTCTCCTGCGTTCAATTCTGCGGCGGCGCGCTTGAGCAGCGTCTTCACCGGGGCGGCGAGCCCCAGTCGCGGCGGGGTCGCGAGGTTATACCAGAGCCAGTCCGCCTCGGCCACGGCGTTGGCCTCGGGCTTGACTCTGATCAGCCAAGGTTCGATGGCAAGCTGAAAATGGCTGAAGGTGTGGGTCAGGCCGGGCAGTTCTTGGTGTTGTTGCAACTGCAGTGCATGACGTTCGGCGAGCGGACCGAGCGCGGCCAGGTCTTCCAGTTCCGGCAAACTCCACAGCCCGCCCCAAAGGCCGGTCGACGGGCGGCGATAGAGCAAGATAGCCCCTTCATGGTTGGCCAGTAACGGCATCAAGGTGCGCTTTTGCGGCAGCGCCTTGCGCGGCTTGGGCACCGGAAAATCTGTTTCGCGGCCGAGCAGATGGGCGCGGCAGCCAGGTTTCAGCGGGCAAAGCAAACAACTGGGTTTGCTGCGCGTGCAGAGCGTCGCGCCCAGATCCATCATCGCCTGGGTGTAATGGTTGACGCGGGCGTGCGGCGTCAGGCGCTCGGCCACGTCCCAGAGTTTTCTGGCCACTTTCGGCTCGCCCGGATAGCCATCCTGCGCGACGTAGCGGGCCAGCACGCGCTTGACGTTACCGTCGAGTATCGGCGCTCGCAGCCCCATGCTCAGGCTGGCGATGGCGCCGGCGGTCGATCGACCGATACCGGGAAGCTCGGCGAGCTGATCGACCGACTTTGGAAACTCGCTGCCATGCTCGGCGACGATCAGCTTGGCGGTCTTGTGCAGGTTGCGTGCGCGGCTGTAGTAGCCGAGCCCGGTCCACAGGTGCAGCACTTCGTCTTCCGCTGCACTGGCCAGGGCCTGCACCGTCGGCAGCGCGTCCATGAATCGGTCGAAATAGCCGAGCACGGTGCTGACCTGGGTCTGTTGCAGCATGATCTCCGACACCCAGACCCGGTACGGCGTGATGCGCTGTTGCCAGGGCAGATCCTTGCGGCCGTGGCGGTCGTACCAGTCGAGCACGGCCGCGCCGAAGTGTTCGTCACTCAGCACGTGCGGGTTCATCGGTTGAACAGGCCTTTCAGTGCGTCTTTCAATTCAGGGCTGACCTTGTCACCGAGCTTCTCTTCGATGGTCTCGTTGAGCTTTTCTCCAGCGAGGCGGGCGGCGATCTTGCCGAGGCCGTCCTTGTCGAAGCGGCAGGCCTTGGCGCCAAGCTCCAGCGGCCCGCGGCAACGAAGCGGCCATTCGATACCGACGTAACGTTCGTTGACCGCGCAGGCCGGATCGGGCATGGCGCCCTTGTCGCCCTCGATGACGATGCCGACGCGATAGTCCATGCCCAGCACGCGCAGGTCGACATCACCGTTGCCGTTTACCGTCAGGCCGGGAATGCTGGCCTTCAGATCCGGGTTGCTGGCCACGCCGTCGCGCAGGGTGAGGTTGCCCTTGAGTTCGCGGAACGGCGTGTCCTTGCTGCGCGGGTCGCTGGTCAGTGGCTTGCGATTCAGCGTGGCGATGGCGCGACAGAGTTGCTGTTCCAGATTGGCGTCGACCAGGATGCCATTATCGATGATGAAGCCGATCTTACCGTTGAGGTTGTCGATCCAGGCCTTCTGGCTGTTGCCCTGACTGCGAATGTCGCTGTCCAGATTGAGTAGACCTTTGACCACCACTTTTTCGCCTTGGCTTTCGAGCAGGCGTTCGACCGGGACGCGAGCGAAGCGGGTCTGAGCGGTTATCAACGGTATTTGTGGGCGTACATCGAGGCTGGCCGAGGCTTCCACGCGACCGTTGTAATAACCGCCGCGCATGTCTTCCAGGGTCAGCAAGCCGCCTGCGCTGCGTGCCCGGAGCGCGAAGCTGTCGAGTGGCAGTTTCATTGCGGTGAGGCTGCCGATATTCAGATTGATTCGGGCATCCAGACGGCGCAGCATGGCAATCGGCAGTACCGAGGCTTCGCTCCAGGCTTGCTGGGTGGGCTTGTCCGGCAATGGTGTGGTGCCGCTGCCGACCACGGCGGCCTCGGTGGCCTCTACCTCGCTCTTGCGGGCGGCGCCGGATGCATCTTCCTGGCTTTGCGGTGGCAGATAGCGGTCCAGATTCAGCTGGTCGCCCTTGAGGTCTACGCGCAGCGCCTGTTTGGCGAAATCACTGATGCCGATCTGCCCGGTAAAGGTGCTGCCGTCCAGTTTCAGGTCGAGTTCTTCGAGGGTCAGGCTGGTCGGCGTCCCGGTCAGGCGGGTGACCAGTTCGGCCTTGCCCAAAGCCGTGTTGTCGGCCATGGGCGGGAGTTGTTGGCCGATGCCGTCGAGGAATTCGCGCAGATTGAACTCGGCGATGGACAGCGTACCGGCGAGCTTCGGCTGCTCCTGCAGATCGCGCACCTTCAATTCGCCAAGGCCGCGCAATTGGTTGGCGGTGAACTTGAGGCTGGTCCACTCGGCGATATCCGCCGCCCGGTCGACGAGCAATTGACCCTGTGCGCTGAAAGACAGCGTCTTGCCTTCCAGAGGTTCGCCCGAGGCTTCGCCGCTCAGGCGCAGGTTCTCGAACTGATAACGCTGCAGTTCGTTATCGAAGCGCAGGTCACCCTGCAGTTCGGTACGCGCCCGCATCACCGGCTGGTTGCTGCCGAAGAAGGCGTTGAGCTTGACCGGGATCGGGGTGGCTTCGCGGATGGCGCCCGTGCTGAGCTCGATACCTTCGGCGCTGAATTGCTGGCCGCTTTGAGCGTCGTGGTAGCTCACCCGGGCATCGCTGATGGTCAGGCTATCGATATCCAGCTGCAGCGGACGCCTTGGTTTTCCGGCTTGCGGCTCTTCATTCGCTGTCTCGGCCTGTTCCGCTGGGGCTGGTTCGCCGGGTTGCGCTTCGCCGCCGGCTGGCTGGCCTACGCCTTCCCAGTTGCTGCTGCCGTTTTCGTCGCGAGCCAGGGTCAGGTTGAGGCCATTGAGGGTGATGTCACTCATCTCCACTTCGCGGCTGAACAGCGGCAGCACCCGGACCGAGAGGCCGAGCATGCGCAGATCGGCGAACGGCTGCTCTGGCGTGCGCACGCTGGCCAGGGTGGTTTCGTGCAGTTCCAGGCCGAGCCACGGGAACAGGCTCCAGCCGATATCGCCGGCAATGTTCAGTTCCAGGCCGGCCTTGTCACGGGCAAGCGCGCGGATTTCATCCTTGTAATCGTTGGGGTCGAACAGATGAGTCAGGGCGAAGCCCAGTGCGACGAGGAGCAGCAGCAACCCGAGGATTACCAGGCCCAGGATCTTGCCGAGCGCTTTCATGACAGGTCCTTTGTTTTGGTATTTCAAAAGCAGCGAGTATAGCGCCACGAACGTCGGCTTTCGCCGCAGATGGCGTTGGAGTGGCTGTCTGCGCCTGGGTTCCTGTGATGGGGCGGAGCTAGATGGGATCCAGCGGCAGATGCGTCCTGGCGGCCAACGCCTGAGCTTCCAGATGCTCTCTCGGTGCGGCCAGGCGCAGGTCCGTTCCGGCTTCCAGGGCCAGACGCAGGCTTTCCTCGAGTATTCGTTTGCCGACGCCGCGGCGGCGGGTGATCTTGCGCACGCAGAGATGCGACAAGCGCCAATGCGACGTGTCGCGCTGCAGCAGGGCGGCTCCGAGCAGGCGATCGTTGAAACGACCGGCGATCAGGCTGCGATCGGCCAGCCCTGCCTCGATCAGGGCCGTGGCATCCGCGTAGGGCGCCAACAGCCAGTCCGGGGCGTCGGCAAAGATCTTCGCAAGATCGATGCGATCCTGCGGGCTGGGCTCGGTGAGGGTTTCGACGAATACGGGCATGCTGACCTGACGCGCTGAATGGATGCCGGCAAGCATAACCGTGCCGGCTTTTCAGCGCACGACGGCTCGCGGTTCTGGCGATGGGCTGCTTCGTTGAGCGGTTGCGGGCGGTTTGCCGGGCGCGCGTGGTCGCTCCCCTGAACGCAAGACAGAGGCGCAGACCCGTTGGCGGCCGCCGAGCCGCCGCTCGCGTATCCCCGTAGGTTGGTTTGAGCCTATAATGCGGACCTTTTTTAGCCCCACGATCAGCGGAGCTGTCGATGTCCGAACGTACGGCATGCGTAGAGCGCAACACCCTGGAAACACAGGTCAAGGCCACCATCAATCTGGACGGCACCGGCAAGAGCCGCTTCGCCATTGGCGTGCCGTTCCTGGAGCACATGCTCGATCAGATCGCCCGCCACGGCCTGATCGACCTGGACATCGAGTGCCAGGGCGATCTGCATATCGACGACCACCACACCGTAGAAGATGTCGGCATCACCCTCGGCCAGGCGTTTGCCAAGGCAGTTGGCGACAAGAAGGGCATGACCCGTTACGGGCATTCCTACGTGCCGCTGGACGAAGCGTTGTCGCGCGTGGTGATCGATTTTTCCGGTCGCCCGGGCCTGACCATGAACGTGCCCTATACCCGCGCCACCGTAGGCGGTTTCGACGTCGACCTGTTCCAGGAATTCTTCCAAGGCTTCGTCAATCACGCCCTGGTCACTCTGCACATCGACAACCTGCGCGGGCACAACACCCATCACCAGATCGAAACCGTGTTCAAGGCCTTCGGCCGCGCGCTGCGTATGGCGCTGACGCTGGATGAGCGCATGGCTGGCCAGATGCCGTCGACCAAGGGTTGCCTGTAATGCAGACCGTAGCTGTCATTGATTACGGCATGGGCAACCTGCATTCGGTCGCTAAAGCGCTGGAGCACGTCGGCGCGGGCAAGGTGCTGGTGACCAGCGATGCGCAGGTCATCCGGGAAGCCGACCGCGTGGTATTTCCCGGCGTCGGCGCGATCCGTGATTGCATGGCCGAGATCCGCCGTCTGGGTTTCGACGAGCTGGTGCGCGAAGTCAGCGTCGACCGTCCCTTTCTTGGCATCTGCGTCGGTATGCAGGCGCTGATGGAGCGCAGCGAGGAGAACGGTGGGGTCGATTGTATCGGGCTGTTCCCGGGTCAGGTGCGCTTCTTCGGCAAGGATCTGCAGGAAGACGGCGAGCGCCTCAAAGTGCCGCACATGGGCTGGAACGAGGTCAAGCAGGCCGTCGATCACCCGCTCTGGCACAACATTCCGGACCAAGGCCGCTTCTACTTCGTGCACAGCTACTACATCGAGGCCGGTAACCCGCGCCACGTCGTCGGTCGCGGTCACTACGGCAAGGACTTTGCCGCGGCGCTGGCCGATGGCTCGCGCTTCGCCGTGCAGTTCCATCCCGAGAAGAGCCACACCCATGGCCTGCAGTTGCTGCAGAATTTCGCCGCCTGGGATGGCCGCTGGTAATGAGCCGGGCCAAGACGACGGCACCAGTGCTGACGCTGGACCCCGCTCAGGAGCAGGCTGCGCAGCAGACCATCAAGCGTTTTCTCGAAGATCGTTTCGAGCTGGAGCTTGGCTCCTTCGAGGCGCAGGAAGTGCTTGATCTGTTTGCGCGTGAAATTGCTCCGCTCTACTACAACAAGGCGATTTTCGATGTGCAGACACACCTGAAAGACAGGTTCGAAAGCATCGAAAGCGACTTGTGGGCGCTCGAAAAGAGCTGACCTTTAACCGATTCCCGATTTGAACAGGTTCGAGCCATGCTGATTATCCCCGCAATCGATCTGAAAGACGGCGCCTGCGTGCGTCTGCGTCAGGGCCTGATGGACGACGCCACAGTGTTCTCCGACGACCCGGTGGCGATGGCTGCCAAGTGGGTCGAGGCCGGTTGCCGCCGTCTGCATCTGGTCGATCTCAACGGCGCCTTCGAAGGCCAGCCGGTCAATGGCGAGGTGGTCACGGCCATCGCCAAGCGCTACCCGAACCTGCCGATCCAGATCGGCGGCGGTATCCGTTCGCTGGAAACCATCGAGCATTACGTGCGCGCCGGCGTCAGCTACGTGATCATCGGTACCAAGGCGGTCAAGCAGCCGGAATTCGTCGGAGAGGCCTGCCGCGCCTTTCCGGGCAAGGTCATCGTCGGCCTGGATGCCAAGGACGGCTTCGTCGCCACCGATGGCTGGGCCGAAGTATCCAGCGTGCAGGCCGTCGATCTGGCGCGCCGCTTCGAGGCCGATGGCGTCTCGGCGATCGTCTACACCGACATTGCCAAGGACGGCATGATGCAGGGCTGCAACGTCGAAGCGACGGTGGCATTGGCTAATGCCAGCAAGATTCCAGTGATCGCCTCCGGCGGCATCCACAACATCGGCGACATCCAGAAGCTGCTCGACACCAATACCCCCGGCATCATCGGCGCCATCACTGGCCGCGCGATCTACGAGGGCACCCTCGACGTGGCCGAGGCGCAGGCGCTCTGCGATCTCAAATTTAAAGATGAGTAACAAGCCTTGAGCTGAAAGCTCGAAGCTGGAAGCCAAGCAGCTCGACCGGCTTCCAGCTTCTGGCTCAAGGTTTCAAGCTCTTTTCGGAGAAAAGCATGGCCCTCGCCAAACGCATCATCCCCTGCCTCGACGTGGACAATGGTCGAGTGGTCAAGGGCGTCCAGTTCGAGAACATCCGCGATGCCGGCGATCCGGTGGAGATCGCCCGCCGCTATGACGAGCAGGGCGCTGACGAGATCACGTTCCTCGACATCACCGCCAGCGTCGATAACCGCGACACCACGCTGCACACCGTCGAGCGCATGGCCAGCCAGGTGTTCATTCCGCTGACAGTCGGCGGTGGCGTGCGCACCGTGCAAGACATCCGAAACCTGCTTAACGCCGGCGCGGACAAGGTGTCGATCAATACCGCTGCTGTCTTCACGCCCGAGTTCGTTGGCGAGGCCGCCGATCGCTTCGGCTCGCAGTGCATCGTCGTCGCCATCGATGCGAAGAAAGTGTCCAAGCCGGGCGAAACGCCGCGCTGGGAAATCTTCACACATGGTGGACGCAAGCCCACGGGGCTGGACGCGGTGCTCTGGGCGCAGAAGATGGAGACGCTGGGCGCCGGTGAAATCCTGCTAACCAGCATGGATCAGGACGGGGTCAAGAGCGGCTACGACCTCGGTGTCACCCGCGCCATCAGCGAGGCGCTGAGTATCCCGGTAATCGCCTCCGGTGGTGTAGGCAATCTCCAGCATCTGGCCGATGGCATCATCGAGGGCAAGGCCGACGCGGTATTGGCGGCCAGCATTTTTCACTTTGGCGAATACACCGTGCCGGAAGCAAAAGCCTATATGGCCAGTTGCGGCATTGTGATGCGTTGAGTCTGCTGCCGATTCGATCGAGCAAACAACACTTAAAGGAACGTAACGGGCCATCCGTGCGGGAAAAAGGAATTAATGCCATGTTCAAATCCACGCTTCTTGCTTTAGCGACGAGTTTGATCTTGGGCGCCACCGCCCAGGCCGCACCGGAGCAGATCGATCTGCTCACCGAAAATTTCCCGCCTTACAACATGGCCGTCGATGGCAAGAATTTCGCTCGTGACGAGAACATCAGGGGCATCGCTGTGGACATCATTCGCGAGATGTTCCAGCGCGCCGGTATCGATTACACCCTGACCTTGCGCTTCCCTTGGGAGCGGATCTACAAGATGGCTCTGGAAACGCCTGGCTATGGAGTGTTCGTGACGGCTCGGTTGCCGGAGCGCGAGGGGCTGTTCAAATGGGTAGGTCCTATCGGGCCGGATGACTGGGTGTTGCTGGCGCGCGGCGACAGCACCATCGAGGTCGATAGCCTCGAGCAGGCCCGGCAGTACCGGATCGGCGCTTACAAGGGCGATGCCATTGCCGAGCATCTCGTTGCACAGGGGTTGCAGCCGACCTTGGCGCTACGCGATCAGATCAACGTCGAGAAGCTGCAAAGCGGCGCGATCGATCTGTGGGCGACGGGCGATCCAGCGGGGCGTTTCCTGGCGAAGCAGCAGGGCGTGTCCGGTCTCAAGCGGGTGCTGCGCTTCGACAGCGCTGAGCTTTTCCTGGCGCTGAACCGGCAGGTGTCCGATGAGACGGTCGAGAAGTTACAGGCCGCTCTGGATCAAATGCGTGCCGACGGCACGATCAATACGATCACCGGCCGGTATTTCTGATCGGCCGCCTCGCTAGCTGCGTACATACATCGCAGTCCGTTGGCGCTCCAGATGTGAGCGCCCCGCCGGTTCCCTGCGACCGAACAATCTCCTTCCCTTCTTAGTAAGCAAGCTTCGTGCAGGTTGGCGCCGCGAATGCGAATGCTGGCCAAATGATGTCTCAACCTGTGCGGTTCGTCCCAGTTCGGTGACGGTCTCCGTGCGTCTGGTTCCCCCGTTGCTACACATAACGGTGGCACGCATGACATCTGTTCGTAGATGTCGGTGCGCCGCTTGGTATTAGCAGACGTAGGGGGAGGATCGATGAAACGAATTCTAGCGGCCGGCCTGCTGTTGCTCGCGGCCGCCTCGGCCAGGGCCGCATTGCCAGACGACTACAGAGTGGTGGTGCTGACGGAGAATTTCCCGCCGTTCAATATGGCGGCCGACGGCAAGAACTACGCAGCGGATCGCAACGTCAGCGGCATCAACGCCGACATCGTGCGCGAAATGTTCAAGCGTGCCGATATCGATTACAGCCTGACGTTGCGCTTCCCCTGGGAGCGCATCTATAACCAAGTACTGGAAAAGCCGGACCAGGGGTTGTTCTCCACCACCTATACGTCGGAGCGCGAACCACTATTCAAATGGGTCGGCCCGCTCGCCGGCACCGGCTGGGTGCTTCTCGCGCCGCCCGGCAGTCCGCTACGCCTGAGTTCGCTCGAGCAGGCCCGGCAGTATCGGATCGGCGCTTATCAGGATGACGCGGTCAGCCAGCACCTTGAGAGCAATGGTTTCGAGCCGATCAACTCGCTGCGTGACCAGGCGAATATCGGCAAGCTGCTCAAGGGGCAGATCGATCTGTGGGCGACGGCCGACCCGGTCGGTCCTTATCTGGCCAAGCAGGAAGGGGTAAGCGGGCTGGTAACGGCGTTGCGGTTCAACGATGCGCAGCTGTTTCTCGCGCTGAACAAGCAGACGCCGGACGATGTCGTGGCGCGGCTGCAAAAGGCGTTGGATGAGATGCGGGGCGATGGCTCCATCGACGCCATCATGCGTCGTTATCTCTGATCCAGAGCTGAGCGATAGATACCACGTGCGCCGTGGGCAACCATTGCGCGGTTGCCACGGGTAGCGATCATCTGTCCGATGTCCACCCAATCAATCCCCTGAGCCTGCAGACGCGGCAGTTCCCGCTCCAGCAGCGCCAGGGTGCTGGGGTGGGGGTGGCCGATGATCACCACTGAACCCTGCTTGCGCGCAAGCTCCAGGGCTGCGCGGAACTGCGCCGCAACGGCGTGAGGGCTGGGGTCGTCGTCGAGAAAAATATCACGTGACAGGCTGGCCAATCCGATCCGTTGAGCGGCGGCGGCTGCGACCGTTCCGGCATGGGTGCGGCTGTCGAGAAAGAACAGGTGGCGCTGCTGCAGCTCGTGCATCAAGGCCGCCATCGGCTGCGCTCGAGCGGTCATCACGCTGCCCATGTGGTTGTTTACACCGCTGGCATGGGGAACCTTTGCCAGTGCGCTGTCCAGTCGGTTTGACAGCTCCGTCGGCCCCAGTTGCGGCTGC
The DNA here is from genome assembly GCF_004331835.1 of Pseudomonas sp. IC_126. Classification (NCBI taxonomy): domain Bacteria; kingdom Pseudomonadati; phylum Pseudomonadota; class Gammaproteobacteria; order Pseudomonadales; family Pseudomonadaceae; genus Pseudomonas; species Pseudomonas sp. IC_126. The sequence continues at coordinate 45,055 of NZ_SJSS01000006.1, forward strand.
CAGGCGTAGGGGCCGTCGGCCGGAGCCATGGGCAGATGCAGCATGACCGTCTTGCCTGCCGCGTTGGCCCGTTCGGCCAGCGGCGTGGCGTGGCGGCTGTCCGGCAGGATCGCCATGGCCACCGGGCCGGGCAGTGCCAGAACACGACCGTCACGAGCATCGTTCTGACCGAGGTCATCCATTACCAGCGCTAACTTCGGCATTCGCGAAAGGGTAGTCAGGCGCTCCGAGTCGCCTGTTGCCTCCGCGCCCGGAGCGCCGATTACCAGCAGCGGTGTTAAGAGTCCTAGCAGCAGGACGGCAAGTCGGGACATCCTACTGGCCGCGGGTGAGGTTCAACCCCTTGAGCAGATTCAGTGCCTGGCCGAGCTGGAAGTCTTCGTCCTGCGGGCGTGGTGAGTCGCTGACGACCTGGGTGCTGGTGGGGCGTTCCGGGCCGCCGTTACCGTTGCCCAGATGTCCGGCCAGATCCGCCTCGCGTACGCCTTCGACCGCTTGCTCACGGGTAAACTTGGCGCGGGCCACCTGGATATCTGGCTCGATGCCCTGGGCCTGGATGGAGCGGCCGTTGGGGGTGTAATAAAGCGCCGTGGTGAGCTTCAGCGCGCGGTCGTTGTTCAGCGGTAGGACGGTCTGCACCGATCCTTTGCCAAAGCTGTCGGTACCCATTACGACGCCACGCTTCTGGTCCTGCAGGGCGCCGGCGACGATCTCCGAGGCCGAGGCGCTGCCGCCGTTGATCAGCACCACCAGCGAAACGCCTTCACTGGCATCGGCCGGATCGGCACTGAAACGCAGCTCGGAATTGGCGATGCGGCCTTTGGTGTAGACGATCAGGCCATCGGTGAGGAAGTGATCGGATACTTCCACCGCGGCCTGCAGCACGCCGCCCGGGTTGTTGCGCAGATCGAGCACCAAGCCGTTGAGCTTCTTGCCGTTTTCCTTGCGCAGGCGCGCCAGAGCCTTGCCAACTTCCTCGCCGGTATTGATCTGGAACTGGGTGACGCGCAGATAACCGTAGCCGGGCTCGAGCATCTGGCTCTTCACACTGGTGACCTTGATCACCGCGCGGGTGAGTTTGACCGTGAAGGGTTGGCCGCCCTCGCGTACCAGCGACAGCGAAATATCGCTGCCCGGCTTGCCGCGCATCATGCCAACGGCGTCCATCATCGACATGCCCTTGGTTGGCTTGTTATCGATCTTGACGATCAGATCGCCCGCCTCGATACCGGCCTTGGATGCCGGGGTGTCATCGATTGGCGATACCACCTTGATGAAACCGTCCTCCATCCCGACCTCGATCCCGAGACCACCGAACTCGCCGCTGGTGCTTTCCTGCAGCTCGGCAAAAGCTTCGGGTTCCAGATAGGCCGAATGCGGATCGAGGTTGCTGAGCATGCCTTTGATGGCGTTTTCCAACAGGGTCTTGTCGTCGACAGGCTCGACATAGGCGGCCTTGATCCGGTCCAGCACCTCGGCGAAGGTTCGCAACTCGTCCAGTGGCAGCGGCGCCTTGCTGGTCGAGCTTCCCAGTGAAATGGGTTCCGCCAGCTCCGCGGGCGGTTGCTGGGCCCAGGCGCTTCCGTAAGTCGCCAGCAGGAGGGCCAGGGACAGGGCGGATGGTTGGGCGAAACGGCGCAGGTGCAGCATGTCTGACTCCAGTGTGAGGGCGCGCTAGCCGGCTTATCCTTGCGCGCGGCACCATTGTGCCGGATCGCTTGGGCGACCCTGTTGACGAATGGCGAAATACAGTGCGGCAGATTCCTGCCCGCCACTGGTTCCTACGGTGGCGATCGGATCGCCGGCCTTGACGATTTCTCCGGCGTCGCGCAGCAGGCTCTGATTGTGACCGTACAGGGTCAGATAGCCGTTGCCGTGATCCAGAATCACCAGTAGGCCCGCGCCGCGCAGCCAATCGGCAAATACCACTCGGCCGCCATGCACGGCGCGCACTTGGCTACCCAGGCCTGCACCGATCAGCACGCCGTCCCACTTGGTTCGAGCGTCGCCGCCGCGTGGAGTGCCGTAGCGAGCGACCAATCTTCCATCCACCGGCCAGGGCAGCTTGCCCTTGGCGCTGGCGAAGGGTCCGCCAAAATTGCCGCCGGCACTTGAAACGGTGGGGCCGGTTGCTGCCGGAGCGGCGCTCCCGGCCTGCTGGCGTCGTGATTGTTCCTCGCGAGCCAGCGCAAGGGCGCGCTGACGCGCCTGTTCGGCTTCACGCGCCTGGCGCGCCAGGGTTTCCTCGATGGTCTTGAGTACGCGTTCGAGCTGCGCCTGCTCCTGTTTACGGGCCTTGAGCTTTTTATCACGGCTGGAATAGTCGCGGTCGAGTTTGGCCAGCGCCAGCTGACGCTCTTTGCTCACTTCGGCGAGTTGGGCGCGTCGTTCCTTTAGCCCGTCCTGCTGCTCGGCGAGGGTCGCCTGCTGCGCCTCGATGCCGGCTTCGACGTTGGCCAGCTGGCTGAGTGTTTCGTTGAAATTGGCGACCTGCTCGAAACGAGCTTTGCTGAGGTAGTCGTAATACGTCAGGGTGCGGCTGAATTTTTCCGGGTTCTGTTGGTTGAGCAGCAGCTTCAGGTATTCCTGACGACCGCTCTGATACGCCGCGCGCGCCTGAATGCCAATCAGGCGCTGCTGCTCGATGCGAGCGCCTTCGAGCGTGGTCTTCTCTTCGTTGAGCCGTTCCAGCTCCGCTTCGCTGCGGTCGATTTCCTGTTGCAGCGAGTCGACCTGCTTTTCCAGCTGGCCCATCTCGCTTTCGGTGGTTTGCAGCTGCTTCTGGACAGTGGATTTCTCCTGCTCGATCTGCTTGAGCAGCTTTTGCAGTTCGGCTACGTCCTGGCGGGCCGCTTCGATCTGTTTGCGAGCGTCGGCGCGCTCGTCCGCCATGGCCGGGCCGAGCAGGCAAAAAAACGCGAGTGCGAGAAGAATACGAGGCATGAGAGGGTGTAACCGAGCGATCAACGACCGCCGTAGTATGCCTAAAAAAGCAGCCGGAAGCTTGAAGCCTAAGCTGGAAGCCTAAGCTGGAAGCAAGAGCATGGCTTCCAGCTTCCAGCCCTTCAGTCTTTCAGTTCGACGATCGAGCGCCCGGTCATCTCCGCTGGCACTGGCAGGCCGAGCAGCGTCAGCATGGTCGGGGCCACATCGGCGAGCACGCCGCCTTCGCGGATCGTCAGGTTGCGCTTGCCGTAATAAATGAACGGTACCGGTTCGCAGGTGTGGGCGGTGTGAGCCTGGCCGGTCATGGCGTCTTCCATCTGCTCGACGTTGCCGTGATCGGCCGTGATCAGCGCCTCGCCGCCCACCTTGTCCAGTGCTTCGACGATGCGTCCGATGCACTTGTCCAAACATTCGACAGCCTTCACCGCGGCATCGAACACGCCGGTATGGCCGACCATGTCGCCGTTGGCGTAGTTGACGATGATCACGTCGTGGCGCTGGTTCTCGATGGCATCAACGATGCGATCGGTCACCTCAGGTGCGCTCATTTCCGGTTGCAGGTCGTAGGTGGCGACCTGTGGCGACGGGATGAGAATGCGTTCTTCACCGGAAAAGGGCTCTTCGCGGCCGCCGGAGAAGAAGAAGGTGACGTGCGCGTATTTCTCGGTCTCGGCGATGCGCAGCTGGGTCTTGCCGTTGTTCGCCAGGTATTCACCCAGCACATTGGTCAGCGCTTCCGGCGCGAAGGCGGACGGTGCGGGAATGCTTGCGGCGTACTGGGTGAGCATGACGAAACCGGCCAGCTGCGGGGCTCGGACACGCTGGAACTCGTTGAAATCGGGCTCGACGAAGCAGCGGGTCAGTTCGCGGGCCCGGTCGGCACGGAAGTTCATGAACACCACGGCATCGCCGTCTTCCACGCGTACCGGCTCGCCGATGCCGGTGGCTTTGACGAACTCGTCGCTTTCGCCGCGCTCGTAGGCGGCGATCAGGCCGTCCACCGCGTAATCGGAGCGATAAGCGGCGGTGCCCTTGACGATCAGGTTATAGGCCTGCTCGACGCGATCCCAGCGGTTGTCCCGATCCATCGCGAAATAGCGGCCAATCAGGCTAGCGATGCGGCCTTTGCCCAGGCGGGTGAAGGTGGCTTGCAGGAGTTCGATCGAATGCTGCGCGCTTTTCGGCGGGGTGTCGCGACCGTCGAGGAACGCGTGCAGGTAGATATTCTCGGCGCCGCGCTTGGCCGCCAGCTCGGCCATGGCAACCAGATGATCCTGATGGCTATGCACGCCGCCGTCGGAGAGCAGGCCTAGGATATGCACCGCCTTGTTGGCGGCCACGGCCTTGTCGACCGCTGCGCAGATATTCGGGTTTTCGAAGAACTCGCCATCGCGGATGGACTTGGTCACTCGAGTGAAATCCTGGTACACCACGCGGCCCGCGCCCAGATTCATGTGGCCCACCTCGGAGTTGCCCATCTGGCCGTCCGGCAGACCGACGTCCATGCCGCTGCCAGAGATCAATCCGTGCGGCTGCGTCGCGCGCAAGCGGTCATAGACGGGCTTGTTAGCAGCGTGGATAGCGTTGAATTCCGGGCTGTCGCTATGTCCGAAGCCGTCGAGAATCATCAATACGAGAGGTTTGGGCGCGGCGGGCATCTACTTGGCTCCTTGTACGAGGGCGCAAAAATGGTGGCCAGTCTACTGATTGGCCGGTTTATGGTCACGATTGGCAGGCCATTAAAGGATCACTGCGCTGGGCTACGCAGCGTTGAGCGAGCTCCGAAAGCTCATGGCGACACTGCGCGTTTTTGACTCTCTACTCGCTAAAGCCCGCTCTTCGGACCAGCCGGGCGCTGTCATTCAACGGTCGTTTCGCCCGGTCTAGCCACCGATTGCGACATTTTTCAGCGGCTTGCAGCAGGGTTCAGCCTGGGAGAGGGGCTGTGTATACTGGCCCGCATTTTATCCTCCGGGTACCCTTTTGATGGTCGCTAACCTGATTGAATTTGTCTCTAACCACTATGTTCTAGTCAGCATCTTTCTAGTGCTGCTGGTTCTCTTAGCCGTCACCGAAGCGCGTAAAGGCGGCAAAAGTCTGAGCAATCGCGAGCTGACCGCTCTGGTCAACCGCGACGAAGGCGTGGTGTTGGACGTGCGCGCTAAGAAGGAGTTCGATGCCGGTCACATCGTCGATTCATTGAACATTCCCTACGAGAAGCTGGTCAGCCGAGTAGGCGAGCTGGAAAAGCACAAGGCCAAGATGATCATCGTCGTCGATGCCATGGGTCAGCACGCCGGAACGGCCTGCCGTGAGCTGCAGAAGGCAGGCTTCAATGCCGCCAAGCTGTCCGGAGGGATTTCCAGCTGGCGCGGCGAGAATCTGCCAGTGGTCAAGTAACTATGCCTAAAGTCGTCATCTATACCACCGCCTGGTGCCCGTTCTGCATTCGAGCCAAGGGTCTGCTCGATCGCAAGGGCGTCAGTTACGAGGAAATCGCCGTCGACGGCAAACCCGCATTGCGCTCGGAAATGGCAAGCAAGGCCGGACGTACCTCTGTACCGCAGATATGGATAGGCGATGCGCATGTCGGCGGCTGCGATGAACTGCACGCGCTTGAGCGGGCAGGGCGGCTGGATGCGATGCTGCAGGCATGATCCGATTTCAGGCCTGTCGGACGGCCGACGAGCGTCGGCACTGATAGAGCGATTACCACACGACATGCACAACAAGAAGGTTTCACATGACTGAACAAGCAAACAACGGCGCGGCTGCTGGTCAGGAAGAGCAGGGCGCGCAGTTTTCCCTGCAACGGATCTATGTCCGTGACCTCTCCTTCGAGGCGCCCAAAAGCCCGGAGATCTTCCGTCAGGAGTGGAATCCGAGCGTTGCGCTGGATCTGAACACCAAGCAGAAGTCGCTCGAAAACGACTTCCATGAGGTTGTGCTGACGCTGTCAGTGACCGTCAAGACCGGTGAGGAAGTGGCCTTCATCGCCGAGGTTCAGCAGGCCGGAATCTTCCTGATCAAGGGCCTCGAAGCCCAAGCGATGAGCCATACCCTCGGCGCGTTCTGCCCGAACATTCTGTTCCCTTATGCCCGTGAAGCGCTGGACAGCCTGGTAACGCGTGGCTCGTTCCCGGCTCTGATGTTGGCACCGGTGAACTTCGATGCGCTCTACGCTCAGGAAATGGCTCGCATGCAACAGGGCGGTGACGCTCCCGTTACTGCCCACTGATAGCCCTTCGCTTCGCCCTGCAGCAGCGTAGGGTGGATGTATACGACATCCACCCTACGCTTGTTTCCAGTTCGCGTTAACGCACCTTCACGACCAACTTACCCACGGCCTTGCGCTGGGCCAGGGTATTGATCGCGTCAGCGGTTTGCTCGAGCGCGAAAGTCTGCGAGACCAGAGGCTTTAGCTTGCCTTCGGCATGCCAGGCGAACAGGCGACGGAAATTGGCCGCGTTGTCGTGCGGCTGGCGCTGAGCGAAGCTGCCCCAGAACACCCCTATCAGCGAAGCACCCTTGAGCAGTGGTAAATTCGCTGGCAGCGAGGGGATATCTCCTGCGGCAAAACCGACCACCAGCATGCGGCCGTTCCAGGCAATGCTGCGGAAAGCCTCTTCGAACAGCTTGCCGCCTACTGGGTCGTAGATCACGTCCACGCCCTGGCCACCGGTGAGTTCTTTCAGGCGATCCTTGAGGCTGGTCTCGGTGTAATTGATCAGCTCGTCGGCGCCTGCATTTTTTGCGATCTCGAGTTTCTCGGCAGTGGAAGCGGCGGCGATGACCTTCGCCCCCATCGCCTTGCCGATCTCCACAGCCGCCAATCCGACGCCGCCCGATGCGCCCAGCACCAGAAGCGTCTCGCCGGGTTGCAGGTTGGCACGCTGAGTCAGTGCGTGCATCGAGGTGCCGTAGGTCATGCTGAAAGCTGCCGCCGTCTCGAAATTCATCTCTGGAGGAATCGGCAATACGTTGTTGCCCGGCACGGCAACCTGCTCGGCAAAGCTGCCCCAGCCTGTCAGGCCCATGACGCGGTCACCGACCTTCAGATGGGTGACCTTCTCGCCGACGGCGGCGACGACACCCGCAGCCTCGCCACCCGGTGAAAACGGAAACGGTGGCTTGAACTGATATTTGCCTTCGATCATCAGCGTGTCCGGGAAGTTGACGCCGGCGGCATGCACGTCGAGCAGCACGTCGCCTTTCTTGATCTGCGGGCTGGCGGCCTCCTCGATGACGAGGTTTTCGGCCGGGCCGAACTCTTTGCACAGGACAGCTTTCATCGGGTTTCCTTTTATCGTTTGGGATGAGCGTGGCCGTTTAGATGTGGGATCAGTCTAGAAGTCTGCACGGGCGGTGCAATGAGCATGGTCCGCCCTGATGGCGATACATAAGGCCAGGCTTGGGTCTGTGCCGGGCACTGGTTATGCTGACGGCGTATCCCTTGGAGTTGTCCCCGTGACGCGCATTCTTTCTATATTTCTCGCTCTTTGCATGGCGCTGCCGGCGCTTGCAGAAACATCTGAAGCCGACGCCGATGCAGCGGCGGTGAAAACCATTTACTACGCACTGGTGCCCGCACTAGTGGGCAACTACGGCTCCGATGGCCGGTTGAAGTATTACAAGGCCGATATTGCCTTGCGCGTCAGCGGCGCCGAGGCGGAAGCCAAGGTCAAGCATCACGAGCCGTTGATCCGCAACCAATTGGTGACGCTGTTTTCGCAGCAGACCGATGCCAGCCTCTCGACGGTCGAGGCCAAGGAGGCCCTTCGGCAGGAAGCGCTCAAGCAGGTGCAGGCGGTCCTCACGCAAGAAGAAGGCAAGCCGCTGGTGGACGACCTGCTGTTCAACAACCTGATCGTTCAATAGCCGCCGCAACGGGCCGTCTGGCTCAGCGCATCGCCAGGATGGTTTGCCACTCGCTCTCGCTGACGGGCATCACCGAGAGCCGGCTGCCCTTCTGCACCAGCGGCATTTGCGCAAGCGCCGGTACCGCCTTCAGCCGAGGCAGCGTAAGCGTGGCGGCGAAGCATTCGACGAAGCCGACATCGACTGCGTTCCAGGGGTTCTTCGCCTCGTTGGCCTTGGCGTCGAAGTAAGGGCTCTGCGCGTCGAGCGCGGTCGGGTCTGGGTAGGCCGCGCGCGTAATGCTGCCGATGCCAGCGATACCTGGCGTTGCACAGCTCGAGTGATAGAAAAAGAAACAGTCTCCTTCGGCCATCTGACGCAGGAAGTTGCGGGCCTGATAGTTGCGAACGCCATCCCAGCGCCCCGTGCCTAGCTGCTGCAGATCTTGGATTGAAAATTCATCGGGTTCGGACTTCATCAGCCAGTACGGCATGGTCTTTGCTCACGTCAATTTCGTTCGGAAGGGTTCTTGACGTCATTCCCCGACAACCGGTCGCAACGCGGTTTGCGCTGCACCTATGCTTGACGGAGAATGCCGCGCTTGAGATGGGCATTGTCGAGTCTGGAAAACGAAAACGATACTGACTCGACGGCAATTGTTCGCCTGGCAGGGGGAGGCGAAATACTATGAAACGCAAACCAGATATTCTTTGGGTCCTGGTGCTGATTTTCGGTCTCGGCGTCGTAACTACGGGCTATACCCAGGGATTATGGGAACGACCGGATGACAGTTCTTCGATGGTGCCGATCAGCCACTCGCAACAACTCCAGCGCTAATTCGATGGGCCGCATGGATGCGGCCGTTGCCCCAGTTTCAATGCCTTCCGTTTCACTTCGCATACCAGCCCTGGTCCGTCACTGTCGCTTGCAGCGGCACATCCCAGCTAGCAAGGGGAAGTCGGTCGACTTTCTGGCAATCATGGGCGAGCCCCAATAGCGTCGGTTTGTGACCATTTTTGCGCCTGCTACGATACGCCAGGCTGCGATCGTAAAAACCGCCTCCCATCCCCAGGCGACCGCCGTGCTCGTCGAATCCCACCAATGGCATCAGAACCAGATCGAGCGTCCAGATCGGTCGCTGCCGTGCGGGCCGAAAAGCCGGCTCGGCGATGCCGAAACGGTTCGGCTTCAGATGCTCGTTCGGCTTGATGCGCTGGAAGGCCATGCGGGTGCGCGGCCAGGCGTTCAATATGGGTAGATAAGTCGCCTTGCCGCGGCGCTGCGCTTCCAGCAAAAGCGCACGAGGATCGATTTCGCCGTCGTTGGGCAAATAAAGCGCGATGTGGTGGGCGCGACGAAACAGTGGGTGCTGGGCCAGTTGCCGATAGAGATTCTTCGCCGCCCGGCGTTGCTGAAGGAGCGAGAGCTGGCGGCGCGCTTGCCGCAGTTGGCGTCGCAGCGCCGGACGTGAAAGGCCGGTGGCTACGATCATGAAATAAGGCTCCCCAGCATGCCGCTGCCCGCGTAGGCCCTTGAACCCGAGAGTTCAAGGTGGCGACTACAGAGTACCTTAAGGCTTTCCGTCAGGCGGACATGCACACCGGCACTACGTGTAGCCTCCATGGTGTTGCTTATCGGGAGAGGGTCATCGCCGACTGGCGAACATGCCAGGGAGTTGCCGGGATTATAACTCAATCTGCCTGCCGTTCATCGGTTTCCGGAAGGGTTTGGATCGGCGGCCAGTGCACTGTCGACCCGTTCCAGCAAGACACGCACATGCTCACGCGCACTATTGGCTTCCGCATCGAGGCGATCGTGTTTGTGTAGCAGCTCGTGTGTGATGTTGAGCGCAGCCATTACGGCGACGCGGTCGGCGCCTATGACTTTGCCGCTGCTACGGATTTCACGCATCTTGCGGTCCAGGTAGTGGGCGGCGCCTTCGAGATTGCTGCGTTCTTCGGGCGGGCAGGAAATGCAATATTCCTTGTCCATGATGTGCACGGTAACGGTGTTCGGCTGGGTCATGAGTCCTGCTCCAGGGCTTTCAGGCGCGAAATCATCGCTTCGACCTTCACCCGCGCCATTTCGTTCTTCTCGATCAGATGAGCGCGCTCTTCGCGCCATGTCTGCTCGCTGTGAAGCAGCAAGCGATTCTGCGCCTTGAGTTGCTCGATGTGCTGAATCAGCTGTTCCAATTTGGCGGTCAGCAATTTCAGGTCGGCGTCTTCCATGGGATTCCCGGGGTAAGTGGCGCGAGCGTTGGCAGTCCGGCTTCGATGGTCTTGGCTCGCGTGCCGATGCTAGGATACGAGGCCTTCATTCTAGACATTAGCGCCGCCGCGCGCCTAGCCGCCATGCCCATTCAGAACTCGCCGTACGCTGCTTTCGCCACTTTGCTGGCCAGTAGTGCTCAATCTGTCACACCTGCCGAACTGCACGGCTTTCTGCTCGGGCGCAGCTGCGCCGGGGCTGGTTTCGATTCCGAATCCTGGCTGGCCGATGCCGCCGAGTTGCTCGGCTCCGCTCCCGAAGAATCGGTGCGCCAAGCGCTCATCGGCCTGCAGGAGATGGTCAAGGGCGAGCTCGCCGGTGATGACATCGCTATCGTTTTGCTGTTGCCGTCGGACGATGCGCCGCTCGCCGAGCGCGCGCTTGCCCTGGGCCAGTGGTGCCAGAGTTTCCTGGTTGGCTTTGGCCTGGTCGCCAGTGATCGCGCGCTGAGCGGCGAGGCCATGGAAGTCCTGCAGGATCTGGCCGCTATCGCGCAGATCCAGGATTCGCTGGACGAGTCCGAAGATGGTGAGAGCGATTACATGGAGGTCATGGAATACCTGCGCGTCGCGCCGTTGCTGTTGTTCACCGAGTGCGCCAAGCCAGTGCCGCCGGCACCCAAGCCTTCCCTGCATTAAGGACCGTCCGCCCATGACCCGCATCCCGAAATCGGAATACGCCCGCCGGCGCAAGGTGCTGATGGCGGAGATGGAACCCAACAGCATCGCGATCCTGCCGGCCGCGCCGATGTACATCCGCAACCGCGATGTCGAGCACATCTACCGCCAGGACAGCGATTTTCAGTACCTTTCCGGCTTTCCCGAGCCGGAAGCGGTGATTGCGCTGATTCCCGGTCGCGAGCATGGCGAGTACGTGTTGTTCTGTCGCGAGCGCGACCCGGCTCGCGAGTTGTGGGACGGTTTGCGGGCCGGCCAGGATGGCGCCATCGCCGAATACGGCGCGGACGATGCCTTCCCCATCGGCGATATCGACGAGATTCTGCCGGGCCTGATTGAGGGTCGTTCGCGCGTCTATTACGCCATTGGCAGCAACCAGGAGTTCGATCACCGCTTGATGGAGTGGATCAACACCATCCGTTCCAAGGCTCGCCAGGGCGCACAGCCGCCGAACGAGTTCGTCGCCCTCGATCATCTGTTGCACGACTTGCGTCTGTACAAGTCGGCCAACGAAGTGAAAGTGATGAAGCACGCCGCTGAAATCTCCGCCCGTGCCCATATCCGCGCCATGCAGGCCAGCCGTGCCGGCCTCTACGAATACCACCTGGAAGCGGAGCTGGATTACGAGTTCCGCAAGGGCGGGGCGAAGATGCCGGCGTACGGCTCGATCGTCGCGGCCGGCAAGAACGCCTGCATCCTGCATTATCGCGAGAACGATGCCGCGCTCAAGGATGGTGATCTGGTGCTGATCGATGCCGGCTGCGAAATCGATTGTTACGCCAGCGATATCACCCGGACGTTTCCAGTCAATGGCCGCTTCTCGCCCGAACAGAAGGCTATTTATGAGCTGGTACTGGCCGCCAACGAAGAAGCCTTCAAGCACATCGCGCCCGGCAAGCACTGGAACGAGGCGCACGAGGCGACCGTTCAAGTTATCACCGCCGGGCTGGTCGAGTTGGGGTTGCTGAAAGGTGATGTCGACGAGTTGATCGCCGCAGAAGCCTACAAGCCGTTCTACATGCACCGCGCCGGCCACTGGCTGGGCATGGACGTACACGATGTCGGCGACTACAAGGTCGGTGGCGAGTGGCGCGTGCTCGAGCCCGGCATGGCGATGACCGTCGAGCCCGGCATCTATATCGCAGCCGACAATCAGGACGTTGCGAAGAAATGGCGCGGCATCGGTGTGCGCATCGAAGACGACGTGGTGGTGACTCGCACCGGTTGCGAAATCCTCACCGGCGGCGTGCCCAAGGCCGTCGCCAAGATCGAGCAATTGATGGCGGCTGCCGCCGAGGTCGCTTAGCCATGAGCGCGCTGGCGATCATCGGTGGCGGACTTGTCGGTGCCAGCTTGGCGTTGGCGCTGCAAAAAGTAGCGAAGGCGCGTGGCTGGTCGATCGAGTTGATCGAGCCGTTCGAGCCGGGCAGCGAATATCAGCCGAGCTACGATGCGCGCTCGACTGCGCTGTCCTATGGCACCCGGCTGATCTACCAGCGTCTGGGCGTCTGGGAGCAGATTGCCCAGCGGGCCGAGCCCATCACCCAAATCCAGGTTTCCGATCGCGGCCGCGCTGGCGCTGCCCGGCTCGATGCCAAAACGGAGCATGTACCGGCGCTGGGATACGTAGTGGAAAACGCTTGGATCGGCCATTGCCTGTGGCAGGCGCTGGACGACGAGGTCGTGGTTCGCCGCTGCCCGGCCGAGGTCGAGCGCATGCAAGCGGTAGTCGATGGTTTTCGCCTGACTCTGACCGACGGCAAGCAGCTCGATTGCAACTTGGCCGTGTTGGCCGATGGCGGCCGCTCGGCGTTGCGCGAACAGCTCGGTATCGATATCAAGCGCACGCCCTATGGCCAGACCGCGCTGATCGCCAACGTGACGCCGGGCAAACCCCACGGCGGAAATGCATTCGAGCGCTTTACCGACGAAGGTCCGATGGCGCTGTTACCGCTGCCGGACAGTCGCTGCGCCCTAGTCTGGACGCGTCCGGAACAGGATGCGGCGCGTCTGGTCGCGCTCTCCGAAGCGGAATTTCTTGGCGAACTGCAGCAGGCGTTCGGCTATCGTCTGGGCGGCTTTCAGCAGGTTGGAGCGCGGCATCTCTACCCACTGGAATTGATCGAGGCCGAGGAGCAGGTTCGCTCCAGTTTGGTTGTGTTAGGTAACGCCGCTCACAGCTTGCACCCGATCGCCGGGCAGGGTTACAACCTCTCGCTGCGGGACACCGAAGCGTTGGCGGCCGTGTTGTTGGCTAGCCCGGCACGTCTGGGCGATTTGGCCGTGCTGCAGGCTTATCACCGGCAGCAGCGTTCGGATCAGTGGCTGACCGTGGGCTTCTCCGATCGGGTGACCCAGTTGTTCGGTGATTCGGGAAATTTATCCGTTGCCGGGCGCAATCTTGGTCTGCTGGGGCTGGATCTGCTGCCGCCGGCCAAGACGTGGTTCGCGCGGCAGGCAATGGGATTGGGCGTGCGCGAACGCTGAGACTTGGCGAAGCCGCCAACGTCGGCAAGACGGACCCTTGCGAACCAGACGCCAGCGATGCGCGCGAACCGGCAAGCAGACCCATTAGACATGCCGCAAGCCACAGGCTCGGCGCGCAGGAGAGCAGTAATGCAAACGGACATCATCATCGTTGGCGCTGGGATGGTCGGCAGCACCCTGGCGCTGGCACTGCAAGACACTGGTCTCACTATCAAGCTGGTCGATGCCGGTCCGCTGGACGTTCAGCCGTTCACTCCAACCGATCCCTTCGAGCCGCGTGTCAGTGCGCTGTCTGCCGCGAGCCAGCGGATCCTCGAACGCGTCGGTGCCTGGCCCGGAATTGTCGAGCGCCGCGTCAGCCCCTACCGCGACATGCATGTCTGGGATGGTTCCGGCACTGGAAAGATCCACTTTTCCGCGGCGTCGGTGCATGCCGAGGTACTCGGCCACATCGTCGAGAATCGTGTGGTCCAGGATGCGCTGCTGGAAGCGTTGAAAGGCTGCGATTCGGTCGAACTGATTTCCGCGCGTCTGGATCAGCTGCGCCAGGCCGAAAGCGGCTGGTCCCTGACTCTCGACGACGGACAGCAACTCAGCGCCGGCCTCGTGGTTGCGGCCGATGGCGCCAATTCAGCGGTTCGCCGTCTGGCTGGCTGCGAAACCCGTGAATGGGATTACCTGCATCACGCCATCGTGACCAGCGTGCGCTGTGCCGAGCCGAATCAGCAGACCGCCTGGCAGCGTTTCACCGACGACGGCCCGCTGGCATTCCTGCCGCTGCAGCGTGAAGGCGACGAGCATTGGTGCTCGATCGTCTGGTCGGTCACCGAAGGTGAGGCGCAGCGCCTGATGGCGCTAGATGACGAAGGGTTCCGTCAGGCGCTCGGGCGGGCTTTCGAATATCGCCTGGGCGAAGTGCTGGAAGTCGATCCACGGTTGTGCATTCCGCTGCGTCAGCGGCACGCTAAGCGCTATGCACAGCCTGGTCTGGCACTGATCGGCGACGCCGCGCACACCATCCACCCGTTGGCGGGGCAGGGCGTCAATCTCGGTCTGCTTGATGCTGCGGTGCTGGCTGAAGTCCTGCTCGCGGCCATCGGACGTGGCGCGCCGCTGGGCGACCCGCGCGTGTTGGCCCGTTTCGAGCGGCGCCGGATGCCGCACAACCTGAGCATGATGGCGGCGATGGAGGGATTCGAACGACTCTTCCAAGCCGACAATCTGCCGCTGCGCTGGTTACGCAACGCGGGGTTGAAAGGCATTGAGGCGCTTCCTGAAGCGAAGGCGATGTTCGTGCGCCAGGCCCTGGGTTTGAGCGGTGATCTGCCGGACCTGGCGCGGTTGTGATCGACGGATCGCCTGATCCCAAGTGAATGACGCGAATTGTCGCGTTGAGAAAGTAAATGACATTCACTACTATTTGGCCTCTTTCACGGATACAAGAGGCATGACCCATGCAGGCAAGCAAAGGTTTACTCGCCGCTCTGACGCTCACCGCGCTGTCAGGCGCTGTGCAAGCTGCCGATGAAGTAGTGGTTTACTCCTCGCGGATCGACGAGCTGATCAAGCCTGTTTTCGATGCGTACACGGCGAAAACAGGCGTCAACGTCAAATTCATCACCGACAAGGAAGCTCCGCTGATGGCCCGTATCAAGGCCGAAGGCGAGAATACTCCGGCAGATCTGCTGCTGACGGTGGACGGCGGCAACCTGTGGCAGGCCGAAGAAATGGGCATCCTGCAACCGCTCGATTCGCAGGTTATTAAAGACAATATTCCCGCCCAGTACCGCTCCTCTACCGATGCCTGGACAGGCCTGTCGCTGCGCGCGCGGACCATCGTCTATTCGCCGGAGCGGGTCGAAGAGGGCGAGCTGACCACCTACGAAGCGCTGGCGGACGAGCGCTGGGAAGGCCGTCTGTGCCTGCGCACGAGCAAGAAGGTCTACAACCAGTCGTTGACGGCTACCCTGATCGAAACCCACGGTGCCGAGAAGACCGAAGAGATCATCAAGGGTTGGGTGAACAATCTCGCAACCGACGTCTTTGCCGATGACAACGCTGTGATTCAAGCGGTCGACGCGGGGCAGTGCGATGTGGGTATCGTCAATAGCTACTATTACGGCCGGCTGCATGCGCAGGATCCGAATCTGAAAGCCAAGCTGTTCTGGCCGAATCAGGAGGGCCGTGGCGTTCACGTCAATCTCTCCGGCATCGGGCTGACCAAGCACGCGCCTAACCCGGAAGCCGCGCAAAAGCTGGTGGAGTGGATGACGACCCCCGAGGCGCAGAGCATCTTTGCCGGCACTAACATGGAATTCCCGGCCAACCCGAATGTAGAGCCGTCGGCGGAAGTGGCCGCGTGGGGCGATTTCAAGGCAGACACCATCCCGGTCGAAGTCGCTGGCAAGCGTCAGGCTGAAGCCATCATGCTGATGGATCGTGCGGGCTGGAGATAAGCAGCCATAAGCTACAGGCTGCAAGTAGAAGAGCCTCTGGCTTTCGGCACCAGCCGCTAGCCTGATTCGCTTGCAGCTTGCAGCTTGCAGCTTGCAGCTTGCAGCTTGCAGCTTGCAGTCCCGATATACTCGACGCCCCCGCTTGCCGGGGGCGTTGTTTTTCTGCTTCCGAGGTCTGCGTGTCCCACCCCGTCGAGCGCCGTTGGTATCCCATTTCCTTTGCAGTCGCGGCACTGGTGCTGTTGCCGCTGAGTGTGCTGCTGTTCAGTTGGGGCGATATCGACACCAGTATCTGGTCGCATCTCTGGGAGACCCAGATACCGCGGCTGTTGAGCAACACGCTGACGCTGGTGCTGGGCGTCGGAATCGGGGTGACGGTGCTCGGGGTCAGTCTGGCCTGGTTGACATCGTTGTGTGAGTTCCCGGGGCGGCGCTGGTTGGATTGGGCGTTGATGCTGCCTTTCGCGATTCCCGCCTACGTGCTGGCATTTGTCTTCATCGGCTTGCTGGATTTCTCCGGCCCGGTGCAGACGCTGGCCCGCGAATGGTTCGGCACCGGGGTGCGGTTTCCTCGGGTCCGTTCCACGGGCGGTGTGATCATCGTGCTGGTGCTGGTGTTCTACCCTTACGTCTATCTGCTCGCCCGTTCGGCATTCCTCGCCCAAGGCAAAGGATTGATGGAGGCGGCGCGGGTGCTCGGGCAGTCGCCCTGGAAAGCGTTCTGGAGTGTCGCGTTGCCCATGGCGCGACCGGCGATCGGCGCCGGCTTGGCACTGGCGCTGATGGAGACGCTGGCCGATTTCGGCGCTGTCGCGGTGTTCAACTTCGACACTTTCACCACCGCCATCTACAAGACCTGGTATGGCTTTTTCAGCCTCACCAGCGCGACTCAGCTGGCCAGCCTTTTGTTGTTGGCGGTGATGCTGGTGCTCTATGGCGAACGCCGCGCGCGCGGCGCAGCCCGGCCTGCCAACGACCGGGCCCGGTCTGCCGTGCTGTATCGCCTTCGCGGTTTCAAGGCCTTTGCAGCCTGCGCCTGGTGTGGCCTGGTGTTCCTCTGCGCGTTCGTCATTCCGGTGCTGCAATTGCTGGTCTGGCTCTGGCAGCGCGGGCGTTTCGACTTCGATGAGCGTTATACCGCGCTGATTCTGCACACGCTCTACCTAGGCGCGTTGGCCGCGTTCATCACTGTCGCGGTGGCGCTGCTGCTGGCTTTCGCCAGGCGCCAGGCGCCGGTGCGCTCGGTTAAAGCAGCGGTCGGCCTGGCGAATCTCGGCTATGCGCTGCCGGGGTCGGTGCTGGCCGTTTCGATCATGCTCGCGTTCAGCTATCTCGACCGTGAGCTGGTCATCCCGCTATCCGGTTGGCTTGGCGGTGCTGGAAAACCGATTCTGCTCGGCAGTCTCGGCGCCTTGCTGCTGGCCTATCTGATCCGCTTCATGGCGGTGGCGTTCGGGCCGCTGGAAAGCGCGTTGGCACGGATTCGACCTTCGCTGCCGCAGGCATCGCGCAGCCTAGGCGTGGGTGGGGCGGGGCTGTTTTTCCGGGTTTATCTGCCGTTGTTGCTGCCCGGCACGCTGAGTGCCGCGTTGCTGGTGTTCGTCGACGTACTGAAAGAAATGCCGGCTACGCTGTTGATGCGGCCGTTCGGCTGGGACACGCTGTCGGTAAGGATCTTCGAGATGACCAGCGAGGGTGAATGGGCGCGTGCTGCGCTGCCGGCATTGACGCTGGTGTTGGTCGGGCTGCTGCCGGTGATCCTGTTGATTCGCCGTTCGGCCCGCCGGATCGGTTGAGTTCGTTCCATCGCCTCACCGTGACCTGTCCCAACCTTGAAGCTACAATGCGCCATCCAAAAATCGTCGGGCTTGTCTGTCCGGCTCTAATGAGCTTCACCCACGCCGCTTCGGCGACCTGCCCGGAAGGAGAAACCCATGGGTCAGCGTACTCCCCTCTACGATCAGCACCTCGCACTTGGCGCCAAAATGGTTGATTTCGGCGGCTGGGATATGCCGCTGCATTACGGCTCCCAAGTGGAAGAGCATCATCAGGTGCGGCGTGATTGTGGAGTGTTCGACGTCTCCCACATGACGGTCGTCGATGTCGCTGGTACCGACGCCAAGGCCTATCTCCAGCATCTGCTGGCCAACGATGTGAACCGCCTGGGGCAGGTGGGCAAAGCGCTGTATACGGCGATGCTCAATGAGCGCGGCGGGGTGATCGACGATCTGATCGTCTACCTAACCGATTGGGGCTATCGCCTGGTCGTCAACGCCAGCACTCGCGACAAGGATCTGGGCTGGATGCAGGCGCAGGCCGAAGGCTACTCGGTCGAGGTAAGCGAACGCCCGGAGCTGGCGATGCTGGCCATTCAGGGGCCCAATGCGCGAGCCAAAACAGCCGAGCTGGTCAGCCAACCTCGCGCTGCGCTGATTAACGAACTCAAACCTTTCCACGGCCGGGCCGTTGGTGAATGGTTCATCGGTCGCACCGGCTATACCGGTGAGGACGGTCTGGAAATCATCCTGCCGGCCGAACAGGCTCCGGATTTCCTGAGTGAACTGGTCGGAGCTGGCATTTCCCCGATTGGCCTGGGCGCGCGTGACACGCTGCGTCTGGAGGCCGGGCTGAACCTCTACGGCCAGGACATGACCGAAGACGTGTCGCCGCTACAGGCCAACATGGGTTGGACCGTAGCCTGGGAGCCAGCCGAGCGCGAATTCGTCGGGCGCGCAGCGCTGGAGGCGCAGAAGACCCAAAGCGACCTGCAGAAGCTGGTGGGACTGGTGCTCGAGGAGCGCGGCGTGCTGCGTGCGCACCAGACCGTGCGGGTCAATGGCTCTGGCGAAGGCGAGATTACCAGCGGCAGTTTTTCGCCTACGCTTGGCAAAGCCATCGCGCTGGCGCGTGTCCCTGCCGCAGCTGGCGACCGCGCCGAGGTAGAAATTCGCGGTAAATGGTATCCCGTGCGCGTGGTGCAGCCGACTTTCGTGCGTCACGGCAAAGTACTGGTGTAAATTCGGCCGACTGCTTCATTGCAGCGGGCCGTTAGAACCTGCTTCGTGCCCGCAAACCGACAGTTTCTCGAGGACATAAGAATGAGCGACATCCCCAGCGATCTGCGTTACGCCGCCAGCCACGAGTGGGCCCGCCATGAAGCCGACGGCAGTGTGACTGTCGGAATCTCCGATCACGCCCAGGAAGCGCTGGGCGACGTCGTGTTTGTGGAACTGCCGGAAGTCGGCCAGCAGCTCGCAGCCGGCCAGCAGGCGGGCGTGGTGGAATCGGTGAAGGCCGCTTCCGATATCTACGCTCCGGTTTCCGGGGAAGTAGTGGCCGTCAACGACCAGCTCACCGACTCGCCTGAAATGGTCAACAGCGAACCCTACGGTAGCTGGTTCTTCAGGCTCAAGCCGAACGATGCCGCAGAGCTGGACAAGTTGTTCGATGCAGAAGGTTACAAGGCCTCCTGCGACGCTGACGCTTAAGCGTTCCCTATCACGAAGCCCCGCTATGTCGGGGCTTTCCTTTTTTCGAGAGTAGCTGTCATGTCGCAAATGCCGCGCCTTTCCCAACTCCAGCAACCTGACGCCTTTCTGCGTCGTCATCTCGGTCCCGATGCGGCTGAGCAGCAAGCCATGCTCGACCTGCTCGGGCTGTCCAGCCGTGAGCAGTTGGTCGAGCAGACAGTGCCGCCGGCGATTCGTTTGAAGGGCGAGCTGGCGCTGCCGCCGGCGCTGGACGAGCAGGGCGCGCTGGCACGGCTGCATAGCTATGCCGAACAGAACGAGCTCTGGACCAGCCTGATCGGTATGGGCTACCACGGCACCATCACGCCGCCGGTCATTCTGCGTAACGTGCTTGAGAATCCGGGCTGGTACACCGCCTATACGCCTTATCAGCCGGAAATCGCCCAGGGCCGCTTGGAGGCCCTGCTGAATTTCCAGCAGCTGACCATCGACCTTACTGGGCTGGACTTGGCCAACGCATCGCTGCTCGATGAGGCGACTGCCGCGGCCGAGGCGATGACCTTGGCGCGGCGCATGGCCAAGAGCAAGAGCAACCGCTTCTTCGTCGACGAGAATTGCCATCCGCAAACGCTATCGGTCATGCAGACTCGCGCCGAGGCTTTCGGCTTCGAGCTGGTAATCGGCGCGGTCGAAGAAATCGACGGGCAGGATCTGTTCGGCGGGCTGCTGCAGTATCCGGATACCCACGGCGAGATTCGCGATCTGCGTCCGGCCATCGAGCAACTGCACGCCAAGGAGGCGCTGGCCTGTGTCGCGGCCGATCTGCTCAGCCTGTTGTTGTTGACCCCGCCGGGTGAGCTTGGCGCAGACGTGGTGCTCGGCTCGACTCAGCGCTTCGGTGTGCCGATGGGTTATGGCGGTCCGCATGCGGCCTACTTCGCCACGCGTGATGCGTTCAAGCGGGCGATGCCGGGGCGGATCATCGGTGTGTCCAAGGATGCCCGCGGCAACACGGCGCTGCGCATGGCGCTGCAGACGCGCGAACAGCACATTCGGCGTGAGAAGGCCAACTCTAACATCTGTACCGCGCAGGTACTGCTGGCCAATATCGCCAGCTGCTACGCCGTGTATCACGGGCCCGAGGGGCTCAAACGCATCGCCCAGCGTACCCATCGGCTGACCTCGATTCTGGCCAGCGCGCTGGAGAAGAACGGCATCAAGCGCGTCAATCAGCATTTCTTCGACACCCTGACCCTGGAAGTCGGCGGCGCGCAGACGGCGATTCTCGAAAGCGCGCGAGCGGCACGGATCAACCTGCGCATTCTTGGGCGTGGCAAGCTCGGCGTCAGTCTTGACGAGACCTGCAGCGAGGCGACGGTCGAGCAGTTGCTCGCTGTCTTTCTCGGCGCCGATCACGGGCTGGAAATCGCCAAGCTGGATGAGCGTGACATCCCCAGCGGCATTCCGTCCGAGCTGCAGCGCAGCAGCGCCTACCTGACGCACCCGGTCTTCAATACCCATCACAGCGAAACCGAGATGCTGCGCTATCTCAAGCAGCTGGAGAACAAGGACCTGGCGCTGAACCAGGCGATGATCCCGCTCGGTTCCTGCACCATGAAGTTGAACGCCACCAGCGAGATGATCCCCATCACCTGGCCGGAGTTCGCCAACCTGCACCCCTTCGCGCCACGCGAGCAGGCGCAGGGTTACAAGTTGATGATCGACGAGCTGGAAGCCTGGCTCTGCGTTATTACCGGCTTCGATGCGATCTCGATGCAGCCGAACTCCGGTGCGCAGGGCGAGTACGCCGGACTGGTGGCGATCCGCAAATACCACGAGAGCCGCGGTGAAGGGCAGCGCGATATCTGCCTGATCCCATCCTCCGCTCACGGCACCAACCCGGCCTCGGCGCAGATGGTCAGCATGCGCGTCGTCATCGTCGAGTGTGACAGGGCGGGCAACGTCGATCTCGAAGACCTCAAGCGCAAGGCGGCCGAAGCGGGTGACAAGCTCTCCTGCCTGATGATCACTTATCCGTCGACCCACGGCGTTTACGAGGAGGGCATTCGCGAGATCTGCGAGGCGATCCATGCCCAGGGCGGCCAGGTCTACATGGATGGCGCCAACCTCAACGCCCAGGTCGGACTGGCGCGGCCGGCGGACATCGGTGCCGACGTCTCGCACATGAACCTGCACAAGACCTTCTGCATTCCGCATGGCGGCGGTGGCCCGGGCATGGGACCGATCGGCATCAAGGCGCATCTGCTGCCCTTCGTTTCCAACCATCCGGTGATCGAACTGCAAGGGCCGAATCCGGAGAATGGCGCGGTCAGCGCGGCGCCATGGGGCAGCGCGAGCATTTTGCCGATCAGTTGGATGTACATCGCGATGATGGGCCCGCAGCTGCGTGACGCCACGGAAATTGCGATCCTCAGCGCGAACTATCTAGCGGCGCGTCTCGATGAGGCATTCCCGGTGCTTTACAGCGGACGTAACGGTCGCGTGGCGCATGAGTGCATCATCGATTTGCGGCCGTTGAAAACGCAAACCGGCATTACCGAAGAAGATGTCGCCAAGCGCCTCATCGACTATGGCTTCCACGCACCGACCATGTCCTTCCCCGTGCCCGGCACCTTGATGATCGAGCCTACCGAGAGCGAATCGAAGGTGGAGCTGGATCGCTTCGTCGAGGCGATGCTGAGTATTCGTGCGGAAATTGCCAAGGTCGAGAGCGGTGACTGGTCCGCCGAGAACAACCCGCTGGTGCATGCGCCGCATACCCTGGCGGATGTGACTGGCGTCTGGGATCGTCCCTACAGCATCGCCGAAGGCGTGACGCCGAGCGCCCACGCTCAGGCGCACAAGTATTGGCCAGCGGTGAATCGTGTCGACAACGTCTTCGGCGATCGCAACCTGTTCTGCGCGTGCGTGCCGGTGGATGACTATCGGGAATGAGGCAGGGCTGATACCAGCACAAGCGTAGGGTGCGCTCCGCGCACCAATGGGCGTATACGAGGCCTGCCGTGCGCGGAGCGCACCCTACGGCGCGTCGGCGGCCTGCCTCGACAGCGCCAGGTAGATCGGCGCTGTCGAGGCGCCGCGGCGTAGCGGTGGATGTCGCTATTCACGTCTACCGTGGCTCACCCGCGGATCGGTAGAGTGTGTTTCCAGCCTGGGGCCTATTCCGCTTCGAGCATGCCCAGCAGCTCGGCCAGTTTGAGCTGTGCTTCTTCTACGCCCTGACGTTTCGGCGCTGAGAAAAGCTGCACGCTGACGCCGTCTCCCCAACCCTTGCGAATGTCCCGCTGGATTGCCAGCAGGGCATTCTTCGCCGCACCGAAGGCCAGCTTGTCGGACTTGGTCAGCAGGATATGCAGCGGCATTTCGCTGGCGGTGGACCAGTCGAGCATCATTCGGTCGAACTCAGTCAACGGATGGCGGATGTCCATCATCAGAAACACGCCAGCGAGACTCTCGCGACTGCTCAGATAGGCTTCCAGATGGCGCTGCCAGTGCTGCTTCAATGGAATCGGCACCTTGGCGTAACCGTAGCCAGGGAGATCGACCAGTCGGCGATCGTCATCGAGGCGGAAGAAATTGAGCAGCTGGGTGCGGCCCGGCGTCTTCGACGTACGGGCGAGGCTGGCGTGGGTGAGGGTGTTCAGCGCACTGGACTTACCCGCATTCGACCGGCCGGCGAAAGCGACTTCAAGGCCCTCGTCAGCCGGGCATTGGTCGACCTTGGCGGCGCTGGTCATGAACGTGGCTTGCTGGCAGAGGCCGAGAATCGGGTTTTTGGGGAGCATGGGCTTTCCGGTGGGCGCGCGGGGTGCGGCAATGGTTCATTTCCGTTTCAGGACCGCCAGTATATAATGCCGCAGATTTTGTGTGCGCTTTGGTCTCGAAAGAGCCTATACAACGGCTCGCTGGCTGTGGCGGGAGTTATCGCTAACGCGCTCGGTGCGAGACCGGATGCCACCTTCAAACGAGCATGCCATGGCTCAATAGCTGGCCTGCCGAATAAGATTTTTTTTAACCCTTAGCCGTAGTTGGATGAGCTGATGAACAAAGTACTCGTGAGTCTGCTGTTGACCCTTGGCATCACCGGTATCGCCCACGCGGCTGGAAATGCCGAAGCCGGTCAGGAAAAGATTGCCGTCTGTGGCGCCTGCCACGGTGCCGATGGCAACAGTCCCGCACCGAACTTCCCCAAACTTGCAGGCCAGGGCGAGAGTTATCTGCTCAAGCAGCTACACGACATCAAGGCCGGCAGCAGCCCTACCGCCGAGCCAAGTGTGGGGCGCAAGGTGCTGGAAATGACCGGCATGCTCGACCCCTACAACGATCAGGATCTTGCCGACATCGCCGCTTATTTCGCCAGCCAGAAGATGACCGTTGGCATGGCCGATCCGGCGCTGGTTGAGCAAGGTGAACAACTGTTCCGCGGTGGCAAACTGGACCTGGGCATGCCGGCCTGCACTGGTTGTCACGCGCCGAACGGGGTTGGTAACGACCTGGCGGGCTTCCCGCAGCTGGGTGGTCAGCATGCTGCCTACACGGCCAAGCAGCTGACCGATTTCCGCGAAGGCAACCGCACCAATGACGGTGACACCATGATCATGCGGACCATCGCTGCCAAGCTGAGCAACAAGGACATCGAAGCGCTGTCCAGCTACATCCAGGGTCTGCACTGATAGCATCGGCGCAACCGATACGGAGGGCGTTCAGGTGAGAGCCTGAGCGCCCTTTTTGTTTTGCGCCGCTACAATGATTGTCAAGATATTGAAAAGCGGCGAAAAGCGCTGGCGAGCACGAATGATTTGCTGCAGCCTGTGGCGCTATCGGTCAGCCGTCCAAGCCAAGGGAGTCACCATGCGTAAACTCGTTCTCAGTGCCGTTCTCGTAACCGCCAGCCTGTTCGGCTTGCCGGCCCACGCGGCGGAATTCCAGGCGGGCAAGGAATATGTCGAACTCAAGACTCCGGTACCGGTAGCCGAACCGGACAAGATCGAGGTCGTCGAGCTGTTCTGGTACGGCTGCCCGCATTGCTACCAGTTCGAGCCGATCATCAACCCGTGGGTCGCAGAGCTGCCGGATGACGTGGATTTCAAGCGCATTCCGGCCATGTTCGGTGGGGTTTGGAACGTCCATGGCCAGATGTTCCTGGCGCTGGAATCCATGAACGTCGAGCAGAAGATTCACGACGCGGTATTCAATGCCTATCACCGCGACGGCAAGAAGCTGGACACGCCGGAAAAGATGGCCGAATTCCTTGCCGGGGAAGGCGTCGATCAGGAGGCGTTCCTCAAGGCCTATAACTCCTTCGGTGTGAAAAGCCGCGCCGAGCAGGCCAAAAAGCAGGCCATGGCTTATCAGATCACTGGCGTACCGGTCATGATCGTCAACGGTAAGTACCGTTTCGATATCGGCTCCGCAGGCGGCCCGGAGCGCGCGCTGAAGGTCGCCGACTTCCTGATCGAAAAAGAACGGGCAGCTCGGTAAGCGCCAAATGTTGCGCCGTTGGAGTTCACCACGCCTGGCCGGACCCGGTCAGGCGCGGGTCAACCCACTCTGCCTGGACTCCAGTGGGCTACCGTGCAATGGCCGGTTGCGCCTGCTCAGCTTCAACATCCAGGTCGGCATCAGTACCGAGCGCTACCATCATTATCTGACTCGCAGCTGGCAGCACCTGCTGCCGCATCCGGGGCGAACCGGAAATCTACAGCGCATCGGCGAATTGCTCGGCAACTACGATCTGGTGGCGTTGCAGGAAGCAGACGGTGGCAGCATGCGCTCCGGCTATATCAATCAGGTGGAACACCTCGCGCAGCTCGGGTCCTTTCCTTACTGGTATCAGCAGCTGAACCGCAACCTGGGTCGTTTTGCTCAGCACAGTAACGGCGTACTCAGCCGTCTGGAGCCGCAGGGGCTGGAAGATCACCCGTTACCCGGTCCGTCCGGCCGCGGCGCTATCTTGCTGCGGTTTGGTGAAGGCGAGGATGCGCTGGCGGTGGTCATCATGCATCTGGCGCTCGGCGGTAGCACCAGAACGCGCCAGCTGGCCTATATACGAGACCTGGTCGGGAGCTACCGTCATCAGGTATTGATGGGCGACATGAATACCCATGCCAGCGATCTGCTCGAAAACTCGCCGTTGCGTGACCTTGGGCTGCAGGCCCCGCAGATCGAGGCGACCTTTCCCAGCTGGCGTCCGCAGCGCTGCCTCGACCACATATTGCTGAGTCCGAGCCTGACACTGGAGCGCGTCGACGTGCTGGCGAAAATCAGTTCGGATCATCTGCCCGTAGCCGTGGAGATTCGCTTGCCCGACTCGCTGCATGGGGATGCCCTGCCAATGCCGGTAGGCACGCCGACATGAGCGGCGACACGCAGCGCTGGAAGGAAAAGTACCTGCAATTGGTGGAGCAGCAGGAACAGCTCGAAGAGCGTTGGCGCTCGCATCTCGATTTGCTGCGGCGCAGCCTGGTGCGCAGCAGCTATGCCGTGGATGGCACCGACCCGGTCGTCGAGCAGTGCATGCATGAGCTTCGCGAAGTTCTGCGCGACGATGTGCCTGAAGATCGCCTGGCGGCGCTGGTGCCGCGTCTCGAACGCGCCGTGCTGGACACCGAGCGGCGCAAGAAGGAGCGTCTGGAGTATCTGAGCCGGTCGTTGCACCGTCTGGTAGCGCAGTTGCTGGCATTGCCGTTGCCCCGCGAGGTTCGCCAGCCATTGAAGCGTTTTGCGCGACAGCTCGATGATCGGGCCGCACAGCCGTTCGAGTTGCCGGCTTTGCTCGGTGAGCTGGGTGAGTTCCAGGATCGAGCGTTGACCCTGCAGCTAGCCGAGACAGGGGGCTCGGTGGGGTTACTCGGCAGACTGTTCGGCCAGCGGACCCGAGGTGCGGAACGACTCCCGCATCCTAGCGCTGTGGTTTCTTCGGGCACGATCGAAACCGCTCGAACAGATCTGCCGGAACCCGACGAGACAGCGGCGACACGGCGAATCGAGCCGTTGACCGATAAACGTCACCAATTGTCGGTCGAGGCTGATCGCGGTGATCTAAATGAGGCGCTCTGTTTGGAGGCGGCCATCGCGCCGGTGACTTCTGCTGCTTCGGCGGCCGAGGTTCACGTCCTTCCTGCCTCGCCCGAGCAAGCCTACAGCGCCATAGCCGAGCGGGTGGAGTCTGCGTTGTATAACCTGCTCGATGGCCTGCAATTGCCAGAACACCAGCAGCCGCAGTCGGTGGCACTTCGAGAGCGAATCGAGCAAGGGCTGAATTGGTATGAATTGGTGCCGCTTCTGGACGATCTGGCGCAGCTGATAGTTGCGGCGGCTGATCAGGGGCAACGCGAGTTCGAGAGTTACCTGAAACTGCTCAATGAGCGCTTGGCGACCATGCAGGACAACCTTCGCGCCGCTCATGAGGGCCACGCGCAGAGCAGGGAAACCGCGCAAGCGCTGAATGAGCAACTGCGTTACCAGGTCGACGGCTTACAGTACAGCATGCTCAGCGCCAAGGATCTTCCGACCCTGAAACAGGCCGTTCAGGCCCGAATCGACCGCTTGCTCGAGACCGTCGACACCTATGAGCAACAGCGCGGCGAGCATGAGCAGACGGTGAGCGAACGGCTTAACTCCCTGGTCGGGCGGGTTGCAAGCCTTGAGCAGGCTGCCAGCACCATGCGAGATCGTCTCGAAGAACAGCGGCAAATCGCCTTGCGTGACCCGCTGACCGAACTTCCCAACCGCGCCGCATGGGATGAGCGCCTGGAGTTGGAAGTGGCGCGTCAGCAACGCTACGGCGGCCAGCTGCTGCTGGCCGTGCTGGACGTCGACCATTTCAAGCGCATCAATGACAGTTTTGGCCATCTCGCTGGCGATCGTGTGCTCAAGATCGTCGCCGGTGAGCTGCGCAAACGGCTGCGCAAGACTGATTTCATCGCTCGTTTCGGTGGAGAAGAGTTTGCGCTACTGCTGCCTGAGACACCGGCAGAGGCGGGCCTGAATTTGCTTGAAAGTCTGCGTACG
This sequence comes from Pseudomonas sp. IC_126, assembly GCF_004331835.1. Classification (NCBI taxonomy): domain Bacteria; kingdom Pseudomonadati; phylum Pseudomonadota; class Gammaproteobacteria; order Pseudomonadales; family Pseudomonadaceae; genus Pseudomonas; species Pseudomonas sp. IC_126. Next base: position 72,253 of record NZ_SJSS01000006.1, read on the forward strand.
GGCATTCAGAACTGCCCGTTCCACTTCAAGGGAGAGCGCATCCAGGTAACGCTATCGGGCGGGTTCGCAAGTTTCGCAGACGCCGATCAGCCCGAGCAGGTGTTCGAGCGCGCCGACCGCGCGCTCTATCGGGCCAAGGATGCCGGGCGCAACCGTATCGAAGCGGGCTGACCAGCCGCTCTGGGAGCGGTTCGGGCGCCTCGGTATAATCCCTTTCCCTTATTCCAGCACCAACTCGCGGTGCTGCGCCGAGCCGCTGCGTACTGTCCGTCCAGCGGCCGATGTCTGTGTCATTTCGCTGTAGACCAGAGGTACCGATGAAAGCCTTGATTTTTGCCGCGTTTGCCTTGCTGCTCGCAGGCTGCGCCAGTGGCCCGCGTATCGATACCAGCCATACGTCCATTGGCCAGGACAGCAGGGTGCAGTTCATCGTCCTGCATTACACATCAACCGATCTTCAGCACTCGCTCGATATCCTCAAGGGTGACGGCGTCAGCAGTCATTACCTGATCGCAGAGGCGCCAGCGACTATTTACCAGTTGGTCGACGAGGATCGCCGCGCCTGGCATGCCGGCGACAGCCAATGGAATGGCCGCACCTGGCTCAACTCCAGTTCCATTGGCATCGAGTTGGTCAACCGCGGTTATATCGAAAGCGAGAGGGGGCGGCTTTGGTATCCCTATTCCGAGCAACAGATCGACGCGCTGATCGTGCTGCTTAAGGACATGATGCTGCGCCATGGCCTGAAGCCGGGCGCCATCGTCGGCCACAGCGATATTGCCCCGCAGCGAAAGGTCGATCCCGGCCCGTTATTTCCCTGGAAGCGCCTGGCCGACGCCGGACTGGTGCCTTGGCCGGACGCCGCCGAAGTCGCACGTCAGCGCAGCCTGTTCGCCATGCAATTGCCGGATGTGGCCTGGTTCCAGGAGCAGCTCGTCGGGCAGGGTTATCAAGTGCCGAAGCACGGCCATCTCGATCTTGAAACGCGCAACGTGATCGCGGCCTTTCAGATGAAGTATCGCCCGACACGCTTTGACGGCGAACCGGATGCCGAAACCGCCGCGATTCTCGCCGCGCTAGGTTCTCAGCGTTGAGCTGCACTCAGGCGCTTGGAGTGCCCGATTAGCCGCGAGTCGGCCAGCGCAGCGGTGCGATGGATGGCTGCCGCCTGGTATTCCTCATCCGCCAGCATTGCCAAGAAGGCCTCCGGCGAGGGATATCGCACCAGCAGCATTTGATCCCAGCGCTCTTGGTCCGGGGCTATCAACGCGAACTGAGCTCTGGCGGCTACCTGTACCTCACCCCCGGCCGCCCGCACCTTGCATAGCGCAGTGCGGCTGTAGCGTGCATAGGCCTCCGTGCCGCTGCATGGTGCTTGTTCGCTGTCGACGGGATAGGCCGCCTCGTGGTTGAAGCGCAGCAGATTGAGCATGAGGATCGGCTCGCCGGCCGGCATCTGCTCGGCGAAGCGCTTCAGTTGTTCGACGCTGGGATTGAGGCTGGGCATGCGCGGCTCCTGATTGTTCTTCTAGGCCCTGCTTGGCTCAGATCGGCAGGGCGATGTAGAAGATGGTGCCGTGACCGATTCGCGAATGCACGCCGATACGACCACCATGCAGTTGGGCAATTTCCTTGCATAAGGCCAGCCCTAGTCCGGCACCACCGCGGCGGCGACCAATCTGCACGAACGGCTCGAAAATCCTCGCCTGCTGGCTGTAGGGAATCCCTTCGCCATTGTCTTCGACGCTGAGGATGACCCGCTCGCCGTGGTGCCGCGCCAGCAGGCGGATTTCGCCACCCTCGGGGGTGTGCCGCAGTGCGTTGCTGAGAAGATTGTCGAGCACCCGCTCCATCTGTTGTCGGTCCAGCAGCAGGTTGGGCAGCGGCTCCTGCAGTTCCAGCTCGATATCGATATCGCTCTGCGCCGCTGCGGCCTGGAAACGCTGGCGCGCTTGCTCGAGAAGCTCGGTCGGGTTGCATGGCTCGCGCTCGAGTTTTTGTTGGCCGCTCTGGTAACGCGAGAAATTCAGCAGATCGTTGATCAGCGTGACCAGACGCTGCATTTCTTCATGCACGGTGCTGAACAGGTCGGCCTCGCGGCTACTGTCCGGATAGTGCGTCCGCTCGCGCAGCAGGCTGAATGCCATCTGCATGCCGGTAACCGGAGTACGCAGCTCGTGCGAAGCGCGCAGGACGAACTCGTTGCGTACGCGCTCGAAGGTGCGCTGGTCGGTGACATCGTGGAGGACCATCACAGCACCGCTGATGCGTCCGTCGTGATGATTCACCGGACTCAGACGCCACGACAACAGCCTGCGCTCGCCGTCCGCCTCGATCACCAGATCTTCCGGCGGGCCGGATAATGGCTTGTCATCCAGCACCTGTTGCGCGGCCTCGTCCAACTCCGGATAACCGAGGGCCTGACCGAGTGTCGAACCCAGGTGCTCGTTTTCCCACGCCAGCTGCCGTTGTGCGACCGGATTGGCATGCTCCAGCCGGCCCTGGCGATCAACGATCAGCAGGCCGTCATCGATGCTATCGAGCAAGGCTTGCAGGCGCTGTTGGCCATTGACCAGCGCTTCGACATTGGTTTGCTTGAATTGGTGCAGTGCCTGCGCCATCAGACCGAAGCGGCGGATCAGCGAGGACAGTTCGGCAATGGGCGAGGAGGGCAGGTCGATGCTGAAATCGCCGCGACCGATCTGGTCGGCCACACCGGACAGCTGTTCGATCGGATCGCCAAAGCGGCGGGCGAAGCTGTGCGCAGTGATGAAGCCGATCAGCAATACCGCAATCCCGGTCAGACCGAGCAGCCCGGCCAGCAGTTGCGCCCGTTCACGGCTGCGAATCTCGGTGTCGCGAATCTGGGCGTATGCACTGTGCTGCATCTCGACCATCAGTTCACGTACGCGATTGAAGGACTGGCTCAGGGCATTGTCTTCCAGCAGCGTCCAGTTCAGGCTCGCGGACGTCTCCAGTTCGTTGATGAAGCTGGCGTATGCCTCTCCGATCGCCCGATACGCCTGTTGGTCGGTCGCCTTCGTTGCCTGGGATAACCCGCGTGACAATGCCGTCTGGAACACCTCGCGTGATTCTGCGAACGCGGCGCCGTCACGCTCCTCGCGTACCAACAGCAGCAGATGATTGCTCAGGGCCTGGCGTAATTGCTGGTTGACCTCGATCACGCCGAAGTTGTCGCGGATGAGCTTTTCCTGGCTCTGGGCCATCTGCACCACGCTGACCAGTGCCAGCACCAGCCCTAGTAGTGCGACGGTCATCAATGCCGAGAAGCCCAGGAAGAGACGGGTTCTCAGCTTCATCTGGATTTTCATAAGCCGTATTGCTTGCGCTTTCGGTAGAGCGTCGAGGCGTCGATGCCGAGAATTCGGGCGGCCTGTTCAAGGGTGTCGCTGGTGCTCAACACGCCAGAGATATGCGCTTTCTCCAGATCTTCCAGGCTGAGCGGCTCACCGATGCGCGGTGCGTTGTTGATGTTCTGATCAGCCAGCCCGAGATGGCTGACTTCGATCATCTCCTGCGGGCAAATGATGCTGGCGCGCTCGACCACGTTGCGCAGTTCGCGCACGTTGCCGGGCCAGCGATAGGTTCGCAGTGCCGCGATGGCACTGTCGCTGAAGCCACGGGCTGGGCGACCGTAGTTCTTGACGAAGAACGCGAGGAAGCGCTCGGCCAGCGCAATAACGTCTTCCGGACGCTCGCGCATCGGCGGCAGGTTCAAGGTGATGACGTTCAGGCGATAGAGCAGATCCTCGCGGAAGCGCCCTTCACGCACCATTTCCTCAAGATTCAGGTTGGTCGCGGCGAGGATGCGCACATCGGCACGCCGCGTGACCGGATCACCGACGCGTTCGTATTCCTTGTCCTGAATGAACCTGAGCAGCTTGGGTTGCAGGGCCAGAGGAAAGTCGCCGATTTCGTCGAGGAACAGCGTGCCGCCGTCAGCCTGGTTGACGCGCCCGAGAGTGCTTTCGGTCGCGCCGGTGAAGGCGCCGCGGTTGTGCCCGAACAGCTCGCTTTCCATCAGGTCCGCCGACAGCGATGGACAGTTGATGGTGATGAAGGCTTTCTTTGCACGGCGGCTCCAGTTGTGGATCGCCCGCGCCAGTTCCCCCTTGCCGGTACCGGATTCGCCGAGAATCAGGATGTTCGCATCGGTGTCGGCCACCTGTCGGCCGGTCTCCAGGACGCTCATCATCGCCGGGCTATAAGATCCCAGCGCGTCACTGCGCTTCTGCACCTCGCCTTCCAGCGCTTCCAGCCGCGCCGCCATCTGGCGGACCTCCAACTGCTTGGCGGCTGACAGGCGCAATTGCTCGGGGCTGCACGGCTTGACCAGATAGTCCGCAGCGCCGGCCTGCATGGCGTCCACCGCGGTATCCACGGCGGAATGAGCGGTGACGATCACGACGCGCATCCAGGGCGCGAGTACACGCATCTGTTGAAGGACGTCGAGGCCGTTGTCTTCGCCAAGGCGTAAATCGAGGAAGCACAGGTCGAACACCTGACGTTGCAGAATCGCTTCGGCCTGCGAGGCGCTGGCGGCCGTGACCACCGTGTAGCCCCGATCCTCGAGGCAGTAGCGGAAAGTACGCAGGATCGCGGCTTCGTCATCTACCAGGAGAATGCGCCCACCGCTGTCGGTCGTTTGGTCCATGGATGCTCCAGTCAGGCAAAGGCGGTCTTTGCTGGCGAATCGGGTGGATAGTCGTGTCTTGTCGAGTGCTCGGATCGCCGAGCCTATGTTGGCGCCTGCTTTAGTCTACGAAAAGGCTTGCAAGTTGCACGGTGTCATTGGGCCTTTCCTGCACCCTGCAATCAATCATCAAGCGGAACGCTCGCGCAAGTGTTTGATTATGAAGGCACCGGGCTTTGCGTTCGTCTGGCACGCAGCTTGCGGCCAAACCTTCGGAACGCGCTCGACCGGCTTCGGTTCGCGCATCGTAGCAGTCATCCCGGAGGCCATATGAACCAGAACATGAGTCAGCTCAACGAGCTTATCGAGATCACCCGCGACGGCCAGCATTTCTACCAACACGCGCTTGAGGTCGTAAAGGACGTCGAGTTGCAGCATCTGTTCCGTGACCTCGCGCAGGCCAAGACCCACATCATTCAGGCGCTGTCGGTGAAAGTCGCTGCCAACCAGGAGCAACCGGCCCAGGGCGGCACCACCGCCGGCAAATTACGCGAGATGTATGCCGACACCAAAGCGCGCCTCGGTGATGCCGATGCCGTGTACATCGATCAGCTGGATCAGACGGAGGAACGCATCCTAGCCGCGTTCGAGGATGCCCTGAAAATCGCCGAACCGGATGTGAGGGCGTTGCTAGCGATCGAACTGCCGAAAATACGCGCCTGCCACGAGAAGATTCACAGGCTCAACCACGGCTCGGCCCATTGAGCGTGAGGGCGGGATTAGTCCGTCGTGCAAATCGCACGGTGAACGAAGCAGGCATCGTGCAATATAAGTTGACGATCGGACTAATAGGCAATCTAACTAATTGAAAACAAAGCAAAAATAAGATCTTTTAAGGCTGGCATGACGTCTGCACTGTAATAAGCAAGACAGAGGGTAAGACAGACATGCCCCGCATGCTTAGAAGGAGTTTGAGGATGAATCGTCAGGCGCGTTTCTCACTGGTTGGCAAAGGTTTTCTAACCGCAGCTGTAGTTACTCTCATCGTTGGTGCCGAGCGTCCGATGTCGCAACCGCTCAGCCAGGCACAGCATGAGTCAGCGGAACGAATCCGGATGTATGACGCTCAACCAGTAGGGATCGTGCAAACCGGCCCTGCACCGAAGACGATTGATTACATGCAGGTGCGGTCGGAGCAACGCTGGGTTTTTTAGTGGTAAACCGCGAGCTGATCCATTGCTGATATCGGTCCCGCAAAAGATGTCTTGAACCGAAGAGAGGTAACACCATGCTGAGCTGGGCTATTACATTTCTGATCATCGCCATCATCGCCGCGGTACTGGGCTTCGGTGGTATCGCTGGCACTGCAACGGGTATCGCCAAGATCCTGTTCGTGGTTTTCCTGGTGCTGTTCGTCGCTTCGCTGATCTTCGGCCGAGGTCGCGGTCCGCGTGTCTGATGCAGTGATGCCGCCCGCGAGGGCGGCTGCAACGCCAACGGATGTAGTAAAGGCGGGATGCCAGAATTCAGTGCCTTCGCATGGTGGTTGCGCGGGCCTACAAAGACTGAGGTGATTCGCCCAGCGAACACCAGTCAGCCCGCGTAGCGGGGAAGCCAAGGGGTCGGGACGCTCTGTTCGACGGAGTGACCTAAGGGTACATGGAGTGCCCTCTTCAGGGACCAGGCTCAGCAAAAGGCAACCGAAGGTGGAGTCACCACCTTCGGCTTGCGATCGCTTCAGCGTTCGCACTCCCTTTCGAGATGTTGGTTCAGGATCATATCGGTTCAGGATCGACCGGCGCTCATGCCAGCAGATTGTTCGGGCGCAGCGTAGTTATTGTCATCTCCCTTGGGCTGTGCCGCAGCTTCCTCCTCGTTCCTCCGAACGTCTCAGACGTGTGCGCATGGCTGTTCATCAGCCGCACCGCTATCATCGCGTGCAGTCAAAATCGGAGACTCACATGCTCAACGGCCTCTGGCTGGGCTTTTTTCTGATCGCCACCGTTGCCGCGCTTGGACGCTGGCTGCTGGGCGGCGATCCGGCGGTATTCGCCGCACTGGTCGAGAGCCTGTTTGCCATGGCCAAGCTGGCCGTGGAAATCATGATTGTGCTGTTCGGCACCCTGACGCTCTGGCTGGGGTTCCTGCGCATTGCCGAAAAGGCGGGTTTGATCGACGTGCTGGCGCGCATGCTGGGGCCGCTGTTTCGCCGGCTGATGCCCGAGGTGCCGGCCGGGCACCCGGCCTTGGGGCTGATCACGCTCAACTTCGCCGCCAATGGTCTTGGCCTGGACAACGCCGCGACGCCCATCGGCCTGCGCGCCATGCGTGCACTGCAGGAGCTTAATCCCAGCAAGACGGTCGCAAGCAACGCGCAGATCCTTTTTCTCGTACTTAACACCTCATCGCTGACGTTGCTGCCGGTTTCGATCTTCATGTACCGCGTGCAGCAGGGCGCCGAAGATCCGACTCTGGTGTTTCTGCCGATCCTGCTGGCAACCACCGCCTCCTCCCTGGCGGGTCTGCTGGCGGTGGCGTTGGTACAGCGACTGCGCATCTGGGACCCGGTGGTGCTCGCCTATTTCATTCCTGGTGCGCTGCTGCTTGGCGGCTTCATGGCGCTGCTCGCCGGGCTCTCGGCCACCGCGCTGGCATCGTTGTCATCGCTGCTGGGCAATCTCACGCTGTTCGGGCTGATCATCGGCTTTCTGGTCGTCGGGGCGCTGCGTAAGGTGCCGGTCTACGAGAGCTTCATCGAGGGCGCCCAGGAAGGTTTTGAGGTTTCCAAAAATCTGCTGCCCTATCTCATCGCCATGCTCTGTGCCATCGGCGTGCTGCGCGCTTCCGGCGCGCTGGATTACGGACTGGATGGCATTCGCTGGCTGATCGAAGCACTGGGCTGGGATACCCGTTTCGTCGATGCGCTGCCCACGGCGCTGGTCAAACCCTTCTCCGGCAGCGCGGCGCGGGCGATGCTGATCGAGACCATGCAGAACCACGGCGTCGACAGCTTCCCGGCGCTGATCGCGGCGACGGTGCAAGGCAGCACCGAGACCACCTTCTATGTGCTTGCCGTGTATTTCGGTGCGGTCGGCATCCAGCGTGCGCGGCATGCGGTGGGGTGCGCGTTGGTGGCGGACTTCGCCGGGATTACGGCGGCGATCCTGGTCTGCTACTGGTTCTTTGGGTAAAGCGGCGCAGCGCGCCATTGCGCGCACGGCAGATACCAAGTGCCAATCGATAAAAAGAACCCGCGATCGGCGGGTTAAAGCGTGGTCCGCTGCCAAAGCCGAAACAGCGGCTCGGCTAGAAACATCACCAGAAACAATCTCAGCACCTGTAGCGCCGTCACCAGCGCCACTGATAATTGCAACGCTTCGGCCGTCAGGCAGAGCTCGGTGATGCCGCCCGGCATCATCCCCAGCATCAGCGACGTCTGGTTCAGCGTCGCCGCCCAGCCCAGCGCCTCGGCTAGACCCGCTGCGGCGAGCATCGCCAGCAGCGTGAACAACAGGATACGCAGCAGGAATCGAGGCGCGCTGCGAAAGAACGGTCGGTCGAAGTGACAACCCAGCGAGCATCCGATCAGCCATTGGCCGAACTGGCCTACCCCATCCGGCAGGCCTAAATGCAGATCGAAGCCAACGCTGGCTGCAGCGCAAGCGGTCAGAGGCCCAAGCATCCAGGGGTTGGGTTGACCGAACTTCTTCCATAGCAGAGCCAGCAGCGCGCCAGCTGGCAGCAACACCGCCAGCCACGGCCAGCTCACAGGCGCTGGTGGTGGGGCATCCACTGGCGGCAGGCTCCAGGTGAACAGCGCTGGGACGATCAGCACCACCAGCAGCAAGCGCAGGCTGTGGGCGGCGGCGACCATTGCCGGCTGTGCGGCATGGCGTCCGGCCAGATTGACCATCTCGCTGGCGCCGCCCGGCATGCTGGAGAAGAACGCGGTGGCGCGGTCGGTGCCGCTGCGCAGGAGAATGGCGAGGCCGATCAGGCTCAGCAGCAGGGTGCCCAGCGCGCCGGCGAGGATCACGCCGAAGTGCTCGATGACCTGCTGCATGACCTCACTGGTGAAATGCAGGCCGATGGCGCTGGCGATCAACCATTGCCCGGTTTGCCGTCCATAGGGGACTTCCTTTACCAGCCAGCCACTGCAGCGCACCGCGATGACTGCCAACAGCGAACCGACCATCCAGGGCAACGGCCAGTTCGCCAGGCTTGCCAGCCAGCCGCCGATGGCGCCGACCAGAGGCGTCGCCCACCAGGCTGGAAGCCTGCGCTGCGGCATGTCAGGCGTGCGCCTCGTTCAATTTGGCGCGGCTGCGTTGACGCCACCAGCGCAGGCCGGGCATTGCCAGCATCAGCGCGGCCATCGCCCACAGCACGAGGGTGATCGGGCTGCCCCAGAGGATGCCCAGATCGCCTGCGGAGATCGACAGTGCGCGGCGCAGGTTGTCTTCCATCATCTCGCCGAGGACGAAACCGAGGATCAGTGCCGACAGCGGGAACTCCAGCTTGCGCAGCAGATAACCAAATACCCCGAGGCCGACCATCAGTACCAGGTCGAACGTCGTGCTGTGCACCGAATAGACGCCGACCACGCTGATGGCGGTGATTGCCGGCACCAGCACCCAGTTGGGGACGCTGAGCATCTTGGAGAACAGCCCGACCAGCGGAATGTTCATGACCAGTAGAATGACGTTGCCGATGAACAGCGAGGCGATCAGACCCCAGACCACGTCGGGCTGCTGTTCGAATAGCAGCGGGCCAGGCGTGATGTTGTACAGCGTCAACGCGCCGATCATCACCGCCGTGGTACCCGAGCCGGGCACGCCCAGGGTGAGCATCGGAATCAGCGATCCGCAGGCGGAAGCGTTATTGGCGGCTTCCGGGGCGGCCAGACCACGCAAGTCGCCATCACCGAACCGGCCCTTTTCACCGGCCATGCGCTTCTCGCTCATGTAGGTCATGGCACTGGCGATAGTGGCGCCGGCGCCGGGCAGGGTGCCGATGACGAAGCCGGCCAGGGCGCTGCGCACCATGGTCCAGAACGTCAGGCAGAACTCCTTGAAGTTGAACAGCAGGCGTCCGCTGGCCTTTACCGCTTTCTGCCCGCTGTGGGTCTTTTCCAGCATCAGCAGCACTTCGCTGACGCTGAAGAAGCCGATCACCACGATGACGAACTGAATGCCATCCGACAGGCTGACGCTGCCGAAAGTAAAGCGGTAGACACCGGTGGTCGAGTCCACGCCGACGGTGGCCAGGCCCAGGCCGATCAGCGCCGCCATCAGGGTTTTCACCGGCTTGTCACCGACCATGCCGCCAAGACAGGCGATGGCGAAGATCATCAGCACGAAGTATTCCGCCGGGCCGAAGGCCACCGCCCATTTCGCCAGCAGCGGCGCGAACAGCACCACGCCACAGGTGGCGATGGTGCTGCCGATGAACGAACTGACTGCCGACAGCGACAGCGCGATACCAGCTTTGCCCTGACGTGCCAGCGGATAGCCGTCGAGGGTGGTCATCACTGCCGCGGCGTCGCCGGGGACGTTGAGCAGGATCGCCGAGATACGGCCGCCGTATTCGCAGCCCAGGTACACCGCAGCCAGCAGGATCAGCGCGGTTTCCGGCGGCAGGCCCAGGGCAAAGGCCAGGGGTAGCAGCAAGGCCACGCCATTGATCGGACCCAGCCCCGGCAGCAGACCGACAACGGTGCCGACGAAGGCGCCGAACAGCGCCACCAGCAGGTTCGTCGGCCGCGTGGCGACATCGAAGCCCTGCATCAAGAAGTTCAAGGTTTCCATTTTCAGCTCTCCAGCAAGCGCAGCACGCCCAGCGGCAGCGGCACATCAAGCAACAGGTCGAACAGGCCGAAGAGCAGCACGCCCATCAGTACGCCACTGATCAGGCAGGGCCACAGGCGTCCGTTGAACAGCAGGCCCAGGGCGAAGGTGGCCAGTGCCGTGGTAATGACGAAGCCGAGCGTCTCGAACAGCAGCGCGTAGCCCAGCAGGACCAACACGCAAAACAGGGCTCGCCGGGCCATCATCCAATCGAACGGAGGCGTCGGTTCCCCGTGTGGTTTGCAGAGCAGCCAGAGCGCGCCGCAGCCCATCAGAAACAGCAGCAGAAGCGGGTAGGCGCGCGGGCCGACCGGGTCGTAGGCGAAAGGCGCCTCGAAACTCCAGGCGAGCAGCGCTAGACCGGCGCAGGCGAGCAGCCACGCCGCGGCGAAGACACGAACGTACATGGGGGTTACCTCGAGAGGAGCCGGCAGCGGCTCCCATCCGGAGGCCACTGCAAGCGGGGTGTTACTTGACCAGGCCGAACTCGGCGGCGAGAGCCTTGTAATCAGTCACCTGCTTGTTGACCAGGGCGGTGAGCTCATCCCCGGTCATCGACAGCGGGAACAGGTCACGTTGCTCGCGCAGCCTGGCGAACCCTTCAGTGGCGAGCAGGCTGTCGAACTGCGTCTTCCACCAGTTGAAGTCTTCATCGCTGACTTCCGGGCCCATGTAGAAGCCGCGAATTACCGGCCAGCTGATGTCGTAGCCCTGTTCCTTGGCGGTCGGAATGTCCGACATCTTGCCTGGCAGACGGTCATCGGAAAGCACCGCGAGGATGCGAATCTTGCCGGCTTCGAGCTGTGGCGCGACCTCGGCCAAACCGCTGCTGGTGATCTGGACATGACCGCCGAGCATGGCGGTGAGAGTTTCGCCGCCGCCCTCGAAGGCGACATAGCGCAGTTTCTTCGGATCGACGCCAGCGGCGCGGGCGATCAGCGCGGTCTGCATCCAGTCCTGGCCACCAATGGTGGCGCCGGCACCGAAGACCACACTGCTGGGATCTTTCTTGACTGCGGCAATCAGGTCGTCGAGGTTCTGGTAAGGCGCGTCGGCGCGTACCGAAATGGCGCCGTAGTCGGTGCCGATGCCGGCCAGCCAGCGCACGTTGGTTTCATCATAGCGACCGAACTTGCCCTGCGCCAGGTTCAACAGCGAGCCGCTGGAGAACGCCGTGATGGTCGCCGGATCGTCGGCGCGCTGGGCGATCACCGCGTTGTAGGCCACGGCACCGACACCGCCGGGCATGTAGGTAACGCGCATCGGCGCCTCGAGCAGGCGTTCATCCTTCAGACCGCTCTGGGCCAGTTTGCAGGTCAGGTCGAAGGCGCCGCCGGGTTTGGCCGGGGCGATGCATTCGGGGCGCTTGGGCTCGGCGAACAACTGGCTGGACAGGACCAGGCAGGACGAGAGCAGGGCGATACGGCGGATAGCGGTTTTCATAGTGTCTCCTTTTGATTCTTATTGTGGGCGCTTTACCAGATCGGCAGGCTGTAGCTGACGATCAGACGGTTTTCATCGGCATCGCGGGCGAAATCGGAGCGGAACATGGCGTTACGCATGCGCACCGCGACATTCTTCAGCGGCCCGCTCTGCACCACGTACTTGAGTTCGATGTCGCGCTCCCACTCGCTGCCGTTGCTGCCGCCGGTGTACTCGGCGTTGTCGCCGGAGATGTAGCGGGTCAGGAAGGTGAGCCCAGGGATGCCGATGGAGGCGAAGTTGTAATCGTAACGGGCTTGCCAGGAGCGTTCTTCGGCATTGGCGAAGTCGTTGATCTGGACGAAGTTGACCAGGTACGGGTCGCCGCCATCAATGTAGGCGTAGCCGGTGTCACCGTTCATTTGCTGATAGGCGAGGCTGACCTTGTGGCCGCCCAGGCTGTAACCGACCATCCCGTTCCAGGCCTGGTTGTCGATCTTGCCGGCATTGGCCGCGCCGGTGTCGTCGCTGATCATCAGCCGCAGGTCGGCGGTCAGCGCGGAGGCCTCGCCCAGCGGCTGAACCATTTGCAGATTGAAGAAGTGCTGACGGTAGATGTCGTCCAGCTCCGCCGCGTAATAGGTGCCGGTGAACCGATCGCTGAATTCGTACTTGGCTCCGGCGAAGGTCAGATGATCGGCTTCGGCGGAGCTGTCGAAACGACCATTCTTGTTGTTCAGCTGCAGATCCTGGGAGTTGGTCGAGGCGCGATCGATGACCTTGTCCAGACGTCCACCGCTCAGGGTCAGGCCGGTCACGTCCTGAGACACCAGCATCGTGCCTTCGAACACCTGGGGCAGGGTGCGGCTGTCGCTGGCCATCACCACCGGCGTTTCGGGGATATGGCTGCCGTAGCGCAGCTCCGTCTCGGAAATCTTCGCCTTGGCCGTCAGCCCGAGGCGGCTGAATTCATCCGGGGTGCTGCCATCGTCATGCACCGGGAGCAGATCGGTGCCGGTGCGGCCGCCGCCGGAGTCCAGCTTGATGCCGAGCATGCCCATGGCATCGAGGCCGAAGCCCACGGTGCCTTCGGTGAAACCGGATTCGATATTGAGCAGAAAGCCCTGCGACCATTCCTCACGTTTGGACTGACCATCCCCTTCGCGAAAATCACGATTCAGGTAGATGTTGTGAGTCTGCAGCGTGGCGCTGCTGTCTTCGAGGAAATCGGCCTGCACCAGGGGCGACAGCGAGGCGGCCGCGACGGCGAGGGTAAGGCGAGCGTATGCGGGTTTAGTTCTGACGGCAGTCAGCATCCTGTATCTCCATTCTTGTTTTTGTTGTGACGGCGATGTGCCGTAGCAGGTGGTTCGAGCCACCTGCAGGCGATCCTAGGCGGCGAAACTTTCGCCAGGCTTTCAGTGAAAGCAGCGTGCAGCGTGCCTTGTCGCTACACTTGCGCTCCTTTCCGTGTGTGGCAGAGGACAGGCAATGCGGATTCTTCTGGTCGAGGACCATCCCCAACTGGCTGAAAGCGTCGCCCAGGCGCTACGCGCCGGCGGATGGACGGTGGACCTGCTCAATGATGGCGTGGCGGCCGATCTGGCCCTGGCGACCGAGGATTATGCGCTGGCGATTCTTGACGTCGGGCTGCCTCGGCTCGACGGCTTTCAGGTGCTGGCGAGGCTGCGTGAACGCGGCAAGACGCTACCCGTCCTCATGCTCACCGCGCGCGGCGAGGTCACTGATCGCGTGCACGGGCTCAACCTCGGCGCCGATGACTATCTGGCCAAGCCGTTCGAGCTGTCCGAACTCGAAGCGCGGGTCAAAGCGCTGTTGCGGCGCAGCGTCGGTGGCGGCGAACGCCAGCAGCGTTGCGGCGTGCTGGCTCATGATCTGGATGCCCGGCGCTTCACCCTGGCTGGCGAGCCGCTGGCGCTGACCTCGCGCGAGCAGGGTGTGCTCGAGGCGTTGATCGCCCGTCCTGGGCGGGTGATGAGCAAGGATCAGCTCGCCGCGCAGGTCTTCGGTCTGGATGAGGACGCCAGCGCTGACGCCATCGAGATATACATTCACCGTCTGCGCAAGAAGCTCGAGGGTCAGCCGGTGCGCATCGTCACCTTCCGCGGTCTCGGCTATCTGCTCGAGGCCACCGATGGCTGAGGTCGGCAGCCTGCGCGGACGACTGCTGCGCCGGCTGGCGGTGCTGCTGGCGCTGTTACTGCTGTTCAGCGGCTGGAGCGCTTACTGGAATGGCCGCGCCGCCGCCGATACCGCCTATGACCGCACGCTGCTGGCTTCGGCCCGCGCCATCGCCGACGGGCTGGTCACCAATGACGGCAAGCTGCGCGCCAACGTGCCTTATGTGGCGCTGGATACTTTTGCCTATGACAGCGCCGGGCGTATCTACTACCAAGTGCTAGATATCAGCGGCCGCCTGGTCAGCGGTTACGAAGATCTTCCAGCACCAGGCGCCGATATTCGGCGCACCGACGACTATCCTGCGTTGGCCCGGTTCTATGACGGCGAGTTCAAGGGCGAGGGTGTGCGTCTGGTCAGTCTGTTGCAGCCGGTCAGCGAGCCGGAGCTCAACGGCATCGCCGAAATTCGCGTGGCCGAAACCCTCGGTGCCCGTGAACGCATGGCGCGCAGTCTGCTCACCGACACCCTGTGGCGGGTCGGCTTGCTGGCGATCACGGCGCTGCTGCTGGTGTGGCTGGCGGTGAGCGCCGCGTTGCGTCCGCTGGGCAAGCTCAGCGAGGCGGTCGAACTGCGCCAGCCGGACGATTTGCGTCCGTTGCCGCTGGTGACGGTGCAGCGCGAACTCAAGCCTCTGGTGGCCGCGCTCAATCATTTCACCGAACGCCTGCGCGGCCAGTTCGAACGCCAGGCGCAGTTCATTGCCGATGCCTCGCACGAGCTACGCACGCCGCTGGCGGCTCTCAAGGCGCGCATCGAGCTGGGTCTGCGCGAACAGCAACCGCAGCGCTGGCTGGAAACCCTCGAAGAAGCCGAGGCGCATACCGACCGGGTCATTCATCTGGCCAACCAGCTGCTGTCTCTGGCGCGCATCGAAAGCGGCGCGCAGTCGATTGCCGAGGGTGGCGCGCAACGCCTCGACTTGAGCCAGCTGGCCCGCGAGCTCGGGCTGGCGATGGCCGCGCTGGCGCACAAGCGTGGCGTCGCCATCGCCCTCGAAGCGGATCGCCCGGTGTGGATTCACGGCGAGCCGACGCTGCTCAGCGAGCTGCTGAGCAACCTGCTGGACAATGCGCTGGCACATACGCCCGTTGGCGGCAACGTGGTGCTGCGGGTGAAGGAAGATGGCGTGCTGGAAGTCGAAGACGATGGTCCGGGAATCGCGCCCGAGGAGCGCGAGAAGGTCTTCGCGCGCTTCTACCGTGTGCAGCAAAAGGGTCAGGGCGCCGGGCTCGGGCTGGCCATCGTCGGCGAGATCAGCCGCGCCCATCGCGCCACCATCGAGTTGGGTCAGGGCACGCTGGGCGGCCTGCTGGTCAGGCTGCGCTTTGCGTCGACGCTCGACTGAGTCAGCTCGGCTCGCGCGCGTCGGCGACCGTCACCTGGTTACGGCCATTGCGTTTGGCTCGGTAGAGCGCGGCATCGGCTTCGGCCAGCAGCTGGACCGTCGAGCAAGGCGCCCGTGGATTCAGCGTGGCCACGCCGATGCTGATCGTCAGATCGATGCGAGTATCGCCGTAGGTCGGGTGCAGCTCCGCCACCGCCGCGCGGATGCGCTCGGCCTGCTCGCGGGCCTGGCAGCTGTTGACACCCGGTAGTGCAATGACGAACTCCTCGCCGCCGTAGCGCGCCACCACATCGCCGGCGCGCTGTCCGTGCTGTTTGAGAATGGCGGCCACCAGGCGCAGGCACTCGTCGCCGAAGGGGTGGCCATAGGTGTCATTGATCTGTTTGAAGTGGTCGATGTCCAGCAGTAGCACGGACAGTGGCGCGTCGATGCGCTGCGCGCGCCGAATCTCCTGTTCGAACATCAGATCGAAGTGGCCGCGGTTGGACAGCTGCGTCAGCGCGTCGGTAACGCTCATGCGGGTCAGTTGTGCGTTTACCTGCTCCAGTCCACGCTTGGCCTCTTCCAGCGCTTGGGTCCGTTCGAGTACGCGGGCTTCCAATGCCTCGTTGGCGCGCATTTGCAGGTCCAGCGTCTGTTGCTGCGCGCGCAAGCGGGACTCGCGTTCCTGGGCCAGGGCCTCGGAGGAACGCAGCGCGCTCTTCTGCGCCTCGATTCGATGTTCGCGCTCGTGATTGATGCGCTCGGCCAGCGCCATCGAGAGCAACACGAACTCGGTGAACATGCCGATCAGCTGACCGTTGAGGGTCAGGGCGTTCAGCGGCAGTACGCCTTCCAGGGCCAGTAGATGGGCGACGGTGAAGAACAACAGGGTCGACCAGGCGATGGTGAACTGACGGGCCGAGGCATTCCCGCGGATCCACAGCGTGATGGTCACCGCCATGCTGAGCGTGCAGTGGACCAGCGCCATCGTCCCGATCGCTAGATAGTGTGTCAGCGCCGGGGCGAAGACTATGGCCAGCAGTACTACGGCCCAATAGCCGATGAGGAATAGCGTTACGTGCCAGACCCAGCCGCCGTAGCGCCTGATGTCGAGAAAGCGAGTGGCGAAAAGCAGCGGCGTGAAGAAACTCAACGCCGCTGAAAGGCCATAGAACCGGTTAGAAAACGCCGACGTGTTCGGCCACAGAAAGAGCTGGCCGAAGCCCGTGATGCTCAGCACGTAGAACAGCGCGCTGAGCAGATAGGTGACGTAGAGCAGGTAGCTGATGTCCCGGGTGAATAGGAACAGGCTGCAGTTGTAGAGCAGGATCACTAACATGCCGCCGAAGAACAGACTGGTCATCGCAACGTCGGCGATCTTCGCGGCAATGAAGCCCGTCTCATCGGCGATGGCCAACGGCAGGACGATCAGTTCGCCTGCCCGCACATGCAGATAAACCACGGCCGTTTCTTCGGCGCGCAGTTCGAATGGGTAGACGAAGTTGTGGTCGGCCTGGGGCCGCTCGCGCATCGGCACGGTGTCCCCGGCCCGCATCGGCGGCCCCCACTGGTTACGGGTCGGATAGAACAGGCGCACGCGCACCTCGTCCAGCACCGGCCATTTCAGGCTGAGATACCAGGTACCGGGCGGTGCGGTCGTGTTGTGCAGCATGAAGCGCAGCCATACGCCCTGTGGCTGCTTTTTCAGGTTGGGTCGTTGCAGCGGCTGCCAGTCCCAGGCCGCAACATGGGCGGTTTCGAAGTCCGCCTCGCTGTGGCCGACGACATATTCGACGGCACCTACCTGCAATTCATGAACGTTCTGGGCGACTTGCGTTGGCCTGACATCAGCCGCAGCCAAGCCACAGCAGCCTGCCAGCAGAACGAAAAGGGCAAAGGCCCGCAATGAATCACAACGCATTCGCTAAAGCCCTGTGAGTTGGCAAGTAGCGCGCAATGTGAGCCACGCTCCTGAAAAACACCATACGGCCGGTGCCGTCCGGGCACCAGCGCCAGTACGCGCTTGGAGCAAGGCGTTTAACCTTAGCCGTCGTGGCGTATCAGTTCCGATTTGCTACGACCTGTTCAGCGTCTTGCGGCATCGCCTGGCCGTGCAACTGTTCGATGCGCAGCTCATGCTGCGAACGGTTGCGTATCGCCACCCATTCCTCCAGCGCGGCTACCGAACGTGGCGGCGATATCAGATAGCCCTGGAACAGATCGCAGCCGGCCTGCAGCAGTGCGGACTGCTTTTCCATGGTGTCCACGCCCTCGGCATTGACCCGCTTGCCCTGCGCTTGGCAGAAGGCGATGAGTGCGGTCAGGCTTTCCCGCAGTTCCGGTTGCGTCAGGCGCTGCACGATGGCCATGTCCAGCTTGATGGTGTCGGCCGGGTACTCGAGCAACTGCTGGATCGAGGTGTAGCCGACGCCGAAATCGTCGATGGCCACGCGGAAGCCCGCCGCGCGGATGGCCCGCACCACTTCCATGGTGTTGCTGCTCAGTTCGGCGGCGTAGGTTTCGGTCAGCTCGATCTCGATGTTGCCGGGCGCGACGCCATGATGCGCGGCGCGTTCGATCAGGTAGCGGCAGATGTGATCGTCGGTCAGCTGCGCCGACGAGACATTGATCGCCAGAATCATGCCTTCGCCGAACAGCCGGACCAGCTCCGGATAGCCGGCCAGGGCTCTATCGATCACCCAGCTGTCGATCTTCGGGAACAGCCCGGCGCGCTCGGCGATGGGAATGAACTCGCCCGGTGAAACCGTGCCGAGCAAGGGCGAATGCCAGCGCAGCAGCACCTCACAGCTGACCACGCTGCCGTCGCGATCCACCGCCGGCATGTAAACCAGGCGCAACTGTTCATCGCCATCGAGCAGGCGCAGCTGTTCCTCGACCAGCCGGATACGCTGGTTGCGTTGCTCCAACTGGGCCGAGAAGGCCACCGCGACATTCTTGCCTTCGGCCTTGGCCTGATACATCGCCGTGTCGGCGCGGGTCAGCAGTTGCGTGATGGAATCGGCGTCGGCGGGGTAGCGGGCCGTGCCGATGCTGACACCGACTGGGTAGAGACGGTCCTCGAAACGGAAGCCGCTGCGGCACAGGTCCAACAAGGCATCGGTAAGCGCCGGCAAGCTGTCGTACTCGGTACCGGTCAGCAGCAGGATGGCGAACTCGTCGCCGGAGAGCCGGGCGAGCGCGGTCTCGGCGTCAGGGTGGGCCTGGCGATGGCGCTCGAGCACGCCTTGCATGCGTTTGGCGAAGACGCGCAGCAGCGTATCGCCGGCATCGTGGCCGTGCTGGTCGTTCACCTGTTTGAAGTTGTCCAGATCGAGAAACAGCAGCGCCAGTTGTCGTCCGCCGCGTGCGCACTGGTCATACATGGCTGTGGCCAGCAGGCCGAAATGGGCGCGGTTGCTGATATGGGTCAGGCTGTCGGTCCAGGAGATTTCCTGAATACGCTGCAGCGCGGCCGTGTTGCGCTCGTGCAGGGTTTTCATATTCAGCGTCAGGCGACCGATCTCGCCGCCATCGCTGGGTTCGTCCAACGCGTGGCGCTTGCCCTGCAGCAGCTCGGTGAGCTGCTGGTCGAGCCAGCTGATCGGACCGGTGACATAGTGATGGATCAACACCAGCAACAGGCCGACGGAGATCAGGCAGATCAGCACGACGCCAAACAGAAATGCCAATCCCAGCGTTTGCAGGCGCGCGGCAATGTAGTCAGGTGACGGCGTCAGGCGTGCGGACAGCGAGCGTGATAGCTCGATATCGGCCGATAGCCCCCGTGGCGCCGGTTTGAGCTTGGGTGCAATCTCCACCGCCGCACCGTATTCGGCCTCCAGGCTGCGCTTGAGGCTGATGAAGCTTTCAGGGCGCACCGCCAGTTGCAGGGCGAAGGCTTCCGCTCGCTGGCTAGGCAAAGGGCGGCTACCCGCAGCCGGCAGGATGAAGTCGGTATCCAGCAGCAGGCCGCCCTCGGCTGTATCTATATAGGTCATCTGGCCGGTATGCGGAGTCTGCTTGGCCTCGCGGACGACCTGTTGCTGCGTGGCGCTCATGGTCGCGAACGGCGACAGGCTGCTTTCGTGATAGTAGGCCACCTCACCGCCAGGCTGGACGATGGCGAAGGACACGAACGACATGCGGGTCGTCGATAGAGAGCGAATGCTCTGCTGGATGCGCAGCCCCAGCGTTTCGTTACGGTAGGCGGTGTTCGACTCACGCAGGAACAGCAGCAACGCTTCGCTGTTGGCGATCGAGTGGAGCATGCTGCGGTTGAACGCCTCGTAGTCCAGATAAGCGGATTTGAGCGCTAGCAGCTGCTGCGCCAGACGCGCCTGTTCGAGGCCCACCAGCGAAGCGCGCTGGGTCAGGTAAGCGGTCGTTGCAGCCAGCAGCTGGATGATCAGGATGACCGGGAAGATCACCAGCAGCGTGCGTTTACCGAGCGTCATGGGCGTTGATCAGTGCGTTGATGATGCGCCGCCGTGTCTGCGTCGCATCCAGCGGACGTGGCTCATAGACCTGGCTGTTCTGCAGCACCGCCTCGGGTGGGTAGATGCTTCGATCCTGGCGGATCTCATCCGGCAGCAGCGCGATGGCCGCAGTGTTGGCCGTGGCGACACCCAGCTCGGCGGCATTCAGGGCCGCGATTTCGGGGGTATTGATAAAACTCAGGAAGCGGTAGGCCAGCGCCTTCTGCTGGCTGTTGACCGGCACAGACAGGCAATCGACCCAAAGCAGTGTGCCTTCCTCTGGAACCACGTAGTGCCAGGGTTCGCCTTCGACGCCTTCGATGGCGTTGAGCACCTGCTGATCGCCGCTGTAGGTCAGCGCCATGTCGGCCTTGTCGAGGTAGCGCTGGCTGCGTAGCGATGTGATTACGTATTCATAGGTCAGCACGGCGTGGGACTGCGCCATCAGCAGCTCGTAGGCGGCTTTCAATTCGTCGATGCTTGAGGTGTTGATCGAGCGCTGCTGGTAAAGCAGCGGGCCGGCGAGGATGTCTTCGTGGTCCTCCATCATGATGATGTGCGGCGCGTCGCGTTCGGCCGGTTGCAGCAAGTCGGCCCAGGAGCGGGGCGCGACGGGCAGGCGGTCGGAACGATAGGCAATGCCGAGCGTGCCCCAGAGATAGGGGATCGCGTGGGGTCCGCAGTGGTCGCGCCAGCGTTGCGGCGTGTGCTTCAGATTGGGCAGCGCCTTCTCATCGATCGGCTCTAGCAGCCCGCGTTCGCCGAAGCGGTTGGCGCTGATCAGCTCGGTCAGCGCGATGTCGATCCGGTGATCCGGCTCGGCGAGCACTTGGTCGCGCTTGTCGCCGCTGTCGAAGTAGACCTGATGGATCTGCACGCCGGTCTCGGCCTGCCAGCGCTCGATCACCGCCTCGCTGAGAAAATCCTCCCAGTTCAGCAGATTCAAGGTTTGCGCGGCTTGCAGCGCGGTGGAAGGAAACAGAAGGCTCGTCGCAACCAGAGTCGCGCCGCAGAGCCGCCGCAGATGTGACGCCGACACCAGAGTCTTGTTATTCATTCTTCGCTCATCCGCTATGCAGGCCGGGACTGCACGCTGCAGCGTTCGGCTAGGGTTTGGCAGGCTTCGCAGCTAGGGTTCTATCCGCGTTCCGGCGTTCTCGATCGCAACGAACATGTGTTCGCCGGGCATAGCGAGTTAGCGGCGCGCCAAGGTGGCACTTTAATGGCGCCAGACAAACGGCAGCAATATTTTTATAACAATCTTCAGATCATGCCGATCAGCGGACTGGGACCGGCTGTTTTGCAGAGCGCACCACGGGGCGCGGCGAAGCGCGCAGCCAGGGCGCAAGCAAGCGCGTGGACAGAGGAATGAAGAGATAGGTCATCAAAGGCGTCAATGCCAGAGTGCTGAGCAATATCCGCATGACCAGATTGAGTTCGCTGAGCATCCCGCCGAACAGCATATTGAACAGCAGTGAGACGGGAAAGAACGCCAGCCAGATCGCCACGCTTTGCTTCCAGCGCGGTGGTAGGGCGCTGTCATTGCTACCGAACCAGGCGTCGATGCCTCGAGCGCGGCGCTCATGGGGCTGAGCGAAGAGTTCGCCGCCACGTTGCAGCCAGGCTCGGCGCGAGGCCGAATGTTCCCAGGAATCGAGGGTCTGCTCGTTGGCGAAACGGAAGACGATCTGGAACTCATCATCGTCAGGCGGCGGCGCCAGCACACCGGAGCCGAGGTAGCCGGGAAAGTCCGCGGCCAGTTGTTCGCCCTCGTGCAACCAGGCGAGAAGGTCGTGGTAGCGGCCATCGCGCACGCGGCGGGCCACCATCAAGGTGACGGGTTCGGTAGACATCGTGTATCTCCAGTATCAGGCCGGCCACCCGGATAGGGCATTCGGCAAACGCAGCGCCGGGGTGGTGGGCTGCGCCTTGGGGGATGCGAATTCTATTCCGTTCCTAGAGAAGCTCCAGCTTTAGTTTGCTGCTCGGTTGCGCCGGCGGGTAACACGTCGCCCCCGTTAGGCGAGAGCGTGCACGAAGCTGGTGTGGAAGGGCCCTTGGGGCGCTTCAGACCTCGTTCAGCTTCTTGCCAAACGCCTCGAGCGCGGTTTCGCCGACCACGTCTTCGGCCAGTAGGGGCAGTTGCTGCAGCGGAAGGTTCGGTAGGGCCCGTTGCAGCGTGTCCAAATGACGCTGTTCTTGCGCGTGTCGCTCGGCGAGAAAGGCGCCGGCCTCGACAGGTGATCGTTTATTCACCACCAGCCCGGCCACTTCTATGCCGCTGCGCTGCAGCTGGGCCTGCAATTCGATGGTTTCCAGTACCGGCAGCCGCTCGGCGGCAAGGACGATGACGAACGCGCAACGCTGGCGGTCCTGTATCACGTCACGCAGTTGGCTGAAGCGCTCGCGGCGTCGGTAGAGCAGCTGTCGCACGCGTTGCTGGCGGTCGTTGCCGTCGCTGGTTTCGCGGCCGAGGATGCTTTCGCCTAAACCACCGTCGTCCTTGCCAAGATTTCGCAACACATCGCCGAAGCGCTTGCTGCGCTCCTGACGTTGCAGCAACCCTTCGGTCCAGGCCGTCATCATTTCCGGCAGCGCCATGAGCCGCGAGGTATGGCCGGATGGCGCGGTGTCGAAGACCAGTAGGTCGTAGTCGTCCATGCCCTGGATAATGGTGTCTGCGATACGTTCGAGCAGCGCCGCTTCGTGCATGCCGGGTGCATCGCGAGAGAGCGACATGTGCTTGTCGACTTCGCCGGCCAGGTGCGGTGGCATCAACCGGCGCAAGGCGCTGCCGACCTCGTCCAGGTGTTGCCGCACCGTTTGCTCAGGGTCGAGCTCCAGGCCATCGAGGCCGGCCGCCAGACGCACGGTATTCGAGCCGATCGATCGGTTCCAGAGATGACCGAGGTTGTGCGCCGGATCGGTGGAGACCAGCAGCACACCGCGTCCGGCACGCGCCTGTTGCAATGCCGTGGCGGCGGCGACGGTGGTCTTGCCGACGCCGCCTTTGCCGCCGATGAACAGCACCCGGCTCCGTGCGGCCAGTGCTAGCAGCATCCGATGTGATCCAGCGGTGAGTGCTCCATGCCCATGCGGCGATGCCAGTCATGGAAGCGTTCATAGAGTTCCGGCATCAGCTCCAGGGTGTACCAGGCGGCGGGGTTGGGTACGCCCAGCGCCTCGGAAAACACCAGCAGCATGAACAGGTCGTCCTCGTCGCGCCGGGCGCGGGCGAAGGTGCGCCGGTAGGGCGCGACGTAGAACTCCTGCAGCCCGTCCGACAATCGCTGGAAGAAAGGTCGCTGCGTCACGGCAGCGGCTCGTCGGTGGTCATCTCGGCAGCCGGATCGCGGCCCTTGCGCATGGCGATGATCGCTTCAAGGGTGACCCACAGCGCGGCGATCAGGATCACCACGTCCATGCCCAGCAGCAACCAGTTCTCGGCGCGGTAGAACTGGCCCATCTGCACCAGCAGCGCGTAGATCGACATCGCCAGCAGGAACACCAGCGGCACCAGGGTGTACATCGCCGGACGACCTTGCTTGATCAGCAGCACGGTGATGATCGACAGCGTCAATCCCGCCAGCAGCTGATTGGTGGTGCCGAACAGCGGCCAGATCGCCATGCCGCCGCTGCCCTCGGAGCCAGCGCCAAAGGCCAGGGCCATGCACACACCGACTGCGATCAGCGTGCCGACCAGAGTGTTCACCTTCATGCCGGCCAGCTCGCCGGCTTCCTGAATCACGAAGCGTTGCAGGCGCAGGCCGGTGTCCATGGTGGTGCCGGCGAAGAGAATCGCCATTACCGCAAGAATAGTGGCGCCGAGGTCCGCCGGCAGACCGAGGCCGTTGGCGAGCAGCGTGCCGCCGCCCTGGACGAAGGCATTCACGCCGCCCTGGCCGAAGGCGGTGTAGACCTGTTGCCAGTCGAGCAGCGTAGCGAAACCGGCAGTGCAGCAGATGATCGCCGCCAGCGAGAGCATGCCTTCACCCACCGCGCCGAAATAGCCGACGAAGCGGGCGTCGGTTTCCTTGTCCAGCTGCTTGGAGGTGGTGCCGGACGCCACCAGCCCGTGGAAGCCAGAGATCGCCCCGCAGGCGATGGTCACGAACAGCAGCGGCACGATGCTCGGGCTGTTAGCCGGTAGCTCGGTGTTGTACGCCGGTGCGACCAGCTCCGGTGCACCGAACAGCACGGCCATGTAGAGCAAGCCGAGACCGACGAACAGTTGCAGGCCGTTGATGTAATCACGCGGTTGCAGCAGCACCCACACCGGTAGCAGCGAGGCGATGGCCGCGTAGGCGAACAGCAGCAGAATCCAGAACGACTTGGCACTCAGGCCCAGTACCGTATCCGGCAGGCTGATCGGGTAGGCGTTGCCCAGCAGGATCAGCAGGTAAAGCACGATCACGCCGCCCAGGGAGGGCCACAGCAATTTGACGTTGTAGCGGTAGATGAGCTGGCCGATTACCAGCGCGACGAGGATGGCGCCCCACACCGGAATTACCGAAGTCGGCGTCGACACCAGCAGGTTGGAGATCACCGCGGCAAAGGCGCCGTTGACCATCAGCAAGACAAGGAAGATCACGACCAGAAACAGACTGCGGCCGCGCGAACCGATCAGCCGCCCACTGAGCATGCCCACCGATTGGCCCCGGTTGCGGGCGCTGGCCCAGAGCGCGCCGAAGTCATGGATGCCGGCGAAGAAGATGGTGCCCAGCACCACCCAGAGGAACGCCGGAACCCAGCCCCAGATCACTGCAATGGCCGGGCCGACAATGGGCGCCGCGCCCGCCACCGAGGTGAAGTGGTGCCCCCAGAGGACGAACCGGTTGGTCGGCACATAATCCACACCGTCGCGCATGGTATGGGCCGGGGTGCGGTAGTTCGGATCGAGGCGGTAGATTTTCTCGGCGATGAACTTCGAGTAGAACAGATACCCCAGCGACATCGCCGCCAGCCCCACAATCATCAACGCAATCGCACTCATTCGAAGGCTCCTCGCACGCGTGCCGATACAGGCATCACGCAGGCTTGGGCTGTTGCCCGACAGTAACTTGAACACCCTGACGGGTGCGGTGTTCGGTATCGCCAGCAAGCCCCGGCATGGATGCCTTGGCGCTGCGCCAGTGTTGGCGATTGAGGTTCGAGCGGCCGCGGCGCCAATGGGTTCCCGCCGATTGCCCCGCATCGGCAGGAGCCGCCTGCGCATTGAAGTGCGAAAGAAGCGGGGCGGGCGCTTCCCACGATGGGTCAGAGCTGACCGATGAGGTAGCGAAACGCGAACCCTGGCCAGCCGTTCAGGTCCGTTAAAAGACGAGCTTGAACCACCGGAGCATGTTCATGGAGCGCCTAACGCTGTTGTCCCTGGGCAGCATCAATGCCGATTTTCAGGTGCGGGTCGACGAACCGCCCGGCGGTCGCGAGACCCTGTTGGCCAATGATCTGTGTCGCCTGTCCGGCGGCAAGGCCAGCAATACCGCCTACCTCGCGGCACGCTTCGGCCATCGCAGTATCTTGCTTGGGCAGGTGGGTGACGACGATCTGGCCGAGCAGGCGCTCGGGCCGTTGCGCGAGTCTGGGGTAGAGGTCGACGGCGTCGGTCGCGTGGCGGGTCAGGCAACTGGCGTTTCGATGATCATGGTCCCGCCGGATGCAAAGAAGCACATCGTGCTGGCATCCAATGCCAACGACTGCTGGGACCAGGCGGCCGCCGACGCCACCTGTACACGTATCGAGGAATGCCAAACCCCGGCCGTTCTGGTGCTCGATTACGAAATTCCCGCTTGGGTCGTACGCCGCGCTGTCGAGACCGCGGCGCGCCGAGGCATCCCGGTGGTGCTCGACCCCTCGTTTCCGGATCGCCTGGAGCGCGACATGCTGCCCATGCTGCACGCGATCACGCCGAACGCCGACGAGGCCGAAGCGCTGGTCGGGCATCCGATCGACAACATCGAGGCCGCTGCCGATGCCGCGCGTGAGTTGCAGCGGGCCGGTACGGAGATCGTCTGCATCAAACTGAGTGATGGCGGTTGTGTCCTGGCCTGCGGTGAGGACGTTTCACATGTTCCGCCGGGGCAGGTGGAGCCGGTCGATACCACAGGCGCCGGCGATGCCTTTACCGGCGTCTTCGCCATCGCGCTGCTGGAAGGTCGGGCGCCACGCGAAGCCGCTGCCTGGGGCGTGGCTGCGGCCAACTTGGCCGTCACCGCCTATGGCTCGCAGCCGGCGTATCCCGATCGTGAACAGGTCGCCGCGATGGGCAGCAGCTTTTGAGTGCTGCGAGGGTGTTGCATGACTGAGTCGAACGTTCCGAGCCAAGTGGTTTTCGATAGCTACGACCCGGATGACGAGCGCCGGCGGGAGGCGCTGCTAGCACTGGGCAATGGCCTGTTGGCCTGCCGTGTCTGTGCGCCGGAGGCAGCTGCCCTGCATTCGGCTGGCGGCGGTGACCATTACGCCGGCCTGTACCGTGCCGGCTGGTACGACGATGCCCCGCGTGAGGTCAATGGCAGCGCGGTGCGGATGGCCGCGCTGGTCAATCTGCCCGACCCGTTCGGTCTGAGCTTCGCGCTGGACGACGGCGGCGACTGGTACAGCCTCGACGGGGTCGAGCTGCGCGGGTACCGTCAGTGCCTGACGCTGGAAAACGGCCTGCTGGAGCGCGAGCTGGATTTCGTTATCGCGGGCCATGCGCTGCAGCTGCACGAGACGCGCTTCGTCAGCATGGCCTCCCCACAGCTGGCGGTGCTGCGTTGGGAGCTCAAGGTACCGCGAGACGTCGCTCGCATCCGGCTTCGCGCGACCCTCGATGGCGGCGTGACCAATGCTGCGATTCCCCGCAACGACGCCTACGAAGGGCAACGTCTCGGCGCGCTGGAAATCCAGCACGACGAGCAGGGGCGCGCGGCGCTGAGCGCCAGGGTTAACAATGATCGTCGCCGCCTGGCGATGGCCGTGGGCATCCGGACGCCGGGGCTGGGTCTGCACTGGCGTGGCCAACAGGTCGAGCAGCGGCTCATTCAACAGGCTGAATGTAGGGTGCCGGCGGATGGGCGGCTGGTCATCGAAAAGCGGGTGTTGGTGCAGGTCGATGACGAGCGGCCAGCCGACGATGACCACGCGCGCGCGCAGGTGCTCCAGCAACTGCCGCAGGCTGATTTCGACGACCTGCAACGCGCACACTGCGATGCCTGGGCACAGCTCTGGCGGCGCATGCCGGTCGCGTCGGATGACGCCCAGCTGCAGTTGGCGCTGCGCTTTCATGCCTTTCATCTGCTGCAAACGGTGTCGGCGAACAGTGTCGGCAAGGATCTCGGCTTTCCCCCGCGTGGCTGGATGGAGGGTTACTACGGTCAGGTGTTCTGGGACGAGTTGTTCGCCTTTCCGTTTCTCGTCACGCATTTCCCCGAGCTGGCGCGCAACCTGGTCGACTATCGCCATCGACGCCTGGATAAGGCCCGTGAACGGGCGCGGCGCGCCGGTTTGCGCGGTGCTATGTTTCCCTGGCGCAGTGCCGACAGTGGCGAGGAGGAAACCCCTCCTTGGCAATTCAACCCAATGTCGGGTCGCTGGATGCCCGATCACACCCACCTGCAACGCCATATCGGCTCGGCGGTTGCGTTCGATGCATGGCAGCTTTATCTCGCAACCGGTGACGAGGCGCTGCTGGCTGGGCAAGTGGGCGAGCTGATCATCGAAGTGGCGCGCTTTTGGGCCAGCCTGGCGCGCTTCGACGAGTCTCGGCAGCGCTATCTGATCTGTGGCGTCATCGGCCCAGACGAGTATCACAACGGCTATCCCGGCGCGGCGCAGCCCGGCTTGGATGACAACGCCTATACCAATCTCATGGCGGTCTGGACGCTGTGTCGCGCACGACAGGTGCTCGAATTGCTCCCCAATGACAAGGCCGATGCGCTGCGTAACAGGCTGCAACTCGAAGCGGATGAGGTGGAAGGCTGGGAGCAGATCAGCCGGCGCATCTATCTCCCCTTCGTGGAGGACGACGTGCTCAGCCAGTTCGAGGGGTTCGAAAAGCTCGAACCGCCTCCGCAGGAGTGGCTGCACGGTGATCGTCCGCGGCTGGACTGGATGCTCGAAGCGCGACACGACAGCTGTGATCGCTACCAGCTGACCAAGCAGGCGGATGTGCTGATGGCGCATCATTTGTTGCCGCAACACCAATATCAGGCGCTGTTTCAATGGCTCGGCTATCGGCACGACGAGGACGCCCTGCATCGCACGCTGGCCTACCACCTGGCGCGCCTGACACACGAATCTAGCCTGTCGAACGTCAGTTGCGCCGGCGCTTTGGCCGAGGTCGATAGCGAGGCGTCATGGGCCTATTTTCAGCAAACCCTGGATGTCGACCTGTGTACGCCGGGCGATGAAGGTACGCAGGAAGGCGTGCATCTGGGCGCCATGTCCGGGTCGCTGGATGTGCTGCAGCGCCGTTACCTTGGCGTGCGGCCAGAGCTCGATGGCCTGCATGTTTTCCCCATGCCTCCAGCTGAGCTGCGGCACGTGGCGCTGTCGCTGGTCTACCGTCAGGCGCGCCTGCATCTGCAGCTGGACGATGGCTGGCTGACGGTGACGGCTGACAGCGCCAACGACCGGTCGGTAACCGTGCATCACGCGGCGGGTCGCGAGCAGCTCGAAACGGGCCAGTCACTGCGAATGCCGTGTCGGGCAGCGGAGTGAGCGCCCGGCGCTCGAGCGCTCATTCACCGTGCAATGCCAGGAAACAAGCCCATCGCCAGCGCGACGGAACGCCATGGAGGATTTCGGATCGACACTTCGATCAGCCGAAAGGAGACCTTGTGAGCAGAGAAACTGGATCGCGCCGCCGCTGGATCGATGGGCTGGGTTGGACGCTGCTCTATACTGCGATCTGGGCGCTGTTCGCTGACGGCAACGGTTGGGCCATCGGCGTGCCGAGCGTGCTGCTCGCCGTTGGGCTGTCGCTCTGGCTGGGTCTGCGGTCATGGCAACCCTCGCTGGTAAGCCTGCCGGGCTTTGTCTGGTTCGTCCTCAAACACATGACGCTGGGTGCCTGGGACGTGGCGCTGCGCGCGCTGCATCCAGGGCGGTCGCTGCAGCCGGCGTGGGTCGATTATCGCCTGCGCTGCGAATCGCCGCGGATACGGCTGCTGCTGTCGGCGCTGGTCGGATTGCTGCCGGGCACGCTGGCGTCGCGAATCGATGCCGACTGCATGCGCATACACGTGCTGGATGAGCGACAGCCGTGGGAAGCGACGCTGATCGAGCTGGAGGCGCGGCTGACCCGGCTGCTCCCGGCGCGGGGCGAGCATTGATGGCGGTTTATTCGGCGCTGTTGCTGCTGACCATCGCGGTCGGACTGGTGCGCGTCGTGCTGGGGCCGAAACGGGTGGACCGGCTGCTGGCGATCCAGCTGTTCGGCACTGCCGGCACGGCGTTGCTGCTGGTCATGGCGCAGTGGCAGGAACAGCCCGCGCTGCGTGACGTGGCGCTGCTGCTGGGTTTGCTGGCGGCGGTCGCCAGTGCCGCGCTGGTGCAACTGTTGCGGCAAAGCCACCATGATTGATCTTTTGCTCGACGTCTTGAGCTGGGCGCTATTGCTCGGCGGTCTGCTGTTCTTTGCCGCCGGCAGCATCGGCCTGCTGCGCTTTCCCGACGCGGTCAGCCGGCTGCACGCCCTCACCAAGGCCGATACCCTCGGTCTCGGGCTGGTGGTCGCCGGCTTGTCGGTCCGCGCCGAGAGTCTGCTCGAAGTGGGGCAGATGCTGCTGATCTGGCTGCTGTTGATGGCTTCCAGCGCCACCGCCTGCCAGTTGCTGGCACGCCAGGCCAGCGAGGATCCGGACGATGACTGACTGGCTGTTCGACGGCACGCTGGGTCTGCTGTTGCTCGCGCTCGCCCTGGGCGCGCTGTACGGGCGCAGCCTCTATGCCAGCGTGCTGCTGTTCGTTGCCTTCGGCATGGTGATGGCGGTGATCTGGGCACGCCTGGGCGCGGCGGATCTCGCGCTGGCGGAGGCTGCCATCGGCGCCGGGCTGTCCGGCGTGTTGCTGTTTGCCGCGCTGGCACGTCAGCCGGGTCGCCAAGAATTGCCGGACATTCCCCCGACCCGTCAGCGGCTGGCGGCAGCGTTGGTGGTGTTGCCTTTGCTGTTCATGCTGCTGCAAGGCCTCGCTCCGCTGGCCGATGGCACGCCAACGCTGCCCGATGAGCTTGACCGGGTGATGCCGCGCACCGGTGTCAGCCATCCGGTGACGGCGGTGCTGCTGAACGTGCGGGCCTGGGACACGCTTCTCGAACTGGCCGTGCTGCTGCTGGCGCTGCTCGGTGCACGACAGCTCGGCCCGCGCCGCCTCGATCTGGCTGAACCCTGGCCGCTTTTGCGTGCCTGGGCACGGGTGCTGGCACCGTTGCTGGTGCTGGCGGCGGGCTACATCCTCTGGCGCGGCGCCAGCTCGCCAGGTGGGGCCTTCCAGGCGGGTTCGTTGCTCGCCGCGGGCGTGGTGCTGCTGCGCCTGTCGGCTCTGCTGCCGAGGTTGCGCTGGTCGTTCGCACCGCTGCGGCTGCTGGTACTGGGCGGACTGTTGCTGTTCATCGGCGTAGCCATCACCACCGCCTGGCTGGGTGAGGGCTGGCTGAACTACCCGGACGATTCGGCCAAGCTCATCATCCTGCTGATCGAAGCCGTGGCGACCTTGTCGATCGCCGCCAGTCTGAGCCTGTTGGTCATCGGCGAAGGCGAGGAGTCGTCATGAGCAGCGCACTGTTCTGGATGGGTGTCGGCGCCGCGCTCTGGTTGCTCGGGCTACACGGCCTGCTGACCCTGCGCCAGGCGTTGAGGCGGATCATCGCGTTCAATCTGATGGGTAGCGGTGTGTTTCTGGTGATGATCTCCCTGGCGACACGCAGCCAGCCGAGCGATCCGGTGCTGGTGGCGCTGGTGGTTACCGGCCTGGTGGTGGCGGTCAGCGCCACGGCCCTTGCCTTGCGGTTGGCGGGCGCGGTGCAGGACGACCGGGAGCAGCGCCGATGACGCCGGCACTGACGCTTGCACTGGTGAGCCTGACTCTGCCGCTGCTGGGTGGTCTGTTTCTGCTAGGGATACAGCCGCGGCGTAAGGGTTTGTGGGTGATTGCGATCACCTTCACCAGCCTGCTCGCCGCGGCTGCAGCCCTGCACCACGTCATGCAGGTGGGACCGCAGCTGCTGAACATTGGCGGCTGGGACACGCCGCTGGCGATCCGCTTCCAGCTCACGCCGCTGACCGCCTTGCTGATGCTCTTCACTGCTGGGCTGCACTTGCTGGTAGCGCTTTACGCCGCGCGCAGCCCGCACGCCACCGGCAATGAGGATTACTGGCCCTTATCCTGCCTGCTGCACGCCGCGCTGGTCGCGCTGTGGCTGTCGGCCGATCTGTTCAACCTCTACGTCACCCTCGAACTGCTCAGCCTCACGGCGGTTGCGCTGGTGGCGCTGGCCGGGCGCAAGGCTTACCGCCCGGCGTTCAACTACCTGATGCTGTCGCTGGCCGGATCGCTTGCCTATCTGTTCGGCGTCGCGCTGTTGTATGGCCGCTACGGTGTGCTCGACATTCTGCTGCTGGCGGAACTGGCCGAAGTGGATGCCAGCACCCGGCTGGCGCTGCTGTTGATGAGTGTTGGGTTGATGTTGAAAGCGGCGCTGTGGCCGCTGCACCTGTGGCTGCCGCCGGCGCATTCCGGCGCGCCGACGGCGGTCAGCGCGTTGCTCTCGGCGCTGGTGGTCAAGGGGCCGATCTACATTCTCTGGCTGGTCTGGACCCAGATCGCGCCGCCCGAACTGGGTCGCCAGGCCGGCGTGCTGTTTGCCGCGGCGGGCATCCTGGCGTTGCTGTCTGGCGGCTGGTCGGCTCTGCGCGCGCCGCGCTTGAAGGTGCTGGTGGCCTATTCGACGGTCGCGCAACTGGGTTACGCCTTGTTGGCGCTGGGTCTGCTGCTGCACTGGCAGGAACCGCGCATGACCGCCGCGCTGTGGCTGTTCGTCATCGCCCATGGCCTGGCCAAGGTGTCGATGTTTCTCGCCGCTGGCGAATTGCAGCGGGTACTCGGCACGCGTCGGGTGCGTGCGTTGAAAGGCGCCAGCCAGAACATGCCGGTGGCGATGGCGGCCTTCGCGGTGGCCGGTGGCAGCCTGATCGGTTTGCCGCCCAGCGGTGGCTTTCTCGCCAAGTGGCTGTTGCTGCAGCCGCTGTTCGAGCAGCCGCAGCACTGGCCTTGGGCATTCGGCGTGCTGCTGGGCACGCTGATGTCCGCTGCCTACGTATTTCGTGTGGTGGCGCTGGGCTTCGATCGTGCCCGGCCGAATCCGCCCAGCGTCGTGCCGGACCGCCTCGCGCAGTGGCTGGCCATGCTGCCGGCGCTGCTGGCCCTGAGCCTGGCGTTGATCAGCGAACCCCTGCTGCTCTGGCTTGGCGGGGTGGGCCGATGACCTGGACCAGCTGGCTGCCGTTGGCCATCGTACTCAGCTCATTGCTACCGGGGCTGATCATCTTCACGTTGCGCGAGGATCAGCAGCGCACCCGTGTGGCGCTCAACTTGCTGGGCGTGGGCGTCAAGCTGCTGTTGGTAGGAGCAATGATCTACGGCGTCAGCCGCGGCCTGGAGTTCCGCTTCAGCCTGCCGTTCCTGCCCGGCGCGCCCTTGGTGCTGCAGGGCGATGCGCTGTCGCTGCTGTTCGTCGCGCTGTCTTCGGTACTGTGGATGGCGACGACCGTTTATGCCATCGGCTATCTGGAAAACTCGCCGCTTCGTTCGCGCTTTTTCGGCTATTTCAGTCTTTGTGTCAGCGCTACCGTTGGATTGGCGCTGGCGGGCAATCTGGTCAGCTTCCTGCTGTTCTACGAAATGCTGACCCTGGCGACCTTTCCGCTGGTGGTGCATCGCGGCACGCCCGAGGCGCTGCGTGCCGGGCGTGTCTATCTGGCCTATACCGTGGGCGGCGGAGCACTGGTGCTGATGGGCGTGGCGCTGCTGCACGGCCTGGCGGGCGGGCCGGATTTCCAGCCTGGCGGGTATCTACTGGAACAGGTCGGCGAGCAGGACCTGGCGCTGCGTGTGGCTTTCGTCCTGCTCATCGCCGGGCTCGGAGTCAAGGCGGCGCTGATTCCACTGCACGGCTGGTTGCCGAAGGCGATGGTGGCGCCGGCGCCGGTCAGTGCGCTGCTGCATGCGGTGGCAGTGGTCAAGGCCGGTGCCTTCGGCATCATTCGGGTGGTCTACGACGTGTTCGGCGCCGAGGCGCTGTCCCGGCTGGACATGGCCGGGCCGCTGCTGTGGCTTGCCGCGGCGACCATTCTCTACGGCTCGCTGCGTGCGCTGCAGCAACAGGAACTGAAGAAGCGCCTGGCCTACTCGACCATCAGTCAGGTGTCTTACGTGACCCTTGGCGTGGCGCTGCTCGGGCCGATCGCGGCGGTCGGTGGGCTGGCGCATCTGGTGCACCAAGGCCTGATGAAGGTCACGTTGTTCTATTGCGCTGGCAACTTTGCCGAAACCTTGGGCATTCATCGCATCCGCGAGATGAACGGCGTTGGTCGACGCATGCCCTTGACCATGACTGCATTTAGCATCGGAGCGCTGGGGATGATAGGGATCCCGCCGATTGCCGGTTTCGTCAGCAAATGGACGCTGGGCATGGGCGCGCTGGAAGTCGGCCAGGACTGGGTATTGCTGGTGCTGATGGGTTCGGCGCTGCTCAACGCCGGTTATTTTCTGCCGTTGTTGTGGCGCGGCTGGTTCGCCGAACCGGCCGACTGGCATGAAGACAACTGGCGCGAGGAGCGTTGGGAGACGCACTGGATGTTGCTGCTGCCGGCGTTGTTCACCGCGCTGCTGGCGTTGCTGGTCGGTTTGCTGGCCGGCACCGCGTTGAGCCCACTAGGCTGGGCGCAGCTGATCGTCGATAGAGAATTCGAAATATGAGTGGGCTGTGGCTGCTCGTCCCGCTGGCACCCTTGCTGGTCGGCGCGCTGCCGCTGTTCCGCGAGCGTGCAGCCGGCTGGCTTTGGCTCGGTTGCTTGCCGGCGTTGGCGATGGTCCTCTGGCCGATGCCGGCACTGGATCTGCCGATGCTCTGGGAGGGCGTGCGCTGGGGTGCGGATGACGAATTGACCCGCGCCTGGCTGGGCTTCACCGCATTGCTTTGGGGTTGCGCCGGGGTGTTCGCCAGCAGCAGCCAGCGGGACGATCCCAAACGCCGGCACTTCTGGACGTTCTGGTCGCTGGCACTGTCCGGCAATCTGTTGCTGATCATCGCCACCGATGCGTTGAGTTTCTACCTTGGCTTCAGCGTCATGAGTCTTTCCGCCTACGGGCTGATCGTGCATCGGCGCGGCCCAGGCCCACGCCGCGCTGGGCGCCTGTATCTGCAACTGGCGATCTGTGGCGAGATGGCCCTGCTGGCTGCGCTGATGCTGCGCAGCCATGCCGCCGGCGGCGATTTCGCCTTTGCCGCCTGGCGAGCGTTGCCCATCGACGGCCTGACGCTGCTGCTATTGCTGATCGGCCTCGGCCTGAAAGCCGGGTTCTGGCCGCTGCACGTATGGCTGCCGCTGGCGCATCCGGCGGCACCGGCGCCCGCCAGCGCGGTGCTTTCCGGGGCGATGCTCAAGGCGGGCTTTCTCGGCCTGTGGCGCTGCCTGCCGGAGGGTGATCAGCTGCTGTCGAACTGGGCGGATGTGCTGCTTGCCATTGGCATCTTCGGCGCTCTCTATCCAGCGCTGCTGGGGCTGACCAGCGACAAGGCCAAGGCGGTGCTGGCTTATTCTTCGGTCAGTCAGATGGGTTACCTGCTGATGATTCTGGCACTGGCCTGGCGGCATCCGCAGCAAACGCAGGCGCTGACGGTCGTCCTGATGCTCTACGGCGTGCATCACGGGTTGGCAAAGGGTGCGCTGTTTCTTTCTGCAGGCTTGATCCACGCCGGACGCCTGCCGCGTATCGGCTGGCTGCTGCTGACATTACCGGCGCTGGCGATCATCGGCTTGCCATTGACCAGCGGTGGCGCGGTCAAGACGACGCTGAAGGAGGTCTGGCACGGCGGGGCGTTCGAGTCCTGGCTGGTCTGGCTGAGCCTTGGCAGCCTGACCACCGCTCTGTTGCTGATCCACGCGCTGTGGCTGCTGCGCCGTGATGCGCGTGATGCGCGTGATGCGCCGGCCTCACGACCCCCTTTGCCGCAACTTCTGCCTTGGACCTTGCTAAGCAGTCTGGCGCTGCTGCTGCCCTGGCTCTGGCCTGCCTTGCGCGAACCCATGCTGCACGGCTTGTATTCGAGTGGCATCTGGGCTGCGTCATGGCCG
This sequence comes from Pseudomonas sp. IC_126, assembly GCF_004331835.1. Classification (NCBI taxonomy): domain Bacteria; kingdom Pseudomonadati; phylum Pseudomonadota; class Gammaproteobacteria; order Pseudomonadales; family Pseudomonadaceae; genus Pseudomonas; species Pseudomonas sp. IC_126. Next base: position 107,520 of record NZ_SJSS01000006.1, read on the forward strand.
TTGCTGCTGGCACTGGCCTTGGCCGGGGTGGCGCTGAAATTCGGTTGGAAGGTGCCGGCCCGGCTGACCGCGCTGCCGAATCCGGCGCTGGTTATTTCGCTTTGGCTCAAGCGACTGCTGCAGCGGCCACCGCTGAGGGTGCCAACTGTCGACCCTGACCAACCCCGTTGGCGGCAGCGGGAAAGACGCTATAACCGTATCTGGAGTACCGGCACGCTCGCCGTAAGCACTTGGCTGCTGGTGGCTTTGCTGTGGTTGGGTTGGTTGTGGTGAGTCACGCTAAGTACGGAAGTGCTTGCCAACCACTTACAGTAAGAATCGCAACTTCCGTTTAAGGCTGCTGCTCGTTTCGGCGATTCTTCATGGCAAGGCTTTCTCAGCATAGGTGCGAGTCGGCAGACCCAGCTGAGAGCGAAAGCTCTCCATGTCGAACATAGTGCAGATACTGCGAATCTGCCCGCTAGGGGTCAGGGTCCAGAACGCCATGGCCGAGATGCTCAGAACCCTGTCGCTCGGCGGATAGCCGAGCGCCGGATTCTCGATGGTGCCGATCAGCGTGCTCCAGGTAACGACCTTGTCGCCCTCTGCGACGCATTCCTCGATCACCACTTCGAGATCGGGCATGGCTGCGCGAATCTGGGTGACCATATTCGCGAACTCGGCGCTGGCCATGGGGTGGCCAACGAAGGAGCTTTTGTAGAGAAAATCCTTGCTGTGCAGCTGCTCGGCCAGGGCCATGTGGCCGCGGTTCCAGGTCAGGTCTATGTGCTTGCGAACCAGTTTCTTGCTGTCGTCCGGTGACATGTGAAGCGTCCGGTAGATGGCGAAGCCGAACTTTAGCAGCAGCCACGGCAAGCGGGCAGCCATCGGGATGTCCTTCATCGGCTTATTCGAGTGGCAACCGCAGCCGGAACGCAGCGCCGCCAAGGCTGGAATCATCGAGCCTGAGCTCGCCGCCGTAGCTGTCGAGAATGTCCTTGACCACCGCCAGACCGATGCCCTGGCCGGGGTGCTGGACGTCCAGCCGCTCGCCGCGGCGGACGATGCGAGCGCGCTGGTCGACGGGCACACCGGGGCCGTCGTCTTCGATGCTGAGCAACAGTCGATCGCCGTCTTCTTGCAGGCTGATGCGCACCTGATGCAGGCAGAGCCGGTAGGCGTTTTCCAGCAGATTGCCGAGCAGCTCCATTAGGGCGCCTTGTTCCAGCGGCAGGGTGGCGTTCGGTGGAATCTGGATGTCGACCCGCACGCGCTTGTCCTGATAAACCTTGTCCAGGGTGCTGCACAGGCGCACCAGCAGCGGCTGCAACGCAACCCGGTGACGCACCAGGCCGCTCTGACCCAGGCTCGCGCGTTGGAGTTGATAGCCGATCTGCTGGCTCATGCGTTCGATCTGCGCGTGCATGACGCGGGCCTGCTCGCGGTTGTCCGGCTGCGCATTGATCACCTCGCCCACGCTTTGCAGCACGGTCAATGGCGTTTTCAGGCTGTGGGCCAGATCGCCCAGGGAATTGCGGTACTGCTCACGCTGACGGCGTTCGCCGTCGAGCAGTCGGTTCAGCGAGCGGGTCAGGCGCAGCAGTTCCATTGGATGCTGATCGCTGAGTCGATCCAGCCGTCCAATCTCGACCTGGTCCAATTCATGGCTTAGGCGTTTCAGCGAGCGAAAGCCCCAGGTCAGGCCCAGCCAAAGCAGCGTCAGTAGTACCAGCAAACCTCCACCAAGCCAGAGGTAGAGCTGTTGACGGAATTCCTCGAAAAGGCTGCGGTATTCGCTGGTAGGTTGCATGGTGACGAAGCTGAACGCCTGGCGCTGATCATCGTTGGTCAAGCGCAGCTCGACGTCGTAGACGAAGTATTCAACGCCCTCGATGTCACGTACTCGCTGGAATTCTGTGACGTCGCCGTGCAGGCGCGGCCGGTAGTCGATGCTTTCATCTTCGGCCGAACGCGACTGCCATAGCCGGTTGCCCTGCGGGTCGTAGATATAGCCGAGCAGCTTGGCATCCGGCAGATCGAACTCCTCGTCCGGTAGCCGATCCGGCATGATCAGCTGTCCTTCTTCGATGCGCGAAGCGGTGATCAGCGTGTTGGCGTCAGCGGCCAGGCGTTCTTCGATGACGCGCTCGAAGGCGAGGCTGAACGCGGCCTGCAGCACCGGCAGCAGGGCCAGCATGAACAGGACTGCCAGGCAGGTTGCGCCCAGCATGAGGCGCAGGCGCAGCGACAAGCTACCGTTGCGCGAGGCTCGGAGCTCTACCAGCCAGCGGCGCCAGCGCCGGCTCATCGGCAGCGCTCGGTGAAGAGATATCCCAGGCCACGAACGGTATCGATGGGCTTCAGCCCGCCCTGAGCTTCGAGCTTGCGCCGCAAACGCCCGACCAACACTTCGATGACATTGGCATCGCGCTCGTTGTCGTCCGGGTACAGCTGCTCCATCAGGCGTTCCTTGGCCACCACCTGCTGCTGATGGCGCATCAGGTATTCAAGAATGCGGTATTCGAAGGCGGTCAATGCGAGTGGTTCGTCATTGACCAGGGCCTGCTTGCGGTTGAGGTCAAGCTTCAGCGGCCCAGCCTCGATGCTGGCCTGGGTGAAGCCGGACGAACGACGCAATAACGCATTGAGCCGCGCCTCCAACTCTTCGAACTGGAACGGCTTGACGACGTAATCGTCGGCGCCGGCCGCGAGTCCCTCGACCTTGTCCTGCCAGTTGCCGCGCGCAGTCAGGATGAGGATGGGAAAACGTTCGCCATTGCTGCGCAGCTGCCGGATCAGGTCCAGCCCACTGATACCCGGCAGGCCGAGGTCGACCACCGCCAGGTCATGATTAAATTCGCGAGACTGGTAGAGCGCCTCCTCGGCATTGGCCACCGCATCGACCACGTGACCGCTTTCGCTCAGGCGAGTCAGTAGGTGGTGGCGCAGCAGCGCCTCGTCTTCCACCACCAGCACTTTCATTTGCGGCTCCTGTCATGCAAACGGCCGGGACGATCCCGGCCGTGGTCCTGTTGAAGCAAGCTTAGAAGTGATAATTCACGCCGAGATAGGCCTGCTTGCTGCTGTGCAGGTCGATCGAGCCGACCTTGCCGACGCCGCGCTCGGACACCTCGGTACCGGCGTTACTGCGCAGATAACGGTAGCCGGCTTCAATCGACGCGTTGTTGCCGACCTCCTGGATGACGCCGGCCTGCAAGCCGACCAGGTAACCGATGTCGCTGTCACGGCTGTAGCCGCTGGACTCGTTTTCAAGCTTGGTCAGACCGGCGCTGGCACCGCCGAACAGGCGGGTGGTATCACCGATCGGCAGAAACATGTCGTAGCTGCCGATCAGGTTCTGCTGGCGCAGCTTGAGTGCGCTGCCGTAGTCGTCGGAGACGTTTTCGTAGGTGGCATAGTAGCGCGCCTCGTCGGTCATCTGACCGGCACGGATACCCCAGGTGCCGCTGTTCTTGATGATGTCATCGAAGCGGTCTTGACCCATGTTCTGCTTCAGGGTGCTGGAGCGGTCAATGTTGACCGTGCTCTTGCCCCAGGTGAGGCCGGCGAAGTTCTCTGCGGCATGGGCGCCCAGGGTGAAGAAGCTCAGGCTGGTGGCGATGGCCAAGGTATGCAGCGTGTTCATGTGTCGCTCCTTTGCAGGCGTGGGAAAGTGACGCCTGCATCCTGCATGCCGGCCGCTGAACCGCGCCTGAACCCTGGCTGAACCTGAGCTGAACGACTGTCAAGACGGCGCAGCATGGGGCCGCGCCGCCACATGCTAGCGTCCGCGACGTCCTAGCATTGCGGCCAGCACCGCTGCGCCCACCGCCACGGCCACCGTTGTGGCGACAGGATGTTGCGTGGCGCGGGTGTAGAGGCTGCGCGTTAGCACCATCCCCGGATAATCGCCGCTGGCCTTGCCGTCGCCGGCGCTGCCGACGTCACCGGCGTAGAGCGCGCCGTGCGGGTGTCGGTCCGGGCGTCCGCTCTGGATGGCATCGTAGACAAAGGTGCGGTTGATCCAGTCGGCCAGCCGTGGCGCGTTCTGCGCAAGCTTGGAAAGCAGCTTGGCGTTACCGATGTAGACGTCGCGCTGCGGGTGCTCGGCGGCATGCAGAATCGCCTGCGCGACCACCTCCGGCGAGTAGACCGGCGGCGGAAACACCGGCGCGCTGGGCAGGTAGTTCTTCGAGTGGTCCATGAACTGGGTGTCTGTCGAAGAAGGACGAACCAGAGTGACCGACACTGGCGTGCGCGACTTCTGCAGCTCGACCCGCAGCACGTCGGTCATAGCCTTTATTGCATGCTTGCTAGCGCTGTAGCTGGCATGAAACGGCAGGGCATTGGCGGACTCCACGCTGCCGATGTTTATCAACGCTCCGCCTTTTTCGCGCAGATGTTTCACGGCGATGGACGACCCGTAGTGTGTGCCCCAGAAATTGGTCTGCATGACCTGATAGTGGTCTTCGTCGCTGACCTCGTCGAAGCGCCCCCAGACGGAGCTACCGGCGTTGTTGATCCAAGTATCGAAGCCGCCGAAATGTTCAATGGTCTGGCGGGCAACATGTTCGAGCTGCTCGCGTTCACCGACATCGGCCATCACATGCAGGACCCGGTCGCCCGCGTTCAGGTCGCGCTGGATATCCGCCAGGGCGAGTTCGTTGCGTGCCACCAGCACCACGCGAGCGCCTTTTTCGACGGCCATGCGGGCCGTGGCCAGGCCGATGCCACTCGACGCGCCCGTGATTACGATGACCTGGTCATGCAAGGGTTTCAGGGAAATTCGCACCGGACCTCCTGGTGCCGGCGGCGCCGGCGATAGTGGATTGGCTCGGTAGAAGCCACGGGCCCGCTTGCGGTTCCAGAGAGGCGATGGATGGCAGCGCCCGGCGATGTCTGTCAGTCGAGATTATTCGAGTCATCCCAGCTGATGGATGCCAGCAGACGATTGCCAGAGTGAAATCGAAGTGCGCCGCAATGGAAGCCGAATGGGACGTGCTTGTCGCTGCGGCTATTGCAGATCTGAACGGTCGTCCATCGGACGAGCGGATGCCACTTGTGCTTCGGTTTGGCCCGGAGGGGTACCGGGCGGCGTGGATTGCGGTAGCGGGCTGGCAGGTGCCATCGTCGGGTAGCTGCGCTGTATCGGCGCTTGCGGCTGGCCATCGATCGACCAGTTCAACACCGCCTCCAGTTGGCCATTTTCGGAAACGCTGACTCGATTGCTCAGCGGGCACTGACGGTTGCTGCCGCTGACCAGTTCGCCTGCCTGTCGCGAACGGTTGGTCCCGGCGGTACCGGTGGACGTCACTTCCAATTGATAGCGCAGCTGGTGGGGCTGTTGGCTGGTGAAGCACAGCCGCAAGCTGACGCTGCCGCTGTCATCGGGGGTCAGCTCAAGTTGTGCGTCGACCGGGGAGGGTGCGGCTGCCAATATCCAGGTCGCCAGCGCGGCGCTCAACATAACGATGCCCTATCTGTTTTTGCCGCCCGATGACTACTGCTGGTTGATTGTCGCCATGTTGCCGCCGCCGGTCTGCTGGATAATCGCGCTCACGCCTTCGGCGCTCTGCATGATGAAGGCCTGGTTCGACGCGCCCAGCTGCGAAATCGCCGCCTGGCTGTAGGCAGTGATCTGGTTGATCGAAGCGAGGTTGTCTGTGCCGTTCTGCAGTACCGCGGCTTCGTTGCCTTCGTAGGCCTGAGCGATGTCGATGCGGTTACCGCTGCCCGCTGATGAGCCCTGGATGCTCTGCCCGCGGCCGCTCTGCTCGACGGTGAGCAGGTTGTCATCGCCGCTCTGGCTGAAGTCGAGTTCGTTGAAGTAGCCCAGCTGCTGGACTTGTGCGACGTTGAATGTGCCGGTCTGTATCAGCTGCAGGCCGTTACCATCGTCCTGCTGGATGTTGGCGAGGTTCTCATCGCCGACTTGATAGACGGCCAGCGACGAGCCGTGGAACGAGCCGTTCTGAACGAAGCTGAGCGAGTTGCCATTGCCGATCTGGCTGGCCTGCGCATTGGCGAAGCCGGTCTGGGTGGCGGAGACGTAGTTGTCGTTGCCGATGCTGCTGATCTGCAGCTCGTTGACTCGCCAGGTCTGCTCGACTTCGGCGCGGTTGCCGTTGCCCTGCTGATAGACGCTCGCGGTGGAGAAATGGCTTTCGAGTGCCTGGTAGATCGAGGCGCTGTTGCCGTCGCCGAGCTGTTCGATACCCGCCTGGTTCGACTCGGCGATATCACCCTGGTAGATGCTGGCGTCGTTGACGTTGCCGTGCTGGCTGATGACGGCCTGGTTGAGCAGCCCGGTCTGATCGACAGCGGCGCTGTTGGTATCGCCGATCTGTTCGAGCTCGGCGCTGTTGTCCGCGTAGAGATCGCTGGCGGCCGCAAGCAGCACGGCAAGCGCGATGGGGTGCAAGTAGCGCATGTTGCTTCCTTTCAATTGTTATTAGTGTTGGACGATCTGAACGCGCTGCCCGCTTCCGTATTGAATGACGCTACTGCTCAGGCCGCTGCCGAGCTGTTCGATGCTGGCATTGTTGTCGGAGCCCACCTGGGCGATCGCGGCCTGGTTGTCGCTGCCGATCTGGCTGATGTCAGCCATGTTGCCTTGGCCGATCTGAAGGATGGTGGCCAGCTGGTTTTCGCCCTGCTGGAGAATGAAGGCCTGCTGGTCGCTGCCTTGCTGAACGATGCTGGACAGCTGGCTCTCGCCGAGCTGGTTGAGATCGGCCAGGTTGTCGCTACCTTGCTGCAGCACGTGCGCGGTCTGGCCATCGATCAGCTGTGGAGCAAGCGCCGTCGGATTGCTCAGGCCCAACGAACCGACGGCCAAGTCGGCGTTGTCCATCAGATCGGCGGCGTGAAGGGGGATGTTGGCAGTCAGCAGGAGGGCGGCGAACAAGCCGCGACGAACAAGCGCTAGACGTTCCATGCAGGCACCTCGAAATAGTGCTCGGATTCTTGATTGGCGGAGCGGGGCTGAACATCCATCGAACGGTGCAAAAAGGGTCAGCGGCGACGTGCGGTGCGGATTAATCCCTTTCATAGTTCGTCCCGATCCATGTCGAAGGTGTCCTGAAGCAGGTTTTGCAGCTTGCTGCGGCTGATGTCCTCGAGGATTACCCGCGCAGCGTCCTCTGCAATCGCCTCGATTTCGGTCATGTTCGGTTGTAGAAACCGGCGATAGACGGTACGCGGCCCATATTCCACCCAGACCAGGCTGCCCCAGCGCGCCGAGGGGCGCTCCCGAACGACCAGGTCGTTTTCCAGCTCTTCGGCGTCCTGCAGCTGGAAACTCAGATACCGGTGAAAGTCATGGCCGAAGCGGGAGATGGTGTTGTCGATGATCAACCCGCTCAGTTCCGCCTCGCTCCTAGCTTGGGCCGCTTGCTGCTCCTCTGCCTGCAACGGGCCGAGCAGGCAGCACAGCAGCAGGCCGAGTGTCAGGCGTGACATGACTCGGACCAGTCCAGCCGGCCACGTAATAGGAATGCCGCCTCGGCACGGTTGGAGGCGCCAATCTTGCGCAACAGGTTGTGAATATGGCTCTTGATGGTATGTGGGCTCAGGCACAGCTGTTCGGCTATCTCGGCATTGGACAGCCCTTTGCCCGCCAGGCTGAGAATCTCGCGCTCGCGCAAGGTCAATGACGGTTTGCTACCGGCCATCTGGCGCATGCGTCGCCACTGGCTGAGCAGGCGCTCGGTCAGGACCCGCGGTAGCCAGTCGCCGCCATCGAGCAATACCTGGATGCCATCGAGCAGGTGCTCTCGCGTGGCGTGGCTGTAGAACACGCCACGAATGCCGGGGTGCTTGTCGACGAGCTGTTCGGCCTGTTCCGCAGCGATGTTCACCAGCGCAACGGGGGTTTGCTCGTCGAGCTGATCGATGAGTGTCGAAAGTTGTTCGGTCTGGCTGTTGCCCGCGTCGACCAGATAGAGATCGCTGGCGCCTCTGGAAACCTCTTCGAGCCGGTTAAGCGATACGTCCAGCTGGGCCTGCTCACCGAGAAAATGCTTGAAAAACAATCCCAAAAGCTCATTGCCGGTAAGCAGGGTGACGGTAGGCTGATGGGCTTCCAGGTGGGTGAGGTCCGCGTCGTCCATGTTCGATCCTTGGTATGGGCCGTTATGCTGCCGATGAAAAGTTACTAAACGACCGGCCGAAAATGCCGAAGTTCAGCGTTCAGGTGGGGATTAGGCTGGCATCTGCGTCCGGATGACGACAACCCGACGGACGGTTAAGGAAACGGCCAATGGGTTGAATTGACTAAGGTGAGTCAATCACCCATAGGATGGAGTCGGCATGAGCGGACCCACACGTGAACTCACATTCCGCGCATTGCTCACCGGCTTGCTGCTAGGCGCCGTGCTGACGCCTTCGAATATATATTCGGGATTGAAGATCGGCTGGTCGTTCAACATGTCGATCATCGCGTTGCTGGTTGGCTTCGCCTTCTGGCAGAGCCTGTCGAGGATGCTGGGTCGGCCCGCCTGGACATTGCACGAGAGCAATATCAACCAGACCACCGCGTCGTCCGCGGCCTCGATCATCTCCAGTGGCCTGGTGGCGCCGATCCCGGCTTATACCCTGATGACCGGCCAGCAATTCGAAACTCTGCCGCTGATGGCCTGGGTGTTCTCGGTCAGCTTTCTCGGTATCTGGGTCGCCTGGTATCTGCGACCGTCTCTGATAGTCGAGGCACAGCTGCGCTTTCCCGAAGGCATGGCGACGCTGGCGACCATGCAGCAGATCTACAGCCATGGAGCCGAAGCGGCTCGGCGTCTGCTGGTGCTGGGTTCGGCGGCAGCGCTGGCGGCCGCGGTCAAGCTGCTGGACAGCCTGTTGTGGACCTTGCCGCGCTGGGCGCCGAGTGGACAGCTGGAGCGCCTGACCTTCAGTCTGGAACCATCGCTGTTGCTGGTGGGGTTCGGCGGAATCATAGGGTTGCGCGTCGGCCTGTCGTTGCTGCTCGGCGCGGTGATTGCTTGGGGAATGCTCGCGCCGTGGTTGGTCGCGGAAGGCTTGGTGGCGATGCCTGCGGATGCCAGCGGGCCGCAATTCGCGTTGCTGATCGAGTGGCTGTTGTGGCCGGGGGTCAGCCTGATGGTCTGCGCCACGCTGACCTCGCTCGGGCTGCGTCTGCTGCGCGCGCGCCGGGATTCGGAGCGCCGTCTGCGGCTACGTCGGCCGGCTGCGCTGCCGCTGATCGGGCTGGTAGTGGCGGCGGGGTTGGTCGTCGCGCTGCAGATATCTCTGTTCGGTATCCATGTGCTCATGGCTGCATTGTCGATTCCCCTGGCGTTGTTGCTGGCAATGGTGGCGGCGCGGGTAGTCGGCGCCACCGGCATCCCGCCGATCGGCGCCATCGGGCAGCTGTCGCAGCTGAGCTTCGCTGTGATTGCGCCCGGCCAGGTGGCGATCAATCTGATGAGCGCCAACACCGCCGGCGGCGCGGCGGGGCAATGCACTGACCTGCTCAACGACTTCAAGGTGGGCCATGCCATCGGTGCGGCGCCGTCGCGGCAGGCGATCGCGCAGTGCCTGGGAATCCTGATGGGCAGCCTGGTGGGGGTGTTGGTCTATCAGGTGCTGATCCCCGATCCGCAGACGATGCTGATCACGGCTGAATGGCCCGCACCGGCCGTCGCCACCTGGAAGGCGGTAGCCGAGGCGCTGACGGCGGGATTGAGCTCAATCGGCAGCGACATTCGCTGGGCGATTTTATGCGGTGCGCTTGCCGGCGTGCTGCTGGGCACGCTGGAAGGATCGCTGCCGGCCTGGCGTCTGCGCTGGCTGCCGAGTTCCGCGGCGCTGGGTCTGGCATTCATCATCCCGGCTTCTATTTCGCTGATGATGACGCTTGGCGCGCTGCTGGCCTGGCTGTTCGCGGCACGCTGGGGGCGTCTCGCCGAACGGTTTGTCATCGTCGCGGCAGCCGGACTGGTGGCGGGCGAGAGCATGGCCGGAATCGGCATCTCCTTGGCGCAATTGCTGAGCTGACGCGGAGCTGCGTTTGCTGATGATGGTGTTATCGCAGCGTCGATCAACGGTGACGCCATTGAGTGACTGACGAACGGTTGCCAGCAGCGAGAGCGCTAGCTCGCACCTTTGCGCCGCAGGAAAGAATTTGTAATGCGCCCGGCGCAACCCCTGTGCCTAGCGGGTGCCCGAATAGAGGTAACGCCTCAAAAAAGGAGAGTGCACATGCAAACGAAAAAATTAGCGGCCTTGACCCTGGCCGGTTTGATGTCCACGGCTGTTTTCGCAGCAGGTAATGCTGATCATGACGGCACCACCCGCGGCGAAAGCATGAATGAATCGATGGATGGAACAATGACTGATGACACCCGTCCTGGAATGACCACCGGTACGGGTACCGGCACCGGAATGGGCACTGACGGAGGAGCCGGCGCTGGCACTGGTACCGGCGTCGGTGATACCACAGGCACCGGTGGCGGTGCTGGAACTGGAACCGGCACAGGCACAGGCACAGGTGGTACCGGCGGTGCGGGTAACTGATTTGGCCGCAACCAGATGAAAGCCCCGGCCTCCGGCTGGGGCTTTTTTGTTTGAGCAGCGCTGACGCCTATGTTTCGTTGAACCGCTGTCGCGCGAGGCGCCGAGCTGCCATTTTCAGGAGCGAGCCATGGACCTGCGTATTCCATTGTTTCTAGCAACCCTGGGGTTGGCGTCCACAGCTGTGGCGACCGGCACCGGTCCGACGCTGCCGGAGAAAAGCCGCGAACACCCGTTGGATAATCGCGAACCTCGGCAGGATGTCATCGAGCGGCAAGATGAAAGTGAATCCCTGCCGCGACCGCCGACGCTCGAAGCGCCGCCGCAAATACAGCCGGTCGAGCCGATCGAACAGCGGCCCCAATCGGATCCCGAGCGCCGCGGAGCCGACACCGGCTCCACACCGACGAGCTGAACGCTGCACACAAAAAAGGGAGGCCGCAGCCTCCCTGATTATTCACTCGCTGTTCGCTTAGAACAGTACGCGGCTGCGGATGGTGCCGTTGACGTGCTGGAGTTTTTCCAGGGCCAGGTCGGAATATTCCTTGTCCACGTCGATCACCACGTAGCCGACCTTCTCGTTGGTCTGCAGGAACTGACCGCAGATATTGATGCCGTTGTCGGCGAAGACCTTGTTGATCTCGCTCATCACGCCCGGAATGTTCCGGTGGATGTGCAGCAGGCGATGCTTGCCCGGGTGCGACGGCAGCGCCACCTCAGGGAAGTTGACCGAAGACACGGATGTACCGTTGTCGCTGTACTTGACCAGCTTCTCCGACACTTCCAGGCCGATATTCGCCTGGGCTTCGGCAGTGGAACCACCGATGTGCGGCGTGAGGATGACGCGATCCAAGCCACGTAGCGGGCTTTCGAACACTTCGTCATTGGACTTGGGTTCGACCGGGAACACGTCGATCGCAGCGCCGATCAGATGCTCGTCCTTGATCGCAGCGGCCAGGTGATCCAGTTCGACCACGGTACCGCGCGCGGCATTGATCAGGATGCCGCCCTTCTTCATGGCGCGGATTTCCTTCTCGCCGATCATCCACTGGGTGGAGGGCAGTTCCGGCACGTGCAGCGAGACGATGTCGCACATGCCCAATAGCTCGTACAGCGAGCCGATCTGGGTCGCATTGCCCAGCGGCAGCTTGGTCACGACGTCATAGAAGTACACCTGCATGCCCAGGCTTTCGGCGAGTACCGACAGCTGCGTGCCGATCGAGCCGTAGCCGATGATGCCCAGCTTCTTGCCGCGGATTTCGAAGGAGTTGGCCGCCGACTTGATCCAACCACCACGATGGCAGGAGGCGTTCTTCTCGGGAATGCCGCGCAGCAGCAGGATGGCCTGGGCCAGTACCAGTTCGGCCACCGAGCGGGTGTTGGAATAAGGTGCGTTGAACACCGCGATACCGCGCTCGCGGGCGGCATTGAGATCGACCTGGTTGGTGCCGATGCAGAAGCAGCCAACGGCGATCAGCTTCTTGGCGCAGTCGAAGACCTCTTCGGTGAGCTGGGTGCGCGAGCGGATACCGATGAAGTGGGCGTCCGCGATCTTTTCCTTCAGCTCGCTCTCGGACAGCGCGGTCTTGAGGTACTCGATATTGGAGTAGCCTGCGGCCTTGAGAGTGTCGACAGCGTTCTGGTGCACGCCTTCGAGGAGAAGGAACTTGATCTTGCTCTTGTCGAGAGAGGTCTGGCTCATCTGCGTTAAAACCTTAAGGCCGAGGGATAACTGAAGTGTCCAGCGAGGGCTGGCCGACCCGGTATTGGCGGTGTCGGAAGTCTGCCGAGGCACGTCTTAAAGGGGCTCGTATGCTAGCATACGGCCCCCTCGAAACACCCATATCCTGAGCTGAAGCGTACTCAGGGTGACCATGAATCGAATGAGAGTTCACATGATGACCGATGCTGTCCTGATCGATGAGCTGAAGACCCTGGTCGAGCCCGGCAAGGTACTGATCGATGCCGATTCGCTTAGTACCTATGGCAAGGATTGGACCAAGCACTTCGCCCCGGCGCCCTCGGCCATCGTTTTTCCGAAGACCGTCGAGCAGGTGCAAGCCATCGTACGCTGGGCCAATGAGCGCAAGGTCGCGCTGGTGCCGTCGGGGGGGCGAACCGGGCTATCCGCAGCGGCCGTGGCGGCCAACGGCGAGGTGGTGGTCTCCTTCGATTACATGAACCAGATCCTGTCGTTCGACGAAATGGACCGCACCGTGGTCTGCCAGCCGGGCGTGATCACCGCGCAGCTGCAGCAGTTTGCCGAGGACAAGGGCCTGTACTACCCGGTGGATTTCGCTTCGGCCGGCTCCAGCCAGATCGGCGGCAACATCGGCACCAACGCCGGCGGCATCAAGGTGATCCGCTACGGTATGACCCGCAACTGGGTGGCCGGGCTCAAGGTCGTTACCGGCAAGGGCGACCTGCTGGAACTGAACAAGGACCTGATCAAGAACGCCACCGGCTATGACCTGCGTCAGCTGTTCATCGGCGCCGAGGGTACGCTGGGCTTCGTGGTCGAGGCGACCATGCGCCTGGAGCGCCAGCCGACCAACCTCACCGCCATGGTGCTGGGCACGCCGGACTTCGATTCGATCATGCCGGTGCTGCATGCCTTCCAGGACAAGCTGGACCTGACGGCCTTCGAGTTCTTCTCCGACAAGTGCCTGGACAAGATTCTCGGCCGCGGCGATATCCCGGCTCCCTTCGAGACCCGCGCGCCCTTCTATGCGCTGCTGGAGTTCGAGGCCACCACCGAAGCGCGCGCCGAGCAGGCGCTGGCGACTTTCGAGCATTGCGTCAATGAGGGCTGGGTGCTCGACGGCGTGATGAGCCAGAGCGAGCAGCAGCTGCAGAACCTTTGGAAGCTGCGCGAATACATCTCCGAGACCATCAGCCACTGGACGCCGTACAAGAACGACATCTCGGTCACCGTCTCGAAAGTGCCGGCCTTCCTTGCCGACATCGATGCCATCGTTACCGGCAACTACCCGGATTTCGAAGTGCTCTGGTACGGTCACATCGGCGACGGCAACCTGCACCTGAACATCCTCAAGCCCGAAGCGCTGTCCAAGGACGAGTTTTTCGACAAGTGCGCTTCGGTCAACAAGTGGGTATTCGAGACGGTCGAGAAGTACAACGGTTCGATTTCCGCCGAACATGGCGTCGGCATGACCAAGCGCGACTACCTGGAATACAGCCGTTCGCCGGCAGAAATCGCTTATATGAAGGCGATCAAGGCGGCGTTCGATCCGAACGGCATCATGAACCCCGGCAAGATATTCGCGGTATGAAGTAGGGCGGGTGTAACCCGCCAAGGGCATCGGCGGGTAGCACCCGCCCTACGGATCAAAAAGGATCTCCCATGACCTACAAACACCAGTACACCGATGGCACGCCGATCCATTACCCCCTGGGCAAGGTGGTCTGCATCGGCCGCAATTACGCCGAGCATGCCAAGGAACTGAACAATCCGGTGCCCACCGAGCCACTGCTGTTCATCAAGGCCGGCAGTTGCACGGTGCCGCTGGACAGCGGTTTCAGCATCCCGAGCGACCGCGGCGCGGTGCATTACGAAGCGGAAATCGCCGTGCTGATCGGCAAGCCGCTGTCGCGCAAGCCGAACGAGGAAGAGGTCCGCGATGCTATCTCCGGCTTCGCTCCGGCGCTGGACCTGACCCTGCGCGACGTGCAGGCGAAGCTCAAGGAAAAGGGCCACCCGTGGGAGATCGCCAAGAGCTTCGACGGTGCCTGCGTATTAGCGCCGTTCGTGCCGGGCGATGCGGTGCAGGATCTGACCGACATTGGTATTCGCCTGAGCATCAACGGCGAAGTGCGCCAGAACGGTAGCAGCAGCCAGATGCTCAATGCCGTCCTGCCGCTGCTGCAACACATCGCCGGGCATTTCAGCCTGCAACCGGGCGACGTGGTGCTGACCGGCACACCGGCGGGCGTCGGCCCGCTGAACCAGGGCGATCAACTGGTGCTCGAGCTCGTCGGGTTGTCTCGCTTCGAGAGCCACGTGCTCTGATCCAGTCCGGCCGGATGCGTGCACAACGTCCGGCCACATTTTCCATATCGCCATCTTCCTGGCTCGTGCTGTAATCCGGCGCCTCGTTCTTGTGTCGGTCCGTTCATGCCAGCCAAATCCTCACGCCGTTCCCGTCTGCGCCTGTTCCTTTATGTTCTGCTGGGTTTCACCGTTGCCACGATAGCCGTCGCTGGTTTGCTGCTGCATTGGGACGATCAGCTGAAACTCTACTGGCAGGAACAAACTACGGATGCCGAGCAACGCGCGGCGAGCATCTGGCTGCCTGATTACGAGCTGGTGCTGGAAACCACCCTGACCGGCCTGGAAGAGGACGAAACCTCGGGCCTGACCTGGAATCCCGCAACCGGCACCCTGTTTACCGTCACTGGGCAGAACCCGCAGCTGGTCGAATTCACTGCGGGCGGGGTGGTGCTCCGGCGCGTGCCGCTGACTGGCTTCTCCGATCCCGAAGCGGTCGAAGCGTTGGACGACGGGCGCCTGGGCATCGTCGACGAGCGCCGCCGGCTGGTAGCGGTGTTTCAGCTTGCCCCAGGTGTGGAGAGCCTGGACCTCGAGAATCTTGCCGTCTATGACCTGGGCTTCGATGACGCGGGCAACAAGGGCTTCGAGGGGCTGGCCTGGAATCCGCATACCCGGCGAATGCTCTTAGCCAAGGAGCGTGACCCGCAAGGCTTGTTCGAGCTGCCATTTCCCGGCGAAGACGGCGCTGCCGGTGCGCTCGAAGCCCTACCGGGGCAGGATTTGCTGGTACGCGACATTTCGTCGGTGGCCATTGACCCGCGCACAGGCCATACCCTGATGCTTTCCGATGAATCGCGCTTGCTGGTCGAGCTGGATCTGCTGGGTCGACCACGCAGCTTCATCAGCCTGTTCAGCGGGCTCAACGGCCTGGTTGATGGCATCGGTCAGGCCGAAGGCGTGGCCATGGATGCGCAAGGCACCATCTACGTGGTGGGCGAGCCGAATCGGTTTTATGTGTTCAAGCGCAAGGGGCGGTAAGGGCGCCGGAGCCTGAAGCTAACGCTCGATCGCTCCCATGCGCTGCGTGGGAGCGCAGTTCGCGACGCTCCGCGTCGCAGGGACGCAGAGCGTCCTCGGTTCGCGGTTCCCACGCAGGAGCGTGAGGAACCATCATCCGGCCTTGGGCTTCAGCGCTTCAGCGTCTTCACCCCATCCTTGGTTCCCAGCAACAGAACGTCCGCCGGGCGCGCGGCGAACAGGCCGTTGGTTACCACGCCGACGATGTTGTTGATCTGCGCTTCGACATCCGGCGCGAAGCCGATCATCAGGTTGTGCACGTCGAGGATGACGTTGCCGTTGTCGGTCACGACGCCATCACGATAGACCGGGTCACCGCCCAGCTTTACGAGTTCGCGTGCCACATGGCTGCGCGCCATGGGGATGACTTCCACCGGCAGCGGGAACTCGCCGAGGCGCTCGACCCGCTTGCTGCCATCGGCGATGCAGATGAAGGTCCGCGCCACCGCCGCGACGATTTTCTCGCGAGTCAGGGCCGCACCGCCGCCCTTGATCAATTCCAGGTGGTCGTTGGCCTCGTCGGCGCCGTCGACATAGAACTCCAGCTCGGCGACCGAGTTGAGGTCGTAGACCGGGATGCCGTGGCCTTTCAGGCGTTCGGCAGTTGCCTGCGAGCTGGCCACGGCACCATCGAAGAAACCCTTGTGTTTGGCCAGCAGGTCGATGAAGAAGTTGGCGGTCGAGCCGGTGCCGACACCAATGATGCTGCGGTCGTTGAGCTGCGGAACGATGAGGTCGACGGCGGCCTGGGCGACGGCCTGCTTGAGTTGATCCTGGTTCATGACGTATGCGTCCGGTCGGGAGGGGCGAGGCGCAAAAGTATAGCGAGGCCGTGACGGCGGGTCTTGTTCGGTGGGGTTGTAATGGCGTTTTGCGTGCCGATTGTCGGTGGTCGGCGGGTTTTGTGCGGGGTAGACTCGTTGGCCCCGCAATGCCCGCCAAGATGCTCATCATGCTCGAACAGTACGTCAAAAAGATCCTCACCTCGCGCGTCTATGACGTCGCCGTCGAAACTCCGTTGCAGCCCGCTCGTCAGCTTTCCGAGCGGCTCGGTAATCAGATTCTGCTCAAGCGCGAGGATCTGCAGCCGGTGTTTTCCTTCAAGATTCGCGGCGCCTATAACAAGCTGGCGCAGCTCTCGCCCGAGGAGTTGGCGCGTGGCGTGGTCACCGCCTCGGCCGGCAACCATGCCCAGGGGCTAGCGCTGGCCGCGCGTGAACTGGGGATCAAGGCGACCATCGTCATGCCGCGCACTACGCCGGAGCTCAAGGTACAGGGCGTGCGCGCCCGTGGCGGCAAAGTGGTGCTGCATGGCGATGCGTTTCCCGAGGCGCTGGCCTACTCGCTGAAGCTGGTTGAAGAGAAGGGCTACGTCTATATCCATCCCTATGACGATCCGCACGTGATCGCCGGACAGGGCACCGTGGCGATGGAAATTCTCCGCCAGCATCAGGGCCCGCTCGATGCGGTGTTCGTGCCGGTGGGTGGCGGCGGTCTGATCGCCGGCGTGGCGGCTTACATCAAATACCTGCGACCGGAAACCAAGGTCATCGGTGTCGAACCGGACGATTCCAATTGCTTGCAACAGGCGATGGCGGCGGGCGAGCGCGTGGTGCTGTCGCAGGTGGGGCTGTTCGCCGATGGTGTCGCGGTGGCCCAGATCGGCGAGCACTGCTTCGAGGTTTGCAAAGATTATGTCGACGAGGTGATTACCGTCAGCACCGATGAGATTTGCGCGGCGATCAAGGACATCTACGATGACACCCGCTCGATCACCGAGCCGGCGGGCGCTCTCGCGGTGGCTGGGATCAAAAAGTACGTCGAGCGCGATGGCGTGACCAAGCAGGTGCTGGTAGGTGTCGATTCGGGTGCCAATGTCAACTTCGACCGCTTGCGGCACGTCGCCGAACGCGCCGAGCTGGGCGAGAAGCGCGAGGCGATCATCGCCGTGACCATCCCCGAGCAGCCGGGCAGCTTCAAGGCGTTCTGCGAGGCCCTCGGCAAGCGTCAGATCACCGAATTCAATTACCGCTATCACCAGGATCGCGAGGCGCACATTTTCGTTGGCGTGCAGACGCATCCGGAACACGATCCGCGCGCGGCGCTGGTTGAAGGGCTGCGGGCCAAGGGCTTTCCGGTGCTCGATCTCACCGACAATGAACTGGCCAAGCTGCACACGCGTCACATGGTGGGTGGGCATGCGTCCGGCGTCAGCGACGAGGTGGTGTTTCGCTTCGAATTTCCGGAGCGGCCGGGTGCGCTGTTCAACTTCCTCAATAACCTGGGTGGGCGCTGGAATATTTCGATGTTCCATTACCGCAACCACGGCGCGGCGGATGGTCGCGTGGTGGCGGGTATGCAAGTGCCGGCCGACGAGCGCCACCTGCTGCCGGCCGCGCTGGACAAGATCGGCTATCGCTACTGGGACGAGACGGACAACCCGGCCTATCAGCTATTTCTCGGCTGACCAGCCGTACCGTGAGGATCCATGGAACATTATCAACTGCTGAATATCGTGCACGCCGCGCTGGCGATCATCCTGACGCTCGGTCTGATTGCCCACATCGCAATGCTGTGGAAGGCCTGGCGGCGTGCCGACTCGGCCGTGCTGCAGCAGAAGCTGCGAAGAACGCGCCTGATGTCGCTGCCGCTGCTTGCAGTAATGGCGTTGTCGTTGCCTGTGACCGGCTGGTGGCTGGCGCATTTGGCCGGCTTTCCGCTCGGTCAGCTGTGGTTGCTCGCCAGCTCGGTGCTGTTTTTGCTGCTGGTGCCGCTCGGGTTGTTGCTCAGCGGTCGTCTGCGGGCCTGGCAGGGGCTGGGTGACACTCCGGCGCCTTCGTCGCTTCCGCGTTTTGCGCTGGTCTATGCCGGCCTGATCCTGCTAATTCTGATCGCCATCATGGGCCTGATGGGGGCCAAGCCGGTCTGATGCGCATCCTGCTGGTGGGTGCCGGGGGCTTCATTGGTCGGCATCTGCTGCGGGCGTTGCATGCCGAAGGCCATCAGCTGTTCGCGACTTCGCGTTTGGGGCAGGGCACCGAACTCCCCGGGGTGCGCTGGCTGCCGCTGGAGCTCGCCAATCTGTCCAGCCAGCCTGACCATTTCGACTGGCCGGGCGGTATTGACCTGCTCATCAACGCCAGCGGCGTACTCAGCGCTGACGCGCATCACCTTAGCGAAGTGCAGGATCGTGGCGTACGTGCGCTGTTCGATCTTGCGGTACGTAACGGCGCGCGCATTCTTCAGCTGTCCGCGCTGGGTGCGGGAGAGCAGTGGGATGTGCCTTTTCTGGCCAGCAAGGCCGCTGCCGACGACTACCTTCTTTCATTGCGAGTGCCCGCCGTGGTGCTGCGTCCATCGCTGGTGCTTGGCGAGGGCGGGGCGAGCAGCAGCTGGCTGAGTCGTCTTTCGCCCTGGCCGCTGATTCCGTTGCTCGATACCCAGGCGCGGGCGCAGCCGCTACATATAGATGATCTTGTCGCGGCGGTACTTGGATTGCTGCGCCAGTGGCCGGAGCAGCCTTGCATCGTGTCGCTGGTGGGCCCTGAAACGATGACCCTGCCGCAGTTGATCGATCGGCTGCGTGCCGCCCAGGGCTGGCATCCGGCGCGCTACGTCCAGGCCCCGGCAGTGCTTGTCGGCTTGGGTGCACGGCTCGGTAATCGGCTGGGTTGGCGCGCGCTCAATTCCCAGACGTTGATACTGGCTCAACGCGACAACCTCGCTCCGTTGGATGCGATGAAAACTATCTGTGGCTGCGCAGCGGCGCCGTTGGCGAGCCGGCTGATCGACTGGCCTCGACGCGAACAGAGCGTGGCCATGGCGTTGCGTCCGTTGCTGCTCGCGACGCTAGTGCTGATCTGGCTGGGCACCGCGCTGGTCTGCCTCGGCCCGGGCTACGACTGGGGACTGCGCATCATGGCCGAGATCGGCGTGCAGGGCTGGCAGGCCGCCGCCGCGGTGATCGCTGGTGCGCTGGCAGACGCCGCGCTCGGGGTTGGTCTGTTGCTGCGGTGCTGGCGCCGTCACGCCCTGCGTGCGCAGCTGGCATTGATGCTTGGTTACATGCTGATCATCAGCCTATGGCTGCCACATTACTGGTTCGATCCGTTCGGCGCGGTGGCCAAGAATATGGTGCTGCTGGTCGCTACCTTGTGGCTGCTGTGGACCGAGCCAGTATCGGAGAAACGACGATGAGCCTGTATCTGTTGCTGAAGACGCTGCACATCTTGTCCTCGACGGTGCTGTTCGGCACCGGGCTGGGGTCGGCTTACTACAGTTGGCGCGCCTGGCGTAGTGGGAAGGTCGAGGTGATCGCGGTGACCTTTCGCCATCTGGTGTTCGCCGACTGGGCATTCACCGCGACTACGGCGGTCATCCAGCCGGTCAGCGGATTGGCATTGGTGCATCTGGCAGGCTTCGACCTGAGCCAGCCCTGGCTGATGTGGAGCATTGCGCTCTATTTACTGGCCGGTGCCTGCTGGCTGCCGGTGGTGTGGCTGCAGATCCGCGTGCACAAGCTGGCTGAGCAGGCACTGCGCGACGGCACGCCGTTGCCAGCCGAGGCGTTCCGTTACATGCGCTGGTGGTTCGCCCTCGGCTGGCCGGCGTTCATCTCGTTCGTCGTGATCTTCTACCTGATGGTGGGCAAGGGTGCCTAGCGCAGGCTGATAATGCCCCAGCCGCGCTGCTGCGCGATCTCACGCAGGGTCGGGTCGGGATCGACCGCAACCGGATGGCTGACCCGCTCGAGCAGCGGCAGGTCGTTGCGCGAGTCGCTATAGAAGTAAGCGTCATCCAGGCTCTGGTCGTTTTCCTCCAGCCAGCGCTCGATCCGCGTGACCTTGCCTTCCTGAAAACAGGGCACATCGGTGAGGCGACCGGTATAGCGACCGTCGGCCATCTCGCATTCGGTGGCCAGTAGCGTATCGACGCCCAGGCGCTTGGCGATCGGCCCGGTGATGAAGCGGTTGGTGGCGGTGATGATCACCACCCGATCGCCAGCCTCGTGATGTTGGCGCACCAGCGCCTCGCCCTTGGCCAGCACGATGGGTTCGATATGGTCGCGCATGAACTCGCCGTGCCACTGCTCCAGCTGCGCCATCTCGCTGCGCCCCAGCAGCTCCTGGCAGAAGTTCTGATACGCCAGTACGTCCAGCTCGCCGGCCAGATAATCCTGATAGAAGGCATCGTTGCGCGCCCGGTAATCGGTAGCGTCGACCAGGTTGCGCTGGCAGAGGAATTCGCCCCAGGCATGGTCGCTGTCACCGGCCAGCAGGGTGTTGTCGAGATCGAATAGAGCCAGGCGCACGCTGCGTTCCTCGGAGCGATGAAGGGACGCGAAGCATAGCGGGATTGCCCGGCGCATGGCACCTGCAAGGCGTCGAACGGACCCCGGAGACGGTTGATGATCGGCATGCTCAGCGCGCTTTCTGCTTATCGTCTTTTTGTGGAACAATGCCGCCACATGCGTTTGCGAGGTTGTATGCCGTGATCGACTCCGATGGTTTTCGCCCCAATGTCGGCATCATCCTGACCAATGATGACGGGCAGGTGTTGTGGGCCCGGCGGATTAATCAGGACGCCTGGCAATTTCCGCAGGGCGGTATCAATCCGCGTGAGACGCCGGAAGAGGCGCTTTACCGCGAACTCAACGAAGAAGTCGGGCTGGAACAGCAGGACGTGAAGATCCTCGCCTGCACGCGGGGCTGGCTGCGTTATCGTCTGCCGCAACGCCTGGTGCGTACTCATAGCCAGCCGCTGTGCATAGGACAAAAGCAGAAGTGGTTTCTGCTGCGTTTGACCGGCGCCGAGGACCGGGTGCGCATGGATCTAACCGGCAAGCCCGAATTCGACGGTTGGCGCTGGGTCAGCTACTGGTATCCGCTGGGCCAGGTGGTTACCTTCAAGCGCGAGGTTTATCGTCGCGCCTTAAAAGAACTCGCCCCGCGCCTGATGGCGCGGGACTGACGGGAGAAAGCCTCTGAGCATGCTCGGCACGCTGCGCAAGATTGTCCAGGAAGTGAATGCCGCCAAGGACCTCAAGGCGGCATTGGGCATTATCGTGCTGAGAGTTCGTGAGGCTATGGGCAGCCAAGTCTGCTCGGTCTATCTGCTTGACCCCGAGTCTGGCCGTTTCGTCCTGATGGCCACCGAGGGCCTGAACAAGAAAGCCATCGGCAAGGTCAGCATGGCCCCGAACGAGGGCCTGGTCGGTCTGGTCGGTACCCGTGAGGAACCGCTCAATCTCGAGCACGCCTCCGAGCATCCCCGCTACCGCTATTTCGCCGAAACCGGAGAGGAGCGCTACGCCTCGTTCCTCGGTGCGCCGATCATCCACCATCGGCGGGTGATGGGCGTGCTGGTCATTCAGCAGAAGGAACGGCGCCTGTTCGACGAGGGCGAAGAAGCCTTCCTCGTGACCATGAGCGCGCAGCTTGCGGGCGTCATCGCCCATGCCGAGGCGACCGGCTCGATTCGTGGCCTCGGTCGGCAGGGCAAGGGCATTCAGGAAACCCGCTTCATCGGCATTCCAGGTGCGCCGGGCGCTGCCGTGGGAACAGCGGTGGTGGTGCTGCCACCGGCCGATCTGGACGTGGTGCCGGACAAGACGATCAATAACATTCCGGCCGAGCTCGAACTGTTCGAAACCGCGCTCGAGGCGGTGCGCGCCGATATGCGTGCGCTGTCGGAGAAACTCGCCACGCAGATGCGCAAAGAAGAGCGCGCGCTGTTCGACGTTTACCTGATGATGCTCGACGACTCCGCTCTCGGCGGCGAGGTAACCAAGGTCATCCGCACCGGCCAATGGGCTCAGGGGGCCTTGCGCCAGGTGGTCGGTGATCACGTCACACGTTTCGAGATGATGGACGATGCCTATCTGCGCGAGCGTGCCTCGGACGTCAAGGATATCGGCCGGCGTCTGCTCAGCTATCTGCAGCAGGCACGCCAGCAGACCCTGACCTACCCGGACAAAACGATTCTGGTCAGCGAGGAGCTGTCCCCGGCCATGCTCGGCGAAGTGCCGGAAGGCAAGCTGGCGGGCATGGTGTCGGTGCTGGGTTCGAGCAACTCCCATGTCGCCATCCTGGCGCGTGCCATGGGCATTCCCACGGTGATGGGGGCGGTGGACCTGCCGTATTCGAAGGTCGATGGCATCGAGCTGATCATCGACGGTACGCGCGGCGAAATCATCACCAACCCGGCCAAGGTGCTGCGCGAGCAATACCTCGTCCTCGCCGAGCAGGAGCGTCAGCTCTCCGAAGGCCTGGACATTCTGCGCGAGTTGCCCTGCGAAACCACCGATGGCGTGCGCATTCCGCTGTGGGTCAATACCGGTCTGCTGGCCGACGTGGTGCGTGCGCAGGAACGCGGCGCCGAAGGCGTCGGTCTGTATCGCACCGAAGTGCCCTTCATGATCAAGGAGCGCTTCCCCAGCGAAAAGGAGCAGATGGCGATCTATCGCGAGCAGCTGGAGGCCTTCCATCCGCTGCCGGTCACCATGCGCACCCTGGATATCGGGGGCGACAAAAGCCTGCCGTATTTCCCGATCAAAGAAGAGAATCCTTTCCTCGGCTGGCGCGGCATCCGCGTCACGTTGGATCACCCCGAGATCTTCTTGCTGCAGACCCGCGCGATGCTCAAGGCCAGCGCCGGGTTGAACAACCTGCGCATTCTGCTGCCGATGATTTCCGGCACTCACGAGCTGGAAGAAGCCCTGCACCTGATCCACCGTGCCTGGGGCGAGGTGCGGGATGAAGGCACGGACGTCGAGATGCC
Organism: Pseudomonas sp. IC_126; assembly: GCF_004331835.1. Classification (NCBI taxonomy): domain Bacteria; kingdom Pseudomonadati; phylum Pseudomonadota; class Gammaproteobacteria; order Pseudomonadales; family Pseudomonadaceae; genus Pseudomonas; species Pseudomonas sp. IC_126. Next base: position 130,891 of record NZ_SJSS01000006.1, read on the forward strand.
GCCAATAGGCGTGATGATCGAAGTGCCGGCGGCGGTCTATCTGACGCGCGAGCTGGCGCGCCAGGTGGACTTCCTTTCGGTGGGTTCGAATGACCTGACGCAGTATCTGCTGGCGGTCGACCGCAACAATCCGCGCGTCGCCGATCTCTACGATTATCTGCATCCGGCGGTACTCGAGGCGTTGCAGCGCATCGTTCGCGAGGCTCACGACGAGGGCAAGCCGGTGAGCATCTGTGGCGAGATGGCCGGTGACCCCGGTGCTGCCATCCTGCTGCTGGCGATGGGTTTCGACAGCCTATCGATGAACGCCACCAACCTGCCGAAAGTGAAGTGGCTGCTGCGCCAGATCAGTTCATCCATGGCTCGCGAGCTGCTGGCCAAGGTGATGGTGATGGACAGCCCGCAGGTGATTCACGCCACGGTGCAGCTGACCCTGCGTAACCTTGGCCTGGATCGCATGGTCAACCCGTCGGCGGCGATCTAGGTCCTGAATCAGGGGCTTGGCTGTTCAATCTGCCGGCGCTTTTACCGCCGGATTGCGTAACCGAGCCTCGCCTTAGTCCTGCTATGACTCGTCTCGGCGCCTGGCCCTTGTACGAAATTCATTCGCCAGCTCTTGAACGAACTTCAGACCCTAGCCCAGCAATGACGGGAGACTGATGTGGCTCTCGCCTAGCGCACCGGCTGGGCCGAAGCGGCGCTCGATGATCTCCGCCGAGCCATCGGCGCGGCGAAGCAGTGCGGTGCTTGCGCGGGTTCCGTAATCGGCGCTGGCGATGAACACGCTGGACAGCCTCTTTTCCCATTCGTACGGCACGCCGGTGTTGGGCAGGTCGGCGTCTGCGGCAAGCTGCGCGTCGCTCAACAGCCGGAGCAGATCATCCGCTTTCGGTGCCCCCAGGCATTCATGTAGTGCCGAGCGGGCCCGCATCAGTTTCGGCCAGGGTGTGTTCAGCGCCGCGTTGGATAATCCGTAGATGCCGGCGGACAGCTGTTCCGGTATTCCGGTGTGCGAATTGAGATACCAGAGTTCATGCGCGTCGCCTACCAACAGATTGAATCCGGAATAGTGCTGCAGGTTGCCGGCCAGCTCGATTAGATACGCCTCAGGCGACAGCTGGCCGAGTAGAAAGCGCTCCGGCAACTCGCCCCGTGAACGTGTTCCGAGAGGTGAGCCAGGCGCCCGAATATTCGTCAGCGCGGCGAAACGACCAGCAGGCCCTACGCCCATCCAGGTACCGCCGGCCTGCAGATCTCGCCCCGCGACGATGTGCGGCGCGTCGTCCCAATAGCCCAGAGGCTGGCTGGGGCGCGCATGAAACTCGTCACGGTTAGCCGCGACGATCAGCGGTAGCGCATGGGTCGGGCGCCAGGCGAATACGATCAGGCACATAGGCTTGCTCAGCTGAAAGCTTGAAGCCATAAGCTTGAAGCCAAGCAGCCCGGATCGGCAACCTGTTCCAGCTTTTCAGCTACCATGCCGCTTTGTTTTTTGGGACGGTCCGATGGAGTTCGTGCTTTATCTGCTGCTGGGCGGATTCGCTGGAGTGCTGGCCGGGCTGTTCGGTGTTGGTGGCGGGATGATCATCGTCCCGGTGCTGGTATTTAGCTTCACCCTGCAAGGTTTCGATCCGCTGGTGCTCACTCATCTCGCTGTCGGCACATCGCTGGCGACGATCATCTTCACTTCGCTGAACTCGATCCTGGCCCACCACCGCAAGGGCGCGGTGCAATGGCCGGTGGTGCTGTGGATGACCTTCGGCATCCTGCTCGGCGCTGCGTTGGGCAGCGTTACTGCCGCCTCGATTCAAGGGCCGATATTGCAAAAAATCATCGGCGTGTTCGCCATAGCCATGGCGATCCAGATGGCCTTCTCGTTGCAGCCCAAGGCCAGCGGTGGCGTGCCCGGCAAGCCTGGGCTGACGCTGGCGGGGGTGGTGGTTGGCTGGGCTTCGGCGATCTTCGGGATTGGCGGGGGCTCACTGACAGTGCCCTTCCTCAGCTGGCGCAGCGTGCCGATGCAGCAAGCCGTCGCGACGTCCGCGGCCTGCGGTTTACCCATCGCCCTCGTCGGCGCGTTGAGTTTTGTAGTGGTCGGCTGGCAGGATGCGCATCTACCGGAATGGAGCTTCGGTTTCGTCTATCTGCCGGCAATGGTGGGTATCGCGATAACCAGCATGTTCTTCGCCCGCATCGGTGCGCAGCTGGCGCATCGGCTGTCGGCGCCGATGCTCAGGCGCCTGTTTGCGCTGTTGCTGCTTTGCGTTGGTATCAACTTCTTGATCTGAGGAAACCCGGATGTTGCCTTATCCGCAGATAGACCCAGTAGCTGTCTCGCTCGGACCGCTGCAGATTCACTGGTACGGCCTGATGTACCTGATCGGCATTGGCGGCGCCTGGCTGCTCGCGTCGCGCCGGTTGCACCGCTTCGAACCCAGCTGGAACAAGGACAAGCTTTCCGATCTTGTCTTCTGGGTCGCCATGGGCGTGATCGTCGGCGGGCGGCTGGGCTACGTGCTGTTCTACGATCTGGCTGCCTACCTCAACGACCCGAGTTTGATCCTGCAGGTCTGGAAGGGCGGCATGTCGTTCCATGGCGGCCTGATCGGCGTGTTGCTGTGCACTTGGATCTTCGCGCGGCGTAACGGCAAGAGCTTCTTCGAACTGATGGATTTCATCGCGCCGTTCGTACCCATCGGCCTGGGCGCCGGACGCATCGGCAACTTCATCAATGCCGAGTTGTGGGGCAAGGCGACGGATGTGCCCTGGGCGATGGTGTTCCCCACCGATCCGCAGCAACTCGCGCGGCACCCCTCGCAGCTCTACCAATTCGTACTGGAAGGCGTGGCGCTGTTCGTCATTCTCTGGATTTATTCGAGCAAGCCGAGGCCAACCATGGCGGTGTCCGGGCTGTTCGCGGTGTGCTACGGCATCTTCCGCTTCATCGTCGAATTCGTGCGGGTGCCCGATGCCCAACTCGGCTACCTGGCCTTCGGCTGGCTGACCATGGGGCAGGTATTGTGCGTGCCGATGGTGCTGATCGGCCTCGGCATGATCGCCTGGGGCTACCGCCACGAGCCGGCCAAGGCGTCGGCCTGACGCCATACGCCCGGCTTGTCGCCAAGCGCAAGACAAGCCGGGCGCCGGCTCTTACTATTCACAGGTTTCCTTTCACCGCGCCTCGGCGCCCGCTTCGAGCCCATCGATGAAACAGTATCTCGACCTGATGCGCCATGTGCGCGAGAACGGCACTTTCAAGAGCGATCGCACCGGCACCGGCACTTACAGCGTGTTCGGCCATCAGATGCGCTTTGACCTGGCCGACGGTTTCCCGCTGGTGACCACCAAGAAATGCCACCTCAAATCCATCATTCATGAGCTGCTGTGGTTCCTGCAGGGTGATACCAACGTGCGCTATCTGCAGGAAAACGGCGTGCGCATCTGGGACGAATGGGCCGACGAGAATGGCGAACTCGGTCCGGTCTACGGTTACCAGTGGCGCAACTGGCCGGCGCCCAATGGGGAGTCGGTCGACCAGATCGCCAAGCTGATTGACATGATCAAGAGCAATCCAGACTCCCGCCGGCTGATCGTATCGGCCTGGAACCCGGCGCTGGTCGACCAAATGGCACTGCCGCCGTGTCATGCGCTGTTCCAGTTCTATGTCGCCGACGGCAAGCTCAGCTGCCAGCTGTACCAGCGCTCGGCAGACATCTTCCTCGGCGTGCCCTTTAACATCGCCAGTTACGCACTGCTGACGCTGATGGTGGCGCAGGTCTGCAATCTGCAGCCGGGCGAGTTCATCTGGAGCGGCGGCGATTGCCATCTGTACGCCAATCATCTGGAGCAGGCCGATCTGCAGCTGACGCGTGAGCCGCTGCCGCTGCCGACGATGAAGCTCAATCCCGAGGTCAAAGACCTGTTCGCCTTCCGTTTCGAGGATTTCGAGCTGGTCGGCTATGAAGCGCATCCGCACATCAAGGCGCCCGTGGCGGTTTGATATCGGACTTTGGTCGGGTTCTTCCTGGGCGATAACCTGACTGTCACATTTGCGCTATAGACTCGACCGATTGTGTTTCGGGAGGTCGGGCATGCGCAGGGTAGTGTTCAATCAGAAAGGCGGTGTCGGTAAGTCCAGCATTGCCTGCAATCTCGCGGCGGTGAGCGCGGCCGAGGGCTATCGCACCTTGCTGGTGGACCTCGATGCCCAGGCCAACTCCAGTCATTACCTTAGCGGATTGGCAGGGGACGATCTGCCCACCGGCATCGCCGACTACTTCAAACAGATATTGGCCGGCGGCGCGGCGGGAAAGAAGGCGCGACCGCCGATCAGCGAGACCCGCTTCGATAATCTGCATCTGGTCGGCGCCACGGCCGAACTGGCGGATCTGCAACCGAAGCTCGAAGCCAAGCACAAGATCAACAAGCTGCGAAAGCTGCTCGAAAGCCTCTCCGAAGAATACGAGCGGATCTATATCGACACGCCGCCGGCCCTCAATTTTTTCACGGTATCGGCATTGATTGCGGCGGACCGTTGCTTGATTCCGTTCGACTGCGACAGCTTTTCTCGCCAGGCGCTGTACAGCCTGCTCGACGAAATCGAGGATTTACAGGAAGACCATAACGAAGGGCTGGAAGTCGAGGGCATCGTAGTCAATCAGTTTCAGCCGAGGGCGGCGCTGCCGCAGCAGATGATCGACGAGCTGTTGGCCGACGGCTTGCCCGTGCTACCGGTGCATCTGATGAGTTCGGTGCGGATGCGTGAGTCGCATCAGGTCTGCGTGCCGCTGATTCATTTCGATCCGCGGCACAAGCTGACCCAGCAGTTCGTCGCGCTGCACGCGCATCTGGAAGGCCACTGATTCACTCGTCGCGCGAGCCTTCGATCTTGCGTCCCAATCGAGAGGCATACAGCTCGCCGATGATGCCGCGGCGGAAGATCAGCACGCAGACCATGAAGATGATCCCGGTCACCAGCGTGACCGGCAGCTCGGAGGTGGCGAAGTAGTTGCCCAGCGTAGTCACCAGCGCAGCGCCGAACACCGGACCGACCAGCGTGCCAATGCCGCCAAGCAGCGTCATTAGCACCACTTCACCAGACATCTGCCAGCTGACGTCGGTGAGGGTGGCGAACTGGAACACCAGCGCCTTCAACCCGCCGGCCAGCCCCGCCAGCGCCGCCGACATGACGAAGGCGCCCAGCTTGTAGCGGGACACCGAATAGCCGAGGGAAATGGCGCGGTTTTCGTTCTCACGAATCGATTTGAGGATCATGCCGTAGGGCGAGTTGATGATGCGCCAGATCGCCAACAACCCGAGCAGAAACACCGTCAGCACGAAGAAGTACATGCTCAGCGGTTCTTTCAGGTCGATCAGCCCGAACAGGTGGCCGCGCGGAACGCCCTGGATGCCATCTTCGCCGTGGGTGAAGGGCGCCTGCAGGCAAAAGAAGAAAAACATCTGCGACAGCGCCAGCGTGATCATCGTCGAGTAGATGCCTTGCCTGCGGATCGCCAGAAAGCCGATCACCAAGCCCAGAAACGCGGCGCCGACCACGCCGACCAGAATGCCCAGTTCCGGCGTCAGGCCCCATTCCTTGACCGCGTGGGCGGTGAAATAGGCGGCGCCGCCGAAGAATGCGGCGTGGCCGAACGAGAGAATGCCGGTGTAGCCGAGCAGCAGGTTGAACGCGCAGGCGAACAGCGCGAAGCACATCACCTTCATCAGGAATACGGGGTAGAAATACAGGGGCGCCAGTACCAGCGCGACGATGCCGAGAAGAATCAGAATCCTCTCGGCATTCCAATGCTTTCGCTTTGCTGCGGACGTTGCGGTCGCTTGCATATCAGCCATCCCTTCCCATCAGGCCCGCAGGGCGCACGAGCAACACGATCGCCATGACCACGAAGATCACGATATTGGACGCCTCGGGATAGAACACCTTCGTCAGCCCCTCGAGGATGCCGAGCATATAGCCGGTGATGATCGCGCCGAGGATCGAGCCCATGCCGCCCACCACCACCACGGCGAACACCACGATGATGAGGTTCGAGCCCATCAGCGGACTGACCTGGTAGATCGGGGCCGCGAGAATCCCGGCCAGCCCCGCTAGTCCGGCGCCCAGTCCGTAGGTGAAGGTCAGCAGCAGCGGCACGTTGATGCCGAAGGTGCGCACCAGTGTCGGGTTCTCGGTCGCCGCACGCAGATAGGCGCCGAGTTTGGTCTTTTCGATCAGCAGCCAGGTACCCAGGCAGATAAGCAACGACGCTAGCACGACCCAGGCGCGGTACTTGGGCAGAAACATGAAGCCGAGGTTGTAGCCGCCCGACAGCAGGCTCGGCACCGCGTAGGGCTGGCCGGATGAGCCGTAGTAGTAGCGGAACGCACCTTCCAGCGCGAGGGCCAGGCCAAAGGTAAACAGCAGGCCGTAGAGATGATCGAGGTTATACAGACGCGATAGCGCCAGCCGTTCGACCGCCGCGCCGACCAGGCCGACGATCAGCGGCGCCAGGATCAGCGCCGGCCAGTATCCGATGCCCAGTACCGCCAGCAGCAGATAACCGGCGAACGCGCCCATCATGTACTGCGCGCCGTGGGCGAAGTTGATCACCTTGATCAGGCCGAAAATGATCGCCAGGCCGAGGCTGAGCATGGCGTAGAAGGAGCCGTTGATCAGCCCGATCAGCAATTGCCCGAGAAAGGCCTGAATGGGTACACCGAAGATCTCCGTCATCAGACCCCCAGGGTTTCGTTGAGTATCGTCATGCGATCCGGTAGCTCGCTGACATGGAAGTCATCGACGATCTTTCCGTGATCGACCAGATAGAAGCGGTCGGCGACTTTGCTGGCGAAACGGAAGTTCTGCTCGACCAGCAGAATGGTCATGCCGCGCTGCTTGAGGGTCAGCAGGACGTCGCCGATGCGCTGTACGATCACCGGCGCCAGGCCTTCGGTGGGTTCGTCGAGCAGCAGCAACTTGGTTCCGGTACGCAGGATTCGCGCGATCGCCAGCATCTGCTGTTCACCGCCGGAAAGCTTGGTCCCGGCGCTGTGGCGACGCTCCTTGAGATTGGGGAACAGCTCGTAGATTTCGCCGACGCTCATGCCGCCCTGGGCGATGATCGGCGGAAGCGTGAGATTTTCCTCGACCGTGAGCGTGGCGAAGATGCCGCGTTCTTCCGGCACGAAGCCCATCCCGGTATGCGCGGTTCGGTGCAGCGGCACGCGCATCATGTCGCGCCCATCGAAGGTAATGGTCCCGCTGCGCTTGCGGATGATGCCCATGATCGAGCGCAGCGCCGTGGTCTTGCCGACGCCGTTGCGGCCGAGCAGCGTCACGGTCTCGCCCTGGCGCACGTCCAGGTCGATGCCGTGCAGGGCATGGCTTTCGCCATACCAGGCATTCAGTTCGCGAACGCTCAGCAGTGGGGTCGCTTCACTCATCTTCCGTCCCCATATAGGCTTCGCGGACGCGCGGGTCCTGGCTCACGCTGCGGTAATCACCCGAGGTGAGAATTTCCCCGCGCTGCAGGACGGTGACCTGATCGCAGAGATCGGCGACGACTTTCAAGTTGTGTTCGACCATCAGTACGGCGCGGTTGCGGGCGACCTCACGGATCAGGTCGGACACGGTGTGCACGTCCTCGTGGCCCATGCCGGCCATGGGTTCGTCGAGCAGCAGCACCTTCGGCTCCAGAGCGAGGGTGGTGGCGATTTCCAGCACGCGCTTGCGCCCGTAGGAAAGGTCCGCGGCGGGTCTGTTGCAGGCATCTTGTAGCCCGACCGACTCGATCAGCGCCATGGCGCGCTCATTCAGCCGGTTCAGCGAACGCAGCGGCAGCCAGAATTGAGTGGCCAATCCGCCGGGCCGTTGCAGCGCCACGCGAACGTTCTCCAGCACGCTCAGATGTGGAAAAACGGCGGAAATCTGAAAGGACCGCACCAGCCCCATACGTGCAACCTTGGCCGGATCGGTGCGAGTAATGTCCTGGTCGAGCAGCCTAATGCTGCCGCTCGATGGCTGCAGGAACTTGGTCAACAGATTGAATACCGTCGTCTTGCCCGCGCCGTTGGGGCCGATCAGCGCATGGACCCGGGCGTGATGGACGTCCAGATCGACGTTGTTCACTGCCACGAACCCACCGAAATCGCGGCGCAATCCACGCGCCGACAGCACGACGCGCGGTTGGCCGTCAGTGTCCGGGGAAGCCACGGCTTCCCCGGCTGCGTTGCCCATGCTGGCCGCCATGCTTATTGCTTGACCAGATCGCAGCCGCTCTCGGCTGGTTTGATGTACGCCTCGTCGCCCGGCACCGTGGCGAGGACCTTGTAGTAATCCCAGGGCTCCTTGCTTTCGTCCGGCTTCTTCACTTCCATCAGATAGACGTCGCTGATCAGGCGTCCGTTGGCACCGACCTTGGCATCGCGGGCGAAGAGGTCGTTAACCGGCATCTCGTGCATGGCTTTGGCGACCGCTTCGGTTTCATCAGTGCCGACCTTGTCGATTGCCTTGAGGTACTGCAGCACGCCCGAGTAGGTGCCAGCGTGGACCATGTTCGGCATGCGGCCGGTGCGTTCGAAAAAACGCTTACCAAATTCGCGGGACTGGTCGTCACGATCCCAGTAGAAGCTTTCGGTAAGGGTCAGGCCTTGTGCCGCTTCGAGGCCGAGCCCGTGCACTTCGGAAAGCGTGAAGAGCAGCGCCGCCAGCCGTTGGCCGCTGGCAACGATGCCGAACTCCGCCGCCTGCTTGATCGCGTTGGCGGTATCCATCCCGGCATTGGCCAGGCCGATGACTTCGGCGCCGGACGATTGCGCCTGCAGCAGGAACGACGAGTAATCGTTGGTCGCCAGCGGGTGCCGCACCGCGCCCTTGATCTCGCCGCCTTTGGCTTTGACGAATGCGCTGGTTTGCTCTTCCAGCGAGTAGCCGAAGGCGTAGTCAGCGGTGAGGAAGTACCAGCTATCGCCGCCCTGGGATACCAGCGCGCCACCGGTGCCGACCGCCAATGCGTGGGTATCGTAGGCCCAGTGGAAACCATAGGGTGAGCATTGCTTGCCGGTCAGTTCGGCGGTGGCGGCGCCTGTCACCAAGTTGATCTTCTTCTTTTCCTTGGAAATGCCCTGCACCGCGAGTGCGACGGAGGAGGTGGTCAGCTCCATGATGGAGTCGACCTGTTCGCGGTCGTACCACTGGCGGGAAATGTTCGAGGCGATGTCGGGTTTGTTCTGATGATCGGCGGTGACGATTTCGATGGGGGCGCCTTGCACCGTTCCGCCGAAATCCTCGGCCGCCATCTTCGCCGCCTCGTAGGACCATTTGCCGCCGAAGTCGGCGTAGACGCCGGATTGGTCGTTGAGGATGCCGATTTTCACTTTGCCATCGGATATCTCCGCAGCCGATGCGGGAATCACCGCCGCTGCGCTCAGTGCTGCCGTTGCAATTGCCAGAAGCTTCATCGCCTATCTCCTTGCAGGGTTGACCGCTTACAGACGGCCCGTTTGGGCTGCCACGACTGGACGGTTCGGTAAGTCAGATGGTGGCAGTCGGGACTGCCGATCAACACGACGATCGGACGCCGATGAGCGCCGCAGTGACGGGCGCGATCCATGGGGCGTGTCGATGACAAAATGAATGGGGTTGCGGCGGGAATAACGCCGGAAGTAGTGACCTGCCGCCGTGCCTGGCAGGCAACGGCGAGGTCGAGGGGGTAGGGTCACTCGGTCCGGCATATGACTCTTCTTGTTTTTTATTGTTTAGAGCTAAACGTAGCAGGGGAACGACCAGACGCAACTGGCCGCGGCGAAAGAACCGGCTGGGTGCAGCCGCCTCCTTCGTCGCAAGGCGCGAGGTTGACGCTTGCGTTAAGGTTCGGTGAATTAAAAATAAACAGGCGCAACGCTGGCGTTATGCCTTGAGTCCATCTGTTCCGCGACACTTCGCCTCGTTTCAGAGCTGATTCGAACCCGGCCGAGCACGGCCGAAGCTCGACGCTGGTCGGCTGTGCTTTTTTCAAAAGCCGGCTGCCGCTATGCTGGCCACCATTCAAGCAGGAGCGATTGATGAGCAAGGTCAGTGTGCTGGTAGTGGACGACGCGCCCTTCATCAGGGATTTGGTGAAGAAAGGCTTGCGCAGCCAGTTTCCGGGTATCCGCATCGAGGAAGCGGTGAATGGTCGCAAGGCCCAGCAGATGCTCGATCGCGACCGCTTCGATCTGATTCTCTGCGACTGGGAAATGCCCGAGATGTCCGGGCTCGAACTGCTCACTTGGTGTCGTGCTCAAGATAATCTCAAAACCACGCCGTTCATCATGGTCACCAGCCGTGGCGACAAGGAGAACGTCGTACAGGCGATCCAGTCCGGCGTATCCGATTTCATCGGCAAGCCTTTTTCCAATGAACAGCTGACCACCAAAGTCCGCAAGGCGCTGGGCCGCGCCGGCAAACTCGATGCGTTGGCTGCCAGCGCGCCGGTACGGCCAACGAACACCGGAATGGCCAACGACTCGCTGGCCGCGCTTACCGGCGGCAAGGCCGAGGTGGTCAAGCCTGCGGCCGCGCCAGCCAGCTCGCCGGCATTCGCCTCGCCGTTGATCCAGCCGAGCGCGCCCAAACCCTCGGCGTCGATCGGTGGGCGCGGTCAGGGCCAGTTGCGCCTGGCATCCGGGACGCTCGCCTGCGTGATCAAGGCGTTGAGCCTCAAGGAAGGTTTGCTGGTCATCAAGCGCAGCGAGAATCTGCCGCAGGTGCTGGAAAGCGCTGTGCTCGACCTGGAGCAGGGTGAGGGCGGCGAGGTGGCGCGCCTGAATGGATATTTGCACGCCGTTGCGGCGCTGGAGCCGAAACCCGACACCGAGTGGTTGCAACTGACCTTTCGTTTTGTCGATCGCGACCCACAGAAGCTCGATTACCTGTCGCGATTGATTGCCCGCGGTACCGCGCAGCGGCATTTCGTACCGGGCGCCTGAACCGGCACAGCGGCGGCCCTTTGGAAACCGCTCGTCTGGAAACATTCGCGTTCATTGGAACGATTTCACAGCCCGACGGTCGGTGGCTCGCGCATGCCCCGTTGCGCTGCTAGTCTGCAGCGCTCTGAATACATAACCCTATGAAGTCTGCCGTTATGTTGGGGCGCATCCTTTTCTGTCTCGTGTCGTGCTGGCTGGCATCGCCCGCATCGGCCCTGACCATCTACAAATACACAGACGCCAACGGCGTGGTCACCTACAGCGACCAGGCCGCTCCTGGCGCGCGCGTGTTCACCTTCAACGACCGCATGGTCGAGACGCTCGATAACCAGGTGAAGCTGGAGACGCGCAAGCATGCCGCCGGGGAGACCTTGCTAGTGCGCAATGACCTCTTCGCGCCAGTGGATATCGAGCTCCAGCTGACCGGTGTGCAGAACGCCGTCGGCGTGCCGGATGAACCGATTCGCTGGGTGCTGCCGCCACGCAGCCAGATCCGTCTGGCGACCCTGGCGCCGCTCGACCCTTCAAAGCCCCTGAAATACACCCCCAAACTGCGCCATGCGCTAGGCGATCCGCGCCTGCTACCCAAACCCTATCGTTATCCGCTGCCCTGGCGCGGCGGTCCGTTTCGCCTGACCCAGGGCGCCAATGGCAAATACAGCCATTTCACGCCCAAAGGCCGCTACGCCGCGGACATCGCCATGCCCGAAGGCACGCCGATTATCGCGGCGCGTGGCGGCATGGTGGTGAAGATCGAGAATGGCCAGAGCGGGCGCGGTAACAATCCCGCGGGCAACTTCGTGCGGATCATGCATGACGATGGCACCATGGGCGTCTACCTGCATCTGATGAAGGGTTCGGTGAGCGTCCGGGAAGGCCAGCGGATCGATACCGGAATGCTCATCGCCCGCTCCGGCAATACCGGTAACAGCACCGGCCCGCACCTGCATTTCGTGGTTCAGCGCAACGTTGGGCTGGCGGTCGAATCGATTCCCTTCGACTTCTCCCAGCCGGTCAACAGCCTGCCGAATTTTGCGGTGGGAGGGGAGTAGAAGCAGCTGGAAGCTTCGAGCCACACGCTTCAAGTAACGGCCGAAACGCCGGCCGGCGTTTCGGCGCTGCCCCCACCCTAATTCGCTTGCAGCTTGCAGCCGCTTATTCCTGCTTCAACACCTTAGCCAACACGATCTTCGGACCGCGCATCTTTTTGATGACGATTTGCAGGTCTTCGATGAGCAGCACTTCGTTCTCTTCCGGAACGCGTTTCAGGGTTTCGTAGATCAGGCCGGCAAGGGTATCCGCCTCGATGTGGTCGAGGTCGACGTTCAGCAGCCTTTCGACCTTGAACAGCGGCGTGTCGCCACGCACCAACAGTTTGCCGGGCTGATAAGCGAGGATGCCGCGCTCGGTCTTGCGATGTTCGTCCTGGATGTCGCCCACCAGAACCTCGAGCACGTCCTCCATGGTCAGGAAACCCACCACCTTGTGGTCGCCCTCTTCCACCAGCACAAAATGCGCGCCGCCCTGGCGGAACTGATCCAGCAGCGCATTCAGCGGCAGGTGCCGGGGCACCCGTTCCAGCGGGCGCAGCAGCGCGGCGAGATCGAAGTGTTGTGCCAGCTCGGCGTCGCTGGCCAGCGCCAGGAGCAGATCCTTGATGTGCAGCAGACCGATGTAATCGCCCTGCTCGGTATCGAAGACCGGGTAACGGCTGTACTTGTGGCGACGAATCAGCTCGAGGATGTCCGGCAGCGATGCGTCGTGCTCCAGTTGCAGCAGATCTTCGCGCGAGTTGGACCAGTCGGCGACTTCCAGCTCGCTCATCTCCACGGCGGAAGCCAGCACCTTGATGTCCTGGTTGGCCGGGTCGAGCGCGCGGTTGGAGTGCAGGATCAGTTTCAGCTCGTCGCGGCTGTAGTGATGTTCATGGTGGTCGCCCGGCTCACCTTGCCCGGCGACACGCAGGATCGCGTTGGCGCTGGCGTTGAGCAGGTAGATCGCCGGGTACATCGCCCAGTAGAACAAGTACAGCGGCGCGGCCGTCCACAGCGACAACAGTTCGGGCTTGCGGATCGCCCATGACTTGGGTGCCAGCTCGCCGACGACGATGTGCAGGTAGGAAATGATGAAGAACGCGGTGAAGAAGGCAATCCCGTGGATCACCGCTTCGTTGTCGATGCCGACTAACGCCAGCAACGGCTCGAGCAAATGAGCGAACGCCGGTTCGCCGACCCAGCCGAGGCCGAGCGAGGCCAGGGTGATACCCAGCTGGCAGGCCGACAGATAGGCATCCAGCTGGTTGTGGACCTTGCGCAGGATATGGCCGCGCCAACCATGCTGCTTGGCGATGGCTTCGACCTTGGTGGCGCGCAGCTTGACCATGGCGAACTCGGCGGCCACGAAGAAGCCGTTGAGCAAGACCAGGAACAGGGCAAAGAGGATCAGGCCGAAATCGGCGAAATAGGAAGGTGCAACGTAGCTGGGGGAAGGGTCCATGAGGGGTTCGGGTAGTCGGTGACGGCACAAGAATGGGGCCGGTTACCAGTTATTTCAAGGAGCGCATCCGAACCCTTCCTCGACAGGTGATGGTTGGTATTCAGCGAACCGTCACCTGGGATAGCGGGAAGTGACAGGTAAAAATACTGCCTTTGCCTGGCGTGCTGTCTACATCCAGACGACCTTGGTGGCGCAGCAGCACATGCTTGACGATGGCCAGGCCCAATCCGGTACCGCCGGTGTTGCTGGCGCGGCTCGAGTCGACCCGGTAGAACCGTTCGGTCAGGCGCGGCAGGTGCTTGGCTTCGATGCCGATTCCCGAATCCTGAACGGCGAGATGCGCGCCGTACTCGTTGCACCACCAGCGGATGCGGACTTCACCCTCGCTTGGGGTGTACTTCACCGCATTGAATATCAAATTGGAAAACGCACTGCGCAGTTCGGACTCGCTGCCCTTGAGCAGCAGGATGGGATCGGCTTCGAGGTGGATGTTATGGTTCTGATCGGCTGATAGAGCTTGTGCATCGCTTTTGATCGACTGCAGCAGGGCGGTGATATTGACCGGCTGGCTGTTGTTCGGCGGGTTGGTGGCTTCCAGCTTGGCAAGCAGCAGCAGGTCGTTGAGCAGGTGCTGCATGCGACCAGCCTGCTGATTCATCTGGTTCAGCGCCCGCGGCCAGCGCGAAGGCATCTCGTCGGTATGCTCGAGCATGGTTTCCAGATAACCGGCAATCACCGTCAACGGCGTGCGCAGTTCATGTGAAACGTTGGCGACGAAGTCCTTGCGCATCTGTTCCAGCAGGTGAAGGCGGGTGATGTCGCGCACCACCATCAAGTGCTCGCTGTTGCCGTAGCGGGTGATGGTGATCTGCAGCCAGAGGCGGTCATTGACGGGGGAGGCCAGCTCCAGCGGCTCATCGTGACGGCCGCTGTCGAAATATTCCTTGAAGCTCGGGTGGCGCACCAGGTTGCTGACCGGGTGGCCGGCATCCTGCGGCCGCTTCAAACCCAGCAGGCGCTCGGCGGCGGGGTTCCACCATTCCAGATTGCCTTCGCTGTCGAGCATGATCACGGCGTCCTTGAGCGCCGTGGTGGAGCCCTGCACGCGATCAATCACCGATTGCAGCTGGCTGCGCAGCCGCTGGTCCCTGCGCTGCATCTGATAGAGATTGTCGAAGATATCCCCCCACGGGCCGTGGCCGTCCGGTGGTGGATCGTCAGGCTGGCTGCGTTTGAGCCATTGCTGCAGGCGGCGCATCTGGTGCAGCGTCCAACCGAGATACCCGGCCAGGCCTATGACCAGCGCCCAGGCATACTCGCCGGTGATCAGGCCGATCAGCAGGCATACGACCAACAGCACAAGCAGCTGGCGCACCAGTGCACCTTGCCAATCTTGGTTCACGCTAATGCTCCTTGAAGCCGCCTGGGGTCGGTCGGAAATCTTGCCACGCCGAACGCTCGGCGGCTCGGGTCGAGTGAAGGTAGTGCGCACTGGCGCAGCCTTCACACCCGCTCGGAATGCGGTTTCGTTCAGCTCTTGGTGGAGAAGCGATAACCCGTACCGCGCACCGTCTGCACGAGGTTTTCGTAGGTTTCGCCCAGCGCCTTGCGCAGGCGTCGGATATGCACGTCCACGGTGCGCTCCTCGACATACACATTGCCGCCCCAGACCTGATCGAGCAACTGCCCGCGCGTGTAGGCGCGCTCCTGGTGGGTCATGAAGAACTGCAGCAGACGGTACTCGGTCGGGCCCATGTCGGCCGGGGTGCCGTCGATGGTGACTCGGTGGCTGATGGGATCGAGCAGCAGGCCGCCGATCTCGATCGGCGTTTCGTTGTCGCTCGGCGCGGCGCGGCGCAGCACGGCTTTCAGGCGTGCCACCAATTCGCGCGGTGAGAAGGGCTTGGTGATGTAGTCGTCGGCGCCCACTTCCAGACCCTGGATCTTATTGTCCTCGGCGTCCTTGGCGGTGAGCATGATGATGGGCGTGTTGGCGGTCATCTCGTCCCGCTTGAGACGCCGCGCCAGCTCGATACCCGACGTGCCCGGCAGCATCCAGTCGAGCAGGATCAGGTCAGGCTGGCGATCGATGATCAGCGCATGGGCCTGCTGCGTGTTTTCCGCCTCGAGGCATTCGTAGCCGGCCATTTCCAGCGCCACCACGATCATCTCGCGAATCGGCGCTTCGTCATCAACGATCAGTATGCATTTACCGTTCATGTCCGCTCTCGGTCCGTTTCTTGTCGCTCGGCATTAGATAACGGAAATGTTGCAGCGATATGACAAATTTATCCGCTACATCAGATCCCATATTTTGGGAGTGTAACTCGCATATTGAGATTGCCTGTTTTTGGTACTAAGGTGCGCTTCGTAGGAGACGCTCATGACTCAAGACAACAACAAAGAAGCTCCCCTCGGCGCGCAGGCGCTGTTTCGGGGATTGGCGGTGATTGATGCGGTGTCGCAGGGTGCGGATTCGCTTGCAGCGATCGGCGGCGCCATCGGCTGTACACGCAGCACGACACACCGCTTGGTCGCGGCGCTGGTGCAGGCCGATTATCTGCGCAGCGAGGCGCAGGGTTATCGTCTCGGCCCGCGGCTGATCGAGCTGGGTTACAAGGCTCGCGCGGAAATGCCGTTGATCAAACTGGCGCGCCCTCATCTGCAGCGCCTGGCCGACCTGACGCAGGACACCATTCACCTCGGCGTTCGCGAAAGCGGCGACGTTCTCTATATAGATAAGTTATCGAGCACCCGTGGTTTGGAGATGCGCTCGCGTATCGGTTTGCGCATGCCCCTTGCTCTGACCGGAATTGGCAAATCGCTGATGCTCGACCTGCCCGCAGTCGACTGGCAGACGCTCTACGAAGAAGGACTTCAGCGGCGAGCGGGGCAGAGCGGGTTGCGTGAGGAGTTCACGCCCTGGCAGGACTATCACGCACAGATGGCGGAATACGCGGCGGGTGGTTTCAGCTTCGATCTTGAGGAAAACGAACTCGGCGTGCGCTGCGTAGCGGCCCCGGTTCGCGACACGGGCGGGGAGATCATTGCAGCGCTGAGCGTCGCCAGCGCGATCCCCTACATGCCGGAAAGTCGTCTGGAAGAACTGCGACCTGTGGTCATACGGTGCGCGGCAGACGTATCCGCTGAGCTGGGATGGAGGGGGCGATGAACGAGCCCTGCCTGATCGGTATCGACTGGGGAACCTCATCCCTGCGCGCTTACTTACTCGGCCCTGGCGGCTTGCTGCTGGATAGCCGGTCGCAGCCTTGGGGAATTCAGCACACACCCGACCGCGATTTTGCCCGCGCCTATCGACTTCTGCTGGAAGACTGGCTTGCACGCTGGCCCGGCTTGCCGGCCATCGCGTCCGGCATGATCGGGAGCCGTCAGGGTTGGCGCGAAGTGCCCTATGTCGACTGTCCGGCCGACGCGTCGGCCCTCGCTGGCGGTTTGGTCAGTATCGAAACCGGTGCTGGCGCGCTGCACCTGATTCCGGGTGTACGGCAGATCGGTGAGCACCCCAACGTATTACGCGGCGAGGAAACCCAGGTAGTGGGAGCGCTGGCCCTCGAACCCGCCCTGGAGAAGCAGGCTCTGTTGCTGCTGCCGGGCACCCACAGCAAGTGGGTCCAGGTGCGCGACGGCGCGCTGAGAACATTCTCCACCTATATGACTGGCGAGCTATTCGCAGTGCTGCGGGATCATTCGATTCTCGGCCGACCGGCGCTGGAAGAGGGCCCGGTCGCCAGTACTGAGGCCTACCGGCGCGGGATTCAGGCGGCGCGCGACAGCGGTCCGGGTGGCATCGCCGATCGACTGTTCAGCGTCCGCAGCCTGGTGCTTTGCGGTGAGCTGCCGGCGGTCCATAGCCTCGATTATTTCTCCGGCTTGCTGATCGGCGAAGAGCTGCGTAGCGCGCTGTGTGGCTTCGTATCGTCACCTGTACCGATCCCGGTGCTGCTCGGCGAACCGGCGCTGTGCGCCCGTTATCGCGAAGCGCTGGCACTGTTTGGCCTCGACCGCGTGCGGAGCCTGGACAACCCCGGCGTCGCCGGCCTCTGGCAGGTCGCACAGGCAGCCGGGCTGATCGCCAAAGAGGAGGTGCAACGTGCTTGACCCATTCATGGCCCAGCTACCACTGGTGGCGATCCTGCGCGGCATCACGCCGGAGTCGATTCTTCCAGTGGGCCGGGCGCTCTACGAGAGCGGCTTCCGCCTGATCGAGATCCCGCTGAATTCACCGCAGGCACTGGTGAGTATCGAAGTGCTCGCCGCGGATTTGGGCGCCGACTGCCTGGTCGGTGCCGGCACTGTGCTCGATGTGGCCCAGGTTAAAGCGGTCGCTGCGGCCGGCGGACGCCTGGTCGTATCCCCGAACACGAATTTGGAGGTCATCCGCGCCACGCGTGCTGCCGGACTGATCAGCGCACCGGGAGTGGCAACGCCGAGCGAAGGCTTCGCCGCGCTGGAAGCGGGCGCCCAGGTGCTCAAGTTGTTCCCCGCCGAACAGTGCGGTCCTGCCGTGGTGAAAGCCTGGCGAGCTGTATTCCCCCCGGACTGCCCGCTACTTCCGGTCGGTGGCATCACGCCTGAAAACATGGCCGCTTTCGTCGATGCAGGCGCGGCTGGTTTCGGCCTGGGATCCGCCCTCTACAGGCCGGGCCAGAACGCCTCGGATGTGGCGCGTAGCGCCGCTGCTTTCGTTGCCGCCTGGGAGCGATTGAAAACCGAATGAGGTAATCCCAACGCCCGTTTACGGGCCTGCAGCTGTACTCAAAAACAATAAAAGGAGAGCTGATATGTCCATGACTTCATCCCCTCGCTGGGTCCGCAAAGGCTGCCACGCACTGGCCCTGCTATTTGGGCTGAGTGCTTTGCCAGCAATGGCCGCCGAGTGGCCGACCCGACCGGTCACGATCGTCGTCCCGGCGGGCGCCGGCGGTGGTTCCGATGGCACCGCACGTATTCTCGCCAAGTACCTCAAGGATGAGTTCGGCGAGCAGTTCAACGTGCTCAACCTCGGCCAGGGCGGCGGTGTAGTCGGCATCAATCGCATCGTCAGTGCCAAGCCGGACGGCTACACCCTCGGTGTGCTGTTCAACTATGCGCACTACAAGGAGATGGGGCAGGCCGATTTCGAGCTGAACGACTTCACGCCCATCGCTCAGTACAACTTCGATCCGGCAGGCTTCCAGGTTCGCACCGACTCGCCGTTCAAGACCGTCAACCAGGCATTGGACGCGATCAAGGCTGAGCCGGCGAAATACACCATTGCTTGCGCCGGCGGCTGCGGCGGCTCCTGGCCGGTCGCGGTCGCAACCCTGCTCGACCGCTGGGGTGTCGAGATGAGCAAGGTGCGCATGATCCCAGGTCAGGGCGCGGCTGCCGCCATGCAGGATCTGGCCGCCGGTGGCGTTGACTTCGTACCGAGCTCGCTGCCCGAGGCCGACGCCATGCTCAGGACCGGAACGGTGCGCAGCCTGGCGGTGTTCGGTCCCGAGCGGCAGGAAAATTTTCCGGAAGTGCCCTCGCTGAAAGAGGCTACCGGGCTTGAACTGGAGCTCGGCTCGTTCCGCGGTCTGGTCGCACCCACGGGGTTGCCTGCGGACATCCGCGCCAAGCTCGAAGCCGCAATGAAGGAGATCTATGCCAACCCTGAGTGGCAGGCCGAGATGAAGTCGCGCGGCTTCAACCCGCAGTGGCGCGATTCGGAGGCCTTTGCCCGTTACCTCGAGCAACACACCGGTGACGTCAAGGCGCTGTTCGCCAAGATGGACATGTGATCGCAGCCGGCACGGAGTCATAGCCATGAAACTGTCCGACCTGACCTGGGGAATACTCAGCCTGGCGCTTGGTCTCGGCGTGCTCGTCGTAGCCAGCGGTATGGAAGCGTCGCCGTACTTCCAGTATGGCGCCGGTTTCTACCCGTCGATCATTGGGGCGATGCTGATGATGGTGGGCCTCGTGCTTAGTAGCAAGGGCGTTGCGGCCGCGCGTGCCGGCCGCGCACCGATGTGGCTGGGGCTGTGTGACTGGTGCCGCGTGCCGGGTCACTGGCTCAGCCTCGGGCTGGTGATTGGTGGACTGATCGCGTTCCTGTTATTGGTCGAGCCGCTCGGCTTCATGCCCACAGGCTGGCTGCTCATTGCCGGGCTCGGTGCCCGTTTCACCGGGCGGCCGCTGCGCGCGATGGTCTGCGCGGTTGGCGTGGTCGGCTTTCTCTACGTCTTTTTCCAGCAGGTAATGGGCGTGCCTTTGCCCCAGGGCCTGCTGGCCCACCTTGGAGGGCTGTAAATGGAAGCCATCCTCGACGCGCTCGGCCAGGTATTCACCTTCAAGGTGCTCGGCATCATGGCGGTGAGCGCGCTCTACGGGCTAATGGTTGGCGCCATTCCCGGCCTCACCGCCACGCTAGCGGTGGCGCTGATGGTGCCGATCACCTTTTTCATGGACCCAGTACCTGCCATCGCTGCAATCGTGACGATGGCTGCGATGGCGATCTTCGCTGGCGATCTGCCTGCTGTACTGCTGCGCATGCCCGGCACGCCGGCCTCGGCGGCCTACACCGATCAGGCCTACCGCTTCACCCAGGCCGGGCGGGGCGAGTACATCCTCGGCATCAGTGCCTGTACCTCGGCCATCGGCGGTAGCATCGGCGTGCTCGCGCTGATGTTCGGCGCACCGCTGCTGGCGCGCTTCGCGCTCAACTTCAGTTCGTTCGAATACTTCTGGCTGGCGACGCTCGGGCTTACCGCAGCGATCATGGTCGGCGGTACGCAGGTGAGCCGCAGTGCGGTTTCCTTGCTGCTCGGCCTGCTGGTGGCCAGTGTCGGCATCGACCCGGTGTCCGGCGAAACCCGTTTCACCTTCGGTAGCGACGCGCTGCTCGGTGGCTTCGGCTTCATCCCGGTGATCATTGGGTTGTTCGCGGTGGCCGAGATTCTGCGCTTTTGCACCCGCAGCGCCAGTGAGCGGGAATTGCCGCACGTGCCGCAGCAACCGCTTTACCTTCAAGCCCTGCGCGATGCGCTGCGGCACAAGCTCGGGATTCTCCGTGGCTCGGTGACGGGCACGCTGATCGGCGCCTTACCTGGCGCCGGGGCGGACATCGCCGCCTATATCGCTTATGCGATGGGGCGCCGTCAGCGCGGTGCCGCTGACCATCCCGACGAAGACGCGGTAGCGCAGATCGCTCCGGCCACCGCGGCGAACAACGCGGCGGTCGGCGGCAGCTTCATCCCGGCCACGGTGTTCGGTATTCCGGGCGACTCGCTGACCGCCATCGTCATCGGTGTGCTGCTGATGAAAGGACTCAATCCGGGGCCGACGATCTTTACCGACAACGCCAGCATGATCAACGCGGTGTTCCTCGCCTTTCTTCTGGCCAACCTCATGCTGATTCCGTTCGGCTTCCTGTCGGTGCGGCTGTTCAAACAGGTGCTACGGATTCCGCAGGGCATCCTGATGCCGTCGATCCTGTTGTTCGCCATGGTCGGCGCCTACGCGGTGGAAAACAGCCTGTTCGCGGTGGTGACCATCTTGGTCTTCGGTGTGCTCGGCTTTCTGCTTGAGGAAAACGGCTTCCCGCTGGCGCCGATGATTCTTGGCATCGTCCTCGGGCCGCTGCTGGAGGAAACCTTCGTCACCTCGATGATGCGTTCGAACGGCAGCTTCCTGGCCTTTTTCGAGCGTCCCGTATCCCTTGCCTTGGCCCTGATCACGCTCGCGGTCTGGCTACTGCCGCCGCTTTTGCGCCTTTGGCGTGAGCACCGCACACCCCGTCCCGCTTTCACTGACTAAGGAGCAACCATGTATTTCAACGACCTCAAGGGCAAGCGCGTCCTCATCACCGGCGCCACCATGGGTATTGGTCTGGCCACCGCCAAGGCATTTGCTGCGCTCGGTGCCAAGGTCGGTATCACTGCACGCAATCGGCCGGAAAATCTCGATGCGCTGCTGACCGAACTCTGCGCCCATGGCGGGGAGGCGGCATTCTTCGTCGGTGACCTGAGTCGCAGTCAGGACTGCATCGATACCGTTGCGGCCTTCGTCGAGCGTTTCGGTGGCATGGATGTGCTGATCAACAATGCCGGTGCGCTGTTGGAGCGCCGTGGGCTGGAGAAGATCGACGATGCCTTCTTCGATGCCATGGTTGACGTGAACCTGCGCTCGGCGCTGCTGGTAACCCGTGAAGCCATCCCGCACCTGCGTAAATCGGCCAAGTCCGGCGGGCAGAGCACATCGGTGATCACCACCGGCTCCATTGCGGCCTACAACGGCGGCGGCCCCGGCGCGAGCCTCTACGCCGCCTCCAAGGCTTGGCTGCATAACGTGCAGCGCAACTGGGTGCGCGAGTTCGCCGGTGACAACATCCGTTTCAACGTGGTTGCGCCGGGTACAGTGGACACCGCTTTCCATGCCGACAAAGATGACTCCGCACGCGCGCAGGTGAATACCACCATCCCGCTCGGACGATTCGGTACGTCCGAGGAAATGGCCCCGGCTTACCTGTTCCTCGCCTCGCACGCCTGCAGCGGCTATATCACGGGCCAGACGCTGGACGTGAACGGCGGCCAGGCGATGCCTTGAGGAGCACGTAATGAATACTCAGGTTGCTATACCCCCGCTGGCCTACGGGCCGCCCATCAGTCTGGAGACGGCGAGCCGAGTCGTCGAAGCCGCACGTGCACATGCGCAGGCCAACGGCTGGGCAATGGTTATCGCCGTGACCGACGCCGGTGGTCATCTGGTTCTGCTGCAGCGAATGGATCACGCCACGCATGGCAGCGTCGAGGTGGCCCAACGCAAGGCGGCCACCGCGGCGGCCTTCAAGCGTGCCACCAAGGGTTTCGAGGAAACGCTCGCCAGCGGTGGGGCGACGTTGCGTCTACTGTCGATGCATAACGCCATCCTCATGGATGGCGGCATCCCGTTGATCGAAGACGGTCGGGTGGTTGGTGCCATTGGCGTATCGGGTATGCATCCAAGCCAGGACGGTCAGGTCGCCGAGGCCGGTGCGCGCGTGCTGAACGGCTGAGTGCTGCGATGTGAAAAGCCCGTCCCGGCAGCGCCGCGACGGGCTTTCTTATGTGCGCGTCGCGTAGTCGAGGATGATTCCCGCGAGGATGGCCAGCCCGGCCCAGTGATTGTGCAGAAAGGCCTTGAAGCAGACCTGAGGTTTTCGAGAGCGGGTTTTCCAGAATTCCCAGACGAAGCAGCAGGCGGCTATCACCAGGCCGAGATGGAACCACTGGCCGAGTTCGAAGCGCACGCCGGCTAGGACTAGGCAGAACAGGGCGAGGCCCTGAAGGGTGGCGATGATGATTCGGTCAGCCTCGCCGAAGAGGATGGCGGTGGACTTAATGCCGATCTTCAGGTCGTCCTCGCGGTCGGCCATGGCGTAATAGGTGTCGTAGCCCACGGTCCAGACCACGTTGGCGATGAACAGCAGCCAGGCTTCGGGTGGCAGCTCGCCGCGCTCGGCGGTGAAGGCCATCAGCATGCCCCACGAAAACGCAGCGCCCAGCACCACCTGCGGGTAGTAGGTGTAGCGCTTCATAAAGGGGTAAAGCGCGGCGACGCCGAGGGCGCCGAATGACAGCCAGATGGTGGCGGCGTTGGTCAGCAGCACCAGGCCGAAGCTCAGGGCGACGAGGATGGCGAAAAGGATCCAGGCTTCCTTCGGTGTGACCTTGCCGGTGGCCAACGGTCGGCCCTTGGTGCGGCTGACGTGGCCGTCGAAGTTGCGATCGGCGAAGTCGTTGATCACGCAGCCGGCGGCGCGCATGAGAATCACGCCGAGCACGAAGATCACCACGTTCTTCACGCCGGGCGAGCCTTCACCGGCGATCCACAGCGCCCAGAGTGTCGGCCACAGCAACAAGTAGGTGCCGATGGGCCTTTCCAGACGCATCAGCTGGATGAAGTCCCAGGCGCGCGGATGCAGGCGATTGCTCGATTGCAGAAGCTTTTGATACATCGGCGGTCTCCTAACGAAATGGCGGTTTTGGCTGCCGCTGTTCAACGATCTTGCTGCGCCACCAGCCACAGGGCAGGCAGAAACACTTCGGCGACGAGCACGCTCAGCTGGCCCCGGCTGAAACTCGACCGCCGGGCCCAGAGTTGTGGTTGGCGACAGTCTTCGGGCAGCCAAGCCTCGGGATAGCGCACGGTTTCCAGCGGACCTCGGGCGAAGGCCTGATCGCTGAACAGCAGTTCGCCCAATGAGCGGCTGCCTAGGCGCTGCAGATCGAAGCCGGAATCTTCCAGCGCACTGCGCGCCGCCACGCTGCGGGCAAACACCCAGGCCTCGCCGTGCCCGCGCAGGTACACCTCGCGCACCCAACCCGAACTACCCGGCGCCACGCCCAGCGCCGCGCATTCGTCATCGCGCAGGCCCTGCCAGCCCTCGCGCAGCGGCGTCACGCTGAAAGCGCCTTCGGCCAGCAACGTCAGGCGACGGGTCAGCGAACCCTTGTCGACATAGAGCCAGTCATGATGCAGCGGATCGAGCGGTGCGGGGAGTCGGTCGGCGGTCAGCCAGTCGTGAAATTCGGACACAGGCATTAGTGGGGTGCGGTTCAAGAAAGGCGGGGAGTCTAGCATGGGGGGTGAAGAGCAGCTTCAAGCCACGAGCCTCAAGCTGCAAGCCAAAGCAAGGTAGGGACTCTCTTGCGGCTTGAAGCTTTTTAGGTCCACCCCTCCAGCCGCATCGTCGCCCGCACCAGCCGCTGCTCTTCCTGCTCGATTTCCTTGAGGTTGTCGCGAATGCTGTGGATGTGGTCGCGGGCGGCGCGTTGGGCCTGGTCCGGCAGACGTTCGGTGATGGCATGAAACAGCCGCGAATGCTGCCGGTCGATCTGCCGCTTCTGCATGGGGCGATGGTAGAGGTTGTTCACCGAGGCGAAGACGGTGGACAGCATCAGGTCGGTCAACGACTGCAGCGTATGCACCAGCACCGGATTGTGCGAGGCCTCGCTGACCGCCAGATGGAAGGCGTGATCGAGGCGCGCATGCTCGCGGGGATCGGCGGCCTCTTCGGTGTGTGCGGCGAGCATTTCCTCGTAACGGCGGCGTAGCAGGATGAAATCGGCGTCGGTGCCGCGCAGCGCCGCCAGCCGTGCCGACTCGCCTTCCAGCAGCGCGCGTACTTCGAGCAGGTCGAACAACGTTCGCGGTTGTGAGTTGAACAGGTGCATCAGCGGGCTGGCATCCTGTTCGCCGGACAGTTTGGCGACGTGCGAACCACGGCCCTGTGCTGTCTCGATGATGCCGCGGCCACGCAGCACGCGTAGCCCTTCGCGCAGAGCCGAGCGCGAGATGCCGAGCTTTTCGCACAGGCGGCGCTCGGAAGGCAGCGCCTGGCCGACCTTGAGCACGCCATCGACGATCAAGCGTTCGATCCGCTCGGCGACCACGTCAGCCAGTTGACGACGTTCCTGAGTATTTTCGATCAGCATGGAGTTCCTCATCTGGTAGGACCAGTTTGGCCAAAGTCTAACCCCGATCTCGGGAAAAAAGCGCAAGCCGCCGATATCCGGGTGTTTTGGCTAGAAAGATCGAGAGCCTATCGAAAGAAACTGGTAGGACCAGTGGTTTTGTCGATGGACGAAGGAGCGGGGCGGGCCGATGATGCGGCAAACCACCGCAGCTGGCCGTGCTGGCGGTGAACAATGAAGAGCACCGACTGCATGAATATTCTCTACGACGAACGCGTCGATGGTGAACTGCCCAAAGTCGACAAGGCGGCATTGCTCGCCGAGTTGCAGGCGCAGCTGCCCGACATGGACATTCTCCATCGCGGCGAAGACCTGAAGCCCTACGAGTGCGATGGCTTGTCCGCCTACCGCACGACGCCGATGCTGGTGGTGTTGCCCGAGCGCATCGAGCAGGTCGAGACATTACTGAAGATCGCCCACAAGCGAGGCGTACCGGTCGTCGCCCGCGGTGCCGGTACTGGTCTTTCCGGCGGCGCGCTGCCGTTGGAGCAGGGCATCCTGCTGGTGATGGCGCGTTTCAACAAGATTCTTGAAGTCGACCCGGCCGGTCGCTTCGCCCGCGTCCAGCCCGGTGTGCGCAATCTGGCGATTTCCCAGGCTGCGGCGCCCTTCGACCTTTATTACGCGCCCGATCCGTCCTCGCAGATCGCCTGCTCCATCGGCGGCAACGTTGCCGAGAACGCGGGTGGCGTGCACTGCCTGAAATACGGTTTGACCGTGCACAACCTGCTCAAGGTGGAAATTCTCACCGTCGAGGGCGAGCGCATGGTGCTCGGCTCCGATGCGCTGGATTCGCCCGGCTTCGACCTGCTGGCGCTGTTCACCGGCTCCGAGGGCATGCTCGGGATCGTTACCGAGGTGACCGTCAAGCTGCTGCCCAAGCCGCAAGTGGCCAAGGTCCTGCTGGCTGCGTTCGACTCGGTGGAGAAGGCCGGGCGTGCGGTAGGCGACATCATCGCTGCCGGCATCATCCCCGGCGGCTTGGAGATGATGGACAACCTCTCGATCCGCGCGGCCGAAGACTTCATCCGCGCTGGTTACCCGGTGGATGCCGAGGCGATCCTGCTCTGCGAACTGGACGGTGTAGAGGCTGACGTCGTTGACGACTGCGCGCGCGTCAGCGAAGTCCTCAAACTGGCCGGCGCCACCGAAGTGCGGCTGGCCAAGGACGAAGCTGAGCGAGTCAAGTTCTGGGCCGGGCGCAAGAATGCCTTCCCGGCGGTCGGGCGTATCTCGCCGGACTATTACTGCATGGATGGCACCATTCCACGTCGCGAGCTGCCGGGCGTGCTTAAGGGTATTTCCGATCTGTCGGACGAATACGGTCTGCGCGTAGCCAACGTGTTTCACGCTGGTGACGGCAATATGCACCCGCTGATCCTCTTCGATGCCAATACCGAAGGCGAGCTGGAACGCGCCGAAGCATTGGGCGGCAAAATCCTTGAACTCTGCGTCAAGGTCGGCGGCTCGATCACCGGTGAGCACGGTGTCGGCCGCGAGAAGATCAATCAGATGTGCGCCCAGTTCAACGCCGACGAGCTGACCCTGTTCCACGCGGTAAAAGCTGCATTCGATCCCAGTGGCCTACTCAACCCCGGCAAGAACATTCCGACCCTGCACCGCTGCGCCGAATTCGGCGGCATGCATGTGCACGGCGGGCAGTTGCCCTTCCCCGAATTGGAGCGCTTCTGATGACCGTTTCCTTCGACGACAGCCAGCAGCTGCTCGATCAGGTCAACCAGGCGTTGGCCAGTAATACTCCGCTGCGTATTCAGGGTGGCGGTAGCAAAGCGTTTCTCGGTCGCCCCGTCGAGGGCGAGTTGCTTGATACCCGCACGCACCGCGGCATTGTCAGCTATGACCCGACCGAGCTGGTGATCACGGCTCGTGCCGGCACGCCGCTGGCGGAGCTGGAAGCGGCCCTGGACGAAGCTGGGCAGATGCTGCCTTGCGAGCCGCCGCATTTCACCGACGGCGCCACGGTCGGCGGCATGATCGCTGCCGGTCTGTCAGGTCCGCGTCGGCCCTGGTCCGGCTCGGTGCGCGATTTCGTGCTGGGTTCGCGGGTGATTACCGGCCACGGCAAGCATTTGCGCTTTGGCGGCGAGGTGATGAAGAACGTCGCCGGCTATGACCTGTCGCGCCTGATGGCCGGCAGCTTTGGCTGCCTTGGCGTGCTTACCGAGGTGTCGCTGAAAGTGCTGCCCAAGCCACGCCTGTGCCGCAACCTGCGGGTCGAGATGTCGGCCGACCACGCGCTCCTCAAGCTTGCCGAATGGGGCCAGCAACCGGTGCCCATTACCGCCGCGAGCTATGACGGCCAAGCGCTGCATCTACGCCTTGAAGGCGGTGAAGGATCGGTCAATGCCGCCTGCGATCGTATCGGTGGCGAGCCTCTGGACGCCAGCTACTGGAACGATCTGCGCGAACAACGGCTGAGCTTTTTCGCCGATGCGCGGTCGCTGTGGCGCCTGTCGCTGCCAACCAATACGCCTGTATTGGCGCTCCCTGGCGAGCAGCTGATCGACTGGGCGGGCGCTCAGCGTTGGCTGAAATCCGATGCCGATGCGCAGACTATCCGCGCAATCGCGGGCGAAGTTGGCGGTCACGCCATCTGCTTCACTGCCGGTGCCACCGCCAGCCCGTTCCAACCATTGGGCGAACCGTTGCTGCGTTACCACCGCCAGCTCAAGACGGCGCTTGACCCGCAGGGGATCTTCAACCCCGGCCGACTGTATTCCGAGGTCTGATATGCAAACCAATCTCAGCGAAGCCGCGAAGAAGCTGCCGCGTGCCGAGGAAGCCGAGAGCATTCTGCGTTCTTGCGTGCACTGTGGTTTCTGCAACGCTACTTGCCCAACCTACCAGCTGCTGGGTGATGAGCTCGATGGCCCGCGCGGGCGCATCTACCTGATGAAGCAGATGTTCGAAGGCGGCGAAGTCACCGAAAGCACCCAGACCCACCTGGACCGTTGCCTGACCTGCCGCAACTGCGAGACCACCTGCCCGTCCGGCGTGCAATACCACAACCTGCTGGATATCGGCCGCGACTTCATGGAGCAGCAGGTGCAGCGCTCAACGGGTGAACGCTTGCTACGCACCGGTCTGCGCAACGTGATTCCGCGTCCGGGGCTTTTCAAGGCGCTGCTTGGCGCCGGCAATGCGCTGCGTCCGCTGATGCCAGCCACGCTGCGCTCGCACATGCCGCGCCAGGTCACTCCGGCCAAGCCGCGCCCGCAGGTCATGCATGCACGGCGCGTGCTGATGCTCGAAGGCTGCGTACAGCCGAGCCTGTCGCCGAACACCAATGCCGCTACCGCGCGGGTATTGGATCGTCTCGGTATCAGCGTCAGCACGGCACGCGAAGCCGGTTGCTGCGGTGCCGTGGATTACCACCTGAACGCCCAGCAGGCCGGGCTAGACCGTGCCCGACGCAACATCGACGCCTGGTGGCCCGCCATCGAAGGCGGCGCCGAAGCCATCGTGCAGACGGCTAGTGGCTGCGGTGCCTTCATCAAGGATTACGGCCATCTGCTGCGGGATGACCCGGCTTACGCGGTCAAGGCTGCCCGAGTCAGTGCGTTGGCTAAGGACTTGGTGGAGGTCATGCGCAGCGCCGAACTCGAGCGGCTGAACGTCAAGGCCGACAAGCGCATGGCGTTCCATTGCCCCTGCACCTTGCAACATGCACAAAAGCTGAATGGCGCGGTCGAAGACGTGCTCACCCGGCTGGGCTTCCAGCTCACCGCGGTGCCAGATGCGCATCTGTGCTGCGGTTCGGCCGGCAGCTACTCGATCACCCAGCCTGAGCTATCCAAGCAGTTGCGCGACAACAAGCTGACCGCGTTGGAAAGTGGCAAACCGGAAGTGATCGTCACCGCCAATATCGGCTGTCAGACCCACCTCGACGGTGCCGGTCGCACACCGGTGCGGCATTGGATCGAGATTGTCGAAGAGGCGATGAGCTAAAGCAGGCCCACCCTACGCCGACCGGTTTCCGGATAGCGCAGTGAATAAACGAATTACGAAGACAGGAGAATCGAGATGAAAACCAAAGCCGTACTGACCCAGACCGAAGTAACCGCCATCCTCGCCGCCGCGCGTAGCGAAGCGCAGAACAATGGCTGGGCCGTGACCATTGTGGTTGCCGATGACGGCGGCCACCCGCTGGCCCTGGAGCGTCTCGATGGTTGTGCGCCGATCGCCGCCTACATCGCCACCGAGAAGGCGCGCAGCGCCGCGGTCGGTCGTCGCGAAACTAAGGGCTATGAGGACATGGTCAACGGCGGCCGCAACGCCTTCCTGTCCGCCCCGGTAGTTTGCTCGCTGGAAGGCGGCGTGCCGGTGATCGTCGATGGTCAGGTGATCGGTTCGGTCGGCGTCTCCGGCGTCACCGCCACGCAGGATGCGCAGGTCGCTAAAGCGGGCGTCGCCGCCGTCAACAACTGATTCAGGGAAAAGGAGAACATCTAATGACCGAGCGTGTAACCCTGGGCCGCCTGCAAGTTGCGGCCAACCTGCAGCGTTTCATCGAAGACGAAGTGCTGGCCGGCACTGGCGTAGAAGCCTCCGCCTTCTGGAGCGGCTTCGATAAGCTGGTCCATGACCTGGCGCCGAAGAACCGCGCGCTGCTCGCCGAGCGCGATCGTCTGCAGGTTGAGCTGGACAACTGGCACAAGGCCAATCCCGGCCCGATCAACGACATGCCGGCTTACCGCGCCTTCCTCGAATCCATTGGCTACCTGCAGCCCGAGCCGGGCGAGGTGAAGATCAGCACCAGCAACGTCGACAGCGAGATCGCCACCCAGGCCGGCCCGCAGCTGGTGGTGCCCATCGGCAACGCCCGCTACGCGCTGAACGCCGCTAACGCCCGCTGGGGCTCGCTGTATGACGCGCTCTACGGCACCGACGCCATCAGCGAAGAGAACGGCGCGCAGAAAGGCCCGGGCTACAACGAAGTTCGCGGCGCCAAGGTCATCGCCTTCGCCCGCAACGTGCTCGACCAGGCCGCACCGCTGGCCGAAGGCAGCCACGCCGATGCGACCAACTACCGTGTGCAGGATGGCCAGCTCAAGGTCACCCTGGAAAACGGCAGCGTCACCGGCCTCGAGCAGCCGGAGAAGTTTCTCGGCTATCAGGGCGAGGCCGTCGAGCCCACCGCCGTACTGCTGAAGAACAACGGCCTGCACATCGAGATCCAGATCGATCCGAACAGCCCTATCGGCCAGACCGACCCTGCAGGCGTCAAGGACCTGCTGATCGAAGCCGCCGTGACCACCATCATGGATTGCGAAGACTCCACCGCCGCCGTCGATGCCGACGACAAGGTGCTGGTCTATCGCAACTGGCTGGGCCTGATGAAGGGTGATCTGACCGATACCTTCCAGAAGGGCGGCCGGGCGATGACCCGTCAGCTCAATGCTGATCGCGAATACACCGCCGTCGATGGTTCCAGTCTGAAGCTGCACGGTCGCTCGCTGCTGTTCATCCGTAACGTCGGCCACCTGATGACCAACCCGGCGATTATCGACGGCGAAGGCCACGAGATCCCGGAAGGCATCCTCGACGGCGTAGTCACCAGTCTGATCGCCAAACATGACCTGCAGCGCAAGGGTAACTCGCGCACCGGCAGCGTCTACATCGTCAAACCGAAAATGCACGGCCCGGCCGAAGTGGCCTTCGCCGACGAGCTGTTCGGTCGTGTCGAAGACCTGATCGGCCTGCCGCGCCATGCACTCAAGGTAGGCATCATGGACGAGGAGCGCCGCACCAGCGTCAACCTCAAGGCCTGCATCGGCGCTGCGCAGAACCGCGTGGCGTTCATCAACACCGGCTTCCTCGACCGCACCGGCGACGAGATGCACAGCATCATGGAAGCCGGCGCCGTACTGCGCAAAGGCGACATGAAGGGCACCGCCTGGATCCAGGCCTACGAGCGCAACAACGTGCTGGTCGGCCTGAACTGCGGCCTGCGTGGCAAGGCGCAGATCGGCAAGGGCATGTGGGCCATGCCGGACCTGATGGCCGCCATGCTGGAGCAGAAGATCGCCCATCCCAAGGCCGGCGCTAACACCGCCTGGGTTCCGTCGCCGACCGGCGCCACCCTGCACGCACTGCACTACCACCAGGTAGACGTGCAGGCGGTACAGGCCGAGCTGGAGAAGATCGACCTGGCCAGCGAACGCGAGCAGCTGACCAATGATCTGCTGACCATTCCGGTGGCAACGGACCGTAACTGGAGCACTGAGGCGATCCAGCAGGAACTGGACAATAACTGCCAGGGCATCCTCGGCTACGTGGTGCGCTGGGTCGAGCAGGGCGTCGGTTGCTCCAAGGTGCCGGACATCCACGATGTCGGCCTGATGGAAGACCGCGCCACCCTGCGTATCTCTAGCCAGCACCTGGCCAACTGGCTGCACCACGGAGTGGTCGGCGAGGCCCAGGTTCGCGAAACCCTGGAGCGCATGGCCAAGGTGGTCGATCAGCAGAACGCAGGCGATCCGCTCTACCGTCCGATGGCTGCCGACTATGCACAATCCGCTGCATTCCAGGCGGCCTGTGACCTAGTCTTCAAGGGTCGCGAGCAGCCCAGCGGCTATACCGAACCGCTGTTGCATGCCTGGCGCCAGCGCTTCAAGCAGCAGAGCTGAGTTTGAGGATATTCAGGAGATTGCTGATGGCTGGCTTAAGCCGGCCATTGGCGTAATTTGTAAGCCCCGGACGCTGAAAGGCATCCGGGGCTTTCGAGCATGGGGGGCGGGTCGACTTACCGGTCGGCCAGCACCTTTGGATGACATGAGGCTATGACATCCATGCGGGGCGCCGGGGTTTCCCGGAGAAAGAAGTGGTTCACAACAAAAAACAAGGAACCCAACAATGAGTCAGACACTGCTGTCCATACTGGCCTTCGTGCCACTGGTGTTGGCGGGCGTACTGTTGATCGGCTTTCGCTGGCCGGCCAAGTACGCGATGCCGCTGGTATTCGTGCTTACCGCGCTGATCGGCCTGCTGGCCTGGGACATGACCTTCAACCGGGTCTTGGCTTCCACGCTGCAAGGCCTGATTCTCACTGCCGCGATCCTCTGGATCATCTTCGGCGCCATCCTTCTCCTCAACACCCTCAAGCATTCCGGTGGCATCGCCGCGATTCGCCGGGGCTTTTCCAACATCAGCCCTGACCGGCGCGTACAGGCGCTGATCGTGGCCTGGCTGTTCGGTTGCTTCATCGAGGGCGCCTCGGGCTTCGGTACGCCAGCTGCGGTGGCTGCGCCGCTGATGGTTGCGCTGGGCTTCCCGGCACTGGCCGCGGTGGTGATGGGCATGATGGTGCAGTCCACGCCGGTTTCCTTCGGTGCTGTCGGTACACCGATCATTGTCGGGGTCGGTGGCGGCCTCGATCAGACTGGTATCGGCGCGCAGCTGGCGGCGGTGGGCAGTAACTGGGAGGTCTTCTTCCACCTGATATTCTCGCGCGTCGCGATCATCCATGCGCTGTGCGGCATCCTCATGCCGCTGATCATGTTGTGCATCCTGACCCGCTATTTCGGGCGCAAAAAATCCTGGTCCGAAGGGCTGGCGATGGCGCCTTTCGCGATCTTCACGGGCTTGGCGTTTGTTATTCCCTATGCCGCCGCCGGCGTCTTCCTCGGCCCGGAATTCCCCTCGATGATCGGCGCCCTGGTGGGTCTGGCCATCGTTGTGCCGGCTGCCAAGGCTGGCTTCCTGCTGCCGAAGGAAACCTGGGACTTCGCCCCGGCCAGCGAGTGGCCTGCCGACTGGATGGGCAAGATCGAGATGAAGATCGAGGATGTGGCTGGCAAGACGCCCATCTCCGTGCCGATGGCCTGGGCCCCGTACCTGCTGCTCGCCGCCTTCCTGGTGATCTCGCGAGTCTTCCCAGACGTCAAGGCGGCGCTGATGTCGGTCAGCTTCGGCTGGAGGGACATCCTCGGTGAAACCGGCGTGTCCGGCACCTTGGAGCCGCTGTTCCTGCCGGGCGGCATTCTCTGCATGGTGGTGCTGGTCACTTTCTTCCTGCACCGGATGAAGGCCGGCGAACTAGGCGCGGCGATTTCCGAATCGAGCAAGACGCTGCTCGGTGCTGGCTTCGTGCTGATCTTCACCATCCCCATGGTGCGGATCCTGATCAACTCCGGCGTCAACGGCTCGGACCTGGTTTCCATGCCAGTGGCCATGGCGCAGCTGGTGGCCAGCAGTGTGGGCGATGTGTATCCGTTCTTCGCCCCAGCGGTTGGCGCCCTGGGCGCCTTCATCGCCGGCTCCAATACCGTGTCCAACCTGATGCTGTCGCAGTTCCAGTTCAACACCGCGGGCCTGTTGGGCCTCTCCGGTGCGCTGATGGTGGCACTGCAGTCGGTGGGCGCCGCGGCGGGCAACATGATTGCCATCCACAACGTGGTAGCGGCTTCGGCAACCGTGGGCCTGCTGGGGCGCGAAGGCGTGACCCTGCGCAAGACCATGCTGCCGACCCTGTATTACCTCATCCTGGCCGGCACCATCGGTCTCATCGGCTTCTATGTGATGGGTATCACCGATCCGCTGTCGGGAATCGCTAGCGCCAGTTAAAGGCGTACAGGGACCCGAACGGGCGGCTTAGGCCGCCCGTTTTGTTTCGTGCTGAGATCCTTAGCCGGCCGATGGTCTATCGACGGGACTCCAGGGTTTGGTGGATCGCAGCGTTCTGGTATAGCGTGCAGCGCAACCGAAAATGATCGAGGTGAACGATGAGAAAGTGGCAATGCGTGGTATGCGGATTCATCTATGACGAAGCCGAAGGCTGGCCGGACGAAGGCATTGCACCCGGGACCGCCTGGGAAGATGTGCCTGAAGACTGGCTGTGCCCCGATTGCGGCGTGGGCAAGATGGATTTCGAAATGATCGCGATTGGCTGATATGAACGAATCGAACACTAAAGGCATGCCGGACGCGCCGCTGGTCATCATCGGCACCGGCCTGGCGGGCTACAACCTGGCGCGGGAGTTCCGCAAGCACGACAGCGAGACGCCGCTGCTGCTGATCACCGCCGATGACGGTCGGTCCTATTCCAAGCCAATGCTGTCCACCGGTTTCGCCATGAACAAGGACGCCGATGCCCTCGGCATGTTGAGCGCCGGGCAGATGGCCATCCAGCTCAACGCCGAGATCCGCACCCATACGCGGGTAACACGCCTCGACCCGGACAATCGCCGCGTGTGGATTGGCAACGAGCCGGTGCCCTATTGCGATTTGGTACTCGCCTGGGGCGCGCAGACGATTCAGGTGCCAATCGCAGGCGATGCACAGGACGCCATCTTCCCGATCAACGATCTGCTCGACTACGGCCGCTTCCGTGAGGCTGCCAGAGGCAAGCAACGTGTACTGATCGTCGGCGCCGGGCTGATCGGCTGTGAATTTGCCAATGACCTGCTGCACGGTGGGTACGAGGTGGAATTGGTCGCACCCTGCGAACAGATCATGCCGTCGTTGCTTCCGGTGGACGTTGCGGCGGCCGTGCAGCGAGGGCTGGAGTCGCTGGGCGCGCGCTTTCACCTTGGCCCGGTGCTGGAACGTCTGGACCGGAGTGGCGATGCCCTCGAAGCGCAGCTGTCGGACGGCCAGCGGTTGAGCTGCGATCTGGTGGTGAGCGCCGTTGGCCTGCGCCCACGCACCGAACTCGCGGCTGCTGCAGGGCTCAAGGTCAATCGCGGTATTACCGTTGACCGGATGCTGCAGACCTCTACCAACCACGTCTACGCGCTGGGGGATTGCGCTGAGGTCGGCGGGCTCAATCTGCTGTACGTGATGCCCTTGATGAGCGGCGTGCGCGCGCTTGCACAAACGCTTTCCGGCAAGCCGACCTCGGTGGCTTACGGACCGATGCCGATTACGGTGAAAACTCCGGTTTGTCCTCTGGTGGTATCACCGCCGGCGGCTGGCAGCGACGGGCATTGGAGTGTGGAAGGCGAGGGCAGCGACCTCAAGGCTCTATTCCGCGGCATCGATGGCAATCTGTTGGGTTACGCGCTGACCGGGGCGGCCGTGCGGGAGCGTCTGGACTTGAATAAGCAGCTGCCGCCGGTCTTGGCGGAAGTGCCTCAGCTTCTGTCGTTAAAGTCTTCTGAATGACTCGGTAAAGCGCTGGCGGGGGCTGGCGCGAGTGCTAGCAGCGTGCCATGCTCCCAGTGGCACTGCCGCAGCGTAGAGCTGTTGCAGTGCTCGGAACGCTGTTTGGAAACAGCGAATACAAAAACAAAAAAGTCAGAGGCTACCCATGCGTAAACCGGAACTCGCTGCCGCTATCGCAGATAAAGCCGATCTCACCAAGGATCAGGCCAATCGTGTACTCAACGCCGTACTTGATGAAATCACCAACGCGCTCAACCGCAAGGACAGCGTGACCTTGGTTGGTTTCGGTACTTTTGTGCAACGCCACCGAGGCGCCCGTACGGGCAAGAACCCGCAAACGGGCGAGCCCGTCACCATCAGGGCCAGCAATACCGTGGCGTTCAAGCCGGGAAAGATGCTGAAAGACGCGATCAACTGATACGCGCTGCCCGGGGCCCGAGCGGCTCCGGGTCAGCCTGACCCGCCGGTCCGCTCCGGACCCAGCTGTTCCCGCACTTCCGCTGCTCCGATCAGTCGCTACAATGCGACACCTTTCGCTAACGGTCGGCAAATTCATGAAATT
Organism: Pseudomonas sp. IC_126; assembly: GCF_004331835.1. Lineage (NCBI taxonomy): Bacteria > Pseudomonadati > Pseudomonadota > Gammaproteobacteria > Pseudomonadales > Pseudomonadaceae > Pseudomonas > Pseudomonas sp. IC_126. The sequence continues at coordinate 166,543 of NZ_SJSS01000006.1, forward strand.
TCGTTTTCTTCTCTGGATGCTGGGCCGCCTGATGGCCAAGGCCAGCCGTACCAATCCCGATTTCCAGCAGCAGCTGGGCGACAAGGACCTGACCTTCCAATTGCATACACTGGACGGCAAGGTAGCGCGGCATTATGTCGTCAAGGATCAGCGCATCACCAGCAAGGGCGCTCCCGCCGCGGAGCCGGCTTTTGCCATCGGCTTCAAGGACAGTGCCTATGGCTTCGCCACCATGAATGCCAAGAACAAGCAGCTGGCCTTCATGCAGGGCATCCAGAACAAAGACATCCAGATCCAAGGCAACCCAGTGTTGGTGATGTGGTTTCAGGGGCTGACCAAGTATTTGAAACCCCGCAAGAAGAAGTAGTCATAGGGACGGCGTTGCCGCGACTGAACTAGGCATTTGGTTGCCTGCATACACGTCGCGCTTTCTTCGGTGCGGGCTACAGATTGCGCCTCGCACGGCGTCTTACTTTTCTTTGTTTGCGGATCGCCGCCCGGCGCAAAGAAAAGTAAGCAAAAGAAATCGCCCCCCTACATCCTGGTTTTGCTTCGCAAAGACCCATGCCGGCGTCGCTCCGGAGGTCGAGCTAGGCGCCCCTCGCGAAGGGCCATCCATCACTCCTCGCTCGGCGTCTTGCCTCGCAACCCCCTGCGCAACGCCTGCGATCGGCCTCCTGAAGGGGAAGGGAGTCCGAGTCGTGTGAAAGGCCATATTTGCTCTTTTGTTCTTTTGCTCTTTCTTTGCACGAACTAACAGGCGACACCAAACGCCCCTTTCAGGAGGCCGAGTGGAGTCGCTGTGTAGGGGAGCGAGCGGCATGGATGCCGCGAGAGGCGTAAAGGGCCATGGATGGCCCTTGTACGCCGGCCCCCGGAGCAGCGATGAAGCGAGGGAACCCCGGCGTAGCCGGGGCCGTATGCAGGGGCAAGCGTTTTTGGTTACTTTTTCCGCGTTTGGAAAAAGTGACTCGCCCAGCGGGGCGAAACCCAATTCCCAGCTAGCTCCGAAATCAGCCCCTTGCGCCGCCGGCCCAAACCCGCGCCTCACCCACCAACCACTCCCGAAACGCCACCAACCCCGCCGCCTCCACCTTCCGCTCCGGAATCATCAGGTAATACCCCTGCGTCCCACTGCGATACGCATGCGGGTGCGCCATCACCAACCGCCCTTCAGCCAACTCCCGCTGGATCAGAAACGGCGGAATCAGCGCCACTCCCATCCCATGCTCCGCCGCCTGGGCCAGCATCGAGAACAACTCCAATCGCGGCCCGGTCATGTCGCGGGCGACTTTCATCCCCAGCGAATCGAACCACTGCCGCCAGGCATAGGGCCGGGTGCTCTGCTGCAGCAGTGGCATCCTGGCCAGGGCTTCGGCATCAAGCGGCTCACCGCCGTGAAGCAGCGCAGGGCTGCAGACCGGCTGTAAATCCTCAGGCATGAGGAAGTGTGCCTCGGTGCCGGACCAATCGGCATCGCCGAAATAGATGGCGGCGTCGAAATCGGTATCGGCGAAAAGGAACGGCCGGGTGCGGTTGGTCAGGTTGAGGCTGATCTGCGGATGCCGCGCCTGGAAATCCTTCAATCGGGGCACCAGCCACTGAGTGCCGAAGGTGGGCACCACGGCGAGTTCGAGGCTCATCGCGCCCTGCTGACCCATCACCGAGAGAGTGTCGCGTTCCACCGCATCCAGTTGCGCGGCGATGCGCCGCGCATAGGATTGCCCTGCCTCGGTCAGTTGCACGCCGCGCCGCGAGCGGCGAAACAGCGCCAGCCCGAGAAATTCCTCCAGTCCACCGATCTGGCGGCAGATGGCGCTCTGGGTCAAGGCCAGCTCTTCGGCGGCACGGGTGAAGCTTTGATGACGCGCGGCCGCTTCGAAAGCGACCAGGGCTGCAGTACTGGGAATTTTGCGACGCATGCGGAAATCTCATGTATTCGTGCATCTGAGGGCAAGAATGATATCCCGAAGTGAGGGACGCGCACAGGTAGGTGCGAAATCGTCGGTTGCCCGACGGCGACTACCGGCCTAGCCTCTCTGACATTCGTTCCCCGTAGGGGCACAGCAGCTTCTACCGGAACACAATAAAACGTCCGAGGATTCGCTCATGACCGCCAAGGCAAGCTTCAACTGGATCGACCCGCTATTGCTCGACCAGCAATTGACGGAAGAGGAGCGCATGGTGCGTGACAGCGCCCAGCAGTTCGCGGCAGACAAGCTGGCGCCGCGGGTGTTGGAGGCCTTCCGCCACGAGCGGACCGACGCGGCGATCTTCCGCGAGATGGGCGAAACTGGTTTGCTCGGCGCGACTATTCCCGAAGCCTACGGCGGCAGCGGCCTGAATTACGTCTGCTACGGCCTGATCGCCCGCGAGGTGGAACGCATCGATTCGGGCTACCGCTCGATGATGAGCGTGCAGTCTTCGCTGGTGATGGTGCCGATCAACGAGTTCGGCAACGAAGAAACCAAGCAGAAATACCTGCCCAAGCTGGCAAGCGGCGAATACATCGGCTGCTTCGGCCTGACCGAGCCGAACCACGGCTCCGATCCGGGTTCGATGGTGACCCGGGCGAAGAAAGTCGAGGGCGGTTATCGCATCAGCGGCAGCAAGATGTGGATCACCAACAGCCCCATCGCCGACGTCTTCGTGGTCTGGGCCAAAGACGACGAGGGCGCCATTCGTGGTTTCGTGCTGGAAAAAGGCTGGGAAGGTCTGAGCGCACCGGCGATCCACGGCAAGGTCGGCCTGCGCGCCTCGATCACCGGCGAGGTCGTGATGGACAACGTGTTTTGCCCCGAAGAAAATGCGTTCCCCGATGTGCGCGGCCTGAAGGGTCCGTTCACCTGCCTCAACTCCGCCCGCTATGGCATCAGCTGGGGTGCACTGGGCGCCGCCGAGTTCTGCTGGCACACCGCGCGTCAGTACACCCTGGATCGCCAGCAGTTCGGCCGTCCATTGGCCGCCAATCAGCTGATCCAGAAGAAGCTTGCCGACATGCAGACCGAGATCACCTTGGCCTTGCAAGGTTGCCTGCGCCTGGGCCGGATGAAGGACGAGGGCACCGCTGCCGTGGAAATCACCTCGATCATGAAGCGCAACAGTTGCGGCAAGGCGCTGGACGTGGCCCGTCTGGCCCGCGATATGCTCGGCGGCAACGGCATCAGCGACGAATTCGGTGTGGCGCGCCATCTGGTCAATCTTGAAGTGGTGAACACCTACGAGGGCACCCATGACGTGCATGCGCTGATTCTCGGTCGGGCGCAAACGGGGATTCAGGCGTTTTTTTAAGCGATGACCTGTAGGAGCGAGCTTGCTCGCGAAGAGCGCGCACAGCCATTCGCGAGCAAGCTCGCTCCTACGCAAACGCCGATCCGCTCTATCTTATTTGTACCCGAGAGATATCTATGCCCGCCGCCCTTTCCCATATCCGCGTACTGGATCTGTCCCGCGTGCTAGCCGGTCCTTGGTGCGGACAGATTCTTGGTGATCTGGGCGCGGAGGTAATCAAGGTCGAGCGGCCCGGTACGGGCGACGATACCCGTCACTGGGGGCCGCCGTATCTGAAAGACCAACAGGGCGAGAACACCTCGGAGGCCGCCTATTACCTGTCGGCCAACCGCAACAAGGAGTCGCTGACCCTGGATTTCACCCAGCCAGAAGGCCAGCGGATCATTCGTGAGTTGGTGGCTGGGTGCGATGTGTTGCTGGAGAACTTCAAGGTCGGCGGGCTGGCTGCTTACGGGCTGGACTATGAAAGCCTCAAGGCGATCAACCCGCAACTGATCTACTGCTCGATCACTGGTTTCGGCCGTGACGGTCCCTATGCCCAGCGCGCCGGCTACGACTTCATGATCCAGGGCCTCGGCGGACTGATGAGCCTGACCGGCCGCAGCGATGCCGACGAGGGCGCCGGGCCGGTCAAGGTCGGCGTGGCGCTGACCGATATTCTCACCGGCCTCTATGCCACCGTTGGGGTGCTGGCCGCGCTCAACCATCGCGAGCAGAGCGGCGTCGGCCAGCACGTCGAGTTGGCGCTGCTGGACGTGCAGGTCGCCTGCCTGGCCAATCAGGCGATGAACTACCTGACCACCGGCGTCGCGCCCAAGCGCATGGGCAATGCCCATCCGAACATCGTGCCGTATCAGGACTTCCCCACGGCTGACGGCGACATCATCCTCACCATCGGCAACGACGGGCAGTTCCGCAAGTTCGCAGATGTGGCCGGGCGTCCCGAGTGGGCCGATGACCCGCGTTTCGCCAGCAACAAGGCACGGGTTGCGAACCGGGCTGAGCTGATTCCGATGATTCGCCAGGTCACGGTGTTCCGTACCACCGCCGATTGGGTGGCGGAACTTGAACGCGCTGGCGTGCCCTGTGGACCGATCAATGACGTCGCGCAGGTGTTCGCCGATCCGCACGTCCAGGCGCGCGGTTTACGGTTGGAGATACCACATCCGCTGGCGGGCAGCGTGCCGCAGGTGGCGAGCCCGATCCGCCTGTCCGAGTCGCCTGTGGACTATCGCAAGGCACCACCGCTGTTGGGCGAACACAGCGAGGCGCTGCTGCAGCGATTGCTGGGCCTGGCTCCGGAGCAGGTTGCGTCTCTGCGGCGGGACGGAGTGATCTAAGCCCATCTAACAAGCCGAACCTTACGCTCGCTGAACTCTGCCGCCGTCTGACTATCCCTATTTAGGTACTCAAATCTTGAGCGGACGAGCGAATCATGCAGATGCAGCGCTATCGAATCACCGGGCAACTGTTGGTTGTCCTGTTCATGTCCTGGCTGCTGGCCGGCTGCGGCATCAACAATATTCCCCAGTATGACGAGCAGGTGAAATCGGCTTGGGCCCAGGTGGAAAACCAGTACCAACGCCGTGCCGACCTGATCCCGAACCTGGTCGAGACGGTCAAGGGCTTCGCCCGCCAAGAGCAGGAAACCCTGACCGCTGTGGTCGAGGCGCGAGCCAAGGCGACGTCGATCCAGGTCGACGCCAATACGCTGAACAATCCCGAACAGCTGCAGCAGTTCCAGCAGGCGCAGAACCAGCTGACCGGCGCTCTGAGCCGGCTGATGATGGTGTCCGAGCGCTACCCGGAACTGAAGTCGAACCAGAACTTCCTTGCCCTGCAGTCGCAGCTCGAAGGCACGGAAAACCGCATCGCCGTGGCGCGGCGCGACTTCATCGCGGCGGTCGAACGCTACAACACCGAGATTCGTACCTTCCCCGGTCGCATCTGGCACACCCTGATGTACAGCGACATGCCGATTCGCGAGAACTTCGAGGCCACCGCCGAGAACGCTGATCAGGCGCCGCAAGTGCAGTTTGAATGAGCATCAGGCTACTGCTACTCCCGCTGCTGCTGATCTGCGGCAGCGTCTTCGCCCAGGACGCCGAGTTGCCGACGCTGACCGGCAGGGTGGTGGACCAGGCCGAGCTGCTCGACCCCCAGACCGAAGCTCGCCTGACCAGCATGCTCGCCGCCCATGAACAGGCCACCAGCGAGCAGGTGGTGGTGGTCACGGTACCGAAGTTGCAAGGCCGCAGCATCGAGGAATTCGGCGTGCAGCTCGGCCGTGCATGGGGCATCGGGCAGCAGGGCGAGGACAACGGCGCACTGCTGATCGTCGCGCGTGATGACCGCAGGATTCGCATCGAAGTCGGCTACGGCCTCGAAGGCAGGCTGACCGATGCGCAATCCTCAATGATCATCAACGGCATCATCGCGCCGGCCTTCCAGCAGGGCGATTTCGCCCGCGGCATCAGCGAAGGCGCCGCCGCGATGGTGCAGGTGCTCGGTGGCGACCCGCTGCAGAGCGCGGCCATGCGCCCAGCGATGCCCATGGGCGCGCAGGAACCTGGCGGGCTCGGCATCCTCGGCTTCTTCCTGATGCTGGTGGCCATCTTCGTCATCGGCGGCGGCCGGGGCGGCCGGGGCGGTGGTCGCAAGGCTTTGCTGCTCGGCGCCTTGCTAGGCGGTATGGGGCGCGGCGGTGGCTTCGGCGGTGGCGGTTTTGGTGGAGGTGGTTTTGGCGGCGGAGGTGGCGGCTTCGGTGGCGGCGGCGCCTCGGGTGGCTGGTGACTGAAAATCTGGCCCTAGATCAACACAACGAGAACCTACCTCGACGATGAACGAGCAATGACCCTACTGACCGAAAGCGAGCTGCAACAAGTAACCGAGGCGATCGAGCGCGTGGAGCGTGGCACCGACGCCGAGCTGGTGACGGTGCTGGCGGCGCAAGCCGATGACTATCGCTACATCCCGCTGTTGTGGGCCAGCCTGATCGCTTTGCTGTTGCCCGGCGCGTTGCTGTTCTTCACAGGCTGGTTGTCAGCCTGGCAGCTACTGCTGGTGCAGTGGCTGACGTTCATCGTGCTGGCGGTGATCTTCCGGATTCCCAGCCTGACCACACGGCTGATTCCACGCTCGGTCCGGCATTGGCGGGCCTGCAACCTGGCGCGTCGGCAATTCATAGAGCTGAATCTGCACCACACCGAGGGCGGCACCGGCATGCTGATCTTTGTCTGCGAAGCCGAGCGTTATGTCGAGATTCTGGTGGATCGTGGAATTTCCAGCCGAATCGACAACAGCGCCTGGCAATCGATCGTCGAGAATTTTACTGACGACGTGCGCAATGGGCAGGTGCTTCAGGGGTTTCTGAACTGTATCGAGGCGTGCGGCTCGTTGCTCGAACAACACGTGCCGGCCACTCATGAGCGCAACGAGTTGCCGAACCGTCTGGTGGTTATCGATTGAAAAGCGCTGACAGCTGAACGCGAAGCGGGGCAGGCATAACCCGCGTTTTTTCGGAGACGAAAAAGCTGGGCAGTTCTCACAGTGCGTGAACCCTGCCCAGCCTTCTTCAGACCATTCCCGGACCGTCGTCTTCGGGCTGTTCCACCGGCGCCAATTCGAGGAATTGGGCGTCCGCCATTGCACTGGCCGCGACGCGGTCGATGCTGCTCATGGCGTGGCCGATGATAGAACTGACGCTGGCCTCGTGGTGATGCTCGGGCAGGCGCTCGATGGCCGCCAGCACCTCTTCACCGGGCACCGTTTCCTCGGCCAGCAGGCGTTCGGCGACCTCGTCCAGCGCCGGCTTGAGCCGCTGCAAAAGCGCCATGCAGTCGCGGTCCAGCTGCTTGAGCAGGTTGTCCGCGGCGCGAATCGACTCGCCGGAATCGAATTCGATATGCGCGTCGCGCACCGCCTGCAGGCTTAGCAGCGAACCGTTCGGCCCCATGCCCAGCGCGCCGACCATCGACAGAGCGATCTTCGAGGCTTCCTGCAGATCCTGACCGGCGCCGGACGACACTTCATGAAAATACAACTGTTCGGCGCCCCGGCCGGCCAGCAGCATCTGGATGCGGTTGCGCAACTCGGACTCCATGTGCAGACGCTTGTCCTCCACCGGCGTCACCAGCGTCACGCCCAGCGCCTGACCGCGCGGCAGGATGGTGACCTTTTCCACGCGACCCACTTTCAGCGCGGCGGCGACCAGCGCGTGACCGGCTTCATGCACGGCGATGCGCTTGCGGTCGTTCGGCGACATGGGCGTGACGCCCGATGGCTGTTCGCCGATGCGGCAGGTTTCCACGGCGTCGACGAAGTGCTCCATGGTTACTGTCTTCGCTGCGCCACGCGCGGCTAGCAGGGCGGCATGGTTGGCGATATAGGCGATGGCGGCGGGCGTCAGGCCGACGGTGTTGCGCGCCAGTTGAGCGAAATCCAGATCCTGCGCAGCCCGGATCTTGCCGGCGTACAGGCGGAACAGCGCTTCCCGATCGGCGAGTCCCGGCAGGCCGACGGCAATCGAGCGGTCGAAGCGGCCTTCGCGCACCAGCGCCGGATCGAGCGAGTTGGGAAAGTTGGTCGCGCCCAGCACCAGCACGCCACTGGCGCCGTCGAAGCCGTCCATCTCCGCGAGGAACTGGTTGATGATGCGGTTGCTCTCGGCGTCGCTGGAGCGCTGTTGTTCGGCGCGCTTGCCGATGCCGTCGATCTCATCGATGAAGATGATGCAGGGCGCCTGCTTGCGCGCGGTGCGAAACAGCGCCTTGACCTTCTGGATGCCGACGCCGAAGTACATCGAGGAAAAATCGCTACCGGTGACCTGGATGAAGCTGGCGTTGGACTCGGTTGCCAGCGCCTTGGCCAGCTGAGTCTTGCCAGTACCGGGCTCGCCGGTCAGCAGCACGCCCTTGGGCGGACGGGCGCCCAGCGCGGCGTAGGCAGCGGGGTCGCGGAGGTAAGCGGTGACGTCGGAGAGCGCCTGCTTGGCTTCGTTGGCGCCGATCACGTCAGCAAAGCCGATGCCGCTGCCCTTGCGCTGCACGCGGAAGCCTTGGCTCTTGATCGCCAGATAACTGAGCGCACCGATCAACAGAAGGATGAAGGGTGCGTAGGGCACCAGCGCCTTGTACCAGGGCGCTTCACCGTCCGTTTCGAACAGCGTCAGCGGGAACAGCTGGCCTTCGCTACTGACATAGTGATCGAGCAGCAACTGGGCTACGCGGCCGGATTGATCCGGTATCCAGTAGCGCAGCCCGTCGTTCAGGCTGATATAGACCGCATCCTGGCCGAGCGCCGCGCTGGCGATGGTGGCACCACGCAGGTCATTTATCAGTACCGAAAGATCCTGGCGATTGGCTTCCCAGGGCTCTGTGGATTCCTGCAAGGCTTCGAGCATGCTGGCTGCGGCGCCGGTGGCTGGCGTGGCCGGAACGCTGGGCTTGAATTGCCAGTAGGCCAGGCCGGCGGCGAGCGCCAGCACTAGCAGAACGGAGAGCACAGGGCCGCGGCGGCCTTGTAGCAGACGTGGTGTTTTCATTTCACATCCAATCGGGAAGCCGACGTTTGACAAACAACCGCCATCGAGGCGGACCACAGTTGTACGCGGGAAAGCCCCGCAAGCGCCAATTGGGTGGCGCTGAGCAGTACGGGCTCGTTGGATGCGATTTATATGCCGGACTGCGGTTCGGGCTCTTCGGCTCCGATAGCCGGCGAGGATACGGCAAGTGCCATCATGCGCGAGGCTTAACGACGAGCGGCACCTGGGTTTGCGACGAATGACCGTTAGGTCGCGGAACAAATTGGCCGTAGGTGAAGTACGCGTACCGTTTGCTTCAATGCTGCCCCTGACGTTCGGCGAGGGGCCCCTGGCGCTCAGCGCTTCGGTCAGCGCTGAAATGGCCGAGCATGAAGCTGTCCGAGACCGAGACTTCGGGGCGCCTTAAGCGGCATTAGATGATGGCGTGGGGTCGGTGCCGCACATCAGTTCCCACCCAAACGCAACCAGATTTACGGAAGGAGAAAGGCTGGATCAGGCCTCGACCACCTGCGGCAACTTAGCTGCAGTCTGGTGCGAGCGTAGCGACAGCCGTGCCATGGCCCGGCGGGCAATGTTCCGGTAGCTCTGTGCCAGCGCACCTTGCGGCTCGGCAGTGACGATCGGCAACCCATCGTCTGCGCCAATGCGAATACGCATGTCCAGCGGCAATTCGCCAAGCAGCTCGCTGCCGTACTGATCGGCCAGGCGCCGCGCGCCGCCGCTGCCGAAGATGTGCTCTTCGTGTCCGCACTGACTACAGAGATGCAGGCTCATGTTCTCGATGATGCCCAACACCGGCACGTTGACCTTCTCGAACATGCGTAGTCCCTTGCGGGCATCTAGCAGGGCGAGGTCCTGCGGCGTGGTGACGATCAGCGCGGCGGAGACCGGCATCTTCTGCGCCAGAGTCAGATGGATGTCGCCCGTGCCAGGCGGCAGGTCAACGATCAGGTAGTCGAGCTCCTGCCAGTGGGTTTCTTGCAGCAGCCGGGTCAGCGCCTGGGTGATCATCGGGCCGCGCCAGATTACCGGGGCTTCTTCATCCACGAGAAAGCCGATGGACATACATTGCAGTCCGTGGCCGAGCATCGGTTCCAGCTTGCCGTCGCGGCTTTCCGGGATGCCGGAAAGCCCCAGCAAGCGTGGCTGGCTGGGACCATAGAGATCGGCGTCGAGCATGCCGACCCGCGCGCCATCGGCGGCCAGGGCCAGTGCCAGATTCGTCGCGGTGGTGGATTTTCCCACTCCGCCTTTGCCCGAAGCGACCGCGATTAGATGCTTCACGCCAGGCACTGCCTGAGCCGTTGCCGGCGCTGCGGTAATGGTCCAGTTGATCTCCACCTCCACTGTGGTGGCCTGGGTGTGGGCCAACAGCAATGCTTTCAGAGCCCGGCTCAGGTCATGCCGATATCCATCGGCGGGAAAGCCCAGTGCGAGGCTAAGGTGCAGCCGCGAGCCGTCGACGCGCAGCTCGCGCACCGCACCGGCGGTGAATAAGTCGCAGCCGAGACAAGGCTCGATCCACTGGGACAGGGATTGCTCAGCCTGCTGACGCAGCCCGACGACAGGTGTCGCGAAACGGTGAAGGTTCATGGCGTGCTCCAAGGCTAGATCCACATGGCTTCATAGGAGCGCGCGTGTTCGCGATGGGACTTGCAACCTCGCGAGCATGCGCGCTGTCACGGCTCGGCTATTTCTCGACGAAGGCGCGTTCGATCACGTAGTCGCCGGGCTCACCCTGCTGCGCCGAGGCTTCGAAACCCATTTCGTCGAGCATTCCGGTCAGCTCGTCGAGCATCGCGGGGCTGCCGCAGAGCATCACGCGGTCATCGTCCTTGTTCAGTTGCGGCAGGCCAATGTCGGCGGCGAGCTTGCCGGTTTCCACCAAGGTGGTGATGCGGCCCTGGTTGCGGAATGGCTCACGGGTGACGGTGGGGTAGTAGATGAGCTTCTCGCGAACCTCTTCACCGAGAAACTCGTGCTCCGGCAGTTCATGCGTCAAGTAGTCGTGGTAGGCCAGCTCACTGACCTGACGCACGCAATGCACCAGGACGATTTTGTCGAAGCGCTCGTAGGCCTCCGGATCACGGACGATGCTCATGAAGGGCGCAAGACCGGTGCCGGTGCCGAACAAGTAGAGGTACTTGCCGGGCCGTAGATCGTGCATCACCAGCGTACCCACGGGTTTACGGCTGATCAGGATCGGGTCGCCCTCTTTGAGATGCTGTAGGCGCGAGGTGAGCGGGCCGTCCGGCACCTTGATGCTGAGAAACTCAAGATGCTCATCGTGATTCGCGCTGACGATGCTGTAGGCGCGCATCAGCGGCTTGCCCTCGACGCCAAGGCCGATCATCACGAAGTGACCGTTCTCGAAGCGCAGGCCCGGATCGCGGGTGGTGGTGAAGCTGAACAAGGTGTCGTTCCAGTGACGGACGCTGAGAACGCTTTCGGTACCGATTGCAGCCATGGACAAATCCTCCAACAGTGGATACGGAAACGAGGCAGTAGAAATCGTTAGGGCAAGGCCATCGCCAGCATCGTCATCGCACTCAGCAGCAGGCCGACGCTGAGCACCACCAGCAGCAGCATCGGTCGCCAGCCTTGGGCGAAAAGCTCGCTCAAAGTGGTGCGCATGCCGAGCGCCGCCATGGTTACCAGCAGGCACGCATTGGATGCAGCGACGAGCCCTTCGCGCAAACCGGTCGGCAGCCAGCCGAGGCTGTTAAGTCCGAACAGGGCGAGAAAACCGAGCAGAAACAGAGGGAGTTCGGCGCGACCGGAATCGCCGCGGCGTAGTAGCCAGCCAAGCAGCAGCACCAGCGGTGCCAGCAGGGCGACGCGCAACAGCTTGGTCAGGGTGGCGACATCGCCTGCTGTCTCCGACACCAGGTAGCCAGCGCCGGCCGCTTGGGCCACGTCGTGGATGCTGGCGCCGAGCAGCAGCCCGCTTTCGACATCGTCATAGCCTAGGGTGGCGAGCAAAGGCGGGTAGACGAGCATCGACAGGGTGCCCAGCGCGGTGACGCCAACCACCACACCGAGCAGCCGTCGATCCTCCAGCCGGCCAGCGGGAATCACCGCCGCCACGGCGATCGCTGCCGATACACCGCAGATCGCCACCGCCGTGCCGGCAACCAGGCTGTGCAGGGTCGGCAGGCCCAGCCAGCGGCCAAGCAGTAACGCGGCGCCGATGGTCAGCGGCACGCTGGTCGCCACCATCAGCAGCGGCAGACTGCCAACGGTCAGCAGTTGCTCGACTCCGATCCGCGCGCCGAGCAAGGCCACGCCGATGCGCAGGATCTGTCGACTGCAGAAAGTCACGCCGGGCTGCATGCGTACATCGGCGGCCTGGCTGGCGAAACCGAACCCCAGCAGCAGGACCAGCATGAGGGCGGGCGCGGCGTAGTGTTCGGCCAGAAAACTGCCGGCCAGGGCCAGCACCATGCATAGCGCCGCGCCGGGATACAGCCGACAGACGACAGCGAAGGGCGGCGCGAGCAGTTGCTGGGCGCGTGTATTCATTGCAGGCGCTCGCCCAGTTCGCGCAGGTAGGCCCAGGGATACAGGCCGCGGTAGTGGCCATCGCTGAAATGGAATTGCACGCCGCTGACACCGGACACCTCCAGCCGATCGACACCGACGTCGGCATCAATCAGTGTCAGCGTGCCGCGCTGCTGCGCCTGGGCGCACATCGAGCAGGCGCAGGACTTGCGCAGCGCCAGGCAGCTGAGCTGGCTGCGCACGCCGTCGGACCAGAGCACTTCGAGCATCTTCTGCGCCTTGCGTAGGCGGATTTCCTGGGGAGGGGCAATCAGGGTCTGGGTGGTCATGGGCAATTCCTCAAGCGATCTTGGAAAAAGTGCGTAACAGGCGCGGCGGATACCCGTCCGGCATCATCAGGGCAGGGGTTTCGGGGGCCCTGACGGAGCGGCTCTGGTCTTCGACTGGCCGTGCACTACCGGTCAGGGCCGCGCTGCCGATTACCAGCGTCAGCAGCACACAGCGAAACCAACTCGTCATGACAAGTTCGGGCACAGCTCAGCGCTCCAGGAACTGCAGCTTGTCGCCCTGATCGACCCAGGTATCGGCCTCGGCCAGCGGACTGTTGGTCTGGGTGATCACGGGCCAGACTTCGGCAAGCTCGGCGTTGAGTTCGATGAAGTGGCTCTGGTCGGCCGGCAGCGCGTTGTCGGCAAAGATCGCGTCGGCCGGGCATTCCGGCGCGCAGAGGCTGCAGTCGATGCAGGTCTCGGGGTTGATCACAAGGAAGTTCGGCCCCTCGTGAAAGCAGTCTGCGGGGCAGACCTCGACGCAGTCGGTGTATTTGCAGCGAATGCAGTTTTCGGTAACGACATAAGTCATCTCATAGGCTCCTCTGGTGCGCCCGGCCCCTCACCCCAGCCCTCTCCCAAAAGGGAGAGGGGGCAAGAGCGGCGTGGATCTCAGCGGCGGTGCAGGGCGGCCCTTTGATAAGCCCTGCATCGACGCGTCAAATATGTAAATCGCTCAACACGCCAAACCTGTTGGGCGGGTTTCAATCCGCCGAACGCGCTTGGTGACAACATCAATCGATGCGTCCCCCTCACCCCAGCCCTCTCTCCAGGAAGGGGGGGCGGAGCTGCGCGGATCTCGGTGCCGGTGTAGTGCGACTTTTGGTAAGCCCCGTACAGCCGCGTCGAGTCTGTTAATCGTTCGATGCGCCACCCGTAGGGCGGGCTTCAGCCCGCCGAAACCGCTCGGTGGCAGCATCGGTCGGTGGATCACAACGCATTACGAGTCCCGAATAATCACGCTGCCGCGTCGAGTTTCGACATGGCCCAGCGCGCCAGCTTGCGGACGTCCGGATCCGGGTCGTCCATCGCAGCCTCGACGAAGGCCCGGCCATCGTGATGACCGATCGTCCCCAGCGCGCCGATGGCGGCCTTGCGCAGGTTGCTCATCGGGTCGCGAGCGCAGACGCCGAGCGCCGGGATGGCGCCGATCGCACCGAGTTTGCCGAGCGCGTCCACGGCCTTTTCGCGGACCTGCCAGAAGCTGTCGTGCGTGGCCTCGACCAAGGGCTGTAAGGCCGCCTGGTAATTGAGCTTGCCGATGCTGACCGCCGCTTCGACACGCACTTGCCAGTGCGCGTCATGCAGCAGGCCGACCAGCGTCGGGCCGACCTGCTCGGGCGTGGCGTAGACCAGGGCGCCGGTGGCGGCGCGGCGCACTTCGGCGTCCTCGTCGTGCCCGGCGCGCTCCATCAGCGCGGGAAGGTTTTCGGTCTGCTTCAGCCAACCGATCACCGCCACCGCCTCGCGGCGCACGCCGGCATCGGCTGCCTGCATGCGCTGCAGCGCCGGGGCTTGGGCGGCCGGGTTGCGCAGCGGTTTGACCGCCCGCAGGATTCCAGCCACGACAAAGGGGTCATCCGTGCCTTCCAGCGCTTCGAGCAGCGGCATCGCCGCGGCCGGGTCCTTGAGATCGGCCAGCGCATGGGCGGCGGAGTTGCGCACCACCTCGTTGCTGTCTTGCAGGGCAGCGATCAGCGCGTCGGCGATGTCCACCGCATCGAATTCGTCGACCACCTTAGCGGCCTCCTGGCGCACCGCGGGGTCTTCGTCGTTAAGCGCCAGGATCAGCAGCTCGGCGGCTTCCGGCTCGCCGCAGTCGACCAACTCCAGCACAGCGACGCGGCGAATGCCGGGGTCTTCTGAGGCCAGGTTGTCGGCAATCTGCTGCAACATGGGATCGTCATAAGTCTTCATCAGCGGCTCCTCAGCGCAGCAGATAGGGAATGTTCACCTTGACCGCATCGGTCGGGCAGTCGGTCTCGCAGGGCATGCAGTACCAGCATTCGTCGTATTTCATGTGCGCCTTGCCGGTGTCCGGATTGATCCACAGGACGTCCAGCGGGCAGACGTCGATGCAGACGCGGCAGCCCTTTTCGGCAATGCATTTCTCTTCGTCGACGATGACCGGGACGGCAGAGCGGTGGGTGGCTACGGGCATGGTTTATCTCCTCGGTTCCAGTCGAGCGGGCACTGTCGACCCGCTTCGCTGTGGGACGAATTCATTCGCCACTTGGCATCAGGGTTCGCTGGGCGAATAAATTCGCCCCTACGGAGCGGCATCGGGCGTTCGTCCTGTAGGGGCGAATTCATTCGCCCGTTGGCATCAGGGATCACTGGGCGTCGCCCCTACAGTCAGGCATTGGCGGCCTTTTTCACCCGCAGCTTGCTGTAGGCGTCTTTCTCTTCGCCCAGCGGAACGACGTAGTCGGCGACCGGGCGTTTGCCGTGGGCCATCTGGCCGTTGGCGTCTTTGAACAGGCGGCTGTGGTAGAACCACTCGGCGTTGTCCTGCTCGGGAAAATCGACGCGGTAGTGGTACAGGCCCCAGCGTGATTCGGTGCGATACAGCGAGGCGCGCGCGGCCATCTCGGCGCAGTCGATGATCGATTGCACCTCCAGCGCCCGGAGCAGTTCGTGGGGGTCGGCGGCGGCGAGCTTCGGCACGTCTTCGCGCACGGCGAGGATGCGCTCCAGGCCGATCTCCATCTTTTTGGTCACTTTCGGTGGCTGCAGGTAGTCGTTCACCAGGCGGCGCACCTTGTATTCCATCTGCTCGGGCGGGATGCCGTCCTTGACCATAAGCGGCGCCTGGATGCGCGCCAGCTCGGCAGCGATGAAGGCTTCGTCGAGTACAGGCTCGCTGCGGTCCTTGACAAACGTCGCGGCGCTCTCACCGCAAATCTGTCCATAGACGAACGCGCCGAGCATGTAGTTGTGCGCCACCGAGGCCATGTCTCCGGCACCGTAGAGGCCAGGCACCGTGGTGGCGCCGGTCTCGTCGGTCCATACGCCGGAGGCCGAGTGGCCGGAGCAGAAACCGATCTCGGAGATGTGCATCTCCACCATGCGCTGGCGATAGTCGATGTGGCGACCTTCGTGGAAGCGGCCGCGGGTCGGACGCTCGTTGGTGTGCAGGACGGTCTCGATTTCCTGGATGGTTTCCTCGGCCAGGTGATCGAGCTTAAGGAACACCGGTCCCGTGCCCGATTCCAGTTCCTTGAAAAACTCCAGCATCATCTGCCCGGACCAGTAGTCGCATTCGATGAAGCGCTCGCCGTAGGCGTTGGCGGTAAAGCCACCGAGCGGGCCGGTGACGTAGGCGCAGGCCGGGCCGTTGTAGTCCTTGAGCAGTGGGTTGACCTGAAAGCACTCCAGGTTCACCAGGTCGGCGCCGACGTGGTACGCCATGGCGTGGCCGTCACCGCAGTTGGCCGGATTTTCGTAGGTGCCGAACAGATAGCCGGAGTTCGGTAGGCCGATGCGGCCGGCGGCACCGGTGGCCATGATTACCGCCTTGGTGCGGATGATGATCGGCTCGGCGGTGCGGGTGTTCACCCCGATCATGCCGGCGATGTTGCCGTCCGGATCCTTGAGCAGGCGGGTGGCCTGGAAGCGGTTCTCGATTTCTACCCGTACGCGGCGCAGGCGGCGGTAGAGGATCTTCTTGACGTTGTGCCCCTCGGGCATCGGCAGTACGTAGGTGCCCAGGTGGTGCACCTTCTTCATGTCGTAGTCGCCGGTTTCGTCTTTCTGGAAGTGCACGCCCCAGGAGTCGAGTTTCTCGATCATCGAGAACGAGCGAGTCGCGTAGGCCATCAGCGCCGGCTGGTGGACGATGCCGTCGTTGGCGATGGTGATTTCCTTGACGTACTGCTCGGGCGTGGCGTGACCGGGGACCACCGCGTTATTGAGGCCGTCCATGCCCATGGAAATGGCGCCGGAGCGTTTGACGTTAGCCTTTTCCAGCAGGATGACCTTGAGGTTCGGGTCCTGCTCCTTGACGGTTACAGCAGCCATCGGGCCGGCGGTGCCGCCGCCGATGACCAGCACGTCGGTATCGATCACTGGGATGTCGTTGATAGTGGTCATGTTGCCTCCTATTTCCGATCCACTCGGAACTGGTATTTGAATGCGTCGCCGCGGTAGCAGAGGTATTCGAAGTCGATGGGACGGCCAGCGCGGTCATGGGTCAGCCGCTCGACGCGCAGGATGGGTTCGCCGGGCTTGAGGGCCAGGTAGTGCTGATGTTCTTCGTCGGCCAGGGTGGCGTCGAGGCTGATGTCGGCACGCCCAAGGGCAATGCCGAAGGCGTTTTCGAGCAGCGGAAAGATGTCGCCAGAGAGATCCAGGCCGAACATCCGCCGGCCAATGTCGAGTGGGAAGTAGCTGTTCTCGACGCAGACGGCCTCGCGGTTCAAGTAGCGCACGCGCTTGACCTCGACAACCTCCTCGCCTGCCAGCAGATGCAGCGCGGCGACCACGGCTTTGGGTGGCTTGCGTTCTTGAATCGAGAGCAGTCGCGCAGTCGCTTCGTAGCCTTGGGCTGCCATCGCTTCGCCGAAGCCCTGCAGGCGCTGCACGTTCTGCACCGCTTTCGGTTTGCTGACGTAAGTGCCCTTGCCCTGAGCGCTGAACACCAGGCCCTCGTTGTGCAGGTCGCGCAGCGCTTGGCGGATGGTGATGCGGCTGACACCGAAGGCGTTCATCAGCTCGTTTTCCGAGGGCAGGCGCTCATGGACCACGTAGCTGCCTTCGAGAATCTTGCGGCGCAGGTCATCACGGATCTGCACATACAGCGGCAGCGGCGACTGGCCAGGGGCGAGTTGCTGGGTTCCTTTCATTGGGTTAGCTCCAACCTGTCATGACAGGTCATGTCGAGCGTTGGCGAAAAACGTCGGGATTCGCGCATGGCTCAGCCTCCGTTCTGCTGCTGGAAAGCGCGCAGGGTTTCCTGACGGATCAGGTCCAGGCACTGGCGCTTGTAGTCCATGAACTCGGTGCTGGTGAGCAGGCTCTGCTCGCGCGGCCGAGGCAGCGAGACTTTGATGTCGGCGATGATCCGGCCGGGGCTGGCGCTCATCACCACGATGCGATCGGAGAGAAACACGGCCTCGTCGATGTCGTGGGTGACGAACACCACGGTGTTCTTGAACTCGCGCCAGATCTCCAGCAGGTTCTCCTGCATCATGATTCGTGTCTGTGCATCCAGCGCACCGAAGGGCTCATCCATCAGCAGCACGCTGGGGTAGTTGGCCAGCGCGCGGGCGATGCCGACGCGTTGCTGCATGCCACCGGATAGAGTCGAGGGATAGGCGTCCTCGAACGCGGCGAGCCCCACTAGCGACAGAAAGGTGCGCGCCACGCTGGACGCTTCCTTGCGTGAAGCGCCTGCCATCAGCGGGCCGAAGGCGACGTTGTCGCGCACGGTTTTCCAGGGGAACAGCGAATGCTGCTGGAACACCATGCCGCGATCCGGACTGGGTGAATCGACCGCCTTGCCATCGATGCTCAGCTCGCCTCGAGTCGGATTGACGAAGCCGGCCATGGCGTTGAGTAGCGTTGATTTGCCACAGCCGGACGGCCCAAGCAGGCAGACGAACTCGCCGGGGCGGATATCCAGCTGCGCGTCCTGTACCGCGGCGCGCTTGCCGCCCTGATAGTCGAATTCGATGTGCAGGTTGCGCACGCTGATGTGGCCGCGACCGTCGCCTTTGGCGTTGGCCTTCGCCCGCAGCCGGCTGTGATCGAGCACGGCGAGGCGGTTGTCTTGTACGGCGCTGTTCATGGCCGACCTCCCTTGGCCTGCCAGTGCAGCAGCGGGTTGCAGGCCTTACGAACGAGCAGGGTACAAAGGGTGCCGAGGCCACCGATGGTCAGCATGCCGATGATGATTTCCGGGTACTTGACCAGGGTGTAGGAGGTCCAGGTGAAGTAGCCGATGCCGTACTGGCCACTGATGATTTCGCCAGCCAGCAAAGAGAACCAGGCCACGCCCATACCGATCGCCAGGCCGGCAACGATGCTCGGCATGGCGCCTGGGATCACCACGTGCCAGAGGATCGCTTTCTTGCTGGCGCCGAGGCTGCGCGCGGCGCGGACCAGTACATCGGGCGTCTGCTCCACGCCGTGCACGGTATTCAGCACGATGGGAAAGAAGGCGCCGAGAAAGGTGATGAAGACGATGCTCGACTGTTCCGTCGGCAGCATCAGGATCGCCAGCGGGATCCAGGCCACTGCCGGAATCGGCCGGAACAGCTCGATGTACGGCAGGATGATGTCTTCGGCCCAGCGTGAGCGGCCCATCATTACACCGGTCAGCACGCCCAGCACCACGGCGTAGGCATACGCGATGGCGATCCGCTCCATGCTGTGGGCGATGTGCAGGTAGAACTCCGAGCTGGACAGCTGAGTGACCAGTGCCTCACCCACCAGAAGCGGGGTCGGCACGTTCTCGAAGTTGATGAAGAAGTTGAAGCCGCTGCTGGCGGCGAAATGCCAGATCACCAACGCCATAAGCAGCGCGGCGATGCGCACCAGATAGCGACCGGTCATGGCTGGCAGGCGGCGGCGCGGCAGGCCATTGGCGGATGCGCTCAGCGCAGCGGACGGGCTGGGCGCTGCTGCAACTTCCAGCGCAGGCGCCGCTACCGCTGCGGGCACCGCCGTGGCTGAATCGAACACGGGGTTCGGCTTGACACTCATGGCTACGCTCCTCGGCTCAGGTTGATGTGCGCTCTGCGGCGCATACGAGCGGATCAGGGCAACATCGCGACCGGTTGCACGGCGGTCAGCGGCACGCCGCCGCTTTCGGCGATATGTCGCTCGGAGTCGCTTTTCTTCATGAAGGCGAGCACTTCGCCGCTCGGGTCCTTGATCAGGTAGGCCGCCTTGCCGAACAGCTTCAGCCCTGTGAGGTTGTCGTAGACGTAAGTGGCGTTGATGGCGGTGCCGTCGCCCTTGGCCGCTTCTTCTGCGGCAAGCATCGCGGCGGTGTCGTCGTAGGCAACGACGCCTTTTTCAGCGAACCAGATTTCCGCAGGCTTGCGCCCTGGCGCACGTGGGGTGGGGCTGACCACGTTCTGCACCATCGCGTCGTAATCGAGGTCTGACGCGGCATAGGCCTTCTTTAGGTAGGAGTCATCGATCCAGGTGGCGAAATCGAGGTCGGGAATCTGCATTTCCTTTTGCAGCAGGCCATGGTCGTACTTCATGGCATCGACCCATTGCGGCTTGATGCTCGCTTCCATGGTCGAGATGCCGCCGTCGCTGAAGTAGAGGTAGAGCACTTCCTTGTCGACGCCGGTCCACTCGGCCACTTGCGTGGCGGCACGCATCGGGTCTTCACTGATCCACTTCTGTGCGGCGATCGTCGCCTTGAGCACGCCCTCGACCACCTCGGGATATTTTTCGGCGAATTCCTCGCGAACCACGATGCCGTGGAATGTCGGAATGCCTGCCTCGCTGCCGTCGTAGATCTTCCGGCCAGTACCGCGGAACTCCATGATTTCCGACCAGGGACAGAAGTCGGCATGCGCGTCGATCTTGCCCGCGGCGATGTTGGCTGCACCTACGGGTGGCGACTGATTGACCAGGGTGACCTTATCCGACAGGCCGGCATCGCGAAGGACTTTGAGCGTCATGCCCCATGCTGCACTGCCGACCGGCGTGGACAGGCTTTTGCCGGCCAGATCCTGGAGGCTCTGCACGGAGGAGGCTGCCGGCACCACGATGCCGTTGCCGGTGCCCTTGAGGTTGTATCCGGTCACGGCGATGAACCGGGTCTGCTGTTTGCCGGTTTCCTGGAATTTGGCACCGTTGACGATCAGTGGGTAATCGCCCATGACGCCGAAGTCGAGCTTGCCGGCCAGCATCTGATTGGTAATCGGCGGGCCCGAATCGTAGTCGCGAAATTCTATCTGGTAGTCCGCATCCTTGTATTTGCCCGTTTTGGGCAAGTACTGGTCCAGCAGGCCGAGCTTTTCCAGCACAACGCCGCCGGAGACGGTGTTGGTGACCATGCTCTGGTGGCCGATGCCGACGCGGATGGTTTCCGCTGCCGCAGGGCCGCTCAGCACCATGAGTGTTCCGAGAAACGAGGTTGCAAGCAGGCTGTTCCGGTTGTCCATTTGTCTTCACCTTGGCGGTTGAGCAACTTGTACTAACAGGGCATAACGCCTGTGTTTGAAGGTGCATCGGGTGTGCCAGAACGCATCAGGTCCGAATTAACTTCCTGTTTTGCGAGCGGATTTTTTCGGTTGCTGACTTATCAATCAGCCTGTGGCTCAAGCGCGGCGCGCCCGCCTATGGTGCGAATCCGGTACGGCCGTCCCAACGCGGCGCAGCGCGTGAGGCAGTGCTTAGAACAAGTGGAGCAAGTCGCGGACGGCGCTGACTCAATCGGCCGCCTGAAGGTAGGGCGCATGGTGAAAAACAGGCGTGGGTGGGTTTTCAGCCCTCAAGACAAGCCGTTCCGATGAGCGGCCTGCTAGACGTCGGCTGCGCCGCGCAATTGGGCGTGATCCGTAGTAAATAGGCTGGCTTTTCGTACCCAGAGCAGTACCCGCACCATGTCCACCCTGACCGAACTGGCGCAGCAGATCGCTGCCCTCTATCCCTTGCAAGACAAGACCGTCGGCAAGCGCTACCGCATCGTCAACCAGCTCGCCGGCATGACCGAGCTGGAAGAGATCAACGGCGCGCCGCGCTATGTCGATACCCATCAGCTCGCCGATCGGAATCTGTGGGATGGCGGCCCTGGGCGGTCGATCGAACGTTTCGCCTCGGCTTAGTCGATTCGCCCCGCTCAACCGTGAGGCTTCTGCTGGCCGTTGCGCTTGTAATTGCCAACCGCCATCCGGCATTCTCCGACGCTGGCCTGACGCTTACGTCGGCGTGATCGTGGTGCTGCGTAAGGGGCCGCGGACGAAGGCCTGACAATCGGCGATCCGCTAGGGAGACTGAAATGATGATGTGCGATAGCAGCCGCGCCATGACAAGCCGCATCCGGCCTTTGCTGATCGTAGGCCTGCTGGCGCTGTCTCCTCTGGCGCAGGCGCAGGCGCAGGCACTGGTCGAGCCGGTCGGCTACATCATGAAGGTGAAGGGCGAGGCGACCGTTACCAGTCGCGACCAGACCATCGATGCGGCAGTCGGCCAGGCGGTGATCCTCGGCGCGGTGTTGCGCACCGGTGCCGACGGCGCGATGGGCGTGACGCTCAGCGACAACACGGTCATGTCCTTCGGTCCCAACAGCGAATTCACGCTGGATGAGTATGCCTTCGAGCCCAGCCGCGAAGAGCTGCGCCTGAGCGGGCATATCAGCCGCGGCACCTTGAACTTCATTTCCGGGGTCATCGCCAAGCTCAAGCCCGAGGCGGTCGAACTGAAAACCCCAACCGGTACCATCGGCGTGCGCGGTACGCATTTTCTGGTGAAGGTCGCTCAGTGAAGATGCTGCGATATATCTTCGCGCTGCTGTGTCTCGCATTGCTCTCGGGCTGCATGACCGGAAATTACGTGGTGCTGCTGGAAAGCCCTGACGGCACCACTGGCGCTGTGGTGATCGATGATACCAAAGGCCAGACACGGCTGGATCAGGCGCATCAAGGCGTCACCATCGGCGGCGCCTCGGCCGCCAGACCGTTTAACGTCGGTCAGCTGCGGATCGCACACGATTTCTCGGCGGCGTTGGCGGCTCAACCGGCACTGCCGCAGCGCTTCCAGCTTTATTTCAAGATCGGTAGCGCGGAGCTGATCGAGGAATCGGAGCGAGCCGTCGAGCAGGTTTTCGAGGCGATCCGCCTGCGTGGTCCGTCAGCCGTCTCGGTCATTGGCCACACCGATACCCTCAGCGGCCCGTACTGGAACGAGCAGCTGGGCTTAATTCGGGCTCAGGCGGTTGCGGACATGCTGCGCAGCCGAGCCATTGAAGTGATCGATCTACGTGTTTCCTCACATGGCGAGCGCAACCTGCTGATCGATACGCCTGATGGGGTGTCCGAGCCTCGCAATCGCCGGGTCGAAATCAGCGTTCGCTGAAGCGCCTCACTTCTCCGTCAACGTAATGCACTCGCCGCGCTGGCCGGCCCGCAAACGCTGCAGCTGATAACGCACCAGCAGGTCATCCGGTCGCTCGGCAGACAGCTGTTCGAAGGCATCGGCAGCATGTTCGTGCTTACCGGCCAATAACCTGTATGCCGCATCGTAGTCGTGATCGACGGCTGTTTCGCAGGGCTCGTAAAGGCGGATCGGCTGCGTCTTGCCCTTGAGCAGTACATCGCCGATGGCGCGCATCGGCACGTCCGGATTGGCGAGACGGATGGCCTCCGAAACACATAGATCGGTGCCCAGATATCGATTGAGGCTTTCCAGGCGAGCCGCGACGTTGACCGCATCGCCCAACGCCCGGTAGTCGAACAGGGTGGCACCACCGAAATTGCCGACGACGACTTCGCCGCTGTGTGCACTGATGCGCGTGCGGCCGAGCGGGATGCCGGCGGCATGTTGAACGGCTGCGTGGGCGCGGGTGAAGTTGCGGATTTCCAGTGCGCAGGCCAAGGCACGGGCCTGGTGGTCGGCCTGGGTCAGGGGCGCCGAGAACAGAATGGCCATGCCGTCGCCGACGATGCGCTCGAGCGTGCCCTGGTGGCGGAAGGCAATCTGGATGAGCCCTTCGAGATATTCGTTGAGCATGCCGACCACTCGCTCCGGTGAGTGGCGCTCCATCAGCGTGGTGAAATCGGTGATATCGGTGAAGACGAAGCTGCAATAGCGGCGTTCGCCGCTGAGCTGGAGCTGATCGGGATGACGCACCAGATGCTTGACGAGATTCGGCGAGATATAGCGCGAGAAGGCATTACGTATCCAGCGCTGCTGATATTCGCTGGCGCGGTGCCGCGCAAGGCTGGCGCCGAGATAGACCAGCAGCAGACCGATTGAGGGCGTCAGGGCGTCAAGTAGCAGCCCATGGCGCGAGTAGGCCCACCAGGCCGCGATGTTCAGTAACGCGATCGCTAGCGCCGCTATCCAGGCGGCGGTGAGCGCGCCGCTGGTGAGAATCAGGACGCAGAGCAGCGATCCGGCGAGCAGCAGGACCAGCGCCTCCAGCGGACCAGCCCAGAACGGACGTTGCAGCGGAGAGCCGGTCAATGCCTGTTCGATCGCTTGGGCATGCACCTGAACGCCCGGAAGCATCCCGCCAAGAGGGCTGAAGCGCAGATCCTGCAGACCCTGAGCCGAGCTGCCGATCAGCACGATGCTGCCGTCGAGCGGGGCGGTGGACGTGCCATCCAGAATGCGCCACGCAGGCAGGCTCTGCGCGCTCATGTCGCGGTGATAATGCAGCCAGAGCTCGCCACGGCGGTTGGTCGGGAGCGTTAGCGGGCCTATTGCAACCTGTTCGACCGCTCCATTGCTCGCGGTCTCGATGTGGTACAGCTGTTGGTCGAGATAGATCCGCAGCGCTTCGGCGATGAGTGAGGGGAACAGCTGATCACCGACGCGGATCATCACCGGTACGCGGCGCACGACGCCGTCCGCGTCAGGGTGAAAGGTCATGGCGCCGCTGCCGGCCGCGGCGGTTTCGAGCAGCGGCAATGCGCTGATGGTACCGGCGTAGGTGGTGAAACGCGGTAGGGTGGCATCCGCACGCTGTCGTACACCGAAACGGCTGAGCGGACGGGTCTGCGACGGTGAGTGCGCGGTGGCGAAGCCAAGGACGCTGGGCTGTCGTTCGAGCACCTCGGCGAACAAGTGATCGTGGTCGGGCAGGGCGTTCAGCGTGCCGGCCAAGGCGGGCGGGAGGTCCAGCTGCTTCAGCAGATAGCGTGGCGAGCTGCGGTCGGCCTCGGCGAAGAGCACATCAAAGACCACCACGGCGGCGCCTGACTGCTGCAGGCGCTCCAGCAACTGCGCCAGTAGATCGCGCGGCCAGGGCCATTGGCCGTGGCGCGCAAGGCTGGCTTCATCGATGTCGACCACCCGAACCGGTGTTTGCGCCGGCGCTGGCCGCGGATGCCAGCGCTGGTACTGGTCGAACAAACCGTTGCGCAGGCTCTGCAGCATCAGCGGTTCCGCCAGGTACAGAACGCAGGCGGCGAGCAATCCGGCCAACGCGAGCAGCAAGCGAGGCGTAAGTCGGGGTACTGCCATCAGTCGCGCTCCCTGCGTCCGCTCGGGTCAGGGGTTCAGTCGAGTACCAGAATGGCGTCCATTTCAACCTGCGCGGCTTTCGGCAGCGCGGCGATGCCGATGGCAGCACGAGCCGGGTAGGGTTGCTGGAAGTAGCGGCTCATGATCTCGTTGACCGTGGCGAAGTTGCCCAGGTCGGTGAGGAAGATATTCAGTTTGACGATGTCCTTCAGCGAGCCGCCGGCCGCTTCGGCTACCGCCTTGAGGTTCTCGAATACCTGCACGGTCTGCGCTTCGAAGCCTTCCACCAACTCCATGGTCTTGGGGTCCAATGGAATTTGGCCGGACAGATACACGGTGTTGCCGGCCTTGATCGCCTGGGAGTAGGTGCCGATGGCGGCGGGGGCTTTGTCGGTGTTGATCACGGTGCGGGGCATGGGGGATCCTCGTCGAGAGCTTCAAGCAGGAAGCCTGAAGCGGGAAGTAGAGGCGCGATGCTAGACGAAGCTCAGTGGATGTGGCCACCCTTTCCAGCTGGTTACGCTTTAACCCGCGTAATCCGCATTACACCCTTGATGGTGCGCAGCTTCCGGATGACCCGGGCCAGATGAACCCGGTCATGCACGCTGACTACCAGCTGGACCACGCTGATGCGGCCGTCGCGCTCGTCCATGCCGATCTTCTCGATATTGCCGTCGGCGGCGTTGACGCTGCCTGCGAGCAGGGCGATCAGGCCGCGCTGGTGTTCCAGCTCGACGCGCAGCTCGACATTGAATTCGCCTGTGACGTCCTTGGACCAAGACAGCTGGATGCACTTGTCCGGGTTGTGGCGGACTTCGGCGATGTTGCGGCAGGTATCCAGGTGCACCACCATGCCCTTGCCAGCGGACAGGTGACCGACGATGGGGTCGCCGGGAATCGGCGTGCAGCATTTGGCGTAGTTGAGCACCAGGCCTTCGGTGCCGCGAATGGCCAGCGGCCCTTCGGCGCTCGGTGCCTGCTCGCCGTCACTGGACAGCAGCCGGCGGGCGATGACGTAGGCCATGCGGTTGCCTAGTCCGATATCTTCGAGCAGGTCTTCGATGACCTCCATCTGATACTCGTTGAGCACGGCCCTGATGCGCTCAGGCGAAATGCTTTCCAGACTGGTTTCGAAACCGGTGAGCACCTTGTTCAACAGGCGCTCGCCCAGATTGATCGACTCCGAGCGGCGTTGCAGCTTAAGTGCGTGGCGGATATGCGTGCGCGCCTTGCCGGTGACGACGAAATTCAGCCACGCGGGGTTGGGGCGTGCGCCAGGGGCGGTGACGATCTCGACCGTGCTGCCGCTTTCCAGTGCCTGGGACAGAGGCGCCAGGCGTCGATTGACACGACAAGCGATGCAGGTGTTGCCGACATCGGTATGCACCGCATAGGCGAAATCCACTGCGGTCGAGCCCTTGGGCAACTCCATGATGCTGCCCTTGGGGGTAAAGACGTAGACCTCGTCGGGGAACAGGTCGATCTTGACGCTCTCGATGAATTCCAGCGAATTGCCGGCGCGTTCCTGCAACTCCAGCACGCCCTTGACCCACTGCCGCGCGCGGGCATGGGTGCCTTTCGGGGTTTCGTCCTCGTTGGACTTGTACAGCCAGTGCGCGGCGATGCCGTTGTTGGCCATCTCTTCCATTTCCCGGGTGCGGATCTGGATCTCGATGGGCACGCCATGCATGCCGAACAGCGTGGTATGCAGCGACTGATAGCCGTTGGCCTTGGGGATCGCGATGTAGTCCTTGAAACGGCCGGGCAGCGGCTTGTACAGGCTGTGCACCGCGCCGAGCACGCGATAGCAGGTGTCGACCTTGTCGACCACGATGCGGAAGGCATAGACGTCCATGATTTCATTGAACGCTTTGCGCTTGCCGCGCATCTTCTTGTAGATGCTGAACAGGTGTTTCTCGCGGCCCACCACCTCGCCTTCCAGGCCTTCGCGCGCGAGGCAGTGGATCAGCGATTGTTCTATCTTCTCGACAATCTCGTTGCGGTTGCCGCGCGCTCGGCGGACGGCGGCGCGAATACGCTCGGAGCGCATCGGGTGCATGGCCTTGAAGCCGAGGTCTTCGAACTCCACGCGCATCGAATGCATGCCCAGGCGGTTGGCGATGGGCGCGTAGATTTCCAGCGTTTCCTTGGCGATGCGGCGGCGTTTCTCGCTGGCCAGCACTTCCAGGGTGCGCATGTTGTGCAGGCGGTCGGCGAGCTTGACCAGGATCACGCGGATGTCGCGGGCCATGGCCATGGCCATCTTCTGGAAGTTCTCGGCCTGGGCCTCGGCCTTGGTCTCGAAGTTCATCTGGGTCAGCTTGCTGACCCCGTCGACCAGTTCGGCCACGGTCTCGCCGAACTGCGCGGTGAGCGCTTCCTTGGCGATGCCGGTGTCCTCGATGACGTCGTGCAGCATCGCGGCCATTAGGCTCTGATGGTCCATGTGCATGTCAGCGAGGATGTTGGCTACCGCGAGGGGATGAGTGACGTAGGCTTCACCGCTGCGCCGACGCTGGCCGTCGTGGGCCTGCTCGGCGTAGAAGTAAGCGCGGCGGACCAGATTGACCTGGTCTGCGCCGAGGTAGGTCGACAGGCGATCGGCAAGAGCGTCTATGGCTAGCAAGGGATTGCTCCTCGCCGGCAGGGCGGCTCCGTATTGGCGGCTCGACTTCGACCTGGCATTTAATCAGATGGCCTCGTTGGGCTCTTCCTCGTACTGCACGAACAACGGCTCGTCGTCGACGATGTCGTCTTGGGCGATGACGTCGTAATCCACCAGGCCGGAGGCGATTTCACGCAGCGCAACCACGGTTGGCTTGTCATTTTCCCAGGCCACTTTAGGCTCCTTGCCGCCGGTTGCCAGCTGGCGCGAGCGTTTGGTAGCGAGCATGACCAGCTCGAAGCGGTTATCTACGTTGTCCAGGCAGTCTTCAACGGTAACGCGGGCCATGGTGTTCCTCATCAAATTCGTAAAGCGTGCCCGAGTGGGCGAGCGGACGGGATAGTCTAAAAAATCACCAGCTGTTAGGGAAGCGGTAAAAGCGAAAAGCAGCTTTCAGCCCTAAGCCAGCAACTGCTTGAGCAAACCCTCGAAGCGCTTTTGTTGCGCGCTTTGCAGCAACTGGTTGGCGCGGAAGATCGCCTGTAAATCGATCAATGCATGAGCGAAGTCATCATTGATTACGAGGTAATCGTATTCAACGTAGTGAGCCATCTCGCTGACGGCCTCGCGCATGCGCTTGTCGATCACCTCGTCACTGTCCTGGCCGCGGTTGGTCAGGCGCTGGCGGAGCGCTTCCTGAGTAGGGGGCAGGATGAAGATCGATTTGGCCTGTGGCATCAGCCGGCGGACCTGCTGGGCACCTTGCCAGTCGATCTCTAGAATCAGGTCGTAACCCTCGTCGAGGGTCTGTTCGACCCAACGCTGGGAGGTGCCGTAGAGGTTGCCGAAGACTTCCGCGTGCTCGAGGAACTCATCGTGCTGCAGCCGTTCGAGAAACTCTTCTCGGCTGACGAAGTGGTAGTTGACGCCATCCACCTCGCCCGGACGCATGGGGCGAGTGGTGTGCGAAACCGAGACTCGAACCTGTGGTTGCGCGTCGAGCAGCGCTTTGACCAGGCTGGTCTTGCCGGCCCCGGAAGGCGCGGAAACGATGTAGAGCGTACCGGTTGAGGCTGACATGAATTTCTCTGGGACGGTTGCCTGATGAAGCCCGGCGGAACGGATATGCGACGGTCGCATCCTGCGCCAGGCGTGGTTGCTATTCGATATTCTGAACCTGCTCGCGCATCTGTTCGATGAGCACCTTGAGGTTGACCGCTGCCTGGGTGCTGCGCGTGTCGAACGCCTTGGAGCCGAGCGTATTGGCTTCGCGGTTGAGTTCCTGCATCAGGAAGTCCAGGCGCCGACCAGCGGCGCCGCCGGCTTTCAGCACTCGCCGCACTTCGCTGACATGGGTGCCGAGACGATCCAGTTCCTCGGCCACGTCGCTTTTTTGCGCAAGCAGCACCATTTCCTGCTCGATGCGTTGAGGGTCTAGTTCGGTACGCATTTCGGCGCAGCGGTCGAGGATTTTTTGCCGCTGCGCGGCAAGCATCTGCGGGACCTGGGAGCGCAGCGTGGCGGTTTCCTCGGTGATGGCGTCGAGGCGCTCGTTGATCAGGCGGGCAAGCTCTTCGCCCTCGCGCTGGCGGCCATTCTTCAGCTCCGTCAGGGTGGCGTTAAAGAGCTTCAGAGCCGCGTTGTTCAGCACCTGAGGGTCGGCTGAATCACCGACCAGCACGCCCGGCCAGGACAGCACTTCCAAAGGATTGATCGGTGCCGGCTGTTTGATCAGTGCTGCAACGCTTTCCGCTGCGGCGATCAGCTGGCTGGCGCGATGGCTGTCCACCTGCATCGAGCGGTTCGTAGCGTCCTCGGCAAAGCGCAGCGTGCATTCGACTTTGCCGCGTGAGAGTCCCTTGCGCAGTGCCTCACGGACAGAGCCCTCCAAATCACGAAAGGTGTCGGGCAGGCGCAGGTGCGGCTCTAAATAGCGATGGTTTACCGAGCGGATCTCCCAGATGAGGGTGCCGTGAGCGCCGGCCTCCTCGGCACGTGCGAAGGCGGTCATGCTGTGAATCATTGCGGTAGCCCTCGGTACGATGCGAAAGGCGGAGGATTGTAAATCAAAACGGCGCGAAGACGCATGAGGCGCGATATGGGCCAGCGCGACGACCCCGCGTGGCGCTGGTTGTTGGTCAGTCAACTCCAGCGCTTTGGCCGATCAGCCGACTGGCCGCGTAACTCCGCATCAAAGGCGCCTATAATGCCGGGCAACCGAATCCATGAAGTAGGAATTGTCCCATGAAGCGTCCCAGTGGCCGCGCCGCCGACCAGCTGCGTTCGATCCGCATCACCCGCAACTACACCAAGCATGCCGAGGGATCGGTATTGGTGGAGTTTGGTGATACCAAGGTGATCTGCACCGCCAGCATCGAGAACGGCGTACCGCGCTTCCTCAAGGGCCAGGGGCAGGGCTGGCTGACTGCCGAATACGGCATGTTGCCGCGAGCCACTGGCGAGCGTAATCAGCGCGAGGCGAGTCGGGGCAAGCAGGGCGGACGCACCTTGGAAATTCAGCGGCTCATTGGCCGCTCGCTGCGGGCCTCGCTGGACATGAGCAAGCTGGGCGAGAACACCATCTACATCGATTGCGATGTGATTCAGGCTGACGGCGGCACTCGTACAGCTTCGATCACCGGTGCAATGGTTGCGCTGGTCGATGCCCTGAAGCTGCTGAAAAAGCGCGGCGGGTTGAAAGGTGGTGATCCGCTCAAGCAAATGGTCGCTGCGGTTTCGGTCGGCATCTACCAGGGCGAGCCGGTGCTAGACCTCGATTACCTGGAGGACTCGGCGGCCGAAACCGACCTGAACGTCGTGATGACCAGTGCCGGTGGCTTCATCGAGGTGCAGGGGACGGCCGAAGGTGCACCATTCCAGCCGGCGGAGCTCAACGCCATGCTGGCGCTGGCGCAAGACGGTATGAAAGAGCTATTTGCATTGCAGTCAGCGGCACTCGCCGACTGAGTAGAAGGAGAACGCCATGTCTGATCAAGAGCTGATTCCACAGCCCTCGCCGAAAGCACGGCAATGGGCAATGTTCTGTCATTACTCGGCGTTCTTCTGGTTTCTGGTACCGATGATCGGCAACGTGCTGGGCCCGCTGATCGTTTGGCAACTGAAAAAAGACCTGGACCCCTTCGTCGACGAGCAGGGTAAGGAAGCCCTGAACTTCCAGATCACGTTCAGCATTCTGCTGATGATCTGCGGAGTGCTCGCCTGGATTCTGATCGGCTTCCCACTGATGGCGCTGATCAGCGCGGTGGCGTTGGTGCTGGTGGTGATTGCCGGCATTCGCGCCAACGAGGGCAAGCCTTATCGCTACCCGTTTTGCTGGCGGTTCGTCAGGTAGCGGCAGGCTTCAAGCTTGAGCTTAATAGATACGGGAAGTTGAGAGGCGTCTCGGCGTCAGCTTCCATGCTGACTCGCTTGCAGCTTAGAGGCTCAGCGTCCAGTCGTAGTCCACTACCAGCGGGGCGTGCTGGGAGAAGCGTGGCTGACGGGGCAGGCGGGCGTTGCGCACGAAGCGGCGCATGCCCGAGGTCAGTATCTGGTAATCGAAGCGCCAGCCCAGGTTGAGCATTTGCGCTTGCTCGGTATCCGGCCACCAGCTGTACAGGTCGCCTTCTCGGCTGGCTTCACGCAGCGCATCGACATAGCCCATGTTGCCGAATA
The DNA here is from genome assembly GCF_004331835.1 of Pseudomonas sp. IC_126. Lineage (NCBI taxonomy): Bacteria > Pseudomonadati > Pseudomonadota > Gammaproteobacteria > Pseudomonadales > Pseudomonadaceae > Pseudomonas > Pseudomonas sp. IC_126. The sequence continues at coordinate 197,639 of NZ_SJSS01000006.1, forward strand.
TCTCGTCGAGCCAGGCACGTTCCGGCGCGAGGAAGCCGGTGGCCTGCTGACAATCGCGCCAGTTCTTCACATCCAGCTTCTGATGGGCGACATACAGCGAGCCACAATAGATGTATTCGCGACGCTTGCGACGTTGTTTGTCCAGATAATGGGCGAAGTCGTCCATGAACTTGAATTTCTGGTTCAGGTCTTCGTCACCGCCGCGGCCAGTTGGTAGCAATAGACTTGCAATGCTGACCTTATCGAAGTCGGCCTGTAGATAACGGCCATAGCGGTCAGCGGTTTCGAAGCCGAGTCCCATGATCACGGCCTTCGGCTGCAGTCGGGAATACAGCGCGACGCCGCCCTGTTCTGGAATTTCCGCGTCGACGGTATAGAGAAAGTAACCGTCGAGCTGGTAAGCCGGATCGTCAAGTTCTACTACGGAGGCGCGGGTATCCTGCAGGCAGATGACATCGGCATTCTGCGCTTGCAGCCAGCTGAGAAGTCCCCGCTGTGCCGCCGCTTGAATGCCATTCACGTTGACGCTGATAATCCGCATAAATGGCCCCTAAAAACACGTGCGTGTATGATAACCCAAGCTCTTTGCATTAGCTAAACCAGTGTCTTCCGGGAATATTCTTCATGCAGGCGTACCAGCGCGACTTCATTCGCTTCGCCATCGAACGCGGCGTTCTGCGCTTCGGTGAATTCACTCTGAAATCCGGGCGCACCAGTCCTTATTTCTTCAACGCCGGCTTGTTCAATACCGGATCGGCGCTGGCTCAATTGGGTCGTTTCTACGCGGCTGCGGTCGTCGAAAGCGGCATCGATTTCGACGTCATCTTCGGCCCGGCCTACAAGGGCATCCCGCTGGCGGCAGCGACGGCTATTTCGCTGGCCGAGCATCACCAACGCGACCTGCCCTGGTGCTTCAACCGCAAGGAAGCCAAGGATCACGGCGAAGGCGGCACCCTGGTGGGATCGCCGCTTAACGGCCGGGTACTGATCGTCGATGATGTGATTACTGCCGGAACGGCCATTCGCGAAGTCATGCAAATCATCCGTGCGCAAGGCGCACAGGCCGCTGGCGTGCTGATCGCGCTCAACCGGCAGGAGCGTGGGCAGGGTGAGTTATCGGCCATTCAGGAAGTGGAGCGCGATTACGATATGCCGGTGGTGAGCATCGTTTCCCTCGCTCAGGTGCTGGACTTCCTGGCTCAGGATGAACAACTCAAGCGGCATTTGCCGGCCGTAGAGGCTTACCGGGATCAGTACGGGATTTGAGTGCGGCTTGTTCGACAATCAGCCAGTTGATCGTCGCGTAGTCCGTTGTTGGACGTGAGGCCTGAGCTGGATGTTCTGTTTTATGTCAGCAACTGACGAATAACGATCGTTTTGTGTCGCGCTTCAAAAGAAATTTCGCTTAGCGCCGTTGATATGGCACCGCGGGGTCGCTGCGGTGCTGTTTCTGTACGCCTGGATCATTGTTGGTGTGCTTATTGCTGTTCAGTCTGGCCGGTTTGTATAAGCTGCGTTGTCCAAATATAAATGGGCGTTTCGAGTGGCTGCGCCGAGCGCGTCAATAAGAAGAGGCGAATGTATGCAGATAGGGTGCAGGTTGATGTTGCTGTTGGGCTTGCTGGGCGCTGCCGCTGCTCAGGCCGACCTGTATCGCTATGTCGACGACAAAGGCGTGGTGGTGCTCGATCGCCATGGCGTCCCGCCCCAGCATATCGGCAAGGGATATGAGGTCCTCAACGATCAGGGGCGCGTGACTCGGGTGGTGCCACCTGCGCCAACCCCCGAAGAGCGCCAGCGCCTGCTCGAGGCGCAGGCTCGTGCCAGCTCGGATGCTCAACTGCTGCGCCTGTACGCCAGTGTCAGGGATGTCGAGCGAGCACAGGTGCGAAAATTTTCGGAGCTCGACAGCGTCATCGGCATCACGCGCAGCAATCTGCAGTCGCTGCGCACCCAGCAGGCCAACCTGCAAAGTCAGGCGGCAGGACATGAGCGTGCCGGTCGTGAGGTGCCTAAGCCGCTGCTGAAGCAGATCGACAACCTCAGCAGGGAACAGGCTAGCTTGCGTCGTGATATCGAGCGTTATCAGCGGGCCCGCAAGCACGCGGAAGCCCGCTTCGCTCAGGAGCGCCAACGAGTCGCCGAGTTGCTCGGTCAATCCGAATAGCGATGCATAAAAAACCCAGCATTTTCATGAAACGCTGGGTTTTTTGTTGGCGGTCCGGTGTTACTTGCGGTTGGTGATTAGAGTGCCGACACCGATATCGGTGAAGATCTCCAGCAGCACCGCATTGGGTACGCGACCGTCAATAATGTGCGCGCTCTGGACACCATCCTGGACGGCGTCCAGTGCACAGCGGATTTTCGGCAGCATGCCGCCATAAATGGTGCCGTCGGCGATCAGTTCGTCGACCTGCGTAGTGGTCAGTCCAGTGAGGACCTTGCCCTGCTTGTCCATCAGGCCGGCGATATTGGTCAGTAGCATCAACTTCTCGGCTTTGAGCGCTTCGGCGACCTTGCCCGCGACCAGATCGGCGTTGATGTTGTACGACTCACCGTCGGGACCGACGCCGATCGGTGCGATGACTGGAATGAAGTCGCCTCGCACCAGCATGTCCAGCACCCCGACATTGACCCCGGTGACTTCGCCAACCTGGCCGATGTCGATGATTTCCGGCTGGCTCATGCCGGGAGTCTGCCGGGTCGCCTTGAGCTTCTCCGCGCTGATCAGGCGTGCATCCTTACCGGTCAGGCCGATGGCGCTGCCGCCATGCTGGTTGATCAGCGTGACGATGCTTTTGTTGACCAGGCCGCCAAGCACCATCTCCACCACATCCATGGTCTGGCTGTCGGTGACCCGCATACCGTCGATGAACTGGCTTTCGATATTCAGACGCTTGAGCAGATCGCCGATCTGCGGGCCGCCGCCGTGGACCACCACCGGGTTGATGCCCACAGCTTTCATCAGCACGATGTCGCGGGCGAAGCCGGTTTTCAGCTCCTCGCTTTCCATCGCGTTGCCGCCGTACTTGATCACCAGCGTCTTGCCGACGAACCGGCGGATGTAGGGCAGCGCTTCGGACAGGACCTGGGCGAATTGGGTGGCAGCTTCACGGCTGAGGGTCATGCAGGGCTCCGCAAATCAGAACGGCAGGGTGAGATCAGGCGCGACAGTATAAAGCTGTGCACGGAAGACTTCCTGTATGCGCTTGAGTTCTTCCTCTGTTTCGGCCTCGAAACGCAGCACCAGCACCGGAGTGGTGTTGGATGCGCGCACCAGACCCCAGCCTTTCGGATAATCGACGCGCACGCCATCGAGCGTGGTGATGTTGGCCTCGCCCCAATGGGCATCGCGATGCAGCGCTTCGATGATGGTGAACTTGCTTTCCTCGGTGACCTTGATGTTGATCTCTGGGGTGGAAATGTCATTGGGGAAGGCGGCAAAGACCTGCTCGGCGGTGCGCTTATCCTGGCTGAGAATTTCCAGCAGACGCACGGCGCTGTAGATGCCGTCGTCGAAGCCGTACCAGCGCTCCTTGAAGAACACATGGCCGCTCATCTCGCCGGCCAGTAGCGCACCGGTTTCCTTCATCTTTTTCTTGATCAGCGAGTGGCCGGTCTTCCACATCACCGGGCGACCGCCGTAGCCGCTGATCAGTGGCGTCAGGCGACGCGTGCATTTGACGTCGAAGATGATGTCAGCCCCGGGATTGCGCGAGACCACATCCTTGGCGAACAGCATCAGCAGGCGGTCGGGGTACACCACGGTGCCTGCATTGGTCACCACGCCGACGCGGTCGCCGTCGCCATCGAAGGCCAGGCCCAGGTCGGCGTTTTCGGACTTGACCTTGGCGATCAGGTCTTCGAGATTTTCCAGCTTGCCCGGGTCCGGATGATGGTTGGGGAAGTTGCCATCTACGTCACAGAACAGCGGGATCACCTTGCAGCCCAGTGCCTCGATCAGCTGCGGCGCGATCACGCCGGCGACGCCGTTGCCGCAGTCGACCACCACTCTGAGTGGCTTGGCCAACGCGATGTCGTCGCGGACGCGCTTGAAATAGCTTTCCAGCACGTCGACCTGCTCAACCTGGCCGACGCCTTCTGCGAGATTGCCAGTCTCAATGCGCTGGCGCAGCGCCTGGATCTGCTCATTAGCCAGGGTGTCGCCAGCGATGACGATCTTGAAACCGTTGTAATCCGGCGGGTTGTGACTGCCGGTCAGCATCACTCCGGATTTGCCTGCAAGCACGTTGGCTGCGTAGTAGAGCACCGGAGTCGGCACCATGCCGACGTCGCTGACGCTGCAGCCACTGTCCACCAGGCCCTGAATCAGGTGCTGGACCAGCTCTGGGCCGGACAGGCGGCCATCGCGGCCGACCGATACATTGGGTTCGCCCTGAGCCAGGCTCTCGGAGCCAACCGCGCGACCGACCCAATAGGCGGTTTCGTTGGTCAGGGTGTCGCCGACTACGCCACGGATGTCGTAGGCGCGGAAGATGCTGGTGGGCAGTTGCGGGGCTTTCGGGGCGCTCATTGCGGTTTCTCGCTCCTTGGTGTCGAGGCCAAGCCAGTCCTGGTCCTCGTCGAGAATGTCTATGTCGAGAATATCGGTGTCTTGGAACAACGGATCGACGTGCTCGTTGGATGGGGCTTGCCGGGCCGCCGGCTGTGGTACCGCCGTGGCTTTGGTCGGCGCCGTACCGGCGGTTCGCAGCGGCAGACGGGCCAAACTTTTGGCTAGCGCGTCGAGCACCGGCAGGCTCAAAGTCGGTGTTTTGATGGCCTTGCCAGTCGAGAGTTCCTGGATCACCTGTCCCAAGTGCATGACATCTTCGCGAAGCCGCCGCTGCTGGGTACTCAGTACCAGCTGCAAGCCCAGTAGGAGGCCGCACAGTGACGTCAGCGCGGCGGCGAGCAACAAGAGAGGAGATGCCGACGCGGTGCTGGACTCGGCGCCGGGCAGGAAGCTGAGCTTCCAGTTGGGATTGGCGGAGGGCAGGGCAATCGCGTCGCTTTCCACGCCGTTACCGCCGCGTTGTGCGAGCAGCTGCGCTGGTGCATTGCTGAATTGCTGGACTAGGCGGAACTGTCCGGCTTCGCCAGGCAGTTTCGGCAGGGTCGACAGGGTGCGTTCCAGAGTGGTTACCAGCAACAAGGTGCCCACCACGGGCTGCTGCGGGTCCGGGCGCAACGCCACGGCGCTGTACAGCAGCCAGCGATTGCCGACCTTGAACGCCTCGGGCATCGGCGGCTGGCCATTCTCGGCGCGTTGCAACAAGTCCAGGGCGGCGAAATTCAGCGGGCCAGGTCGATTGGGATTTTGCCGAGCCTGGCCACGTAGACTGAGGTGCGCATCGACCACCCCGTCGCGGTAGCTCAATTCACGCTCGACGGCGCGCAGCTGGTCGGGCTGTTCGCTGCGCAGGGCGTCGAGCAGTTGGGGATCGCTGGCGGTTGAGCGAGCATCATCGGCCAATTGGCGAAGGGCTTGCTCCACTGCCGAGGCTTGGCTCTGGCCCCAGGCCTGGGCCAGTTCGGATGCGTGCTCTCGCTGATTGGACTGATGGGCGACCCAGAGCAGCGCGCCGGCCGCCGCAAGCCCCAGCAAACCCGGCAGCAGACCGGGCATGAGCATCTTCAGTCCAGCGTTACGGCGCGGCTGAGCGGGTACGGTGTCGGCCGGGTTGAGTATGCCGGTGTCCTTGGCTGTGCGCTTGAAGCGTTTCATGGAGCTCCTCTGATGGTCCTGAAAACGGCTGGCTCAATGGCTGCCAGAGTGCCCGAAGCCGCCGGTGCCGCGGTCACTGTCGCCGAATTCCTTCACCAGTTCGAACTGCGCCTGGATGACCGGCACCAGCATTAATTGCGCGATGCGCTCGCCAACCGCGATGCTGAAAGAAGTCTGTCCGCGGTTCCAGCAGGAGACCATCAATTCGCCCTGGTAGTCGGAATCGATCAGCCCGACCAAATTGCCGAGCACGATGCCGTGCTTGTGGCCAAGCCCCGAGCGCGGCAGCACCAGCGCCGCCAGATTCGGATCGGCGATATGAATCGACAAGCCGGTAGGAATCAGCAGGGTCTGACCTGGCTCGAGTGTGGTGTCCACTTGCAGCATGGCACGCAGATCAAGCCCGGCGGAGCCGCTGGTGGCGTATTCGGGGAGGGGAAAGTCCCGGCCGAGGCGGGGGTCGAGAATCTTTGCTTGGAGCTTGTGCATGGTCGGTCAGGCCTTGTGGAAACGGTCGGCGATGAAGGCGATCAGCTGGCGGGCGATAAGCCCTTTGCTGGCCTGGCTGAAACGGGTTTCGTGCTGCTGGCGATCGATGACCGTGACGGCGTTTTCTTCACTGTTGAAGCCGATGCTAGGGTTGGCCACATCGTTGGCGACGATCAGATCGAGATTCTTGTCGCGCAGCTTGCGCGTGGCGTATTCCAGCAGATTCTCTGTTTCGGCGGCGAAGCCGACGCTGAAGGGGCGATCTTGGCGACCGGCCAGCGTGGCGAGGATATCCGGGTTGCGCACCATCTGCAGAAGCAGGCCGTCACCTTTAGTGGGATCCTTCTTCAATTTGTGCGGCGCGACTACTTCTGGACGGTAGTCCGCAACGGCTGCGGCGGCGATGAACAGATCGCAAGGCATCGCCGCTTCGCAGGCGGCGAGCATGTCGCGGGCGCTGACCACGTCGATGCGCTGCACGCGGTCGGGTGTCGGCAGGAAGACTGGGCCGGCGACCAGCGTCACGCGCGCGCCCGCTTCGGCGGCCGCTTCAGCCAGGGCGAAGCCCATCTTGCCGGAGCTGTGATTGGTGATGTAACGCACCGGATCGATGTTTTCCTGGGTCGGGCCGGCGGTGATCAACAGATGTAGCCCGGTCAGCAGACTGCGCTCGAAACAATCGGCGGCGGCTTGGGCCAGATCGTCGGGCTCCATCATCCGACCCATTCCGACGTCGCCACAGGCCTGGCTGCCCGCTGCGGGGCCGAACATGCGAATGCCTCGTTGCTGCAGCAGAACGTGATTCGCCTGGGTCGCGGGATCGGCCCACATCGCCTGGTTCATCGCTGGCGCCAGCGCGACCGGCGCGTGGGTGGCCAGTACAAGGGTGGTCAGCAGGTCGTTGGCAACGCCTTGGGCCAGGCGCGCCATGAGGTCAGCGGTAGCCGGCGCGACCAAAATCAAGTCCGCCCAGCGCGCCAGTTCGATATGACCCATACCAGCCTCGGCGGCCGGATCGAGCAGATCCAGATGAACAGGATGGCCGGATAGGGCCTGAAGGGTCAGTGGCGTGATGAACTCGCGACCGCCGCTGGTCATGACTACACGGACTTCGGCGCCCTGGTCGCGGAGCCGGCGAACCAGCTCGGCACTCTTGTAAGCGGCAATGCCGCCGCCGACGCCCAGGACGATGCGTTTACGATAAAGCCGCTGCATAGGCCTGCCTTGTTACGGGTGAGAACTGGTTCCGGCGGGGAGCCGGTCGTCGTGAATAAAAGGCCGCTAAGATAGCACAGCGCCCCTAGAGCGGCGCGCGCTCGACATGGAGGTGACATGAGCATTCGTAACTGGCCTGCGGCGGAACGCCCGCGAGAAAAACTGCTGGAACACGGCGCGGCGGCTCTTTCCGACGCGGAGCTGCTGGCAATCTTTTTGCGCACCGGCGTGGCCGGCAAGAGCGCCGTGGATCTGGCCCGGCATCTGCTCAGCGAGTTCGGCAGCCTGCGCGCGCTGCTGGAAAGCGAGCTTGAGTCGTTCAGTGATCACCTTGGATTGGGGCCGGCGAAGTTCGCCCAGCTGCAGGCCGTACTGGAAATGTCGCGCCGGCACCTGGCCGAGCGCATGCGTCGCGATTCGGCGCTGGAAAGCCCGCAGGCGGTGCGCGATTACCTCAAGGCGCGGTTGCGACATGAGCCGCATGAGCTGTTCGCCTGCCTGTTTCTCGACGCCAAGCATCGCGTGCTGGCATTCGAGGTGCTGTTTCACGGAACCATCGACGGTGCCAGCGTCTACCCGCGGCAGGTGGTCAAGCGCGCGCTGGCGCAGAACGCGGCGGCGGTGATCCTCACTCATAACCATCCCTCCGGCGTCGCCGAGCCGAGTCAGGCCGACCGGCAATTGACCCGCAAACTCAGCGATGCGCTGGCGCTGATCGACGTGCGAGTGCTCGACCATTTCATCGTTGGCGATGGCGAGCCCTTGTCCATGGCCGAATACGGCTGGATGTGAGCGCCATTGCTCATGCCAGCAGCGGTACCAGCAGCAGCGGGACGAGCACGCTGAGCACGAAGCGCCCGTTCCAGCCGACGGCGATGCGCCAGGGTGATAGCTGGGCGTGGCGCGCCAGTAACAATGCCGAGGGGCCGTAGGGCGATAGCAGCATCGCCAGGGAGAAGCCGAATAGCAGCGCCACTGCCGGCTGCAACACCGCAAGGCCCTGGCTCGCCAGCTGTGCCAGCAGCGCCGCGCACAGGTTCAGCGAAATGAGCGGGGCGACTCCCAGCAGCGCCAGCGCCATGATCGCCAGGGTGCCCACCGCGCCCACCGCAAACAGAGCGAGCGGGGTATCGCCGAGGTGATCGGCCAGGTGATGCACCGGCAAGATCGCCGCCACCAGCCCGGCGAGCAGTGCAGAACTGGCGAAAATGAACGTCTCGTTGCGCATGCCGAGCAGGGTATCGTTGACCTCGCGGAACACCTGGCGCGGCGCTGTTCGTTGCCAGAGCAGGATGACGACCACCGAGAGCGGGACCAGCAGCATCGCGGCCTGGGTGGCGGAAAGCCAGGTCAGCGCGGCCAGCACGGCAATCAAGACGATGCCGATCAGGCTACCGATGAACAGGCCGCGCAAGCTGCCGCCAGACTGCGTCGAGGGATCGACCACAGGTTGGTCGGCCAACTGTTGTAGACGGCGGTTTTCGGTCGGCCAGCCGAACAGCAACAGGAGCATGCCGCCGATGAGCCCGAACGGCAGCAGTGCGCTCCAGCTCAGGCCAGGCAGCTCGCGGGTTAGGATGGCGACGGCGACGCTGGTCGGCGCCAGCAGCGGCACCAGCGCGAAGCCGCGCAGCGCGGTGACCATTACTCCGCGCCGGCCCTCGTGGCGCTGGGCGTCGCTGTAGGCACGACGTTCGAGGTGGTTTTCCAGCGAGCCGCAAATCAGATTGAGCATGCCGAAGCTGAGCACCGAGCTGATCGCGAAAGTGCTCATCAGGTAACCGGGATAGAGCCACGCGCGTGGTCCCGCCAGCAACAGGCGATGCAGGTCGCTGAGCTGCCGAAGCCGCTTGACCAGGCAGTGCATCAGACCAAGGGCGCCAATGAAGGCTGCGTAGTAAGCCGCCGATGACAACATGCGCGCAGCCTGTTGCCAGTTCGCCCCGCCGGACAGCAACCAGTAACCGAGTAGAGCCAGGGTGACCATGGCCAGCCGTCGCGGGTAGGGCATCAGCGAACGCCAATGCCAGACGAAGAACACTGCCAGCAAGATGCCGCTGGCGACACTCAGCGGCTGCAGTCGGGTGATCAGCGCCAGTAATTCGAAGAGTAGCGCCAGTGGCAGCAACACGCTCATTAGGCCGGCAGCTCACGACGCAGGGCGCCACGCTTGAAGACTCCTTCGCCGAACGCGATCAACCGATCCTGGTCATCCAGCAGATCGCAGCTGGCCATGAATACCTTGTGCCCGGCCGAGCGGCAGCGGGCAATTGCCCTGACCTGACAGCCCGCAGCAGCGGGCGCGCTGAAATTGATGTTCATGGACAGTGTCAGTGCGACGCGGCGCTCGGCCGGGTCCGGCTCCCAAGTGCCGCACAACCCCATGGCGACATCCATCAGCGTCGCCATGACCCCGCCGTGCATGTTGCTAGCATTGTTCAGATGGCGCGGCAGCAGATCCAGCGCGAGGACGGCGTATTCCGGACCGTAAGCCAGCAGTTGGCAGCCGATGTCCTGGAAGAAGCCGGTAACGGAGGCCTGAACCTGCTGTAATTGCGCAGGTGAATATATAGAAGTGGACATGGCGTTTCGGTCGAGGATGGCTTGCTAAGGAGACTGGCAGTCTTTAGGCTCTGGGTCAATCAAGGCGAAATGTTATTCCGCACTGCGGAATTTTAAAGGTGGATCCGAACAGTCGCAACGCTATCTTCATCGAGGAGGTTCGTATGTTTTCCCGTATCGGCATCGTCGGCGCTGGCGCCATGGGGCGCGGCATCGCACAGTTATTCGCCAGCGCTGGTCAGCAGGTCTGGCTGTATGACAGTCGTCCCGAAGCCATCGAGCAGGCGCTGCAATTCAACCGTGAACTGCTCGAGCGCAGCGTAGCCAAGGGCCGCTTGAGTGCGGATGAATTGCCGGCGGTTCTGGAACGCATGCAGCCGGCCCATCAGCTGACCGAACTGGCCGGCTGCGATTTGCTGATCGAGGCCATCGTCGAGAACCTTGAGGCCAAACAGAGCCTGTTCGTCGAACTGGAGGGCTTGGTCGCCGCCGACGCCGTGCTCGCGACCAATACCTCGTCGCTATCGGTGACCCGCATCGCCAGCGCCTGCGCGCAGCCCGAGCGGGTAGCCGGCTACCACTTCTTCAATCCGGTGACCTTGATGAAGCTGGTCGAAGTGGTTCGCGGCGAGCGCACCGACCCTGCGGTTATCGAGCGGCTGGTGCAGCTGGCCGAGCACGCCGGTCACTTTCCAGCAATCACACCCGACACGCCCGGCTTTCTGGTCAATCACGCCGGCCGGGCCTACGGCACCGAGGCACAACGCATCCTCAGCGAGGGCATTGCCACGCCGGAGCAGATCGACCGCATCCTGCGCGACGGTCCCGGTTTCCGCATGGGGCCGTTCGAACTGTTCGATTTGACCGGACTGGACATTTCCCATGCGGTGATGGAGTCGGTGCACGACCAGTTCTATTACGACCCGCGCTATACGCCGTCCTATCTCGCTGCGCAGCGGGTGGCCGCCGGGCTGCTCGGGCGCAAGACCGGGCAGGGGTTCTACCGCTACGAGAATGGTCAGCAGATTCGCTCGCCGGAGCCTCGCTTCGAGCCGGTGACCCTCGATCGACCGTTCTGGCTCGACAGTATCGAGCCCGAACTGCGTAGCCATATTGGCGCGGTCCTGCAACAGGCCGGCGCGGTGCTCGAAGACGGCGTCGATCCGTCGAGCCAGGCGATCTGCCTGATCACGCCGTTGGGCGAGGACGCCAGTAACTATATCGAGCGGCTGGCGCTACCGGCCGTGCGTACCATTGCCCTTGACCCGTTCAGCGACCTCGATAAGCGCCGCGTGCTGATGCGCCAGCCCGCGCTGGATCCGGCGCTGGAAGCGCAGGCGCGCCAGGCGCTCGGTGCGGATGGCGTGCCGGTGGAGGTGATCAACGACTCACCGGGCTTCGTCAGCCAGCGCATCATTGCCAGCATCGTCAACCTCGGCTGCGAAATTGCCCAGAAGGGCATCGCATCACCGGATACGCTCGATCGCGCCGTGACGGTTGCGCTCGGCTATCCGAAGGGGCCGCTGGAATTCGCCGATCACTACAACCCCGCACGAATCCTCACGATTCTGGAAGGCATGCAGGCCTGCTACGGCCACGAGCCTCGCTATCGTCCGAGCCCATGGCTGCGGCGGCGAGTACAGCTTGGGCTGCCGCTGACCGCGCCGGATGCGCCGCGCTGAACGCATCCGGAGCGTTCGATCGGCCCGCGAGAGAGCTGTTTAAGGTTGGCAGCGTGCTGCCGTTAACCCGGTAGACCCGGATGCCGGGCGGCGTGACGTACAGTCCATGCCGCTTGATAAAAGCCAGTTGCTACCAAGGAGTTATGTTCATTGGTGGCCAAGAGGGGTACAACTCGCTCGTTACCGGATGAAAACAAGAGGCCATCGATGCGCCCTGCCTTCCGCCTACACCCCAATGTCTGCCTGTTGCACGCGGTCTCGCTGCTGGCGCTTTTGTCCTTCCTTGAGTGGATGAAACTGCCGTTCTACCTCATCGCCCTCTCGATATTGCTGCTCAGCCTATGGCCCTGGTTAGGTCCGTGGCGCGTCCAAACGGATCCGCCTAGTTCGGGCGACGCCAATGCTCAGAGCTCTGCTGCGCTGAGCAAAAGCCTTTCGCGACACACTTGCCACAACGCCCTGTCGGCGGCTCAAGTGTCATTCAGTGCCGAGCAACTGGCGGCACGCCTGCAATCGCAGCTGGCGGTGATCAGCGAGATAGCCAATGGCGCCGAGGCGATGACCGCGACCGAGCAGGACAGCGCCAGTCGCGCGGGCCATGCACTTGAGGCCGCCGAAGCGGTGCGGCGCAGCAGCGACAGCGGTCGAGCCGAACTGCAGCATGCTATCGAACGCATGCAGCGGCTCAGCGCACAGACCGAAGCCAGTCGCGAGCTGCTCGACGGGCTCTCTGCGCGCACTGAAGAGATACGTCAGATCACAGATGTGATCCAGTCCATCGCCAGCCAGACCAACCTGCTTGCGCTCAACGCGGCGATCGAGGCCGCGCGTGCCGGGGAGGCCGGCCGCGGTTTCGCGGTGGTCGCCGATGAGGTGCGCAACCTCGCCGGGCGCACCAGCAGCGCCACCAAAGCGGTCGGACGAATGGTGAGTGATATCCGCGAGCAGAGCGGGGCGGTGGTCAGCCATATCCAGAAACAGGCCAGCGAACTCGACGAAGCCGCCGAGCAGATTGCAGGCACCGGCGCCCAGCTCACCGGTATTGCCGATCTGGCTGGCAATGTCGAAACCCAGGTGGCGGAAATTGCCTCCGGTACCGCCAATAATCACGAGCGACTCGCGCAGCTTTTCGTAGCACTGGACCAACTGCGTGGCGACGTGCTGGAGAGTGAGACTCAAACCCGTCAGCTGGAGCAGTCTGCAGAGAAGCTCGTCGGCCAGGCGGAAACAGTCAGCGAGCAGCTCGCCGAAGTGCAGCTCGACGACTATCACCAGGGCATCTTCGATCTGGCACGAGAGGGCGCGGCGGCTATCGGTGCGCGCTTCGAGGCGGATCTACAAGCCGGTCGGCTGACGGTCGATGATCTTTTCGATCGCAATTACCAAGCGCAGCCGGGGACCAATCCGATCCGCTATAGCACTCGCTCCGATCGTTATGCCGACGAAGTCCTGCCGGCCATTCAGGAGCCGTTGCTGGAGCGTAACGATGCGCTGATCTATGCCATCGCCACTACGCCGGACGGCTACGTGCCGACCCACAACCGCGCCTTCAGCCAGCCTCCGGTCGGCGATCCGGAGGTCGACAAGGTCAAGAGTCGCAGCAAGCGGCTGTTCAATGACCGCACCGGCGGGCGCTGTGGCAGCCACCAGCGCAAGGTGCTATTGCAAACCTATAGCCGCGACACCGGCGAGTTGATGCATGACCTTTCGGTGCCGATCATGGTGGGCGGCCGTCATTGGGGTGGTCTGCGGTTGGGCTATCGCCCCGAGCCTTAGCGGGCAATGGCGCGTTGGCACAAGCGCCTTGACCTTTGGCACTCGTCCACCACGGGTTGCCGCCCCGCATATCGACAAGCTGGCTAAGCTTGCCGGACAGCATCTGGAGCTCGCCCTATGAAAACCCTGACCGACCACTTGGCGCAGTACGCTGCCTATCACCGCGACCCGCGCAACCTGCTCAGCCATTTCATTGGCATTCCGATGATCGTGCTGGCCGTCGCGGTGTTGCTGTCGCGTCCCGGCGTGGAGGTTTCTGGACTTTGGCTGAGCCCGGTTGCGTTGGTCGCATTGGCCTCGGTGCTGTTCTATCTGCGGTTGGACCTGCGCTTCGGCGCACTCATGGGGGTGGTGTTGCTGCTCTGCGTCTGGGTCGGTGCCCAGCTGGCGCAGCAGACGACCGCCATCTGGCTGAGCGCGGGGGTTGGATTGTTCGTGGTGGGCTGGATCATCCAATTCGTCGGGCATTACTACGAAGGACGCAAGCCCGCATTCGTCGACGATCTCACCGGGCTGATCATCGGGCCGCTATTCGTCGCGGCCGAACTGGGGTTCATGCTCGGCTTGCGCGAGCCGTTGCGTCAGGCCATCGAGGCGCGAGTCGGGCCGGTACGGCTGCGTCAGCGCCCGATCGATGCCTGACCTGGCGCACCGTCAGGGAACGAGCGCCATCCACTGATCGCTGAGACTGCGGGCATGGCGGTCCACCATGATGGGCGCGAACGGCCGGCCAGACGCGGTATTGAAGCTGTTGTTGCCGCTGTTCATGTCTTCGAGCGCCACCTTGAGGAAATCCCAGCGGGTCTTCAGCTTGGCGATGGCTGGGTTTGATTGGCTGTCCAGGGCGGCGAGTTGCTCATCGATGGAGGGCACCAGGTGTCGCTCGTCCTGCCCAAGGTAGGTGTCCGGTTGTTCGCGAGCCGTTTCGAAGGAGCCCACGTAGGCGCGGCTCAGGTACTGAACGGTCAGGTATTCCACCTTGGCTGGCAGTTCGGCGCGGAAGTCAGCGCCTTGCTGGCTGCGTACCTCGCTGAGGAAGTCGCGTAGCGCCTTACTCATCTGCAGCGGCCAACCCCAGGGCATGTCGTCTTCTTCGTAACCGAAGCCAGCCCCTTCGCGCAGTGTGGCCTGCAATGTCTGATGCAGCTCGCGCAGCTTGTTACTGGCGGCGGGGAAGCTGTTCAGCGTGTCGGTTAGTGCCTTGAGGTCGCCTTCCATCCTTGCCAGATGGGCTTTCTGAAAACCTTCGCCGCGGTAGAGCAGAAGACTGCTGGCCGCACGGTTGGCATGGATCTGCATGCTTTCCAGAGCGGTGAAGGATTGAGCCTGGGCGGAATTGAGCAGCGCTGGGAACCAGCTCGCCAGCACAATCACCATCAATATCCATTTACGATGATGCATGTCGCGCTCCTTTTTATTTTTATAGAAGCAGTGCCGTATCCGGCATCGTGCGGCAGCCTAGCTGCCCGATGGCACCTTGGTACCATGGCGAGAAGCGAAAGCAAGCGAGGCGGCGGTTTCGCTGGGTAGATTGGCGGAAATACCTTGCAACCTCGATACGTTGCAAAGGTCGCTCAGAGCATCCGTTCCAGCCCGATCCACTGACTGAACCAGGCGTTGAAACGCCGCCAGGCGCCACCTGGCTCATCCAGGAGCACCTTGCGCCGGCCCTCGTCTTCAGCGATCCAGACCAACTGCTTTTCACCGTCGAGCTCGACCAGTCGGACCTCGTAGCTTACCGCCGGCGAGGTGCCTTCAAGTGTCAGCCGCTGGACTTCCCCGGCCAGTTCGGTGCTCTCGATCAGAATGCCGACTTCGGTGTTCCAGAGAACCGAACGCGGATCGAAGTTAAACGAGCCGAGAAAAACTTCCTGCCGGTCGAATACTGCGCCCTTGCTGTGCAGGCTCGATTCCGACTCACCGCTCAGGTTGTAGGACGCCTCTTGGTCAGGCTGCCGGCGCAGCTCGAACAAACGCACGCCGGCTTCGAGCAGCTCGCGACGATAGGGTGCGTAACCGCCATGCACGATAGGGACATCGGTCGCTTCCAGCGAGTTGGTGAGAATGCGGATGGCCACGCCGTTTTCGGCGTGGTGCGTGAGGTAGTCCACTCCGTCCTGGGTGGGGACGAAGTAGGCGGAAATCAGCGTCATCTCGCGGGTGACGGCGTCCATGCTTGGCTGCAGCTGGGTGGTCAGCAGCAGGTGCTCGTCGGGAATGCCGTCGGCGGTGATCTTGTCCGGGTGGTCCCACATGGCTTCGCCGGGCGCCCAGATCAGCCCCTGCAGCCACTGCGCCAGAGGCGGCCCGTCCAGTTCTGCCATCAGCCTCTGGTAGCGCTGCGGAGTGCGCTGGCGCTCCGCTTGCAGGTACTCCACGATCTGCTGGCGCGCTTCGTCCAGCGCCGCGACGCTAGGGGGACTGCGCAGGAAATGCTGGATAGGGACGCTGAGACCATGGTTCCAGTACTGATCGAAGCTGGTCGCCAGCTGCCGGGCCACCGGCCCGGCGCCAAGCAGATCGATGTCAGTGAAGTTCAAGCCTTTTTCGGCATCGAAATATTCGTCGCCAAGATTACGCCCGCCGACGATGGCCAGGCTGTTATCGGCCAACATCAGCTTGTTATGCATGCGCCGATGCTGCAGTGAAAGATGCAGCAGTCGACCGACAGTGCGGGTAACGATGTTGCTGCGCCCGACATGCAGGGGATTGAAAACGCGGATGAGAATGTTCGGGTGGGCTGCCAGGGTTGCGATTTGATAGTCGCTGCCGTCGCTGGTCGTGTCGTCGAGCAGCAAGCGGACCCTGACGCCGCGATCGGCAGCCTTGAGCACTTCGTCGATCAATGCACGGGTGCTGAGGCCGTCGTGGACGATGTAGTACTGCACGTCCAGGCTCGTCTGGGCTGCACGGATCATTCTGACTCGAGCGGCGAAGGCTTCGGCGCTGGAAGACAGCAGGCGAAAGCCCGAATGCCCGGACGGCTGGTCGACGGCCAACGCTTCGATTCGCCGTCCCAGTTCCGAATCCTGGCTTGGCAGGGCGTGGCTCGTGGGTGCGGTAACCAGCTGCCCGGCGCAGCCTGCCAGCAACAGCATCGCCACGAACACCAGATGTTTGCGCAAGGAGCACCTTTTCGTTGTTAGGGTTCCATGACGATTGGACGTCAGCGCAACGGTGAAATTCAGAACTGGTCCTTGAGCCTGTACCAGAGCATGCCCAATGCCAGCAGCGGAGAGCGCAGCCGCTGGCCGCCAGGGAAAGTCGGGTGCGGTACGCGGGCGAACAGATCGAATCGTCCTTGAACCTGGCCGCTGATGGCTTCGGCAAGCAGTCGCCCGGCAAGGTGGGTGGCGTTCAGCCCGTGGCCGGCGTAGGCCTGGGCGTAGTACACGTTAGGCTGATCGGGCAGTCGGCCGATCTGAGGTAGCCGATTGGCGCCGATGCCGATCATCCCGCCCCACTGGAAATCGATGCCTATGCCGCGCAGCTGTGGAAACACCTCGAGCATCTTCGGCTGCATATAGGCGGCGATGTCCTGCGGGTCGCGCCCGGAATAATGGCAGGCGCCGCCGAACAGCAAGCGCCGATCGGCCGAGAGGCGAAAATAATCCAGCGCTACCCGCTGATCGCAGACCGCCATATTCTGCGGTAACAGTTCATGGGCCAGCGCCTCGGGCAGCGGCTCGGTGGCGATGATATAGCTGCCGGCTGGCAGTACTTTGCCGGCGAGTTCCGGATTCAATCCTCGCAGGTAAGCGTTGCAGGCGAGCACCAGTTGTCCGGCGCGGACGCTGCCGTGCGCGGTATGCACGCGCACCTCGTGACCGTAATCGATTCGCGTGACTGCCGACTGTTCGAACAGGCGTACGCCCAGCGACTGCGCGGCGGCGGCTTCCCCGAGCGCCAGATTGAGCGGGTGCAGGTGTCCCGAGCCCATATCCACCAAGCCGCCAACGTAGCGATCGGAGCCAATCACCTCGCGCATGGCATCCTTCGCCACGCGGCGCAGCGGATGCGGATAGCCCAGGCGCATGAGGTCGGCGTAATCGGCGTCGAAGCCCTCGACATGTCGCGGCTTGGTCGCGAGATCGCAATAGCCCCAGGTCAGATCACAGTCGATGGCATGGCGCTCGATACGCTGGCGGACGATATCGACCGCCTCGAAGCCCATGCGCTTGAGCGCGTCGACGCCTTCGGCACCGATTATCGACTGGAACTGTTCGACGTCATGACCAACGCCGCGAATCAACTGGCCACCGTTGCGCCCGCTGGCGCCCCAGCCGATCCGGTGCGCTTCCAACAACACCACCGACAGGCCGCGCTCGGCCAATTCGATCGCTGTATTGAGCCCACTGAAGCCGCCACCGACGACGCAGACGTCCGCAACCTGCTCACCTTCCAGGCGTGACAGGGCGAGCCGCTGGTTGACGCTGGCTGCGTAATAGGAGGCTGCGTGATCTTCGCTGTGAATGGCCGCTTGGCGGGTGTGCATGAACGAACCTTGAGTTGATGGCGTGCTTCAAGGGTAGACCGGAGTCGGGCTGGGGAGCAAAAAGCAGCTAGAAGCTAGAAGAAAGGCCACAGTCCAGGCTCCCAGCTTCCGGCCACTACTCTGGCACCGGCAGTTCGAGCGACTCCTTCACCTCTTCCATGACGATATAGCTCTTGGATTCGCGCACGTGCGGCAGCTTGAGCAGGATGTCACCCAGCAGCTTGCGGTACGAGGCCATCTCCGAAATGCGCGCCTTGATCAGGTAATCGAAGTCGCCTGATACCAGATGGCATTCCAGGACGTGCGGCAGCTTCAGCACGGCGCGGCGGAACTCTTCAAAGATATCGCCGGATTTGTAGGCCAAGCTGATCTCGACGAACACCAGCAGCCCGCCCTTGAGGTGCTGCGGGTTCAGTCGCGCGGTGTAGCCCATGATGATGCCCTCGCGCTCCAGCCGGCGGACCCGCTCGGTGCAAGGCGTGGTGGACAGGCCGATGCGTTCGCCCAGCTCGGTAAAGGGCATGCGGCCTTCTGCCTGGAGCAGACGGAGGATCTGGCGGTCGATCTTGTCCAGCTCGCGACGGGTCTGATGCTTGGTTCGCATAGGTTTATCGCCTCCAAGAAAAGCGTTTTAGACGTGAATAAAACGCAAATATAGCCGTTTATATGGGTAAAGCCACTAGTCGACACTTTCTATACTCCGCATCAACAGTGACTCGAAAAAGCCCGGCAGCGAACGGGTGGGAGGCAGCGATGCGTGTTCTGGTGATGGGTGGTGGAGTGATCGGCACGACCAGTGCCTATTATCTGGCTCGCGCCGGCTTCGAAGTGGTGGTCGTTGACCGCCAGCCGGCCGTGGCGATGGAAACCAGCTTTGCCAACGCCGGGCAGGTGTCGCCCGGTTACGCCTCGCCCTGGGCTGCGCCCGGCGTGCCGCTCAAGGCCATCAAATGGCTGCTGCAACGGCACGCACCGCTGGCGATCAAGCTCACCGGCGACATCCAGCAATACCTGTGGATGGCTCAGATGCTGCGCAACTGTACGGCGGCGCGCTATGCGGTGAACAAGGAGCGCATGGTGCGGCTGTCCGAATACAGTCGGGATTGCCTCGACGAGCTGCGGGCCGAAACCGGCATCGACTACGAAGGTCGGCAATGCGGCACGACTCAGCTGTTCCGCACCCAGGCGCAGCTGGACAATGCCGCCAAGGATATCGCCGTGCTGGAAGCATCCGGCGTGCCCTACGAACTGCTCGATCGCACCGGCATCGCCCGTGCCGAGCCGGCGCTGGCCAAGGTGGCCGACAAACTCAGCGGCGCGCTGCGCCTGCCCAACGACCAGACCGGCGATTGTCAGCTGTTCACCACCAAGCTGGCCGAGATGGCACGTGAGTTGGGTGTGGAGTTCCGCTTCAATCAGGACATTCAGCGCCTGGAATATTCCGGCGACCGCCTCGACGGCATGTGGATCGACGGCAAGCTGGAAACCGCCGATCGCTATGTGCTGGCGCTGGGCAGCTACAGCTCGCAAATGCTCAAGCCGCTGGGCATCCGCGCTCCGGTTTATCCACTCAAGGGCTACTCGCTCACCGTGCCGATCAGCGACCCGACCATGGCTCCGGTATCCACGGTGCTGGATGAAACCTACAAGGTCGCCATCACCCGTTTCGATCAGCGTATCCGTGTGGGTGGGATGGCCGAGATAGCAGGTCACGACCTGACGCTCAATCCGCGCCGGCGCGAAACCCTGGAAATGGTCGTCGGTGATCTGTTTCCGCTGGGTGGCGATCCGGGCAATGCGGAACTCTGGACCGGGCTGCGACCGGCGACGCCGGACGGCACTCCGATCATTGGCGCCACGGCCTATCGCAACCTGTTCCTCAATACCGGCCACGGCACCTTGGGCTGGACCATGGCCTGCGGGTCCGGTCGCCTGCTTGCCGATCTGCTGGCCTCCAGGCGCACCCAGATCAGCACCAACGGGCTGGATATTTCCCGTTACGGCAAAACCAAGGAGACGCGCAAGCATGCCCATACAGCGCCTGCACACTGATGTACGCATGAGCCAGATCGTCATCCACGGCAACACCGTCTATCTGGCCGGTCAGGTGGGTGAGGACATGAGTGCCGGCGTCGAGCAGCAGACACGCGAAACCCTCGACAACGTCGAGCGGCTGCTGCGTCAGGCCGGCACGGACAAGCAGCACATTCTGTCGGTGACCATCTACCTCAAGGACATCGACGCCGACTTTGCCGGCATGAATGCGGTCTGGGATCAGTGGTTGCCCGACGGCGTCGCGCCGGCACGCGCCACCGTCGAAGCCAAACTTTGCGAGCCGGAAATCCTCGTCGAGCTGTCGGTCGTGGCGGCGCTGCCGGAGTAAATTTCGCCTGTCGCCGTCAGTCCCTTCATTCCATTTGATGTGTTGAAAATACTGAACGCCCTCGCCATCATAGCGGCATTGTTTTTCGCGCTTGATTGAGGGCTCCCGTATTGGACGTCGGCGTTCGACTGCAAACCATCCGCAAACTCAAGGGCCTGTCCCAGCGCGAACTCGCCAAACGTGCAGGCGTTACCAACAGCACGATTTCCATGATCGAAAAGAACAGCGTCAGCCCGTCCATCAGCTCGCTGAAAAAGGTGCTGAGCGGCATTCCTATGTCGCTGGTTGAGTTCTTCTCACCCGATTTCGAGCAGGACAGTGACACCCAGGTGGTCTATAAAGCGGGCGAGCTGATCGATATTTCCGACGGCGCGGTGAGCATGAAGCTCGTCGGCAAGGCGCATCCGGGACGGGCCATCGCTTTTCTCTCCGAAACTTACCCGCCCGGCTCCGATACCGGTACGGACATGCTGGCGCACCAGGGCGAAGAGGCTGGCATGTTGGTCGAGGGGCGTCTGGAACTGACGGTGAGCGGGCAGACCTATCTGCTCGAAACCGGCGACAGCTACTACTTCGAAAGCAGCAAACCGCATCGTTTCCGTAATCCGTTCGATACGCCTGCCAAGCTGATCAGCGCGACCACGCCCGCGAATTTCTGAACCTGCCCGGCAGCATTTGCGCAGGTGAGCTGGCGGTGCGACACGGCGTCGCTGGGCAGGCCTGCGCGATATGGGTTGTTTCGGCAAGCATGGCTTGCCGCTATACTAGCCGCCGCCCGCGTAACCGTGGCCGCGGGCGTGTCTAGCCACATGAGGGTGTAAGGTGAACCTGATTAAGAAGATCCTGGTAGCACAGACTGCCGTAGTGGCCCTGTGGGCAATGAGCGCTCAGGCTGCGACCAACGACGACATCGCCGAGCGACTCAAGCCGGTAGGTGAAGTATGTATTCAAGGTGAAGAGTGTGCAGCGGCCGGTCCGGCAACTGCTGCCGCTGGCGGCGCCGCTCGCAGTGGCGCAGACGTCTATGGCAAGTTCTGCACCGCCTGCCACGGCTCCGGTCTGCTCAACTCACCGAAGACCGGCGACTCTGCCGCCTGGACGGCCCGTGCCGACGCAGCGGGCGGCCTGGATGGCTTGCTCAAGCATGCCATCAGCGGTATCAACGCCATGCCGCCTAAAGGCACCTGTGCCGATTGTTCGGACGACGAGCTGAAAGCCGCCATCCAGCACATGTCCGGCCTCTAAGCTTCTGCTGGACAGACATCGCCGCCTTCGGGCGGCTTTGTCGTTTCTGGCGGGGAGAAAAGCTGCGGAGCATCGGGTCGAATCTACGAACCCGTTCCGAGGGCCGGCGTGATACCGGCCCTTGGCATGACGATGAGGTGCCCATGCCCAGTTCCGCCCCGCAACCCGAGCAGCTGCATTTTTCCAGTGACGGCCGCACGCCGAACAGCCCGCATCCGGTGCTGGTGTACCGGCAGTTACCGCTGGCCGATAATGACTACGCCAGCGCCTTCGAGAACCTGTTCAACAGCCATCTGTGGCCGGCGCAATGGCGCGCGAGCGTCTTTGACTATCATCACTTTCACTCCACCGCCCATGAAGTGCTCGGCGTTTCGCGTGGCTCGGCGCGGCTGATGGTTGGCGGCGAGCATGGGCAGGAAGTCGAGGTGCGTGCGGGTGACGCGTTGGTGCTGCCGGCCGGTACCGGCCACTGTCGGCTGAGCGCCAGCGAGGACTTCGAGGTGGTCGGCGGCTACCCGGTGGGGCAGCAGTACGATCTGCTGCGCCCGGACGAGCGCAGCCATGATGAGGCGCGTGCGCGCGCCGAGCGGGTCGGCGTACCGGTCAGTGACCCGATCGCCGGGACCCAGGGCGCGCTGGTGACGCTGTGGCGCAGAGAGTAACGCGGAGGGTCGTTACTCGACGAAAACCACCTGGCCATCCGCCAGCGCGGCGACGCGGGCCAGCGATTCGACGCGGAAGCCCGCTTCTTCCAGTTCCTGACGACCGACTTGGAAGGATTTCTCGATGACGATGCCGAGCCCGGCAATGCTCGCCCCGGCCTGCTGAATGATCGACACCAGGCCCTTGGCCGCTTTGCCGTTGGCCAGGAAGTCGTCGATGATCAGCACGCGGTCGGCAGCCGACAGATGGTTGGTGGAGATCGCGATGGTGCTTTCCACCTGCTTGGTGAACGAATACACCGAGGCGGTCAGCAGATGGTCAGTCATGGTCAGCGACTGATGCTTGCGAGCGAAGATCACCGGTACGCCGAGTTCCAGGCCGGCCATGATCGCGGGCGCGATGCCGGAGGCCTCGATGGTGACGATCTTGGTGATGCCTTCGTCGCGGAACAGCCGGGCGAATTCCTGGCCGATCTGCTGCATCAGCACGGGGTCGATCTGATGGTTCAGGAAGGCATCGACCTTGAGTACTCGGTCGGACAGTACGATGCCTTCATCGCGGATCTTCTGTTTCAGCTGTTCCACAAACGCGCTACCTCATGCGTGGGCGGCCCGGTACTTCTGACGATTCGCCGTCCCGAAAGGCGACTGGGCGCTACGCCACGATGGCGAGCGCCCAGCCCGTTTCGATCCTGCATCCATTTCGCCAGCGTTCCCGCTGCCTGGAAAGCCGCGCATTGTCGCTCAATTCCTTGTGCGGGTCCAAGCGGAGCTTTCAGCCCGGCGTTTCGATCGACAAGCGGCGAAAGCGTGCGGCCTCCCCATGGTGCTGCAGCACGATGAAGCCCTCCGTGGCCTGGGCGAAGCGTGGAAAGGCGGCGAACTTGCTCTGCGCGATGCGGGCGTGCAGACCTGGATCGTCGAGCCGATAGCCGAGCACGCAACGGCCGCGCAGCCAGTGTTCGACATGACCCTCGCGAACACTCACTGCCGCATTGACGAACTCCCCCTGCTCGATGGGCGTTTCCGGCTTGGCTGCCAGCAACCCGTACAGCGCGCCGTTGCGCGTGGTGGGTTCGCGGCCGTCGGGGTGGCCGGCGTCATCGAGCAACTGCATCTCTGGGCCGCTGTGCCAACTCTGTTCGGCAGCGTCCTCGACTCGGTAGAGCACGCCCGAATTTCCGGCGATCGGCAGGGCGAATTCAAAACGCAGGACGAAATCGCGATAGCGCCGCCTCGACACCAGATCGACCCGCGGCGCGCCAGCGATGGCCTGTAGCTCACCGTCGTGGCGCCGCCAGCTGCCGGTGGGAAAGTCGTCGGTATGCCAGCCGCGCCAGTCATCGGCATCGAGTTGGATTTCCATGAGCCTTAGCCGAACAGCTGCTGTTTACGGCGCAGCCAGCGATAGCCGTAGCCGCGCAGACGTAGCCGTAACGGATGACCCTGGGGCTGCTCGTAATCGCTATCGGCCAGCACGTCGACCATATCCTGCAAATCCTGCTCGGCGATTTCGACCTCGACATCGCGATCCGCCAGATTCACCAGCATCAGAACGGTCGAATCGTTGTCATGGCGGATTGCAAAGACCGAGGGACACCCCGTCTCGACCGGTCGATGCTGGCCCCCGCCGATCTCGCGCAGACCGATACGAGTACGGATCATATTGCCGGTCTTGGCCATCAGGGAGTCGTCACGCAGGGTTTGGGCGTACACATTTATCCGTGAATGGCCGAACTCACCGTCTTCGATCACCGGCGCGGCCAGCTGCTTCGCGTCCGCGCAGGAAAACCCGGCGTTGGGTTCGTTGGACCATTGCATCGGCGTGCGCACCGCCAGGCGCTCGGGCCGTGACAGGTCCTCACCCATGCCGATTTCCTCGCCGTAACGGATGATCGGCGTACCGGGCAGCGCGAACATCAGCGCATGGGCCATGGCAAGACGTCGCTCGTCGCCGTCGAGCATCGGCGCCAGACGCCGACGGATGCCACGGTTGTAGGCGCGCATGTCTGGGTCGGGGGCGAAGGCCTGCATCACCTCTTCGCGCTCATCATCGCTCAGGCGCTCCAGATCCAGCTCGTCGTGGTTGCGCAGCCAGATGGCGTACTGCGCGCGCTCGGGCGGTTCCGGCTGGTGTTCCAGTGCCCGATGCAGGGGCTCCGCCTCGCTGCGTGCGAGCGAGAGGAAGAAGTGGTTGTTGGCCCAGAAATTTAGCAACAGGGTCAGTCGATCGCCTTCGCCAAAATAATCGCGGTATTGCTCCGGCTCGACGTCGACCTCGCCCAGCAGCACCGCTTCCGGGCGACGCAGGGTGACGAAATCGCGCATGTGTTCGAGCAGCCAGTAGCCGTCTCCTTCGCCTTCGCCGGCCTGTTCGATCAAGTGTGAGGCGGCGTCTACGCGAAAGCCCGAAACGCCCAGGCGCAGCCAGAAGGCGATGATGCGCTCGATTTCTTTGATGACTTTCGGGTTGGCCAGATTCAGATCCGGCTCATGGCTGTAGAACAGGTGACGGTAGTACTGGCCGGCTTCCTCGTCCCAGGTCCAGACGCTGTCCTCGATGGTGGGAAAGATCGGCTCGATGCTGTCGTCCGGCTCGTCCGCCCAGATGTAATAGTCCCGATAAGGCGACTGCCGATCGCGCCGCGCCTCCTGAAACCAGCGATGCTCGGTGGAGGTGTGTTGCACCACCAGTTCGATCATCACGTGCAGGCCCAGCTCCTCGGCCTTTTCCAGCAGGTACACCACGTCGGCGAGATCGCCGAAACGGGGGTCGACCTGCAGGTGATCGCTGACGTCGTAGCCGGCATCCTTGAACGGCGATTGATAGAAGGGCATCAGCCAGACCGCCGTGGCGCCCAAACCGCGCACGTAATCGAGGCGCTCGGTAACCCCGCGCAGGTCGCCGCAGCCGTCGCCGTTGACGTCGAGAAACAAGGACGGGTCGACTTGATAGATCACCGCATTTCGGTACCAGAGTGGGCGCATCAGTGTTCCTCCGGGCTGAGAATCAACGCCTGGCCTGCTGCCAGCTCGCCGCTGTAGGGTTCGCCTTCGCCCTGGGCGTCGCTGGCAATCTCAATCTGCCAGTGCCCATTGATCGGAAAGGCATGGGGTTCATCGGCGAAGTTCAGGCAGATCACCCGCAGGTCATCGCCCAGCTGCCGCCGGTACGCCAGCACGTTCGGGTGCGAGGGCAGTTCGTGCCAGTCGCCGTGCAGCAGCGCCGGGCTGCCTTTGCGCGCGGCGATCAGGCGGCGGTACAGCTCAAGGGTCGAGCCTGGTGCGCGCAGCTGGCGTTCGACCGCCAGTTCGTCGCTTTCCGGCGGAAAGGGTAGCCAGGGCTCGTCGCCGTCCCAGCCGTGGGGAGCTGTCGCCAGCCAGGGAATCGGTGCGCGGCAACCATCGCGTCCGCCGGGGTCGACTTGCTTGTCCGGCGCGATCACCGCGTCCTCCAAGCCCAGCTCTTCGCCCTGGAAGATGAACGGCGTGCCGCGCAGGGTCAGCAGCAATACCGCGGCGGCATGGGCGCTGCGCAACGAACCCTGATAGCGGCTGCGCTGGCGATGGTTGTCGTGATTGGACAGCACCCAGGTCGGCCAGGCGTCGGCCGGCTTCAGCAGCGCCTCGACGTCGCGGATGCAGGTGCGGAACATCACCGGCTCCCAGGGCGCGTCCAGCGGCTGGAAATTGAACGACATGTGCAGCTCGTCGCCAGCCCCGTAGTATTGCAGCACCCGTTCTGTTGAGCGGATATTGACCTCGCCGACCAGCACGCGCTCGCCGGGATAGCTGTCGACCAGCCGGCGCAAACCGCGCAATACCTCGTGGCTGTAGGGCTGGTCGTTGAATTCCACCAGCGGCTGACCGGCCAGGCAGCGCGGATCGTCCGCGAATGTCGGCTCCTTACCCGTGCAATGAATAACGTCGACGCGAAAGCCGTCGATGCCGCGATCGAGCCAGAAGCGCAGCACGCCATGCATCGCCTCGACCACTTCGGGGTTGCGCCAGTTCAAGTCCGGCTGCTCGGGCAGGAACAGGTGCAGGTAGTACTGCTGGCTGTGCTCGTCCCAGGTCCAGGCGCTGCCGGCGTTGAGTGCGGCGCGCCAGTTGTTCGGCTCGTCGCGCCAGATGTACCAGTCGCGTTTCGGGTTGTCCCGCGAGCTGCGAGATTCAATGAACCAGGGGTGCTGATCGGAGGTGTGATTGGGGACGAAATCGAGCAGCACGCGGATCCCGCGGGCATGCGCCTCTGCGATGAGCCGGTCGATATCATCCAGCGAGCCGAACAGCGGGTCGATGTCGCAGTAATCGCTGATGTCGTAGCCGGCATCGCGCATCGGCGAACGGAAGATCGGCGACAGCCACAGGGCGTCGACGCCGAGGTACTGCAGGTGATTGAGGTGGCGCAGCACTCCATTGAGGTCGCCGATGCCGTCTTCGTTGCTGTCGGCGAAAGACCGCGGATAGATCTGATAGACGGTGGCGCCTTTCCACCAGGGTGGCTGGGTTGACTCGCTCATGCTCGTTCCCTTTTCTGGTGTTCGTTTCCGGTGTCCGGCAGGCCGGCTTGGCGGACCTGTCTGGTTACGACTGATGTGGGCCGCTCGGGTTCGCCGTTCGGCGATCTTCTTCGGATGCAGTGAACGACCACCGTGATCGTCCGACTAATCTTGCACAAGCCTCAACGACCGTCTGGGAGACCGCCATGTTGCGTATTGCCATCAATGGTTATGGCCGTATTGGCCGAGCCGTGTTGCGAGCCCTGTTCGAACGTAATCTGGAAAGCCAGATTCGTATCGAGGCGATCAATGACCTCAGTGACCGGGCTGCGATGGCGCATCTGACGCGCTTCGACACCACCTTCGGGCGCTTTCATGGTCAGGTCGACCTGCACGAGGACATGCTGCAGATCCGTGGGCAATCGATTCGACTGCTGCAGGAGCGCGACCCCGCGCAGTTGCCCTGGAAGCAGCTCGGCGTCGATGTGGTGCTGGAGTGCTCGGGCAAGTTCAAGAAGCGCGCGTTGGTCGACCAGCATCTGCAGGCCGGAGCCAACCGGGTGTTCGCCTCGCACCCGCTCGATGGCGCCGACCTGACCGTGGTCTATGGCGTCAACCACGAGCTGCTAGGCACCCAGCGGGTGATTTCCAATGCGTCCTGCACCACCAATTGCCTGGCGCCGTTGGCCAAGGTGCTGCATGAGGCGATGGGGATTCGTCAGGGCCTGCTCAATACCGTGCACGCCTATACCAACGACCAGAACCTGCTGGACAAGGCACACAAGGACCTTTACCGCGCCCGTGCCGCGGCGGAGTCGATGATTCCCTCGACCACCGGCGCCGCCAAAGCCATCGGGCTGGTGTTGCCGGAACTGGCCGGGCGGCTGGACGGCCTGTCGGTGCGGGTGCCGACGCCGAACGTCTCGCTGGTGGACCTCACCTTCGTTGCCGAACGTGCGCCTGCGGGCGTCGAGGCGGTCAATCAGATCTTGCGCGACGGCGCGCAGACGATGCCGCTCGGGGTGATGGAGTGCAACGATTTGCCGTTGGTCTCGCGTGACTTCTTCGGCTACCCGGCATCCTGCGTGGCCGATCTCAGCCACACGCGCGTGCAGGGCGATCTGGTCAAGGTGCTGGCCTGGTACGACAACGAGTGGGCCTTCTCCAACCGCATGCTCGACGTGCTGCTGGCCTGGGGCAACGGCACGGTCTGAATATGGATAGCCCAGCTGGTGACAGCGTCTGGCGGCTATCGCTGGCCGATTTCCGCGATGCGACGGCGGCGGATCGGCCTACACCAGGCTGTGGCGCCGCTGCTGCGGTGGTTTCGGATATTGGCCTGGCCCTAGTGCTCAAGGGACTGAGAATCAGCGAGTCGCGCGGCAGCGAGCCCGCGCGGCGTCGGTTGTTACAAACGGCTGAAGGCCTGATCGGCCGGCCCGGCGCGTTTGCCGATGCGGATATACGCGCCTTCCAAAATTATCTGCACGCCAGCCGCGACGATACGGCCGATCTCCAAACGGCCTCACGCCAAGCCTGCGCCGTGCCCTTGGCGACTGCGCACAGCTGCCTGGAGGCGCTGGAGCTGGCCAATGAGGCCTGGCCGCAAGTTGCCGTAGTGGTGCGCAGTGACGTGCAGGCCGGCGCGCTGCTCATCCATGCGGGGCTCAGCGCCGCGTTGATCAATGTCGATGCCGACATGGCAAGCCTCGATGACGCCTCGGCGCGCGAACAGGCCGGACGCTCGCGCGAACGCTTGCAGAATGACGCCGACAAGGTCTTGCAACAATTACTCGACCAGGCTGGGGCCGACGCCAGCGATCCACCCGAATATTCCTGAGTCGGGGTTCACCAACCTTCAAGCACAAGTCAGCTTGCTGGCAGATGCGGCTCTGCGCGCGAGAAGCCTCATGTCAGCGAGCTGGCATGTACTCGAGTCTTATATTGGGAAAAAATGTCTCGTTTTATCTTGAATGTTGGTCGATCTGCTTCTAGTCTGGCTTCGAGGCGAGCCGTCCCCAATAACAAACGAGACCCTGAGTCTCCCCGTGCAATCGTTCGTGCAAGTGCTTTATCTGGCGGATACACGTCGTGATAGAGCGCTTCGCGAGGCCCACCGGAGAACACTATGAGCCATCGCATCGTCCTGCCGCGCCTGATGGAAGTCGGCGCCGGCGCTAGTCAGCAGATCGTATCCGTGCTGCATAACCTCGGCTGCAAACGCCCGCTGATCGTCACCGACCGGATGATGGTCGAGCTGGGCTACGTGGCGCGGATCAGCGAGACCCTGGCCAAGGCCGACATTCCCAGTGACTGCTTCGCCGATACGCTGCCGGAGCCGACCGCGGCGTCGATTCATGCCGGCGTCGAAATGGTGCGCCAAGGCAACTATGACTCGATCATCGCGCTCGGCGGAGGCAGTCCGATCGATTCGGCCAAGGCCATCGGCATCCTCGGCAAGTTTGGTGGCGAGATGCGCGACTACCGCTTCCCGCGCGATGTCAGCGAAGCCGGCCTGCCGCTGATTGCCATCCCCACCACCGCCGGCACCGGCTCGGAAGCGACGCGCTTCACCATCATCACCGATGAGACCAGCGACGAGAAAATGCTTTGCGCGGGCCTCGGTTTCATGCCCGTCGCCGCGCTGATCGACTACGAGCTGACCCTTTCGCTGCCGCCGCGGGTGACCGCCGACACCGGTATCGATGCGCTGACCCACGCCATCGAGGCCTACGTCAGCCGCAAGGCCAGCCTCTATAGCGATGCCCAGGCGCTCGAAGCCATGCGCCTGCTGGCGCCCAACTTGCGCGCGGCCTACCACGAGCCGGGCAATCGCAACGCCCGCGAGGCGATGATGCTCGGTGCGACCCTGGCTGGCATCGCCTTCTCTAATGCCTCTGTGGCGCTGGTGCATGGCATGAGTCGCCCGATTGGTGCGTTTTTCCATGTGCCGCACGGTCTGTCCAACGCCATGCTATTGCCGGCAATCACCGCGTTTTCCATTCCCTCCGCACCCGAGCGTTATGCCGACTGCGCCCGGGCCATGGGCGTGGCGGGTGAGGACGACAGCGTCGAAGTGGCCAACGAAAAGCTGCTGACCGAACTGCGCGCGATCAACAAAGAGCTGCAGGTGCCAAGCCCTGAGCAGTTCGGCATTACCCGAGAGCGCTTCTTCGAGCTGCGCGAAACCATGGCGAATCAGGCCCTGGCCTCGGGTTCGCCGGGCAACAACCCGCGCGTGCCCACCGAAGCAGAAATCATCGACCTCTACGAAACCGTCTGGAACCAGGAGTGAGCCCCATGCAGACCCTCGGCAACCTGATCAACAACGAGGCCGTCGCTAGCCGCTCCGAACGCCACGCGACCGTCTACAACCCGGCTACGGGCGAGCCGCGCCTGTATGTTTCGCTGTCTTCGGCGGACGAAACCCGCGAGGCCATCGCCGCCGCACAGGCCGCTTTCGAAGGCTGGTCGAAGACGCCGCCACTGGTGCGCGCACGGGTGATGTTCCGCTTCAAGACGCTGCTCGAAGCGCGTCGCGATGATGTGGCTCGGCTGATCTCGCTGGAACATGGCAAGGTCTTCTCCGACGCCCAGGGCGAAGTCACCCGCGGGCTGGAAGTGGTGGAGTTTGCCTGCGGCATTCCACACCTGCTCAAGGGCGAGTTCTCGTCCAACGTCGGCCGCGACATCGATTCCAACTCGCTGATGCAGCCGCTGGGTGTTTGCGTCGGCATCACCCCGTTCAACTTCCCGGCCATGGTGCCGCTGTGGATGCTGCCGGTGGCCATCGCCTGCGGTAATACCTTCGTCCTCAAACCATCGGAAAAGGATCCGAGCGCGACCATGCTGCTCGGCGAGCTGCTGGCCGAAGCCGGACTGCCGGCCGGCGTGCTGAACATCGTCAACGGTGATAAGGAAGCGGTGGACGTGCTGCTCACCGACGAGCGCGTGCAGTCGGTGAGCTTCGTCGGCTCGACACCGATCGCCGAGTACATCTACACGACCGCTTCGGCGCACGGCAAACGCTGCCAGGCGCTGGGCGGGGCGAAAAACCACATGGTGATCATGCCCGACGCCGATCCGCAGCAGGTGGTCAGCTCGCTGATGGGCGCCGCCTACGGCTCGGCCGGCGAGCGCTGCATGGCGATTTCCGTGGCGGTCTGCGTCGGCGACGAGGTGGCGGACAACCTGGTCGAGATGCTCAAGGGTGAAATCGCGCAGCTGCGCACCGGCCCAGGCACGGGCGTCGAACCCGAGCCGCAGATGGGCCCGTTGGTCACCCGCGAGCACCAGCAAAAGGTCAGCGGCTATATCGACCTCGGCGTGGAAGAGGGTGCGACGCTGGTCTGCGATGGGCGTGGCATCAAGGTCGAGGGCTACGAGAATGGCTTCTATGTCGGCCCGACGCTGTTCGATCGCGTGACGCCGCAGATGCGCGTCTACCAAGAGGAAATCTTCGGCCCGGTGCTGGCGGTGGTGCGAGTCAGCTCCTTCGACGAGGCGCTGAAGCTGGTCAACGACCATGAATACGGCAACGGCACCTCGATCTTCACCCGCGACGGCGATACCGCGCGGCAGTTCGAAGAGCGTGTGCAGGTCGGCATGGTCGGCGTCAACGTACCGATCCCGGTGCCCATGGCGTTCCACTGCTTTGGCGGTTGGAAGCGTTCGGTCTTCGGCCCGCTGAACATGCACGGTCCGGACGGCGTGCGCTTCTTCACCCGGATGAAGACGGTGACTCGGCGCTGGCCGACGGGTATCCGCGCTGGCGCCGATTTTTCGATGCCGACGATGAAATAAGGTGGGGGAATCGCCGTAAGGAGGGCGGCCGTAGGGTGGGCTTCAGCCCACCGATTGGCAGTGGCAAAGCGTAACTGCTGACGAAGCGCGCTCGTTCTGATTCGCTTGCCGATTCGAATGTTGCGCGCAGCTGGTGGGCTGAAGCCCACCCTACGGGTGCGGCGTCTAAGCGAACCCGATAGTGATGGCAGTTCCCTCTGTAGGGTGGTCGGGCGGCGTTCCGCTTCAGCCCACCGGCGTGTAACCCATCGTTCGGCCCAAACGGACCGGCTCAATGGGGTCAACGGTTGCGCTGGTGGCGCCGGTCGATACACTCGCGTCGCGCCATGGCGCGCTTTATTCCTTCAACGACAGGGCAGGTGATGCGCAGTACCCCCCGTGAAAAAGGCTCTTCCATCACCCGCGTGCTGGAAATCATCGAAGCGGTGGCTAGCGCTGCGGAACCACTGACGCCCAGCGCCTTGGCGGAGAAGCTCGATATTCCCAAAGCCAGCGCCCATCGGCTGGTGCAAACGCTGGAGAAAGAGGGCTTCCTGCAATTCGGCCTGCGCGGCGGCTTGCTGCCGGGCGACCGTCTGCACGCCACTGCGGTGAACATCCTTGGCAGCGGTCGGCACAAGGCGTTGCGCCAGGCGATCCTGCGCCAGCTGTCGGAAGAAATCGGCGAGACCTGCGGACTGTCCGTGCCCGATGGCCTGGACATGCTCTATTTCGACCGTGTGCAGACCAACTGGCCGTTGCAGATCAACCTGCCCATCGGCAGCCATACGCCGCTCTGGTGCACCGCCAGCGGCAAGCTTTACTTGGCGTCGCTGCCCAACGAGCAACTGGAGCGAATCCTGCCGCGTCTGCCGATCCGCCAACTGGCACGCAATACCATCACCGACCTCAGCGCCCTGCGCGACGATCTTGCGCGGATTCGCGAAGAGGATCTGGCCACTGATTCGGAGGAGTTCATCGACGGCATGGTCGCCTGCGCCGTGCCGGTGCGGGACGCACGCGGCGAGCTGAAGGCCTGCCTGTTTACCCATGCCCCGGTGATCCGCTGCGCGATGGAGCCGCTGCTGAATTTCGTGCCACGCCTGCGCGCGGCGGCGAACGAGCTGGAAAGCATCGTCAGTGGTTGATGGGCGGATCAATGGAACGCTGCGCGGCTTCCACTGGCTGTTTCGATATACGAGTTGCGCCTTCGCAACCCGGATTACACCTTCGGCTAATCCCAGGCTACGGTTTCAGCGGTTTCTAGCGCCGTAGGGTGGGCTTCAGCCCACCAGTAGCAGACGATAGTGGTTGTTGGCGTAGCTTTAGGTGGTTGGTGGGCTGAAGCCCACCCTACAGCATGCCGCCTTTATCGCTTCAACATCGCCCGCATCGCCGCCAGCGCGTCGTTGCCGCGCGCCGCTTTGACTTCCACCGGCGCGTCTTCCTGGCCTTCCCATTCCAGATCTTCCTGAGGCAATTCGTCGAGGAAGCGGCTGGGCATGCATTCGATGATTTCGCCGTACTGCTTGCGCTTGGCGGCGAAGGTCATGGCCAGGTTCTGCCGTGCGCGGGTGATGCCGACGTAGGCCAGGCGGCGTTCTTCCTCGATGGTGTCGGCCTCGATGCTGGAGCGGTGCGGGAGGATTTCCTCTTCCATGCCGAGGATAAATACGTACGGGAATTCCAGCCCCTTGGACGCATGCAACGTCATCATCTGCACGCCCTCGGCGCCTTCTTCCTCTTCCTGCTGGCGTTCGAGCATGTCGCGCAGCACCAGCTTGGCGATGGCTTCCTCGATGGTCATCTCGCCTTCTTCGTCGCGCTCGAGGGTGTTCTTCAGCGCATCGATAAGGAACCAGACGTTGCCCATGCGGAAGTCCGCGGCCTTGTCGCTGGAGGTCTGGCTGCGGACCCAGGTCTCGTAGTCGATGTCCATGACCATGCTGCGCAGCGCGGCGATGGGGTCGTTCTGCGCGCACTGCTGGCGCAGGTTGTCCATGTAGCGCTTGAAGCGTGAGAGGCGGTCGGTGAAGCGGCTGTCCAGCAGCTCGCCCAGGCCGATTTCGTCGCAGGCGGCGTACATGGAAATCTTGCGCGCGGTGGCGTAGTTGCCGAGCTTTTCCAAGGTGGTGGAGCCGATCTCCCGGCGCGGTACGTTGATCACGCGGAGAAAGGCGTTGTCGTCGTCGGGGTTGACTAGCAGGCGGAAGTAGCTCATCAGGTCCTTCACTTCCTGGCGGCCGAAGAAGCTGGTGCCGCCGGACAGGCGATAGGGAATCTGGTGATGCTGCAGCTTCAGCTCGATCAGCTTGGCCTGGTAGTTGCCGCGATAGAGGATGGCGAAGTCGCTGTAGGGCCGCTCGGTCTTGAGGTGCAGCGTGAGGATTTCCATCGCCACGCGCTCGGCTTCGGCTTCCTCGTTGCGGCAGCGAATCACACGGATCGGGTCGCCATGGCCCATTTCCGACCACAGCTGCTTCTCGAAGGCGTGAGGGTTGTTGGCAATCAGCACGTTTGCGCACTTCAGAATGCGGCTGGTGGAGCGGTAGTTCTGCTCGAGCATCACCACTTTCAGCGAGGGGAAGTCATCCTTGAGCTGCATCAGGTTTTCCGGGCGGGCGCCGCGCCAGGCGTAAATCGATTGGTCGTCATCGCCCACCACGGTGAAATGCGCGCGTTCCTGCACCAGCATTTTCACCAGCAGATACTGGCTGGCGTTGGTGTCCTGATATTCGTCCACCAGCATGTAGCGAACCTTGTTGCGCCACTTCTCCAACACTTCGGGGTGATCCTGGAAAAGCTTCACCGGCTGCATGATCAGGTCGTCGAAATCCACCGCGTTGTACGCCTTGAGCGTGCGCTGGTAGTGGGTGTAGACGATGGCGGCGGTCTGCTCCTTGGGATTGCGCGCGCTGCCCAGTGCCTCCTCGGGCGTGATCAGGTCGTTCTTCCAGCTGCCGATGTAATTCTTGATCTCGTCGACGCCGTCGTCGCCCGAGTATTCCTTCTGCATGATGTCGGTCAGCAGCGCCTTGATGTCGCCCTCGTCGAAGATCGAGAAGCCCGGCTTGTAGCCGAGTTTGGCGTATTCCTTGCGGATGATGTTCAGGCCCAGGTTGTGAAAGGTCGACACGGTGAGCCCGCGCCCTTCGCCGCCGCGTAGCAGGCTGCTGACGCGCTCCTTCATTTCGCGCGCGGCCTTGTTGGTGAAGGTCACGGCGACGATGTATTGCGCGCGGATGCCGCACTGCTGGATCAGGTAGGCGATCTTGCGGGTGATCACGCTGGTCTTGCCGGAACCGGCGCCGGCGAGCACCAGCATGGGGCCGCCGACGTAGTTCACGGCTTCCTGCTGCCGGGGATTGAGTCGGGACATGGTCGTTCGGGTGTCTGAGGGCGGGGCGGGAGTTTAACAGGCCGGAGCTGCCACTACGCACGGTGGAGCGATGAAGCGCGATCCACCGTGCGAAGCAGCTTGCGGCTACCGCACCATATGCAAGAAGTGCATGTGCTTCTCGTACTGATCGAGGATGTCGCCGATCACGCCTTCGCGGCTCCAGCCCATGACGTCGTAGTCCTGGCCGCCTTCCTTGAGGTGGACTTCGGCGCGGAAATACTTACGTTCGCCGGGCTCGTCGTCTTCGTTGCTGGGCACGAAGCTCGGCATCGCATAGGCGCGGGGGCGTATTTCGTAGATGAAGTCAGGCTCGCCTTCATGGGTGATTTCGATGCGGACGCGGCGGTCTTCGCCTTGTTCGACGGTTGCGCCGTAGCCTTGTTTGCGAATCTCCTCGGCAACTGCTTCACAGGCGGGACGAGCCACGTCGGCGATGAAGCGCACCACGTCGGGGCGTCGTGGAAACTTCGTCAGATTGCTCAAGCGTCGCTGCCAGTCGCTGTAGGCGCGCGGCGTGGTCGGTGAGGTGGTGATCGCCTGGTAGCGCAACCCCTGTTTGGTGGCATCCAGGCGCAAGGCCTTGAGCAGGCCCCACATCGAGCACAGCAGCGCGAGGGTGAAGGGCAGGGCGCTGGCGATGGTGGCGGTTTGCAATGCGGTCAGACCATCGGCCAGCAGCAGCGCGATAGCCACCGCGCCCATGGAGCCGGCCCAGAAGACCCGCTGCCAGACCGGCGTGCCTTCCTGGCCGCCGGACGCGAGCATGTCCACCACCAGCGCACCGGAGTCCGCCGAGGTGACGAAGAACACCACCACCATGACGATTGCCACCAGTGAAAGCACGGAGGCGAACGGGAAATGTTCGAGGAAGGCGAACAGGGCCAGTGAGCTGTCGCGGTCGATGGCCTCGCCCAGACTGGTCACGTGTTCCCAGAGAATCATGTGAATGGCGGTATCGCCGAACACGGTCATCCACAACAGGGTGAAAGCGGTCGGCACCAGCAGCACGCCGGCGACGAACTCTCGAATCGTCCGGCCACGGGAAATGCGCGCGATGAACAGCCCGACGAAGGGCGACCAGGCCAGCCACCAGCCCCAGTAGAACAGGGTCCAGCCACCGATCCAGTCGTTCGGCTCGTAGGCGTAAAGATTGAAGGTGGCGGTAACGATCTGCGAGAAGTAATTGCCGGTGTTCTGCACGAAGGTCTGCAGGATGAACACCGTCGGGCCTGCTATCAGAA
Organism: Pseudomonas sp. IC_126; assembly: GCF_004331835.1. Taxonomy (NCBI): domain Bacteria; kingdom Pseudomonadati; phylum Pseudomonadota; class Gammaproteobacteria; order Pseudomonadales; family Pseudomonadaceae; genus Pseudomonas; species Pseudomonas sp. IC_126. The sequence continues at coordinate 233,801 of NZ_SJSS01000006.1, forward strand.
CCAGCAGCATCAATAGCGCGGCAAGAGTCAGGTTCAATTCCGAAAGCCGCCGCACGCCCTTGTCCAGGCCGGTGACGACGGAGATGGTCGCCAACAATGTCGTGGCGACAATCAGGCCGATCTGCACCGGTACGGAAATGGGCAGGCCATACAGATGGTTGAGGCCGGTATTGATCTGCGTGACGCCCAGCCCCAACGAGGTGGCGACGCCCAGCACGGTGCCGATGATGGCGAAGATATCCACGGCATGGCCGATGGGGCCGTAGATGCGCTCGCCAATGAGCGGGTAGAGCGCCGAGCGCAGGGTCAGCGGCAGATCATGGCGATAGGCGAAGTAGGCCAGAATCATCGCCACGATGGCATAGACCGCCCAGGCATGCAGACCCCAATGGAAGAAGGTGATCTTCATCGCCTCGCGCGCGGCGGCAACCGTGCCGCCTTCACCAACGGGCGGCGAGAGGAAGTGCATCACCGGCTCGGCGACGCCGAAGAACATCAGGCCGATGCCCATGCCAGCGGAAAACAGCATGGCGAACCAAGTCAGGCTGCTGTAATCAGGTTCACTATGATCGGGGCCGAGCTTGATATCGCCGTAACGGCTCAAGGCGACGATCACCACCATCAGCAGGATGATGGCCACCGCCAGGATGTATAGCCAACTGAGGTTGGCGATGATCCAGGCCTGGACGTCGCCAAACAGCGTTTGCGCATGTTCTGAAAAGGCAACGCTATAGATCACCAGCGCGAGAATCAGTACGGCAGAGCCGAAAAAGACGGGAGGGTTGATGGTGGAAGAGGAAGACTTTTTGGCCTCCATGCTGCGCTCCTTGATACCGAAAGGGAGTGGGCCGCCTGTGGCGAAAGGGGGTGCACTCTAACATAGCGACCGTCGTCCGACCGGGCGAAGGGCCGTCGCCACGAGGGCTTACAGGATGTGACCGCACAATTCGGCGTATTGCGGCACGCTTCTGCCAAACCGTGATTCGCCTGTCGGAACCGCACGGTGAAACCCATCCAGCGGCCGCATCGCGCCTCAGGATGCCTGGCTACCCGGCCGGTATTGCAGCGCTTCGGCCAGGTGCCGGCGGCCGATGAACGCATCCTGTTGCAGGTCCGCCAAGGTCCGCGCGACTTTGAGAATCCGGTGCGCCGCCCGCAGTGAAAGCCCGAGTCGCTCACAGGCGCGCTCCAGCCATTGCTGGTCGTCGGCCTGCAGTTGGCAATGAGTGCGCAATCCGGTGAGATCGAGAAAGGCGTTCGCGCAGCCCTGACGGGCCAGTTGAATGCGCCTTGCCTGAGCGACCTGCTCAGCGACCACGGCGGTATTGTCGTTGGTTGCGGGTGGCGCGTTCAGCGCGGTGGCTTCGCGTGCAACGGTGAGGTGTAGGTCGATGCGATCAAGCAGTGGGCCTGAGAGCTTGCCTCGGTAGCGCTGGATCTGATCCGGCGAGCAGCGACAGCGGCCACTCGGATCGCCCAGGTAGCCGCAGGGGCAGGGATTCATCGCTAGGGTTTTCAAGGCTTTTTCATAGGAAAATGAACCTAGCAGCTGCTCCCACTGCGAGTGACGTTTCGAACTCGACTTGGCCTAGGCCCGCTTGAGTTGCGCGGGGAGAATGTAGTCAGGTGTACTTGCCCCTCCCAAACCGGACACCGCATCCCCGTTAAGTTGATGTTGCGGTCAGCCGCCTAAACTCCCGAGGCGAACGGTACTTCAGGGCGCTGTGCGGATGCTCTTCGTTGTAGTAGTCGAAAGCAATCTCCAGGTTGCGTAGTGCTGTCAGCCGATTCGGCCGCGGCATGTGAGCGATGTAATCGCGTGTGTGGAGCGATAGCATCAAAGTGTCTCTCGGAAACTCACTGCGTTGTGTGAGTGCTTATAGTGCTGAGGACTATATCTCGAGCAGCCTGGGTGCCTACCATGGCCATCGTTTTGATCTGAAGTATTAGCAGCGATACGGCGACAAGCGGTGTCAATCAGATGGATAAGCCATTGATGTATATGGTAAATATTCGCAAAAATAACGTTATCATCAGCTCTTAATTTTGAATTGAGAGGTCGTTATCTCAATATCAGCAACCATTTCGAGTCGAATCAAGCGTATGAAAAAGGGTAAGCCTTTTTCTGGCGCAGTGTTTGCGCAGGTCGGCTCCCGAGCGGCGGTCCATAAAGCACTTTCCCGACTGGTGCAGTCGGGCTTGCTCGAGCGGGTTGTTCGCGGCGTCTACATGCGGCCAAAGCAAAGCAAGTACACCGGTGGTAGGGTTCGCGCCAGCCCGCTGAGTGTCCTAGACCTTATTGCGAAGGCAAACGGCGAGACGCTTCAAATGCACGGCGCGGAGGCCATTCGGAGGCTGGGCCTGAGCACGCAGATGCAGGTGTTACCAACCTTGTACACCAGTGGTTATACGCGCGAAATAAGAATTGGCAACGCAGTGGTTCGACTTAGACATGTCTCAAGTATTCGCCTGCAGCATGCCGGAACGAAAATAGGAATGGCGCTCACCGCCCTTTATTACATCGGGAAAGAAGGGCTGTCTGCCCCCGTGGTTTCCAAGATTACCAGCACGCTGAGCAGCGAAGAATTGTCCAACCTCCAGGCCTGTAATATGCCGGAATGGATGCGGTCGGCATTGAAGCTTGGCAATAACGAGCATAACACTTGAAATGTGATGCCGTTGTCGTCCAGTTTTTCGAGCACAGGAGGCATGCGCTCCGAACGTCTTGGCCAAACACGGCTGTTGAATAAGCTCATTCGCACTGTTTTCTCAGGCTAAGACGCTGAAACGGGTCATGCGTGCTCTAGCCGCAAAGGGGCGAAACGGGTGAAAGCGGCTAACCGGCCAGAGGACCGGAACTGGTAACACTATTCAGCCATTTCTGGGGCGCAATGGATCAGACTTCGACGAGACGTGATCGTAAACCACCAAGGCAACCGTGACCGGAATCGGTGAGCGCCCTGCGATGTGGGCTCATGGGGTCCGGATTTTGTATATCGCAGATTCGCAGACCATCCAGGCGCAACCGACCGGAATTTTGTGTACGCTCCGCCGTCGCCGCACCGGATTTCGCCAACGCTAGACGAACACCCGAAGTGCACGGTGGGCAAACTATGCGTTCAGGCGAAACAGCCGGCTCTTGTCGCCATAAAGTGATCAGGCTTAACGGCGTATTAGCCGCTGGTCCATACGAAATTTCAGGGCCTCGATTGGATCAGATGGCGGCAGCGGATAGTGTTGGCGTTCGTATTTCTCGATCAGCATCGCCAGTACTCCCAGCTCCCTGCCCTCTGAGCTATCGATGTCAGCACCCCAAAGTTGCGTCAAGCGCGCTAAGGCGGCGGTTAGCTCATCATCGGAACGAATCGGCTTAATGTTCAAGAGCTGTCTCCACATAAATCTGGTCGTATCGCGCAAGGGTCCCTACTGATCTGGCAAATTCAAGCTATCGTCGTAGCGCGCCTGAATGTCCAGCGAATGTCCCTGCGCGCCGTTCTCTGTTTCTATGGCACCGCGTGGCTGAGCAAAACGTCGGCTCCCACTAAACAAGTAACCAGCACAGGATGCATTGGCCAATATTTGTTCGTTAGCAAGGACAGCTCTTCTCTACGCCGCTCTTCAAGCCTACCTACTAACCAGATATCGCCAGCTTGGGGGTAATGTCTTTAGAAGGCGTTTAGCCCAGAGGCGTATCGATTCAGGCAAGGATGGTCCCTGGACAATTCTTCTAAGAACTCACGAATGCGGCCAATAGCGGCCATGCGTTCTTCAACCATGGACATGGTGGTGCCCCTGAATTGCGGTCCGCAGGCGGACTACATGTGACGTGCGAACTCGGCGTCGCCAAGGGCTCCTTGAGTTGCGGGAGAAACCAGTCAGGCGTCAATAGCCAATCAATGCGTGGTGGCAAGCAGTTCCTTACGGGCTTAATAGATTCCGTACTCAATCTTCGTCAACAAATCCATGACAAGCGCATACCCTTCTCGGCTCAGCAGGAGCGCGCAGGGCTGGCGTTTGCCGAGACCTAACGCGGGTTTTTCTATCCAATCCTCAGCGAGGTCAAAAGATCCAAGGACTTCACTTGCATACGCCAACGCCTGTGCTCGTCGTATAACAAAATATTGGTAATCCGGATGCAGGCACGCTCCATGAACCCTTGCGATAGGCCGCAGGAGTTGAGCAGCCCATTGAAAAAAATCTTCGCTCGCTGGCTCAACTCGGACTGGCTTATTTGCTACTACCACTCTCTCACTCAGTGCAAGCACCTTAGCCTGCGACCCGTTACCAGGCTGCTCATCCTGCCCTTGGGCGTCGCTGAAAAATGTTTCGCAACAAGGCCAAACGGCGAGGACTGAAGGAAGCAAAACGGCGTTGTCGGAAAGCTGTGCAATTTCTTGCTGTCTGAGCATTTCCAGCCGTCCAGCGCTCCAAATTTCCTGCGCGCTAGGGTAGTGACGAAGCAGCTGTTTGGCTCGCTTTCGAACAAGGTCGGGCAGATTTTTGTCTTTAGCAAGATCAGCCAAAAACTCGCCTGCACTGACCATGCTGTTAGCTCGTTCACGAGGCATAGTCATCGTGCTATGCCCCGCTAGCCATAGCTGCGAATAGCTGTGGAAGCACCTCTGAAGCTCGGCCTATGAGCATGAGCTCATTTGAGTTGCCAAGCCCCACATCAAGCGTGTTCACATGAATAACGGTTGAGCCAGCAGACAAAGCGATGTCCGGTAGTTTCGCCGCAGGAAAAACAACCCCCGATGTGCCGACTGAAATTAGCACGTCACAATCTTTTACCAACGACATCGCTGATTTCCAGGCATCTTTCGGCAGATTTTCGCCATACCAAACCACTCCAGGACGTAGCCTTCCGCCACACCTGCCACATCGCGGAGGATCGATCAAAGCGCCTTCTTCAGGAACGATGTCTTCCACCTGAGCCATACCGGCTGGCCTATGACAAGCGAAGCACTTGGGAGTGTTTAGGTTTCCATGCAGATGCACTACATCCTGAGAGCCTGCTCTCTCGTGCAGGTCGTCGATATTCTGGGTGATAACCGAAACCTTTTTCCCCAAGCTGACCATGTTGTGCAACGCCAAATGCGCGGCATTGGGCTGAGCTTGCGCAGCTTGCTTACGCCGCCACAAATACCACCCCCAGATTAACTTGGGGTTTTCTCGAAATGCTTTCGCGGTTTCTAGCTCTTGCGGACTATACCGTTCCCACAATCCTGTCATCTTGTCTCTGTAAGTAGGAATTCCGCTTTCTGCAGAAATCCCAGCGCCGGAAAAGCAGACAATTTTGTGGGCGCTCGCCAACGCTTGAGCGGCTAGCTCGATATCTGGCATTGAGCTTCCTCCTAGGCCGGATATGGGTGCTCTCTATGAGCGTCAGAACAGCTGCAACGTTGTGGGCTTTACCGTACGGCGGCGTAAAGGAAGGGTTCGCTCATGTCCCAGACAGGGTTCGAAGTTTGGGGAGCGTGAGCGCGCAGATGCTGCTCCGAGTACAAGACACGAGTGGTTTTCTTTCTGCGGAGGTCCAGATTGCCCAACTTATACGAACCTGCCGACGTTCGATAAACCACTGCAGACTCACCTGTTTCTACGCCTTTGAACAAGACGATCTGCACCAGATCCTCCAAGCTCCAGATGTCTCTGCTGGTCACCGTTGGTGGGCATAACATCTGCAGCTTCTCAATGATTACGTCCTTGGCGAACTGAAGGTAATGTTGAAGTTCGAAGGCGCATCGAATTATGGCCGCGCGGTTGCGCCTGCCTGTATGAATTGAGGTAATCGTTGCCAAGAAGCAAGGACCCTCAATTTCACATTGCGGCATTGCGTGTACTTCGCGGCTCGCAAGGTCAAGCGCGTATATCACTAGTTGCTCCGTGGTGAGTGACGCGAGTTAGACAAGCCCAACGACGAGTTGCCGACGCGGGCTCCGCTCACCCAACGATGGGGCACAGTCCACGGAGCGGGCGATGCGATGGGGCCTAGACGTATAACTCAGACCCCCACTTATACATGTTATAGCCCAGCGATGTGGGGTGTCAAAGCATGGCCTTATGATCTCTTTTGTGGACGCACGGAAGAGAGATGGAGTATTTGGAGGCTCTTGGGCACACGCTAAGAGAAATTCGAGTCGATGCCGGGCTAAGGCGTGAGGATTGCTCTCGGGCGCTTAGCCGGGAGTATCTCGCCAGTGTGGAACGAGGACATCAAAGCATCTCCATTGTGAAACTCGCTTCGTTGTGTGAATGCTTAGGGGTTACCCCCAGCCTCGTGCTTCTTACTGTGGAAGCTCGCTTGGCAGCGTTGAGATTAGAGGAATATCAGGCAACGCAAGAGATACTGCTCAAGGAGTATGTTAGGGTCGGAAGGCTTCGTAGCGAGGCCGGCACAAGGGCTAATCAGGGGGTAAGAGGTCGGCGCGCTGAGCAAAACCGACGAGCCATCCAATCCCTGCAATCTGAGGGTCTTACCAAAGCAGAGATAGCTCGCAGGCTCGGATTGGGGACTACAACAGTAGACCGACATTGGCGCAAAGCCAGTGATATCGAATGATCTGATATGTTGCTTTCAGCCTGATGCCATATGAGATCGCATCCGCAGGATGCTAGCTTTGATTCGGCGGGCATGCCCAGAAAAGGGGAAATCTCACTCAATTCCGATCTAACCTTTTGACCCACAAGGGGATTCCACGCTCGAATATATGGGCGTGCCGATATACGCTACCCTCGTCAGTTCGAGGTAAATCTCCCGGGTCCCTTTTGAATGCCGCTTATATCGATTGATAAGTTGAGTGGCAGCCTAAAGCCATCCTCTCGTTGGAGCTGATGATCATGCGCCACGTTACTACCGAGCCGACGGAAACGACCTCAGACGTTACTTGCGACACTTGTTGCCAGAGCACACGCGTTGAGGGCTATGGCCACCAGTTCGGCTTTCTTCGAGCTTGCTGGGGGTACGGTTCAAAGCATGATGGCGAGCGCTATGAGATTCACCTTTGTGAATCATGCTTTTTCCGAACGCTGGCCATGCTTCGTCGCGAGCGAATGGTCAACACTATGTTCGATGATGAACTTGACACCAATCAGGATGAGTTTGGTTTGGTGCGAAAGGATGATTTCTGGGCCGAAGGTTGAATGCGCCGATCAGGCAGCGTTCACAGCCGCATGGTTGGTGGCTCAGCAGCTCTTGCAGGCTTTACGTCCGTTGAGCCACGATGCCGCCGATGACCGCATCCGCGGCGAGCCTTCAGAATTATTGCCTAAGCAGGTCTACGAAATAGAACAGCAACCTTTCTGGGCCTGATGAGCAGACTGACTAACTACACCATGGCTGATGAGCTTCGCGTAAAGCAGGCTCTCCATATGGCTGTCGCGACCGGTGATTTGCTTGCGGTCGGCAAAGATGGCAAAACTAAGCGCCGAACGGGCACTAGTATCAAATCCACTGACCTTTTGATAGCGCCCCGCAGAGCCCCCATCTTCTGTCTGCAGCCACTGAAGAAGTACAACTCGGAAGGCTAGGCTCGGCCAAGTGATCGAGCAGCTTGGTCCATCGCGAGAAGATAGAGACTATTACACCCTAGGCGTCTGGCGCGTCGATTAAATAGCCCATCCCACGAGCGGTTTGTATGAGCTTTGGCTCGAACTCATCATCAATTTTTGCTCTCAGCCGGCGTACCGCCACCTCGATCACATTGGTATCGCTGTCGAAATTCATGTCCCATACTTGGGAGGCGATAAGTGATTTTGAGAGCACTTCCCCGCGACGCCTAAGCAATAGCTCAAGGAGTGAGAATTCCTTTGCAGTTAGGTCTATGCGTTTCCCTGAGCGCGTAACCCGACGTCTCAGCAAGTCCATCTCAAGGTCGAGAAGCTTGAGTATCGTTTGGTTGGGGGCATGGCTGCCGCGGCGAAGCAACGTACGGATCCTGGCTAGCAGTTCGGAGAATGCAAATGGCTTGATGAGATAATCATCAGCGCCCAACTCCAACCCCTTTACTCGATCCTGAACCCCGTCTCGGGCGGTGAGAAAGAGCACAGGCACCTCATTACCGGCATCGCGAACTTTCTGCAAAACCTGCCACCCATCCAAGCCAGGCATCATCACGTCTAAAATGAGCAGGTCGTATGCGGTATGAAGTGCGTGCTGAGCAGCATCGGTCCCGTTCTCAACTCGATCGACCGTGAAGCCTGCCTCTGAGAGCCCCTGCTGTAGATAGGTGCCCGTTTTTGGCTCGTCTTCAGCGACAAGAAGCTTCATGAAAGTACTCCAGCTAGCGTTTAGAACAGTGTGCCATTGTTTGTGCGTGCAGCCAGTACCTTACAAAAACGTAATGCTCGCATCATCTGTTTGACAGCTTAAAGCGTTAACGTCTGCATCAGCAGTTGCTCCCATACTCTGCTCTTTGGGCTTTCCATGCTCCTTTGGCCTATCGGCGCCTAGATGGCGCCTTTTTTTTGCCGGGTGGAAACAAGACCTATTATTCGACACACGCAACCTGCACCGTTTGGTCTGCATTACTGACGAAACCGTAATGTCTAGATCAGGGTTCTGACAGGAACGCTCGGTTAGCTTAGACACAAGCCCAAGCCTCTGCTTATGGAGCTGCGCTGGGTCTTCCGTGTCTTCGAACGAGGTAACAAGTAATGAAAGTTTTCAGATCCCTTTCTGTACTGCTCGCCATCGCAGCAAGCTCTTCCTATGCAATGGCGGAAGGTGGTGGTGATCGTACCTTTGCTCGTATGGAGCAGGCTCGCCAAGTAGCTATCGCTAGTTATCAGGCTGACCAGAAGGACCAAGGCCAAGAGGTAGCCACAAAGGCATCTTCAGCGAAGCGCGCTCACGCTAATTGCTGAAGCGAAACCTTACGCAAAATTTGACCACGCGCCTATTTGAGCTATGGCAGCTTCTACGAATGTTGTAGCTGCCATGGTGTTGGCACTTGCAACATTTGTTGGAAGAACCGACGAAGCCGGTATTAGCTACGTTGAGCCTTGTCACGTGAAAGATGACCTAGCATCCCCGCACCAAGCAGATACGCCTTGTGTTGGCTAGTTAAAAATACAATCCATCTTCAATGGCTGAGATTGATAATTATTGAATCTCCTACCTTTGTTCGTGCCTGAAAAAGGCGCTAAAAGACTAAAGGAGCATCAAAAAACCCTAGAAAATCGCTCATTTCTGTCGGAGATGTGATTATTAAATCACATCATTTTTAAACGGCTCTTATCACGCCTGCGACTTAATGAAACCAATCTTAAGGTGGCCGGAATAATTATGGACGGAAGGCAGCGATTTCTTGGGCGCTTTCTGGTGCGCTTTAAGCTTACAAAAATGTAATCACGCCTCTTCCTCAGGTATGCCATCTTTACGATTTAAAGGCGAGTCGCTTGATAAGACAGACCGTGCGCGAGCTTCTAAGATCAATTAACGCTGGCAACACCACCCTTAGGGCTGGTTTCGGCTTAGCTCCTTAGCTTGATTGGAACGTACACATGCAACGTAAAACCTCTAGGCGAACCTTTGTTAAAGGCTTGACTGCCGCAGGCCTCCTTGGCGGTCTTGGCTTGTGGAGAGCTCCGGTCTGGGCAGTGAGTAGCCCCGGCCAGCCCAGCGTACTAACCGGCACGGAGTTCGATCTAATGATTGGCGAGACGCCGGTCAACATCACCGGCGCGGCCCGGACGGCGATGACTATCAATGGGACTATCCCTGGGCCGCTTCTACGTTGGCGTGAAGGGGATACCGTCACGCTGCGAGTCAGGAATAAGCTGAGCGAAGATACATCGATTCACTGGCACGGCATGATCTTGCCGGCCAACATGGATGGCGTGCCTGGATTGAGCTTCCACGGCATCGCTCCCGATGGCATGTATGTATATAAGTTTCAGGTTAAACAGAACGGTACCTATTGGTACCACAGTCATTCAGGCCTACAAGAGCAGCTTGGTGTCTATGGCCCGTTGGTCATCGATGCGAAGGATCCCGAGCCGTTTAGCTATGACCGCGACTATGTGGTGATGTTGACTGATTGGTCCGATGAGGATCCCGCTCGAATCCTTTCTAAGCTCAAGAAGCAGTCCGATTATTACAACTTCCACAAGCGCACTGTCGGAGACTTCATTAACGATGTGAGCGAAGACGGCTGGGCGGCCACGATTGCGAATCGGAAAATGTGGGCTCAGATGAATATGAGTCCCACCGACCTCGCCGACGTAAGCGGCTACACCTATACCTATCTAATGAACGGCCAAGCACCCGACGGGAACTGGACCGGGATCTTTAAGCCAGGTGAGAAGCTTCGTCTGCGCTTCATCAACGGCTCGGCCATGAGTTATTTCGATGTCCGCATTCCAGGGCTGAAGATGACTGTAGTCGCAGCCGATGGCCAATACGTCAATCCGGTTAGCGTCGACGAGTTCCGCATAGCAGTGGCTGAAACTTACGACGTGATTGTCGAGCCTGCGACCGAAGAGGCATACACGATCTTCGCTCAATCGATGGACCGCACCGGTTACGCCCGTGGCACGTTAGCCGTTGCCGAAGGGTTGAGCGCGCCTGTTCCAGAAACCGATCCTCGACCGCTTATTACCATGGAAGACATGGGGATGGACCACGGCAGCATGGGCGGCATGGCTGGCATGGACCACGGCGGCGGCATGCAGGGCGATATGGCCGCAATGGACCATAGCAACATGTCCGGCATGGACCACGGTGACATGCAGGGGATGGGTGGGATGGGCGCCATGTCCGGGATGGATCACAGCAAAATGGCTGGGATGTCTGGGATGGACCACTCTGCAATGGCTGGAATGGGCGCAGGTATGCAATCGCACCCGCCATCAGAGTCCAATAACCCGTTGGTCGACATGCAGACCATGAGCCCGACACATAGGCTGAACGATCCTGGCATTGGCTTACGCGACAATGGCCGCCGAGTCCTAACCTACGCTGACCTGAGAAGCACTTTCCCCGATCCGGACGGCCGTGAGCCCAGCCGGACGATCGAACTGCATCTCACCGGTCACATGGAGAAATTCTCCTGGTCATTTGACGGCATTGAGTTCTCTGATTCTGAGCCACTGCGTCTCAAATATGGCGAGCGGGTACGCATCACTTTAGTCAACGACACCATGATGACCCATCCCATTCACCTCCATGGTATGTGGAGCGACCTCGAAGATGAGGATGGGAAGTTCATGGTTCGCAAACACACTATCGACATGCCCCCAGGCTCGAGGCGCAGCTATCGAGTCACTGCTGATGCGCTAGGTCGCTGGGCCTATCACTGCCACCTGTTGCTTCACATGGAAATGGGCATGTTCCGCGAAGTTCGAGTGGACGAGTAAAGGGGATTTATCATGAGAACAACTATGAAGCGCAAAACTCTTATTGGCGGTGCCTTGATGTTTGGTCTTCTGAGCGCACTGCAAACATCTGCCGCGTTCGGAGGGGACGACCATGATCAGCATAAGCAGTCGTCATCCTCTTCGCAGAGTTCAGACAGCAAGCCGGCATCCCAGTCGCAAGAAACCTCTAGCTCACAAATGAGCCACGGCGACATGGATCATGGCTCGATGGACCATGGTGGGGTGGACCACGGCAAGATGAATCATGACTCAAAGGCTACTGGTACTGAGGTGGATTCTCACCATGACCACTAGAACTTCTCGCTTTGCTCTGATTGCGCTCGGAGTTTCGTTCAACGCTATGGTTGGAGGAGTAGCTAATGCAGCCGAGATGATGGATCACTCGATGCATCAAACATCGCCTACTCCACCAGCTCAAGCGCCTGCATCAGCTGCCAAGCCCGCTGCCATGGATAATGAATCCGGCGGGCAAATGGACCACTCCGCAATGGGGCATGGTGCCATGGACCATAGCAAGATGAACCATGGCCAGATGAAGCATGACGATACGCTCGAAATGCCTGGCATGGTTCATCCCTCGTTCATTCCCGTATTGACCGATGCGGATCGGGAAGCAGCATTCCAAGGGCTTCAGGGACATACGGTCCATGACAAGTATCTGGCCTGGTTCCTTCTGCTAGATCAGCTTGAGTACCAGAACGCAGATGAAGGTAGCACCCTCAGTTGGGAAGCTACCGCCTGGGTTGGTGGTGATATCAATCGGTTCTGGTTTCGCTCGGAAGGTGAGCGAACCAATGGCGTGACTGAAGACGCAGAGATCCAAGCGCTCTTCGGGCGTGCCATCAGCCCATGGTGGGATGTGGTAGCGGGGGTTCGCCAGGACTTTAAGCCCGAGTCGCCACAAACGTGGGCGGCTTTAGGCGTCCAGGGGATGGCTCTGTATAGGTTTGAGGCGGAAGCCACCGCCTTCGTTGGTGAAGGTGGCCAGACAGCAGCTCGCTTGGAAGGCGAATACGACATCCTCCTCACTAATCGATTAATCCTCCAACCAACTGCCGAGCTCAACCTCTACGGCAAGGACGACCCTGCGCGCGGGGTAGGCGCTGGCCTTGCGAACACCGAGGTGGGGTTACGCCTACGGTACGAAATCGTTCGTGAGTTCGCACCATACATCGGTGTCACGTGGAGCCGTGCGTACGGCAATACGGCCGATATGGCGAGAGATGAAGGCGAAGACGCAGATGAAGCGCGGTTCGTTGCTGGCATTCGGGTCTGGTTTTAAGGGTCTTCGATGAAACGAATGATTGTTAGCTTCGTTGCCTTCTGCGCATTAGGCCTTTTGGTTGTGGCCGGAGTTGTCTTCTCGGGGCTGATCAGTGTTGCCGCGGATGACCCTCATACGGGAGCCGTGCACACTTTCCTTGAAACTGCTCGCAATCGCTCGATTGAGGTTCGCTCCGACGATATAGCAGTACCATCCCTCGCCGATGAAGACCAGATCCGTGCCGGGGCGGGGAACTACGACTCGATGTGTGTGGGTTGTCATTTGGCGCCAGGCATAGCTGAGACCGAGCTAAGTAATGGCCTTTATCCCTCTCCACCCAACTTGGCTAAAGCAGGGATCTATGATGACCCAGCGAAGACGTTTTGGGTCATCAAACATGGCATTAAGGCCACTGGGATGCCTGCATGGGGTAAAAGCATGGCTGACCCATACATCTGGGGAATTGTGGCTTTTCTGCAAAAACTCCCTGACCTAGACGAAGGAGCGTATCGAGCGCTCGTTGCGTCTAGCGGTGGTCACCAGCATGGTGGTGGGGAGACCCCAGCAGGGCACGGTGAACAACACGGTGAGATGGCCTCGGACGACCATCATCAGGACGACAGTGGCGGCTCGGATCACCATGGCTCTAACAGCTCAGGTGAATCAACCGGCGAATCAGGCTCCGGTCATCATGGTAATAACGAAAGCGATGACCATCACGCTTCCGACGAGCCCCAGGCGGTAGAGCACAGCAATGGCAGTGATAGTACCGATGCGAAAGGCAAGCCTGCTTCGAAAACCCATGTGCACGCAGACGGGAAGCAACATGAGCACTAAGCGCCGGCATAGCCTGATGCGGTATTGACCGGGCTTCCAAGGAACCAGCTCAGCTAAGCTGAGACCGGTCCTAGGTCCAATGAATGCTGCTCCCCGTTGTCCCGACAGGGAGCCATCTCATATTTCCTCTAGCCTTCTAAAGCAGACTAGCGAAACCGGCCAGGTTATTAAGCGGTTTGGATCATTAGCGGACCCGTAGCTGCCCTCCCGCATATATTTCTCGTTTCAGGGAGAACCTTACAGCATTGTAATGAAGTTGATCGAAACGGGTTCGACATGGGCCTGTCGTATTTTGTGTGCCCGCTAACTCGCCGATGAGGTTTATTCTGCTAGCAGGCAATGACGACATACAACTATCGAACCCTGGAGAACGCAATGACAAATTCAATGTTCGCTTCCTGCATCCAAGCTTGTTCGAACTGTGCCCTGGTATGCGAAACATGCGCCTCTGCTTGCCTGCGCGAGGATGACGTCAAAATGATGGCTCGATGCATCGAGCTTGACCGCGATTGCGCGGACATCTGTAAGTTGGCTGCCACCCTGATGAGCCGCGAAAGTGAGTACGCTAAAGAATTCTGTGCCCTTTGTGCCAAGATCTGCCGAGCATGCGGGGAGGAATGCGCGAAGCACCAAATGGATCACTGCCAAGAGTGCGCCAAAGCGTGCATGAAATGTGCAGAAGAGTGTGAGCGCATGGCCGCTTAAAACACCGACCCGCTGCCCTGGTTCAGAGAGAAAATCTGTCTGTCAGGGTAGCGCTTATTCTTTTAATCTCGCCGAAAATCTTTTCCAACGCTTGGTGCTCTCACGTTCAGGATAAACCTATTATTCGCGCCCGCGACTGCCCATCGCAGGGATTGGCTGCGGGTCAATAGACGGAATGTCGGGCTTCCTATAGCGTCACGCGCGCTTACTGTTTCTTCAGGTAGGGGGGCACGCATTGTCGCTTATCCAAGCCTCACCACGAGCCGGGTCACCAGTGACCAGCAGAGCGAAGGTCATGATTGTTTCCAGGGAGGACGATCCTGGGCAAAGAAGGTGCTCGATACTTTTGTCTCAGTTGGCCTTCTCTAGAACATTGATCAGGAACTTCATTTCAGCGATTTCGCGGCGCTGAGCCTCAATGATTTCGTCAGCCAGTTTACGGACGCGAGGGTCTGAAATCTGAGCGCGTTCGCTTGTCATGATGGCTATGGAATGGTGAGGAATCATGGCCTTTATGTATTCCGTGTCGCCAACCGTTGCCTGGCTACGAACAAGCCACAGCGCAATAGCAAAAGCCGCTGCACTTCCTGCGAATATCGCAATGTTCACCGATTTCCGCTTATACATATTAAGCATGAATGTGAGCATTACTACTGCCATCACAGCGCCCATCACCAACGCCATCCAAGCGCGGGTCTCGCTCCATAGAACATGTTCAAACGCGTAAGTATTTAGATACATGACGCCAAACATGATAACCGTCGACGTCGCTACCATCGCAGCAAATCGCCAGTAAGACATTTGCATAAACTTATTCCTCTTTAATGGTGGGCTGCCGCTGGAACGCTTTCCCAAACTCAGCGCCCGTTGGCTTGTTTGAGGAATAGAGACCAGTCAGCTGGGTGTCACCTGACAACGGACAAGCCAAGAATGTTGAGGTTTCGATTTTTCAAGAAGCTTACAAAAATGTAATGATCTTCTGGTCATGCGCCCGCCAGCTTTGGGCCTATTTTTACAGATGAGCTACGCGTGCCGGCCCTACTTTAAGGCAGGCTAATAAAGTTGAATTAAATATAAGAATGCATACCCAACATGGGCTTGTACAGGAGGCGGCTGCGTAGAAAGCCAAGCAAACTAAGCTGGCCATATCATTGAAACGTAACTACCCGATTTAGGGAGTTAAAAGAACTATCACACCATTCTCGCGCAACAGACCGCACAAGACGAACTTAGGCGCGCGGCATTGACATTATTCTCGATGCTTACCGCAGGGCTAGTACTCGGACATTTGAAAGTATGTTCGTGTAGTGGTCAACCCATCCCGGACAGTGGGTTAAGTTTTTCTTCGGCCACCGCAGGCGGTAGCCCATCGTTGAATTGATGCGGCCTGATCCAGTTGTAGCGGTGCATCAGGTAATGACTGATGTCCC
>NZ_SJSS01000007.1:0-226450 GCF_004331835.1 Pseudomonas sp. IC_126
AAAGGTGTGTACGACGTTTTCGCCCTTCGGGTAGTAGTACAGCCGATACTCAGCCAGGTTGATCACGATGCCTTCACGCGGACCGGGCGGCAGAATGAAGCGCGTCGGCAGGATGATGTCGGTACCTTCACCCGGCAGCCATGGATCGACGCCCGGATTAGCCGCAACCAGCTCCAGATAGCCCAGATCATGCGTCTCGCCCAGCGCCGCGAAGGTGTCTTCGTATTTGGCCTTGATAACCTGGATCTGCCCAACCACATCCTCGCCTTCCGGGGGCAACGGCAACTCCAGCGCAGCGGAGCGGCCGGCCAACAGCAAAGCAGCGAAGGACAAACAGGAGGCGACTACAGACGCACGCGAGAGCATCAGGGGTTCCTTGGAAAAATTGATCGTGTTGCCGGCGATTGTACTCGAAGCGATGGCGGCAGCCGAGCTACCAGGCGCTAACGGCAGACGAGAGGCCTTTGCGCTGTGCGCTCAGCGCGTCGCGGCATGCCGGACAGAGCTGGCGACTCTTGAGAGTAGAGCGCTCGACATCCTGCCAGTGCGGTCGCGCAGGCAGAAAACCGCCACAGAGCGTACGATCACCCCGGCCACTCAATTCGAGCTGACGCAACGCCAGATGCAGACGATTCTCGCGACAGGCGAAAAGGTCGAACTGCTCGTCCGGGACGATGAGGCGATAGGCAAATAGGGTCCAGGCTGGGCGCGGCATCTGAGGCTCCAATCGAGGGCCGCGACAGTAGCCGCGCGCGCACCTCAAAGCAAGGGTTCGAGCACTGGCCAGACGTTATCCAGCAGCCTCTGCTGCGCGCTGGCTGTAGGATGGATGCGATCGGGCTGCATCATGCCTTCGACCCCGCCTACGCCTTCAAGAAAAAACGGTACGTAAGGCAGTTCTTTGTCGGCGGCAAGCGAGTCGAACGCCTGGGCGAACGCCGTGGTGTATCGTTGGCCGAGATTCGGCGGCAACCGCATGCCCAGCAACAGCACCTTGGCATCTGCCTGCTGCGACATCTCGGTCATCGCCGCAAGATTCTGTTTCAATTGCGCCGGGGACTGACCACGCAGCCCATCGTTGCCGCCCAGCTCCAGAATCACCACCTCTGGCTCATGCTCATCGAGCAGCGCGGGTAGCCTGGAAAGCCCCCCGGCGCTGGTGTCGCCGCTGATCGAGGCGTTCACCACCCGATGATCCAGCGCCTCATCTTCAAGACGCTGCTGAAGCAGATGGACCCACCCCTGGCTGGTTTCCAGCCCGAAAGCAGCGCTGATACTATCCCCGACCACCAGCACCGTTCCCGCCAAGGCTCCCTGAGCCCAGCACAACAGCACCAGAACTCCACATTTAAGCCAATTTCGCATCGGAATCTCCATGAGCGCCAGCATTCTCTACGCCCGGAACCTTAGCAAAGCGGTACCCAGCGCGGAAGGCGAGCTGGCGATACTCGACGATGTGTCCCTGAGCCTGAACAAGGGCGACAGCCTGGCTATCGTCGGCACTTCAGGTTCCGGCAAGTCGACCCTGCTCGGCCTGCTCGCCGGTTTGGACCTCCCCAGTTCGGGCGAGGTGCGACTGGTTGACCATTCATTAACCGAACTGGACGAAGATCAGCGCGCTAGGGTGCGTGCTGAACATGTCGGCTTCGTTTTCCAGTCGTTTCAGCTGCTCGACAGCCTCAATGCGCTGGAAAACGTCATGCTCCCACTGGAGTTGCATGGCCGCCGCGATGCCCAGACGAAAGCGACCGAACTGCTCGAACGAGTCGGCCTCGGCGCTCGCCTGCATCACTATCCTCGCCAGCTGTCTGGTGGCGAGCAGCAACGTGTCGCGGTCGCCCGAGCCTTCGCCGCGGAACCCAAAATACTGTTTGCCGACGAGCCGACCGGCAATCTCGATAGCCACACCGGCGCGAACATCACCGAACTGCTTTTCGAACTGAATCGGGAGCGTGGCACGACACTCGTGCTGGTGACCCATGATGAGCGACTGGCACAGCGCTGCCAGCACCTGCTCCGCCTGGAAGGCGGCCGCGAACTGCGCGACGAGCAGACCCGATGAAGCGCGTGCCCGCCAGCCGACTGGCTGCCCTGGCGCTGCGCCAATTGTTACGGGACGCGCGCGCCGGGGAACTGCGCGTGCTGTTTTTCGCATTGCTGATCGCCGTCGCGGCAAGCACCGCCATCGGCTATTTCGGTGCACGCCTGAACGATGCGATGTTGCTGCGCGCCACCGAGTTTCTCGGTGCCGATCTGGTCTTGCGGGGCAGCGAACCCGCCGAGCCAGCGCAGGTAGAAGCTGGCCTGCGCCTACAGCTCGAGCACTCAGGTGTGGTGGAGTTTTCCAGCGTCGTCGCGACCGATGACAATCTGCAACTGACCAGCGTCAAGGCCGCGGACAGCCACTACCCACTACGCGGCGAACTGCGCAGCGCGGCGGCGCCTTACCAGCCGGAACAATCCGGCCCCGGCCCGCAGCCGGGCGAGGCCTGGGCCGAAGCGCGCCTGTTCGCCGCGCTCGATCTGCAGATCGGCGACTACATCGAGGTCGGCAACAAGCCACTGCAGCTGACTCGAGTGCTGACTTACGAACCGGACCGAGTCGGAGATTTCTACAGCCTGACCCCTCGCGTCTTGATGCACCTCGACGACCTGGATGCGACCGGCGTCGTGCAGCCCGGTAGCCGCGTACGTTATCGCGAACTCTGGCGCGGCTCAGCGACTCAGCTCAAAGCCTATGAAGAGGCGATTAAACCTGAGCTGCAAGCGCATCAACGCATCGAGACAGCCAAGGACGGCAATCGCCAGATCGGTGGTGCCTTGGGGCGCGCCGAGCGCTACCTGAACCTGGCCAGCCTGGCCGCAGTGCTGCTTGCCGGTGTCGCGGTAGCCTTGTCCGCCGCTCGTTTCGCCACTCGCCGCTTCGACGCCAGCGCCCTGCTGCGCTGCCTTGGGCTGTCCCGGCGCGAGGCGCTGACGCTCTACACATTGCAGCTGGGTTATCTAGGCCTGGTTGCCAGCGTAGCCGGCGCGTTGCTGGGTTGGGCGGCTCAACATGGTCTGTTTTTCCTGCTGCGCGACCTTGTGGTCAGCGAAGTGCCACCGGCCACGCTCTGGCCTGCTCTGGCAGGGATCGCCACAGGTTTGGTCGCCCTGGCTGGTTTCGCCTTGCCGCCGCTGGCTGCGTTAGGCCGCGTGCCGCCACTGCGGGTGCTGCGCCGTGACATGTTGCCGGTCCCACCTAGCTCCTGGCTGGTGTATGGAGCCGCGGTGTTAGCTCTAGGGCTGATCATGTGGCGCCTGAGCCTGGACTTGCAGATCACCCTGGCATTGCTGGGTGGCGGCTTGCTTGCCACCCTCGTACTCGGCGGGCTGCTGTTGCTGGCGTTGCGCGGATTGCGCCGCACCCTTTCGGGCGCCTCGCTGCGATGGCGTCTCGGTCTTGGACAACTGCTCCGCCACCCGCTTGCGGCCGCCGGCCAATCACTGGCCTTTGGGCTGATTTTGCTGGCCATGGCGCTGATTGCGCTGCTGCGCGGCGAATTGCTCGATACCTGGCAAGAGCAGCTACCAGACGACGCACCCAACCACTTCGTCCTTAACATTCTGCCGGCTGACCGCGATGCGTTCGCCGAACGTATCGAGAGCCTGTCGGATCACAGCGCACCCTTATATCCGGTGGTACCCGGTCGCCTGGTCGCGATCAACGGTGAGCCGGTACGTCAGCTGGTCAGCAAGGAAAGCCAAGGCGAGCGAGCGATTCGCCGGGACCTGAGCCTGACCTGGGCGGCTGAGCTCCCTTCCGACAACCATCTGACGGCAGGCCATTGGTGGGACGGTAAACGCAGCGAGCTACCGGGCGTTTCTGTCGAAGCCGAACTAGCCGAAAGTCTGCAGGTGGAGCTGGGCGATCGGCTCAGCTTCACAGTCGGCGGGCTGACCCGAGACGTCAGCGTGACAAGCTTGCGCGAGGTCAACTGGGACAGCTTCCAGCCTAACTTCTACATGATCTTCGAGCCGGGCACCTTGCAGGATGTGCCGGCCACCTACATGACCAGCTTTCACCTGCCTGAAGGCAAGGATCGCGAGCTGGTGCAGCTGGCACGGGACTTCCCATCGGCCACCATACTGCAGGTCGAAGCCCTGCTCAGTCAGCTGCGCAGCATTCTGGCGCAGGTTTCACTCGCGGTGGAATATGTGCTGATGTTCGTTCTGGCGGCGGGCCTGGCTGTACTGTTCGCGGGGCTGCAGGCGACGTTGGACGAACGCATCCGCCAGGGCGCGCTTTTGCGCGCGCTGGGCGCAGAGCGCCGATTGTTGCTCAAAGCCAGACGTGCCGAATTCGGTGTACTCGGCGCGGCCAGTGGTCTGCTTGCCGCTCTGGGTTGCGAACTGGTCAGCGCCCTGCTCTATCACTTCGCCTTCGATTTACGCTGGCAGCCCCATCCCTGGCTCCTGCTGCTGCCACTGATTGGCGCGCTGCTGGTCGGTTCAGCCGGCGTGCTTGGTACGCGCCGGGCATTGAACGCCAGCCCACTTAGTGTGCTTCGCGAAAGCTAAGCCAGCGAAGCGCAAGTGCTTTTAGAATGTGCCTTTCTTGCCTTCCCCCGGATAACCCATGAGCCGCTATCGTCCTCCCCGCCCCGCCGGCACACCACTGATCACGCCCGAGGGGGAGGCACGGCTGCGTGCCGAGCTGCACGAGCTCTGGCATGTCAGGCGTCCGCAAGTCACCCAGGCGGTTAGCGAAGCAGCGGCACAGGGCGACCGCTCCGAAAATGCTGAATACACCTACGGCAAGAAAATGCTGAGGGAGATAGACAGCCGCGTGCGCTTTCTCACCAAGCGATTGGAAAAACTCAAGACCGTCAGCCAGAAGCCGAGCGATCCGGACAAAGTGTACTTTGGCGCCTGGGTGACCATAGAAGATGAAGAGGGTGAACAGGCCCGCTACCGCATCGTCGGACCGGACGAACTGGACCTGCGCCAAGGCTTGATCAGCATTGATTCTCCGTTGGCCAGAGCATTGGTTGGCAAAGCACTGGATGCCGAGGTGCAGGTGCAAACGCCAACCGGCCCGAAACTTTGGTACATAATCGGCATCGCCTATTCATGACCGAGCAGTTTTTACATGACTAACTAGTCGACATCCTTCTCGAACTTCTTCGATATGGTCTTTAACTGTCGAGACCATCACTTTCTTACCCACATCAGCGTTCCGTCTGGTAACAGGCGAATCGGCGCATTGCGATAGCTAAACGATATCAGCGACGCTGGGGGCGCCACGCCAGAGCGGACGCTCCCGATCATTGTGGAATTGGCACGATTGCTGCGCTTGTTCGGCGGCAGTACGCGCAGCGCGCGGTGAATGGCGAGGGACTGCTCAATGCCCGATTCACCTACTGATTGAGTGCATCCATGAATAACAAGAAGACGTTGATCGCTCTATGTCTCGGTGCCGCCATGGCCAGCAGCCAAGTGCATGCAGGCCTGTTCGGCTCGAGCGGCTACACCCAGACGCGTTACCCGATCGTCCTTTCCCACGGCATGCTCGGCTTCGACAGCATTCTGGGGATCGATTATTGGTATGGCATTCCGCATGCGCTTCGGCGTGACGGCGCGCAGGTCTATGTGACTGAAGTCAGCCAGCTCAACACCTCGGAACTCCGTGGCGAAGAACTGCTGGATCAGGTTGAGGAGATTGTCGCGATCAGCGGCAAATCAAAGGTGAACCTGATTGGCCATAGTCACGGCGGCCCGACAGTGCGTTACGTCGCCGCCGTACGTCCCGACCTGGTTGCGTCGGTCACGTCCGTTGGCGCACCTCACAAGGGTTCGGATGTGGCCGATCTGATCCGCAAGATTCCGGAGGGCTCTGGCGGCGAGGCCATCGTAGCCGGCTTGGTCAATACCATGGGCGCCTTGATTCACTTCCTCTCCGGCAGCCCGAGCACCGCGCCACAGAACTCGCTCGGGTCACTCGAATCGCTCAACAGCGAGGGCGCAGCGCGCTTCAACGCGCAATACCCACAGGGCATCCCGACCAGCAAATGCGGCGAAGGAGCGTACAAGGTCAACGGCGTGCGCTACTACTCCTGGAGCGGTACCAGCCCGCTGACCAATCCGTTGGACATCAGCGACGCCATGATGGGCGCCGGTTCACTCGCGTTCGATGGGCCCAACGACGGCTTGGTCGGGCGCTGCAGCTCTCACCTCGGCATGGTGATCCGCGATAACTATCGGATGAACCATCTGGATGAGGTCAACCAGGTTCTCGGGCTGACCAGCTTGTTCGAAACCGATCCGCTGACCGTATACCGTCAGCATGCCAACCGCCTCAAGAACGCGGGTCTCTGAGCTGCGGCCGGGGCCAATCGGCCCCGGCTCTGACACAAGGCATATCGATGAAAAAACTTGCGATCTTGTTCGTTCTCGCCGTGGCCATTGGCGTCCTGATCGATTGGCGTAGTACGGCTGAGCCGGCGCCCACCTCCGTAACGCCTGAGCTACCGGTCGCTAAATTATCCGCACCGACCCAGACAAGAAGCCTCTCGCCAGCCCAACCGACGGTGCAAACCCAGGCAACCCGCCGCCTTCCGGCCTCCTTCGCCGGCACGGAAGTCGACGGTCGACTTCGAACGGATTCCCATGGCGAGCTGATAATCGACGGCGATATCCGTCGTGTCTTCGACTATTTCCTGGCCTCGATTGGCGAGGAGTCGATCGACGCCAGCGTTACCCGCCTGCGTCGACATGTCGAAGAGCAGCTTTCGCACCCCGCCGAAGGCCAGGCACTGCGCCTGCTGGGCCAGTACCTCGACTACAAACGGCAACTGCTAATACTTGAAAAGGACCATGCGCAACTGGCCGATCTGAATGCCATGCGTGAACGCCTGAGCGCGGTTCGGCTGCTGCGCGCCGGGATATTCGACGACCACGTCCATCAGGCATTTTTCGGCCTGGATGAAGCCAGCGATAGTTTCACGCTGGAAAGGCTGGCGATTCGACATGATTCAACGCTCGATGCCGCAGCGAAGGGAGCCGCCATCGACCGCCTGCGAGAAAGCTTGCCGGCCGACCTACTGGTTACGCTCGTTCCGCAGCTGCAGGCTGAGCTACGCGAGCAGACACAAGCGTTGCAAGCCAGCGGCGCTACTGGGGAGCTGCGTCAGCTGCGCCAGCAGCTTGTGGGCAATGCCGCAACAGAGCGCCTGGAACAGCTCGATCAAAAAAGACAGCAATGGCAGCAACGAGTGGCAGCCTATCTCGAAGAAAAAGCCCTTGTGGAAAATAGCCGTGGCCTTGGCGAGACAGAAAAACGCGCCGCTATCGAGCGCTTGGCCGCAGAGCGTTTCGATGAAAACGAGCGCAAGCGCCTGCTGGTTGCTGAACATTCAGTAGTCGAACGCGACTAGCAGCTTCTGGAAAAACAGGATGGCAAAGCGCTCAATTGGCGGCGCTTTGCGGCCCACCTTCGAGCAGATAGCGCTCGCGCGTATAGGCCAGGTAGTACTTGTTCACCGCGTTGACGTAGCTGACCACGCCCATACCCATGGTTTCCATGGCGATCCGTTCGACCTGAAAAAACCATTGGTCAGGGTTCAGCCCACGTCGGCGGGCCTCGGCCCGCATGCTTTGCACCCGCTGAGGCCCCATGTTGTAGGCAGCCAGGACGAACGCCATGCGTTCGCGTTCGTTCAGCCTGGGGCTGGCGAAGAATTCGCGACGGATCTTGGCCAGGTACTTCGCGCTGGCCAGCACGTTGTTGTCCAGCTTACCGATATTGCTAACGCCCATGCTTCGCGCGGTGGCCGGGGTGACCTGCATGAGCCCAGTAGCACCGGATGCGCCCCGAGCCGCCGGGTTGAGGGTCGATTCCTTGAATGCCAGGGCGGCCAGGTTGAGCCAATCCATATCCTGCTGATGAGCATGCCGCTGTAGAGTCGGACGTACCTTCTCCAGACGCTGTCGCCCGACGCGATCAAGTGGATACTGCACCCGGTAGAGACGCCGATAGACCCGAACGAAAGCAGCGTCCTGGTTATCCGGTGCACTGTAGCCCTTGAGAAAGCGGTCAACGTTTGCGCGCAACGTGCTCGCTTCCTTGCGCATGAACCAATGCATATCGGCGCGCTTACCCAGCGTCAGCTGCGATTCGATGCGCAGCTTCGGCAGCACTTTTGCCCAGCGTTCGGCGATGGTCTGCTCGACCACGGTCGCGGGGTAGACGCCGGCCTGCACCATCTCCAGCACATCCTCCACAGCAAGCGTTGGGTCGACCCACTCGACTGCAATCGGCGCACGCCCAGCCTGCATCAAGCTTTGGTTAATGGCTTCCAGCGCAGCGCCGGCAGCGCTGCCAGCCGGCAACGCCAGACTGCGCCCCGACAACTGTTCGAAGCTCTTATAGCGATGGCCGCCCTGTCGGCCCACCAGCACCATCGGAACCTCGTCGACAACAGCCCGACTGCGACTTACCCTGCGCATCGCTCCAAGATCGAGGAGCTCTCCAGGTGCAACCAGATCACCCTCGCCTCTTTGCAGCGCGCCAAGCAATTGGTCTTTGGCTTTCGGAATGATTTCCAGGGTGATCGACGAGCCCTTCGAACCGCGATTGAGAAACTGCTCGAATGCACGCAGACGCACATATTCGACACCTATGGCTTCGCCCTTGACCTCGCCCGAGCTGTTGCGGCTCTGATTGACCAGCACACGCAACGTCCCACTGCGGCGAATCTCGGCCAGATCGCGTACCGTCTCCGTCGGCTGCCATGCCTGCGGGCCAACCACGCGCGCAGCGGCTGGCCAGGATGCAAGCATCAGCAGACACAGCAGGGGCAATAGGCGGATCATTTAGGCTTATGCGCTCGAACGGAACAAAAGCAGGGATGGGCCACCCCTGCCGAGAGGTGGCGAAGGTTCTCACAGGCGTTGCTGAGCCGCCAGCGATAGCTTCCAACTAGCATTAGATAACGAATCTAATCTATTGATAGATAACGTTATATTTTCATCTTATAAGCGAGACAGTTTTATGCAACTTGTCGACATCGGCGTCAACCTGACCCACCCGAGCCTATCCCGCGACCCACGCGCCATCCTGGATCGCGCCTACGCGGCCGGCGTCGCACAGCTGATTTTGACGGGCACCAGCATCGATGAAAGCGAAGCGGCTTTGGCGCTCTGCCGCGAGCTGGATGAAAGCCGACAACGCTTGTTTTGCACGGCGGGCATTCATCCTCATGATGCAAACCAGTGGACCGCTGAAACCGCCACCCAACTAAAAGTTTTACTCGGCGAGCCGGAGGTTCGGGCAGTCGGTGAGTGCGGCCTGGATTTCAACCGCGACTTCTCCCCTCGCGCTCAACAGGAGCGGGTTTTGGAAGAGCATCTGCAGCTGGCGGTGGAGACCGGGCTTCCGGTGTTTCTTCATGAGCGCGACGCCGATCAGCGCCTGGTAGAGATCCTGCGACCTTTTCGCGATCAGCTCAGCGCTGCGGTCGTGCATTGCTTCACCGGGGAGAAACGTGCCCTTTATGCCTACCTGGATCTCGACCTGCACATCGGCATCACCGGCTGGATCTGCGACGAGCGTCGCGGCACCCACTTGCATCAACTGGTTCGCGAGATTCCTGCAGCACGACTGATGCTCGAAAGCGATGCGCCCTACCTGCTGCCCCGTACGCTGCGCCCCAAACCCAAAGGTGGTCAGAACGAACCCGCCTTTCTGCCGGAGGTTTTGCGTGAGGTTGCCCGCCATCGCCGCGTAAGCGAAGAGGAACTGGCTGCCTCCAGTACCGCGTGCGCCCAAACGTTTTTTGGTATTTCGCGTCTGGCTGAGCCTGTACAGCCCTAAAGCCAGACGTTGTCCTGCCGTTATAAGAACTGGTTCTCAACGTTTAGCAAACACCTCCTGCCACTACATAAGAAGCGCGCTCATGGTTCTTTGGATTCGCGATCTTTCCCTGAAGTACAAATTCTGGGCCCTGAATATGGTGACCTTCGTCACCACCCTGTTGCTGGTGTTGTTCGCGTTACAGCTCGAGCAGCGGGCACGCAGCCAAGATGCGCAGACCAGCGCCCTAGAAATGGCCAGCGTGCTGCAGAGCTGGCCGCAGGAAGGCGCGCTTGCGCGGCACCCTGATCTACTGGTGTTTGCGGCAGGTCAGCCGGTAGTCATCGAAGGCCAAAGCGTCGCGCCGCGCCAGGGCTGGGTGGACGTCGATCACGACCGCTTTTTCGCGACCACCCCGGTCATTGGCGCGCAGCTGATTGCCAGGCCAGGCGGCGAAAACCTTGCGGTTCTGGCTCGCACACCCAGCGTCTTGGAGCTGCTGAAGGAGCACTTCTTCAGCTACGCGCTGGCAGTCGCTGTGCTGATGTTGGCGTTGCTGGCGGCTTCGCAGGTGATGATTCGCTTCCTCCTCAGCCATCTCAACACCTTGAAAGACGTCATGCTGCATGTGGAGCGCAGCGGTGATCTTGCCGTACGAGTACCGCTGGAAAGCCGCGATGAAGTGGGACAGATGGCCGCCGCGTTCAATGCCATGCAGGCCGGCTACCAGCGCATCGTCGGTACTGTGACCCAGGCTGCGACACGCCTGGATGAAGGAGCCAGTCGCCTGGCTTCGAGCATGAGCGATGTTCGCCAAGGCATGCTCGGCCAGAAGAGCGAAACCGATCAGGCGGCTACCGCGATCAACGAAATGACCGCGACCGTCCACCACATCGCCGATCACGCTCGGGAAACACGGGACCAATCCCAGCACGCCGACCGCCTCGCAGGCGACGGGCACAGTGTCGTGACCCGCGTCGAACGCTCCATTTCCAGCCTGTCCCAAGGCGTACAGCAGACGGCCGAGACGATTGGCCAGCTTGCCGCCGACAGTCAGAAGATCAACAGTGTCGTCAGCGTCATTCACA
Source organism: Pseudomonas sp. IC_126 (assembly GCF_004331835.1). Taxonomy (NCBI): domain Bacteria; kingdom Pseudomonadati; phylum Pseudomonadota; class Gammaproteobacteria; order Pseudomonadales; family Pseudomonadaceae; genus Pseudomonas; species Pseudomonas sp. IC_126. Next base: position 10,921 of record NZ_SJSS01000007.1, read on the forward strand.
GCATCGCCGAGCAGACCAACCTTCTCGCACTGAATGCCGCCATCGAAGCGGCTCGTGCCGGCGAGATGGGTCGCGGCTTCGCGGTGGTCGCCGATGAAGTGCGCAATCTGGCCAAACGCGTACAAGTCTCGACTGACGAAATCACCCAAATGATTGCCGGGCTGCAGGCCATGACCCGCGATGCGGTGGAATTCATGCAGGAAAGCTCGTTGAAGGCTGATGATTGCGTGAACGAAGCTCGTGAGGCAGGACTGGCGCTGGAAGCGATCACCGCGGCTGTGGCGCAGATGCGTGAGAGCAACACGCAGATCGCGGATGCCGCCGAGCAGCAGAGCGATGTGGCCGAAGAGCTCAATCGTTCGGTGACCGGCATTCGTGACGTCACCGAACAGACCGTCACACAGACCGCCGCGTCGGCTACCACCAGTTCCGAGCTGGCGGCACTCTCCGGAGAGCTGAGCAAGGCGATTCAGCAATTCAAGCTGTGACAAATCCTCGCCGGCGCAAGATCAGCTTAACCTTGCGCCGGTGATGGGCCGACAGCTGACAGCTCTCAGCAACCTCCTCGACGGCCCCTTTTTTGAGGCCGCCCCTGAAAATCGGTCAGCCAAACACCGTTACCGTCTGACGACTCAGCGCCACCAGTTCACCCTCGGCTGTCCAGAGTGCCGCAGCACAATGACCGTAGCCATCCTGGGCATGCTCGATCACCGCGCGATAGCGACACCATTCGTGGGTGTCAAACTGCGGTACCGGCTGGATGAGCTCAATGGTCCATGTCAGCGAACTGCCAGGTGCGAAGCGCTTCAAATGCGACAGTGGCGCTGGCGGCCAGGCGTCCACCAATGCCAGCAGATGCGCGACAGTTACAGGCTCGCGTTCGACTTCACCGCGCAGCCGCACCCAACCGCCCATTTCGCGTGAAGGATTGCCACTGAACGGCAGCCCACCGATACCCCAACGCATCGCCAGATAACGTGTAAATTCCGGCGCCACGCCTGGAACGTAGGGCAGCTCCTGACACTCATCAACCGGCGGCATCGCTGGTGCTGGTTCCGCAGCCACCCGAATGGCCGATGTCCGCGCCGCGCCGAAACTCCCCTGGATGATGGTCACCACCTGGCCGTCCTGCACAGCCCGCCCAAGCACCTGGCTGACAGCCTTGCCCTCGCGTAGCACTTCAGCCTCGAAACTCACCGGGGTATCAACCATCAACGGGCCGACGAAGGTAATGGCCAGCGAGCGTACCGGCCGGCCTTCCGGCACCTGCGCCTGCATGGCCTCGTAGACCAGCGCTGCAACCAGCCCGCCAAAGCCGGCACGACCCTGCCCCCATGTGGCGGGTACGATGATGTTGTTCGGGTTTTCACGCACGGCTTGTATCAATTCGGAAAGGGTCATGCCCACCTCGGCTTGTTCTTATCAGTCGGTCATCTTATCGCCGACACGCGAGTAACGGCATGCGATTGGCATTCGGTGATAGCGCACCATCGCGCATCACTATCGTTCGGGCGAGGCTGTTCTTCTGTTTCTGCCGATACCGGAGCGCCACGGCAGCTGACGTCTCACCTTTGCAAGAGCCGCTTGCATCGCGCCTCTGTCAGCCGGACGGCCGGCATAACGAGCCATCTCATAGAGCCGCGAAAAATCGAGAATCGAACCGGCGGCTACCGGAAGCTGATTTGCCGCACGCTCGGCGAAATCGCGCGCGCCCTCGCCTGCCTGCCGCTCGATACCATGACGAGCCAGCAACCGTTCGAAGCGGCGGAACAGGCGCAGCTGCGGGTCGCGCTCACGCCGCCAGGGTTTCAGCAGCATCAAGGCCAGGATCATCATCAACACAGCGGTTGTGATGACCGTCAGCAGCCCGAGCTTGCGTTCGTCGAGTTTGCCGAACAGACCTTTCAGAGCGTCCAGCTGGCGCTCGCCTTGATAGCCGAGCACCCAACGCTGCCAGCCATAGTTGAGGCTGTCCCAGCCGAATCGCAGCTGGTTCAGCCAGCCGATGTCACGATAGCGCCGCAGCGCCAGCGGGGAATCATCGAGAAGCGCGTCTTCCTCGGAGAGCGCTTGCTCCAGCCCCAGCTCGATGCGCTCGGGCGCTACCTGGAACGTCGGATCGATCGCAATCCAGCCTCGATCCGCACTCCAGTATTCGACCCAGGCGTGTGCGTCGAGCTGACGAACCGAGAGGTAATTGCCCGACGGGTTGATTTCGCCGCCCTGATAACCCGCCACGACCCGGGCCGGTATGCCAGCGGCGCGCAGGACGAAGGTCATCGCGCCAGCGTAGTGAATACAAAAGCCATTCAGCGTATCGAACAGAAAGCCGTCGACGATATCGGCGCCGACCGATGAAGGCTGCAGCGTGTAACGATAAGGCTGTCGGTTGAAATGCTGAAGGAGCGCCTGCACGACGGCTTCGGGGTCCGAATGCTCACGGCGCAACGCCGCAGCCCAGGCACGACTGCGCGGATTGCCTTGCGCGGGAAGCTGTAAGGCGCGCTCCAGCGTGGCGGGCTCGGCGGCGGGTTCGCGCAACGACTCGGGCCACGAGGTCGCCTGGTAAAGCAAAGCCTGATGAACCGGGCGCGCACGCTGCAGATGGAAATCGGCCATCAGTTGAACGTTTTCGGCATCGACCTGGGCCACGTCCAGCGCGTAGAGCCATGATCGGCCACTAGGCTGCATGACGACGGAGTAACTCACCGCAGTGCCGTCGGGCGTCCACTCAGGCGCAGGCGAAAACTGCGATGCGAGCGACTGGGACCAGCGCCGGCCATCGAAGCGCTCGAAGGTGACGGCCCGCCAGTACAGCTGGTCCCGCTCTGGAATCGGACCTTCGAAGCTGGCCCGGAATGCCAGCTCGGAGGACCGGCTCAGCTCGGCAATATCGCCTGGCGACATGCTGTCGGAAAGCCCGGTCACACCGCGATCCTTGGGCTGCGGCAATGACCAGAGCGGCCCCATGCGTGGAAACAGCACGAACAGCACAAGCATCAGCGGTATGGCTTGCAGCAGCAACGATCCGGCCAGACGCAGCGTTGGCCAGGGGTGAGTATCGGTACTGCTCTGCTGCAGGCCGATCATCGCCGCCAGCAGCGCGGTGACCGGCAGCAGACTGTAGAGCCCGGCCGGCAGGCTGTCGTTGAACAGGTAACTGGTGGTCACGGCAAAGAAGCCGAGGAAGATCAGCACCCAGGCATCGCGCCGGCTGCGCATCTCCACCAGTTTGAGTATGAATGCGGCAATCAGCAGCACGACGCCGGAGTCGAGCCCGATCAGGCTGCCGCGTGAAAGGTACACCCCGCCGCCCACGCCGATCATCATCAGCGCTTTTACCCAGCCTCGCGGGTAACGAGCGCGCATGCGGAAGATCTGCACCCGCCAACTGGCACAGGCCAGCCAGAGGCCGATGATCCACAGCGGCAAATGCCCGAGATGCGGCAGGATCACCAACACCTGCGCAACCAGCAGCCAGATCAACCCGTTTCGTGGAATGGTCTGGAGCGTGCTCATTGGCGGCCCTCCTGCTCCAGGCCGAACAGCGCCAACTCGCGCAGGCAACGATTTCGGTGATCGACTCCCGCGTCTGGACCGATGGTTGTCGCGGACATGCGCAAAGCGAAGGGTTGCTGACGTGCCGACAACTCGACGACCCAATGGCAGAGCAGCGACAGCCGCGCCTCGAGATCGCCGTCGAGCGCATCCAGATCGAGCAGCGGTTCCTCCCCGAGCAAGGCGGTGAAATCCTTGACCAGCAAGCCCTGCCCACGGGAATAGGCCTTCCAGTTGAGACGTCGCCGTGAGTCGCCCGGCTGCCACGGCTTGAGCCCCTGGTAATCGTCAATGCCAGACCCCGATGCGCGGCTTCCCTCACGCTCTTCTTCGGCCGCCCCGCCTTCTTCTGGCAGCTCGCCAACCGCAGGGCGGGGATATACCAGCGCGGCCAACTGGAGATCGACCCAGCTCCACGCCACCAGAATGCCCAGTGGAAAGCGGCTCTCGACACGCAGGCGCCCGGGCCGCAGCCAGCCACGGCGTTCGGTCGTCAGGTTCAAGTCGACCTCGCAAGTTCCACCCGCCGGCACGTCGACCACTTGCATACCGCTTTTCGGCCATCCCAGCGCGACCGCCTGATAGAGACGTCCGCGGCTTTCCAGCCTGACCTGCAGGCGCGCCTGTTCACCGAGAAAAACGGCCTGCGAGCCGCCAGCATGCAGCGTGAGCCCTGCCAGATTGCGCCAGGTATGCAGGATCGCGACCATGTAGACCGAGCCGAGCAGGAACGTCAGCGCATAGGCGAGGCTGTTCTGGTAATTGATCGCCGCAACCAGCATCAGCAGCAACGCAACCAGAAAGGTTATCCCCACCGGCGTCGGCATGATGAATATTCGCCGCTGGTCGAGGCGCATGCTCGGGCCCGGCGGAATGCGCTTCAACAGCCAGCGATCACGTAGCCGCGGTAGTAGTCGCATGCTGCTCCTTTGCGCAATTGCTGCGATTGCTCATCAGAGCGCCGGCACTTCGCGCAATAGCCACTGCACCAGCGAGCCGCCGCCATGACCGGTGGCATCGGCCCGCTCGCGCAGGCGATGGCCGACCACGGACGGCAGCACGGCCTGCACATCTTCCGGTATGGCGTAGTCGCGGCCATCGAGAAAGGCCCAGGCGCGTGCTGCGGCCAGCATCGCGAGACTGCCACGCGGCGACAGGCCCCAGGCGAACTGTGGTTGCGTGCGGGTGGCCTCGACCAGTCGCAGAACGTAATCGACCAATGCATCGCTGACTCGTACCTGCGCCACCGCATTCTGAATTTCCACCAGCGCGGCGCGGTCGAGCAGAGGCTCCAGCCGAACGAGCAGGTCGCGGCGCGAATCGCCCAGTAGCAGCGCCTTTTCTGCGGCTTTAGCCGGATACCCCAGCGACAGCCGCATGAGAAAGCGATCCAGCTGCGATTCGGGCAAAGAGAACGTACCGCCAGAACTGACCGGGTTCTGCGTAGCGACGACGAAGAAAGGATCGGGCAAAGGCCGCGTGGCGCCTTCGATGGTTACCTGTCCTTCTTCCATGGCTTCGAGCAATGCGCTCTGGCTTTTGGGCGTGGCCCGGTTGATTTCGTCGGCCAGAATGAGCTCGGAGAAGATCGGCCCCGGATGGAACGCGAATTGGCCAGTGTCCTTGTCGAATACCGAGGTGCCGAGGATATCGCCCGGCAACAAGTCCGAGGTGAACTGGATCCGCTGGAACTCCAGCCCCATTACCTTGGCGAGGGCGTGGCTGAGGGTCGTCTTGCCCATGCCCGGCAGGTCCTCGATCAACAGATGCCCTCTTGCCAGCAAACAGGCCATGGCCAACCGCACCTGTGATTGCTTGCCAAGCAGTACCTCATTCACCGCCCGCAGACAGACGTCCAATCTAGTGCGCATGCCGTTCTCCTTCTGTTCGTCCAGCGATGCTACTGACCCGGCACGCTCAGGCAAAGCCAGCTGCAATCTTTGTTGACGAAGTTGTGATCCGGCACCTGATCAGACCCAGCGGCGATAGGACGACGCCAGCCAGCAACGCGCGCATGTTGGCGTCAGATCGAGATTCGAGCCGACCGGCACGTCGGCTCAGAAGAGAATGGGTGGCAGCCATAAAAGCTGCCACCGGAAGTGCTGTCAGCGCCCCGCCCGCGATTCACGCAGGTAGAAGCGAGCCTTCTTGGCCTTTTCGACGCAGCCCTGAAACGCCTCGAATTGCTGTTGGGTCTTGGCGCCGGTCAGCAGAGCCATCGCCTTGGAATAGCTCACGGTGCCAGCGAAGCCTTCCGCTTCCGCGAGGCTCTGTTCTTCCCAGGCTGCGTTCAATTGCGAGGCGCAATTATCGCGATACGCGGTTTTCGCGGCGCAGCCTGTAAGGGCCAGCGCCAGAATGGACAAACAGATCAGATTTTTCATCGCTGCATCTCTCAATTGTGCTTACCTGCGGCGCTCACGCAGGAATTCGACCACGGCGTCCTGCTCTCCCGCGAACTCGATTCGGGACGCTTTGCTCTCGCGCTGGTAGGCATACATAGGATCGTAATATTGCCTCAGCAATGCCTCGATCCAGCCGCGATGCAGATCGACCGAGCCGCTAGTGGCCTGCTCGGCAAGCGCCTGTTCCATGATTGCAGCCAGTTGCTTGTAGCTCTCGCCACCGAGCCGCTTACTGATATTGACCAGACTTTGCCGCAAACGCTCGGCGAATGCTGTGAAGCCCTCCTCGCCCTGCTCATGGATGAATTCGGCACAGAGATCGATCACATAGTCCTTGAGGATCCGTTCGACCCGCCCCTCGATGCTGTCTTCCAGCCACACCAGAGGATAACGCTGCATGCCCTGGAACAGCGGAAGCGGGATCGAGCAGCGTCCCACCAGCCGCGCCTCGTCTTCGAGCACAAACTGCCTGGCACCGGCGTGCTGCAGCTTCAGCAAGCGAATCGCCAGTGCGTTCTCGAAATCGATCTGCGCCGGTTGCGGCGTGGCGCGCTTGCCAAAACTCGAGCCTCGGTGATTGGCGATGCTTTCCAGGTCGACGCTGTGGTCCAGGCGCGCCAGTACTTCGGTCTTGCCGGTACCGGTCATGCCACCCACCAGCACGAAATCGTCGTGCGCCGCCGCATGCTCAAGCGTATCGAGCAGAAAATGGCGCATCGCCTTGTAGCCGCCGGTCACGCGCGGATAGTCGATTCCCGCCTCGGTCTTGAGCCATTGCTGGACCAATTGCGAACGCAGCCCGCCACGGAAACAGTAGATGTAGCCCTGCGGATTGTTACGTGCGAAGTCGGCCCACGCCTGGATGCGCTCGGCCTTGAGTTTCCCACTGACCAGGCGGTGACCGAGTTCGAGCGCCGCCTGCTGGCCGTGTTGCTTGTAGCAGGTGCCGACTTTCTGCCGCTCGACGTCGTTCATCAGTGGCAGATTGACTACGCCCGGGAAAGCGCCTTTGGCAAACTCCACGGGCGCACGGGCATCTATCATCGGAACATCGTTGAGAAACAGTTCGCGAAAGTTGTTGGTATCGCTGCGCATCAACAGACCTCGACCGCAAAGGCGCCGGCATCGACCAACTCGCCGATCGGTTCCAATGCCAGACCGAGCTCGGCTGCGACCGAGAGAAATTCCGCCTCGCCTTCGGGCGCCACCGCCACCAGCAGTCCACCGCTGGTTTGCGGGTCGCAGAGCAGTTGCTTGTGCGCTTCGTCGAGCGTGGCGATGCGGTCGCCATAACTTTCGAAGTTGCGCCCGGTGCCACCGGGAACGCAGCCCTGCTCCAGGTAGTACTCGACGCCTTCCAGACGCGGCACGCGGGCGTAATCGATGCGCGCAGTCACGCCGCTGCCATCGGCCATTTCCACCAAATGCCCGAGCAGGCCGAAACCGGTGACGTCAGTCATGGCGCGAACGCCCGCGAGCTTGCCGAAGCGACTGCCTGGCCGGTTGAGCGTGCACATCAGATCACGCGCCCGGCCGACGTCTTCGCCCCGCAGCTTGGCCTTCTTTTCCGCGGTGGTGAAAATGCCGATGCCCAGCGGCTTGGTCAGATAAAGCTTGCACCCGACCGACGCCGTATCGTTGCGCTTCATCTGGGCTTTGTTCACCAGACCGGTAACCGCCAGGCCGAAGATCGGCTCGGGCGCGTCGATCGAATGGCCGCCGGCCAGCGGAATTCCTGCTGCATCACAGACGGCTCGCCCTCCAGCGATCACTTCGCGGGCCACTTCCGGCGGGAGCAGGTTGACCGGCCAGCCAAGAATCGCGATGGCCATCAGCGGATCACCGCCCATGGCATAGATGTCACTGATCGCGTTGGTAGCGGCAATGCGGCCGAAATCGAACGGATCGTCGACGATGGGCATGAAAAAATCAGTGGTCGACACCACGCCGCGCTCTTCGTCGATGCCGTACACGGCGGCATCGTCACGCGAGGCGTTGCCGACCCACAGGCGCGGATCGAGATTCTGCGCGCCACTGCCGGCAAGGATCACATCCAGCACCTTCGGGGAAATCTTGCAGCCGCAGCCGGCACCATGGCTGTACTGAGTAAGGCGGATGGGTTCGCTCATCTGGAAAGGCCCTCATGACGCTGGCAAAACGGGCGCCGATTGTAGCAAAGGCCGGAGCCGCCTTCGCTGCGCCGCGAGGGTGATGTTTTCGTTGCACGCTTGGCTTTAACTTGAAGCTTGCGGCATGAAGCTTGAAGCTATTGCCCCTGCCATAGGGAGAATCGCATGGGCAACAAGGTCGCACTGGTACTGGGGTCGGGTGGCGCGCGCGGTTATGCGCATATCGGGGTCATCGACGAACTGACGGCGCGGGGCTATGAAATCAAATGCGTCGCAGGCTGCTCGATGGGTGCGGTGGTTGGTGGAATCTACGCAGCGGGCAAACTGGACGAGTATCGCGATTGGGTCGAAAGCCTGGATTACCTGGACATGCTGCGCCTGGTCGATCCAAGTTTCAGTCTCGGGGCGATACGAGGTGAAAAGATCTTCGGACGTATTCGCGACATGCTGGGCTCGATCAACATCGAGGATCTGCCGATCCCCTTCACAGCCGTCGCGGCCGACCTGACCAACCAGCAGGAAATATGGTTTCAGGAAGGCAACCTGGAGCAGGCGATGCGCGCCTCGGCAGCCATCCCGAGCCTGTTCACGCCGGTCATGCAGGGCAACCGGATGCTGGTGGACGGTGGCATCCTCAATCCGTTGCCGATCGTGCCGGTCGTTTCCGCCCACTGCGACATCATCATCGCGGTCAACCTCAACGCCAACAACCATCGGCAGTACCCGCTGCCGGAGATAATCCGTCCGGGTCGCTTCGATGCGATGGTCAACTCGATCAGCTCGCACATTCCGTTCTGGCGCAGCAAGGGACTGGAAGAGCAACTTGCCGAGCTTCAGGCAGCGGAAGAAGGCGATGGGACCCAGCCGCCGGCAGCACCAACAGGGCAGAGCGCGCCGAAATCGGCAGAAGGATCAATGGTCGTGGATGTAGGTAGCCCAGCGTCCTTGCTGGAGCTTATCAACCAGAGCTTCGAGGTCATGCAATCCTCGTTGACGCAGTACAAGATCGCTGGTTATCCGCCGAACGTGCTGGTCAACATTCCCAAGCGCGCGTGCCGTTTCTATGAGTTCTACAAGGCGCCGGAGCTGATCAAGCTGGGCCAGATCGTCGCCCGAGACACGCTCGACAAGTACGAGGAGGAACAGCTTTAGTCACCGCTGATCGCCCTTTCAGCGAGAGTGCGTCTGATCGAATCCACTGCCCGGCAGCTTTTCCGGGCTAGCGGCTTCCGGCACTTCCTTGATCAACCAGTCACCCAACAGGCTGTAGGCAACCGCCAGCAGCGTCGGGCCTAGGAACAGGCCCATGAAACCGAACGCCAGTACGCCACCAAACACGCCAAGCAGCACGACTACCAACGGCAGATTACCGCCCCGGCTGATCAAATAGGGCTTCAGCACGTTGTCCACGCCGCTGATGATGAACATGCCCCAGACACCGAGAAACACTGCCATACCGTACTGGCCCTGCCAGGCCAGCCAGGCCACCGCCGGCCCCCACACCAGTGGCGGAACCATCAGAAAGCTGAACGCGAAGGTCAGCAGGCCGAGAATCAACGCGCCTGGTATGCCGGCAATGCTGAACCCCACATAAGCGAGAATCGCCTGGGCAGCGGCCGTACCGATCACACCGTTGACGACACGCTGTACCGTACCGGCCACCAACTCCAGATAATGATCGGCACGGTCGCCAATCAATCGATGCAGCAGGCTGTGAATGAAAGCCGCGAGTTTCGGTCCGTCCCGATAGAAGAAAAACACCAGCACCAAGCTGAGCGCCAGTTCCAGCATCCCACCGCCAATGCGTGCACTGCGCACCAGCATCCAGTTGCCGACCTGGCCGATGTAGGGCCGAATGGTGGCGAAGAAGGCCGTGCCCTGTTCGTCCAGGGTGTTCCATAGCCCTAACAAACGATCGCCTATCAGTGGCAACTCACCGAGCCACTCGGGGGGCGGCGGCAAGCCTTGCATCTGAAGGTTGTGCACCAGCACGTTGACCTCCCGAATGTGGTCGGCGATGTTGAAGCCCAGCCACACCAGCGGCACCGCTACCGACACCATCCAGCCAAACGTTAGCAGCGTTGCGGCGAGCGTAGAGTTGCCTTTCAGCCAGCGTGTCAGTACGCGCATGATCGGCCAGCTCGCGAACGCCAGCACCGCTGCCCAGAACAATGCGGAAGCAAACGGAGCCAGCACCCACACACAGGCACCGAGCAGTACCAGGAGCAGAATCTGCACCAGCAGACGATCGTTGTTGAGCATCAGGTTACCTATCGAAAAAAACGTGGCGCGAGCAAAGCGCACCGGGCAGTGCGCCATTGCAGTCTGAAACGCCCTTCAGCGCAACAGTTTGATTCGCAAGCCACTCTCTTCGGACACTTCGGCCTCCAGGCGTCGCGCCCGGATTCGCTCCTGCGTCAAGGCTTCATGCCACTCCGCCGCCCCCTCGCCCTCCAGTGCCACTCGGATAGTGCTGTCGAGCCGCAGCACATTGGCCAGCAGGGCGCCCCACTCCGCAGTGGGTTCTTGAGGCAACCGCGGCAGCCAGAGCTCGCCGGTACTCTTCAATTGGCGCAACAACGTTGCTGGATTCGGCAAAATGACGCCAAGCGTCTCATAGGGACTGAACTGTTCCACTTGCAGATAAGGGCGACCATTACCACGGGTGATGCCATAAAGCGCCATGAAGCGATCGGAATCGCCAGGCAGGCGCGCCAACAGATAAGCCTGTCGGGCATCGGGGCCATAGAGCGTCGAGCGCTCGAATATCTCATTGGCCCATAGACTGCTCGATCCACACTCGCGCCCTTCGCACCAGAAGAGCAATTCGGCACCGCTTTCCAACAGGCTCTTGCGCGCCCGCTCGAATGCTTCGATACCGGTATGGACCGCCGGTAACAGGTAAGTCACGGCCGTCAGTTGGCCGCTCGCCGTAACCTGATCGCTCATCCGCAGGCGACCGCTGATTCGCCGAATCGAATCCAACGGGTAGGTCCGCTCCAGCACCGGCTGTTCCTTGAACGCCACGATCTGCGCCTGCGGATAGCGTGGCAGCGAATCGAAATCCCGGCTACCAGGAAGGTCAGCAGCGCTCACCACACCGGCAAAAGCTCCCAATGTGAAAACCCATGCAGCTCGCATACCGGCCCTCAACGAATCACACCGCAAGCTTCTAGACATTCGGGTGCGCTTCTGAGCAGCTGCGTGCAAGAAGACAGGCCGAGTTCATCGAGCACAACGGATACCGTGTGGCCTTGGGCTTGGTGTGTATGGATGGCAATCATGGGTGGTCCCTGCTGAGGCGATTGCCCAGCCTCACCAGTTGGCAAAAGCAAGTCAAGCAAGGCTTTGCGACAGATTCTTGCGTAACTGCGCTACCGCCTGAGTCAAGACGCGAAGAAGGGATTGAAAACAGCCGAAACCGCTTCGGCACCTGCCTGATCATCCAAGTGCAGATGGTGCCCGCCGGGCAATCGATGCAACGTGAACGGCAAGGAATCGCATAACTCAAGCGTTTCGGGCCGGGTCATCAGCCCCTGCTCCGCCAGGATCAGGCTGGCCGGACAGGCCACCCGCTGAGCGAATGCCAGCGCGTGCGCACGCGTCAAGCGCATTGGGGACGGCAGCATGAGCCGGGCATCAGTACGCCAGGTATAGCCACCCGGAACCGGCATCAACCCCCGCAGGGCAAGGCGCTCGGCCGCCTCCAGGCTGACCGCTCCGACACCTTTCATGCGCGCCGCGACAGCCTGTTCGAAAGTGGCATAGACCGGTTTGCGTTTCTCATCGACGGAGAGCAGCGCCTGCAACGATTCGCCGAGCTTCTGCGGCGCGGTGTCGGCCTCACCAGTAAAGGGGATCACCCCATCGATCAATGCCAGACGCTCGATTCGATCGGGCATGGCGCCGGCCAATAGCACCGACACAATCGCCCCCATCGAATGACCCAACAGGGAGAACTGCTGCCAGCCGAATTGCTCGGCAGTCTGCAGCACGTCGTGAGCGTAATCCCAGATGTTGTAGGCGGCACCGACCGGACGATGATCGGAATGACCATGTCCCGGCAAGTCCAGCGCGACGATACGGACGCCGTTCAGCAACGGCGCCAGACGGGAAAAGGTAGCGGCATTATCCAGCCAGCCGTGCAACGCAATGACTGGCCGACCATCCTCTGGACCGTAGAGATGCGCCGCGACTTCGATATGCGGTAGGCTCAGGCGAATCTCTTCAAACACGACAGTCATGCGGCACCTCTTCTGTTCAGATTGCTCCAGCGACTGAACAATTGTTTGAGCAAAGCCGCCGTATCGCTCGGATATTCGAGCGGAAACATGTGCCCACCGGGCAAGGTATGCGACTCGCCATGCGCAACCAGCCGAAGCAGATACGCATGATGCGGCAGCACCACCCGGCTTTGGCTACCGCGCACCACGGCAAGCGGAATCTTCAGAGCATGCGGCCAGCCAGGCGTAACATGCGGCACGCTGCGGTAGATACGGATTTCTGTTTCGGGGTCGAAGCGCAAACGCAGCCCATCAGCGGTTGGCTCCAGTCCATGCTCGACGTAGGCGTCCAGGCACTCTGGATCGAATGCACGAAACAACGTCTTGCTGGCGAAATATTCCCGCGCTTCATTCACGCACCTGAACGCCTCGCGGCGGCCGATGGTACGACCCGCTGGAGTGAGCCGATCAATGAAGCCGAAACGCTTCGCCACCCAGATCAGGGTCTGATCGAACCAGGTCGTCATCGGCGAATCGAGCATGACAACCCCGCGGTAAAGCTCGGGACGTTGCAAGGCGGCGTGATAATGCAGCATGCCGCCCAGCGAATGACCCACGCCCCAGACCGGCTCGTTCAGCGCCGTGAGCTGTTCGATGAGTTCCTGCACCAGGTTCTGCCAATTGTCATCCACCGGAAAGCGCGGATCATGACCGTGCTGGTCAAGATGAGTAACGGTGTACTCCGGCGCCAAGGCGCCGAACAGCTTGCGATAGGTGCCCGAAGGAAAACCGTTGGCGTGCGCGAAGAAGATGCGTTGCGTCATGGGCTCGATGCAATAAGTGAAAGACAGCTATTTTCTGGTCGCCTTCCCCTTACGGCAAACGGCCTGAGCGGCAGAACTCAAGGCGGTCCTGCCAAACAAGGCATTTATGACGCTTCTGAGGGCCGAGGGCTCTTCTCACCCACCGGCACGACAGCTACGGTCAGCCGGGAAATGCAGCTGAGCTTGCCGTCATCGCCACTCAGACGGATATCCCAGACGTGGCTGGAACGCCCCAGGTGAACGGGACGGCAGACCGCCGTGACGCGACCGCTGCGCAGCGCGCGGATGTGGTTGGCGTTGACTTCGAGGCCAACGCAATAGAATCGGCTCGGATCGATGCACTGGAAGCTGGCCATGGAGCCCACGGTTTCGGCGAGTACTACCGAGGCGCCGCCATGCAGCAAACCAAAGGGCTGATGGGTTCGTGAATCGACCACCATGCTCGCGGTAAGGGACTGGTCGTCGACCGCTTCGAAACGAATGTCGAGCAGTTCGACGATGGTGTTCTGGCGGTTTGCATTGAATTGATCGAGGTCGGGGGGACGATGCCAAATGCTCAAGTGACGCTCTCCGTGGTTTTTTATTCGAGATATTCAGGGGTGACGTAGCGTGCAAACGCCTTGGTTCATTCGGGATGCCGTAGCCCGGCAAGGCGCATCGAGCCCGTCGCAAGATGATCACCTTCCAACTCGGCCAGACTGGCCGTGGCCATGGACAGCGGCGCATCGCGATGGCCACTGACCAGCCAACCGCCCAATACACCAACGAAGGGCTGGTGAGTCACGAGCAATAAATGCTGCTCGATACGACGGTCGAGATAGAGCATGGCATCCTTCGGGTCGGACTCCGGCGTCAGCCAGGGTACCGTTTCGACCGCTCCAGTAAAACCAAGCGTCTGACGGACAATCTCGGCAGTTTGCTGGGCTCGCTGGTACGGACTGACGAGGATGGCCTGAAGAGGTTGTCCCTGCAAATGACTGGCAGCATGCTCCACTTCAAGTTGGCCGGCCCCAGTCAGATTGCGCTCCGCATCGGTACGGGCTCTGGGCTCGGCCTCGCCGTGGCGCAGGAGCCACAGCTTCATGGCTGCGGCTCCTGCTTCGGAGCCTCGGGCGCGACAGGCGATGCCGTTTCAATGTCAGCGGGACGCGGCTTGGGCCAATCCGACATCGGCCACGGCTTGCGATCGGTGTTGAACGTGCCGAAGCGACCTATTTGTGCCACGTATTGGCTGAGACTGTCACCCAACTCTTGCAGGCTCACGTTGACCTTACCGTTTACCGCCCGCAGGACCAGCTGCGCCACCACGATAACCAGCAGCACCAGCTCGGCCACTTGCCAGACAAAAAAGAAAAGCAGCATCCAGATTGCGCGCAAGATCAGCGACTCACGCTCCGCGCTGCGTTGTGGTGTGTTCATCCATACCTCCGGTGTCGTTGTCAGAAGCCATCAGTGGAGATGAAATCCACGTCGGTCTTCGGCTCGCCGCGCATCAGCAGCTCGATTACCTGTTCCAGCGTACGCCCCTCGAACAGAATGGCATGCAGCCCCGTGACCAGCGGCATGTACACCTGCAGCTCCTCGGCCTTGGTCTTCAATACCTTGATGGTGTTGACCCCCTCGGCAACCTCACCCAGTCGTGACACCGCCTCGTCTAGGCTCAAGCCCTCACCAAGCGCATGACCCACCTGAAAATTGCGGCTTTTCGACGAGGTGCAAGTAACGATCAGATCCCCGACACCCGCCAACCCCAGAAACGTCATGGGATTGGCTCCCAGCCTGACGGCAAAGCGCGTCATCTCGGCGAGCGCACGCGTGATCAGCATGCTACGTGTGTTCTCACCCATGCCGAGCGCGGCGGCCATACCGGCCATGATCGCGTAAACATTTTTCAGCGCGCCCCCGAGCTCGACACCGAATCGATCGGCACTGGCATAGACGCGGAATGTCCGCCCGTGCAAAGCCTGCTGCACGCATCGGCAGAGGTCCTCGTCGTGGCTAGCCACCACGGTCGCGGTCAGCGCATGCTCGGCCACTTCGCGAGCGAGATTCGGACCCGAGATCACACCGATTCGGGCCTGGGGAGCGATTTCTTCCAAGATCTGGCTCATCAGCATGAAGCCATTCGTCTCGATGCCCTTGGTCGTGCTGACCAGCATCTTGCCCGACAGCTGAGCGGCGAACGGCGTTAGCGCCTGGCGTAGCGCGCTGGACGGGAGCGCCACGAAGACCAGCGAGCAATCCGCCAGCGTCTGCCCCAGATCAGTAACCGGACAGACCTGAGAAAGGATCGTCACGCCTTTGAGGTATCGAGGGTTCTGGCGCTGCGTGCGAATGCACTCGGCCTGTTCGGCATCGCGCATCCACAGGCGCACGCCGTGACCATTCTCGGCCAGTAGATTCGCAATAGCGGTACCGAAGCTACCGCCGCCAAGCACCGCAATGGGTTGCTGTTCAGTCATGGGGTATCCGTTTTGAGCCACCCGGTGGCAGTGCCGGCATTATACGTAGCCGTCAGCGCGCAGCCAGTGCAAAGCCCATCGTCATTCGAATCATCAGGTTGCAGTTTCCAGCGATATATTGAGCCGACAGAAGCCGCTTTATTCGGCTAGCTCTCGCTATCGTCATGACACTTTGTTCATCGGTCCATAACGGACAGAACGTCACATGGTCGTTGTCATAGATCAGGAGTGTTAAAGTATCGGCCCGTTTCTACCATGGTCTTCCTACGAGTTGGTCGAAACGAGCGGTATCCTTGGGCTGTGACTTTCAGCGCAGGGTGACAGTCTATGACTAGTCTTTATGATCGGACTCTTCAATCTCGAGTCAGATAAAAAGCAGCAAGCCCTCCATAAAGGGACCATTGAGGAATACGCATGACCAAACAACAGGCCTTTACTCGGGAAGATCTGCTCCGTTGCAGCCGCGGCGAGCTTTTCGGGCCCGGTAATGCGCAACTGCCCGCGCCGAACATGCTGATGGTCGATCGCATCGTTCATATCAGCGAAGTGGGCGGCAAGTACGGCAAGGGCGAGTTGGTCGCCGAGCTGGATATCAACCCTGATCTCTGGTTCTTTGCCTGTCATTTCGAAGGCGATCCGGTCATGCCTGGCTGCCTGGGCCTCGACGCCATGTGGCAGCTGGTCGGCTTTTACCTTGGATGGCAGGGCAACCCCGGCCGTGGTCGTGCGCTGGGTTCTGGCGAAGTGAAGTTCTTCGGCCAGGTCCTTCCGACCGCCAAGAAGGTCACCTATAACATTCATATCAAGCGCACCATCAGTCGCTCGCTGATCCTCGGCATCGCCGACGGCACCGTCAGCGTGGATGGTCGCGAGATCTACAGTGCCGAAGGTTTGCGCGTCGGCCTGTTTACCTCTACCGATAGCTTTTGAAGGACTTCCGCATGCGTCGCGTCGTGATCACCGGCCTGGGTATCGTTTCCTGCCTCGGCAATGACAAAGACACCGTTTCCGCCAACCTGCGCGCCAGCCGCCCTGGCATTCGTTTCAATCAGGCCTATGCGGACATGGGTCTGCGCAGCCAGGTCTCGGGTTCAGTCGATCTGAACCTTGAAGAGCTGATCGACCGCAAGGTCCTGCGCTTCATGGGCGATGCGGCGGCTTATGCCTATCTGGCCATGCAACAGGCATTGGAAGACTCCGGCCTCAGCGCCGATGACATTTCCAATCCGCGCATCGGTCTGATCGCCGGCTCTGGTGGCGCTTCGACCATCAACCAGATGGAAGCCATCGACATCCTGCGCGACAAGGGCGTCAAGCGCATCGGCCCATATCGGGTGCCACGCACCATGAGCAGCACGGTTTCCGCCTGCCTGGCTACGCCGTTCCGCATCAAGGGCATCAACTATTCCATCGCTTCGGCCTGCGCCACCAGCGCGCATTGCATCGGCCATGCCATGGAGCAGATCCAGATGGGCAAGCAGGACGTGGTCTTCGCCGGTGGCGGTGAAGAAGAGCACTACAGCCAGAGCTGCCTGTTCGACGCCATGGGCGCCCTCTCCAGCCAGTACAACGACACGCCGGAAAAGGCCTCACGCGCCTATGATTCCAAGCGCGACGGTTTCGTCATTGCCGGCGGCGGCGGCATGGTGGTGGTCGAGGAGCTGGAGCACGCGCTCAAGCGCGGCGCCAAGATCTACGCGGAAATCGTCGGCTACGGCGCCACGTCCGACGGCTATGACATGGTCGCCCCCAGTGGCGAAGGCGCGCTGCGCTGCATGCAGCAGGCGATGGCCACGGTCGACGGCCCGGTCGACTATCTCAACACCCACGGCACTTCCACCCCGGTGGGCGACGTGGCCGAGGCCAAGGCCGTGCGCAACATGTTCGGTGACAAGATCCCGGCCATCAGCTCAACCAAGAGTCTGTCCGGCCATTCGCTGGGCGCCGCCGGCGTCCACGAAGCGATCTACTGCATGCTGATGATGCAGGGCAACTTCATCGCCGGCTCGGCCAACATCGACGAGCTGGACCCGGAAGTCGCCGACCTGCCGATCGTTCGCGAAACCCGCGAGAACGCTCAGTTCGACACCGTGATGAGCAACAGCTTCGGCTTCGGTGGCACCAACGCCACCCTGGTGCTCAAGCGCTGGAAAGGCTGATCGTCCGAACAGCCGCAGTAATGAAAACGCCCCGATCAGCAAGCTGATCGGGGCGTTTTCGTTTGCACTTCAAAGTTTCAAGCTGAAGTAAATCGCAGGACGGTTCAACTCAAGCCTTCGTCCGTCACTGCGACTGTATCGCCATGAGCCATACAGGACGCCGCTGTAAACAGCACGTCAGTGGATGAATTCAGCGCAGTTTCAGCCGAATCCTGCACCACACCGATGATGAATCCGACCGCAACCACCTGCATGGCCATATCGTTGGATATTCCGAACAGACTGCAAGCTAGCGGAATCAACAACAGCGAGCCGCCAGCCACGCCGGAAGCACCGCAAGCGCAGATAGAGGCGAGCAGACTGAGCAGAATGGCGGTAGGAATATCTACAACGACACCCAGCGTATTGACTGCGGCGAGGGTCAGCACCGTGATGGTGATGGCTGCCCCACCCATGTTGATGGTCGCGCCCAGCGGAATCGACACCGAGTAGGTGTCCTTATGCAACCCGAGACGTTCGCACAGCTGCATGTTGACTGGGATATTCGCCGCCGAACTGCGCGTGAAGAACGCAGTGATGCCACTTTCACGCAGACAGGTGAAGACCAGCGGATAGGGATTCTTGCGAATCTGCCAGAACACGATCAACGGATTCACCACCAGCGCCATGAACAGCATGCTGCCAACCAGAACCAGTAGCAGTTTCAGGTAACCAGTCAGCGTCGAGAACCCGGACTCGGCAAGTGTTCCGGCTACCAGACCGAAGATGCCCAGCGGCGCAAAGCGGATCACCACCTTGACGATCAGCGTCACACCTTCCGACATATCGGTTATCAGGTCACGCGTGCTGTCACGAGCATAGCGGAAGGCGAATCCAAGGCCTATGGCCCAGGCCAGAATGCCGATGAAGTTCCCTTCGATAAGTGCCCGTACCGGGTTGTCTACTACGTTGAACATCAACGTTTGCAGCACCGCGCCAACGCCCGAGGGCGGCACCACATCGTTCGCCTGGCTGGTCAATATCAGAGTCGTTGGAAACAGTGCGCTGGCTGTCACCGCTACCACAGCGGCGCTCAAGGTACCCAAGGCATAGAGAATCAGAATCGGCCGAATATGCGTCGGCTGTCCGCGTTTATGGTTGGCCAGCGACGCTGTCACCAGCACAAACACCAGGATCGGGGCGACAGCCTTCAACCCAGACACGAACAGATCACCCAGCAAGCTGACCGACTTTGCCGCTTGCGGAAACAACCAGGCCAGCAGACAACCGGCGATAAGCCCGACAACGATCTGCGTCACCAGACTGACGCGGTTATAAGCTCTGAAAAGACGGGTTGAAAGGTTGGACATCACAGAGTCTCGGCGTAAGAGGCTGGAGCGAACCCAAGGCTTTCCCGGCACTGGAGCAGGCGAAGGTTCGAATAAAAACGCCGAATAGTACGCATCCTACGCCCATATGCCCAGCATTGAGACGAACCGAGGGCTGCCACGGAATTGGTTGCGGTACAGCGACGCCCCGGCGGGCGGGGCGTCGCGACTCCGTCAAATCCGGAAACGCGCAACCATCTCGTTCAATCGGATCGCCAAATGCGACAGCTCCTGGCTCGCTGCGCTGGTCTGATTGGCGCCCGCCGAGGACTGCAATGACAGGTCACGGATATTGACCAGATTACGGTCGACCTCACGTGCCACCTGGGCCTGCTGCTCCGAAGCGCTGGCTATGACCAGATTGCGCTCGCTGATCTGGCTGATGGCCTTGGTGATGTCCTCAAGCGCCTCACCTGCAGTGCGAGCGACGTCGAGCGTGCTGCGTGCTCGTTCGTTACTGGCCTGCATGGCTTGAACGGCCTTATCGGTGCCCTGATGCACGTCACCGATCATCTGCTCGATCTCTTGAGTGGACTGCTGAGTACGATGCGCCAGCGCCCTTACTTCATCCGCAACGACGGCAAACCCGCGCCCAGCCTCGCCAGCACGTGCCGCTTCGATGGCGGCGTTGAGCGCCAGCAAGTTGGTCTGCTCGGCGATCGAACGGATCACATCCAGCACCTTGCTGATGTCTCGAACCTGGCCTGCCAGTTGCTCGACCTGGCTGGCCGTGGTGGTGACATCAGCCGCCAGCATACCGATGGATTCAACTGTTTTGATCACCTGTCCACGGCCATGCTGCGCAGTCTTGTCCGACTCACGCGAGGCTTCTGAAGTGACCACCGCATTGCGGGCGACCTCGTCCACTGCCGCAGTCATTTCATTCACAGCAGTAGCGGCCTGCTCGATCTCGTGATTCTGCTGATGCAGACCGCGAGTTGAGTCTTCGGTCACGGTGTTGAGCTCTTCCGCCGCTGAAGCGAGCTGATTGGACGAATCGGAAATACCTTGAATGGTGTTACGCAAGCTTGCCTGCATCGCCTTGAGTGCAGCCAGCAGGCGCGCCGGCTCATCGTTGCCTTCGATAAGGAAATCTCGAGTGAGATCACCCGAGGCGACGGCTTCAGCCACCTCGACAGCTTGCCTCAAAGGCCGAACGATACTTCGGGTAAACAGAACAGCCAGCGCCACGGTGACCAGCGCAGCCATGACAATGGTGATGATCACCCAGTTGAAGGCCGTTTCGTACGCAGCAAGCGCGCGGTCTGCAGCGCGCCCCGCCTCTTTCTCATTGATCTGCTGAAGGTCGGTTAAAGCCTTGGTCATTGCATCGGCGTGGGCATTGATAGAGCCGTTCATGACCTGCAGGGCTTGTTCCCGCTCGCGCTTGCTTGCGTAATCGACCACCTTCACCTGCTCAACCATATAAAGGCTTCGAGCCGCCTTGAACCGTTGATAAGCGGATTTCTCTTCCTCTGTGGTTAACAGCCGCTCATAGTCGGCCTGCATCGAACGAACATCACCGGAGAGCTTGTCGAGTGTCTGCCGTGTCGCGCTAAGCGCTTCGCTGCTGTCTAGCGTGACCATCCGAATGGTGAGTGCACGCGTGCGTTGCATGCCGATATCAAGACCACCCAAACTGATGAGGCTCGGCAGCCAGACCTGATCCACTTGGCTGGATTCCTTGCGCATATCAGCCATCTGCTTCAATGCAAACAGGCCAAGCGCCAAAACCATGAAACCAATCAGGCCGAAGCCAATGGCCGAGCGGATGGAGATATTCAAACGTCGAATGGACATGGGGGCTCACTACTCCAAAGGAAGCGCTGCAGCATCGCAGCGGTTACCTCGGTATCGGAGCCCGACCGATAAGCTTGAAAAATTGACGTCAGAAAAACACGTTTCATGGAAAGAACGCGACCGGCGGTTGCTACCGCAGCGTTCTATTCATCAAATTCGCCTCGGCTCTTACTCCACAGCTCAGCGAACCTCAGCCTGCCGCTTGCGAGGCAGCACATCAAGGAAGTTGTCACGTGCAACCTTGTGAGCAATCGACTCGGGTAACGCATCGAGAAACGGGTCGAATGCATGCATCCCCTCACCCAGATTGTCGAACCGCCCGACCACGTCGGAACCCAGCATAAAACGCGTGGGGTGGCGCCCGACCAATTCCAGCCAGTCCCTGTCTGGCTGACCAGACTCATCCACGAGATAGGGATTGAGCATCGTCCAGGAGAGATCGATGTAAAGGTTTGGATAGTCATTCAGCAACCGCGTGACCGTCTCCAAAAGAAAATCGAGCTTTTCCTGATGACGGTGCAGCTCCATGCTCGTCCCCGCGTGCGCCCAAATGAAGCGGGTATGGGGGTGATTACGCAGCGCCTCTTCCAGCTCACCCAGATACAGCGGGTTACGCTCACGCTTGGAGGTGATGTTCGAATGCAGCATCACGGGCAGATCGTATTCGGCGGCCAGATGATAGACACGCGTCAGCGCTTCATTGTTGGCGCGAGGTGTATCGCCTTCGGTCAAGGCAGTGACGTCGTCGTGCCGCGTGAATATTTCTCCCAACCCCTGCCAGAGGCCCGGATCGAGTTCGAGCATCCGCCGGATATGCGCATCGGCATTCTTGTCGTTGGGATTGAAACCCGAGAGAAACGGATGGAAACGGCGTCGCTGCTCGTCGCTCAGCTCTTTCAGGGCCGCGGCAACTACCACATCGGTCGCGCTGTACCAATAAACCGGCGCATCGTCGCCAGCATAGTAACGAGGCCGCTTGGGTTCGTTTTCGTGCCACTTTTTGGCAACGGGGATGCCGCTGATCATCACATGGTCGATATCACCGGCGTCCATGGCCTCGAGCAACTTTGCCATGCCGTCGCTTTCCTGGAAGAAATCAACGAAATGCAGATGCGAGTCGCTGTAGCGATAGTCCCGCGCTTGAACCGGTGCGATCAAGGCGACCAGACACATCGCGACAAAACAGTTTCGTAAGTTGAACAACCAATGACCTCCTGACAGCCAAGCGGATAGACCGCCTTACCGCGTGGCGGTTCAGTAGCCGAATGCGGTTTGGCTCGGGTGTCGGTCATGCGCTGGGGATCGGCCAGCCCACTTATGGCGCGGAGAGTGTCCGAAAAAGCAGCTACAGGCCTGAACGCAAAAGGCCCGTCAATGACGGGCCTTCCAGACGCCTATATGTAACTTAGGCTGAAAGCTCAACCAGCAGCTTATTCAACCGTTGCACATAGCTGGCTGGGTCCTTGAGGCTGTCACCAGCGGCCAGCGCGGCTTGATCGAAGAGAATGTGCGACAGGTCGGCGAAGCGATCCTCGTCCGGCTCTGCGTCCAGCTTCTCGATCAATGGATGCTGCGGGTTAATCTCGAAGATCGGCTTGGACTCCGGCACCTTCTGCCCGCTGGCCTCGAGAATCTGGCGCATCTGCAGCCCCAGATCCTGCTCGCCAATCGCGAGAATCGCTGGCGAGTCGGTCAGACGGTGCGATACACGTACCTCAGCAACGGCATCACCTAGCGCGCACTTGAGACGTTCGACCAGCCCCTCCTTCGCTTTGGCGACTTCTTCCTGAGCCTTCTTGTCCTCCTCCGAGTCCAGCTTGCCCAGATCGAGATCGCCTCGAGCAACATCTACGAACTGCTTGCCATCGAATTCGGTGAGGTAGCTCGTCAGCCACTCGTCGATACGATCAGTGAGCAGCAGCACTTCGATGCCCTTCTTGCGGAAGACTTCCAGATGCGGGCTGCTCTTAACCTGAGCGTAGGATTCACCGGTCAGGAAGTAGACCTTGTCCTGCCCTTCCTTCACGCGACCCAGGTAGTCGGCCAGCGACACGCTTTGCTCACCGGAAGCATCCTGGGTCGAAGCGAAGCGCAGGAGTCCTGCAATCTTCTCCTTGTTGGCGAAGTCTTCCGCTGGACCTTCTTTGAGCACTTGGCCGAACTGTTTCCAGAAGTTCTTGTAGTCCTCCGGCTTGTCCTTGGCCAACTTATCGAGCATGTCCAGGACGCGCTTGGTCAGCGCCGATTTCATCGAGTCGATGACCGGGTCCTTCTGCAGGATTTCCCGCGAAACGTTCAGCGATAGATCGTTGGAGTCGACCACACCTTTAATGAAACGCAGGTACAGCGGCAGGAACTCATCGGCCTGATCCATGATGAACACGCGCTGTACGTAAAGCTTGAGCCCCTTGGGTGCCTCGCGCTGATACAGATCGAACGGCGCGCGGCCCGGTACGTAGAGCAACGAGGTGTATTCCAGTTTCCCCTCGACCTTGTTGTGGCTCCAGGCCAGCGGATTCTCGAAATCGTGGCCGACGTGCTTGTAGAACTCCTGGTATTCCTCGTCCTTCACCTCGGTGCGTGGACGAGTCCAGAGCGCGCTGGCGCGGTTGACGGTTTCCCACTCGGGCTCGGCCGGCTTGTCCTCCTCCTCGCCATGCAGTTCTTTGGGCAGTTCGATGGGCAGCGCAATGTGGTCGGAGTATTTCTTGATGATGTTGCGCAGGCGCCAGCCATCGGCGAACTCTTCTTCGCCCGACTTGAGGTGCAGAACGATACGGGTTCCGCGCTCGGCTTTTTCGATGGTGGCGACCTCGAAATCACCCTCCCCCTTCGACGACCAGTACACGCCTTCCTCGGCAGGCGTGCCAGCGCGGCGGCTGAACACCTCGACCTGATCGGCAACGATGAATGCAGAATAGAAACCCACCCCGAACTGACCGATCAGGTGCGAATCCTTTTTCTGATCGCCCGTGAGGTGCTTCATGAAATCTGCGGTACCGGACTTGGCAATGGTGCCCAGATGGGTGATGACGTCATCGCGATTCATGCCGATGCCGTTATCCTCGAGGGTAACGGTCTTGGCATCCTTGTCGAACGTGACGCGGATCTTCAGGTCGGCACCACCTTCGAGCAGCTCCGGCTTGGCCAGCGCTTCGAAACGCAGTTTGTCGGCGGCATCGGACGCGTTGGAAATCAGCTCGCGAAGGAAGATTTCCTTGTTCGAGTACAGCGAATGGATCATCAGGTGAAGCAGTTGCTTCACCTCGGTCTGGAAGCCCAGGGTTTCTTTGTTTTGAGTTTCCACACTCATCGTCTTGCAAACTCCACATCGTCAATGGCAGGGACCGCAATTGCGGCAATGACAAGCAGATGGGGGCTGGGTGAGGAAAATCAAGTGCGTCGAGCGGCATCCTCTACTTCAGTTCGAAGCCGGAACCGCCAGACAGATGCCGGCGATCCGATGCTACGGCTCAAGCAGTTCGAGCAGGACGATATCGTCCGGCGCAAGATTGTAGATAGCCTCTCCAGGCCCTTCCAGAATCCGCCGAATTGCCAAATTTCCGTCTCGATCGACACCGACGAAGCGCCCTTCGGCCACCCCGCCGCGTTCCGTATGTGCCCGCATCTGAAGATGTTCATAGCGCGCCGGATTACGCAGTAACCGCTCGAGGGACAACCGCTGTCGGCGATCGGTGCGAGGCAATGGTGTGCTGTCCGTAAGCACTTCCGATCGGATTGCCTCCACCTTGGGTTGTGTTTCGACTTCTAAAGGCAGAGGTGGATAATCATCGTTTTCGACCGCCCAGCCTCGTTCATCCTTACGAACATTCAGCTCGAAACGGTCGGTCGTCCCCTTCACCTCTGCTTGCACAGAGATAACCAGAGCCGAGGCCGGAAAGCTGACGGGCGCTAGCAATTCGATGGTTACGGCGGGCGTCTGGAAACGTCTCTGCAGGTAATCCTTGGCCAGATAAGTGAGCGTATCGGTCGAGTCGTGAGTCAGATCGACCTGACCCGAGCGATAACGAAGCTCATCCGTGAAAAGCTCGACATGGCCGCTGATACTGGTGCGGTAGTACGCTGGCAGAACCAGGTGAAAGCCGCCGGCCAACCTGTTCGGTGGCACCGGTTGCAGATCGAGATGCAGGGTGTAGCCGCTCTTGATCGTACGCGCTTCTGGCAACACCTGCTCCGGACGCATCCAGTTGATCTCGATTTCGGGCATCGGATTGGCATCCTGGGGCAGCACATCGACCTGCAGCGCGCCCGTCGGAGCGGCACCCAGGCGAATGATGATCTCCTGCAACGCGAATAGACCATCGCCCTCCCGCAGCGTCAGCACGCCATCCATGAGCGTGCCAGAGCGGGGATTGAACGGGCGCCCATCAAGCTGGCCACGCAGTTGGATGGCCAGGTCATGGCTCTGCGCGTGTTCGTCCGGCTCAAGCCATTTGAGGCTGGCAATCGCCGCGACTCGTTCCGGCTCATGATTGGCGAGCAGTGTGAACCCGACAACCAGAGGTATGAATCCCAGCCCTGAGAGGCCGATAGCCTTTCGAGCGACGCTCCAGTATCGAATCACGTAGAGCAGAGTAATCGGCGGAAGCAGGCTTCCAACACCCCACAGCAAGCCCGTTTCAAAGGCCAGAACGATCAACCAGACGATACCCGCTACTATCAGCAGCAGCCCGCCCAGTATCAGCAACGCATCCATTCAACACCCTTCATACATCTGTAGTGGCAACCGCCAGACGTATCAGGGCTCGTTGACCTTGAAGTGACAACGTGCAGTGGCTATTGGCTCGGCCTGATTCGTTTGCCAGGCTGTCACGGCGACGTTGGCTACCCGACGCCCCTGACGCCAGACCTGGCATGCGGCAAAGGTGTCACGATAGTGACCGGCCCGAAGATAATCTATCGAGAAGTCGATGATTTTGGGCAAATGTGGCGCGCCCATGAACATCAACAGATGGAGCATCGCTGCATGCTCCATGAAGCCTGCAATCACACCACCGTGGATAGCCGGAAGCGTGGGATTACCGATGTTGTCCAGGTTCTTTGGCAGCCGGAATACCATCTCATCGCCCAACCGCAAACACTCGATGCCGATGAGCTTGGCATACGGCACCATTTGCAGCAGCGCATCGTAATTGTTGCTGGCGTGAGCTTCGCTGACCAATGCATCAAGATCCAGACGGCTCATCGAGGCACCTCCGGCGCCGGAACCGGGGCGTTCGTACCCATGCGCATAAATGCCCCGACGACGTGTGCGATCGGCTCATTGATATTGCGCTGGTAGGCCACCCCGCGCGTGAAGATTACCGTCGGTGTGACCCGATAGCATTCCGCGAAGCCGAACACATCATGATTCGGTTCCGCCGGGTGCATGTAATCGATGCGCAGGTCGAGCGTCGGACAGATTTCCAGTTCGGGTAGCGAACACGCCGTGGAGATACCGCAGGTCGTGTCCATGAGTGTAGTGATCGCCCCGCCGTGAACACGCCCGCTTTCAGGATCGCTGACGATCTTTTCGCTGTACGGTAGGCGCAGTGTGAGCCCTTTGGCATCGGCATGTTCGACGCTCATGCCGAGGACTTGGCAGTGACGTAAAAATGAAAGGAAGCGTTGGGTGCGCTCCAGTATCAGGCTATCGCTCATGCGAACTCTCGAATGGAAAAAAGCCGAGCATATTAACCGGGTCGGTCGTGGCGCTCTATTCCTTGGGAAGCTCGGCAGGCAAGGTTGGCGTAAATACCATCACCTTCAGCACGTCGGAATGAAATTCGCGCCGATAGAGGATCAACACGACTCCAGCCGTCACACCCATGAAGAACCAGGGATGGATGAACCACGCCAGCGTGGCCATGCCGAAATAATACGCACGCAGCCCGAAGTTGAACTGGTTGGCCGCCATCGAAATAACCCGGGCGGAGCGCTCGGCAAATGATTTGCGCTCCTGGTCGCTGACGTTGCGCTCACCGGCCATGGGCGCCGAAGCGACCAGCACAGCGGCAAAATTGTACTGCCGCATGCACCAGCTGAAGGTAAAAAAGGCGTAGACGAAGACGACACCCAGTGAGAGCAGTTTGATTTCGGAAAGCCCTCGGCTCACTGGTTGCGCGAACGGCAAATCAGCCAGCAGCGAAACCGCTCTGTCCGAAGCGCCCAGCGCGGTGAGGATGCCCGCCAGGATAATCAGCGTACTGGATGCGAAGAAGCTGGCATTGCGCTCCAGATTGCCGATCACGTTCGCATCGGCGATTCGGTTGTCACGCATAAGCATGCGCTGCATCCAGTCCTGACGGTAAAGATGCAGTACCGAGGCCAGGCAAGCCGTATCCCTGGCTCGCCAACTGGCGTACCGGGTATACCCGGCCCAACAGAGGATGAACCAGACCACGGCAATCAGGTGCGGCAGCAGATGACTCGGAATAGACATAACGCCTCCAAACACTCGCGCCTGATTATAGCCAGCCAATACCGACGCCTCGGCTCCCAGGCTTGCAGTCCCAGGGGCGCTCGCTAACGCTGGGCGGTCCGAGCGGTACCGAGCAGCCGATCGATCACAAATGCTATCGCCAGAGTGACCAGCACCGGCACCAGCCAACCCATGCTCTGCGCCGCCAGCGGCAACATGGTGAACATATCGGGAACCAGATTCGTGAAGCCGGCAGCCGAAAGACCATCCGCAACGCCGAAAACAAGGGTCACGGCCATCACCGGAACGAAAACACGGCTCGGCGAGACCCAGCAACGGTCAAGCAGACTCAGCGCAACCAGCATGATCGCAAGCGGATAGAGTCCGACCAGCACCGGCACGGAAACGCTGATCAGCTGAGTCAGCCCCTGGTTCGACACCAACAGGCTAAACAGAGTGAACACGACCACCACCACCCGGTAACTGACCGGAAGGAGACCGCTGAAATATTCGCCGCAGGCAGTTGTCAGTCCGACCGCAGTGGTCAGACACGCCAGGGTTATCACCACGGCCAACAACAAGCTGCCCGTAGTACCGAATGTGTGCTGCACGTAACTAGTGAGGATCTGCACACCGTTCTGTGCGTCGCCTGCGATGCCCTGGCTAGTCGCGCCAAGATAGAAAAGCGCCAGATAAACAAGCGAGAGCCCAACCGCTGCAATGGCTCCGGCAATCACCGAGTAGCGCGTTACCAGCGCGGGCTCCGTCACACCTCGGTCGCGAATGGCGGTGGCGATAACGATGCCGAACACCAGCGCACCCAACGTATCCATCGTCAGGTACCCTTCGAGAAAGCCCTTGAGTAATGGGCCGTTGCGGTAGCTCTCAGCTGTGGTGCCGATTTCACCGGCTGGCGCGAAAAGAGCTGCCCCCCCGAGAACCAGCAAAGCCGCAAGCAGCACCGGCGTAATGAATTTACCGACCCGATCAACCAGCTGACCGGGATTCAGTACGAGAAACAGCGTCGCAGCAAAGAACAACGCGGTGTAAACGAACAGCGGTATGGCCGAGTTTCCGGTGAACGGCGCCACGCCCATTTCGAAGGACACCACCGCTGTGCGCGGCGTCGCGAACAGCGGGCCGATGGCCAGATATACGGCAACGGCTAGCAGCGTTCCGGCGCCCCGCCCCAGTGGCGCGGTTAGCCTGTCCATACCGCCGCCAACGCGCGCCAGCGCAATTACGGTGAGCAGCGGCAACCCAACACCGGTCAACAAGAAACCCATCGCGGCGGGCCAGATGGAATGCCCGGCAGCCATACCGGCGCTTGGTGGAAAGATGATATTGCCAGCGCCGAGGAAGAGCGCGAATGTCATGAATCCAAGGGCCAGCAGATCCAGGCCTTTCAATCGAGTCATCGTTTATTACCACTGCAGGAGGTTCTGGTTCGAAGGACGCACCCAGGCGCATCCGTCTCGGCAAGCGGACAGTATTCGTCGAGCCACGCGAGAAAAAAGGACGCACCTTAATGGAATTCCCGCTCTAGAGCGAGACTTTGCCAATTTTCGACGATGTTGCGCTAACAAAGCCAACCACTTCGCCCCGAGGCGACGGCACATAAAAAGCTGAGCATTACGAAATCGGGAAAGCGCCCCGGCAGTTCACGCCCTCCACATGCCACGTAATTCAGCCCTCTACGATCCGATCAGAAAACGGTTTCCGCTGAAAACCGCTAATGCCGTTCAGTTAAGCGATGCAGCTAACGCTCCATGCTGCGCTTTGTTAGCCAGCTGACTAAGAGAGTCAGCTGCACCAGCTGCAATTGCAGGACTCTGGAAACCAAAAATGCCAGTCAGACAGGCTGACTGGCATCTCGTGTCGCAGGTCAGAAATCAGCCTTGCTTGACTTCCCAACCGGTCAGTTCTGCAAGCGCCTTGCCGATATCGGCAAGCGAACGAACAGTCTTGACTCCGGCATCCTGCAGCGCAGCGAACTTCTCGTCAGCGGTACCCTTGCCACCAGAGATGATCGCACCGGCATGGCCCATGCGCTTACCGGCGGGAGCCGTCACACCGGCAATGTAGGAAACGACCGGCTTGGTGACGTTCGCCTTGATGTAGGCTGCGGCTTCTTCCTCGGCGGAGCCACCGATTTCACCGATCATCACGATCGCTTCGGTCTGCGGGTCTTCTTGGAACAGCTTGAGGATGTCGATGAAGGTCGAACCTGGAATCGGGTCGCCACCGATGCCGACGCAGGTGGACTGACCGAAACCGGCGTCAGTGGTCTGCTTGACCGCTTCGTAAGTCAGGGTGCCGGAACGTGAAACGATACCGACCTTACCAGGCAAATGAATATGACCTGGCTGGATACCGATCTTGCACTCACCCGGAGTAATTACGCCGGGGCAGTTCGGGCCAATCAGACGCACACCCAGCTCATCGCACTTGATCTTCACTTCAAGCATATCGAGGGTCGGGATGCCTTCGGTGATGCAAACGATCAGCTTGATGCCGCCAAACGCAGCCTCCAGAATCGAATCCTTGCAGAATGGCGCCGGTACATAGATGACGGACGCCTCGGCACCAGTCGCCTGCACCGCTTCCTTGACGGTATTGAATACCGGGAGGCCGAGGTGGGTAGTGCCGCCCTTGCCCGGCGTCACGCCGCCAACCATCTTGGTTCCGTACTCGATGGCCTGCTCGGAGTGGAAGGTGCCCTGCGAGCCGGTAAAGCCCTGGCAGATGACCTTGGTGTCTTTATTGATCAGGACGCTCATTATTTGCCCTCCGCGGCTTTGACGACTTGAATGGCCGCATCGGTCAGGCTGGTTGCACCGATGATGTTCAGACCACTTTCACCCAGCATCTTGGCGCCAAGTGCGGCATTGTTGCCTTCCAGGCGAACGACCACCGGCACCTTCACGCCGACTTCCTTGACCGCACCGATGATGCCTTCGGCGATCATGTCGCAGCGGACGATGCCACCGAAGATGTTGACCAGAACAGCGGCAACGTTTTCGTCGGAAAGAATGATCTTGAATGCCTCGGTAACACGCTCTTCGGTAGCGCCGCCGCCCACGTCGAGGAAGTTGGCTGGCTTGCCGCCGTGCAGGTTGACGATGTCCATGGTGCCCATCGCCAGACCTGCGCCGTTGACCATGCAGCCAATGTTACCGTCCAGCGCTACGTAGTTCAGCTCCCACTTGGCCGCGTGAGCTTCGCGCGGGTCATCCTGAGAGGGATCCTGCATGCCGCGCAGCTTCGGCTGGCGGTAGATGGCGTTGCTGTCGATGTTCAGCTTGGCATCCAGGCAGTGCAGGTTGCCGTCTTTTTTGATGACCAGCGGGTTGACTTCCAGCAGCGCCAGGTCGTAATCGACGAAAAGCTTGCCCAGGCCCACGAAGATGTGCACGAACTGCTTGACCTGATCGCCTTTCAGGCCCAGCTGGAACGCCAGCTCGCGGCCCTGGAACGGCTGAGCACCAACCAGCGGATCAATCGTGGCCTTGAGGATTTTTTCAGGGGTATCGTGAGCGACCTTTTCGATGTCCACGCCACCTTCAGTGGACGCCATGAACACGATGCGGCGGGTGGCGCGATCGACCACGGCGCCCAGATAGAGCTCCTTGTCGATGTCGGTGCAGGCTTCGACGAGAATCTTGCTGACCGGCTGGCCGTTGGCGTCGGTCTGGTAGGTCACCAGACGCTTGTCCAGCCACTGCTCGGCGAATGCACGGGCTTCGTCCTTGCTGCGTACCAGCTTGACACCACCCGCTTTGCCGCGGCCACCAGCATGTACCTGGGCCTTGACCACCCACTCGGTGCCACCGATATGGTCACAGGCTTCCGCCGCTTCCTTCGGGCTATCGACTGCGTAGCCTTTGGAAACTGGCAATCCGTACTCAGCAAACAGTTGCTTACCCTGATATTCGTGAAGATTCATCTTAGCTACCGTTCGGTTTGATGTGCATCAGACGTTGCATGTATGCCGCGTCGCCTCAAGTCGCTGAAAACTATCGAGAACACCTTTCAGAGACCTGTCATACCTTGCGTGAAGGTATCGACGGATTGCGCTGTGCCGATGGAACAATGCAATCCGTCTTTTTACCGCGGCGCTATCAGCGCTTTTTGCGGTTGGCAATGTGGATGGCGTGGCCATTCACCGCCAATGCTGCTTCGTGCAGTGCTTCGGACATGGTCGGATGCGAGAACACCATCATGCCCAGATCTTCGGCACTGGTGCCGAACTCCATACCGATTGCGCCCTGCTGAACCAGTTCCGCCGCAGCCGGACCCATCACATGCACGCCGAGTACACGGTCGGTCTTGGCATCAGCGATCACCTTGACCAGGCCAGCGGTGTCGTTGGCAGCCATTGCACGGCCGCTCGCAGCGAACGGGAAGGTACCGACGTTGATTTCCACGCCCTCGCCTTTCAGCGCCTGCTCGGTCTTGCCGACCCATGCGATTTCCGGATGGGTATAGATGACCGAGGGAACCAGGTCGTAGTTCATTTGCGACTTGTGTCCGGCGATGCGCTCGGCAACCATCACGCCCTCTTCCGAGGCCTTGTGGGCGAGCATGGCGCCACGCACCACGTCACCAATCGCATAAACGCCGGGAACGCTGGTGGCGCAATAGTCGTCGACGAAAATGAAGCCACGCTCGTCCATGTCGACGCCGGCATCGGCAGCCAGCAGATCGGTGGTGACTGGACGACGGCCAACCGCAACGATCAACTTGTCGAAGGTCTGCTGCTGCTCGCCCTCGGCATTAGTGAAGTTGACAGTGACCTGATCGCCTTTCACTTCGGAACCAGTGACGCGCGCGCCCAGCAGGATTTTCAGACCCTGCTTGCTCAGAACCTTGAAAGCTTCCTTGGAGATCTGCTCGTCAGCGGCCGGCAGGAACTTGTCCATCGCTTCCAGCACGGTGACTTCAGCGCCCAGACGAGCCCATACCGAACCCAGCTCCAGGCCGATCACGCCGGCACCGATGACGCCCAACTTGGCCGGGACACTCTGGAAGTCCAGCGCACCAGTGGAATCGACAATGGTGTTCTGGTCAACAGGTGCGGGCGGAATGTCCACCGGCTTGGAGCCCGAGGCCAAAATGACGTTCTCGGCCGCCAGCGTTTCGGTACTACCGTCGAGCTTGGTGACTTCGACCTGCTTGCCGCTGAGCAGCTTGCCATGGCCTTCAAAAACGGTGACACCATTGGCTTTCAACAGCCCCGCAACGCCGCCGGTGAGGTTCTTAACGATCTGGTCCTTGCGGGCCACCATGGTCGGAACGTCCATCTTGACGTCGCCAGTGCTGATACCGTGAACCTTGAAGCTCTCGTGGGCCTCATGGAACTTGTAGGAACTGTCCAGCAGCGCCTTGGAAGGAATGCAACCCACGTTCAGGCAGGTGCCGCCCAGTGCGGTTTTGCCTTCCTTGCCCTGATATTTTTCGATGCAGGCGGTCTTCAGACCCAACTGAGCGGCGCGAATCGCTGCTACATAACCGCCGGGGCCGGCCCCGATGACGACGACGTCGAATTTCTGGCTCATTACGAATCCTCTTTAAGCAAAGCTACAAGCTGCAAGCTACAGATCGAACGGGCTGCTATCACTAGCAGCTCGCGATCTGCAGCCTGCGGCTGCTATTAGATGTCCAGCAGCAAACGGGCCGGATCTTCCAGCAGGTTCTTGATGGTCACCAGGAAGCTGACCGCTTCCTTACCGTCGATCAGGCGATGATCGTAGGACAGCGCCAGATACATCATCGGACGGATGACTACCTGACCATTGATGGCCATCGGCCGCTGCAGGATGTTGTGCATACCCAGGATGGCGGCCTGCGGCGGATTGACGATAGGCGTCGACATCATCGAACCGAACGTACCACCGTTAGTGATGGTGAAGGTGCCGCCAGTCATTTCGTCGATCGACAGCTTGCCGTCGCGGGCCTTCTTGCCGAAGGTGGCGATGCCGCTTTCGACTTCAGCCAGGTTCATCAGTTCGGCATTACGCAGGACCGGCACGACTAGACCACGATCGCTGGAGACGGCCACGCCAATGTCTTGATAGCCGTGGTAAACGATGTCGGTGCCGTCGATCGAAGCGTTGACTGCCGGGAAGCGCTTCAGCGCCTCGACAGACGCCTTGACGAAGAAGGACATGAAGCCCAGGCGCACGCCGTTGTGGGTCTTCTCGAACAGATCCTTGTACTTCGAACGCAGGGCCATGATTTCGGTCATGTCGACTTCGTTGAAGGTGGTCAGCATCGCCATGTTCGACTGTGCTTCGACCAGACGCTCGGCAACCTTGGCGCGCAGGCGAGTCATCGGGACGCGCTTCTCGGTGCGATCACCGGCAGCAGTAACGACGGGCGCGGTAGCAGCTGCACCGGGCTTGGCGGCAGCGGCGGGTGCGGACTTCTTGGCTTCGATGGCAGCAACCAGATCTTCCTTGGTGACGCGACCGTCTTTGCCAGTGCCCTTGACGCTGTTGGGATCGATGCCATTTTCTTCGGCGAGCTTGCGCGCGGCCGGGGCGAGGATGGCATCTTCACCGCCCGCGGCAGGTGCCGGCGCAGCAGCAGGGGCAGCGGCCTGAGCCGGGGCTGCAGCAGGCGAAGACGCGGCGGCGGTAGCGCCAGCATCCAGCTTGCCGAGCAGCTCGCCGCTCAGTACGGTGTCGCCCTCATTCTTGACGATTTCGCTCAGTACGCCATCCGCTTCGGCCAGTACTTCCATCACGACCTTGTCGGTCTCGATGTCGACGATCAGTTCGTCGCGCTTGACTGCATCGCCCGGCTGCTTGTGCCAGGTAGCAACGGTGCCGTCAGCAACCGATTCAGGAAATTGAGGGGCTTTGATCTCGATAGCCATTAGCTGGGGTCCTATTTGATTCGGTTTCTACATCGAGGCCGCGGTTTTCGCGGCCTCTTGCAAGAATGATTAAACGGTGAAGGCGTCCTGCAGCAGTTTCTCCTGCTGCTCAGCGTGCATGGATGCATAGCCGACCGCAGGTGCAGCAGAAGCTTCACGACCTGCGTACTGCAGGAAGAGCTCCTTCTTGTGCGCGACGGCAACACGACGCATGTGGTGCTGGCTGCAGTACCACGCGCCCTGGTTCATCGGTTCTTCCTGACACCAGACGATGCTCTTGAGGTTCTGGTACGGCGCGAGCACTTCGGCCAGATCCTCTTCCGGGAACGGGTACAGCTGCTCGAGACGAACGATCGCGATATCTTCGCGACCTTCGTTACGACGCTTGTCCAGCAGATCGTAGTAGACCTTGCCGCTGCACATGACCAGACGTTCGACCTTGCTCGGCTCGATCTGATCAATTTCCGGAATCACGGTCAGGAACGAGCCCTGGGTCAGTTCCTCCAGCGTCGAGGTCGCCAGCTTGTGGCGCAGCAGCGACTTCGGCGTCAGGGCCACCAGCGGCTTGCGCAGCGGGCGGATCGCCTGACGACGCAGCATGTGGTAGACCTGTGCCGGCGTAGTCGGTACGCAAACCTGGATGTTGTGCTCGGCGCACAGCTGCAGATAGCGCTCCAGACGTGCTGACGAATGCTCAGGCCCCTGCCCTTCATAGCCGTGCGGCAACAACATGGTCAGGCCGCAAAGACGGCCCCATTTGTGCTCACCGCTGGTGATGAATTGGTCGATGACGACCTGCGCACCGTTGGCGAAGTCGCCGAACTGAGCTTCCCAAACCACCAGCGCGTTGGGCATGGTGGTGGCGTAACCGTATTCGAACGCAAGCACCGCTTCTTCGGACAGGAAGGAGTCGTACAGGTCGAAGCGCGGCTGTCCATCATAGAGATGCTGCAACGGAATGTAGGTGCTGCCATCCTTCTGGTTGTGCAGCGCCGCATGGCGGTGCGAGAAGGTACCGCGACCGACGTCCTGACCGCTGATGCGCACCGGATGGCCTTCGAACAACAAGGTCGCATAAGCCAGTGTCTCGGCGTAGCCCCAGTTAATCGCCAGCGCGCCAGCACCCATCTTCTGACGGTCTTCGAGAATCTTCGAAACCTGGCGCTGAACAACAAAACCTTCGGGAGTAGCCAGCATTTTGCTGGACAGTTCCTGCAGGGCTTTCAGGTCGAAACGGGTATCGTGGCGCGCGGTCCAGGCATGACCCAAATAAGGGCGCCAATCGACGAAGAGCTCCTTGTTGGGCTCTTTGACCAAGCTCTTGACCACGTGCAAGCCATTGTCCAGCGCGGTGCGATATTCATCGACCTTTGCCTGCACCTGCGCATCTTCCAGCACCTTCGACTGCATCAGCGAATCGGCATACAGCTCACGGGTGGTGCGCTGCTTGGCGATCTTCTGATACATCAGCGGCTGAGTACCGCTCGGCTCGTCGGCCTCGTTGTGACCACGACGACGGTAGCAGATCAAGTCGATGACGATGTCCCGCTTGAACTGCATGCGGTAATCGACAGCCAACTGCGTAACGAACAGAACAGCCTCCGGATCATCCGCATTCACATGGAAGATCGGCGCCTGAATCATCTTCGCAACGTCGGTCGCGTACTCGGTGGAGCGCGCGTCTTCCTGCTTGTTCGTCGTGAAGCCGACTTGGTTGTTGATCACGATGCGGATGGTGCCGCCGGTCCGATAGGCTCGGGTCTGCGACATCTGGAAGGTTTCCATGACCACGCCCTGGCCGGCGACCGCCGCATCACCATGGATGGTTACCGGGAGCACCTTGTCGCCTACCGAATCAGAACGACGGTCCTGACGCGCGCGAACGGAACCTTCGACTACCGGGGAAACGATTTCCAGGTGAGACGGGTTGAAGGCCATCGCCAGATGGATTTCGCCACCTGGCGTCATCACGTTCGAGGAAAAGCCCTGGTGGTACTTAACGTCGCCCGAGCTGAGACCTTCGACTTTCTTGCCTTCGAACTCATCGAACAGGTCGCGCGGGTTCTTGCCGAAGGTATTGACCAGCACGTTAAGACGGCCGCGGTGGGCCATGCCGATGACGATTTCCTTGGTGCCGTACGAACCGGAACGCTGAATGATCTCGTCGAGCAGTGGAATCAGACTCTCGCCGCCTTCCAGGCCGAAGCGTTTGGTACCCGGATACTTGGTGCCCAAGTACTTTTCAAGGCCCTCGGCAGCAGTCAGACGCTCGAGCAGATGGCTTTTGATTTCCGACGAGAAGACGGGACGCCCACGGACGCTTTCCAGGCGCTGGATGAACCAGTTGCGCTGATCGGAATCGACGATATGAGTAAATTCGGCACCGATGGTGCGACAATACGTCTCTTGCAACGCTTGCTGAATTTCCCGCAATGTCGCCTGATCCCTGCCCATGGCAAGGTCACCGGTGCGGAAAACCGTATCCAGGTCGGCATCGGTCAAAGCGTAGTTGTTGATGGCAAGATCAGCCGGAGCCGGGCGCTGCTGCAAACCGAGCGGATCAAGCTGTGCAGCCTGATGGCCACGCATCCGGTATGCCTGTATCAGACGCAGGACTTCGACCTGCTTCTTCTCATGCTCGCTACTGACGCTGCCTGCCGAAACAGGCTGTGCGCGACGCTGGTTCTTGGCCAGCAGGACGAAGTGATCGCGAATCGTCGAATGCGAAACATCGGCCGTAGCGCCGCCACTGATGGGCAACTTCTGGAAGTAAGTGCGCCACTCTTCGGGCACAGCGTTGGGATCGTGCAGGTAGAGCTCATAAAGCTCTTCCACATAGGCAGCGTTACCACCGGATAGATGGGCACTGTCCCACATGCGCTGCATTACGCTTTCTTGCATGTCTGGTCACCTTCGATAAGGAGACACCACCAGCGTGGAGACCGCAGCATGACTTCCCAAGTTCTGAAGCAGCGACCCAGGTA
Organism: Pseudomonas sp. IC_126; assembly: GCF_004331835.1. NCBI lineage: Bacteria > Pseudomonadati > Pseudomonadota > Gammaproteobacteria > Pseudomonadales > Pseudomonadaceae > Pseudomonas > Pseudomonas sp. IC_126. Next base: position 48,133 of record NZ_SJSS01000007.1, read on the forward strand.
AAGCCACTACGGACCGCGCAGATAGTTTCCGAGAACCACCCCGGATGCTCCTGCTGGTCATCAAATTTTCAGAGCGAAATCCCGGCTTTGTGAGCTGAGATTCCTACTAAGACTACGGCGCCGTCGTTGGAACTTCGGCGCCGTAGGTGTCGCGGTAAAGCGTTAGGTGCCTACGGTCACTCAAGTAACCGTTGCCACCCTTGGCACGTCAGGTTGCACTCTGCAACAGCATGTTCCGCACATGACCAATCGCCTTGGTCGGGTTCAACCCTTTCGGGCAAACACTTACGCAGTTCATGATGCCGCGGCAGCGGAACACACTGAACGGATCGTCCAGCGCAGTCAGACGGTTCTCAGTCTCGGTGTCGCGGCTATCGGCCAGGAAGCGGTAGGCCTGAAGCAGCGCAGCCGGGCCAAGGAACTTGTCCGGATTCCACCAGAAGGACGGGCAGCTGGTCGAGCAACAAGCGCACAGAATGCACTCGTACAGACCGTCAAGCTTTTCCCGATCTTCCGGACTCTGCAGACGTTCGATAGCCGGAGCAGGCGTATCGTTCATCAGATAAGGACGAACCTTCTCGTACTGCTTATAGAAGATGCCCATATCGACGGCCAAGTCACGAATAACTGGCAAACCAGGCAGCGGGCGAACCACCAGCTTGTTGCCCTTGACCACGGCCGACAGCGGAGTGATGCAGGCCAGGCCATTCTTGCCGTTCATGTTCATGCCATCGGAGCCACAGACTCCTTCGCGGCAGGAACGACGATAGGAGAAACCTTCGTCCTGTTCCTTGACGAGCGCCAAGACGTCGAGAACCATCAGATCCTTACCATCGGTATTGATCTGGAAGTCCTGCATGTATGGCTTTTCGTCTTTATCCGGGTTGTAGCGATAAACGCTCACTTGCAACATATCGGCGACCTCAGTAAGTCCGGACCTTGGGTTCGAAAGTCGGAACTGTCTTCGGAGAGAAGTTCACGGCACGCTTGGCTACACGCTTCTCACCTGGGAAGTACAGGGTATGGCACAGCCAGTTTTCATCGTCACGCTCTTCGTAATCTTCACGAGCATGCGCACCGCGGGATTCTTTGCGGTTTTCAGCAGCAATGGCAGTCGCTTCGGCAACTTCCAGCAGATTCTGAAGTTCCAGCGCCTCGATACGCGCGGTATTGAACGCCTGGCTCTTGTCAGAAATCTTGACGGTAGCGATACGCTGACGCAGATCAGCCAACTGGGCGATGCCCTTCTGCATATATTCGCCAGTACGGAACACACCGAAGTAGTTCTGCATGCAGCTTTGCAGCTCTTTACGCAGCGAAGCGACATCTTCACCAGCAGTCCGCTCGTTCAGACTGGCCAGGCGATTCAGCGCCACGTCCAAATCGGTTTCCGTAGCACCGCGATGCTCGATACCGTCCTTCAGCGCTTTTTCCAAATGCAGACCAGCCGCACGGCCGAATACGACCAGATCCAGCAGCGAGTTGCCGCCCAGACGGTTGGCGCCATGCACGGATACGCACGCCACTTCGCCTACTGCAAACAAGCCATCGATAATCTTGTCATTGCCGTTGGCATCCTGGGTCATTGCCTGACCGTGGATATTGGTGGCGATGCCGCCCATCATGTAATGGCAGGTCGGAACAACAGGAACCGGAGCAGTGACCGGATCGACGTGGGCGAAGGTCTTGGACAGCTCACAGATACCCGGCAGACGGCTGTGCAGCACTTCTTCGCCGAGGTGATCGAGCTTGAGCATCACGTGATCGCCGTCCGGACCACAGCCGTTGCCAGCCAGGATTTCCTTAACCATCGAGCGAGCAACGACGTCACGACCGGCAAGATCTTTCGCGTTCGGAGCATAACGCTCCATGAAGCGCTCGCCGTGCTTGTTGATCAGGTAACCACCCTCACCACGGCAACCTTCGGTCACCAGCACGCCAGCACCTGCGATACCCGTCGGGTGGAACTGCCACATCTCGATGTCCTGAACCGGCACACCGGCACGCAGCGCCATACCGATACCGTCACCGGTATTGATCAGGGCGTTGGTGGTGGATGCATAGATACGACCGGCACCGCCGGTGGCCAAAACCACAGCCTTGGAACGGATATAAACCGTTTCGCCGTTTTCGATGCAGATCGCGATGATGCCGACGATGGCACCATCCTGGTTCTTCACCAGGTCGACGCCGTACCACTCATTAAGGAAAGAGGTGCCGGCTTTCAGGTTGGCCTGATAAAGCGTGTGCAGCAGCGCGTGACCGGTACGGTCGGCCGCAGCACAGGTGCGGGCAGCCTGACCGCCCTTGCCGTAGTCCTTGGACTGACCACCAAACGGACGCTGGTAGATACGGCCCTGCTCGGTACGAGAGAACGGCAGCCCCATGTGCTCCAGCTCGAACACCGCTTCAGGTCCAACGGAACACATGTATTCGATAGCGTCCTGGTCGCCGATGTAATCGGAACCCTTGACGGTATCGTACATATGCCAACGCCAATCATCGTTCGGATCGGCCGAAGCGATAGCGCAGGTGATGCCACCCTGAGCGGATACGGTATGCGAACGGGTCGGGAAAACCTTGGTCACCACCGCAGTTTTGTGGCCACCCTGGGCCAGCTGCAGCGCGGCGCGCATGCCCGCGCCACCGCCACCAATAATGATGGCGTCATAAGAAAGAGTACGAATGCTAGCCATGGATCAGATACCCCAAAGAATCTGCACACCCCAGACGAAGAATGTGAACATGGCGATGCCACACACTGCCTGGAAGAGGAAACGCACACCGGTAGCCCACTTACCGATTGCCATGTTGGTCAGGTAGTCAGTGGAAATGGTCCACATACCAACCCATGCATGCACACTCAGGGCGACCAGTGCCAGCAGACTGAAGATACGCATCCAGCTGGACGAAAAGAGTCCCTGCCACTGAGCGTGTTCCAGCCCCGGATTCACAAGCAGGTATCCGATCAGAAAAATGAAGTAAGCCGCGAGAACCACCGCAGAGACGCGCTGAGCCATCCAATCGTACAGACCTGAACGCGAGAAGTTCGTGACGTTAGTTACCATATCCAGACTCCCGCCAGAACGATCAGCACCGCCGAAACGGCCAGAACGATTTTCGAGCCCAGCTTGCCGCCTTCCAGCGTCTCACCATGCCCGGTGTCCATGATCAGGTGACGCACACCAGCCACCAGGTGATACAGCAATGCAGAAAGCAGCGCCCAGATCACCAGCTTGGCTAGCGGACTGCTGATATACGCTTTCACTTCTTCGAAGCCTTCGGCAGAAGAAAGCGAGACATCCAGCGCAAGCAGCAGAATGGCCACACCAACAAACAGTATCACGCCGGAAATGCGGTGAAGGATTGAGGTGTAGGCAGTGATTGGGAGCTTTATTGTCCTAAGATCTAGGTTTACAGGTCGTTGGCTTTTCACGGCTTTTTTTCACACTTGAGAGCCCCCGAAAACGCAGGGCAGTTGTTGGGAAGAGCACGCAGCGGTACCCGCCACCCACGAGTGACAACCCACAGGAAACTGCCTGTTAGGCCCCTGCCGGTCGGTCGCCGAGTATAAACAGTTAGGTGGCTAATGACAATGTGGTGAAGTGCCACTAAAGGCGCATGGCGTCCCTGATTACAAATGCCGTAAATAGCATCTTCTGGTTGCGAATTCACCCGTAAAAGCCCTCTGTAACAGGGCGCCCGCGTAAATTGACTTTGAGATTTATCTCACTATAGTGATGCGGGCCCTGCGTGGGGGGCCATGATGATTCCAAGCATAAAACAGGAGGCCATACATGGCTGACAACAAAGCGCAGTTGATCATCGAAGGCGCAGACGCCATCGAACTGCCCGTTCTAACCGGCACCGTAGGGCCTGACGTAATCGATGTTCGAGGCTTGACCTCCACGGGTCGTTTCACCTTCGATCCCGGCTTCATGTCCACCGCCTCTTGCGAATCCAAGATCACCTACATCGACGGTGACAAAGGCGTTCTGTTGCATCGCGGCTACCCGATCGAACAGCTGGCCGAAAAAGCAGATTATCTCGAGACCTGCTACCTCCTGCTGAATGGCGAATTGCCTACCGCCGAGGAAAAGGCGAAGTTCATCAGCACCGTGCAAAACCATACGATGGTTCACGAGCAGCTCAAGTCCTTCCTTAATGGCTTCCGCCGCGATGCACACCCCATGGCCATCATGTGTGGCGTTGTCGGTGCGCTGTCGGCCTTCTATCACGACTCGCTGGACATCAACGACCCGAAGCATCGCGAAATTTCAGCGGTGCGCCTGGTCGCCAAGATGCCGACACTGGCCGCCATGGTTTACAAATACTCCATGGGTCAGCCGATGATGTATCCGCGCAACGACCTGAACTACGCTGAAAACTTCCTACACATGATGTTCAACACACCTTGTGAAGTGAAGCCGATCAGCCCGGTGCTGGCCAAGGCTATGGACCGCATCTTTATTCTGCACGCCGATCACGAGCAGAACGCTTCTACCTCTACCGTCCGCCTTGCCGGCTCCACCGGCGCCAACCCATTCGCCTGTATTGCCGCTGGCATTGCAGCGCTCTGGGGGCCGGCACACGGCGGCGCCAACGAAGCCGTCCTCACCATGCTGGACGAAATCGGCGACGTATCGAACATCGAGAAGTTCCTGGCCAAGGCCAAGGACAAGAATGATCCATTCAAACTGATGGGCTTCGGCCATCGCGTCTACAAGAACTTCGACCCGCGCGCCAAGGTCATGAAGCAGACCTGCGACGAAGTGCTGGGTGAGCTGGGCATCAACGATCCGCAACTCGAGCTGGCTATGAAGCTGGAAGAGATCGCGCTGAACGATCCCTACTTCGCCGAGCGCAACCTGTACCCGAACGTCGACTTCTACTCGGGCATCATCCTCAAGGCGATCGGCATTCCGACCAGCATGTTCACGGTGATCTTCGCGCTGGCACGCACCGTCGGCTGGATTTCGCACTGGAAAGAAATGATCGCATCCGGCCAGAAGATCGGACGCCCACGTCAGCTGTACACCGGCCACCCGCAGCGCGATCTACCTCGCTGAGTTGTTAGCTGGAAATACAGTCCAGGACTGCTAACGAACCCCGCCAAATCGGCGGGGTTTCGTTTTTCTGGGCAAGTAAATTGTTGTCTCCCCAGAGAGCCTGACCCATCTTGATCGCTCCATGTTCCCGCGCGGGAGTCGTTGCTCCGACGCTCTGCGCGCTAGACACTCGCAGCTGACTCAGAGCGTCAATCAGTAGCGGCCTCACGCGGGATCAAATGGCCAACAAAACCAAGGAGAGACACTCCGAACATCGGTATCGGCGTAACCAGGCGGGAGCGCAAGAACGATCAAGCCGGTGAACAGATCAGGCAGTCGCCTGCTCCAGCCAGCCAAGCAATCGAATCGCATCATCCCGATGATCGCCACAGACACTACGATCAGCCATGAAAGCAGCACAAACAGCCGGCCGCGTAGGATGACCAAACAGCCCGCACAGATTCGAATCGGAAAGATGCAAACAACGCGCTCCAGCCGGCTTACCGAAAGGCATGCCAGGGATAGGCGAACTGATCGAAGGGGCAATACAGCAGGCACCACAACCGGGACGGCAATTCATTCCAATGTTCCGAAATGAAAAAAATGGGCGGCGATAATAATCGTTGCCTGGGCAGAAGCACCAGAGCCCGCAATAAGTGCCGGAAGCTTGCTAGGCGAACTGCATCCAATAGGGCTTTCTGTCACTCGCCAGGCGGAAACCGATTGCTCTTGGCACCGCACCGCCGAACAATCCGGACTGCAAGACAGACTGTCCATTCACGCGGACATTACAGCCCGGCATGTCGCTTCCGCTGGACAGCGATCCGCACTGACGAACACCCCAACCAAATTTCATCTTCATCGAGCTAGAGCGGCGCGACACCAGACGATCGACCGGCTATCGGGAGCCGAGCCTCAGCGCTTGCGCCTGGCACGCGTTTGGCTCCATCTGATGCGCCTGGCCGCTGCCGTATTCTTTCGCCCGGGCGCACTCGCCTCGTGGCGTCTGCCGCGGGCACGACAACAAGAAGAAGGAAGCCCCCATGAAAGCACTCCGTGCAACCCACGCACGCCGCTCGGCGTCGTCGCGTCTGCTGCTTGCCGCACCCGCTCTACTGGCAGCGGCAATTGCCCAACCCACTCTTGCCGCCAGTTGCAACGAACTCTCCGGAGCCAAGATTCCAAGCGCGGCGATCGCATTACCTACATCCGGCGCCAGGGTAACGTCCTCCACCCTGGTGGCTGGCGGTGGCAATGCGCCGCAGACCTTCGGCGCGCATTGTGACCTGAACGTGGAAATCGCCCCGGTCGACCCGAGCGCACCGACGATCAAGATGCGCATCGTTCTGCCGGAGCAGTGGAACGACAAGGCGATGATGTACGGCGGTGGCGGTTATAACGGCACCGTCCCCAACGTGGCTGGCAACGTCCCGGCCGGACCGATCGACCAACCGACGCCGCTGGGCCGTGGCTATGCCGTATTCGCCAGCGACTCGGGGCATGTCGCCAACCCGGTTAACCCCGGTGATTTCGCTTGGAACGAAGAAGCGCTGGCCAACTATGCCCACGATGCGCTGAAGAAAACCCGCGACACCGCAATGTACCTGATCGAACAGCGTTACGGTCGCCAGCCGCTGCGCAGCTATTTCGCCGGCGGCTCGACCGGTGGGCGCGAGGCGCTGGCCGTGGTGCAGCAATGGCCAAAGGACTTCCAGGGGGCAATCGTGCTCTACCCGGCCTACAACGCGGCGGCGCTGGATCTGCAATTCGGTCGCATCACCAGAGCCTTGGCGGCGCCGGGCGCCTTCCCCAGCCTGGAGAAACGCGCGGCATTGCTGGAGGCCGCGATGCAGGCCTGCGACGGACTGGACGGTGCGCGTGACCGAGTGATCAGCAATCAAAACGCCTGCAATGCCCGGTTCGATCCGGCCAAGGCCAAACTCAACGGCCGTCCGCTGCGCTGTCGTGGCGGGGCCGATACGGGCAACGACTGCCTGTCCGATGCGCAGATCAAGGCGCTCAAGGTGTTCGACACGCCCATCCGTTTCAGCCGGCCGCTGGCCAGCGGCGAGCGCGGCTATCCCGGCTTCAATACCTGGGGCACCGATCTGGGTCGTCCAGGCGACGGGTTGCAGTTGGTGGTCAATCGGCTGGGCTTGAATACATTGCAGCCGGACTATCCGATGCCCGTACACGGCACCGGTTTCGCGGAGGGAGCGCCTTATCATTCGGGGTTCTGGGATGAGTGGGTGCGCTACTTCGTCACCCGCAATCCAGTCTTCAACTCGTTGACGCTGGACCCGACCAACCTGGGGCCCTGGCAGGCCCGAGTCGATGCACTGTCGCTGCGTCAGGACGTCAACCAGACCGATCTCTCGGCGTTCGCCGACAACGGCGGCAAGATTCTCATGGCTCACGGCACCTCGGATCAGCTGGTCAGCCCCCGCGCAACGGCCGAGTACTACCAGCGCGTGCAGCGGGACATGGGCGTCGGCCAGACCCGGCGGTTCATGCGGTATTACGAAATCCCCGGCTACGCCCATGCGGCCAGCACGGTATTCAACGCCGCCTGGGACTCGTTGACGGCGCTGGAGAACTGGGTCGAACGGGGCATCGTGCCCAAGCGGCAGATCGTCACCGACACCGCCGCAGTGCCGGGTCGTACCCGTCCGCTGTGCGAATACCCGGCATGGCCGAAGTACGTAAGCAAGCGCGACGTGAATAAGGCTTCGAGCTTCGCCTGTGTCAAAAGCCGGAAAGGCTAGTAATTAAGCGTGGGATGGGTGCGAGCCCATCTCACTGAAGCAGCCGGTGTCGCGATCATTGCATGAGCATGGAGCGCGACACCGGCTGCGCGCACGATGCCCCCTGTCGGCGACATAGACTGCTCCAGTTATCCACGCTCGATCACCAGCAAGCGTCCGACTCGCTGGACATCTGCGGCCCGCCATTTCAGTACATGTCCAGTATGGCGGACAGTATGGATCGCCCCTCGCCCTCTTCGCATCTGCCGGGCCAACCGCCTGCCCCCCTCTGGCTCGCTTGTTTCAGGTTCCATTCATCTTTTTTCGCTTGGTTTTAAGGGACTGGCACGGCATTCGCTCAAGCAGTTCCATCGTTCCAGACAGGCGCAGACCTGAATCGGTACGACTTTGCCAGTGATTCATCCGCAACGCTGCACCCATAACAACAAGAGGAAACCCCATGCAACATGACCGCAAGACCATCTGCCAACTGCTATGCGCAGGCGCCGCACTGAGCGTCGCCGGACCCGCCAGCGCGGCTTTCTTCGACGACAGCAAAGCGGCCATCGAGCTGCGCAACTTCTACATGAACCGCGACTTTCGCGGCAGCGAGTCCACCCAGGCCAAGGCCGAGGAATGGGCTCAGGGCTTCATTCTGAAATTCGAATCTGGCTACACCGAAGGTCCGATCGGCTTCGGTGTCGATGCCCTCGGCCTGCTCGGCGTCAAGCTCGACTCCAGCCCGGATCGTACGGGTACCGGAATCCTGCAGCGAGACAGGGAGGCGCCTAACCGCGCTCAGGACGATTACGGCTCCGCCGGCCTGACGGCAAAGGCGAAGATGTCCAACACCACCCTGCATGTCGGCACGCTGCAGCCGGTTCTGCCGGTGATCATGCGTAACGACAGCCGCCTGCTGCCCAACACCTATCGCGGCGCCTGGCTGCAGAGCAAGGAAATCGACGGCCTCACCCTCGACGCCGGCAAGCTCACCGATGTCAGCTATCGCGACTCGTCGGACAGCGAAGACATGACCGCTTTCAACGGCGGTCTGCGCAACATCACTTTTGGCAACAAGACCACCAGCGACGAATTCCTGTTCGCTGGCGGCCGTTACCAGTTCACTCCAGAACTGACCGGCAGCTACTACTACGGCGGGCTGGATGGCATCTACGACCAGCACAACTTCAACGTCGTGCACGTGCTGCCGATCGGTGATAACCAGAGCTTCAAGACCGATCTGCGCTACGTGCGCTCCACCGACGATGGCGGCAGCAACGTCGACAACAACGCTTTCGGCGCGCTCTTCACCTACAAGATCGGTGGCCATGGCTTCACTGGCGGCTATCAGAAGATGAGTGGCGAGACCGGTTTCGCCTACATCAGCGGCGGCGATAACTCGCTGATCAATCTGTTGCAGATCAATGACTTCGGCAACGAAGACGAGAAGTCATGGCAAGTCCGTTATGACTATGACTTCGCTGCCATGGGCATCCCCGGATTGAGCCTGATGACCCGCTACGTGACCGGCGACAACGTCGATCGCGGTGCCGGGCTGAGCGAAGGCAAGGAATGGGAACGCAACACCGACGTCGCCTACGTAGTCCAGAGCGGACCGTTGAAAAACCTCGGACTGAAGGTGCGCAACGCGACCGTGCGCAGCAACTTCGGCAGCGATCTGGACGAAACCCGCTTGATCCTCAGCTACACCATGGCGCTGTGGTAACAAAGCAGCGTCACTGAGAGCTTCCACTCCTCGTTGGTTTTACCGGGCCTGTATGGCCCGGTTTTTTTGGTTTGGCGTTATAGAGAGCAGGTAGCTGTTGGACTGGCAAGTTTGTGTGTTCACCTGTTTGGCATTTGAACGCCGCCTCGGTGTTTTCTGAAGCTCCTGGCTGCGCTCCTCGCTCTCTGTGTTGAACGACTGCCAGCGCTCAGGCGCGCACTCGGCCGCCCCTTCAGGAGGGTGAGCGACGATGGAGTGAAACGGAGCGTAGCGAAGTAACAGCCCAGGCTGGCCCGAAGGGCGAGCGAAGCGAGTAACGAACCCCGGCGCAACCGGGGCCGGATGGCGGGGCAAGCGTTTTTGGTTACTTTTCCGGGGCCGGCCATCCGGCGTCTGGAAAAAGTGACTCGCCCAGCAGGGCGAAACGGAAGGCATCAGCGAAACGCGGCAATCAACTTGTAACACCAACCTCGAACACACGAACTTACCAGTCCGGCATCAAGATCAATCCTCCCCAAATCCCGCGATGAACCTCCGTTTCGTTCCAATCAACCGCGAAGAAAACCCAACATGCGCTGCGTAAAAGCATCGCCAACCTCGACATTGGACAGATGCGCGGCCTCGAACTCCACCAACTCGGCATTTGCGATGCGCGCCTGCATGAAGCGCCCATGCTCGGGCGTGGTTACAGGGTCCTTGCTGCCGCAGACGATCAGCGTCGGCACCTTGATCGCGCCCAGCTGCTCACGGTAATCAGCATCACGCACCGCTGCGCAGTTAGCGGCATAACCTTCGGGCGAGGTGCTGGCGATCATCTGGGTGATGCGCTGCGTCTGTGCCGGCTGCTGCTCGGCGAATGCCGGGGTGAACCAGCGTGCGATGGAGGCGTCGCGCATGTCGCGCATGGTCTGCTCGCCACCCTTGAGCACGGTGTCGATGCGCTCGTTCCAGACGTCGTCAGTGCCGATCTTCGCCCCGGTATTGCAGATCACCAACCGCGTCAGCCGCTCGCCAGCATTGATGCCCAGCCACTGGCCAATCAGCCCGCCCATGGACAGGCCGCAGAACGCGAAACGGTCGATACCGAGGGAATCGACCAGGCCCAAGACGTCCTGCCCAAGCTGCTCGATGCTGTACGGTCCCGGCGTAACGGCCGATCCGCCGTGACCGCGCGTGTCATAGCGCAGCACGCGGAACTGCTCGCTGAACGCCGGAATCTGCGCATCCCACATATGCAGATCGGTACCCAAGGAATTGGACAGCACCAGCACCGGCGCATCGACCGGGCCATCGAGACGGTAGTTGAGTTCGCCATCGGCGAGTTTGACGGTGGGCATAGGAATCTCTCCAGGAAGTCGGTCTAAAGGTAGTCGCAAACGAGCGAAAAACGATGACTTGCGGCGTGCCGCGGCACAAGGAATTCATCAAAGGCCGTGTATGCGGTGATGGGGATAAGAACGGTGGGCTAAAGCCCACCCTACCGGAGCTTGATTAGCCGTAGGGTGGGCTTCAGCCCACCATCCTTCGCGCAAGAAGTCAGACCCGCTCGACCGCCAGCGCCAACCCCTGCCCCACACCCACACACATGGTCGCCAAGCCGAGCTTGCCACCGGACTTTTCCAGCGCGTGCACGGTAGTCATGACCAGGCGCGCGCCGCTCATGCCCAGCGGGTGGCCGAGGGCAATCGCACCGCCCTGCGGGTTGACCTTCAGACTGTCGTCTTCCAGCCCCAGATCACGCGTCACCGCCAATGCCTGCGCGGCAAAGGCCTCGTTGAGTTCGATCACATCGAAGTCGCTTACGGCCACATTCAACCGCTCGCACAGCTTACGCACAGCCGGCACCGGGCCGTAGCCCATCACCCGTGGCGCAACGCCGGCACTGGCCATGCCGAGCACCTTGGCGCGCGGCGTGAGGCCGTATTTCTGCACCGCTTCGGCGCTGGCCAGGATCAGCGCGGCCGCACCATCGTTGACCCCCGAGGCGTTGCCGGCGGTGACCGTCTTGTCCGGCCCGTTGACCGGTTTCAATTTGGCCAGCGCTTCGGCACTGGTATCGGGGCGCGGATGCTCGTCGGTATCGACGACGGTGTCGCCCTTGCGGCCCTTGATCACCACCGGGACGATTTCTTCGGCGAAGAAGCCCGCCGCCTGCGCCTTGCCGGTACGCTGCTGGCTGCGCAGGGCGAAGGCATCCTGATCTTCGCGGCTGATCTTGTGTTCTTCGGCCACGTTGTCGGCGGTCTGCGGCATGGCATCGACGCCGTACATTTCCTTCATCTTGGGGTTGATGAAGCGCCAGCCAATGGTGGTGTCTTCGATCTTCTGCGTGCGACCAAACGCAGTATCGGCCTTGCCCATCACATAGGGCGCGCGGGTCATGGACTCGACGCCACCTGCGATGGCCAGCTCCATCTCACCGCAGGCGATGGCGCGGAAGGCGCTGCCCACCGCATCCATACCCGAAGCGCAAAGACGGTTGAGCGTCACGCCCGGCACGGTTTCCGGCAGCCCGGCCAGCAACGCAGCCATGCGCGCCACGTTGCGGTTGTCCTCGCCGGCCTGGTTGGCGCTGCCCATGAAGACTTCTTCGATGGCCGCCGGATCGAGCTGTGGATTGCGCTCCAGCAGCGCTTTGATCGGGGTTGCGGCCAGATCGTCGGCGCGCACGGCGGCCAAGGCGCCGCCGAAGCGGCCGATGGGCGTACGTACGGCGTCGCAGATAAAGACTTCGCGTGTCACTCGTCACCTCCAGATTGTCCGTGGGCGGCGGCCGTGCGGGCCTCCAGGGCGCGCAGGGCAACCAGTTCGTTGTCGGTCGGCGGCGCGGTTTCGCTGAGATCGTCAGCGAAACGGATGGCCCAGCCGGTGTTCTCGATCACCTGCTCGCGGGTCACGCCCCGGTGCAGCGAGGTCACCACGAATTCATTGGACCCAGCTTCGGGCTCCATGATGCACAGATCGGTGATGATGCCTACCGGCCCGCTGCCCGGCAGCCCGAGCTGCTTGCGATGCTCGCCGCCCTCGCCGAAACCGACGGATGTGATGAACGCCAGCTTGTCGACGAAGGTGCGGTGCGATTGCTTGAGGATGATCAACACCTGCTTGGCCGAGCCTGCAATTTCCGGCGCCCCGCCCGCCCCTGGCAAGCGAACTTTCGGTTGGTGATAGTCGCCGATCACCGTGGTGTTGATGTTGCCGTACTTGTCCACCTGCGCCGCGCCGAGAAAGCCCACATCGATGCGCCCGCCCTGCAGCCAGTAGCGGAAGATTTCGCCGGTAGGCACCACGGTATCGGCGGTCTCGGCTAGCTCGCCGTCACCGATGGACAGCGGCAATACCGAGGGCTTGGCGCCAATGGGGCCGGACTCGTAGATCAGCACGACTTCCGGCGCATGGGTCAGGCGCGCCAGGTTCGCCGCCTTGGACGGCAAGCCGATGCCGACGAAACAGACGCTGCCATCGCCAAGGCGGCGCGAGGCGGCCACGGTCATCATCTCATTGGTGCTGTAGTCATTGGCGTGAGCGCTCATTACTTGGCCTCCTGCTGCGCGGCCAGCTTGGCCTGGAATGCACTGAAATCGGGTGTATCGCGGATGAATTCATCGATCCAGGCGGTGAAGGACTCACGGCTGCGGGCAATCGGGTCCCAATCCTGATAGAAGCGGTTGTCGCGCTCGTAGTAGCCGTGGGCGTAGGACGGATGCGCCCCGCCCGGCACCAGGCAGACGGCGGTCAGCGCCCAGGTCGGCAGCACGCAGGCGTTCATCGGCGCCTGCAGGTCGTCGACGATTTCTTCGACGGTGACGATGCAGCGCTTGGCCGCCAGTGCGGCTTCCTTCTGTACGCCGAGAATGCCCTGGATCAGCACGTTGCCCTTGCGATCGGCCTTCTGCGCGTGAATCACGGTGACGTCCGGACGCACGCTTGGGACCGCCGCCAGCTTCTCGCCGGTGAAGGGGCAGTCAATGAACTTGATCATCGGATTGACCTTCGGCAGGTCGGAACCCAGGTAGGCGCGCAGCACCGCGAACGGCAGGCCTGATGCGCCGGCGACGTAGGCGTTGGCCAGGTCGGCGTGGCTATGCTCTTCGATCTCCAGCGGCTGCGGCCACTGCTTTTCCACCGCATCACGCAGGCGGTGCAGCGAGCCGACGCCGGGATTGCCGCCCCAGGAGAAGATCAGTTTTTTTGCGCAACCGGCACCGATCAGCAGGTCGTAGACCAGGTCGGGCGTCATGCGCACCAGCGTCAGATCCTTCTTGTCCTGACGGATGAGCTCGTGGGCGGCGGCGGTGGGAATCAGATGGGTGAAGCCTTCAAGGGCGACGGTGTCGCCATTGCTAACGAAGCGATCGATTGCTTCGCCAAGGGAAAGAAGCTCGGCCATGGGTCAGTCTCTTGTGGTCGTGGGTGCACCCGCTAGAGAGTGCTTACGACCCACACTAACCATCGCCAGGCCCTGGAACAATCCGATAATCGATTAATCGTTCGTTAATCGAACAGAATGATGGCCTAGGAGTTAATGATTCTACTGCGGGTAAAGACTCCGTTCTCGCTGCGGTGGGCTGAAGCGGAGCGCCGCCCAGCACACCCTACGGTCGTACCCCGTGCAGGCGAAATCGGACGGGATTGCCCTACGGAAGAACACGCCAAGGTCCCGCTCCGGCTGCCTGTCCGCTTCGAGTTCAGCGACGTAGGGTGGGCCGGGCGGCGCTCCGCTTCAGCCCACCGGTGATGGCAGCTGGACCAGAGTCGGGGCACGCTTCACCGATCCGACTGCGGCATCGCTGTCAGTGAAACAGCCGCGTACTCAGCTCCTTGCTCGCCTCCAGCAACACCGGCAGAAAGCGCGTTTCCAACTCCTGCCGTGTCACCCGACCGGCATGAGTACCGACGTTCAACGCGGCTAACACCTGCCCGGCAGAATCCTTCAGCGGGACGGCCAGCGAGCGCAAGCCGACCTCCAGTTCCTGATCGATGATCACCCAACCCTGCTGGCGAATCTCGGCAATGGCCGCGCGAATGGCCTCGGGCGTATGCAGCGTGCGGCTGGTCTTGATCTGCAGATTGGCGTGTTCCAGGTAGTCGTCCAGAGCGGCGTCATCAAGCGCCGCCAACAGGATTCGGCCCATGGAGGTGCAATAGGCCGGCAGACGGCTGCCCACGCTGAGATCCACCGAAATCAATCGCTGCGGCGTCGCTGAGCGTGCGACATAGAGCACTTCGTCGCCCTCCAGCGTGGCCATGGAGCAGGCTTCGTGCAGTTGATCACTGAGGCGGTCGAGGATCGGCTGCGCGGTGACCGCCAGCGGCGTCGATGACAGGTAGGCGTGGCCAAGGGTCAGCACCTTGGGCAACAGCGAATAGGTGCGCCCGTCGGTGGTGGCGTAGCCGAGCTTGATCAGCGTGTGCAGGCAGCGCCGCACCGCTGCACGGGGTATCTCCGTGCGGTGGCTGATCTGTGCGATGGTCAGATGGCGTTTTCGCTCTTGGAACGCGTGAATCACCGCCAGACCGCGGGCCAGCGAGGTCATGAAGTTCGGGTCGCCGGTCAGGGCTTCGATGCGTTTGGCCGGCGACGCGATGATCGCCGGCGCGGTGGGCGCGATGCTAGGGCGGGATTCTTCGTTCATGGGCGGACAGCCTTGTCGAGAGCGATGGGCGATTATCGTCCACAAGTTCGATAATCGCAAAGCACATCACCAAGGCCGATGACGTTCTAGAGCAGTTGCCAGGTGTAATTGAAGATCAGCCGGTTCTCGTCGATATCGCTGCGGTAGTTGGAGCGCGCGGTGACGTTGCGGACCCGGACGCCAAGACCTTTCAGCACACCGCCCTGAAAGGTGTAGCCGATATCCAGGTCGCGCTCCCACTCCTCGCCCTCGAAGCCGGCGCCGGTATCGACGTTGTCGCCACGGATGTAGCGCACCGTGGAAACCAGCCCGGGGATGCCTACCGCGGTGAAATCGAAGTCATGCCGCACCTGCCAGGAGCGCTCGTCGGCACCGGCGAATTCATAGGTGGGCACTTCGTTGCCCAGCGGCGTGACGTTGTTGAACACCCTCGGAAAAGCTTCGTCGCCTAACATGGCCTGATAGCCGACCATGAAAGTGTGCCCACCATATTTGGCAGAGAGCTGGGAGAACGCCGCCTGGTTGTCGATATCACCGAGCAGCCGGTCGCCGTCTTCACTACTGTCGTAGAAACCGAGGTTGGCGCCCAGTACCCAGTCGCCCACCGGCTCGCTGTGCTTGAGGCTGTAGAAGCACTGGTTGTAGATATCTTCCAGCTGCGCATACCAGACGCCCGCCGAAGTGCGCTTGTCGTTGAAGGCGTAATCGGCACCGGCATAGTTGAAGCGGTCGGTTTCGGCGTTGCCGCCCAGCTGCGGCACATGGCCGAGCTTCGCGCGCATTGAGCCGTCGCCGGCTTCATTGAGCACGCTGCCGGAATGCAGCTGGCCGGCTTGCAGGGTCAGCCCATCGATCTCCTGCGAGACGATGCTGGCGCCCTGGTAGGTAGGCGGTAGCAGGCGGATGTCGCTGAAGGTCAGCACCGGCAGGTTGGGTGTCAGCTCGCCGACCTTCAGCTCGGTTTTCGACAGCCGTGCCTTGAGCGCGGCGCCGATGCGGCCGAAGTCGTCCGCTGCCTTGCCGTCACTGCCAGTCGGCAGCAAGCCGGTATTGACCCGGTCGGCGCTGCTGTCGAGCTTGATGCCCAACTGGCCCAGTACATCCACGCCGAAACCGACCGTACCCGGCGTGTAGCCGGATTTGATGTTGAGGATGAAGCCCTGCGCCCACTCCTCCGACTTTGACTGCTGGTTGGCGCCGACGATGTCGGAGAAATCCCGGCTGAAGTAGTAGTTGCGCGCCTGCAGAGTGGCGCTGGCACCTTCGATGAAACCGTCTTCGGCAACTACTTCGCATGCGCTGAGCGCTACGCCGACCGCCAACGAGAGGCGTGATATCTGCGTCTGGTTTTTCATGGATTTCCTCATTGTTGTTGTTTTTCAAGGTGCACGCTGCCGGCCCTTCCGGCGTGGCCGGATGAGCGCGACAAGAGTTTTCGATCGTTAGCTGGTGCGCTAGGCAATGCCTTCAGCGCGCGGGTTGCTCCCGTTGGAGGTTGGCACCCTGGTTCTCCGGGGCCTTTGCCGGTTTTCTCAGGGTCAGCAGCAGGTGCGCGGCGATCCCGAAGATCAGCCCCCAGAAGGCGGCGGATAGGCCCAGCAGCGACATGCCCGAGGCGGTGACCAGAAAGGTGATCAGCGCCGCCTCGCGATCCGCCGGGACCGACATGGCGCCATGCAAGGCGGCGCCGATGGCCGACAGCAGCGCCAGCCCAGCCAGGGCGGCAATCAACGCCGAAGGAAAGGCCGTGAACACCGACACCAGGGTCGCACCGAAGATGCCCAGCAGCAGATAGAACACGCCGCCGGAAACACCGGCGATGTAGCGTTTGCCGGGATCTTCGTGGGACTCCTTGCCGGTGCAGATTGCCGCGGTGATCGCCGCAAGATTCAATCCGTGGCAGCCGAAGGGTGCGAGCAACAAGGTGCCCAGTGCACTGCCGCTGATCAGTGGACTTGCCGGGGTCTGGTAGCCGGCATTGCGCAGCACCGCCATGCCAGGCACGAACTGGCCGGTCAGCGCCACCATTACCAGAGGAAAGGCCACGCCCAGAATCACCTGCCAACTGAATTCGGGAGTGATCCATACCGGTTTGGCCAAGCCCAGCACCAGCGCTTCGCTGCGCAGCTCGCCGCTGCCAACCGCCATCGCGACGCCCACTACCAGCACCGCCATCACCGCGTAGCGCGGCATGGTGCGCTTGAACAGCAGGTAGGTAGCGAACATCGCCAGTACCAGCCAGGGCTGGTCCTTCACCGACACGAACAGCTCGGTACCGAAGCGAAACAGGATGCCGGCCAGCATCGCCGCCGAAATCGCCGCTGGAAGTTTACTGATCACCTTGTCGAAGGCGCCGGACAGCCCCACCAGGAGGATAATCAGGTTCGATACCAGGTAGGCGCCCACCGCCTGGTTCATGCTGATGTCCGGCAGCATAGTCACCAGCAACGCCGAGCCGGGCGCCGACCAGGCGATGACGATCGGCACCCGGTAGCGCAGGCTCAGCAGGATACCGAGCACACCGCTGCCGATGGAGATGGTCCAGACCCACGACGAGAGCACATCGTGCGGCAGACCGCCCGCCTTGGCGGCCTGGAAGATGATCACCAGCGGGCCAGCGTAGGAAATGATGGTCGCGATAAAACCGGCAACCACGGCGGAGAGGGAACAATCCCTGATTAGCGTTTTCATGACGCCTCGCAAGACAGGCCTGGCTATCCGTGACGGTGTCCGGATCGCTCTTGTTGTTGGGTGAGCGGTTAAACGGTGGAGCGGGACGTCATCAGAGCCGGGGGATGGGTGAAACGTCATCCACCCTACGAGTCTCGGAACTGGCGTAGGGTGGATATCGCTTCACCCATCCACCACACGGAGCCCGCGAAGAGTGGATGGTAAAGAGCCTCATCCGACAGGCTCAGGCTTCCTGTAATGCGCGCGGGCGCTTGCTGCGCTGCTCGGCTTGCGGCGCTGGCGCCTGCTGCAACTGGAAGTCGAACTCCACTTCGGCGAAGCGCCCTTCCACACCGCGCGCATGGGCGGCTTCAGGATCGTCGTTGAAGTGGATGTCGCCGATCAGACCGTCGCGCGTCGCGTAGGCGAAGTCGTCCCACAGGTACTTGTCGCCCGCCAGGTTGATCTGCGTGGTGAGATGGCGATGGCCCGGCGCGGAGATGAAGAAGTGGATATGCGCCGGACGCTGACCGTGACGGCCTAGCAGATCGAGCACTTCCTGCGTCGGACCATCCGGCGAGCAGCCGTAGCCGGACGGCACGATGCTGCGCGCGCGGTAGCGGCCTTCGGCATCGGTGACGATGCGCCGGCGCAGGTTGTACTCGGACTGGCTCTTGTCGAAATAAGAGTAGTTGCCCTGGGTGTTGGCGTGCCACAGATCCACGGTGGCGCCGGCCAGCGGCTTGCCGTCGGGCCCGGTGACCTTGCCCTGGAGGAACATGACGGTCGCCACGCCGTCTTCGCTGCCGTCGTCCATGCGGGCCTCGCCCTCGACGATCGGCGCGCCGGCCACATACAGGGGGCCTTCGATGGTGCGCGGGGTGCCGCCGGTGAGGCCTTGCTGCTCGTCCTTGGCGTCCTGCAACAGATCGAGGAAGTGTTCCAGACCCAGGCCAGCCACCAGCAGACCGGCTTCGTTGCGACCACCGAGACGGTTGATGTAATCCACCGCTTTCCAGAACTCATCCTGAGTGATTTCCAGGTCTTCGACGATCTTTGCGGTGTCGACCAGGATGCGGTTGATCACAGTCTTCAGGCGGCTGTCGCCGGCGTCGTTGTTGAAGCCACTGGCTTCCTTGAAGAACTGCTGGATGGCGTCGGAGTGGGAGATTTTCACAGTCATGGCTCAGGCCTCATTTTGTAATTGTCATCGCACGGGTTAACTGACCGGAGCGGACCCCGGCCTTCACGCGATTGTCAGCTATCGTCTTCACGGATCGACGACGGATGGCGGCATAGCGCCTCGACTTCGATATCCATGTAGGGGAACAGCGGCAGCTGCATCAGGGTGTCGTGCAGTTCCTGCACGCTGGCCACGTCGAACACGCTGTAGTTCGCATATTGGCCGGCGATACGCCACAGGTGGCGCCACTTGCCCTCGCGCATCAAGCCCTGGGCCAGTTCCTTCTCGTCGGCCTTGAGCTTGGCGGCCTTGGCCGGGTCCATGTCCACCGGCAACTTCACGATCATCTTTACGTGGAACAGCATTTTTCCAACCTCCGTTTTACTTGCGGCTGAAGAACGCCAGGCGCTCTTCGTCCAGAGTCAGGCCGAGGCCGGGCGTGCGCGGCACTTCCAGCTGGAAGTCGCGATAGACCGGCGCCTCGCTGACGATTTCTTCGGTGAGCAGCAGCGGCCCGAACAGCTCGGTGCCCCAAGTGAGTTTGTTCAGGGTGACGAAGGCATGGGCGGAGGCCAGGGTGCCGATGGCGCCTTCGAGCATGGTCCCGCCGTAGAGGGCGATGCCGGCCGCCTCGGCGATCTGCGCGGTGCGCAATACAGCGCGTGGGCCGCCGTTCTTGGCGATTTTCAGGGCGAAGATGCTGGCGGCGCCGTCGGCGGCGAGGCTGAAGGCGTCTTCCACGCTCTCGATGGATTCGTCGGCCATGATCGGCGCCGGGCTGCGCTGGTTCAGGCGCACCTGACCGGCGCGATTGATGCGCGAGATCGGCTGCTCGATCAGGTCGATGCCGTTGTCGCCCAGCACCTGGCAGGCACGTATGGCCTGGGACTCGTCCCAGTACTGGTTGACGTCGACGCGCACGCTGGCGCGCTCACCCAGCGCCTTCTTGATGGCGATGACGTGCTTGAGGTCGGCGTTCACATCGTTGGCGCCGATCTTCAGCTTGAAGATCCGGTGGCGGCGGATGTCGAGCATCTGCTCGGCTTCGGCGATGTCCTTGTCGGTATCGCCGCTGGCCAACGTCCAGGCGACTTCCAGGCTGTCGCGCACTCGCCCGCCGAGCAGCTCGCTGACCGGCAGCCCCAGGCGCTTGCCCTGGGCATCGAGCAGCGCGCTTTCCAGGCCGGACTTGGCGAAGGTGTTGCCCTTGGCCGCCTTGTCCAGGCGCAGCATGGCGGCATTGATATTGGCCGCATCCTGGCCGACCAGCAGCGGGCCGAGGTGGCTGTCGATGTTGGTCTTGATGCTCTCCGGGCTTTCGTTGCCGTAGGCCAGGCCACCGATGGTGGTGGACTCACCAATGCCTTCGATACCGTCGCTGCAACGCACGCGGATGATCACCAGCGTCTGCTGCTGCATGGTGTGCATCGCCAGCTTGTGCGGGCGGATGGTGGGCAGATCGACGATGACGGCATCGCTGCTTTCGATCAGGGTGTGGCTCATATCGGCTCCCGGAGTTCTGGTTCAGTAATCAGGCTTTCGCCGCCGACAGACCGGCTGGCACGCCATTGCTGCTGCGCTGCCCGGAAACGGCGAAAACGGTCATGGCCAACGCAGCGATCACGCCTGGAATCGCGAAGGCCATGAAATTCAGTTGCAGCGGCAGGTTGATGCCCAGCAGCGCCCCGCCCAACAACGGACCGACGATGGCGCCGTTGCGGCCGATACCGGACGCCCAGCCAAGGCCGGTGGAGCGAATCGACAAGCCGTAGAATTGCGCAGCGGCTGCGTACAGCAGAATCTGCGTGCCAATGACGGTGGCGCCGGCGATGGTGATCAGCGCGTAGAGCACCGGCATCGGCGTTTTGAAGCCCAGCAGGCTGATGGACACCACCGATACTGCGAAGAAGGCCACCACGACCTTGGCCAGATTGAAGCGATCGCCCAGCCAGCCGCCGAGAATCGCACCGAACATGCCACCCAGATTCAGCGCCACCAGGAACGACAGGCTCGACCCCAGGCTGTAACCGGCGTTAGCCATCAGCTTCGGCAGCCAGGAGCCCAGCGCGTAGACCATCAGCAGGCAGCAGAAGAACGCGATCCAGATCGACAGGGTGCGCACGCCGCGGCCGTCGCGGAACAGTTCCAGCACCGAAGCGCTCTTGCCCTTCACTTCGTTCATCACCAGCTCGTCGCTGGCGCTGAGGGCAAGGCTCGGTTCGATCTGGTTGAGCAGCTTACGGGCCTGTTCGGTACGGCCCTGGCGCACCAGGAAACCCACCGATTCGGGCAGCTTCCAGAGAATCACCGGCAGCAACAACAGCGGCACGGCGGCGGCGAAGAACATCGCCTCCCAGCCGAAGCGCGGCAGCATGTAGATGCCCAGCCCGGCGGAGAACATGCCACCCAGCGAGTAGCCGCTGAACATGATCGCCACCAGGGTGCTGCGCAGCTTCTTCGGCGCGTATTCGTTCATCAGCGCAACGACGTTGGGCATCAGCCCGCCGCAACCGAGACCGGCCAGGAAGCGGAAGATGCCGAACTCCGTTGGCGTGCTGGCAAAGCCGTTGAGCACGGTCGCCGCGCTGAACAGCAGAAAGCAGATCGCGATGCCCTTCTTGCGTCCGATGCGGTCAGCCAGGGTGCCGAAGATCAGCGCGCCGAACATCATGCCGAACAGCGCGTAACTGCCCAGCGCGCCGGCCTGCAGCGGGGTCAGCCCCCATTCCTGCATGATCACAGGCAGGACCACGCCGTAGATGAACAGGTCATAGCCGTCGAAAATCAGCAGCAATGCGCACAGGCACATGACCAGCCAGTGAAACTGGCTGAAGCGGGCGTTATCGATGATTTCGTGAACATCTACTTTTCGCATGGCAAGGCTCTCTATTGTTTTTGTTGTAGAAACTGCGTGTCGTTAGTGCCGGGAATCGTGATCAGCCCTGATCCCCACCGCCCACCGGCAGGGTCACGCCGGTGATGTAGGAGGCGTCATCGGAGGCCAGGAAGAGGATGGCGCCGGCCTGCTCGTCGATGGTTCCGTAGCGCTTCATCAGCGTGGAATCGACGGTCTGGTCGACGATCTGTTGGTACCAGACCTTCTCCTGCTCGCTCTGCTCGGCCGTATTGCGCGGAATGCGCCGTGGCGGCGCCTCGGTGCCGCCCGGTGCGGTGGCGTTGACGCGAATGCCGCGCTGGGCATTCTCGAAGGCCAGGCAGGCGGTCAGCGCGTTCACGCCGCCCTTGGCTGCGCCGTAGGGCACGCGGTTGAGGCTGCGAGTGGCGATGGAAGAGACGTTGACGATGGCGCCGGCGCCCTGCTCCAGCATGTGCGGCAAGGCGGCGTGACAGCACCACAGGGTCGGGAACAGCGAACGGCGTACTTCCGCCTCGATCTCGTGCTCCTGGTAATGCTCGAACGGCTTGGCCCAGATGGTGCCGCCAACGTTGTTGATTAGAATGTCGAGGCGGCCGTAATGGGTCTTGGCGGCGTCCATCACGCGATGGCAATCGGCGAACTGCTCCAGATCAGCGGTCATCGTCAGGACTTGCGCGCCTTTGGCGCCGAGCTCGTCGGCCAGTTCGTGGACCAGCTCGGAGCGATCGACCAGCAGCAGGCATCCGCCCTCCTCGGCCATCCGCTCGGCAACGCGCCGACCGATGCCTTGGGCGGCACCGGTGATTACCGCAACTTTATTTTGGAAACGCATGTTCATTGGGTTACCTCAACAGATACATCCGTAGTGCTCGTAACATCTTCGCGGCTGACGCCACCGCCGGCTTGCTGATCGTTCCCACTCCGCGTGGGAACGCCAGCCCTGGGCGCTCCGCGTCTCAGCTCTCTAGCAACCGACGCAGAGCGTCTCAATCAGTACCGTAGGGTGGGCTTTAGCCCACCGCCAGCACCCCATTGGTGGGCTGAAGCCCACCCTACAAATTTGAACTGCGACGTTGATCGTTCCAACGCTCCGCGTGGAATGCCGCCCCGGACGCTCCACGTCCCGGCAGTGCGTCGCAACCAGGGTTCCCACGCTGGAGCATGGGAACTAGGCGCTGGCGGCGAATTTCTCGTAATAGAAGTTCGCTGGCTGCAGACCCTGTTCACGGATGAACTGGCTGACCGCCTCCACCATCGGCGGCGGGCCGCAGAGATAGATGTCCACCTCGCCGTCGTTAAGGTGCTTCGGCTCGATGTGCTGGGTGACGTAGCCCTTTTGCGGATAAGCGCTGTCGGGGCTGGCCACGCAGGCGCTGTAGGTGAAGTTGGGGATGCGCGCGGCGAAGGCTTCGAGCTTGTCCATTTCCACCAGATCGTGATCGAGGGTCACGCCGTAGATCAGATGCAGCGGATGCTCGCTGCCCTGCTCGGCGATCTTCTCCAGCATGGCGGTGAATGGCGCGAGGCCCGTGCCGCCCGCCAGCAACAGCAGCGGACGCTTGATATCGCGCAGATAGAAGCTGCCCAGCGGGCCAGCCAGGGTCAGGCTGTCGCCCGCCTTGGCCAGGCCGGTAAGGAAGCTGCTCATCAGCCCGCCTGGCACGTTACGGATCAGGAAGCTGACTTCGCCATCCCTGGGGAGCGAGCTGAAGGAATAGGCCCGGCTCTGATCGCTGCCCGGCACCTTGAGGTTAACGTACTGCCCCGGCAGGAACGCCAGCTGGTTCAGGGCCTCGCCCTTGACCGACAGCGCGATGGTGCTTTCGGACAGCTGGCGGACACCGCTGATGGCGGCTTCGAAACAGACCTGCTCGGTCTTGCACACCTGCGAGGAGGCCGGTACGCGGATCACGCAATCGCTCTCGGCGCGCATCTGGCAGGTCAGCACGTAACCCTGTTCGGCTTCATCTTCGCTGAGCGCATCCTCGATGTATTCCTCGCCGAGGTCGTAGCGGCCGGCTTCGGCGAAGCACTTGCAGGCACCGCAAGCGCCGTCACGGCAATCCAGCGGGATGTTGATGCCCTGGCGGTAGGCGGCGTCGGCCACGGTTTCGCCGAGGTTGGTTTCGATGAAGCGGGTTACGCCGTCTTCGAAATTCAGTGCGATGTTGTAGGTCATGGCTGCGCCCTCACAGGTGGTACACGTCGATCATCTGGCGGATGTAGTCGTTCTTCAGCACAACCTTCTTGGCCTTGATCAGCGGGTTCTCGCCGCGCACATCCAGGGTGTAGAAGTTGGTGCCATAGAAGTGATCGACCGTCTTGTAGCGGAAGCTCATCGTGTGCCAGTTGTAGCGCAGCTTGCAGAAGCCATCGGCCTGCTCGAGCAGCTCGAGATTGCTGATGTTGTGGGTGGTGCGAGTGTCCGGGATGGTGGCGCTGGAGCGTTCGGTCTTGATGCGGAACACGCGGTCTTCCAGGCCACTGCGGTTGCCGTACCAGATCAGCGAGATTTCGCTCTGGGGGTCTTCGGTCAACTGGTCGCGATCATCCCAGGCCGGCATCCAGAAACTGGCATCCGGCGCGTAGAGTTCGAGCCAGGCGTCCCACTCCTTGTCGTCGAGATAGCGCGCCTCGCGGTAGAGAAAGTCGCGCGCGGCTTCATAGGAAATGGTCATCTATGCGCCCTCCACGTGGATCAGCTGATCCTGTTCCGCCTTCACGGCCTTGATCATCTGCTGCTGCCAGTACTGGTGCTGCATGACGAACAGGCCTTCGTCCTCGGAGCGGACGCCGCTGAGCAAGGGATGCAGATCGATTTCCTTGGCTCCCTCATCGGCGCCTTCGATCCAGTGCTTGGCGCCACGGGACATGTCGTTCCATTCCATGGCGCGGCCCTGGAAGCCGGCCTGGCAGGCGCGGAATTCCTCGAGGTCGTCCGGCGTGGCCATGCCGCTGACGTTGAAGAAGTCTTCGTACTGGCGAATGCGGCGGGCACGCGCCTCGGCACTCTCGCCCTTGGGCGCGATGCAGTAGATGGTGACTTCGGTCTCGTCGACCGAGATCGGCCGGGCGATGCGCAGCTGCGATCCGAACTGGTCCATCAGGTAGAGGTTCGGGTAGAGGCAGAGGTTGCGCGAGTTGCCGATCATCCAGTCGGCACGAGCCTCGCCGACTTCGGCGACCAGCTCGTCGCGGCGGCTGTACAGCGGACGGTCTTCAGGGTTGTCCCAGCGCGTCCAGAGCAAAAGGTGGCCGTTCTCGAAGGAATAGAAGCCACCGCCTTTCTTGCCCCAGCCGCCGGCACTCATGGTGCGGATTTCTTCGCCGGCCTCGCGCAATTTGCGCTGGTTCTGGGTCGCGGCGTAGTTCCAGTGCACGGCGGTGACGTGGTAGCCGTCCGCGCCGTTCTCGGCGGTCAGCTTCCAGTTGCCGCCGAAGACGTAGCTGGAGGAGCCACGCAGCACTTCGATGCCATCCGGCGACTGGTCGACCACCATGTCGATGATCTTGCGCGACTCGCCGAGAAATTCTTCCAGCGGGGCGACATCTTCACGCAGGCTGCCGAACAGGAAGCCGCGATAGGACTCGAAGCGGGCGATCTTCTTCAGGTCGTGGGAGCCGTCGCAGTTGAAGCTGTCCGGGTAGCCGGCTTCCTTGGGATCCTTGACCTTGAGCAGCTTGCCGGAGTTGTTGAAGGTCCAGCCGTGGAACGGGCAGGTATAGGTGGCCTTGTTGCCGCTCTTGAAGCGACACAGCATCGCACCGCGATGGCTGCAGGCATTGATAAAGGCGTTGAGCTCGCCGTCCTTGTTGCGCGCGATGAAGATCGGCTGCCGACCCATGTAGGTCGTGTAGTAGTCGTTCTTCTCGGGAATCTGACTTTCGTGGGCGAGGTAGATCCAGTTGCCCTCGAAGATGTGCTTCATCTCCAGATCGAACAGGCGCTCGTCGGTGAACATCTCGCGCTTGCAGCGGAAGATGCCCTTTTCTTTGTCGTCTTCAACAAGCGAATCAAGGTAATCGAATCCCAGGGCCATGGCCGGGGCCTCCATTGTTATTGTTTCTACGTGATGAAGGCTAAGGCGCTGGGAGGGGTATCAATATCCGTTTTCTGCAGGACCTCTATCCGTTTTCTGCAAAACAACAGGCGGATCGATCCGTTCCTGTAAGCGAATATGACTAAGAATCAGGAGGTATAAACGGAAGGAGTGAAATAGGCGGGGCGTGGGCCAACCCAGTCAGAGCTGGCCCTAGGGTCGGCCGTCAGGGTTGGCTCATCACCGCAGCGATGCTCTGCGCCAGGTCATCCTGAGTGAAGGGCTTGCCGAGCCTGGGCAGGTCGCCTGCCAACCCGGTTGGCTGGTCGGCATAACCAGTGACAAGGATCACTGGCAGGGCTGGATACCGCTGCCTGATGACTTCGGCCAGCTGTGTGCCGGTCATTTGAGGCATGGCCTGATCGGTCAGCACTAGCTGAACCCTGTTCTGCGCGAGGATTTCCATCGCCTGCTTCGCTGACTCCGCCTCGTACACATGGCAACCAAGCTCCTCGAGCATCGCGCCGGTCGTCATCAATACAAGGGGGTCGTCATCCACCGCCAGTACGCTGAGCGCCACAGGGTAATGCGACTCGGACGTCTGCGACTGTTCAGCTTCAGCCGGCATACCGCCACCCGCGGCAAGCGGCAGCCACAGCTCAGCGGTGGTGCCGCGCCCCTTCTCGCTTTTGAGCACCAAACCGCCACCAGACTGCGCGGCAAGGCCATGGACCATTGAAAGTCCCAGCCCCGTGCCTTTACCGACGCCTTTGGTGGTGAAAAACGGCTCCGTTGCACGTTCGAGCGTCGCCTCGTCCATGCCCTCGCCCTCATCGGCCAAGGCCAGGCAGAGATAGTCTCCGGGTTCCAGTCCGCCATCCTTTGAGTCGAGTCGGTGTTCACGCGCCGAGATGGTGACGGTGCCGCCCTCAGGCATGGCGTCCCGGGCATTTACCGCCAGGTTGAGAAGTGCCAGTTCGATCTGGTTGGCATCCGCCAGGACGGGTTTGAGTGAGAGAGGAAAACGGGTTTCGATCTGAATCCGAGGGCCAAGCGATTGCTGGAGCAGATCGGCCATATCACGTACCAGAACCGGCGCATCGACCAGTTCGAGATTGAGTTCCTGGCGCCGCGCAAAGGCCAGCATGCGCTGGGACAGGGAGACGCCGCGCTGGGCACCGCGAATGGCGTTGTCCAGCAACGGGACGATTCGCGGATCGTCAGGCACTCGCCGGCGCACAATCTCCAACCCGCCCAGTACGGCCATCAGAAGATTATTGAAGTCGTGGGCGATGCCTCCGGTCAATCGGCCTAAGGATTCCAATTTCTGTGACTGGAACAGCGCCTCCCGCGCCTCTTCCAGCTCGCGCTGGGCCTCGACGGTTTCGGTGATGTCGCGGGTAATCTTGGCGAAACCTATAAGAGTGCCCGTCTCACTGCGGATCGGATCGACAACCACGCTGGCCCAGAAGCGCGTGCCGTCCTTGCGCACACGCAGGCCCTGACTTTCGAACCGCCCTTCACGCAACGCCGTATCGAGACCGCGCTGCGGAGCGCCGTTCTCTCGGTCTTCAGCAGTAAAAAAAGCGGAATAGTGCTGTCCGATAATCTCGTCGGGCAGATAGCCCTTGATGCGCTGGGCACCCATGTTCCAGTTGGTCACCCGCCCTGTCGGATCAAGCATGTAGATGGCGTAATCAGTGACGCCCTGCACCAACAAGCGAAACTGCTGTTCGCTCTGCTTCAGCGATTCTTCGACCAGCTTGCGCTCGGTCAGATCGCGGGTGACCTTGGCAAAGCCGAGCAAACTGCCAGTGGGCGACCAGATTGGATCAATCACCACGTGACACCAGAAGCGCGTGCCATCCTTGCGCACACGCCAGCCCTCCCCTTCGAAGCGACCCTCGGCTGCTGCAATGTCCAGTGCGCGCTGAGGTAATCCTGCGGCACGGTCGTCGTCGGTATAAAAGCGGGAGAAATGCTGGCCGATCACTTCGGCCTCTTCGTACCCCTTGAAGCGTCTCGCACCGGTGTTCCAGCTTGCAATCTTGCCGTCGACATCAAGCATATAGATGGCGTAGTCGGTCACTGCATCGATAAGTAGCCGATAACGCTCCGGCGCGGTAATCGACACATCCGAAGATGCCGTGCCTTGCATTGAAGTACCTACACCCGAGTGATTTGGTCAGGATTATGGTTAGCCAAGCATTTAAAAGAAAGGAGTGACGTTGTGAAGCCGAGCCAAAGTGCTCAACTGCGCCCTCGGCGCACCTGTGGAGTCGAGCAGTCGCTTCAGTGATGCTTGCGCAGGGTGTCGGAGGGCAGTTCGCCGAAAGTACTCTTGTAGGTTTCCGAGAAACGTCCGAGATGCAGAAAGCCATAGTCCATCGCGATCTCGGTGATATTGCGCACCTTGTCCGAAGGGTCGCTCAGCCGTCCGTGGATCTGCTCCAGTTTGCGCTGGCGGATGTAGGACTTCGGCGTGGTGCCGACCTTCCGATCGAACAACATGTACAGCGAGCGCGGACTCATGTTGGCCAGCTGCGCCAGCTGCTCGACCGAAATGTCTTTCTTCAGATGCTCGTCTATATAGTCGGTAATGCGGCCGAACGAAGGGCAGCTCTCGTTCAAGGGCTCGCGGTAGATGTTGTTGGCCAGCGTGCACAGCAGCTTCGAGGCGATGATGCGGCTGTACTGCTCTTGCAGCTGCGGAATGCAGTGCTCGGCTTCGGCCTCCTGGCAGATCAGTCCGAGCAGGCTTTCGATGCCATCGAGCTGCTTGAGTTCGTAGCGGTTGGCGGCAAAGCGAATGCCTTCGCTCGGCGCCCGCCACTGGTTCTCGGTACAGGCCTTTTCCAGAAAGGATGCGGGTACTTTGACGATGAGTTTTTCGCAATCGTCGGAATAGGTCAGGTCGACCGGATCGTCCGGGTTGATCAGCAGCAACTCACCTGGCGTGAAGTAATGCTCCTGACCGCGGCCACGCCAGAGGCAATGTCCGCGCTGCAGCAGTTGTAGGTGATAGATGGTTTCCAGCGCCTGCGAGGTAACGTGCACGCTGCCGCCATAACTCAACTGGCAAAGGTCGAGATTGCCGAACTTGCAATGGCTCAGGCTGGCCTGGGGGTTACCGGTGCGGGGTAGCTGGATGCAATGCGAACCGACGTGCTGATTGACGTACTCGGACACCGCGTGAGGATCGGCGCGATCGAAAATCATGCTTCGCTCTTTCAGCAGACTATCCATCATCAAGGCACTCGCTATTTTTATAGTTACGCCGGCATTGATTGCCGGTCGCCAGTCCAGCCATGGGTGCAGCCTGCCACCCGGACTTGATTCAAATCAACGATAACGCGTCCGAGCACAATAGGTGATTGGACCAACGGCCAACAGCCGACCGGCCGGTAACCGCACATTTTCGGCGTTACCCGACCAGCGGAGCGCTCGCTTCAAGCCGTGCCGGGATAACTCGTAGAGGCACGCAGGGTATCGGCGATGGCCTGGGCGGCGACCGAGAGCTCGTGGCCGGGCTTGGTCAGTATGCCCACCGGTTTCTCGATCACCGGATCACCCAGCGCGACACAACAAGCCCCGACTTCCAGCATCTGCTCGCGGCACAGCGCCGGCACGGCGCTCACGCCCAAGCCACTGGCGACCATGCGCCCAACCGTTGCCAGCTGATGACTTTCAAGCTGCACGGGCAGGCTGCGCCCGCGCTGGCGCAGGTGGTCTTCCAGCATGAAGCGCACGGTGGAAGGCCGCTGCAAGGTGATAAAGGGTTGCTGCAGCAGCGCCTCCCAACTCACTTCGGCCTGGCTCGCCAGCGCCGAGTCGGCGGGCACCACAGCCACGAAGCGATCCGTGTACAGAGGCGTGAAACTCAGCGGCGTGGTGGGTTCGGGCTCGAAGGCGATGCCCAGCTCGACCTGCCGGTCGCGAACCATGTCCATCACCTGCTCGTTGATCACGTCATGCACGGTGACGCTGATCGATGGATATTGCTGGCGAAAGGTGCCGAGCACGGCCGGTAACAGGTTGCCGGCAAACGAGGGCATCGAAGCCAGCGCCACGCGCCCCTGCTTCAGAGTGAAGCGCTGACGCAGCTCGTCCTCGGCGTTATCCCAATCAGCCAGCAATCGACGCGCCAGCGGCAGCAGGGCTTCACCTTCCGGCGTCAGGCTCACCGCGCGGGTGGTGCGGCTGAACAACCGCCCGCCTAATCCGTCCTCCAGGGATTTGATCGTCAGGCTCAGCGCCGATTGCGATAGGTGTAGACGCTCACCGGCCTGCGCGAAGCTTAAGGTATGCGCCACGGCAAGAAAGGCGCGCAGCTGTTTGATGGTCATCGATTTGCATCCGGATCGAGGTGCAGCAGCGAACAGCAGCCGCTGGATTATTCTGTTTAGTCAATTAATAACGCTTAAAAATCAACTTAACAAATCTAATCGCGACGCAGACACTCGGATTCAACGACTACCAACAACAAGAAGGAATGGTTTATGGCTGGTTTCGACAAACGCGTCAGCACCTATGCCGAAGCCCTTGAAGGGCTGCAGGACG
This sequence comes from Pseudomonas sp. IC_126, assembly GCF_004331835.1. NCBI lineage: Bacteria > Pseudomonadati > Pseudomonadota > Gammaproteobacteria > Pseudomonadales > Pseudomonadaceae > Pseudomonas > Pseudomonas sp. IC_126. The sequence goes on from NZ_SJSS01000007.1 coordinate 78,618, forward strand.
GCATGACCGTACTGGCTGGCGGTTTCGGTCTGTGCGGCATCCCGGAGAACCTGATCGCCGAGATCAAGCGCAAGGGCACTCGCGATCTGACGGTGGTTTCCAATAACTGCGGCGTCGACGGTTTCGGCCTCGGCGTGCTGCTGGAAGACCGGCAGATCAGCAAGATGATCGCCTCCTACGTGGGCGAAAACGCGTTGTTCGAAAAGCAGCTGCTCAATGGCGAGCTGGAAGTCGAGCTGACACCTCAAGGCACGCTGGCCGAGAAGATGCGCGCGGGCGGCGCCGGCATTCCGGCCTTCTATACCGCGACCGGCTACGGCACACCCATCGCCGAAGGCAAGGACGTGCGCGAATTCAACGGTCGTCCACACATTCTCGAACACGCCATCACCGGCGACTTCGCCATCGTCAAAGGCTGGAAGGCCGACCGCTACGGCAACGTCATCTACCGCCATACCGCGCAGAACTTCAATCCGCTGGCCGCAGCCGCAGGGAAGATCACCGTGGTCGAAGTCGAGGAAATCGTCGAGCCCGGCGAAATCGATCCCACCCAGATCCATACCCCCGGCATCTACGTCGACCGCATCATCTGCGGCACCTTCGAAAAGCGCATCGAGAAGCGCACCGTCCGCAGCTGAAATCCCTCATTGGTTCAAAGAATAAGAGATCAAGACCATGGCTTTAACCCGCGAACAAATGGCCCAGCGCGTCGCTCATGAATTGCAGGACGGCTACTACGTAAACCTCGGCATCGGCATCCCGACGCTGGTCGCCAACTACGTGCCCGAAGGTATGGAAGTGATGCTGCAATCGGAGAACGGCCTGCTCGGCATGGGCGCCTTCCCTACCGAGCAGGAGCTCGACGCTGACATGATCAACGCCGGCAAGCAGACCGTCACCGCCCGCGTCGGCGCCTCCATTTTCAACTCTGCCGAATCCTTCGCGATGATCCGCGGCGGGCACATCGACCTCACCGTACTCGGTGCTTTCGAAGTCGACGTACAGGGCAACATCGCCTCCTGGATGATCCCGGGCAAGCTGGTCAAGGGCATGGGCGGCGCGATGGACCTGGTCGCTGGCGCCGAGAACATCATCGTACTGATGACCCACGCCTCGAAGGACGGCGAGTCCAAGCTACTGCCCAAGTGCACCCTGCCGCTGACCGGCGCCGGCTGCATCAAGCGCGTGCTGACCGATCTGGCCTATCTTGAAATCGAGAACGGTGCCTTCATCCTCAAGGAACGCGCCCCCGGCGTGAGCGTCGAGGAGATCATCGCCAAGACCGCCGGTGAACTGGTAGTGCCTGATCATGTACCGGAAATGACCTTCGGCTGATCAAGCGCCGAACAGGGCCTCGCGGTGCGCTGGTCGCACGCGGGGCTTTTCCCGTTTTGAATCCAGGAGATTCGCCATGCAAGACGTCGTCATCGTTGCCGCCACCCGTACCGCCATCGGCTCCTTTCAGGGCGCCCTGGCCAACATCACCGCGCCGGACCTGGGCGCTGCCGTGATCAAGCGTCTGCTCGAACAGACTGGGCTGAATCCCTCCGAGGTCGATGAAGTGATTCTCGGCCAGGTGCTGACTGCTGGCGCCGGTCAGAACCCGGCGCGCCAGGCCTCGGTCAAGGCCGGCCTGCCGCACGAAGTGCCGTCCTTCACGCTGAACAAGGTCTGCGGCTCGGGGCTCAAAGCGCTGCACCTGGCCACCCAAGCCATCCGCTGCGGCGACGCCGAAGTGATTATCGCTGGCGGTCAGGAAAACATGAGTCTGGCACCCTACGTCCTGCCCAAGGCCCGTACCGGTTTGCGCATGGGTCATGCCGAGCTGGTCGACTCGATGATCAGCGACGGTCTCTGGGATGCCTTCAACGATTTCCACATGGGCATCACCGCCGAGAATCTGGTCGACAAGTACGGCATCAGCCGTGAAGCACAGGATGCCTTCGCCGCCTCGTCGCAGCAGAAAGCCGTCGCCGCCATCGAAGCCGGTCGCTTCAAGGATGAAATCACGCCATTCGAGATTCCTCAGCGCAAGGGCGAGCCGCTGCGCTTCGATGCCGACGAGCAACCGCGTGCCGGTACCACGGCCGACGCGCTGGCCAAGCTCAGGGCCGCATTCAAGAAAGACGGCTCGGTCACCGCCGGTAACGCCTCCAGTCTCAACGACGGCGCCGCCGCCGTGCTGCTGATGAGCGCGGACAAGGCCAAGGCGCTTGGCCTGCCGGTGCTGGCGCGGATCAAGGCGTACGCCAATGCGGGCGTCGACCCGGCGATCATGGGCATCGCGCCGGTTTCGGCAACACGCCGCTGCCTGGACAAAGCCGGTTGGTCGCTGGATGAGCTCGACCTGATCGAAGCCAACGAAGCCTTCGCCGCACAGGCGCTGTCGGTCGGTCAAGAATTGGGCTGGGATGCCAGCAAGGTCAACGTCAACGGCGGCGCCATCGCGCTCGGTCACCCCATTGGCGCGTCGGGCTGCCGAATCCTGGTGACGCTGCTGCACGAGATGATCCGCCGCGACGCCAAAAAGGGCCTCGCCACCCTGTGCATCGGTGGCGGTCAGGGTGTTGCGCTGGCGATCGAACGCAACTGAACGGCGCTAGGGTCTGTTGCCGTTTCGTGCGCGGCCGCGCCGGAGCCTGTTTTTGCGCGAGGCAAGGCCGCGCCCGCTCCCGGCGGGCTTGCGGCATTCACTCCATCCATGGAGATCGCACGAGGAGTGAAGTTTGGTTGTTCCAAATGAGCGACGAGAAACGCCGCATCGCGCAAAAACAGGCCCGGCCCGAAGGGTTGCGCGGCAAATGTCGCCATGCGGCGTTGCGGGACTTGGCAAGGGAACCACCAATACCTGCGTCCCGCGTCTTGCCTGGCGAGATTTGGCGCAGCAACGCGGCTCACGACGAAACGGCAACAGACCCTAGACCAAATCACATAGGGAGGGTTCTGAACCGCGGTCCTGAGAACCGCCTGAATACATCGATGAAATAACGGCGCGCGCCACGCACGCGCGCCGCTCATAACAAAGAAAACAACACAGGATCACAACCATGCTCGGCGCCGTTACCTCTTTGAGCGTAAAGCTCGTACAGCGATACCTACCCTCACCCTTCGTTTTCGCCATTCTTCTCAGTCTCATCGTGCTGGCCGCCAGCATGCTCGTCACCGGTCAGGGCCTGCCGGCCATGGCGAAGCACTGGGGCACAGGCTTCTGGAATTTGCTCACCTTCGCCATGCAGATGGCGCTGATTCTCGTCACCGGGCACGCGCTTGCCAGCGCACCGGCCATTCACCGCCTACTCGCGGGCCTGGCCCGCATCGCGCGCACCCCTGGCCGCGCCATCGTGCTGGTCACGTTGGTGGGCTTGGCCGGTTCCTGGATCAACTGGGGCTTCGGCCTGGTGATCGGTGCAGTCTTCGCCCGTGCGCTGGCACGTGAGGTCAAAGGCGTCGACTATCCGCTGCTGGTGGCCGCTGCCTATTCTGGCTTCCTCATCTGGCATGGTGGCCTGTCCGGCTCGGTTCCGCTGTCACTCGCCACTGGCGGCGCTGACCTGGAGCGCATGACCGGCGGTGTAATCACCGGTGCCATCGGTGTCGGCGATACGCTGTTCACCACCCTGAACCTGACCATCATCGCGCTGCTGGTCATCGGCCTGCCGATCCTCAATTGGGCCATGCATCCCAAGCAGCCGAAAGTTGCCGATCCCGCGCTGCTGCTGGAGCCGGAACATCAGCCGCTGCCACGCGAGACGCTGGCCCAGCGCATGGACGACAGCCGCATCCTCAACCTGATCATCGTCGCGCTAGGTGCGGTGTATTTCGTTTACTACTTCGCCGAGAACGGCTTCGCCCTGACGCTCAATATCGTCATCGGCCTGTTCCTTTTCATCGGCCTGCTGCTGCACGGCTCGCCCGAGCGCTACATGCGTGCAGTGCAAGACGGTATTGGCGGGATCAGCGGCATCGTCATCCAGTTCCCCTTCTACGCGGGAATCATGGGCATGATGGTCGGCGCTAACGCCGAGGGCCTGTCGCTGGGCAAGCAGATCACCGAGTCGTTCATCGCCTCGTCGTCGGCTGATACCTTCCCGGTGCTGGCCTTCCTCAGTGCCGGTCTGGTCAACGTTTTCGTACCGTCTGGTGGCGGCCAGTGGGCCGTACAAGGACCGATCATGCTGCCGGCCGGCCAGGCGCTCGGTGTGACGCCGGCGGTGACGGCCATGGCCATTGCCTGGGGTGATGCCTGGACCAATATGATCCAGCCGTTCTGGGCGCTGCCGATCCTCGGCATCGTCGGCCTCGGCGCGCGCGACATCATGGGCTACTGCCTGTTGATCCTGGTGTACTCAGGCTTGGTCATTTCCGGCTGCTTCTATTTCCTTGGCTGATAGAAACAGGGCAGGCGCTGCAATGGCCCTGCCCTTTCGGTTTTCACCACGCGGCAATCCAAGCGGCTCCGACAACCCGGTTCGGAACTTCTCCCCCACGGCTTCGATACTACGTTCAGAACAGTCGTCTGGCCCTACTCGGCGATGGCGAGACCGGGACAGGGGAATGAATCCTCCACGGCTTCGCCTCCTAGTCTTCTTGGATTTCTTTCTTACCGTCTCATCACAAGCACATTGAACGCTGCCGGCGTTAGGAGAGGCTCTGGAATCACCGTTTCGCTTCTTTTCCCCGTCATATCCGCTCGTCTGCCTGAAGATCGGAACAGATGAACGGTGCAACTTTTTCTTACAACTCTGAGTCGCAGTTAACGGACCGAGGCTTAACACCTGCGCTAGCGATTGATTGAAATCCTAGCCGCAAGGATTGGCAATCGAGTTTGGGATGAGGTGTGGATACCTCGACGAACGCGTCGATAGCAGCCGCTTTGTGGTAGCTCTCGGGCAGTCGCTGTCCTGATGTCGAAGGGCAGCAGAAGAGACTCAGGGAAAGGGAAAAGGACGATGCTCTTCAACTCCATGGTGTTCATCGCCGGGTTTCTGCCGGTGGTTCTTCTTGGCTTCATCCTCCTTGCGGGCAGTGGTAGACAACGGCTTGCAGCCATATGGCTAACGCTGGCGTCGCTGGTGTTTTACGGCTGGTGGAACCCGGCTTATGTGCCGCTGCTGGTCGGCAGCATGGCGTTCAACTACCTGATCGGCGGCTACCTGATGCGCCGGCCGTCGCGCACGCTACTGGTGCTGGGTGTCGCCGCCAACGTGGCGTTGCTCGGCTACTACAAATACACCGGTTTTCTGTTCGGCACGCTCGACGATGCCTTCGGCCTGGGCTGGTCGGTGGGCGACATCATCCTGCCCTTGGCGATTTCCTTTTTTACCTTCCAGCAGATCGCCTATCTGGTCGATGCCCATGATGGCGAAGTGAGCGAGCACGACTTCGTCAATTACTGCCTGTTCATCACGTTCTTCCCGCAGCTGATCGCCGGCCCGATTACTCACCACAGCGAGATGCTCAAGCAGTTCAAGGATCACAGCACCTTTCGTCCTCGGCTGGACAACCTCTCCCTGGGACTGACGGTGTTTCTGCTCGGCCTGTTCAAGAAGGTAATCATCGCCGACCCGCTAGGCGCCAAGGCCTCGCCAATCTTCGCCGTTGCCGCCGACGGCACCGTGCCGGCGCTGTACGACGCCTGGTTCGGCGCCCTCACCTACACGCTGCAGATTTATTTCGATTTCTCCGGCTACAGCGACATGGCCATCGGGCTCGGCCTGATGTTCGGCCTGCGCTTGCCGATGAATTTCAACAGCCCGTTCAAGGCGCACAACCTCATCGACTACTGGTCGCGCTGGCATATGACGCTGACGCGCTTTCTCACAGCCTATATCTACAACCCTATCGTCATGCGGATCACGCGCTCGCGGATGGCCACCGGCAAGCCGCTGCCTCGTCGCGGCAAGATGAGTTTGAGCACCTTCGTCGTGCTGGTCGCCTACCCCACCGTGCTGACCATGTTCATCTCCGGCGTCTGGCACGGCGCGGGCTGGCAGTTCGTGGTGTTCGGCCTCCTGCATGGTTTTTACCTGGTGGTCGCCCATGGCTTTCGCGCCTACAAGGCGCGCCGCGGCCTGCCGCTCGATAGCGACAAGCTCTGGCACCACTGTTGCGCCGTGCTGCTGACTTTCCTCTGCGTGGTCGTGGCCATGGTGTTCTTCCGCGCCGAAAGCGTTGCGGCGGCGATGGCGCTCCTGTCGGGCATGGCCGGCTTGAGCGAGCTGAATACCAAGCTCGACAAGTCGGACTATCTCACCGTCGCGTTGCTGCTCGCCTTCGTCTGGTTCATGCCCAACGTGCAGCAGTGGATGGCACGCTTTCGCACCACCCTGGATGCACAGCCGAACGAAAGCTGGCTGCTGCGCTGGATACCGATTGCCTCTTGGAATCCGACTCCGGTGATTGGCGCGGCCATCGGCGTGCTGGGTTTCTTCGCCCTTGCCGTGGCGTTCTCCGTCGCCCCTACCGAGTTCCTCTACTTCCAGTTCTGACATTCCAGCTGACGCAAAAGGAGTTAATGGCTAATGGATCAGCTTCTCTGGCTAGCCGAACATTCAGACCTGAGCGCCGCGATCAGCGAGGCCAAGCGCGAACCCGACCCACTCACACGCCTAGCAGCGGCTGTACGACTCGCGGGGTATCGGCGGGACTTCACCCTGACGACCCGCCTGGACAGATTGGCAAGCGAAGGCTTGCAAGCGGTTGCCAACGGCGAGGCGTCCATGTCGGGCTTGCGTCCTTTGCGTATTGCCCTCCTCTCGTCCCACACGGTCGACCACCTGGTGCCGGCGATTCGCGTGGCCGGGTTGCAACGGCGGCTGGCACTCTCAGTTCACGTCGCGCCTTATGGCATGTACCGCCAGGCACTGCTAATGGACGACCCAGCTCTGGCGAGCTTTGCTCCGCAACTGATCGTTCTGGCGCTGGATGCCCGCGACGCGCCTCTGCAACTGCCGCTGGAGGCCTCATCGGAGGACGTGGATGCAGCGGTGACCGAGCGTGTCAACGAGCTGCGCCTGCTCTGGCGCCGCGCCCGCGAGCGCTATTCCGCACAGGTGGTGCAGCAGACCATCGTGCCAGCCGATCCGCCGGTCTTCGGCTCGTTCGAAGCCTTGGTCCCGGCCTCGCCCTGGGCTCTGGTCGAGCGCCTTAACGCAGCCATCCGCAGCGCCGCCCGAGAAGACAGCGTGCTGCTGATGGATCTCGCCTGGGAAGCGGCGCGCGGCAGCTACGGCGATGGCCTGGCCGAACCGCTGCGCTGGCATCAGGCCAAGCAGCTGGTGAGCCCGAACCTGGCGCCTCTGTATGGCGACCAACTGGCGCGCATCGCTGCCGCCAGCATCGGCCTGTCGCGCAAATGCCTGGTGCTGGATCTGGACAACACGCTGTGGGGCGGCGTGGTCGGTGACGATGGCGTCGACGGCATTCATCTTGGCCAGGGCTCGCCCAACGGCGAAGCCTTTCTCGCCTTCCAGCGTTACGCGGCGCTGCTGGCGCGTCGCGGGATTATCCTCGCGGTGTGCAGCAAGAACGATCCGAGCGTCGCCGAAGCGGCGTTCAAGCATCCGGAAATGGCGCTCAAGCGCAGCGATATCGCCGCCTTCGTCGCAAACTGGGAAGACAAGGCCGGCAACCTGCGGCGTATCGCCTCGATGCTGGATATCGGGCTGGACAGCCTGGTCTTCGTCGATGACAACCCGGCCGAGCGCGACATCGTGCGTCGCGAACTTCCCGAAGTCGCCGTCCCGGAATTGCCCGAAGACGTGGCCGATTATCCAGCGCGTGTCGCGGCGGCCGGCTACTTCGAGGCGACCTCCTTCACCTCGGACGACGCCACGCGCGGGCGCAACTACGCGCTGAACGCCAAGCGCAAGGCGGCCATGAGCCAGGCCACCGACATGGAAGGTTATCTGCGCGGCCTGGAAATGGTGCTGACCGCAACGCCAATCGGCGCCGCCGAACTCGCCCGCAGCACGCAACTGATCAACAAGACCAACCAGTTCAACCTCACGACGCGCCGCTACAGCGAGGCGGAGGTCGAGCGCATCGCCAATGACCCGCGCTCGGTGGCATTAGCGATGCGTCTGGCCGACAAGTTCGGCGACAACGGGTTGATCAGTGTCGTGCTGGCCAGACCGGATGCGGCGGTCGCCGACGACGAACTGCTGATCGACAGCTGGCTGATGAGCTGCCGTGTGCTCGGTCGACAGGTCGAAGAAGCCGTTCTCGACGTACTCGCCGAGGCCGCCAAAGCAGCCGGCTACCACGCGCTGATCGGCGAATACCGCCCCACCGAACGCAACGGCATGGTCGCCGAACATTATCCCCGGCTGGGCTTCGTCCAGCACACATCTACCGCCGATGCCGCCCGCGAGGCGACCTTCTGGCGCTACGACTTGACTTCCACCCGCACGCCCCGTCACTTCATCGAGGTAAAGGCATGACCGAAGCAGAGGTAATCAACGCACTCACCCCGGTATTTCACGACGTATTCGACGACGACAGCATCGTTCTCTCGCCGGAGCTGACCGCCAATGACATCAAGGGCTGGGACAGCCAGACCCACGTCATGCTCACGGTCGCGGCCGAACAGCGCTTCGGCATCAAGTTCCGCACGGCGGAGTTGGAGTCGCTGCGCAACGTCGGGCACTTCGCCCAGGTCATCAGCGCCAAGCTCGAAGGGAGGTAGCCCATGCCTCATATCGCCGAGGTATCCATGGACGGGAGCACCGCCGAACAGGGTGCAGGCAGCACGGCCAGCGCACCTGGGCGGGTGAATTCGCGGTATCTGCTGTCGCTGTTCGCCGGCCTGTTCGGCGCCCTGACGCTGTTCTGCCTGAGCCTGCTGGGCCTGGACCGGACCGGCAACCTGCCGCCGCCGGCGTTCTCCAACAACCTGTGCGTCGATGAGAAGCTTAATTTTCTGCGGAACAACCCTATTCGCTCTCCCAATCTGCTGATCATCGGCTCATCGGTGGCCTGGCGGCATGTGGACGGCAATGTCCTGACCAAGGCGCTGCCAGAAACACGCCCCATGAACGGTGCCTTCTGCGGCCTGTTCGCTAACCAGTCGGTTTATGTCGGACATTGGCTGCTCGATCGTGAGCCGAGCATCCGCAGCGTGGTGATGATCGCCGATCCGCAGGATTTCGCCGGCTGCTGGAAAGTGCCGACGGCGGTGTTCAACCGTGCGCACGTCGGCCCTTACGTTTATGAAGGCGCATCGCACTGGGGCTATTACATGCGCTATTTCGCGCCCAAATCCCTTGCGCGCAACGCCCTGACCGTCAAGGCGCAGCGCGCCGGCCAGATCGAATGGGACCCGTTGGTATTCAATCGCTTCGGTGATGGTCCGTTGATCACCCGCAACACCCGTCATCTGATGTATGGCCGCCCAGATGCGCTAGACGACAACTGCTTCGATGCGCTGCGCGAAATGAGCGCACGGCTGCAACGCGAAGACCGCAGCCTGATGGTCGTCTCCACCCCGCTGCACCCGCAGTGGAAAGAACAGTACGATCCGGACGGCACCTTTCTCGCCGACTTCGATAAACGCATCGCCGCAGCGCTGGGTGCCACTGGCACCTACTGGAACGCCGACAAGGACTGGAGCACGCCGGTGAACTCCTTCGTCGATGCGGTGCACCTGCGCTGGTCCGCTGCGCAGACCTTTACCGAGGCGCTGGCTGAGCAGATACGCCGAGCCGAAGCCGGCCCGGTGGCGCCCGCCATGCTGAAAACCGCCTTCTCACCCTGATCCGTGACGATGAAAAGCCCGGTCGCCGCATCTGACAACCGGGCTTTCAATAGGCCTTCGGAAGACTTCCAACAGCCTTCGCCGCGAGTCGCGCCTTCCATAAGTATGGGACGTGCCTGCAACTTTCGGGAGGCTCGACCTCGGGGCGAAGCTTTTGACAGAGCTCGGATTGATGACGAGCCCTTTGCCCGCTCAGCCCCTACCCGCTTTTTGGCATCAACGCGACGCGGGCATCACCCGCCCTCGGCACTCGCCAAAGCCGATCGAGGCGAACCCATCCCGACGGCAACGAGCCTTCAGGATGATCTCGTCGCCGTCCTCAAGGAAGGTACGCGTCTCGCCGCTAGGCAGTTCCAGCGCATGCTTGCCGCCCTGGGTGATTTCCAGCAGGCTGCCAAGGCTGTCGGCGCTCGCACCGGACAGGGTGCCAGAGCCGAACAGGTCGCCCGGTTGCAGACTGCAGCCGTTGACACTGTGGTGCGCGACCATCTGCGCCACGGTCCAGTACATGTTCGTCGTGCTGCTCAGTGCGATTCGCTGTGCCGGCAGGGCCTGTTCACGCATGGCCGCGGTCAGCAGCAGGACTTCCAGTTCAATATCCAGCGCGCCCCGCTGCTGATCCTGTTGGTCGTACAGATACGGTAGCGGTTGCGGATCGCCTTCTGGCCGCGCCGGCTGGGCGCAGCGGAAGGGTTCCAATGCTTCCGGCGTGACCACCCAGGGCGACACGCTGGTGGCGAAACTCTTCGACAGAAATGGGCCCAGCGGTTGATATTCCCAGGCCTGCAGATCGCGCGCCGACCAGTCGTTGAGCAGGCAGAAGCCAGCGACATGGCTGCCCGCCTCGCCAATCGAGATTGCCTCGCCGCGGGCATTGCCTTCGCCGATCCAGATACCCAGCTCCAGTTCGTAATCCAGCCGCTTGCTCGGGCCGAAGCTCGGCTCGCTGGCGCCCGGCGGCATGGTTTGGCCGTTGGGGCGCTTCACCGTTGCGCCGGACACGTCGATGGTCGAGGCACGGCCGTGATAGCCGATGGGCACGTACTTGTAGTTCGGCAGCAAGGGGTTGTCAGGGCGGAACAGTTTGCCGACATTGTTGGCGTGGTGGATACCGACATAGAAGTCGGTGTAGTCGCCCACTTTGGCCGGCACATGCATCTGGCAACGATCCATCGGCTGCAACAACGACTCGCCCATGCCTTGCAGACGCTCACGCTGCGCGTTGCCTTCTCCGAGCAGGTCCTGCAACGCACCGCGCAAAGCTTTGCGGGCCGACGCACCGAGGGCGAAGAAAGTATTGAGGCTGCCGCCGCTGGCCGCTTCTGCCGCATTCAGCGCTTGGCCGTCGAACAGACCGGCATCGCAGGCAGCGCCCAGGTCGAAAATGAAATCGCCGATGGCGACGCCACCGCGCGGCTCGCCGCCGTCACGGCTGAACACGCCCAGCGGCAGGTTAGCGAGGGAGAAGTCCGAATGGCCGTTGGCCGACTCGACCCAGCTGCAAAGTTCTGTGTGTCCGGTCATGTCATTTCTCATTCTTGTCGAAGGTCTTGGCCAGGCCGGCCCAGCAGCTATCGTAATCGCTCTGCAGCTGCGGGCTTTCCAGTGCCTGGCGTGTGGGGCGAAGCACCTGGCCGGTCTCGAACATGAAGGCCATGGTGTTCTCGATCTTGTGCGGTTTGAGTTCGGCGTTGATCGCCTGTTCAGTTGAAACCTGATCAGGGCCATGCGCGCTCATGCAGTTGTGCAGCGATGCGCCGCCGGGCGAGAAGCCGTCGGCCTTGGCATCGTAGGCGCCATCGATCAGGCCCATGAATTCGTTCATCAGGTTGCGGTGAAACCACGGCGGACGGAAGGTGTTTTCCGCCACCATCCAGCGCGGCGGGAAGATTACGAAGTCGATATTGGCCATGCCGTGGATGGCGCTCGGCGAGGTCAGCACCGTGAAGATTGATGGATCAGGGTGGTCGAAGCTGACCGTGCCGATGGTGTTGAAACGGCGCAGGTCGTATTTGTAGGGCACGTTGTTGCCGTGCCAGGCGACCACGTCCAGCGGCGAGTGATCAAGTTCAGTCATCCAGAGCTCGCCGAGGAATTTCTGCACCAGCTGCACCGGCTCGTCGCGCTCCTCGAAGTGGGCGACCGGCGCAAGAAAGTCACGCGGATTGGCCAGGCCATTGCTGCCGATAGGCCCGAGGTCCGGCAGGCGCAGCGCGCAGCCGTGGTTCTCGCAAACGTAGCCACGCGCCGTCGCTTCGAGCAACTCGACACGAAAGCGCATGCCCCGCGGAATCACTGCGATCTCCAACGGCGCAACATTCAGCACGCCCAGCTCGGTGACGAGCTTCAGCGCGCCCTGCTGCGGCACGATCAGCAGCTCGCCGTCCGCATTGAAGAAGACCCGCTCCATCGACACGTTCGCCGCGTAACGATAAATGCTCGCCCCCGCCGGCTGGCCGGGTTCGGCGTTGGCCGTTATGCACATCAGGCCATCGAGGAAATCGGTCGCCGCTTCGGGGAAAGGCTCAGGACTCCAACGCAACCGGTTAGGCGTGACCGGCCCCAACTCGTTGCCGAGCTGGCGACCCAGGCGCTGGTATTGGCCGTGGTTGGCCGAGGGGCGAATGCGATACAGCCAGGTCCGCCGCGCTTCACTGCGCGGCACGGTGAATGCGGTGCCGGAAAACAGTTCGGTATAGAGCCCGTACGGCACTTTCTGCGGTGAGTTCTGACCGACCGGCAGCGCACCGGGCAGCGCCTCGCTGCTGAATTCATTGCCGAAGCCGGACAGGTATCGAGAGGTTTCTTGTTGTGGTTGCATAGCCGTCTCTCTTTTAGCGTAATGCGTTTACGCAAAAAGTAATTTGAAGTCGACAAGGCGTCAAGCTATAAACAGCGCCTTCTCCAGGCTGGCAATGAAAGGACAGTCACATTCATGGCAGACAGCAACGCGGACACGGCGCCCCGCCGACAGAAAGTGCAGGCCGCCGAGGTGGGCACGGACATCCTCACGGCACTGGCCGAACTGGCCCCGGCGACGTCGCTGTCGCGCCTGGCTGAACACGTCGGCATGCCCGCCAGCAAGGTCCATCGTTACCTGCAGGCCTTGATGGCCAGCGGCTTCGCCGAGCAAGACCCGCTGACCAATCACTACGGGCTGGGTCGCGCCGCCCTGTTCGTCGGTCTGGCGGCGCTGGGCCGGCTGGACGTCGTGAAGCTGGCCACCCCGCATCTGGCGCAGCTGCGCGACGAACTCAACGAAACCTGCTTTCTCGCCGTATGGGGCAACCGCGGCCCGGCCGTCGTGCATGTCGAGCAGGCGGTGCGGGCCGTCACGCTGGTGACACAGGTCGGCTCGGTGCTGCCGCTGTTGGGATCGTCCACCGGCTTGGTGTTCAACGCCTTCATGCCAAACGCGGAAACTGCCGAGCTGCGCGAAGAGGAACTGCAACGGCCGTCGGCGCCATCCTCCGCAGCGCTGGCCGCGACCATGAAAGAACTGCAGCGCACCCACATTCAACACGTGCACGGCCTGCTGATGGCCGGCGTCAATGCACTCTCCGCGCCGCTATTCAGTGGCAATCAGCAATTGGCGGGCGTCATCACGATCGTCGGCGCCGAGCCCGGTTTCATGGCCGATGCGGATGGCGAAGCCGCGCAGCAGTTGCTGAAGGTGGCACGTGCGATCAGTGAGCGAATGGGTGCTTCCTTTCAATGAGGGTATCTGGCTGCAGATAAGCCCTTCAGGACATTGGATGCTCGGCCAAGGCTCGGCGAAAGGCTTGTGCGACCGGACCGAGAGGCTCGTCCAGACGGTGCGCCAGGTAGGCCTCATATGCCACTTGGCTGTTTCGTCCGAGGTCCGAAATGCCCAGGCGCACCAGTTGGCCCGCGTCGAGATCGTCCTGTACCTGCCATGCCGGCAACCGGCCCCAGCCGAGGCCTGCGCGGATGAGCGCGAACTTCACGTCCTGCGTGTTTACCCGGCAGGTATACGGCGAGAGGACGCCGAACGCTCGGCCTCCCGACAATGGAGACGGGTCGGCTAGCACGATTTGCTGATGGTCGGCGAGATCCGGTAATCCTAGCAGCGCTCCGCCCGCCGATTTGGTGGCGAGCGGATGATCGCGATGCACCACGGCAATCTGCGCCACCGAGCCGATCGCTTCCAGAGCGATCCTCGGGTTGCGGAAATCCTCCCCCACAATGACGGCGAGCGTGCAGCGCTTCTCATCCAGTGCTGCAAGCGGCCCGCCTAGCGGTAAGGACTCCAGGCTGAAGGTGATTGCAGGATAGTCCTCACGCACCCTGGTCATCGCCGCCGCCACCGTAGCGATTGGGAACAGGGTGTCGACCACCAGCGACAATTCTGATTCGACCCCCTCACCCAGCGAGCGGGCACGTGCCCGCATGGCATCCGCTCTGAGAAGGAGATCGCGAGCATTGGCTAGCAACGCTTTTCCTTCAGGCGTCAGCACGGGCCGATAGCCGGTGCGGTCGAACAGTTGCAGACCCAGCTCGCCCTCCAGATTGGCAATCGCATGGCTGACTGCCGACTGCACGCGCAGCAAACGCGCGGCGCCAGAACGAAAGCTGCCACTGTCGACCACAGTAACGAAGGTGCGAATCTGATCCAGCGTCAACCCGTTCAGCATGATCTTCTCCGCAGATCAAGACGTTCGGTTTTTTATCACTCTTGCAGAGCATTGGGAATGGATAGGCTAATCCCCTAGTCCACAACGCTAGCGGGTGACCGACATGACGAAAGTACTGGTGCTCTATTACTCCTCCTATGGCCATATCGAAACGCTCGCCCAGGCGGTCGCCGAAGGTGCTCGTCAGGCCGGCGCATCGGCGGCAATCAAACGCGTCCCTGAGCTGGTGCCCGAACATGTCACTGAACGGGCCGGCTACAAGCTGAACCAACCTGCTGACCTGGCTACCGTGTCGGAGCTGCCTGATTACGACGCCATCGTGATCGGCACGCCCACGCGCTTCGGCAACATGGCATCGCAGATGAAGAACTTTCTCGATCAATGCGGCGGGTTGTGGTTCGAGGACAAACTGGTCGGCAAAGCGGGTGGCGCGTTCACTTCGACAGGGAGCCAGCATGGAGGCCAGGAAAGCACGCTCCTGGCGACGCACACAGTGCTGCTCCATCTGGGCATGGTCGTGGTTGGGCTGCCTTACAGCTTCAAAGGGCAACTGCGGATGGACGCGATTACCGGAGGCACGCCATACGGTGCTTCGACACTCGCTGACGACGGCAACGGTGGCAACCGCCAACCGAGCGACAACGAGCTGGACGGCGCTCGTTTTCAGGGCTGGCATGTCGCCCGAGTTGCAGCGGCGCTCGCGGCGTCCCCCATCGGAGTGCCGCAGTGAACGCCGAGGCCTCCACCAGGGCAATCGTCTGGGTGATTCTGGGTTGTGGCGTCGTGGCGGCCTTGCATGTAGGCAAGGCCGCCATCGCGGCGCCAATGCTTCAGGTGGATCTGCAGTTGAACCTCGGCGAAGTCGGCTGGCTTACCGGGATATTCGCTGTGCTGGGACTGTTTGGCGGCGTGCCGGCCGGTGCCTTGGTGACGGCCGCCGGTGATCGAAGATTGTTGCTGCTGGGGCTGGGGGTGATGACCCTCGCAGGCGCGGCTGGTGCGATCGCACCTTCGTATCCCATTCTCTTGGCCTCCCGGCTTTTGGAGGGGCTCGGTTTTCTTCTGATCACGGTGGCCGGGCCGGCGCTCTTGCAGCGTCTCACGACCGGTTCGCAGCGCGATATGGCGTTTTCGCTATGGAGCTGTTTCATGCCTTGCGGGATGGCCATTGCGATGCTGACCGGGCCGCTATTCCATACATGGCAGTCGTTCTGGTGGTCGAGCGCGGGCCTCGCAGCGGCTGCCGCACTTGTGGTGGTTTTTTGCGTACCGCGCGGCGCAACGCCTGGTGGCCAGCGTCTGCGACGCATGGTTGAAGATATTCGCCGCTTGCTGTCCTCCAGCGGCACGTCCTTGCTGGCACTCTGTTTTGCGCTCTACAGCCTGACGTTCTTCGCGTTGTTCAGCTTTTTGCCGGTCTTGCTGATGGAGCGCATGGGCGTCTCCCACCACAGCGCCGGGTTCTTGGCCGCACTGGCAAGCGCCATCAACGCCAGCGGTAACCTTGTGGCCGGTTATCTAATGGCGCGTGGGGTCGGCCGCGCTTCACTCATCGTCTGTGCGAGCAGCGTCATGGGGGTGGCCGGGCTCGGCATATTTCTCGACCTCTTCCCGGCATTACCGACGTTCGTGTTGTGCATCTTTTTTTCCGCAGTGGGCGGGCTGATCCCCGCGACGTTGCTGGCTTCCGCACCACTGCTTTCCCCTAACGCGGCGCTCGTGCCGATCGCCGTCGGCTTGATCATGCAAGGAAGCAATCTCGGGCAATTGCTTGGCCCGGTGGCCGTGGGGAGCGTAACCGCGACATTCGGCTGGGGCGCGGCCGGCGCGGTGGTGATGGCTGCGGCAATGGCGGCGTGCGCGATCGCGGTTGGTTTGCGTCGTGCATTCCAGCGCGGCGGGTCTTCCATACAACGACCATCAGACGCACCGCAACCTGCACCAGCTGGCCCCGCAAAACTCGAGGATCAATCGAGTTGAGCAGCAAAAGTGCCTCGCGCGCGCCAGCCACCAAGCTTTAAACGAAGCCATTACCTCTGAACGGGGGTCAGGTGTCCATGGGACGCTTTGCCGACATAGAAGCCTGGCGTGGTTCCGGGGAAGAGCCAGAACGGCGTCATCTCGGAGGACGGGAAGACGTTCGGGAAGCGTGGATCGCGCATCGAACGGCCGGCAATGGTTTTTTCCTGCACCATCGAAATGTACTGGTCAATGGAATTTTCCAGCGTATTGCCGTTGATGATGACTTCAGTGCCCAAGGCTCTGGCATAGCTCGCTACTCCGGCAGTTTTGGAAAGAAGCGGCGCGTATGCATCGACGCTGATGCCGTTTTCGCTGGTAACCCAGAGCCCTTCATCGGTATGAACGACGATGGAATGGTTGCCCTCTGTATGGCCGGGGGAGTGAATCAGCGCGATGCCATCGCCGAGCCGGATATCGCCCTCGAACTGGATGATGCGCTCTTGCGCAATGCCGCTGATGCCGTTGGGACAATACCAGTCCGCCTGATAGGGGTTCAGATCCTGGGCGGACGCCCACTCGCGATAGTGCACCAGCAGCTTCGCATTGGGCAGCAGGCCGGGGCTGTGCCGGTCTCCCAGCCAGCGCCGTACGTCCTGGGTGTGAAGATGGTCGTAGGTGATGTAGTCGATATCCTCGGGCTTCAGGCCGATGCCGCAGATGATCTCCAGAACGTTGCTCTGGCGCTTGACGATGAGGCTTTGCAGCAGGCCGGGCGTGTTGTCCTGCAGGCGCCGGAAGAACGGCGTCTCACCGTTGCGCTCGTGGTCGGACGGCGATACGAGCAGGGTCTTCAGACCCTCTGAGGTGTCGAACTGGACCACGAACAGGCGATTCTGGATGTGCAAATACTCCACCAGACGCTCGCGGGAAAAGGCATTGCGCAGTCCATATCGGCAGGGATAAGGCACCTTCACGAGATCGAAGGACTCGTAGTACTTCACTTTCGGGCCGGCCAGCATGTCTTTGCGGAAGGCCTCGGCTGCAGCGCGAGTATCCTCGACGCGGGCCTGCTGACCCAGGGCTTTGCGGCAACCCTCGAAGTGCTTGAGTTGGGTGATGTGGCTCATTGGCAATCCTCGTCTCGCGGGCGGTAGGCGTCCGCGGTGAAATTACGCAGACCCCGGGCGCGGGCTTTATCCACCTGGCTTAGAAAGAAGCCGGGGAACGCATTACAGAGCTTGCCGAGCAGTCCTTCCCTTGCCGGCAAGAAGTATTCGAGCGGGCGCTTGCGCAGGACCGGCCCCAGGATCGCCGCCGCAACCTCGTCAGCGCTCAGTGCGCGCGCTCCGGAAAAGGTCAGTGCCGCATCGGCATCGCCGCGCTGCTGTTCCAGCATGGCGGTCTTCACCGGGCCCGGCCCAAACAGGGTGACCGCGACGCCAAAGGGACGCAGATCGCCCGCGGCCGCGATACTGAAACCACGCACTGCAAACTTGCTGGCGGCGTAGGTCGTGGTGCCCGGTGTCGCATAGAGCGACGCAATCGAGCCGATGTTAATGATGTGTCCACGGCGCCGCCGCTTCATGCCCGCTGCCACGGCATTCACGCCGAAGATCACGCCTTTGACGTTCACGTCCATCGTCAGATCGATATCGGCCTGTTTCAGCTCGCCGGTCTGCCCGCTGCGCAGCACCCCGGCGGCGTTGATCAGCACATCAATTTCGATGCCGACGTGCTCCAGCCCTGCGACCAGATCGGTCCAGCCCTGTGCATCACGCACGTCCAAGGCCTGGCAGCGGATGTTGGGCAGTGCTTGCCAGCGCCGCTGCAGTGCGTCCATATCCAGATCGGTCGCGATGATTCGATAGCCCTTGCCAGCAGCCATGGCGGTGACTGCGGCACCGATACCGTTCGCCGCGCCCGTGATCAGTATGTGCATTCGAATCTCGTCCGTTTTGTTATTACGGAAGCATGTACCGAGCGCGCGTACCGATCTTGATGTTTACCGCCAAGCTGCTTGACAATTCGCGCCAATCCACCAGCGAGCAGGCAGAAGATGGCGCAACCGCTGCACAGGCGCGTGATTCCAGAAACCTTCGTACAGCTGCTTTTCGAGTATCTGGACGCGCGCGGAGTGACGCCTGAGACGGTCCTGGGCGAGTCTCGGCCATCACCCCAAACTCACGGGCTTGATGGATTTCCGATCGATCGCTGGGTGGAGCTGCTGGCTCGTGCTGCCCGCCATCTCGATGATCCCCTGCTCGGCCTGCATCTCGGGCAAACCGTGACGCCCAGGCATCTTGGTGTGCTGGGCTATGTCCTCTTGGCCTGCCCTAACCTGGCGGCCGTGTTGCAGCGTCTGGATCGTTATCAACGCTTGGTGTACGACGTCACGCCGATGACGCGCCGTGAGGGCGACGGGTATGTCGAATTGGTGTGGGGGGCTGAGCAGGGTCGTCCGGGTGCGCTGGCGGACGAAGCCGCCATCACGGCGCTGATGCAGTTCTGCGGCAGCTTGGCCGGCGCACCGCTGACCCCGCTACAGGTGCAATTCATCAACCCGCCGCCCTCGGATTTGCAGCCTTATCTCGACTATTTCGGCTGCCCTGTCGCGTACGGGCAGGACGAAACCGTCATCCGTCTGGATGTCAGGGATCTAGCGGTGCCGCTGAAAACGGCCGATCCGGGACTGATCGAGGTCATGGAGCGGCAAGCCGACACGCTACTAGAGCAATTGCCGCAAAAAGCTCCTCTGATCGAGCAGGTACGCAAGGCCACAGCCAGACTGCTGCATAACGGTGAGCCCAGTCTCGAGCAGGTCGCCGCAGTCCTGTGCTGCGCGCCACGAACAGTGCAACGACGCCTCAACGTAGCCGGCAGCAGTTTTCGCCAGGAGTTAGCCTGGGTACGCCGGAAGATGGCGGAGGGCTACCTGCGCGACCCGCGCTTGAGCATTGCCGATATCGCGTTGCTGCTTGGCTACTCCGAGCACAGCGCGTTCAGCCGCAGCTACAAGGACTGGACCGGAATGTCCCCCCGGCAACGGCGTGAAGCCGGCTTGCTTGCAAGCGAGGACGTTGCAACAGCCTCGCTCAGCCAACAGGGTCATCGCTCAGCCGATTTCGACTGATGTTCGATCACGCTGATCTGGCCGTCGACCTCCAGCACCGCGTAACGCACCTCGGCGATGTCTTCGATGCCGTGCTTGCGCAGATTCGCCAGGATTTCCGGCTCGGTCAGCTTTTCCTTGCGCAGGTTTTTTCGTAACAGCTGCCCGTTGTGAATCAGCAGGGTCGGCGAGTCCTGGGTGACGCTTCGTAGGCGCGGGAAGTAGAACTCGGCGAGGTTGAACACGTAATCCCAGATGACGATCACCAACCCCATCAACAGCAGATCACCCAGCGACATGGCATCCCCACGGATGCCGTCGGCCGCCAGGCTGCCGATGATCACCAGCGCGATCATGTCGTTGGGCGACAGGCTGCCCGAATGGCGTTTGGGCGCCAGACGCAACACTATGGCCAACAGCAGGTAAACCGCCGAGCCGCGCAAGGCGATTTCCCAGAGCGAGGTCTCAATGCCGAGATCTTCAAACATGTCAGGTTCCTGAGCGGGCCGATGTACCCATCAGACCCGACGAGACGGCCAACCTCGCCCGCACCACCAGTCCACTTATCCGAAACCGCTATGCTCGTCATCGGAACGACAACGTTCGGCCCAAAAATGGCAGTGACAAACCGGAGACGTCATGAAAGAACTCAGACAACGCGCCATCGAAGGCCTTGCAGTAGGTGACGAGTTCGTCGTGACCCGCACATTCACAACGGATGAAATTCTGCAGTTCGCGCACCTGTCGCGGGACTACAATCCGGTCCATCTCGACGAACCTTATGCACAACTACGCAACTTCAAGGCACCGGTTTCCCACGGTTTACTGACCGCCAGCCTGCTGACCGAGATCGGCGGACAGATCGGCTGGCTGGCCTCCGGCATGACGTTCCGCTTCAAGCGGCCGGTCTATGCCGACGAAGCTCTCTCCTGCCGCTGGATCATCACTGACATCGACGAACGCGGCCGTGCCAGGGCACAGGTCACCACCACCAATCCCGATGGCGTAGTCGTCCTCGAAGCTGAAACCACCGGCGTCATACCGGGCAACGAGGAACGGGCGCGCCTCGCTGCGATGGTTGCCGAGGGCGACCCAACCAATGGCGTGATCGATCACTGAAGCCCCCCGCGTCGGGCCCGTGATATTTGTCCAAACCGCTCATCGAGGTTGATGGCTTTTGCCATTGTTGCGGGGCCGAGGCGGAGCCAATATCCAAGGACCAATAACAAGAAACCCAGGAGCCAGACATGCGCGACTACGCCACTGCGGCCAGCGAGTTCGATTACGACCAAACGGTCGCGGCGATTCTTTCTGGTGATCTCTCGGCCATGAATGCCTGTGTCGAGTGCTGCGACCGCCACGCAGACTCGGACAAGGTCGCCCTCGTCTGGGAAGGCCGCGACGGCCAGCGCGCCACATGGACCTTCGCGCAACTCAAGGAAGCCGCCGCGCGCTTCGCCAATCTGCTGGACAGCCACGGCATCAAGCCGGGCGACACCGTCGCAGGTCTGCTGCCGCGCACGCCGGAATTGCTGATCACCATTCTTGGTACCTGGCGTGTCGGCGCTATCTATCAGCCGCTATTCACAGCCTTCGGCCCTAAAGCGGTCGAACACCGAATCAAGGAATCCGGCGCGAAAATGGTCGTCACCGACGCGACCAACAGCGAGAAGCTGGACGCCATCGAAGCGGCGCCGCGCCGGCTTGTCGTGGGCGACGGCGCCGGTGATTTCTGGACCCAGGTGAATCTTCAGCCGACCGAGTTCGAACCGGTGCTGTTGGACGCCGAAGCGCCCTTTCTCGCGATGTTCACCTCCGGCACCACGGGGCCTGCGAAGCAACTGCATGTACCGCTGAAGGCCATCGTGGCATTCGTCACCTACATGCGGGACGCGGTCGACCTGCGGCCTGAAGACAACTTCTGGAACATCGCCGATCCAGGCTGGGCGTACGGCCTTTATTACGCCGTCACGGGCCCGCTCGCCATGGGGCACAGCACGCTGTTCTATGAAGGCGGGTTCACCGTAGACAGCACCTGCCGCGTGGTCCGCGAATACGGCATCACCAACATGGCCGGCTCCCCTACCGCTTTTCGCTTGCTACTGGCGGCCCGCAACGAGGTGGAAGCTCAGGTCAAGGGCCGTCTGCGTGCCGTAAGCAGTGCCGGCGAACCGCTCACTCCGGAGGTCATTCGCTGGTTCAGCACCGGCCTCGGTTGCACCATCCACGACCACTACGGCCAGACCGAACTCGGCATGGTGTTGTGCAATCACCACGCATTGAGTCACCCGGTCAGCATCGGAACGGCGGGCTACGCCATGCCCGGACACCGCGTCGTGGTGCTTGACGAGCAGCAGCGCGAGTTGGAGCCAGGCACGCCCGGCATGCTGGCGCTAGATCGTCGCCGCTCGCCGTTGCTCTGGTTCTCAGGCTATGTGGGCACCAAAACCAAAGCCTTCGTTGGCGACTACTACCTGAGCGGCGACACCGTTGAGTTGAATACCGACGGCAGCATCAGCTTCGTGGGCCGCGCCGATGACGTGATCACCACATCCGGCTATCGCGTCGGCCCCTTCGATGTGGAAAGCGCACTGGTCGAGCATCCGGCGGTGATCGAGGCGGCGGTCATCGGCAAACCCGATCCGGAGCGCACCGAACTGGTGAAGGCGTTCGTGGTGCTGCATGCCGGCCATGAGGGCGACGCCGCGCTGGCCGAACAGCTGCAGCAACATGTACGTCAGCGTCTGTCCGCCCACGCCTACCCGCGCGAGATCGAGTTCGTCAGCGAACTGCCTAAAACCCCGAGCGGCAAGATCCAGCGATTCCTGTTGCGTGATCGGGAAAAGTCCACACAGCCATCGCCAACGGTAGCCAGCTGAAGCCGAAGTCGGGGAGCAGACGCTGGCCATCGTGGCGTGACGGGGTGCGCGCAAGCTGCTAAATGCTCCCCCTTCGGCAGCACCTCCAGCTGTCTGGCAATAGGCTTCTCACTCGCCCCGTAGGCGCACAGCCCGGCATGGCCGCATCGGGCGAGCATTACTTGTAGTAAGGAACATGCATGAACGTTTCGACCGAAGATCGCTACCTGCCGACCGAGCACGGCGAGGTGTTCACCCGCCATTGGCGTACAAGCCACTCGCGCAAGACGCCCATCGTCCTGCTGCACGACTCGCTCGGTTGCGTCGAACTGTGGCGCGACTTTCCCGAGCGGCTCGCGGCGGCCACCGCACGCGATGTCATCGCCTACGATCGCTTGGGCTTCGGCCGTTCCGCACCGCATCCGGGCGGCTGGTCGAACCGCTTCATTCGCGACGAGGCCGAGCTTTTTTTCCCACCGGTAAGGCAGGCGCTGGACATTGAGCACTTCATCCTCTTCGGCCACAGCGTCGGCGGCGCCATGGCGGCCAGCATCGCGGCGCGCTACCCGCACCAATGCCGCGCCTTGATCACCGAGTCGGCCCAAGCCTTCGTCGAAGCGCGGACGCTGGAGGGCATTCGGCAAGCCCAGGCGGCCTTCGCCGAACCCGGCCAGATGGAACGGCTGAGCAAATATCATGGCGACAAGGCCGCATGGGTGCTCTCGGCCTGGATCGACACCTGGCTGTCCGAGACCTACGCCGACTGGACACTGGAAGAAACCGCGCCGAGCATCGCCTGCCCGCTGCTGGCCATTCATGGTCTCGAAGACGAATACGGCTCCGAAACGCACCCACAACGCATCGTCGAGTTAGGGCGCGCCCCCGTGCAGAAATTGCTGCTCGATAATTGCCATCACGTCCCGCACCGCGAGCAGCCGGAGGTTGTCGTTGAGGCGGTTGTGCGGTTTCTTCAAGCTGCGTGGCAGCCTGCGAGTGCTGCCTCTGCAAGCGCACCGGGTTGTATTTAGGTTAGGTTGATTCGGATTTGCGAACGAAAAAAGGCCCGCCAATGGCGGGCCAAGAGCACGCAGCAGTAATTCGTTCAGCGGGAGCAATAGAACCGCAGCTACAGGATCGAGAACGGAAAGTTGAATATCAGGCGATTCTCGTCGAGGTCTCGGGCGTTAATCTCGGAGCGAAAGCTTGAGTTACGCCACTTTATGTTGAGGTTTTTCGCCGGGCCGCTCTGGATGGTGTAAGCCAGCTCGGTATCGCGGCCCCACTCCTCGCCGTCTTCGGTATTGGCTGTTCTGATGTTGTCGCCGCTGATGTAGCGATTCATCAGGGTCAGGCCAGGGATGCCCAATGCGGCGAAGTTGTAGTCGTGACGCAGCTGCCAGGAACGCTCGCCGGCATTGTCGTAGCTGTTGTTGAAGCTGTCGTTCGCCACCGAGCCGCCGTTAGTGCCGTTGACGCGCATCCATGCGTCGCCACTGACCTTCTGCAAGCCGACGTAGAAGGTGCTGCCGGCAGCCTTCAGGCCGAACAGGCCAGAGTAGGTCTTGTTGTCCAGCTCGCCGGCACGGGCGCTGCCATCTTCGTCACCCTGGAAATAGCCGAGGTTGGCGGTCAGAGCGAAGCCTGCGCCCAGCGGCTGGGTGTGCAGCAGCTGTACGTACTGCTGCTCGTAGACATCCTTCAACTCAGCAGTCCACAGGCCCACGGTGGTGCGTTTGTCATTGAAGGCGTATTCGCCACCGATGTAGTTGAAGCGGTCTGAGACGCCACCGCCAAAGCTCATGTCTTCCATGCTCGCGTCGTCGCGCACGCTGTTCTGGCGGAACTGGCCGGCAGAGAGCATCAGCCCATCGAACTCGCGCGAAGTGATCATGCCGCCCTGAAAGGTCTGCGGCAGCGAGCGACCATCGTCCGAACGCAGAATCGGCAGTACCGGCATCATTTCGCCAACTCTCAGTTCGGTATTCGAGATCTTGGCCTTGGCAGCTACACCCAAGCGACCATAGTCGTCGACCGGGCGTCCGTTGCTATCGCGCGGCAACAGGGCCGTACCGGTAGTCCCACGGCCGCCGTCGAGCTTGACCGCTAGACCGGCAATCAGGTCGACGCCAAAGCCGACCGGGCCGGGGGTGTAACCGGATTGGGCATTTAGAAAGAAGCTCTGGGTCCATTCCTCAGCCTTGCTGCGAGTGATTGAGTCGTCGCGAAACTCACGACCGATGTAGAAGTTGCGCGCGTTCACGGTGATCTTGGTGTCTTCGACGAATCCCTCGGCACCGGCAGTCAGCGGGACAAAAGCGGCGATGGTCGCGGCGAGCAAGGTGGGTGCGAGGATGCGGCTTGCTTGGGTGATGTGGTGTTTCATTGTTGTTGTTTTCCTTTTTCAAGGTTGAGGGCTCCCCGCCGCCGTTGCGGATGCCAAATGCGAGGGGGAGTAGTGCTGCCGCACAGGCGGCAAACAGGTCTGCGGTAGCGGTCAGTCAGCCACAGCACTAATCAAGGCTTGGTGTTGTTCGATTCCCACCGCTAGCCGGAATCAAGCAACCATCGCGTTCAAGCCAACGCCGTCTTACTGAGCCAAGAGCAACAATCCTGAGACGAAGGCAAACAGGAGTACGAAGCGGCGCAAACGGGCATCGTCGAGAACACTCCGTGCCCAGTGGCTAGCCGCCAAGCCCACCGCCAGCGGCGGTAACAACCACAACAGGGGCGGAAACTGCTCGACATGCAGATGGTTTCCTGCCGCGAGCACGACCAGGGAAATCACTTCACCTATCAGGAAGCAGAGGGCTACGGACCCGCGGAGGGTAGCCACCGGCGAATGTTGGTAAACCAATGCCAGTGGGGGGCCACCAATACCTGTGGCCGTCTCGGTGATACCCGTTATGAGCCCGGTGGAAACGAACGCGCAACGACCCGGTACGAAGACCGGTGCCATCCAAGTGGCAAGACAAGCCGCAATGGTCGACAAGCCGATCAGCACATTGAGCTGGGACAACGGTAGCCAGAAGAGCACCCATATCCCGCCGAACGTACCGAACACTCGGCCCAAGGTAATCCACGAACTGCCTCGCAGATCGATAGCGTGACGCTCACGCCACGCAACGATGGCGTTGAGCGGCAGCATCAAGGCCAACAAGGTGATGGGCAGCAATGTTGGCTCTAACAGCCCCATCACCGGCGCTACGATCAAGGCAAATCCCATACCTGTTGTGCCCTGAACGAGAGCACCCACGGCGACGGCGACTGCGATGAAGAAAAACGATTCGATCGGCATGGCTGGATCCGTACACGTTAATGATGGAAGGGATCACCGATTCAAAGGGCTGGGATTGACCTTGTGAATGGGCGCTCGAGCGATGACGTCTTTGGCCAACGCATCGACCTGAGACATGAGCGCCTGCGCGTCCCAGTCCGTTGGCCACCCCTGCCACAACCGCAACTGCCCTTGCACGACCACCGCTTGGATCTGGTCCCGGTTGACGAGGCGAACCAGCTCCCACGATAGGTCCCATGAAGGCAGCAATTCTGGAACAGCAAGATCGACCAGCAGGAAGTCCGCTGATAGACCCGTTGCGATGCGCCCGGTCACTTCACCGAGACCAAGTACCTTGGCGCCGCCTTGCGTGCCTGCATCCAGCCAGACTTGACCAGAGCCGCAAACCGAGTCCCCGACAGCGAGGCCATGTGCGAAGCGCTGCGCTGCTTCGGCGTAATCGAGCAAGCGGAATCCATCGCTGCGTGTTCCGTCTGTGCCAAGCCCTAACGGCACGCCCAGGCTGTGCATCATCAGGGCCTGAGCGACGGCGTTGCCCTTCCATGCGCTAGCGACAGGGTTGTAGCTAACGGCCGCGCCGCTATTCCTCAGCAAGGACAGCTCCGAAGGCGTCAGCAGCGTGGCATGAGCCAACAAAGCCTGCGGGCCTAAAGCGCCGGCTTTGTATAGATGTTCCAACGGACGCAGGCCAAATCGTTCAAGGGACCGTTCCACTGCGACCAGGTGCTCATTGACATGGCTTTGAAACACGCGTCCAGCTTCGGCGCATAACCCATACACATTCTTCAACATGGCATCAGTGGCAATTTCTGGGATCGGGACTGCCAGCGATGGAATGATCAGCGGGTCGTTGTCCCATGCAGATAGATGCCGCTCGGCATCGGCAAGAACGGGAGCGGAATCGAGGACGTCCTCGCCGCGACGGTCGCTGCAAGCTCTTGCCAGAACGCAACGGATACCCGTTTCCTTCGCAGCCTTTGCGATGGCTTCCAACCCTTCCTGCGCGCGTGTTCCCGCATCGCAAACCGTTGTAAAGCCTCCGCGCAGAGCCTCAAGGGCAGCCAGTTTTGACGTGAGGTAGAGCAGCTCAGCGTTCAGGCTGCCTTCCAGCGGCACCCAGATGCGCTTGAAGATTTCGGAAGGCTCCCCGAACACAAGTCCTTTGCCGAAGCTCTGGCTCAGGTGGTGATGCGTATCGACAAACCCAGGCATCAGCAACTGACGCTCCAGGCGTAGTACCGGTAAACCCGGATAACGACCCTGCAGCAATGCCAGGGGACCTACATCGGTAAAACACCCGTCAGTCACCAATACGGCGTGGCCTTGGCGGGGGCCCTCAGGCAGCAATAGCCACTCCGGCGCGAGCAATTGTTCGGGAGCCATTAATTGCTCCTGGTTCGGTAGATGTTCTTTCGCCGGTTTCATATCAATCCTTAAGAATCATTAGTTGCGTGTTGCCAGTGAAGTGCTTGTCACGAATAGCGCGGTAGCCACCAAACTTTGAGCGAGCGGGCCTACGGCCTAAGCGTCAGGCGCTGCTAGCTCGTATGTAGAGGCAGGCGGGACTATTCCGAGACGGAAGCCTTATTAGGTTCGGCGGGGGCCATCGCTACATCTGCCTCGTTTGTTTTAGCTAGAGAGGAGCTGCTGCCCATGTGGTGGAAAAGGATGTTCACGAGCACGGCCGTCAAGGTTCCCATGGCCAAGCCATTGCCCAGGACAACCTGGAAGTGGGAGGGAAACGCGCTGTAGAAGCCAGGCACAACAATCGGTATCAGGCCCATGGCCAAAGCTGATGCAAGCGTGAACAAGTTGCCGTTGGTGTTGAAATCAACCTTGCGCAGGATGTTGATCCCCATCACCCCAATGATGGCGAAGACGATTACGGCAGTGCCGGCAACTACTGCGTTCGGAACTGCGTAGGCCAGCCTGGCGAGCGGCACGAAAAGCGCCATCACCGTGAGCATGCAGCCCGCCACGACCGTGACATAGCGGGAGCGAGCACCTGTTGCGCGGATGATTCCGATGTTTTCGCCACTGGTAATGATCAGTGAAGTGCCGAAACAGCCGCCGAATACCGACCCCAAGGCGTCGGCGCGGATGTTCTTCGGTACGATCGAGCGATGGTCTCCATGTCGGCCGACGATCTCAGCGGTGGCCATGGTCTGACCGGTCGCTTCGGTCATCGAAACCACGCTAAAGATGATCAACGGAAGCGAAGCGAAAAGATCGAACTTAGGCATGCCGAACGGAAACGGCTCGGGAAACGCGAACATGGCCCCGGTCATCACGTTTTCAACCGTCATACTTCCCGTCGCTACTGCAACCGCGGCGCCTGCGAGCAAACCGAGCATGACCGCAATGCGCTGCCACATCCCTTTAAATACCCGAGCAAAGAGCACGGTGAATCCGATTGTCGCCAGCGCTAAGGCAATACTCGTCATGTTGGCAAAGTCGGGCGAGCCCGGCCGGCCGGTGATCAGGCCGCCGAAGATGCGGATCAGATTCACGGCTACCAGCAACAGCATGGTGCCTATGACGATAGGCGGGAAGAACCTCAGCGCCCTGGTGAAAAATGGCAACGCCAGAAAATAGAACAAGCCAGTCATGATGACGGCACCAGCGGCGGTTTGTAGGTCAGTGGCTTGGGCAATACCTAGAAAAATCACCAGAGGTGCCCCGCCGGGCACCTGTACGAAGGGAAGCCGGGCTCCGAAGCCAGCCACACCGGTGGATTGGAGGATGGTTCCCAGTCCACAGGCCAAGAAGATGGCGCTCATCAGACTGATGGTTACATCATCAGAAAGCCCCAACGTGTGACCAATCAGAAAGGCCGCTGTGATTGGCGCCGCTGCCATAACCAAAACGTGTTGCAGGCCGAAGATGATGAGGGTTCGTAAAGGAAGCCTCTCATCAACTGGATCTAAGCTTTTTTCGAAAGGCGTCTGGGTCGTACTCATAGCAGCTGTCCTTTTATTTTTGTGTTCGGTAGCTCACTGGGAGCGGCATAGCCGCCTCTATGAGCGAACCCTAGTAGCCTCGACTGTTCTGGTCTATAACAATATTTCGGCTGCTTTGTTGCCAATTCGGCAACGGTCAAGAAAGGTCAGGACGATGAATTTGTTGATGTCGGGGCTTCGTTATTTCGAAGAGGTAGCGCGTCAGGGATCGCTACGAAAGGCAGAAGAGCGGCTGCATGTGGCAGCTTCGGCCATCAATCGCCAGATTCTGAAATTGGAGGATGAGCTTGGTGTGCCCTTGTTTGAACGACTCCCGCGTGGCCTGAGACTCTCACCGGCTGGCGAGCTGTTACTTCAACAAGTACGGCAATGGCAGCGAGATGAACGGCGACTCCTGGAGCAACTCGGGGAGATCAAGGGTGCCGGGTGTGCTGAAGTCAGGATCGCTACAGTGGAGTCGCTGACTGACCAGCTACTGCCCGACATCCTGTTCAAGTTTCATGAACGCTTCCCGCGTGTGCGCTCGATACTGGCCACCGGAATGACAGAAACCATTCTGGAACAGGTGCTGATAGGCGACGCTGACATCGGCATTTGTATCAACCCACCAGTAACCCGCAGGGTCCGGTTTATCGAACAGGTCGGGTTAGAGTTCGGTGCGGTCATGGCGCCCACCCATCCGTTGGCTCAAAAGCAGACTGTGTGGCTACGCGACTTCAGTTCTTATCCCACCATCCTGCCGGGAACCGAGATGTTCCACGGCTCGACGCTCGAACATGTGTTGACGCGTTCAGATGTCGACCTTACCTCTTTATCCGCATGCAACCGGATCCTGAGCATCAAGTCTCTGGTTCGGTCAGGGCTGGGTGTGGCGTTTCTCAATCGGCTGGATATCGCTCGCGAGCTCGCTCGGGAAGAACTGGTGTTCAAACCACTCGCCGATGGCCATATTGCGAAGGCTCAGCTGACATTGTGCTGCCATGCCGAGCGCGAAATGCCGCTGGCCGTGACAGTACTGATAGAGCAGCTGCGAGAAGCGATGCTTTCTATCGAACCCGCCGCCGTTGAGGGTCGTATAAATCAAACTTGATGCTTCGGTAGAAGAAGCACTGCAGGAATGGGCCAGCGCAACGCAATATTCTGTTCATGCCTGCAAGGCACGTAGCGACGCGATTTAGTCGCGTCCAGGCAGAAGCGTTTTTTACCCAGCCCCGGCCAGAAACAGCCATTGGCGGCCTTGCATGCCAAGTCTCGGCAACAGCATTAACCACCCAAGCAGCGGCTGCATTCCGGCATACACATCTCCAACCGCCCTCTCCTCGTCAGGCTCTGAAGAGACGCTCTTACATATGCAATTCGAAACCTGGCTTGTCTTTCTAGCGACATCGGTAGGCCTGTCGTTGTCGCCGGGGCCCAATGGTCTGCTCGCCCTTACTCATGGCGCCATGCATGGCAGCCGCAAAACTTGCTTTACCATTCTCGGTGGTGCGCTGGGCTTCGTGCTGATCATCGCGCTGTGCATGTTTGGCATTGGGGCCTTGATTCAGTCCTCTCTCCATTGGCTGACGGCTTTGAAATGGATCGGTGGACTTTATCTTGTCTGGCTCGGTATCCAGGTTTGGCGTTCGCCTGCAATCTCTGTCTCCCTCGGCGCATATGCCGAGGCGAAAGGCTGGTTACTGTTTCGTCAGGGCCTGCTCTCTGCCGCAACCAATCCCAAGGTCTTACTCTTCTTCAGCGCTTTTCTACCCCAATTCATCGATCCCCAGCGCAGCATGGTGCAACAGTTTGCCGTGGTAGCCGCGACCTTCGCGGCTACCGAGATCATCACCGAGTTCGCGCTGGCGAGCGGGGCGCACAGGGTCCGGCCATTGCTGGCCCGTGTTGGGCGGCGCTTTAACCAGGCCTGCGGGGGAGTCTTCGTCGTGATCGGTGCTGCCCTGCCCCTCCGCATGTGAGGACGGCCCACCGGTTCCAGTCGGGCAGGCTCATCAACCAACGCGGCAATAAATCTCGCAGTCGTTTAGCAGAATTTGCACAAGCACCAAATACTGATCATTCGCGACGTGCACGAACGAGCGGCGCATCATCGGTGCCGACGGGGACTCTTCGCATGATTCCGAACCTTTGACTCAGAGGAGAAGCAGCATGGACCGACTCACTGGCGGTTGCCTTTGCGGGAATGTCCGAATTGTGGCGTCGGGACGCCCGTACCGGGTCGGCCTTTGCCACTGTCTCGATTGCCGCAAGCACCACGGCGCCCTCTTCTATGCTGCTGCGGTGTTCCCTCAGGATGCGGTGACGATCGAGGGCGAAACACACGACTACGCCGGGCGGTTTTTCTGCCCTCGCTGCGGCTCGTCCGTTTTCTCGCGCACCGCGGACGAAATCGAGGTGAACCTGGGATCCCTGGATGCCCCTGACCAGCTGATGCCCACCTACGAGAGCTGGACGGTCCGTCGCGAGTCCTGGTTGCCGCTGTTTCCGCTCACCAGACGGTATGAGCACGACCGTGACGCCACTGGTCGCTTTGAGGACTAGGTGGCGAGGAAGCGCCTCCGACAACACCCCACCGTCACTTCGG
Organism: Pseudomonas sp. IC_126; assembly: GCF_004331835.1. Lineage (NCBI taxonomy): Bacteria > Pseudomonadati > Pseudomonadota > Gammaproteobacteria > Pseudomonadales > Pseudomonadaceae > Pseudomonas > Pseudomonas sp. IC_126. The sequence goes on from NZ_SJSS01000007.1 coordinate 109,795, forward strand.
AGACCAACCTTGCGATAGCCATCAAGGAGTCGCTACATCGTGGCCCCGGTCGCTGATGTGAAAAAAATGCCCATCACGTAACCGCGGGCACAACCACCGGCGCACGCTTGCATTGGTCAGCCCTTTTGCCAAGTTCCCAGCCCAGATACCCCCACAGTAGCGCGCAGAGCGCGCCGATCAACGCTACCAGGCCCATGCCCTGACCGAGCATGTCCAATGCGCTCTTCGCCCAACCACTGATGGCGTCGCCGGCGCGATAGATGACGGTGTCGATGACGTTCTTTGCCTTGTACTTGCTCTCGGCGTCGAGCGGCGCGAATAGCATTTCCCGCCCCGGACGAACGAAGGCGTACTCACCGATGCGGCGCACGATCATCAGCGCCGCGAGCAAGCCAAAGCTGGGCGCGAGCGCGAGCCCGATGAAACCTGCGCAGACGAGCAGCGGTACCAGCGCCAGCAGCACGCCCACCCCTAACCGCTGGGCGACACGTCCGGTGATGAACAACTGGGACAGCAGTGCGCCTGCCTGCACCACCAGATCAATGGTGCCGAATACGCGGACCTGTGCCTCGCGGTTCGGAAAGTGCTCAGCCACCAGACGCGCCTGCTCAAAGTAGAGAAAAGTAGTGACAGTGGCCAACAGCACCACGAAGCCTGCAATGCCGAGCAGATAGGGCGATTTCATTACCGCGGTCAGCCCGCTGAACGGGTTTCCGCGCAAGGGCCGGCGCGTGCTTTCGGTAGGTACCGCACCGCGGCGGCCAGCGCCGCCCTCTTCCCTCCAGCGCATCAGTACACGCTTGAGCACCATGGCCATGCCGAGCAGTACAGCCGCCAGCAGCATCAGCCCGGACTCGCCCAACGGCCCGATCAGCAAGGCGCTGAGAGCCGGACCAGTCAGCCCGCCGACACTGGCGCCGGCGGCAATGAAGGCAAACAGACGCTTGGCCTGATCACCGTCGAATACGTCAGCCATCAGGCTCCAGGCCACCGACACCACGAACAGGTTGTAAACCGATATCCACACGTAAAAGACGCGAGCCATCCACGGACTGTCGCTCTGCATTTGGAACAGCACCGCGAAGACCAACAGGTTCACGCAGAAGAAGCCGTATACCCAGTCGATGAAGTGCAACCGTGGCACGCGAGAGCTGAGCCAGGCGAACAGCGGCACGGCCCCCAGCATGACGAAGAAGGTGGCGGTGAACAGCCATTGCAGATTCTCCACCCCGGCCGAGATGCCCATGGACTCGCGAATCGGGCGCAGCATGAAGTAACCCGCGAAAAGACAGACGAACAGCAGGAAGCCATGTAGCGCAGGGCGCAGTTCGTGATTTTCGGCATTGAGAATGACGCTAAAACGGTGCATCAAAGAGGACGTGTTCATGGGCGCTCCTGAAGGATCGGTGGTTGCGGGCATGGAACATCGCCGTACCCGCGGCGTTCAGGGATAGATCACACCGGTGAGTCGCTCCGACACCTGCCACAGCTCAACCGCATCGGAGTCGGCTGCCGCCTGGGGCATCCGGGCGAAGCCCAGCGGTCCGCGCTTCTCGTCCTCGCCAGTAGGCCCGTAATAACCGCCACCGAACGCGTCAGGGGCTGTAGCGGCATACAACGTCGACAAGGCGCCCTGCGCGGCGGAGTGGTATTCGTCGCGGTCTTGCGCCCATTGCTTGCCGAATTCGCTGTTCAACCCGGGGCCACGTGCGATCAGCTCGGTGACGGCGACGCCCGGGTGCGCGGCAATACTCCGGATGCCCCAGCCGGCGGCATCGCTGCGCCGCTGTAACTCGAGAGCCCACGTGAGCACGGCCAGCTTGGACTGCGCGTAGGTGGCGTAGGGGTTGTAGTCCCGTTCGGCCTGTAGATCCGCGAAGTTCAGGCGGCCCCGCGCGCTGGCGATGCTCGACAGGCTGACCACTCGCGGGTCCTCGCTTTCGCGCAGCATGGGTAACAGCAAGCCAGTAAGGGCGAAATGTCCGAGATAGTTGGTCGCCAGCTGCAGCTCATAGCCGTCAGCGGACGTGCCGCGAGTCGGCGGAGCCATGATCGCGGCGTTGTTGATCAGCACGTCGAGCCTGGCGAGCCGCGCCTGCAAGCGGCTCGCCAGGCTGCGTACGGACTCCAGATCGGCCAGATCCACGGCTTCGAACTGCACGCGGGCATCCGGTACCGCTTGCTGGATGCTCGCGATCGCTTCCTGGCCACGCTCGGGGTTGCGCGCGGCAATGATCACTTCGGCGCCAGCGCGTGAAAGCGCCAGCGCATCTTCATAGCCCATGCCGCTGGTACCGCCCGTGATCAGAACGATGCGGCCCTGCTGGCTGGGGATGTCGCTGGCCGACCAGTCGGGCTTTGGCGCGGTACGGTTCGTGGCCTCTGCGGCAAGAGTCCCTGCCAGCGCGACGCCTGCGATCAACGCGCGGGCCATCTGCAAAACGCGGCAAGACCTGCTCGCCGTGTTCGTCGAATGGAAGGTGGGTAGGTTCCACATGGCTAAATCCTCTTCTCGTCTTTTGAATGTCCGGTGCGTCCGGACGAGAGGGATTATTGGTGTACGGATATCCGAGGATAAGCCGGATATTCATGGATGCCCCGTACGGTCTGGCGTACAGTTCGCCCACAGTGAGGAGCTGCCATGCGCCAACCCAACCTGACCGATGTCGCGCTGTTCGCCGCCGTGGTGGACGCCGGAGGATTTCGCGCTGCGGCACAGAAGCGCGGCCTCTCGGCCTCATCGCTGAGCGACTGCATGCGCCGCCTGGAAAGTGACGTAGGCCTGCGCCTGCTGAACCGCACCACACGCAGCGTCACCCCGACCGCTGCGGGCGAGCGGCTGCTTGAGCGCCTGCGTCCGGCACTGCAGCAAATCGACGCCGCATTCAATGACCTGGACGACGAGGCACATCGCCCCGTCGGAACGTTGAAGTTGAACGTGCCGGTGCCGGTGGCGCGCTTCCTGTTACCGGACCTGCTGGCACGCTTCCTCAAGCTCTACCCCGGCGTCAGCGTCGAGGTAGTGATGGATAACACCTTCATCGACGTGAACGCTGGTGGGTATGACGCTGGGGTGCGTTATGAGGAAAGCCTGGCCAAGGACACCATCGCCGTGCCGATCGGGCCGCGCCGACAACGCTTCGTCGCCGCCGCGGCCCCCGCCTATCTGGCGGCACACGGCACGCCCCGTCATCCCGAGGAGCTGGAAGGCCACGAGCTGCTGGGCCATCGCTTCGAAAGCGGAAAGGTGGGTGTATTCGAGTTCGAGAAAGACGGCCGCATCCTGCGCATTCCACCACGCGGGCAACTGCTGACCTCATCGCATGATCTGAAGACCCGCTCGGCCATCAATGGCCTTGGCGTCATCTACACCTTCGAGGATTTCCTGCGCGAGCCGCTCGCCGATGGACGCCTGGTACCCATACTCGAGGATTGGTGGCAGCACTTCGACGGCCCCTATCTCTACTACCATGGGCGCCGCCATATGCCCTTGCCGCTCCGGGCCTTCGTCGACTTCATCAAGGCGGAGGCGCTCGAAAGCGCACCCGCCGCGCCCAGGCCGTTGTAGCGGCTCGATTCGAGCCGATTAAAAGCGAACGACAGCCGAAGCCGGCTGCCGTCAGCGAGATCACTCGGCGGTGCTGAGCACACCGCGCTGGATCTGGTCACGCTCGATGGATTCGAACAGCGCCTTGAAGTTGCCCTCGCCGAAGCCGCTATCGCCCTTGCGCTGAATGAATTCGAAGAACACCGGACCCAGCACTGTGCCGGAGAATATCTGCAGCAACAGACGCTGCTCGCCGTTCTCGGACGCACCGTCAAGCAGGATGCCGCGCGACTTCAGCTCATCGACCGGTTCGCCATGGTTCGGCAGTCGCCCTTCGAGCATTTCGTAATAGGTCTCCGGCGGTGCGGTCATGAACACCGTGCCGCTGGCTTTCAGCTTGTCCCATGTCTTGATCAGGTCATCGGTGAGGAAGGCCACGTGCTGGATGCCTTCACCGTTGAATTGCATGAGGAACTCTTCGATCTGCCCCGCGCCTTTCGACGATTCTTCGTTGAGCGGGATGCGGATCATGCCGTCCGGCGCCGTCATGGCCTTCGAGGTCAGGCCGGTGTACTCGCCCTTGATGTCGAAGTAGCGGATCTCGCGGAAGTTGAACAGCTTCTCGTAGAAGTCCGCCCAGTAGGCCATGCGGCCGCGATACACGTTATGGGTCAGGTGATCGATGATCTTCAGGCCGGCACCGACCGGATGACGATCGACGCCCTCCAGGAACACGAAGTCGATGTCGTAGATCGAGCTGCCTTCACCGAAGCGGTCGATCAGATACAGCGGCGCGCCGCCGATACCCTTGATCGCCGGCAGGCGCAGCTCCATCGGCCCGGTAGGCAATTCGATGGCCTGAGCGCCCAGTTCCAGCGCGCGGGTATACGCCTTTTGGGCATCCTTCACGCGGAACGCCATGCCACACACCGATGGGCCATGCTCGGCGGCGAAATACGCAGGCAAGCCCTTGGACTCGCGATTAACGATGGCGTTGATTTCGCCCTGTCGATACAGCGCTACATCCTTCGAGCGATGGTTAGCGACATGGGAGAAGCCCATGCTTTCCAGCACCGGCTCGATGACGTTCGGGGTGGGCGAGGCAAATTCGATGAACTCGAAGCCCATGAGGCCCATGGGATTTTCAAATAGGTCGGCCATGATTGGCTCCTTGACTGGCTGTGCATTGATTAGGAATGACGTAAGGGAACGTCAGCCCGGCGGCGCACAGGAGATCCCGCGAACGCTACGCCCGAGGTGGTCGCCCAAGGTCAGTCGAAAGCCAAGAATTTTCATGTCAGCGGCGTGTCTGGTTGAACATCTGGATGCGCCTGCTGGAAGGCCGAATGCGCCAGCGCCAAGCGCTCGACGCGAAGAATGCGGGGCAGTGCGCTCAAGTCGACATTGAAACGTCGCGCCGCATAGAGCTGCGGCAGCAGATACACATCGGCCATACCGGGCTCGCCGAAGCAGTAGCCTTCATCGCCGATCAGAGCTTCGACCGCCTTGAGGCCCTCGCCTACCCAGTGGCCGATCCAGGCCAGCACCTCGTCTTCACCAACCTGCAGCCCGCGCAGGCGATTGAGCACCGCGACGTTGTGCAGCGGATGGATATCGCAACCAATCAGCGCAGCCACCGCACGATGCCGTGCACGCGCCATGATGTCTTGGGGCAGCAGTGCCGGTTCTGGATAGCGCTCTTCCAGATATTCGAGGATCGCTGGCGACTGAATCACCCGCTCGCCCTCGTCGGTGCGGAGCATCGGCACCCTGCCCTGGGGATTCAGCGCGAGATAGGCCGGCTGGCGATGCTCGCCACCGTCACGGATCAGGTTGACCGGCACCGCGCAGTAATCCAGGCCCTTCAGCGCAAGCGCAATGCGCACCCGGTAGGACGACGTAGAGCGGTAGTAGGTGTGTAGTTCCATTTCGAGGCCACGCTGTTTGCAAGGTCGCGCTTCATTTTCAGAGCGCATTATTGTTTTTGCGTAATCAAATTACGTTTAGTGGAATCTGCGTCAGCAAGATTCGACTGTCAAGCCTTCTGATCCGAAGCTGATTCGGCCTTACGCAAGAATAGCCGCAGGCTGAGCTTGATCAGCGGTGGCGTGAGCAGCACGACGGCGAACAACCGCAGCGTTTGCAACGCCACCACCAGACCAACATCGCCGCCCGCCTCCATGGCGATGATTGACAACGAATCCAGGCCGCCCGGGCTGGTAGCGAGAAACATCGACAGGTAGTCGCGCTCCAGCAAAGCCGCGAACAACCACGCCGAAGCGGCGCAGAGCGCTATCAGCAACAGCGCGGCTGCAAGCATCATCGGCAGCTTGCGCACCACATAAACCAGCGTGGTGCGATCGAAGCGCAGCCCGACGTAACCGCCAATCAACGCATAGGCCACCGCCATCAGCGCACCTGGCAGCGTGATCTGAAACGCGCCACTCAGTTGAGCGAATACGCCGAGCATGAGCGGACAGAGCATCAAGCCCGCCGGCACGCGCAATCCAAATACGACACCCACCAACACCAACGCCAGGCTGAGCGCCACATCCTGCAAGTAAGTAGGCACACTCGGCGGAGTCGATGGAGCCTGCGTGACCACATCCGGTGCGGACGCCAGCTGATGGCCGAGTAGCGCGCTGACAGCGATCACGCAAATCAACCGCACATACTGCATGGTGGCGACAAGGCGCGGATCGGCTCCGTGGCTTTCCGACATCGACATCATCACCGGCGCGGCACCCGGTGCCGTCCCCCAGAGCGCGCTGCTGGGCGGAAGCCGGCCAAGCCAGATGAGCGCCAAACCTGCAACCAGACTCAACAGCACGGTGAGCACCGCGGCGCCAAGCATCAGCGGCCAATCCTGAAACAGTGATGCCAGCACGCCGAGCGTGATCGACTGCGCTACCAGCGCGCCGACCAAGCCGATGGAAAACTGATAAGCCCGCAACGGCACCTGCGCCGCACTGCCCATCACGCCGAAAGCGATCCCGGCAAACATCGGCCCGAGAAAGAACGCCGCCGGCAACTCGATCAACCGAAACAGTCCAGCCAACGCCCCGGCACAAAGGACTAGTGCTAGCCACTGCAGCGGCAGCGGACGCGACGTCAGCCAACTCCTGTTGCGCATCAGCTACCACTCCAACGTGTTCTGGCCGCACGGCGATCAAGCGCGATCACATCGGATTCATCATGCTTTGCGGCAACATCGTCGCCAGCTGCGGGAACGCCACCACCAGCCCAAGGCCAAGCAGCATCAATAGTACGAATGGCGCCGAGCCACGGATGATCGGCCCCATCGGCGACTGGGTAACGGCCTTGATGGTGAACAGGTTCATGCCCACCGGCGGTGTGATCATCGCCACTTCGAGGTTGATCACCAGCAGCACGCCATACCAGATCGGATCGATGCCCAGGTGCGCCATTACCGGCATGATCACCGGCGAGGTGATGAGGATGATCGCGATCGACTCGAGAAACATGCCCAGCACGAAGATCATTACCATCATCGCCAAGATGAAGCCGAGTGCGCCCATATCCATCTCGGTGACCGTCTCGACGATCTGCTGCGGCACCATCAGTTTGGTCAGCGCGTAGCTGAACACTGCCGCCGAAGCAAGGATCATGAACAGCATCGCCGAGGTGCGCGCGGCATCTTTCGCACATTCCCAGATGTCGCGCAGGCCGATGCTGCGATAGATCAGCGCGGCAATCGCCAAGGCCAGCAGGGCACCCGCTGCGGCCGCCTCGGTGGCGGTGAACACGCCCGCATACATTCCGCCGAGCACCAGAGCGGGGAGCGTGATCGCCCAACCGGACTTGCGAATCGCGACGAGCATTTCTCCGGCGCTGGCACGCGGTTCACGCTGCGCGCCGCGCTGACGGAACATGCAATAGACGCAAAAGATTCCCGCCAGCATGAAGCCTGGCACCACGCCCGCCATGAACAGCCCACTAATGGACGTATCGGTCGCCACGCCATAGAGAATCATCGGCCCGGACGGTGGAATCAGGATGCCCAAGGTGCCGCCGGCCGCGACCAACCCGTAAGCGATTTTTGGGTCATAGCCGTAACGAATCATCTGCGGAATCGCCACCGCACCGATGGTCAGCGCTGTCGCTACACTGGAGCCGGAAATCGCTGAAAAAATCATGCAAGCAATGATGGTGGCGATGCCGACACCGCCCGGCAGGTGCCGTGTCAAGGTGTACGCCGTGCTGTAAAGGTCATCGACGATTCGCCCGCGAATCATCACATGGGCCATGTAGGCGAACAGCGGGATAGCGACCAGTACATACATACCAGTCTTGGCGAAGACGATATCGGAAACGATATCCAAGCCGCCCGGCTCGCCCATCAGCAGCAAACCACCGAACAGCGACAGCCCGGCGAAGATCGGCAAACCGGTGAGAAGCAGCAGGATCAAGCCCACTAGCAACAGGGAAATGGCGAGCATCAGTGCTTCTCCTCTTCATGGGCCACGAAGGCCGAGGCACCACAGGCCAGGCGCAACAGGCTATCGATAGCCGCCAACGCGAGCAGGAAGCCTCCCAGCGGAATCAACAGCTGCAGCTGGTACATCGGCAGCTCAAGGTAGCCCTGCGTCACCATGCCGATGGATTTGGAGAACATCGCCGTCTGCCAGCCGTTGACGATCAGAAAAACCGACAGCACCAGCACCACGGACATCGACCATACCTGCGTCCAGCGCTGCCAGCGCGGGCTCATCATTTCAGTCACCAGGTCCACACCGATGTGCCGACCTTCCCGAAGGGCGCAGGCGGCACCGAACATGACGATGCCGACCACTAGAAAGCCCACCACCTCGTCGATCCACAGCGAGGGCTGCCCAACGAAATAACGCACCACGATCGAGTAGCCGATCAGTGCCAACGCGACCAGCACGCAGATGGCGGAGAGCGCCATGGCAAAGGTGAACAGCCCGGCCACCGCCGTGCTGAAGATTCGGCAGAACGCCGGGGGGTTGATCTCATTCATCTGGCTGCTCAGATAGGCTTGCTTGGTATTCATGGCTTCACCTCGGCACGCATGCAACAGGAGCGGGAGCCGAGCGTCGCGAGCCAACCCCGCTCCGCCCGTCCCCCGCACAACCGGTCAGAGTTGCTTGATCATCTCGATCAGCTGTTCACCGTCCTTGGTGGTCTTTTTGAATTCCTCCACGACGGGCGGCTGCATGATCGACACCAGTTCCTGAAGCTGCTGCGCAGAAACGACCGTCACGTCCATGCCCGTCTCCTTGAGCTTGGCTATGCCCTCGGGATCGATCTGGTCGCTCTCGGGTAGCAGTTGCCGCTCTGCAGCCTGGGCAGATTTCTCGATGCCCGCCTGCACATCGGCCGGCAGGGATGCCCACCAGCGCGGATTGACGATCAGGTTCTGCCACACGGTGATCAACGGCGTCGCGACGGCGTACTTCTGCACCTCGTAATAGCGCCTTGCATGGATGGCACTGGCGCTGCTGGCGCCCGCGTCGATCACACCGGTCTGCAGCCCTTGGTAAACCTCGGAACCCGGCATGGTCGACGGCGCCGCGCCCAAGGCAATGAAGCCGACATCGCTGAGGCGACTGAGGCCGCGGATCTTCACGCCATCGAAATCTGCCGGCGCGATCAGAGGATGTTTCTGTGAGGTGAATGTGATGTTGTTGGCGTCCAAGAGCCAGCCGATGTTGAGCACACCTTTTTTCTGCAGTTTGCCGTTCAGAAAGGTTTCGGCGGGCGAGTCGTAGAAATTCTCGATCTGGGCGCGGGTCGTCATCAGGCCCGGAATGCTGAACACCTGCACCTCCGGCACGGTTCCGCCCCACAGCAGGCTCACCACCGAGGCCGCTTCGACCTGGCCACGAGCTACGGCGGCGTGGTTCTGAGTTGCCTTGAACAATTGCTCGCCACCGAAGATCTGCACTTCGACCTGATCATTGGTGTTGGTTTTTACATCTTCGGCGAACTGCTCGAGCGCTTTGGCGACATGATGGGACGCAGGCAACTGATGGCTCAGGCGCATCGTGTAATCGGCTGCATGGGCTTGGGACAAGGCCGTACCGGAGAGCATGACGGCTAACGCAAGGGCTGTCTTTTTCATGGTGGTCTCTTCTTGTAATTGTCGTTACGGCCGCCAAACCCTGTGGGGTTCGGCGGAGCGGTCTTAGAACTTGATCGTGTAGCCGAGCATCACCCGATTCTCATCGGCACCGCGCGCATAGGTCGAACGATTCGTGGCATTTCTCCAGCGCATGCTGAGGTCTTTCAGCGGCCCGCTCTGTACCACATAAGTGATGTCGGTGGTGCGCTCCCACTCACGCCCCTCCTCACCCGCAGCACGCAGCGCCGCCGCCTGTGCCGTGGCAATGTTTTCTGGGTCGACGTTGTCACCCTTGACGTAGCGCAGCGTGAAGGTCAAACCGGGAACACCGATGGCGGCGAAGTTGTAGTCGTAACGTGCATGCAGCGCGCGTTCATCTTGAAGCGCGAAATTGCTTACCTGCTGTTCGCTGAAGAGGTAGGTATCCGCTCCGCCGATGTAGGCGTAAGCGGTGTTCCCTGAAACTTTCTGGTAGCCGCCGCTGATGCGGTGCCCACCCAAGGAATACCCGATCAGGCTGCTGATCACGCGGTTATCGACTTCACCCAGCGTTTCGGCCCCGGTTTCGGAGGCAGTGAAATAACGGATCTCGGTAAAGACGGAAGAGTTTTCGCTCAGCGGCATCGCGTACTTGAAACCAAGGTAGTTGCGCCGATAGAAGTCTTCGAGTTCGCTCGTATGCAGGCTGATCTGCATTTTTTCGATCGGCTCGAAATCGACCCCGCCGTAGGTGTAGCTGTCGCTTGTCGCGGAACCGGAGTAAGCCCCGATCTGCGCCATGGTCGTCAGGTCTTCGGAATCGGTGGAGTCCCGCTGTTTGACCTTGCCCACCTGGCCGAGGTGGAAGGTGAACTTGTCCAGGTCGCGTGAGATCAGCTGCGCGCCGGTCCAGATCTGGGGAAACAGCCGGCTGCTGTTGGACGCGAGCAGCGGCAAGGTCGGGCTGAGGCCGCCGACGAACAATTCGGTTTCGCCCATGCGCACCTTGGCGGTCAGCGAAAGCTTCGAATACTCATCCTCGGCCCGGCTATCCGCGCCGCGTGCCAGCAAGCCGGTGCCAGTACGATCAGGGCTGGAGTCGAGCTTGACGCCAAGCATACCCATCGCATCGACGCCAAAGCCGACGGTGCCTTCGGTATACCCGGATTCGAGTTTGAGGATGAACCCCTGGGCCCACTCCTCGCGCTTGGACTGCCCCGCGCCGTCGCGGAAATCGCGGCTGAAATAGTAGTTCTGGGTGTTCAGACTGCCCTTCGCGTCGCCAATGAAATCGGCAAAGGCGGACGGTACGGCGACCATCGATGACAGCAGTAAGGACCCGGCGAGCGGAAGAGACGCTTTTCTTATCATTGTTGTGCAACCCTTTTTTATTATTGGTTTGTCCCAAGGGGACGCGTTGCCTGCTTCCAACGTATTGAAAGCAGCCGAGCATGCCTGGCCATCAGGCATGAGCCTGTTAGCCGATGCGCAGCAGCCCGTTCTTGTGTCGCTGCGCACGGGCGACGTAATCCTTGGCATTGAGGCGAAACGCAGCGGCGGCCTCTTCGGTCAGCTCGCGCACCACCTTGGCCGGCGCGCCGAGGATCAGCGAGTTGTCGGGAAATTCCTTGTTTTCGGTAACGATCGCACCAGCGCCAACCACGCAGTTGCGGCCGATCTTCGCGCCGTTGAGCACCACTGCCTGAATGCCGATCAGGCTGCCCTCGCCCACCGTGCAGCCGTGCAACATGGCCTGGTGGCCGATGGTCACGTCGCTGCCGATGCGCATCGGATAGCCCGGATCGGTGTGCAGCACCGCGCCCTCCTGTACGTTGCTGCCGTTGCCGATCTCGATCAGCTCGTTGTCGCCACGCAGCACTGCCTGCGGCCAAACGCTGGCGCCCTCGCCGAGCGCGACCTTGCCGATTACCGTGGCATCCTCGGCTACGTAAACGCTGTCGTGGATTTCCGGCCTCTGGCCTTCGAATTCATAAATCGCCATGTCTATCTCCTTGCCTTCTCGGCGGTAGTCATTCGCCGCGGAACACGCCGGCATGCTGCAATTCGTCGATCTGTGCGTCGCTGTAACCCAGCCCGCGCATGACTTCGCGTGTGTTCTCGCCAATACGCGGGATGGAGCGGCGCGGGCCCAGCCGCTGGCCGTCGAGGGAGACGGGCAGCAGCGGCATGTCGGTGTAGGAGCCGTCTTCGAGCTGAAGCTTGGCAAGCCCGCCGCTTTCGATCAGATGCGCGTCGTCGAACAGCTCCTCGGGCTTGCGGATCGGCGCGAAGGGAATGCCGTTGGCTTCCAGTTGCGGCGCCAGCGCCTGGGCGTCGAAGGTGGCGAAAACTTCGCCGAGATGCGCCAGCAGCCGCGGACGCTGCAGTACGCGGTCGTTGTTGGTGGCCAGGCTCTGGTCATCGAGCAACGCCTGCTGACCGATCAGCTTGCACAGCGCTCGCCATTGGCCATCGCCAGTGGCCGCGACGAACATCTGCTCGCCGCCAGCAAAGGTGAATACGTCATAGATCGACCAGGCGCTGATGCGGTTGGGCATGGGCGCCGCCGCTTCGCCGGTGACCACATACTGCTGCATGTGTTGCGCCGCGAGCAGTACGCAGTTTTCGTAGAGCGCGCTCTGCACTTCGCGGCCGAGCCCGGTGCGGTTGCGCTCGTTGAGCGCGGCGAGGATGCCGATCGCACCGAACATGCCGCCCATGATGTCGTTGACCGAGCTGCCAGCGCGCAACGGGCGGCCAACCGGGCCGGTCATGTAGGCCAGGCCGGCCATCATCTGCACCACTTCGTCGAGGGCCAGGCGCTTGTCGTAAGGGCCGGCAAGGAACCCTTTGAGACTGGTGTAAACGATCTTCGGATTGCGTGCTTTGACTGCTTGATAGCCGAAGCCAAGCGAATCCATCCGGCCAGGCTTGAAGTTCTCGATAAACACATCCGCGCTGTCGAGCAGCTTCAGGACCGCATCCTTGCCTTCCGGCGTGTCGACGTCGACGGCGATGCTCTGCTTGTTGCGGTTGAAGGTGCGAAAGAACCCCGCGCCGGCACCCAGCAGGCGGCGAGTACCGTCGCCCTTGGTCGGTTCGATCTTGATCACCTCGGCGCCCAGGTCGCCCAGGATCATTCCGCAGGTGGGGCCCATGACCATGTGGGAAATTTCGACAACACGAATCCCGTCAAGTGGAAGACTCGACATTTCTTTACTCCAGCAATGAAAGCGCGATCAGGCGGCAGGCGGCGCCACGAAGTTCTTCGGAAGGCCGGCACGGGCGATGTAGCCGTACAGGGTTTCCCCAGGTAACGCGGCTTCGAGCACCGCGCGCGACTCGATCAGTCGTTGCAGATCGATGCCGGTCTCATAGCCCATGCTCTGCAGCATGAACACCATGTCTTCGGTGACGGTATTGCCCGAGGCGCCCGGTGCGAATGGGCATCCGCCGAGTCCGGCGAGCGAGGCATCGAGTTCGCGAATGCCGTGCTGCACGGCGACCAGGCTGTTGGCCAGGGCCAGCCCGCGGGTGTCGTGAAAATGCGCAGCTTGCAGCTTGCCGCCGGCAATGGCGCGAACGGCGTCAATGGTTTCACCCACCTGACCCGGCGTCGCATAACCGGTGGTATCGCCCAGCGAAACCTGATCGCAACCGGTCTCAAGTACCAGGCGAACCAGCTCGCAAAGATCGGCAAGCGGCACTTCACCCTGGCGGGTACAGCCGAAGGCGGTGGACATACCGGCAACCATGACAACCCCGTTACGCCCGGAGCTGCTGCGCAAGTCGCACATCCGCCCGAATTCCTCGACCATTTCCTGCGGGCGGCGGCGTACATTGGCGAGGCTGTGGGCGGCACTGACCGAGATCGGCGCGACGATCCGATGCGCACCGCTAGTCAGGGCGTTTTCGACACCCCGCAGGTTGGGCGCTAGGACAGTGACATTGAGGTCGGTGTAGGTGAGCGCGTGCGCCACCACTTCGCTGGCGTCGGCCATCTGCGGCAGCAGTTTGGCCGGCACGAAGGAGGCAACCTCCATGTGGCGAACGCCAGCGGCGTAGGCCGCGTCGATCCACTTGCATTTGTCGGCGGTGGGCATGGTGCGCTGGAGGCTTTGCAAGCCGTCCCGCAATCCCACCTCATTGATGATTATTTTTGTCATGAGGTCTCTCGCAAGGCATGTCGCTTGAGGGAGAGACTAAGAAGCCTGCCACGCCGCGAAAAGACGTTATTCAAGCCTCTATCCATCGCCAACCACGATGGATGGCCAGCTCAGGCATGCTGCTAGCGGGGTACCCGTGCCAGCAGGTGATTGAGCAGTCGACGCGCCGATAGCGACAGCGCCTCGGCATCGCGGACGCAGATGACGAATTGGCCGAGTGCCCAATCATCGGTCAGCGGAATGACTCGTAGATCGAACAAGTCCGTGTAGCGACTCACCGCCTCACTCGGAAAGATGCCGAGTCCCAGCCCCACATGGATCAGGCGATAGGCCGCATCGAACGAGGACACATGGGTGCGAAAGCGCACTTCGCCTCCCGCCTGGGCGGCAGCCTGTTGCATGTAGGCGTTCAGCGTGGCGTAGGCGGACAGGCCCAGGTGGTCGTAATCCAGCGTTTCGGCAAAGGCGAGTTGAGTGCGCCCGGCCAGGGGATGATCGCCGTTGACGACGACGGCTAGATGGTCGCTGCGGTAGTCGATGAATTCGAGATCACCAGCGACCATGGACTTGCGGCACACACCGAGGTCCGCCTGCCCCTCCGCAACGCCACGCACCACGTCGGGGCTGAAGCGCTCTTCGATATCGACATGGATATGCGCATTTTCCAGCATGAAATCCGACAGTTCCTCAGGCAGGAACTCGATGATCGACGACACGTTGGCGAGAATCTTCACGTGTCCGCGCGCGCCCTCGGCGTACTCGCTTAGCTCGCCCTGCAGGCGCTCCATACTGCGCAACAGTTGCCGAGCGTGCCGCAGAAGCGCTTGGCCAGCAGGGGTCGGCACCACGCCTTTCTTGCTACGCAACAGCATCGGCGTGCCAATATCCGCCTCGATGTCGGCGATTCGCTTGCTGACGGCCGAGGGCGCGATGAATTCACGCTCGCTGGCTTTGCTGATGGCTCCCTCTTCGCACACCGCGATGAACAGCCGAAGCGATACCGGATCGATATGCCACATGTCGAGTCATCCTGATTGGAAGGGCCAGAGACTACCGAAAAAGCAATCGGCCTGCTCCTTCACTAACGCTCGAGCCTTTCATCCGCCGCCCAGAACGAATCGCAGGGTGGCGTTGCCGAAAGCACAACGAGAAAGCGAGCAAAGGAGATCACGATGAATCGGCTTTTCGACAAGACCGCTCCGCAAAACGTGCATGGTTGGGAGCGCACCGCGTCAGTGGCGGGCGGCTTGATGCTGTTGGGCAAAGGGCTGCGTCGCGGCGGCATCAGAGGTTTGCTGCAGCTCGCAATGGGCGGCATGGCGTTGGCACGTGGCATCAGCGGACGCTGCGAGGCCAAGCGCATACTGACCGAGACCGAACAGCAGCATCGCACTCAAGACCTGGCCAACAAGCAGCGTTATAGCCATATGCCGCTCGACTCGGAAGTGCACAGCCCAGACTTCGTAGAGCCCGAAGTGAAGCTACCGGACACCACCCCGATGGGGCATGAAACCCACCCGGGTGAGCAACGCACCAGCTAAAGCGGCGCAGGCAGGTCGATCGTTATTCACTGCCGGCTCAAGTGATGGACCAGTTTGCTGACGCACGACGGGTCCTCGACTTGGAAGGGCAGTCCTAACTGAAGCTACAGCAATCCGCTTCGCACCAAGTGCGTTCGAGAGCGCCGCCGAACGGCAATTGTCGGGATTTTGGCGGCATGGTATTTATGCGACGTGATTTCGTCACATTTCGTAAAACTCTCAGGATGACACTAATGGACGCTATAAAGCTCGACGGCGAAGAAGCTGGACACTGGGGAGTGGTTTATTCCTACGGCAGCGTGTTAGCGGTGTTCGATAACGAGCAGGAAGCTCAGAACGAAGCCGCCTCCTTTGGCGGCGCAGCCGTTCAGCTTGCTCGGAGCGTTTGGACTGCGCTTTGCACGGCCCCTCTGAGCGCAACGGCGCCGAGCTAACCGGTCAGTTGCCGATCTGTCAGCGCGCTCCGTCTCCCATCCTGCTCATCTGAGTGCTTGCTGGATGTCGTCCACCACGGGCGATACATCGATCCGCTGAATCACTTTCTCGCGCTGCTGGAGCACGATATCCAGCACGCGGCTGGGTTGAATGTCGATATCGTCGAAGGTGATCAACTGCCCAGGCTCGACGGCTCTTTTGAGCACCGTGTTGCGGAGCAAACCGATGGGGACATGGTTAGGCTCATCGGCGAGCCGCACCGCTTCGCCACGCACATCGAAGCCTCCGATACCACGACCGATCACGTCGCCCGACTTCATGACCCGCTTGGCTATCGCCGCGACGCCCAGGGTCGGTTCGGTCGCGTTGTTCAGCAGTACGCCGCCTCCGGCCAGCACTCGACGGACTGTTTTTCCGACTTCGAGCGAGCATAGATGGAAAGGACGCGTCAGCACGTAATACGGACCGGGGCCCAACTTGAAATACTCGATCGCCGGTGCCTGGGCTTCATCGTGGCGACACACCAGAAAAA
Organism: Pseudomonas sp. IC_126; assembly: GCF_004331835.1. Classification (NCBI taxonomy): domain Bacteria; kingdom Pseudomonadati; phylum Pseudomonadota; class Gammaproteobacteria; order Pseudomonadales; family Pseudomonadaceae; genus Pseudomonas; species Pseudomonas sp. IC_126. The sequence continues at coordinate 126,101 of NZ_SJSS01000007.1, forward strand.
CCCCACCAGCCGGATAACCGCTGGGCACGACATAGTCGACGATGGGCTGCCCGATGCCGTCCGCAATCAGACCGAGGACGCTTGCACTGAGGTTCAGGTCGGTTGAAGCCACCCCTTCCAGACCTTGACGGGAAATGGTCGCGCCGAAACCGTTACCGACCACCGCCTGCTCGATCTGCACCTTGGTGCCATCGGTGAAGGATGTGGTCTGCTCGATGCTGATACCCTGCCGTTTGGCCCAGTAGGCCATGTCTTCGGGTGTCGGGTTGTGGTTCAGATAGCCCTTCATGTTGCCGTAGACGAGCGGCTTGAAGCCCATCTGCAAGGCGTCTTCTCGCAACGCAGCGAGAGAGCCCGGCTGATCACCTTCGGCTTCGGTCAGCAACCCCTTGCCTGATAGATAAGAACCGGTGGTGACCTGAAGCTCGGCATTGACCGTGACCACCGGGAGCCCGGCTTCGAATGCGCGCTCGATGACTTCCGTCCCGAAGAACACGTCGCCCGTGCACTCGACGATGATGTCCGAGTTCGAAATGAGCTCATCAACGGAGTTGGTTAACGTATCTCGCAGCGGGAAGTCGCTCAGCGTTCCAATGTTCCTGCGAGTCAGAACCCGACTGATCTGCAGATCCTTGTAGTGCTGCATGATCAGCCGGACGAAGCAATGCGAAATCATCCCTGTGCCTGAAACGCCCACTCGTCTAACTGCTGATTCGCCCATAACGAAAGTCCCTTTGGTTTTGCGTGAAGCTCAGACTGTTACATTTGGAAAAAGTTTAAAACGGGTAGCTTTACCGCTGGCTTGCTCCTTGCGCGCACTCGAAGCGAGTCAGGCATGGCCCAGCCGCCTCGTTTTGTGGGTGAGTCCGGAACGGCACGCGACTTGGCGCCGGCCCGAAAAGCGTCGCTGGGATGTCACTCATGTGTCTGATCACATGCCGCAGCTCTTCGCGCCATGGTTTAGGTCTGATGCCAAAGGTGTCCTCGATCCGGCTGCAATCGAGAACCGACCAGGCCGGCCGGGCCGCGGCGCGCGGCAAGCTTCCGCTCGTCACCGGCAGTACCTGCGGCGCTTTGTCTATCAAGCCGGTCCGTTCCGCTTCACGGAAAATCTCGACGGCGAATTCGGCCCACGAGCACGACGACAATCCACTGTAGTGGTACAGCCCCCACTCCAAATCACCATCGCGGCAATAGCGCAACGCGAGCTCGATCAACACCCTGGCGACGCTTCGTGAGCGAGTCGGGCAGCCGACCTGATCGCTTACGACAGATATCTCGTTCGTTTTGCGGCCGAGATTAAGCATCGTCTGCACGAAGTTGTTGCCATGCTCGCCGTAGATCCAGCTGGTGCGCAGTATCAGATATCGATCCAGGGTTTCGCTGATGACGATCTCCCCCGCCCGCCGCGTTTTGCCATAGACGCAGATCGGCAGGGCCGGGTCGGTCTCTCGATAAGGCTGCGAGCCATCACCCGAAAAGACATATTCACTGGACAGGTGAAACAGCGGAATGCCGAACCGCTTGGCGGCCTGGGCCAGATTTCCAGCGCCGTCGCGATTCACCGCTTCGGCATGCGCGACCTCCGCCTCGGCATGATCGAGATTGGTATAGGCCGCCGCGTTGATGATCAGCGCCGGCCGGTAGCGCTCGATCGCCTGGGCAATTTGCTCAGAAGATGTGATGTCGACGTCTTTATGCAGCAGGCCGATGGCTTCCAGCCCAAAACTCGGAGCTTGGTTGACCAGACAGCGCCCCACCTGCCCGCCTGCGCCGCATACCAGCACGCGCATGTTCGTTCTGAACGATCGGGGTTGTTTCGATTCAGCATCGGTTGATTGCATTGCGCCCCAATCAGCCTCGATTGATTCAATGGCCGGAAGCGGCGAAGTCTCGACGACCTTCGACGTAACGGTCGTCGGCGTTGGGATCAACTCGCGTACGCTGACGCCAAGCGTTTCCAGCGGCGAATCGGCGGCTTCCGGCTCCGGTGCGAAGCGGGCGCTTTCGAGTAGACCTTTCGCCACGATCTTCGCCTTGGCGAACTGACCGCGCTGAAGCATGCGAGCCACCTGCCCCAAGCGGGAAAACAACAAGCCCAGGACGCGACGCTTGCGAAAGTATTTACGCGCCACGAACAACTCGTTGCGCACCAGATGCCGATGCAACGCGACCCGGTTCGGGTCGGTTTCCCGAAGGATATCGATGGCGCCGCTGACCCGTCGCATATGCAGCACCCTGCTTGCCGTTACCAAGTAACCGGGTATGTCCTGACTGATACGCATGGTGAATTCGGTATCGTCGCCCCACATGAACATGGACGCGATGGGCAAGCCGTGGCGTTGCAGCGATGCTCTGGGCACCAGGATCGAGACGAACGTTGCGGGACGAACCGGAACCACACCGATGTCGAGCAGTTCCGGCCAGTTTTCATAGTCGATTTCATTGGTCCGTTCGTCGATGCGCGGAACGTTGGTCAACAGCCCTTCGCTGGTATGGGCTTTAGACACCAGAAACGAGTGCGGCTTGCCTTGAGCGCGCAATTGATCATCGGCCTCAAGCAGCTTCTGCAAGGCGTCCGGCTCGGGAATCACATCGTCATCCATCATCCAGACGAAGTCGGCGCCCTGCTGATAGGCGAGACGGAATCCGGCACTGAAGCCTCCCGATGCTCCGGTGTTGTGCGAGAGGACATACACCTTGAGGTTCGCCAGCCCCGTCTGGAGCAGCATCTCCTCGGTCCCGTCATTGCTGGCATTGTCGACGACGATGATGCCGTCGCAGGGTCGGGTCTGGGCATTGATCCCATCCAGGCAACGCGCTAGCAAATCCTTGCGCTTGTACGAGAGTACGACGGCGAATATCTGATCCATTGAGGCGCTCGGCATCTAGTCAAGAAGGCAGTGGGGATTCCAACCGAACAGTCGAACAACGACCTGATCGCATGAGCGGCAGGAGTGCGCTGCGGTGGCGTCATGGGCCTTTGGCCATGGCGCTCAGCTCTGACCTAGGAGGAAGAACGGGGTTCAGTAAAGTGCAACGAAATGTGGCCAAACGCTTTCAGCCGTACGCCTGGCCTGTTTAGCAGCAGACGCAACGAGCCGGCTAACCCTCACGCTGGACTCGGATACACAAAGCCGCCATCACGTTACGCCTCGTTCGACGCAGCCAACACGGACTCCGCGCAGACGTCCCATACGCGACCCGAACTCAACGCGTCAGCCCTGTTCACATAAATAGATAGCCAAGACGGAGAAGCAGAATGAAAAGATCTTTATTGACCTTGGTCAGTCTGGCGTTCGCGCTCCCTGCCCTCGGGCAAGAACCCTTGGTAACCACACGCTTGAACGGCATGGACCTCGAACTGGAAGAACTTGGTGTGCCGGAAGCGTCCTCGAGCAAGGTCGATCTGAAGGGCGTCCCGGCCATCAAGGTGACCAATCGCAGCCAGGAAATAGCCTCGTGCCAGTTTCACGCCTTGCCTGAAGAAACCGTGATGACGGCGACCCCTGCGGTTTCGATCAGCCCTAACGAGCAAGCGGTCATGCGCGTGCCGGGCAAATATTCCGCTGGTGGACCAATCGCCTTGCTGGTGTGCAAGCCTGAAGGCGCTTCGCTTCGTTGACCCTGCTCACGCAGCCGAAACCACAAATCCCCGACACCGGGAGAAATCGAATAGCGGCGACTGGAACCAAGACGAGTTCAACAGCTTCCGCGATGAAGGTTGGCTCGACGTCTGACGTCGCTGCGTAGCGCTTTATCGGCGATGTAGCCGCCCCCTCGAAGGGGGCGGTTCTATTTTGGGACTCTTGATCCCCCCTCGCCCTCTACGTACACCCGCTGCTGTTCTCCGTATCGATGGAACATCACGCGCCCCACACGCTCCCACCTTGAACTGCCCTGACGATCCATTGGAGACCGCGATGACCCAGCAATCGCAACACAACCGCAGCATTCGCCTCGCCTCACGCCCTAACGGCGCACCCACGCCGGACAACTTCAGCTTGGAAACCAGCCCGGTACCGAAACCCGAAAACGGTCAGCTGTTGTTGCGCACCGTCTATCTCTCGCTGGACCCTTACATGCGCGGCCGAATGAGCGCCGGGCCATCCTACGCACCACCGATGGAAGTGGGCGATGTCATGGTCGGTGGTACGGTCTGCCGGGTCGTCGAGTCCCGTCACCCTGATTATCAGGAAGGTGACTGGGTGCTCAGCGGCAACGGCTGGCAGGACTATGCCCTGTCGGGCGGCGAAGGGTTGCTCAAGCTCGGTCGCGAAATGCAGCACCCCTCCCATGCCTTGGGCGTGCTCGGCATGCCGGGCTTTACCGCTTACATGGGGCTGCTCGACATCGGCCAGCCGAAACCCGGAGAAACGCTGGTGGTGGCGGCCGCCACCGGGCCAGTCGGCGCCACGGTTGGCCAGATCGGCAAGCTGAGGGGTTGTCGTGTGGTGGGCATTGCCGGCGGTCCTGATAAATGCCGTCATGCCGTGCAGACGCTCGGTTTCGACGCGTGCGTCGACCATCGCGCCGACGATTTCGCCCAGCAATTGGCCGAGCGATGCCCTGACGGCATCGACATTTATTTCGAGAACGTGGGTGGCAAGGTATTCGATGCGGTGCTACCGCTGCTCAACACCAGCGCGCGAGTGCCTGTGTGTGGCGTAGTCGCGCAGTACAACAGCACCGACCTGCCGGACGGGCCGGACCGTCTGCCGTTGCTACTCGATACCATCCTGAAAAAGCGTATGCGCATGCAGGGTTTCATCATCTTCAACGACTATGGCCATCGCTATGACGAGTTCGCCCGAGACATGAGCGCCTGGTATGCCGAGGGCAAGATCAAGTACCGCGAGCAGATTGTGCAAGGGCTGGAAAACGCACCCGAGGCATTCATCGGGCTGCTTGAAGGCAAGAACTTCGGCAAGCTGGTGGTGCAGGTGGGCGATGCCTGAGTAGCCTGCCGCTGCCGCGGCGCTTTATTTTGGTGGGCTAAAGCCCACCCTACGCGTTGGACATTGCCAACTGGCATTGCTGCCGCGGCGCTTTCCCTGGTGGGCTAAAAGCCCGCCCTGCCTCGGTGAGCGCCGGACAGTTGTTGTTGAGCGCTGCTTGGTCTTCAGGTAAGCCCTCGCCTACGCCTCAAACCAAATCAGCCCTGGCTCAGCCCAGCCGACACATCGCAACGGCGAGCATCTCTGGCCTGCTGCGGCGGACGGACGCCAGGAATCGGATTAGCCAGGCGGATCTTCAGAAACTCGGTCACGTCCGCCGCCAGGGCTCGCCCGCCGCCGCCCGGGAAGTTGTTGTCGTTGGTCACCAGCAAGGTGCGGGAATCCAGCGGCAACACGCTTTCAATGGTCACGTAGGGAAAGGTGAATGCCCGTTGCCCGTCGCCGTTCAGGTCATCGGGATCGGCCAGTTGCATGAGGTCGACGACTTCGGTCTTGCGCACTTCCCCGCCACTGGCGACACCGCGGGTTTCGATCAGGTAGATTTTCTTGAACGGAGCGCCGTTGGTGGCGGTCGCGTTGTTGCGCTCGATGATCAGGAATCGCGTCTCATCGATCGCAGTCATGTCACCGATGGCGTGTTCGGGTTCCTGCAGGCGGTAGAAGAACACCTTACCGGTGTAGCGCTCCTGATCAATGTCGAACTCATTGATACGCAAGGTACCGGCCGCATCACCGCTGACGGCCTTTTCCAGCAGCGCGTACAACCGGTCCCCGCGAGGGTTGATCGCCATGCCTTCGAAACCGCCGGACCCGCCCAGGTTGGCGGTTGCTCGCCCCGCTACCACATCGGCATGCTGCGGCGCGTAGACACCGGGCAGTGAGATGGCGCTGCGAGTGACGGTGCCCGACGCATCGGTCTTGATCAGGTATGGCCCGAACTCGTCGCCAAACCACATCGCGCAATTCTTGTCTCGGCGCACCGACTCGATGTCCAGGTCAGCGCCCGTCAGCATGCGGCCGAAATCGATTGCACTGTCGACGCGTGGCTTGGAGCCGTCGTTGTAATAAAAGCGGTAATCGGCCTGGATCGGCAGCTCAAGCTTCTGGTTGATGTCGTTAAGCGTGAGGCGCGACGTGTGGGTGAAGCGAGCCAGTGGCGCACCGCTGAGATAGTCGCTCGCACTGACTTTGCCGCTGCCGCCGTTGGCGGTACGGAAATCGGGCCGCACGCTGTAGAGCCGCAACAGCGTGTCGGCGGAGTTCGTCTGCCCACCGAAGCCGTTGTCGGTCATGAATATGAAGCTGTTTTCATCCGCGCCCGGCAGCACTGCGGAAAAGCCTTGCACCGGCTGGCGATTCTCATACGGTGGCGCAAAGGTGCCGTAAGGGTTGGCGCTGGTCATCTGACCCGATGTCGGACCGTCGGAAAAGGTGTCGGCGGGCATCATCGCCCAGCCTACCAGGGTGTTGCTGGCGGCCATCGCAGGGGCGGAGATCGCAGCGGCAAGCGCCACGACCAGCGGCTTCGGGATTCGCATGAGTCAGTGTCTCCATCCGGTCGGAGCCAGCGCCGCGCGACATGCACGACGCTCTGGCATCGGAGAACAACCTTAGGAAGCGACTGTGTCAGGAATATGGCTAAAACTGACGCAGCGTCGGCAAGCTGACGCTAGACCACTCAGTTGCACGATGCAACTCGGTCTCAAGCTGGCGTCTCAGGCCACCTCATGTCCACGTGCCGCCTGAGCGAGATAGAACCAGGCCTGAGTATCCAGCCGCAGCTCGGCGCCCTCCAGGGCTTCCTCGATTCGATCCCAACGCAGGCTGCCGAGGATGGGCACTGGCTTGCCGGGCAGCTTGCGCAACCAGGCCAGCGCGACCTGATTGGCAGTAGCGCCCGATGCCGCGCCGACCTCTTCAAGCGCCTGTTGTAGCGCCGGGCTGAAACGGCCACCTGCCAACGGTGACCATGCCAGCACATGCAGGCCCTCACTTTCCATGGCATGCAGGCGCCCGTCCCATACGGTCTCCTGGGCTTGCAGCGACAACTCGATCTGGTTGCAGCGCAGGGGCAGTTCGCGCGCCAGCGTTTGGCAGTGCAGCAACTCGGCATTGGATACGCCGAGCCAACCAACCTTGCCGCTGCCGACCAGGTCGTTCAGCGCCCGGGCAACCTCATCGACCTGCAGCAAAGGGTCCGGCCGATGCAGCAGGAAGCCGTCCAGGCGCTCGACACCCAAGCGCTTCAGGGTACCCTTGACCGCCTCGGTGAGATACGCAGCCTGGGTGTTGTAATGCTTGACGCCCCAGCGCGACCTGTCCTGCGCTGCCGGCACGATGTCGGCCTTGCCAATCAACTGAATCTGCTGGCGCAACGCCGGGCGTAATTTTAAAGCGGCACCAAAATGCGCCTCGCATTCGCCGCCGCCATAAATGTCAGCGTGATCGAAAGCGCTCACGCCACGCTCGACGCAGCGCTCGAGAAAGCTCAGCAATGCTTTCGGCTGCGCCAGGTCGGGGTATTGCATCAGACGCATCATGCCCAGCAACAGGGGTTGTTCGACGACCTTGTTCAAGTGATCTCCACGATTGACCGGATATTGGACATGTAACAGCGGTTAGGCTGCAGTGCTTTAAGGTGGGTACTGACCGAACCCGCAGCGCAAGGTTCGAATCCGCTCCAGGTTAGCTCGGCCGAAATGACAACGCTCTGCGTATCGCCCCAAAAAAGGGAACGTGAAGCGAGCACCGCACCCTTGTGGGTCAGCGCCGCGCTTTGGCAAGCGGAACCTGACGTGTCTGCCGTTAGCGCTATCGGCGGGCTGAAGCCCACCCTACATGAGCCTTCCAGTGCCGTAGGGTGGGCTTCAGCCCACCAACACTTTGGCAGCGGCTCTCTCCGCCCTGACATCTCACCCGTCGCTGGCACGCAACCTGCTATGCCACATGCAAAGCCTGCCGACCGATTCGGCAGAGCCTCCCGCCGGTCAACGATGACCATCAGCCGCGAAAGGCACGGGACGGGTGCTACGGGCAACGACGCTCGATTCATCACCCCCACAACTCTTGAATTACCAGGCAAAGGCGCCTGGAGCTGCCCGACAGCTCCAGGCGCCTTTTTTGTTTTTGTACGACGGCGCCGCAACGCGGCATCGACGGAGGAACCGGTCATGAACGCAATCGTTACCCCGATCAAGAGTGAAACGCTGGTCGTCATCGGCAACGGCATGGTGGGTCATCACTGCGTCGAGCAACTGATCGAGCGCGGTGCTCTGGGCCAGTACCAACTGCATGTGTACGGCGAAGAGCGCCAGCGCGCTTATGACCGGGTGCATCTGTCCGAATACTTCGGCGGCCGCGATGCCGAATCCCTGGCGATGTGCGACGCCAATTACTACGCCACGCATGGCGTGCATATTCACCTCGGCGTACAGGTGCTGGAGATCGACCGCGAGCGCAAGGAAGTGGTCACCAGCGAAGGCCGCCAGGCTTACGACAAGCTGATTCTGGCGACCGGTTCCTACCCGTTCGTACCGCCGATTCCGGGTGCCGAAGGCAACTCGCGTCTGGTCTACCGCACCCTTGATGACCTCGATGCCATCCGCGCCGCCGCCAGCAACGCCAAGCGTGGTGTCGTGGTCGGCGGCGGTCTGCTCGGCCTGGAAGCGGCCAATGCGCTCAAGTCTCTTGGGCTCGAAGCACATGTGGTGGAGTTCGCCCCGCGTCTGATGCCGGTCCAGCTGGATGAGGAAGGCGGCGCCGCGCTCAAGGCCCGTATCGAGGCACTAGGCGTCGGGGTACACCTGTCGCGCGCCACGCAGGAGATCGTCATCGGCGAGGAATACGCCTACCGGATGAACTTCAACGGTGGCGCTGATGGTAGATGCGAGTGGCTGGAAACCGACCTGATCGTCTTCTCTGCAGGTATCCGCCCGCAGGATGCGCTCGGCCGCAGCGCCGAACTGGAAATCGCACCGCGCGGCGGCGTGGTGATCGATGCCGACTACCGCACCAGCGACCCGTCGATCTTCGCCATCGGCGAATGCGCCTCCTGGAACGGCATGGTCTTCGGCCTGGTTGCGCCGGGCTACACCATGGCGCGCAACGTCGCCGCCCTGCTCACTGGCGAACCGCACCAGCCTTTCAGCGGCGCGGACATGTCGACGAAGCTCAAACTGCTCGGCGTCGATGTCGGCTCCATCGGCGATGCGCATGCCGCGACGCCGGGCGCCAAAAGCTATCGTTTCATCGACGAAGCCAACGCCAGCTACCGCCGCCTTGTGCTGTCCGAAGACGGCAAGCGCGTCATTGGTGCCGTGCTGATCGGCGACAACAGTTATTATGACACCCTGCTTCAGTATGCTCAGAACGGCATCAAGCTGCCGACCGATCCGTCCAGCCTGATCCTGCCACTGTCCGATGGCGCACCAACGCTCGGCGCGGACGCCCTCCCCGACACCGCTACCATCTGCTCCTGCCACAACGTCACCAAGGGCGCGGTGTGCTGCCAGGTCGATGCCGGTATCACCGACCTTGGCGAACTGAAAGCCGCCACCAAGGCCGGCACCGGCTGCGGCGGTTGCAGCGCGCTGCTCAAGCAAGTCTTCGAGCATGAATTGACCGCTCGCGGCGTAGAGGTGGACAAAAGTCTGTGCGAGCACTTCGCCCACACCCGCCAAGAGCTGTACGGGATTGTCCGCGTCGAGGGCATCATCAGCTTCGAAGAGCTGCTGGCCAAGCACGGCCGCGGCCACACCGGCTGCGATATCTGTAAGCCGGCGGTGGGCTCGATTCTCGCGTCCTGCTGGAATCAGCCGATCACCGATCCAGGCATGATCCCGCTGCAAGACACCAACGACACCTTCATGGCGAACATGCAGAAGAACGGCACCTACTCGGTGGTGCCGCGCATCGCCGGTGGTGAAATCACGCCGGACAAGCTGATCGCGCTTGGCGCCGTTGCCAAGAAATACGACCTCTACACCAAGATCACCGGTGGCCAGCGCATTGACCTGTTCGGCGCACAGCTACACGAGCTGCCCGACATTTGGGGCGAGCTGATCGAAGCGGGCTTCGAAACCGGTCACGCCTACGGCAAGTCCCTGCGCACGGTGAAATCCTGCGTCGGCAGCACCTGGTGCCGCTACGGCGTGCAGGACAGCGTCGGCATGGCGCTGCGTCTGGAGGACCGCTACAAAGGTCTGCGCTCGCCGCACAAGATCAAGTTCGGCGTCTCCGGCTGCACCCGCGAATGCGCCGAGGCGCAGAGCAAGGACATCGGCGTGATCGCCACCGAGAACGGCTGGAACCTGTATGTGTCCGGCAACGGCGGCATGCGTCCGCGCCATGCCGAGCTGTTCGCCACCGATCTTGATGACGAAACCCTGATCCGCTACATCGACCGCTTCCTGATGTTCTACATCCGCACCGCGGACAAGCTGCAGCGCACCTCGGTCTGGCGCGAGTCGCTCGAAGGCGGCCTCGACTACCTCAAGGAAGTCATCATCGGTGACAGCCTGAATCTCGCCGCCGAGCTTGAAGCGCAGATGCAGCTGGTGGTCGACCGCTACGAATGCGAATGGGCCAACGCCATCAAGGACCCGGAAAAGCTCAAGCGCTTCCGCACCTTCGTCAACGACCAGCGCGGCGACCCGGACATCCATTTCGTCAAGGAACGTGGCCAGCGCCGTCCGGTGCACGTGTCCGAACTCCACCTGATTCCCGTAACCGAGGAGGTGCTCTGATGAGCCAGCCCAACGCTGTACGCATGCAACCGAGTAAATCCGCCAGCTGGCGGGCGCTGTGCAGCCGCCGCGATTTGGTCGCCAATTCAGGCGTGGTCGCCTGGCTGGACGGCGAACAGGTGGCGCTGTTTCACCTGCCTGAAACGGAGACCGGCGAGCAGGTTTTCGCCATCGCCAACAAGGACCCGAAATCAGGCGCGAACGTCATTGGCCGCGGAATTCTCGGCCAGCTCAAGGGCGATTTGGTGATCGCCTCGCCGCTGTACAAGCAGCACTTCCGCCTGGCTGATGGTAGCTGCCTGGAATATCCAGAACAGCATTTGCAAGTCTGGCCGGTGCGCCTGAACGGCGATGCGGTGGAAATCGCCGCCGCCTGACTGCGGCCCGACACAACGAGTAGCGATACGCCAACGGCAGGGTCAGCCCTGCTTTGCCAACACAACCAGAGAATCAGAAATGTCCTATCTCGTTCCTTCGGAATTCGTTACCAAGATGGTCGACTCCGGTGAGTCGAAAATCTTTATGTCCACGCGGGACACCTTGATCCGAGCATTTATGGCCGGTGCGATCCTGGCGCTGGCCGCCGTGTTCGCCGTGACCGTCACGGTACAAACCGGCTCTCCGCTGGTGGGCGCCATGCTGTTTCCAGTCGGTTTCATCATGCTCTATCTGATGGGCTTCGATCTGCTCACCGGCGTCTTCGTCCTGGCTCCATTGGCCCTGTTGGACAAGCGTCCGGGCGTAACGGTTAACGGTGTGCTGCGCAACTGGGGGCTGGTGTTCGTCGGTAACTTTGCCGGGGCGCTGCTGGTCGCGTTCATGATGGCCTTTATGTTCACTACCGGGTTCTCCACCGATCCGGGTCCGATCGGAGAAAAAATCTCCACCATCGGTGAAGCTCGCACATTGGGGTACGCCGAATTCGGTGCATCCGGCTGGTTCACCATCTTTCTGCGCGGGATGCTGTGCAACTGGATGGTCTCGATGGGTGTGGTCGGGGCAATAATTTCCACGACCGTAGGCGGCAAGGCCATCGCCATGTGGATGCCCATCATGCTGTTCTTCTTCATGGGCTTTGAGCACTCGGTGGTGAACATGTTTCTGTTCCCCTCCGCCATGATCATGGGCGGCGACTTCTCGATCATGGATTACATGCTTTGGAACGAGATCCCCACGGCGCTGGGCAATCTGGTCGGCGGTCTGGCCTTCACTGGTCTGACGCTTTACACCACTCACGTCAAGACGGGCGCCAAACGCGCATTGGTGCGCTGATAGATGACGGCAAACCCCGGTGCGACCGGGGTTTGCTACATGCCATGAACAGCCAACTCAAGGTCTCGGTGGGCCAACACACCGACAAGGGACGCAAGGAAAGCAACCAGGATTTCCACGGCGCCTACATTCCTAAAGAACCGCAGCTGAGCAGCAAAGGCATCGCCATCGCGCTTGCGGATGGCATCAGCAGCAGCGCCGTCAGTCATATCGCCAGCGAATCGGCGGTCACCGGCTTCTTTGCCGACTATTTCTGCACCTCCGACGCCTGGACGGTAAAGACCTCGGCGCAACGTGTGCTGATGGCAACCAACTCCTGGCTGCACGCGCAAAGTCAGCAGAGCCAGTACAGCTACGACAAGGACCGCGGCTACGTCTGCACCTTCAGCGCCATGGTCATCAAGTCGACCACCGCGCACCTTTTCCATGTCGGCGACTCACGCATCTATCGCGTCCAGGGCAATGCCCTGGAGCAGTTGACCAACGATCACCGCATGTGGGTCTCGGAAAACAAGAGTTACCTGAGCCGGGCGTTGGGCATTCATTCACAACTGGAACTGGACTACCGCGCCGAACAGGTCGAGGTGGGCGACACCTTTATTCTCGCGACCGATGGCGTGTACGAATTCGTCAGCGCGTCGTCGATGCTTCAGGCCATCGCAGATAATCCGGACGATCTCGATGCAGCCGCGCGGGAAATCGTTGTCCAGGCATTGGAACAGGGCAGCGACGACAACCTCACGCTTCAGATACTGCGTATCGACGAGCTGCCGATCAGGGCGGCGGACGAACTCTACCTGCAACTCACTGAACTGCCCTTCCCGCCCATCCTGGAGGCGCGAGCCCGGTTCGACGGCTACATCATCGTTCGCGAAGTGCACGCCAGTAGCCGCAGTCATGTTTACCTGGCGACCGACGACGACAACCAAACGCCGGTGATCATAAAGACGCCATCGATCGACCTGCAGCGGGACGTGCAATACCTCGAACGCTTTCTTACCGAAGAATGGGTCGCGCGGCGCATCGAGAGCGCCCACGTGGCCAAGCCATGCCTGCAGACCCGCAAGCGCAACTTTCTCTATAGCGTGACCGAGTTCGTCGAAGGCCAGACGCTGACCCAGTGGATGATCGACCACCCCAGGCCGGACCTGGAAACGGTTCGCGGTATCGTCGAGCAGATCGCCAAAGGGCTACGCGCGTTTCACCGACTGGAGATGCTGCATCAGGACCTGCGGCCGGAGAACATCATGATCGACGCCACCGGCACGGTGAAAATCATCGACTTCGGCTCGACCCGTGTCGCTGGCATCATGGAGATCGCGTCACCCATCGAACGCGGCGATCTGCTCGGCACCGCTCAATACACCGCACCGGAATACTTCCTCGGCGAAAGCGGCACGCCCCGCTCGGATATGTTCTCGCTGGCGGTCATCACCTATCAGATGCTCACCGGCCACCTGCCCTACGGCACCGCGGTCTCCCGTTGTCGCACTCGGGCAGCGCAGAACAAGCTCAGCTACAGCCCGATCCGCGAGCATGACCGTGAAGTACCCGCCTGGATCGACGACGTGCTACGCAAGGCACTGCACCCGGACCCTTACAAGCGCTACGAGGACCTGTCGGAGTTCGTTTTCGAGTTACGCCAGCCTAATCAGGCCTTTCTCAACAAGGCGCGGCCACCATTGATGGAACGCAATCCGGTGCTGTTCTGGAAAAGCGTTTCGCTAGTGCTGGCCATTACGGTGGTTGTGCTGATGGTGCGTTGAGGTCTGCAAACTTTCAGCCCGTTGCGACGCCTCACTCGGAGCGCTGCGGCGCGTAGACGTTGAGCTGAGGATCGGTGACACCGTCTTTCGACGGGTCGAGAATCCAGCGCAATTGGGTGACCAGCTCCTCGCAGTTTTCGCCGCGCTGCAACCAATCCTGAAAAGCGATCCGCGCGCCCGACAGCGCCGCCTCCGTAACGTGCTCGGCCTCGGTCGTAGGGACGCCGGGTTGCCAATTATCGAATACGGCCTTGAGGGCTTGCTGCGCTTCTTCGGCCCCCAACTCCCCGTCCGACCAGCGCGATGTGATGTCCTGAGCCTGTTGCAAGGCGGTTACCGAGGGGTTAGACGATTCCATTTTTCAGGCTCCTCCAGCGAATTTTGTCTAGCTTGGAGTCCGGCTGCGTCGGTGAATTCGTCTCCGCCTATCAGACCACAGCGCCGCTGGTAGGGTATTTGACGGCGATTCCAGGCCATCGAACCTCTAAGGACGACTGCCGTTCGGCTCCTGGCCGGAACGTCCGCGCACGATGGGCTGCCAGATGATGAACAGTGCTGGATTTGCGTCTGGCTGCTTGTCCGTTCCGCTCACTAAATGACGGCGAGGCCCGATCCCGTCCCGGCGGCACACGATAAATCCCCTTACGCATTGGAACCTGCCCCATGCACCTGATCCAACTACTGCTCCCGCTTTACGACAATGACGGGCAAGCCTTGCCTAAATCACTGTTCGCCGAGGTGCGCGACGAACTCATGCAGCAGTTCGGCGGCCTGACCGCTCACACCCGCGCGCCAGTCAACGGATTGTGGCTTGAGGATGACAACGCGGCCGTGCGCGACGACCTGATCATTTACGAAGTGCTGGCGCCCGAACTCAATCGCTCCTGGTGGAGCGACTACCGAACTTCGCTGGAAACCCGCTTCCGTCAGGAGCAGGTGTTGATCCAAGCACATCCGGTCGAGCGGCTATAACGGTGTTCAGCCTCCTTCCCGCCGCTTGGTTAAAGCCAGAGCCGAACGTCATGCTGGGTCGCGCCAAGCACTGCATGAAATGATGAAAATTTAATGAACCCTCAGGGCGTCCCGCTGTCAGTCCAGTCTGCAGCCCTACAGGGGGTCACGTGCCCAACCCCTGGGATAATACATTCTCCCAATCGGCACATCCGTACGTCTGCTGTTCGCCCATCCCGGCATGCTGGTCAACTCGCCAGCGCCGGGTCGTTTGTTTTCGGCCCGTTCACCGGGGCCTTCATTTTTCAACGCGAAGACCGCCAATGTCCTTATCTCGCCATCGTCTCGCTCTTCTATCCCGTTTTACTTGGTTGACCACTCAGAGCCGCGTCGTTCGTGTCGGTGTGTTCGGCACCCTGCTGGCCGTCGTCGCACCGGCCCAAGCCCAGCAAGCGACCAACGATCGCTGGGTCAGCGATACCTTGAGTACCTACGTACGCAGCGGCCCAACCGACGGCTATCGCATCGTCGGTAGTCTTACGTCAGGGCAGAAAGTCGAGTTGCTCGATACCCAGGGCGACTACAGCCAGGTTCGCGGCGAGAACGGCGATCGCGTCTGGATCCGCAGCAGTGATCTGCAAGAAATTCCCGGCCAGGCCGAGCGTCTGCCGCAGCTCGAGCAGCAGGTCGCCGAACTCAGTGAAGAATTGAAGACAATCGACGACAACTGGAAGGCCCGCGTGCAAGGCATGCAAGAGACCTTGGACTCACGCAAGGCCTTGATCGATGAGCTGGAAGCGCGCCGCAAAGCGCTCGACGAAGCACTCACGGCTACCGAGTCGGACCTGCGCGACGCCCAGGCTCGGCTGGGTGACGAGAACAATCAGGTGCTGATGCGCTACATGGTTTACGGTGGCAGCATCGCCGGCGCGGGCTTGCTGGCCGGGTTGATCATTCCGGCCATGACGCGCGGGCGCAAGCGCAACGACCGTTGGTTCTAGCCCCCCTAACCGGGTTCGGATATCCGCTTCGTGACGCCTGCCACGGACGATGACCAACCCGGCCCTGCCTGCATCATGCGCTCGAGAATTTGCGCGGCGGGCATTGGCCTGTCGAGTAGAAAGCCTTGAAGCGTTTCACAACCGAGTTCGGTGAGGAACGCGCGCTGTTCGGCCGTTTCCACGCCCTCCGCGACAATTTCCAGGCCCAGCGCTTTACCCAATGCAATGATCGCCGAGACGATCACTGAGTCTTCGTTACCGACGCTCATCTCCTTGACGAACGCACGGTCGATTTTCAGCTCGCTAGCTGGAAGTCGCTTCAGATAAAGCAGACTCGAATATCCCGTACCGAAGTCATCGATGGAGGCTTTCACGCCGAAATCGGTGAGGCTCCTCAAGGTTTCGATGGTCGCTTCCGCGTTTCGCATGGCTACGGTTTCAGTGATTTCGAGGGTCAGATTCGCAGCGGGGATGCAATGGCGGTCGATCGCCTCGGCCACCATCTCGAGCAGGCCCGGTTGCTCGAACTGCACAGCTGAAAGGTTGACGGCGATACTCCAATGGCTGAACCCCTGAAGATGCCATTCGCGCAATTGGCGGCACGCCTCGGCCAGCACCCATTTTCCAATGGGTATGATCAAGCCGGTTTTCTCGGCCATCGGCAGAAAGACGTCGGGCGCGAGCAAGCCACGCGTCGGGTGCTGCCAACGCAGCAATGCCTCGAAGCCTTGCACATCCCCGGTCGGCACTTCGAATTTCGGCTGGTAAAGCAGGCGCAGCTCATTCCGCTCTTCAGCCATGCGCAGATCGTGCAGCAGTTGCAATTGCTCAGCCGCGTTCGCGTTCATCGAGGCTTCAAAGAAGCTGTAGCCGTTCCGGCCGGCACTCTTGGTGTGATACATGGCGGCATCGGCATGCAGCAGCAGGTCGCGCTCGGTTTCGCCATCGCTGGGGTACACCGCAATGCCGACGCTGAGCGACACCCGCAGCTGGTAACGGGACAGCGCGAAGGGCTCATCGATGCACTGCACCAGCTTGTCGGCCAGCGTTGCGGCGTCATCAGGTCCGGTGATGGCGGCCAGCAGCACGAACTCATCCCCACCCAGCCGCGCCAGCGTGTCCTGGGCGCGAATGCACGCGCGCAGCCGCTCGGTAACGCTCATCAGCAGTTCATCGCCGATATGGTGACCGAAGGCATCGTTCACGGCCTTGAAGCCATCCAGGTCCATGAACATCACGGCGAAGGTGGACGACTCCCGCTGGGCAACCTTGAGCGCCTGACTTAGCCGATCTTCGAGCAACAGACGGTTGGGCAATCTGGTCAGATTGTCATGCAGGGCGAGCTGGATTAGCTCACTGTTGGCCTTTTCCAGCGAACTGGCCAGCAACGAGGTACGGCTTTGCATGCGGCCGTCCAGTATCGAGACGATCAGCGCGATTGCCAGGACCGCCAGCGTCAGCATGATCACCAACAGAGCCAGCCAGTTGGTATCCAGACCGGTATTGGACGCGCCGCAGAAGCTCCCGTCCGGAAAGCTCGCCGCAGCCATGCCGGTGTAATGCATGCCAGCGATCGCGAGCCCCATGATCACTGCGGCGATACCCCGCCATAACCGTACGCGACAAACATTCGCGCGTAGGCGAAATGCGAGCCAGAGCGCAGCGGCCGAGGCCAGGATGGCGACGGCCACCGAAGCGCTTAACCATCCCATGTCATACACGATGCCCGGCTGCATTCGCAGCGCCGCCATGCCGCTGTAGTGCATGACCGCGATACCGCAGCCAATCAGAACCGCGCCATGCGCGAGCCGCAGCCAGGGCAGCGTCTGCTGGCACACCAGCCAGAGCGCCAGGGCAGACGCCGCGATTGCGATGACCAGGGAGGCCGTGGTGATCAAGGGGTCGTAGCCAAGCGGAATCGGCAAACTGAAGGCCAGCATGCCCACAAAGTGCATCGACCAGATACCCAGCCCCATGGAAAACGAGCCACCGATCCACCATAGGCGCGCCGCACGACCTTGAGCGGTCGCAACGCGCCCCGCCATGTCGAGCGCGGTGTAGGACGCAAGTACAGCAACAAGGAACGAGAAGAACACCAGGATTTCGTTATAGCTACCAACCAGCATGGTTTGGGTTCCTGCGAAGGGCTGCGTTGTACTGACTTTGTCGCTATGCCAGTTCATCGCTCGCTAGGACGTTTTCTGAAGAGCGGACAACACATATCCGCCGAACGGATAGCGCCGGTCAGACCGATGCAAGCCCTGCTGCTGTAGGTCGTTATGCCAATCGACATTCGCTGGCAAGGTGAGAGGCCTCGGTACCCCCCTTAAGTCCATATTGCGTTTTGCACAGCCACACCCAGTCATCCGCTCAGGATCAGGGGTGTAAAATTCTTGACCCAGTGCACAACTTGAGGCGAAATGCGGGCTATTCGGCGTTTCGAAGGGTCCGGCAAATAGGATCGCTGCGGTTCAAACGTTGAGGCAAAACTCCTCGCGTCAGCCGGAACGTCAACAATTCATTCGAATCATATCCGCATGCGCAGCCGTCCCCCAGCATGCGTCTACTCAGGAATCAGCGCCAATGGCTCTATTGCAACAACGCACATTCAACGTCATCGCCAGCAATCAGTCAGAGCTGCTCACCAAATGGTCTGCCGAGCTGGAATCCAGCGGCCTGTACCGCACTATCAAAACCGAAGATTTTCGCCAGCAAACGGAAGAATTCATTCGCCTGTTGATCGCCGGTGCCAGCAGAACCGAGTCGGGTGACGTCAAGGCAGCCAGCTGGGACGAGATGCGTCAGTACCTGGAAAAACTGTCTAATAGCCGGGTGCAGCTGGGTTTCGATTCACAGCAGACCGCAGGCTTCATTTTTTCGCTCAAACGCCCGCTGATGCCATTGTTGCAGAGCGAATACGCCGACGAGCCGGCGCTGCTGGCCGAGCAGCTCTGGGCATTGTCCGAACTGATCGACGACCTCGGTCTGTATACCGTGCGCACTTACCAGAAGTCCCGCGAGGCGGTGATCAAGCGCCAGCAGGAAGAACTGCTGGAACTCTCAACGCCGGTCGTCAAACTGTGGGATGGCGTACTGGCGTTGCCTATGATCGGCACTCTGGATTCGCAGCGGACTCAGGTCGTGATGGAGTCGTTGCTGCAGCGCATCGTCGACACAGGATCGGAAATCGCCATCATCGACATCACTGGCGTGCCTACTGTCGATACCCTGGTGGCGCAACATCTGCTCAAGACCGTCACGGCCATCCGCCTGATGGGCGCTGACTGCATCATCAGCGGCGTGCGCCCGCAGATCGCTCAGACCATCGTTCACCTCGGCCTCGATTTACAGGGCATCGTCACCAAAGCATCCCTCGCCGACGCACTGGCATTGGCCTTGCGCCGCTCCGGCCTGACTGTAACCAAGGCGGTGTGATGGAACGCATCCCTATATTGCGAATGGGTGACTTCCTGCTCGTCACCATTCAGGTCGACATGCACGACCAGCTGGCCATGACCCTGCAGGACGACCTTGCCGAACGCATCAGCGCGACTTCGGCCCGAGCCGTATTGATCGATATTTCCGCATTGGACATGGTCGACTCGTTCATCGGCCGCATGATCAGCTCGATTTCCGGCCTCTCCAGCATCATGGACGCCGAGACCGTTGTGGTCGGCATGCAGCCGGCCGTCGCGATCACGCTGGTCGAACTGGGCCTGACCCTGCAGGGCGTCAGTACGGCGCTGGATGTCGAAAAAGGCATGCAACTGCTGCACCGACGGATGGCCGATAAATGACCGTGCGCGCCAGTGGCAGCCTGCCGGTACGCATCGAACAGGATGTGGTACTGGCGCGTCAGGCGGTCCGCCGGATCGCACAGGATTGCGGCATGCGCCTGATCGATCAGACCAAGCTGGTAACCGCAGTCAGCGAGTTGGCCCGTAACACCGTTGTCTACGGCGGCGGTGGCGATATGGACTGGGAGCTGATCGAGCAAAGCGCCCGTACCGGGATTCGCCTGACGTTCCGTGACGAAGGCCCCGGGATACCCGACATCAAGCTGGCCATGACCGATGGCTGGACGTCCGGCGGTGGGCTCGGTCTTGGATTGACCGGCGCGAAACGGCTGGTGGACGAGTTCGAACTCGACAGTACTCCAGGCATCGGTACCCGAATCAGTATCGTCCGATGGGCATGAATATCCCCGGCTCGCTGACGCAGGTGCTACCCATCGAAGACAGCAGCCAGGTAGGCCATGCCCGCCGCGTTGCGCAGCGCCTGGCCTCGGACCTGGGTTTCGACGAAACCGATGCCGGACGCGTGGCCCTGGCAACTACCGAGCTCGCCACCAATCTGCTCAAGCATGCCGGCCAGGGCGCCCTGCACCTGCGTTCGATCGCTGCAGAAACCGGAAGCGGTGTCGAGATCGTTGCGGTGGATCGAGGGCCAGGCTTCACACTCAACGAGTGCCTGGCCGATGGTTTTTCCACTGGCGGCACGCAAGGCACAGGGCTGGGCGCGCTGATGCGCCAGGCGCAGGTTTTCGACGCCTACTCGGATCACAAAGGATCGGTCGTACTCGTACAGCTATTCCGACGCGGCGTTGCAGCGCTGCCTGTGCGCTTCGGCGTCAGCCAACATTCACTCAATAACGATCCCGCATGCGGTGATGTCTGGCATGTGGCTATCGACGGGCAGCGAATCAGCGCGTTGGTAATCGACGGCATCGGCCACGGCGAAGAGGCGGAGCATGCCGGTAAATGTGGTGCCAGCGTATTTGCCGCTGAGCCTTTCGCCGAGCCGGAAATCAGCATTGCCGATATGCACCAGGCAATGAACGGAACCCGCGGTGGCGCCGCAGCCGTCGCGCTGTTCGACCCCCGCCTCGGGGTATTGCGCTTTGCCGGGATTGGTAACATCGGCGCCAGCCTGCTCAACGCGGAAAAGAGTCGGGGCCTGGCCTCGCATCCTGGAATAGTCGGTTCGCAGTTTCGCAAAGCGCGTGCATTCGACTATCCCGTCGAGGGGGCTCAACTGCTGATCATGTATAGCGATGGCCTGCAATCTCGCTGGAATCTGCGCGACTATCCGGGGCTGGCACACCGCCACCCGGCCATCATTGCCACGGTACTACACCGTGATTATTGTCGCGGACGCGACGATGCGACCGTTCTGGTAATCGCTCTGGAGGCTACGCGTGACTGATTCGAACGGCGTTAACGATACCGACCTCAGCCAGCTGGAACGGCTGCGCAGCGAGAACGAGTCGCTACGCGCCGAGCTCGACGAAACCAATCAGGGCGTTCTTGCTTTGTATGCCGAACTCGACATTCAAGCCGAGCAGCTACGTCAGGCTTCCGACCTCAAAAGCCGCTTTCTGTCCTACATGAGCCACGAGTTTCGCACTCCGCTGGGCTCGATTCGCAGCATCACGCGTCTGCTCAGCGACGAGCTTGACGGCCCGCTGAGCGAGGAGCAGCACAAGCAGGTCCTGTTCATCAGCGGCGCCGCCTCCGAACTGAGCGACATGGTGGACGACCTGCTCGACCTGGCAAAGATAGAGGCGGGTCGCATCACCATCTCACCGGCATGGTTCAACATGCTCGACCTGTTCGCCGCGTTGCGCGGCATGTTTCGCCCCATCGTCGATGCCGAGACGGTGGACTTGATCTTCGAAGAGCCACAGGACATCCCGCGCCTCTACACCGATGACAAGAAGCTGGCGCAGATTCTGCGAAATTTCATTTCCAACGCATTGAAGTTCACGCAACGCGGAGAAGTACGTATTTCGGCACGCCGCGAAGGCGAGCACGAAGTCTGTTTCGCCGTCACCGACAGCGGTATCGGCATACCGCACGACCTGCACGGCAACCTGTTCGAAGATTTCGTGCAGATCGACACGCCTCTGCAGAAGCGTCTGCGCGGCACCGGTCTGGGACTGTCGCTGTGCAAGCGGTTCGCCGAACTGCTCGGTGGGCGCGTCGGGGTGGAAAGCACTCCGGGTGTCGGCTCGACCTTCTTCGTCATCATTCCTCTGTCTATTACCACGGAGCCGGTCGATGGAGCGTAAGTGCAAACTGTTGGTAGTCGATGACAACGCCGCGACGCGTTACGCGATACGCCGGGTGCTGGAGCAGCACGGCTACGAAGTTTTCGAAGCCGGGACCGGCTACGAAGGCCTGACGTTTATCGCCGATCAAGCAATCGATGCGCTGGTTCTCGACGTAAACCTACCCGACATGAGCGGTTTCGATATTGTCCGGCAGCTGCGTGCAGACGAACATACGCAGTTGTTGCCCGTCGTTCATGTCTCTGCCGCGTCGATCCAGACCGGGGACATCATCACCGGGCTCGATGCCGGTGCGGATGCCTACCTCATTCATCCGGTCGACCCAGATGTGCTGCTCGCCACGCTGCGCACGCTATTGCGCGTTCGTGACACCGAGCAGGCGCTGCGTGAAAGCGAAGCGCGATTTCGGGAGATATTCACTAACGTGGCCGCACCGATTGCCGTGATCGATGCGCAGCTGCAAATCCATGAATGCAACCCGGCATTCGAACTACTGCTGGGAAATCGGGACGATGCTTCAGCATTGCGCGCCCGCCTTGCCGATAACCAAGAAGACAAGCTGCAGCAGCTTCGACAGAGCCTGGCCAGCGGTGCTCGCTGGCAGGGCACGCTGAGCATGCACGTCGCCGGTCAGCTGCGTGAAACCAAATGGCAGGTTTCGCCCTATCGCGCCGTCGACCTTGGCCTCGTGTTCGTCGAGGACGTCACCGAGCAACGCGAACGCGAACGCTCGCAACTGCAACAACTCGACAGCGTGAATAGCGAACTCGCACGCGAGGTAGCCGAACGTGTGCGCACCGAAGCGCAGCTGATGCAGGCACAAAAGATGGACGCCCTGGGCAAGCTGACCGGAGGCATCGCACATGACTTCAACAACTTGCTGACCGGAATCATCACTGGCATCGAACTGCTCAAACAGCGGTTTCAGGAAGGCCGCAGCGATGCGGTATTACGTTTCGCTGACTCTGCGTTGAGTTCCGCGCGTAGCGCTGCCTCAATGACCAATCGACTGCTGGCCTTTGCCCGCCAGCAGCCGCTGGATGCCCGCCCCGCCAACATCAACGACCAGATCCGCTCCCTCGAAGAATTGTTGCAGCGCACCATTGGCGAGCGCATCGTGTTGAAGCTCGATCTCTGCAAAGACGGTGCGATTGCACAAGTAGATGCCAATCAGCTGGAAAGCGCTGTACTGAATCTTGTCATTAACGCGCGAGATGCGTTGCCTGAAGGCGGCAACATCGTTATTCGCACGACATCCATGCGATCCATAGGCAATACCGAACTTGCCGACGGTGACTACGTCGCGCTGAGCGTGAAGGACGATGGCACCGGGATTCCCGCAAAGGTCATCGGCAAGGTATTCGACCCCTTCTTCACGACCAAGCCGCTCGGCCAGGGCACCGGGCTGGGCCTTTCCTCGATCTATGGCTTTGCCCGTCAGTCGGGTGGCGAGGCGCGAATCGACAGTGTCGTCGGCCAAGGCACCGAAGTGACCCTGGTATTGCCGGCGGCTACTGAAGTCGAACACATCACCGCATCCATCGACGACAGACCGAAGGGCAACAGCGAACACGTACTGGTCGTCGAAGACATGCCGGCAGTGCGCATGCTGGTGCTCGAGATGCTCAACGAAGCGGGCTATCGGTGCAGCGAGGCAGGAGATGTCGCGACGGCGTTGTCGGTGCTGCAGGACGATCCAAGCGTCGATCTGCTGCTGACGGATGTGGGCCTGCCGCAACTCTCGGGGCGCGAGCTAGCCGATGTTGCGCGGACTCATCGTCCCGCCCTGCCGGTGCTGTTCATGACCGGTTATGCGGAAAATGCGGTGCGCCGCGACCGTTTTCTGGCCGAAGGTATGGATATGGTGGTCAAGCCGTTTCAAATCAGCGAGCTACTTGCCAAGGTGCGCCGAGTGCTCGATACGGCCTCGGCGAATCGGCTCAATCGTAACTAGGCGACAAACCAGAAACGACTCGCTCGGTCGCTCAACCCGCCTTTTCGTCCGGTTTGTCAGTCGCGATCAGATCGAAACCCCAATCGCCGTACAGGTACCAATCGTCCCCCATCATTTCCGCCGGGTGCTGGGTACGACCGGCACCGTTGCCGCAGGCGAGCGAGTCCGCCGGGCAATAGCGATCGCAGCCCCAACAGATGCGTTCGGGGTGTGGAGGATTCATCGGGAATTTCTTGGCCATGTTCGGGCCTCTGTGCGCTAGCTGAGCGCTCAGGCTACTCGGCCATTCCCCGCGCGGACTTGATCATGATCAACAACGCCCAGCTGAGGCTCAAACCAGCACCTCGCTGATCTGCAGAATGTGGGTGATCGCGCCGGCACGCGTATCCCACACGTAGCGAAAATGCGGGCCTTGCACCGGCAGCGAGACCGTTTGCGGGCGAAAGGCAGCGACACACTCATGTCCGTCCAGCCGCACGCTTCGGTAAAGCAGGCCCCAGACCTTGCCGTCACGGTGTTCGCGGGCGAATGCCTGGCTGTTGCCATAGGCGGCCGGATCGGGCTGATGCAACTCGGGCATGGCGCGCACGTCGACCACCGGCTTGACGATTTTGTTCACATACGCGCGCATGGTGATTTCGACATTCGCCTCACGCGTGGCCGCCAGGAAACGCTCCAGATGGAACTTGGTTTCGGCGATAGCCGCATCGATGGAACTGGCGCAGTAATAGACACCGTAACTGCCATCGCTGAATCGACTGACATTGCCGATATGGGTAAAGGCTGCCATCACCGGCGTCGAGCCGGGCCCGCTGACTCGGTCACCGGGCGCCACGCGCTGCAATAGCCCCGCCTCTTCGCGCAATCGGTCGTTGGTCATGGCCTCGAGCGCAAAAGCAATTTCCAGATCCTCCGGGCTGAGCGTGTCTTCGAACACCGTCAACGGCGGAAACGAGCTATTGATGATGCGATACGCCCGCCGCCAGGCCGGCAGAACCTCCTGCCACGCCATCAGCCACGAACCCCGTCGAGATAACGACGTACGTCCGCCAGATCGACCACTTGCCCACCGAGCATGTAATCGAGCGCGCTCATGCCATTGAATGGCGCGGCGTCATTGGGTTTGTGCACCCATTCGTACGCGCGCTCCGCCTGATTGCTGAAGATGATCCGCAGCGCCTTGTGGATGCCCATCAGATAGGAAATCCGCTCCAGCGTATCGCGCGGTAAACGAACTTCGGGGAGCTTCTTGTACTTGAAATAGGTGGTATTGCCCACTGAACCGAGCAGAACACGCTGTTGCTCGGCGCTGCACTCCCACAGTTGCATGAGGTTAAAGAAGAACGTCAGCGCAACTCGCCCCGCATCGGGTGAATGGATGTCCGGCTTGCTGGTTGCCTGTTCGGTTTTCATCGTTACTTCTGCCTGGTTATCGCATAGCCAACAGATTACTACGCATATGTATTATTTCAACTATTAAATACATATATGTATAACTGACCATAAAACTGGCTTGCTGTGATCACGATAGAGCGCAACTCAGAACAATCCGAGCTGGTCGTCAATCAGCGCTGAGAAGCTGTCACCTACGAACGGCAGGATCGCATCGGCAATCGGCAGCAGCTGGCGGGTCACGTAATGGTCGTAGTCGATCGGCGCGCGCCGCACTTCGAGCGGCTCCGGCCCGGCCACGGTGATCAGGTACTGGATCCAGCCGCCGTTCTGGTATTGCCGCTGGCGGCCCTGCTGCAGGTTGTAGTCATCGGCGATCCGCGCAGCCCGCACATGTGGCGGTACGTTGCGATCGTAATCATCCAGCCGTCTACGCAATCGCTTGCGGAAGATCAGCAACTCGTCCAGTTCACCGGCCAGCGTGCGGCGTACATAGTCGCGCACGTAATCCTGATAGGGCTCGCGATTGAAGATGCGCCGGTACAGCTCCTGCTGAAATTGCTGGGCCAGTGGCGACCAGTCGGTGCGTACCGTTTCCAGTCCTTTGAAGACCAGCCCATCGCTGCCATCGGGGCGCGTGACCAGCCCGGCGTAGCGCTTCTTGCTGCCCTCCTCCGCGCCGCGAATGGTGGGCATCAGGAAGCGCTTGAAGTGGCTCTCGTACTGCAATTCCAGGGCGCTTTGCAGGCCGTACTCTTGTTGCAGATGGTCACGCCACCAGGCGTTGATCCGCTGCACCAGGCGCTTGCCAATGCGTGCCGCGTCCTCGTCGTCGTGGGCGCGCTTGAGCCAGACGAAGGTGGAGTCGGTATCGCCGTAGATCACGCTGTAGCCCTCGGCCTCGATCAGCTCGCGGGTGCGGCGCATGATCTCGTGCCCGCGCAAGGTGATGGACGAGGCCAGACGTGGATCGAAGAAGCGGCAACCACTGGAACCGAGCACGCCGTAGAAGGCGTTCATGATGATCTTCAGCGCTTGCGACAGCGGCTTGTTGCCCTCGCGCTTGGCCGCTTCGCGCCCTTCCCAGATACGCTCGACGATGGCCGGCAGGCAATGCCGCGTTCGAGAAAAACGCGCCCCGCGAAAGCCCGGCACCGAATCGTCACCCTCGTGCCGCATGCCTTCGACCAGTCCCACCGGGTCGATGAGAAAAGTGCGAATGATCGACGGGTAAAGGCTCTTGTAATCCAACACCAGCACCGATTCGTACAGGCCCGGTTGCGAATTCATCACGAAACCGCCGGGGCTGGCTTCGGGCGGGCGCTCGCCGAGATTGGGCGCGACGAAGCCCTGGCGGTGCATCAGCGGAATGTAGAGATGTTCGAACGCGGCCACAGAGCCACCGCTGCGATCAGCCGGCAGACCGGTGACCGTGGCGCGTTCGAGCAGGAAGGTCAGCACTTCGGTCTCGTGAAAGATCCTCGTGACCAACTCGCAGTCCTTGAGGTTGTAGCGCGCGAGTGACGGTTTGTCCTCGGCGAACATGCGGTTGATTTCATCCATGCGCTGGTACGGCGTGTCGATCGCCTTGCCTTCGCCGAGCAGCGTCTGCGCGACGTTTTCCAGACTGAACGAGGGGAAGCTCCAAGTCGCCGAGCGCAGCGCCTCGATGCCGTCGATGATCAACCGCCCCGCCGCCGCCGCGAAGAAATGATTGTTGCGGCTGCCATGCTCGCGCCAGGCCATCTCTTCGCCGCCACGCCCCAGCCGCAGCGGCACCTGATAACGCTGAGCCTGTTCGCGCAGCACCCGCAGATCGAACTGCACCAGGTTCCAGCCGATGATCGCATCCGGATCATGCAACGCCATCCAGTCGTTCAGCCGCTCGATCAGTTGCTTGCGGCTGTCGCAGTATTCCAGCTGGAAATCCACCGTACTGGCGTCACCGTTGGCCGGCCCGAGCATATAGACCTGACGCTGCCCACAGCCTTCCACCGCAATGGAATACAGCTCGCCACGCATGGTGGTTTCGATGTCCACCGAGACCAGCTTCAGCTGCGGCCGGTAACCCGGTGCCGGCTTGAGTTGCGCATCGACCAGCACGCCTGCGGCATCCAGCTGGCCAATGAAGCTGACCGGCGCGGTGATGAAGCGCTCCATCAGATAGCGCTCCGGCGGGCGGATATCACCTTCGTAGACGTCGAGGCCCGCTGCGCGCAGGCGCTTGTCGAGATTCATCAGCTGCCGATGCTGCTTGCAATAGAACCCGAGCACCGGACGATGACGGAAATCGGTCAGATTCAACGGCCGCAGCTCGACGTCGCGTTCGCCCTTGAGCAGCAGTTCGACCTTGCGCTGTTGCGCCGCCGGAATGAACGCAACCGAAGGCTGATACGGCACGCGGAGCCGACGCGGCCCCGTATCGGTCGCCAGCCAGAACTCCACCTCGGTCCCGGCCGCCGTGTCGCGCCAGTGCCGGGTCAGGACGAAGCCCTGCTGTGAATCCACCGTTTGCCATCCCCATTTATCTCGTAAGCGCTCATTCTACGTGGCATTGCCTGGACAGGCGCGAGGAACGGCAGCCGAGAAAGTCATACGATGACAGGGGTAGGCATTCGGTAAGCAGGGCTGCTAGAAACCGCTGTTTAATGCGTCTCTACTTTGACAACCTTAAAAAGGTTAACAATACTCATCCAAGTTGTACGATGACTCAAGCCAAACAATAACAATGGATCCACCATGTCCCCTTCGTTAATGCCGAAACCGGAAACGCTCCTGTCTCAGTTTCTCTACGCACACAGCCCACCTCGTCTGAACCGCTAGCAACTCGCTGTTCGCCCGATCCGCGCAATCTGTATTTCGCGGGTATGGGCTGCTTCGCCCATAAAAAGACATTCACGTTAGGACGCACCGCCATGACAACTACGAACGATGACTCCGTTACCGATGATCAGCGCAACGCGCGCCGTGCATTTCTAAAGAACTCGCTGATGGTGTCGGCGGGTGTGGCCTCCATGGGCGGTCTGGGCCTGTCCCGACTCGCGGTTGCGCAGCCACTGACCCAGCGTTACCCAGACGAGCTGGTTGAGATCCTCGATGAAAGCTTTGCCAAATACAGACTGTTCAACGCCAGCGTCGAGCAGCTCGCCACTGGTATGCGCTGGGCGGAAGGCCCGGTCTGGGTCGGTGATGGTCGCTACCTGCTGGTCAGCGATATTCCAGGGAACCGCATCATGCGCTGGGACGAAATCACGGGCTCGTTCGATGCCTATCGCGAGGCCTCGAACCACTCCAACGGCCTGAACCGCGATCTGCAGGGTCGGCTACTGGTCTGTGAAGGCTCGACCACCAACGGTCAGGGCCGCCGAGTCACCCGCACCGAACCGGATGGCAGCATTACGGTGCTAGCCGACAACTTCGAGGGTAAGCGCTTCAATTCGCCCAACGATCTGACGATCAAACGGGACGGCTCGATCTGGTTCACCGATCCGCCCTTCCAGACCGCCAATTACTACGAGGGGCACAAGATCGAGACCGAACTGCCAGACGCGGTTTACCGCATCGATGGAAAAACCGGTGCAGTGACCCGAGTAATCGATTCGATTGCTGGCCCCAACGGTATTTGCTTCTCGCCTGACGAAAAGGAACTCTACGTGGTCGAAGGCCGTGCGAAGCCCAATCGTCTCGTCTGGGCCTACTCGGTCAATGATGACGGCACCTTAGGCGAGCGCCGCAAGCACATCGAAGCTCCCACCCATGGCGCGCTCGACGGCATCAAATGCGACGAGGATGGCAATCTCTGGTGCGGCTGGGGCAGTTCTGGCTCACCGGAAGCCAAAACCGCCGAGCTGGACGGCGTGATGATCTTCAATCCGCAGGGCACGGCGATCGGCAAGATCAGGCTGCCCGAACGCTGCGCCAATCTCTGTTTCGGCGGTAGCAAGGGCAATCGGTTATTCATGGCGAGCAGCCATTCGATCTACGCGCTGTACGTCAATACACGAGACGCTACGTTCGGCATGCGCATACCTGGGGCCAGGCCCTGAGAGGACGAAAATGACAGGGTGTCGCCTGCAAAGCCACCCTGTCGGCTCGGGCTGTTCGTTATGTCACAAGGCTCTTGCTGAACCCAGAATCGCCGCCCTCCTTCGAGAATTCATAGAGAGCAACAGCCCGATGCCGGATGTCACATCCTGAACCGGCTCACCATCATTTGCAGGTGATTACCCAAGCGGGCCAGCTCCACGCTAGACGCTGCGGTTTCGTGACTCGCCGCTGCGGTTTGCTCGGAAACGTCTCGAACATTCAAGACGCTGCGGCTGATTTCCTCAGCCACGGCGCTCTGCTGCTCGGCGGCTGCGGCGATCTGTTGGTTCATCGATTGAATGTTCGAAACGGTGCGCGTGATGTTCTCCAGCGACTCGCCAGCCCTGCGAGTAAGAGCCACGCTGCTGTCCGTCAGCTCGCGGCTGCTCAGCATGATCGTCGCGACCTGCTTGGTGCCGTTCTGCAAGCCAGCCACCAGCCCTTCGATTTCCTCGGTGGATTTTTGCGTGCGCTGTGCAAGGCCGCGCACTTCGTCAGCGACCACCGCAAAACCACGCCCCGCCTCGCCGGCCCTGGCCGCCTCGATTGCGGCATTCAACGCCAAGAGGTTGGTCTGTTCCGCAACCGCCCTGATCACACCCATGACACTTCCGATCTTGTCGCTTTCTCCTTGCAGAACCGCCATCGCCTCGGTAGAGCGAATCACTTCGGCGGCCAGGCGTTCGATCTGCGTGACAACCTCCGAGACCACCTGATCACCCGCTCGCGCTTCCTGGTCGGCCTCTGTCGCGGCAAACGCTGCCTGCTCTGCATTGCGTGCGACATCGTGAACCGTCGCCGACATCTCATGCATGGCGGTGGCGACCTGGTCGGTCTCGATTTTCTGGCTGTTCACCCCGGCGCTGGTCTGCTCGGTGACCGCAGACAACTCCTCGGCAGCGCTGCTGATCTGGGTCACGCCATCGCGGATCCCGCCGATGAGGTCTCGTAGCGTCGAGCCCATTTGCTGAATACCTTTTTGCAGGGTGCCCATCTCATCACGACGCGTCACTGGCGCGCTCGCAGACAAGTCACCCGCAGCAATACGTTCGACGTCTCTCAGTGTGTCTTGCAACGGACGTGTGATCTGGCGCGTGATCACCCATGCCGCCAGGATGCCCAACAGGAGCGCGAGCAGAGTGCTGACGATCAGGCGAGTGCGCGCGTCGCCGCTTTCGATGTCTAGCCGATCCAGCTGAAACTGATACAAGGCGTCGCTGATTCTGACGATTTCGGCCTGGACGTCGGTCATTTCCTGGCGTGCAACGGCAATCGTGTCGGTCGCAGTTCGGAAATTCAGCAGGGCCGTGCGGTACTGCCCAAGCGTCGTTTCGATCACATTCAGATCATTCGCGCTGCCTTCCAACGTCCGCTCATACTGAGTCAGGGCAGACTGCGCGGCATCCAGCTGAGCGATCATGGCATCACCGTTCTGGGCGGTAGACTTGGCGGTATAGGCACTGAATAAATACCGTACCTGCTTCAGCTCTTCTCTGATCCGCGCGATGCCTTGCAGTTGCGCAAAACGGGAACTGTCATAGTCCGATAGGCCGATCACTCGCTGATAGATCGCGCCAGTCCGCTCTTCCAGAACGCCGACCGCGGCGATGACCGCCCCTTGCGCGGCGTTCGCTTCGACGTAGGCCTTGCGCATCTTGTCGAGCGAACGCTGATAGTCGTCGTTGAACCCGCTCTGCTCTTTGAGCATCTCCACATTGATGGGGTTCTTGAAAGTGCCGAGGAGCTTCGACTGCTGAGCCAGATAGATCTCGAGCTTGTCGTCAAGGCGCTCGGTAGAAACCTGATCGCCGTTGGCCAGCATGAACTGCAGCCGGGCAATCCGCAGCCCGGTAAGCGTGTCATTCAAGGCGGATATTTCAGTCATCCATCCGCTGCGCTGGATGACGCTGCCAAGGCTACCCCAACCGTTCCAGGCCAATACCAGAGTCAATATCAGCACCGAGCCAAAGCCCAGCCCCAACTTCTTGTTGATCGCGATGTTGCCAAACCAGCTGTTCATTAAAAACGTCCATTCAAAATTCGATTCAGGGTCTTTCAGGTTGAATGATTGTTTTTATTTGCGGCCAGCCTGGGTCCCGCGCGCACCGTATCGGCGCCCAGCCATGAAGCTTGAGCACAGAACAGGATTCATACATCGCAAAATGCTGAGGATCGAACGGCAGATGCTGACGAGAAGCCCACCGAACCGGCAAAGCCGCTCGGTGGGCTACGGATGGAGCGCCATCACCAGCCGGGCGTCATCGGAACGGCTGATCAGCCTGCCGCGACGTCCTCACCCAGATGGATCACCCGCGCCGCACGCAACATGCATTTGGCCATCTCCGGCGGGGAGAATTTGGTGAGGATGTCATTGGCCCCGGCCGTCTTTGCCTTGTCGGTACTGATGGTGCTGTCCAGCGAGGTATGCAGCAGCACGTAAATAGAGGCGTAGTCGGGATGCTTACGCAGCGCCTGGGTGAAGGAGTAACCGTCCATCTCCGGCATCTCGATATCCGATACCACCACGTTGATCGCTTCGTAGCTGTCCTTCAGGCTGTCGAGCTTCTCGAAGGCCTCACGGGCGCTGCGCACCGCATGGCAGGTGACGCCCATCTTGCTCAGGGCCGATACCGACATATGCACGGCCACCTGGCTGTCATCGACGATCAGGGCGCGGGTTTCGGTAAGCAGCTGCGCGTCCTGATCATCCAAATCGGAGATGTCGGCCTCTGCGGGAGCAGGCGCGACGGTGTGGATCACCTTTTCCACATCGAGAATCTGGATCAGCTCGCCGTCTACCTCAGCCGTGCCGGTAATGAAGGAGCTGTTGCGCGCACCGTACGGCGGCGGCAGGATTTTCGAAGACTGGATGTGGACG
Organism: Pseudomonas sp. IC_126; assembly: GCF_004331835.1. Classification (NCBI taxonomy): domain Bacteria; kingdom Pseudomonadati; phylum Pseudomonadota; class Gammaproteobacteria; order Pseudomonadales; family Pseudomonadaceae; genus Pseudomonas; species Pseudomonas sp. IC_126. The sequence goes on from NZ_SJSS01000007.1 coordinate 158,173, forward strand.
ATCTTCACCACCGCCTGAACGTGCAGCCCCTGCTTCGAGCGGCTGATTTCGGTGACGATCAGGCAACCGCCTTTGGGGTCCTGCAGCGGCGCCATGCCGATCGCCAAGCTCAGGTCGATGACCGTCAACGGCTGACCCCGCAGCGTGGCGACGCCCTTCACATGGGGATGCGACTCGGGAAGCCGGGTCAGCGATGGCGTCGGAATGATCTCGCTGACTTTCAACAGGTTGATCGCCATCTGCTTGCCGCTGCGCAGCGTGAACAGCAGAAGCGATAAGGAGTCGGTGGCGGATGTGTTATTCATGAATGATCCTGTGGGAAAGCCGTTCTCGTGGCGTAGATATCACCTCGCTAGAGCCTTGTCGGCTGGAACGGCGAAATCTTCAGTCATCTGAACGGCTTCTGCTAAATGCCGCGCTCCCGGTCAGCAGCGCTCGAAGATCGCCGCGATGCCCTGTCCACCGCCGATGCACATGGTCACCAGCGCATAGCGGCCCTGGATGCGCTGCAGCTCATGGATCGCCTTGACTGTGATGATCGCGCCGGTCGCACCCACCGGATGCCCGAGCGAGATGCCAGAGCCGTTGGGATTGACTCGCGCCGGGTCCATACCGAGCTCCTGCATCACCGCGCAGGCCTGGGCGGCGAAGGCCTCGTTGGCCTCGATCACATCGATCTGGTCCAGACTGATCCCGGTACGCTCCAGCACCTTGCGCACTGCCGGCACCGGACCAATGCCCATGTAGGCCGGGTCGACGCCGGCATGGGCATAACCGACCAATCGCGCCATGGGCGTCAGCCCGAGTGCTTTCGCCCGTCCCGCCTCGGCCAGTATCAGCGCCGCGGCACCGTCGTTCAGTCCGGACGCGTTGCCTGCGGTTACGGTGCCGCCCTCCTTTTTGAACACCGGCTTCAATGCCGCAAGGCGCTCCAGAGTTAGGTCGGCGCGCAGATGCTCGTCGGTGTCGAAATAAGCGGTGCCTTTACGGCTGCGGATTTCGACCGGAACGATCTGTTCGCGAAAGTAGCCGTTCTCCAGCGCCCGGGCGGCACGCGCTTGGCTTTCCAATGCCAAGGCATCCTGTTGTTCGCGACTTATGCCGTAGCGCTCGGCTACGTTCTCCGCGGTCACGCCCATATGGAATTTGCCCCAGGGATCGTGCAGGAGCGTGTTCATGTAGTCGATCACAGCGCCATCACCGAGACGCGCGCCCCAGCGCATGTTCGGCACAATGAATGGCCCGCGGCTCATGCTCTCCGCGCCGCCGCCAATGGCTACATCGGTATCGCCGAGCAGGATCGACTGCGCGGCGGAAATGATTGCCTGCAGGCCTGAGCCGCACAGGCGATTGACGTTGAACGCGGGAGTTTCCAGCGGTATGCCGGCGTCGACCGCAGCGACTCGTGCCAGATAGCCATCCCGCGGCTCGGTGGGTATCACGTTGCCCATCACCACGTGGCCAACGGCATCCGCCGGCGTGCCGGAGCGCTCCAGCACTGCGCGGCAGACGGTCGTCGCCAGGGTGGTCAGATCGATGTCCTTCAGCGCGCCGCCAAAGGAGCCGATTGGCGTGCGCACCGCACCGACAACGACGATTTCGCGTTCAGTCATGGGGGTTCTCTTCTGTTGAATGGGGGTCGCTCCGGCCAATCCGGCGCGGCGGTTCAGCCGATGCTAACCGGATGAATCAGCAGAACAACAGGAAAATGCTGCAGATCGCTCATGCGTTATTGCAGAACTCATCGGTCACTTGCCGCGATGGGGAAACGCCGGCAGAGCGATGCGCCCGTCGCTCGCGCTCCTCACCATGGAACGATGCACATCGATATCGGGCCCAACCCAGACAACCCATGGGAGGCCCAGCGATGACCAAGGCAGTCAAACCGGACGCCGAACAACCTTACTTCGAAACCCCTGCGCACATCCCCAACGGCAGCGATCACCAGATTCCGCACAGCCACCGGCTGGTCTATCGCGACCACGACGTAATCGTGCATCTCACCGGTTATGAATACGAAACCTTTGGCGAGACGCTTTGGGCGGTGGGCGCCGAGGTCGTGAAAGATCGCGAGATCGTCGTCCCGGTGAGCGTGGACCAGACCCAGCACTACCGCAGCTTCGACGAAGCGCTCGAGCGCGGCACGGAATTGGGCAAACGGCTGGTCGATGAGCTGTAGTTCGAAGTCGATCAAGAGTGAATCGGCCGCCACCTTCTGGCGCGCCCTGCCCTGCTTACCATCCTAGGAAACCACCGATGAGCGATAACAACGCGAAGGTTCGACACGACAAAGATCAACAGCGCTACCTGCTGGACATCGAAGGCGAAACACTCGGCTTTGCCGCATACCGCGAAGACGGAGACAGCCTGGTGTTTACCCACACCGAAGTGGATCCGAGCCTCGAAGGCCAAGGCATGGGCAGCGTACTGATTCGCCAGTCACTCGACGATGCCCGCCAGCGCAGCAAGCGCATCGTACCGGTCTGCGGATTCGTCGCCGCCTATGTGAAGAAGCACCCAGACTGGAACGACATCATCGATTCACCCGCTCAGTGAAAGCACTGATGGGCAGGAATCCACCACGCAGGACGGTAAAATGCCTGCCCCCGCCGGCAGCACATGAGGTTCACCCGCTGCGGGATCATCTCGGCGCCCGCCAGGTGCTGGTCAAACGCATAAGAAGAGAAATCGATGAGCAACGAACTGCAGATCGAGGATATCCAGGTCGGCGACGGTAAAGAAGTGGTCAAGGGTGCCCTCATCACCACTCAGTACCGAGGCCAGCTGGAAGACGGCACCACCTTCGATTCATCCTACGATCGCGGCAAGCCGTTCCAATGCGTAATCGGCACCGGACGCGTCATCAAAGGCTGGGACATTGGGCTGATGGGTATGAAGGTCGGGGGCAAACGCAAACTCTTCGTTCCCGCCCATCTCGCCTACGGCGAACGACAGATCGGCGAACACATCAAGCCGAACTCGAACCTGCTCTTCGAGATCGAGCTGTTGGAAGTGCTGACTCGGGATGAGTGATAGTCGCGGCATTAGCCGCGACTATCAGTATGGGGTCAGGCTAATGCAGCCTGTCCGGTTCCGGTGGATATTGGCGCCTGTGAGCCCAGCGATTGCCCTACTACGTCACCGATCATGTCCGCCGTAATGGCGCTCAGGGTCCAGCCCAGGTGGCCATGGCCAGTGTTGTAGAAGATGCAGGGCGATTTGCCGCGGCCGACCTTGGGCATCATGTTCGGCATCATCGGGCGTAGTCCGGCCCAAGGCACGACGCTCTGAGTGCTGACGCCTGGGAAGCATTCGTTGACCCAGTCCACCAACGGACGGATACGATCGGCCCGAATGTCGCGGTTGTAACCATTGAACTCAGCGGTCCCGGCGACGCGTAGGCGGTTATCACCAAGGCGGCTGGTCACCAGCTTCGTTTCGTCGTCCAGCAGGCTCACGGTCGGAGCTGCGGCACGGCTGGCTTCGTCGTTGAGGTTGACGGTGATCGAATAACCTTTCACCGGATAGATGTTCACCCGATCGCCCAGTTGTGCAGCCAGCGCGCGGCTAGCCGTACCGGCGCAGACGACCATGCCGTCGAATTCCAGTGTTTCGTCGCCGCCTGGCGTGCCGAGAATGACGCTAGCCTGGCTGCCGTTGGTCGCCACAGCTTTAACATCCTGGCCGTAACGGCATTCGACGCCCAGGCGAATGGCCGCCGCCGCGAGGCCGTTGGTGAAACTGTGAATGTCGCCGGTGGAATCGCACTCGGTGTAATAGCCGCCGTAGTACTGCCCCGCCAGCGTTGGCTCGATGGCCCGCATCTCGTCTGGCGTCACGCTGCGGCGCGGCAGCCCACCCTGGGCCAGCAGTGTGGAGACTGTGCCAGCGTGCTCGAAGCCAGCCTTGTCGCGGTAGATGTGCAGAATGCCGGCCTTCTTCAGATCGAAGTCGATGCCCTCTTCTTCAGCCCAGGCAAACAGATGCTCACGGGCAGCGATGGCCAGGCGTGCGGTTTCGATGGTGTTTTGACGGTACTGCGGGATGGAACCGATGAACTCGGCGAACCAGGACAGCTTATGCCAGCTGGGCTTGGGGTTGACCAGCAATGGCGCGTCGCTCTTGAGCATCCATTTCATGCCCTTGAGGATGGTTGACCAGTGAGTCCAGACCTCAGCATTCGAGGCGGAGAGCTGCCCGCCGTTGGCGAAGGAGGTTTCCATCGCGGCGTAGCGGTGCTTTTCGAAAAGGGTTACGTCGAAACCGCGCTTGGCCAACGCATAGGCGGTGGTGATGCCGGTGATACCGCCACCAATGACAGCGATTGTTTTCATTGTGTCGCTCCAGAACGTCAAGGGTTAGAGTCCGTCCGCGACATGCGGATCAGACGCCCCCTCTGTTCTGGACCTGAGAGTTTCGCGAGCTCCAACGAGCGGAGTCCGCTTGCTCCTTCGGTGCGACGGGCGACGACACCCGACGGCTCTTCAGAGTCAAACCTGTGGAATCGGTCCTTTTGCCTGAGAGTTTCCGGGGCGGTTGCTCCTTCGGCGCTGCCGGCGACGATGTCGCGGCAGTCTCTCCCGAGTCCACATACTTCATGTGCCGGACCGATCGAAATCGATCCAGTGATGCAGTCGTGCTCAAGGTGCCAGAAAACGGCCCCTTTGCAACACAATTTTTTCTGCCGTACGACTAAGGAACGATGCAGTCGATCGCTTCAGCGGCGCGCCATGAAACCATCACCCGCGTTACAGGCATGATTTCAGGAGCCCACCAGTGCTATCAGCTGGGCGATATCGACGGGCTTGGTCAGGTGTACATCGAACCCGGCCGCCAGCGCATTTTCCTTGTCGCTCGGCTGCCCCCAGCCGGTGATCGCTACCAGCCGAACACGTGAATCCGACGAGCGGATCATCCGAGCAACCTCATCGCCACGCAGGCCAGGCATGCCGATATCCAATAACACCACTTCTGGTTCGAGCTGCCGATAGCGCTCGAAGGCTTCGACGCCGTCGAAAGCCAGATGTACCTCGTGGCCCTCCAACCGGAGGACTTCGGCCATGGTTTCGGCGATATCCCGGTTGTCGTCAGCGACCAAAACCCGCCGCGTATGGGCCGCAGACTCGCCGGCTTTCACAGACTGCGCGTCGCGCTGCGGTGGGGCCAGCGCCGGCAGATTCAACTCGAATTCCGCCCCCAACCCTACCCCTTCGCTGCTCACGCGGATGTCGCCGCCATGAAGATTGGCCAGCCCCTTGGCCAGCGCCAGCCCGATGCCCAGGCCAGCATTGACCTGTGTTTGGGTCGTTGGCACCTGAGCGAATCGTTCGAAAATCAGTTGGAGATGCTCGCGAGCAATGCCTAAGCCGTTATCGGCCACCGACACCGTTGCCATTCCTTCTTTCAACGCGGCGCGAACTCGGATCTGTCCACCCTGAGCGGTGAACTTGGCGGCGTTGTTCAGCAAATTGACGAGTATCTGCTCGAGCCGCAGGGGATCGGCGTCGAGCAGGATCGGTTCCGTCGGCTGCTCGACGATCAACTCATGTCGTTTTGACTCGATTTTGGCCCGTGCAGTTTCGACGGCAGCCTCGACCACCGCTCGGAGATCCAGTGATTCCTTGCGCAACACCAGCTTACCGAGGGTGATGCGGGAGATATCGAACAGATCGTCCAGCAGCAGGGCCATATGTCGCACCTGCCGCTCGATGATTTGCTGGCTACGCAACTTCTGGGCTTCGGATGCAGAGGGAGAGCCGAAAAGGCCAGCAGCCAGGCGAATGGGCGCCAGCGGGTTACGCAGCTCATGCGCCAGTGTCGCGAGAAACTCATCCTTGCGCCGATCAGCCTCCAGGATCGCCTGCTCCTGACGTTTGGATTTGGTCACGTCAGCGAACCAGACGGCGAGCCTGTGCTCGAAAGGCGTGGCGATCAGGCGCACCCAGCGCTCGCTGGCAAAGGCAGTGCTGCGCATCTCTACGTCACGCGGTTGTTGCTGCGTCGCCGCCGCCACAAGGGTGTCGATCGCTTGTGGATTGGCATTGGGTCCGAGCACTTCGTTGATGTGCCGCCCCGTCAGTTCAACAACCGTTCCCTGCAAGCTCTCGGCACCGGTCGGGTTGATGAAGTCCAGCCGGAAGTCATGTAACTCGCCCGCAGCATTGAGGTGCGGGGAAAGAATGGCGAACGGAACGGTGGAGGAATCCAGCGCCACCTGCAGTCGCCTCTCAAGCATGCCGGCCTTGCTCTGCGCCCGTGCCCGGTCGATGAATACCGCAGCAAGGCCAGCCGCAAGATCGGCCAGACGAATTTCACGCTCGGTCGGGGGCCGCGTCTCTTTGAGTTGCACGGTCAGAGTGCCGAGGACACTGCCGTCGCTATGCAGAATCGGTGTGCTGTGAGCGGAGCGGAACCCTTCGATACGGGACACGACGCGAAACCCGGTGAAGCGCGGATCGGTTTCGGTGTCCGTCACAACCACCCGACAGCCTTCCTGTACCGCTGCGCCGCAAACGCCGAGTCCGGGCGCTACGTTGTCCATGAGTTCCAGCGAGGCCGGCGAAAAACCCTTCGACGCATGAATGCGCAAGGGCGACTGGCCATCGCTTAGCGCCAGCAGGCCATGGGTCGCACCGTGCAGCTCGCACAGCACATCGATAATCGCCTGCAGCTGAGCATCCAGCGTTGGCAATTGCTGCAATCGGTTACCGAGCGTGTGCAGTGAATTCAGATCGCTTATCTGCTCGGTCAGGTCCTGCTGAGCCAGTTCCAGCTGCGACAACATGCTGTCACGTTCGGCCTCGCTCGCCCTACGCGCCTGCGCAGCGGCAGCCAGTGCCTGGCCTACCTCGCGCACCTCTTCGATTTCGCTGTCCGGTACCTGTTGTAACGACTGGCCTTGACCGATGGCCTGCGCCGCCCGGCGCAACTGACGCATCGGCACGTTGATTCGCCGCGTCGCGAACAACGCCGCGGCGACGGCAAACATCAGGGACAGCAACAGTCCGCCGCCATAGAGCGTGAAAGCCCGAGCGGCGCCAGCTTCCACCGTTTCGGTTGGCGCACCCGTGGCGACGACCCACCTCGACGGACGCAGGCGGACGAATGCGGTGTACGCCGAAGCACCTTCGACCGTCATGGCCATGCCCACTCCTTCATCGGCGGGATTGTCCACGAGCATGCTCTGGAGAGTCGGAGATGCCGGCTGCCCCACGGTTTCCTGGTGCCGCTGAGAACGTGCGATGCGCATGCCTCTGGCATCCAGCACTGTGGTGATCCAGCCCTGAGGTAATCGACGGTCGCTGATGACCTCGACGATGGATTCAGGCTTGAGCACCGCGGTCAGGACGTAGCGAATGTTCCCCTCGATATCGACCGGCACGCGTATGGGAATCCCCCATAGCCCACCGGGGCCCAGCCCCATATTGCCCACCTGCGGCTCACCGGTGCGCATCAGTTCAGCAAAACTGCGCGGCTCGGCAATCGCCTCGGATGCGGGCGAGTCGTGCCGCGAAATACGCCGGATGACCTGGCCCTCCGGTGTGATGACGAGCAGGGCATACCAGCTAGGCACCGAGGGCAATACGCGATGGACCATACCGGCGAAGCTGTCGATATCATCCTCATCGAGCAGCGTTGATTGCGATAACGCCTGCAGCACGTCCAGGGAGCGCCTGAGTTCGACCTCGACTGCCGTGGCGGCCAGGCGTGTGGCTTCTAGGCTACGCTGCTTCGCCAGTAGCTTCTGATCGTTGACTATCGATACCAGACCCAGCCCGGCGACCAGTGCCAGAGGCAGAATTCCGGCAAGCGCGATCGTCAGCAGACGGCTGCGCAACGGTACCGAGCGGGTCGGTTTCGCTCTTGCCTGATTCAATAGTTCTTCCCCTGACACCCTGATTGGAATCAAGGCGTAAAAAACTCGGCGAAACGGTGCGTCGCCGAGCGGCACGCATTAGTTTAAGCAATCCGTGCGACGAGTATCAGCACTTGGAGGGTCCTTGCTACGGACCAGTTCATTCACATCTTCAGGTGGCAAGGCGCTGCCAGATAATTGAATCCTTGGGAGATTTGCATGTTAGAACTTCGGCCTGGCTGCGAATGCTGCAACATTGATTTGCCGCCAGAATCTGCGCAAGCGTTGATCTGCTCCTTCGAGTGCACCTTCTGTACGGAGTGCGCGGAGTCGAAACTTGGTTTCATCTGCCCCAACTGCGGCGGCGAACTGGTGGCCCGCCCCCGTCGCCCCGCTGCGAAACTCGCTAATAATCCGGCGGCCACACAACGCGTATATAAGACGCAACGTTGCAGCCCGGCCCCTATCGTTCGGTAAGTTCCAACGGCCCGTCTTCGCCATCGCTCGTCTAACCAAACAGTCATGGGCACGAAAAAGGCCCGCATGAAGCGGGCCGGAGTTCGTGTTCAGGGCTAGGTCGTTATTTCGGTAGTTTGAACGTAATGAAGCTAGCCCGTCCGTCGCGCAGCACACGCATCGACACGGAGCGATTCTTCGGTAGCGCCTTGACCACCTGACTGAAGGTTTCTACCGAGTCGATGGCTTGGTTGTTCAGATGCGTGATGACGTCACCCGGACGCAGGCCGATCATCGCCGCAGGGCCTTGGTTGACTTCACTGAGCACCACACCACCGTTGATTTCGAGCGCCTGACGTTGTGCGTCGGTCAGCTCGGTCACCGAAACACCGAGGCGGTTATCGCTATGGGTAGTACCGCCCGCGCCACCAGCCGAGGCCAGCAAATCGCCGTCTGCGGGCAAGGCACCGACATCGATGCTCAAGGTCTCGCGGTCGCCGTCACGCACGATCTCGAATTTGGCGGTGGTGCCGGGTTTCATCGCGCCGATGAGGTGTGGCAGATCGCCGGACATGTCAATGGACTTGCCGTTGACGCTCAGAATCACGTCACCCACCCTCAGGCCGCCCTTGGCTGCCGGGCCACCATCCATGATCTGCGCCACCAGCGCACCGGCGGGACGCTCGAGACCAAACGACTCGGCCAGATCCTTGTTCACCTCTTGAATGACCACCCCGAGCCAACCGCGGCTGACCTTGCCGTCTTCACGCAGCTGGTTGGCGACATCCATGGCGACGTCGATCGGGATGGCGAACGACAACCCCATGAAGCCACCGGAGCGGGTGAAGATCTGCGAGTTGATGCCCACCACTTCGCCGTCGAGGTTGAACAGCGGGCCACCCGAATTGCCTGGGTTGATCGCTACGTCCGTCTGAATGAAGGGCACATAGCTCTCGTTCGGCAGGCTGCGACCGGTCGCGCTGACCACGCCAGCCGTCACGGTGTGATCGAAGCCGAACGGGGAACCAATGGCGACAACCCACTCGCCTGCTTTCAACGCCTCGGAGCTACCGAGCTTGACCGTCGGCAGATCGTCCCCTTCGATTTTCAGCAGCGCCACGTCACTGCGCGGGTCGGCTCCGACCAGCTTGGCTTGCAGTTCGCTGCGGTCAGGCAGACGCACCATGATTTCATCGGCATCGGCGACCACGTGGTTATTGGTCAGCACATAACCGTCTTCTGAAATGATGAAGCCCGAACCCAGCGACTGAGCCTCTCGGCGCTCGGGCCGTTGCGGGATACCACGCTCGAAGAACTCGCGGAACATGGGCGGGATGCCTTCCAGATCCGGAGTCTGTGCCAGCGCGCCACGCGCGGGTTTGTTCTGCTTGGTGCTGATGTTCACGACCGCCGGCGAGGCATCTTCGACCAGCGGCGTGAAATCCGGCAGATCCGCATAGGCGATCAGCGCCTGTCCGAATAACGCCACGCCGGCTACGACTGCCAGAAGGTCTTTACGAAGGATCATGGTGACAGGTCTCCCACGATGGAAAATTGGTTAAACGAACTTGAGTGTGGCCATCTAGCCAAAAAAAGCAGCGGGCCGCCGTGCGCTCGAACGCTGTTCAACAGCCCGGCCACGGCAAACCCACCCAAGGGAGCAAGCTGTTCCGTCAGCCTGTGAAGAACTCTACGCCTTGTACAGTCAGCTTCGTGTGAAGCGGAGGTAAAGGAACCGTAAGGTTTCGCCGCAGCAATTTCCGATAGGGATCGTTTATCTGATCGCATCCAGGCCGGTCGTTTCGAACCCGGCCTGTTCGGCCGCTTGGCGTACACGCAGATGATCCTCGGGCAAAACGAGCGCGGCTTCTGCCCGTTTGAGCGCCAGCTCGATATGTCGGTCGGCCGCGATTCTGACCGCTGCGTCACCCAGCCGCCCCAGCGATGCCAGCGCCTGCTGCAGACATATGCCCACCTCGACCAGCGCAGCCCCGTCGCGCGCGATGGGTGTAAAGAAGTCGTCGAGCATGTCCGCCACGCTCAGGCCAGGTGCGAATATCCGGTCAAATTTGGGCTCCTCCGGTGGAGTCGGCCTGGATAGATGCGACAGCACGCGCAGACCGCGACCGATTACATCAACTGCGGTCCCCTGATCGTTGATACCAGGCGACAAGGCTCGCGACGCAATCTCGGCCAAGACGGTCATTCCGAAGCGTGGGTCGCGGTCGAAGGTTCGCTGTGCGCCGATGACGAAGGCCGCGCGCAGTGCGTCGTCACACTCTTCGCCTACACCCACGGACCAGGCGATCGGCTGCGTCGGCTCGACGAAGGTACCCGGCAGCACACAGATATAGACCGAACTGCTCTCCGACTCGGTCAACGTGCCCAATGCCGGCATGTCGATGTGCTGCACGAAGCCAATCTTCCGGGCGTACAGCGGACGCGCGCCCGGCAGCGCTTTGGGGTCAACCTCGAGCGGGCAGCCACCCAGATAGGGTTGTTCCATGCGCTGGCACAACGACCGGGTTGCGGCGTCCTCCACCCTCGCCGTGGTCTCCGCGACCCTACCCAGCCCCGACAGCTGATCGATCCAGCGCAACAACGCGTAGACCACCAAAACCACGACAACGATTGTCGCCGCGAACAATACGACCCGGCCCTTATCACCATAAAGCCCTGTGCTCAGGGAGATGATGCCGACCAGGCTAAAGATGAACGAACCGATGAAGGTGGACAGGGTGTTTTGCGTCGTGGGGTCTTCCACCAGCAGCGAGATGGCCCGCGGGGTGACGTTGCTGGTCGCCGAACCGTAGGCGGCCACCATAATGCTCAGCGAAAAGGTCGTGACCGCGAGCATGCTCGATGCCAGCACGCCAAGGATGTTATCGACCGCATCGGAGCCGATCTTGGTCGGGACATCGTCGGGGATATAGGGCGCCACAGCCAATGCCACCAGCGCAGCCGCGATGCCCAGGACAGAAAACAGGCTGGCCCTGAACCAGGGTCGCCTGCTGATGCGGATGAGAAACCACTTCCAACGCTCGATCATCTGCGACTCGCGCTCAGGTCCGTTTCAGTACAGACAAGAGCGTCACCGCACCGTTGCGAAAAAAAGGGGTTTCTTCGTAGACCGTCTCGTTTCAGCCCGCCAGCGCCGCGACCGCAGCCGGCAGTTCACGCATGTCGTTGATCACGGTCGCCACGCCCAGCTCCCGCAGCGCCTGATCGTGCCCGGCGGGAATATGGCTCGCGCCGGTAAAGCCGATCACCTGCATGCCCGCGGTGCGTGCCGCCAGGACACCGGTCGGGCTGTCCTCAACCACCAGACAGTGCCCCGGCGCGACGCCCATGCGCTCGGCAGCCAGCAGATAGACATCCGGCGCGGGCTTCGGCGAAGCCACCATTTCGGCGCAGAAGATATTCCCAGCAACCCGCTCGGTCAGCCCGGCGCGGCGCAGCGACGACTCGACATTGTGCAGACGGCTGTTGGACGCCACCGCAAGCGGCAGATCGATGGCAAGCAGTGCGTCACGTACGCCTGGGATGGCCTGGACTTGCTCGGCTACCGCTTTCTCGCTGTGACGCCGCAGATCTTCATCGAAAGTCTTCGGCAACTTCAAATCGAAGCGCTTTTCGATGAGGTCGATGATACTCGGCACCGTCAGGCCGAACGTCCCTTCCAATGCATCGCCCAGCAGGTCCGCCGGAACATGGAGGCTCAGCGACTCGAACAGCACGCGGTGGCTGATGATCTCGCTGTCGACGATCACGCCATCGCAATCGCTGATCAGCAGGTCGATAGTGGCCATCGGATCTCCTGGTGATTGACGCGCGGCAATAGCGCCGCGCCAGCTTGGACTGCGCCAAGCATGCCGAGTTTTACGCCGCTTCGATGGCAATTGCGCGTCGCATCCATTGCTGTTGCGCATGCCGACAACTCTTCCGCATCGGCGCGGAGGCCAATGACGACCGGTGCCCGGTAGCCGGGTCAAATGTTCTTGCAGCACGCCCTTCGCTGCGCCAGTCACCATCATCCGAGCACCGTGCGCATTTCGTTCAATACCAGCGCTGCGTTCGCTCCCAGCCTTAGCGCTGACATCCCCTGCGTGAATTAGGAGTTACCGATGAGTCTGTTGCTGTCCATGGCGGCCTTTGCGCTGGCCTCTTCCATCTCGCCCGGCCCGGTCAATATCGTCGCCCTCAGTGCCGGTGCGCAGTTCGGTCTGCGTCAGGCCATGCGCCACGTCAGTGGCGCGACCATCGGCTTCACCCTATTACTGCTGTTGATCGGCCTCGGGCTGAGCGAGCTGCTGTTGCGCTGGCCCTGGTTGACCCAGTCGATCCGGCTAGCCGGCGTCGCGTTTCTGTTGTACATGGCATTTCGGCTGGCTACCGACGATGGGAGTCTGAACGCTGACAAACCGGCGGTGCGGCCCAGCATGCTTTATGGCGCGGCGATGCAATGGCTCAACCCCAAGGCCTGGTTGGCCTCGGTCGCCGGCATGGGTTTGTTCGCGGCGGCCGGCGATGCGCCCTCGGTGTGGCGCTTCGCGGCGATCTATTTCGTGATCTGTTACGCCTCGCTGGCCTGCTGGGCCTATGCCGGGACCTTTTTGCAGCACTACCTGAACAACGCCGCGCGGGTGCGATTGTTCAACCGCATCATGGCCGCACTACTAGCGGGCTGCGCAGCTTATCTGCTGTTGTTCTGAACGCTATCAGCGCAACGTACGCCGCGATAGTGTCCAGGAGTGGCCGCCAGCAACTGCTTGAAAGCGCGCTGCAGATGCGCCTGATCGGCAAAACCCGCCGCCAGCGCTACCTCGGCAATGGGTATGCCACGTCGCAGTTCGGCACGAGCGAACTGCACACGGCGATTGGTCAGATACGCATGCGGGGTCATCCCGAAGTGTTTCTTGAATGAGCGGATCAGGCTCGACGGTGACACCCCGGCCGCATGGCTGATCTCGTCAAGCCTGAGCGGGCGCTGATAGTTGTCGGCAATGAGTTCGGCAGCGCGCCGCAACTTCGAGTCGCTCACCGGCGCGGCCACGTCCAGCCGCAACCGCCGATGCAACAGACTGAAGAACTCCACCGCGGCGCCGTGCTTGTGCGAAGGTTCGGCAAGCTCATCGGTCAAGACGCCATGGAAATGGCGAAACCCGGCCTGGAGCAGCGGATCGCGCGTCAGGATGGGTGAGAAGCGGCGAAAGCCGGTGCCGCCCATTTCCAGGTCGTCCTGCAGACCAGCCAACCAACCGGCATCGACGTACAGCATGCGATACGCCCAGGGCTGGTTCTCGATCGGATTGCAGGCATGCACATCGCCCGGGTTCATCAATACCAGCGTTCCTGCATCGATACGGCACTGATGATGGCGGTTGATATAGGTGCTACAGCCACTGTCGATCAAACCGATGGAAAAGGTTTCATGGCTGTGTCGGGAGTAGCAGACGCGGCGTCCGTCAGCTACGGTGCGTGCTTCGATAAACGGCAGCGCCGCGTCCCGCCAGAATTGGGAAATGGGTGCTATGGGCGTTCGGTTCGGCAGGCTCATGATCCGGTCTGTTGCGGCTACTTCGAGAAAGCATCAGCGTAGCCGGAGTTCAGAGAATTTCTAACCCTTCGCATTTGTAATCACCGATGAATATATCGTCCTGCAACACTTCACCGTCGAGGTTAAAGCAGAACAGGTAGCTTTCGGTGCGGTCGCCGATCTCCACGCTTTTGAGCCCGATGCATTCGTCGGGATGCCCCGGCAGGATCTTGAACGAAGAAATACCGCGTTCGGGATTGCAGTCGCCTACCTGCACGGTACGAATTTCGCTGAAGTCTTCGTTGGCAATAATCAAGGTATTGGCGCCGCGTTCGCATTCGTCGATCGCCTGATCGAACGGCGAGGTGGAAATCTTGCGAGGGAAGAACAGCCATTCGCGGCGATAAGGATGCCATTCGACCGCCTCGTGAATGACGTAGCCGTTCGGCCCTACTCCGAGCGCATCGCGGATGCGCTGGTAGCGCTCAGCCCAGTCGACGCTGCGCACGCCATAGTTGCGGTCGAGCATTTTCACCCACTCTTCAGTCGGCCGTTTACCATGGCTGCCGACAACGACTCGATCATTCCAAAGCGTCGCCCATTCACTCTTGAAACCTTTGAATGCCTCATCACCGCTGCCAGTCATCAGAATCTGCCGCGGCACCAGCTGGCGTTGATCGCGGATCTCGCAGACAAGGCCGGTACGATCATCGAAGGTCACAAGGCGTTTGCCGAACATCACAAGCTCGGAAAACTCGGCGCCCCGCCCGCCTTCGGCGATCTGGCTGATCAGCCGATACTGACCGCCCTGATCCTCCGGTATGTCCTCGAACCGATAACGAGGCCGGCCGGTGTGAGGATCTACCTCGCGGTAGATTCGATCGTGACGCAGCGTGGACTGCCAGCCGGTTCCACCGTCGTCCAACTCCACCAGAGAGGCATGGTCCTCATCGGTGATGATCGCCAGCAGGTACTCGCAGGTATCGCTGCCGTAGCGCTCAAGCCGCCGAATATCAAAGTTCTTTTCGCTCATGAATAGACGCTCTATTGGCACGGGTGCGGGCACGGCGTGCGGACGGATCTGTCTGGTTGGGACAACGCGCAGAGGGCAAGTTCCGGCAGAAATCTGACTGAAATCAAAGCCAGCATTCGTAGCGGGTCGCGCCGCCGGGTTCAGGATAACGTTCAGCGGCTGGTAGGAAACTTCCTTGCGGCGCAGCTTTTGTCAGCAGCTTCGTCTGTTTTATTGTCCAAGCCCCACAGCACGAGACAAACGGAACGGCATGGCTTTTCACTTTCCTCACCGGCAGGCTTCAGCGGCCATCGAATCCTTAACTGCAATTGCGCGGCGGGTCGATACCGCAGCCTTGCATAGGGCGCTCACCGTTATGGGCAGCGTCGTACTTTTGAGCCTGGCCGGCTGCGGTAGCCGGCAGCCGGAAATACCGGCACCGCGTCCCGATGAGGTGCGGGCGAAAATCGTCCGTCTGATCCCCAGCGACATTCCGGATCGCCAAGGCTGGGCCACCGACATCTATGCCGCGTTCGATGCGCTGGAAATTCCTCCGAGCGATGAAAATCTCTGTGCAGTGCTCGCGGTTACCGTGCAGGAGTCCACTTTTCAGGCCACGCCTCCAGTGCCTGGCCTGGCCAAGATTTCGCGTGAAGAGATTTATCGCCGCGCCGCACGCCTGCATGTCCCGCGCTTCGTGGTGAATGCTGCGCTGGATGTACGCTCGCCCAATGGAAAGACCTACAACGAGCGCTTGGATGCGGTGCGCACGGAAGAACAGCTGAGTGCGATTTTCGATGACTTCATTGGCATCGTGCCGCTTGGCGAGCAGTTGTTCGGCACGCTCAACCCGGTCAAGACCGGCGGACCGATGCAGGTCAGCATCGCCTTCGCCGAAGCGCGCCGCTGGGAGTACCCCTTCGAGCACAAGGGCTCGATCCGCGACGAAGTATTCACTCGCCGTGGCGGCATGTACTTCGGCATCGCTCACCTGCTGGACTATCCCACCAGCTACACGCAGCCGCTCTATCGCTTCGCCGACTTCAATGCCGGCTGGTACGCCAGCCGCAACGCCGCGTTCCAGAATGCGGTGGCGCGGGCCAGCGGCAGCAAGCTGGCCCTCGATGGTGACCTGATCATTCACGGCAGCAGCAAGGCTGGGCAGACCGAGACGGCGGTACGATCACTGGCGGGCAAACTCGACATGAGCGAAACCGCGATACGCAACGCGCTGGAACGTGGCGACACCCACGGCTTCGAGAAAACTCGGCTCTACGAACGCGTGTATGAGCTAGCGGAGAAGCGCGCAGGCAAACCGCTGCCACGAGCGGTGCTTCCGGGCATCCGTCTCGAGAGTCCGAAAATCACCCGCAACCTGACCACCGCCTGGTTCGCCAACCGGGTCAACGACCAGCACCTGGCCTGCATGAGGCGCGCCCGCAATTGAGACATGCGAGCACGGCACATTGGATTGTCGTGGCCATGCTCAGCCCAGCAGCCCCATGCCGACCAGTACGAACGCGCCGACTGTGACGATCAGTCCCAGGATCACCAGTAATCCATCCCGTGTGGTGATACCGAGGCCGAACAGCGCGATCGCCGCGAATGGCGCCGTGCTGGCAAACGGCATCAACTCCAGCGGCGGAACCGAAGTAGCGAGCAACACGCAAAGCACCGCGATCAGGCGCAGAAACCCCTTGTGGACGGCCCAACCGAGGCGTGCGCGGCTGATCTTGTCCAACCATCGCACGACCCGGCGCACTTTGTTCAGGCCCTTGTCGAGCTTCGCGCCGCTGACCGTGCGTTTGGCGAGGAAATCCGGCATCCAGAAATGGTCGCGCCCCATCAGCATCTGGATCGAGAACAACGCAACGATCAGAGCCAGCACCGTCGGCAGGCCGGGTATCCCGCCGACCGGGCTGATTTCGATGATTGCCGGAACGAACAGAAAAGGCCCAAAGCTACGGCGCCCGAGGCTGTCCTGAATCTCGTTGATGGCGACTTTGTCCTGCCTCTTGCCAAGCTCGATGATCCCGTCGATCACCTGCTCCAGACCCGCCTGCCCGCTCTGCTTGGCCTCAGTCATAGAAGGTTCTCTGCGTTACGTGGATGTCGCCGTAAGGTTTCACAAACCCTGTCGTTTTCAAAAGGCATTGGCTGTCAGGATATTTCCGGTCGTTGCCTTAGCGCCGAATTGTCCAGCGTAGCGGACGGTGTCTGGAAATCCGGACGGGCCATGAAATGGCCTGATGGGCTCTAGGTCGACCACCGCGCATGGGGCGGCTCCTATCGATGTCCAGATTATTGGAGCGTGCTCGCCACTCCCGTGGTGCGGGCATGGCAACACCTTGTTTTTACTGGGATTTCTGCTCATGGCACAACATGCGCATGGCCCGCTTCGCTGCGGGATGTTCCGTCCGCGCGATTCCTTACAAAAACAAGATGGAAGGAAAAGCTATGAAGATCCGAGGTTTGCTTGCGATCACCGCAGCGATCGCCCTCAATACCGCCGTAACGCCCGCACAGGCGGGCACCGTCACCTCCGCTTCGCTCCCGGCCGGCAGTCATCCCGGTTCGCGGGAGCGCCAGTACCAGGTATATGTCCCTAGCGGGCTATCAACACCGGCGCCCATGGTGATGGCGCTCCACGGTTGCCGCCAGACCCAGGCCAACGCGCTCGACGAGTGGGGTTTGAAGGCGGCTGCGGACCAAAATGGTTTTATCCTGGTGACGCCCTTCATCACCAGCTACGACGGCCTGCGCAACCAGAACTGCTGGGGTTTCTGGTTCGACCAGCACCAGCATGAAGGTGCAGGCGAACCGCAGGATTTGGTGAGAATTGCCCAGGCGGTCGAGGCGCAGCACAGCATCGACACCAACCGGCGATTCATCACCGGCCTGTCGTCTGGCGGCGCGATGGCGGTCGTGGCGGCGACGACGCATAACGAGTACTGGGCCGCTGCGGCGAGCGCCGCCGGTCTGCCGTATGGTGAAGATGCCGCATCGGTTTCGTTGTCTGGTCAGTGCCCCGGCTACGCGACGTTTCACAATGTCGACCAGGTCGCCAACGACATGCAGACGGAGCTGAACGACACCTACACGATCCCGCTGATGGTGCTGCAGAGCAATAACGACTGCACCGTCATCCAGCCAGCCGGCCGCAACCTTCGCGACGCCCATCTGAAAGTATTCGGCGGCACCAGTCACGACACACCAGCCAAGGCCCAGCAGAGCCAGGCAGCCTGCAGCCCCCACCATCAGAACAACTACAACTGCCAGCACACCCGCTACGGGACAGGCGACGGGCGGTCCATCGTCGAGACGGTGTTCTTCAACGGCCCGCAGAACACGGCCAACACCGCCGACACCAACCACGGACATTACTGGGTCGGCGGAACCAACGGCAGCGAAGGCCCTTGGGCGGTACGCGCCGGCCCGAGTTATCCGGACATCATCTGGGACTTCTTCAGTCGCCACGCCCGTGATGGCGGCGGCGAGAACGGTACACCGACGATTACCGTGCTGGGTGACAACCCGCTGAAAGTCGCACTGGGCCAGTCCTTCACCGATCCGGGTGCGACGGCATCCGACCGCGAAGACGGCGACCTGACGGTTACGGCCGACTGTTCCAGCGTAGATACCAACACCGTTGGCGACTACAACTGCACCTATGAAGTCACCGATTCGGATAACAATACCGCCACCCGGACCCGCACTGTTTCGGTGTTCGACCCCAACGCACCGACCGCGACCTGCGAGGTTGCCAGCGCGTCACCCAACGCTCATATCAGCGCCGGCCGTGCCGTCGCCGGAGGTATTTCCAGCCTGCGTGCGCTGTCTCTGACCGACCGTCAGGACATCGGTGCCTCCTTCGATACCTGGACTTCAGTCAAGCTGTACCAGGGCGAGCCGGGCACGTGGTATGCCGCAGAACCGGAGGCCTGTCGTGCCGGCGAAGGCGGGAACGACGGTCACACTTGCCAAGACTGGTACAGCACCAATCTTCAGCATTTGTCAGCCGGCCGGGCCTACTACCAAATGGGTTATTACACACAGGGTGGTGACGACGCGCTGGGTCAGATATCGGGTAGCAATGCCTGGGTTCGCGAATCCAGCCCGGGTCTATACGAAGCGGGCCAGTGCCCGTAACAGACCTCGCTGAAAAAGGCTGGCCCGTTGCTTTGGATAGTACGTGGCCAGCCATCTGCAAGAAGAGCGAAACCTTCATGCACCGCCTGACATACTTTCGATACAACCAGGCCTATTAACTAATAGACATAAGCATATACTGCGAAACAATAACGCCATCAGTGCCAGTTAGTTCGGATTACGTTTCGCCCCAGGAATCTATACCAACTTTTTAATAACATAAAAAAGCGGAGCTCGCTTAACGAGCTCCGCTTTGCCGACTATTAGCTGATACTAATAATCAGGAGTTACGGCCACCGCCGTGGCTGTTCTGGCCGCCCTTTTTGCCTGCTTCGGAGGCTTTCTCGCGATCGTTCGCGAAATTGCCGCCGCTATTCTGGCCTCCTTTCTGGCCGGCCTCGGACGCCTTCTCGCGGTCGTTTGCGAAGTTACCACCGCTGTTCTGGCCGCCTTTCTGGCCAGCTTCAGAAGCGCGCTGCGGGTCGTTGGCGAAATTGCCGCCGCTGTTATGACCGCCTTTTTGACCGGCTTCGGAAGCCTTCTCGCGATCGTTTGCAAAGTTACCCGGATTTCCGCTCTTATCATTCGACATGAGATCTATCTCCAGTGTGAATAAATGCTAAATAAACTGACGCCCGCAGTGCAGTCGCCTCCCTATCTCGGAGGGCATCACACGCTTAAGAGTTCGAAAACAATCACGACAAACGATGAACGGTTTAAATAAGCCAAACGAAACCAACCGGCGAGTTATACCTATGCGATGACACTTTGTTAGTTGCATTTCAATAGCAACGAAACGGCAATACCAGAACTGATCAGCCTTTGCGTGTATACCCTCCTTTTCCCCCGCATGGCATAGCGTTTTCCGTACGGACCGTTCGTCCCTTGGCCAAGAGGTCGATGACGCTGTCAACAAGCTGTAACCCGCCGCAAGCATTCTCAGCATCAATGGAAAGCCGCGACGGCTGGCGCAAGGACGCGACTTTTTTCAAGGACCACCAACCACTCGGATTGAGCTATTGGAGGCCGCATGAACAGCAAAACCCTGGAAAATCTGGTGAAGCAGTCTGACCTGAGCGTCAATCAGCCGCTTGAGTTCTGGAAGCAACTGCAACGAGGCAAGAGCAGCTGTCGCCCGAGCGCCGCAGCGCTGGCCAGACGCGCCTCTCTGGATCTCGGCATGTGCGCGACGGGAAGATAGCCCTGCCGCATCCGCTGCCTTGCAATTGCTCGGGCAGCGGGCGGCACCGATCAACGGTGAGCCCACCGAGGTTCTCGCTTCTGCGTGAACGCTTGCATCCCTTCTTTCTGGTCCGCCGTGGCGAAGCTTGCGTGCAGCAGCCGGCGCTCGAATTTCACCCCTTGGTTCAAGGTGGTTTCAAACGCCAGATTGACGGCCTCCTTATTCAATTTCACCGCTACTTCCGAGTAGCCGGCAATCAGGGTCGCAATCTGCATGGCCTCTTCCAGCAGGGCGGCTGTCGGCACCACTCGGCTGACTAGCCCACAACGCTCGGCTTCTTCGGCACCCATGGTACGGCCCGTCAGGCACAGGTCCATCGCCTTGGCCTTCCCTACCGCACGGGTCAGTCGCTGGGTCCCGCCAGCCCCAGGCAAAGTGCCCAGCTTGATTTCGGGCTGGCCGAAACGCGCCGTTTCCGCCGCAATGATCAGGTCGCACATCATGGCCAACTCGCAGCCGCCTCCGAGCGCCAGCCCGGCGACCGCTGCGATGACCGGCTTGCGACAGCGCGTGACTTCCTCCCAGTTGGCTGTGACGACATCTTCCAGGTAAGCCTCGACGAATGTCTTGTGCTGCAGCTCGCCGATGTCTGCACCTGCGGCAAAAGCCTTTTCGTTGCCCGTGATGACCATTGCTCGGACCTCGCTATTGCTTTCAAACCGGCGCAACGCGGTGCCCAGTTCGGTCATCAGCCGATCGTTCAAGGCGTTGTGTACCTGTGGGCGATTCAATCGAATGAGCCCAACGGCACCGTGCCGCTCGGTCAAGATGTTGTTGTATTCCAAGAGCATTCTCCCGTTGTCCCGCTTTGCACAGGGCGTGGCTGAGCGGTATGCAACGAGTCTAGCTACGCCCAAAATAAAGACAACATGTTGACATAGTTATCTATGCGATCTTATCTTCCATCTCAGCGATCAGCAGTTCCCTTCGCCCACGACAAGAACAACGCTACCCAAAACAAGAGGTGGTTTATCCATGAATATCACCGCAACGGTGTCAGCCGAACGCCGCGCATCGATGCTCGGATCCGGCGCCTGGAATGACATGATCATTACGGATTATCTAGACCAAGCCGTAGCCAGCGCAGCCGATTCCCCCGCCATCATCGCCTATCGCGTGAATCAAAATGAGCGCCGCGCGCTCAGCTATGCGGAGCTGAACCAAATCGTTAATCGCATGGCTGCCGGCCTGGCCTCGCTTGGCGTGAGCAAGGGAGAAGTGGTGTCCTGCCAACTTCCGAACTGGTGGCAGATGACCGCGCTGCACCTCGCCTGCGTGCGCATCGGCGCGGTGCTCAATCCGCTGATGCCGATCTTTCGCGAACGTGAGCTGCGCTTCATGCTCAGCTACGCCCAGAGCCGCGTGCTGGTCATCCCACAGTCCTTTCGCGGTTTCGACTATGCGGCGATGGTGGGTAGCCTGCGCGGGGAGCTGCCTGCGCTCGAGCATGTGCTGGTAATCGACAGCCAGGAAGAAAACCGCTGTTTTCAACAGGTACTGCTGGATCGCGCCTGGGAAGAAGAACTCGATACCCAGGCGCTGTTCGCCGAGCGGCGACCGCACGGCGACGATGTCGTGCAGCTGCTCTACACCTCCGGCACCACGGGCGAGCCGAAGGGCGTCCTGCATAGCAGCAATACGCTGTGGAGCAACATCCGCCCCTATGCCGAGCGGCTGCATCTGGGCCGGGACGACATCGTCTTCATGGCCTCGCCGATGGCCCATCAGACCGGCTTTCTCTACGGCCTGATGATGCCCGTCTACCTGAGCGGCACTTGCGTACTGCAGGACGTATGGGACCCGGCATTCGCGGTTCAGGTCGCCAAGGCAGAGCGGCCGACCTTCACCATGGCCTCCACGCCGTTTCTGGCCGATCTAATCGAAGTCGCGCCTCGGCATCAGGAAGAACTGGCTTCGTTACGCATTTTCGTCTCCGCCGGCGCACCGATACCGAGCGCGCTGGTCGAGCGAGCCGGCGGCGCCATCAATGCCCGGATCGTCTCCGCGTGGGGGATGACCGAGAACGGCGCGGTGACCATGACGCACCCGGAAGACGACCCGGAGCGGGCCATCGGCACCGATGGCGTGGCGCTGCCTTACATGGAGGTGCGCGTTGTCGACGAGCGCGGCGAACCGGTGCCGCACGGCACGGAAGGCAACCTCCTGGTGCGGGGCGCCAGTCTGTTCATCGGCTATCTGAAACGCCCTGATCTGTACGACGTGGATGAGCACGGCTGGTTTCCCACCGGAGATCTGGCGCGCATGGACACACAGGGCTACATCCGCATCACCGGCCGTACCAAGGACGTCGTAATCCGAGGCGGCGAGAACGTGCCAGTGGTAGAGATCGAAAACCTGCTCTACAAGCACCCGGCCATCTCCGCCGTGGCGCTGGTCGGTTGTCCCGATGCCCGTCTGGGCGAACGCCTTTGCGCCTACGTCACGCTGCATGAAGGCCATCAATCACTGAGCCTGCAGGACGTGGTCAGTTTTCTTCTCGAGCAAAAACTCACCCGCAACTACCTACCCGAATACCTTGAGGTGCTCCCGGCCTTGCCGCGCACGCCTTCGGGAAAAATCCAGAAATTCAAACTGCGCGAACAGGCCAAGGGCATCTGCCTCTCGGCGGCAAACCCGGCCTGACACGTTTTCAACTGGAGTACGCACATGAAAGACCTTCGTGAAAAAACCGTGATCATCACCGGCGGCGGCGGCGGAATTGGCCGTGCCCTGTGCCTGCGTTTCGCCGCTGAGGGCAGCCGTGTCGCGGTGCTCGACCGCGACGCAGCGGCCGCTCAGACGACCGCTGAACTGATTGTCGAAGCGGCTGGCCAGGCCAAGGCCTACGCCGCCGACATCACCGACTACGCCGCGATCGTCGAGACGGTGAACCGTGTGGAAAGCGAACTGGGCGTGCCGACCATATTGGTCAACAACGCCGGTTTCGACCGTTTCATGCCGTTCCTCAAGACCGAACCCGGCACATGGCAGCAACTGATCGACATCAACCTGACCGGCGCGCTCAACATGCACCACGTGGTGCTACCGAAGATGCTCGAAGCCGGCGGCGGCAAGGTCATCAACATCGCCTCCGATGCCGCGCGTGTCGGCTCGTCCGGCGAGGCGGTCTACGCCGCCTGCAAGGCCGGATTGATTGGTCTGTCGAAGACTCTAGCTCGTGAGCTGGCGAGCAAGAACATCAATTTCAACGTGGTCTGCCCCGGCCCCACCGACACGGCGCTGCTAAAAAGCGTGGCGGCGACTTCCAACAACCCGGAAAAACTGCTCGAAGCCTTCAAGAACGCCGTACCCAAGCGTCGCCTCGGCCAGCCGGAAGACTATCCAGGCATCGTCTGTCTACTCGCCAGCGACGACGCCGATTTCATCACCGGACAGGTCATCAGCGTGTCCGGCGGCCTGACCATGGCCGGCTAAACAGGAGACTCATCATGAATTACGAAGACATTCTCTACACCGAAAACGACGGCGTCGCGACCATCACCATCAACCGCCCGGACCGTTACAACGCCTTTCGCGGCCAGACCTGCATGGAGCTGATCGACGCGTTCAACCGCGCCGGCTGGAACAAATCCGTTGGCGTTATCGTCTTCACCGGCGCTGGTGACAAGGCGTTCTGCACCGGTGGCGACCAGAGCGCTCATGCAGGCCAGTACGACGGCCGCGGGCTGATCGGCCTGCCGGTCGAGGAATTGCAGCGGCTGATTCGCGAGGTGCCCAAGCCGGTCATCGCGCGTGTCAACGGCTTCGCCATTGGTGGCGGGCATGTGTTGCATGTGGTCTGCGATCTCAGCATCGCCTCGGATCAGGCCGTCTTCGGCCAGGTCGGGCCTAAGGTCGGCTCGGTCGATCCCGGTTTCGGCACCGCCTATCTCGCGCGCGTCATCGGTGAAAAGCGCGCCCGGGAAATCTGGTACCTGTGCCGCAAATACAGCGCTCAGCAGGCACTGGAATGGGGGCTGGTGAATGCCGTAGTCCCTCACGAGGAGCTTGATGCGGAAGTACAGAAATGGTGCGACGAGATTCTCGAGAAGAGCCCCACCGCCCTCTCCATCGCCAAGCGCTCGTTCAATGCCGACAGCGAAAACATCGCTGGCATCGGCGGGCTCGGCATGCAGGCGCTGAGTCTGTATTACGACACCGACGAGGCCAAGGAAGGCACCGCCGCGTTCAAGGAAAAACGCAAGCCGGACTTCCGCAAGTTTTACAAATAACGCGGCGTATTCGGCCTCGCGGGACGCTCCGGGAACCGGGGCGCCCGGCCGAATCTATCGAACAGCGGCGCAGCAGTGCTGGAGAACCTTATGAATTTCGCCTTCAACGAACAACAGAACGCCATCCGCGGTAGCGTCGCTCGCTTCAGCGCCGAGGTGCTCGCCCCCGGCTATCGCAAACGCGACCAGACGGGCGTCATCGAGCGTGAAGTCATCCAACAGATGGGCGACATGGGCCTGCTCGGCGGCGAACTGCCGGAACAATACGGCGGCAGCGGCCTGGACTGCGTGACCGCCGGAATCATCATCGAAGAAATTTCCCGTGGCGACTTCAATGTCGGCTACATCCCGTTGCTGGCCTCGCTCAACGGCCAGATCATCAGCCAGCACGCCAGCCCGGAACTGGCTGGCGAATGGCTGAACGAGATCACTGCCGGGCGTCGGATCGTCTGCATTGCGCTGACCGAACCCAGCGGGGGTTCCGACGCGGCAAGCTTACGCATGAAAGCCGAAAACAGGGGCGACACCTACATTCTGAACGGCGAGAAAACCTCCATTTCCATGGCCGACCAAGCGGACGTCGCGGTCGTGTTCGCCCGCACCGGCACTCAGGAGTCGCGCGCTAACGGCATCAGCGCTTTCCTCGTACCCATGAACCTGCCCGGTATCAGCACCACCCGCTTTGAAGATGCCGGACAGCGCGCCATCGGACGTGGCTCGATCTTCTTCGACAATGTCGAGGTGCCCGCCAGCCATCGGCTGGGTGACGACGGCAAAGGTTTCAAGCAGGTCATGCAGGGTTTCGACTACAGCCGCGCACTGATTGGCCTGCAATGCCTCGCGGTGGCTCAGCAATCGCTGGACGAAACCTGGCAGTGGCTCACCGAAAGACAGGCGTTCGGCCAGCAATTGGCGGCGTTTCAGGGATTGACTCACCCGCTCGCCGAGTACCAGACCTACGTGCAGGCGGCTCGTCTGCAATGCTTCTACGCATTGTGGTTGAAAGATTCCGGTCAGCGGCACAATGCCGAAGCCGCGATGAACAAATGGTGGGCACCGAAACTGGCGTTCGATGTGGTCAAACAGTGCATGCTCGCCCACGGCCACACTGGATGGGGCAAGGATCTGCCCTTCGCTCAGCGCATGCGTGACGTGCTAGGGCTACAGATTGGTGACGGCACGGCGCAGATCATGAAAAATATCATCGCCCGCGAATACCTGCCCCGATAACCCCGCCCTCATGCCGGCTGCGCGTCGCCGCGCGCCGCTATGGGTCGCAAGGAAACGAAATGACCGCGATTGAAACCAAGAGCATTCCCAACCGGCTTTTCTTCCGGTTGTTTCAAACCGGCAACGTGTTGCAGCGACAGGTGCAGAAAGAGATGGGCATCAGCACCGTGCAATGGGCCGTGCTTGGAGCTTTATCGCGGCCAGGCTACGAGGATGGCATTTCGTTCAATCAGCTCACCGAGTATCTGGTGGTCAGCCGCCAGAGCCTGGACGGTGTGCTCAAGCGCATGGAGCGCGATCATCATGTGCAGCGCGTGCCGCATCCGGACGATGGGCGTGCACGGCTGGTCAGGCTGACCGCTCAAGGCCAAGCCTATTGGGACACACTGCAGGTACGCATCCAGGAGTTCTATGAGCAAGGGCTGAAGGGCTTCAGCTTCGATGACAGCGTCAACTTTCTACACTACCTAAGTAAGCTGCAAGCCGATCTCGGAGCCATCGCCCTGGGACAGATTGAAAACGGCGATATATCGACGGCACCCGCCAGCGAGCCGTGAGAAGCCGCGCTAATCGGCCCGCGCCCTGCGCTCCTGCTTCAGCAGCAGCCATACGATCGCCAGGCTGGCGACTGCCATGGCAGCTGCACCGAGAAAGATGCTCTGCATACCGATGTAAACGGCCAACGCCCCCATGATCGCGCCGGACAACCCTAGTGCTAGATCGAAGAACATGGCGAACACGCTGAGTCCCGAACTGCGGTTGGCGACCCCAACACGCGACACCACCCCTACGCCCAACGCCGGATAGAGCAAGGACAGGCCGCATCCGGTCAGCGCCGACCCGGCCAGTGCAACGCCCGGCGCCTCGGCGAGCCAAAGCATCACCAGGCCAAGAATCTCCACGGCTAAACAGATCACCGCGACGGAGTAGCCGCCCACTCGGTTGATCAGATTGGGAAATAGTAGCCGTGTCCCGATGAAGGCGAAGGCGAAGGCCGTCAGGCACCAGGCGGCCCCATCCCAACCTCGCGCGTTGTAATACAGCGCAATGAAAGCCGTTAACGTCCCGTAGCCGATGGTGGCCAAAGCCAGACCGATGCCAGGCGGCGCGACCTTCCACAACACCTTACCGAACGGCAGCCGCTCCCCCGGATTGAGCGGCGCATCGTCCCGTCGCCAGGCCAGCGCCAAGCCGAGCGCAGCCAACAGCATGGTCACCGCCCCCAGACTCCACAGCCCCAGCGATTGAGCAAGAAACACACCCAGCGGCGCGCCGATACCGACGCCGCCATAGGCCGCGATACCGTTCCAGGAAATCATACGTGCCGTGCTTTGCGGTCCGAGACGGGTGATGCCCCAGCTGATAGCGGAAATACCGATCAAGCTTTGTGTGAAGCCCAGGACGAGCCGGCTCATGACCATCACGCCGATACCCACCATCGGCCAGGATTCAAGCAATGCTGAAATCAGTAGCAGCACACCACTGACAAGCCCGGACGCCATGCCGATCAGCACGGTTTTCTTCGCGCCCCGCTCATCCGCAAGGCGCCCAGCCAAGGGGCGGCAGAGCAAAGTAGTGAGGTACTGAGCACCGATGACGATGCCCGCGACGGCAGTACTGAAACCCAGGTCTTCGTGAATATAGGCCGGCAGCGATGCGAGTGGGATGCCGATCGAAATAAAGGAAATGAAGTTGAAGACAACTAGCGAAAGGATGAAAAACGTGTCGTTGGCAGAAGATTTTGCTGTGGGCATCGATTCGCCTGTCGAAGATGAAACGCGAGTTAGGTGACACGGCCGGATGAGTGCTATCTAGACAGTGGCACGGAAGGCTCAATCACAGAAAAGCGAACTCATCATACAACCGTTGCGCCTTGGTAACACCAGCGCGTCAGGCAGACCTCACGCTCGCCGCAACCCTCGGTCGGCGCCATTGCGGCAATCCAATCAGCACGACGGCGCTTACGATGACCGTCATCGCCAACCACTCCTCCGCACCGATCCGCTCGCCGGCAAAGGTGATACCCAGCAGTACCGCAACCACCGGATTGACATAGGCGTAGCTGGTAGCCGCAGCGGGTCGCACATGTTTGAGCAGGTAAAGATAAGCGCTGAACGCGACGATGGAGCCAAACAGCGTCAAATAGCCAAGCGCAAGCCAGCCGGCGAAATCAGGTGCCTGCTGCATACGTTCACCGCTCGCGGCGCTGCCGAGAAGCAATACCACTCCGCCCACAAGCATCTGCGCAGCGCTCGCCATCGCGCCGCCCGGCAGGCTGAGATGTCGACTCCACATCGAGCCGAACGCCCAGCTCGCCGCCGCGATCAGCACCAGCATTGCGCCCAATGGACTGGCTTGCAGGTTATGACCGAGATTGAGCAGGCCGATTCCGATCAGCCCGAGCAGAATGCCGCCCCACTCCAGCCCAGTGGTGCGCTGGCCCCAGATCAGCCCGAACAGCAATGCGAACAGCGGCACCGTCGCGATCGCAAGCGCAGCTACCGCGGACGCCACACCGAGATGTTCGGCGATGGTCACGCCACCGTTACCGCAGCTCAGCAGCAGGAACCCGACGATTGCGCATGATCGCCATTCCTTTGCCGTCGGCATCGGCACACCGCGCCACCGCAGCCAGGCGAACATCAAGCCACCGGCAATGACGAAACGCAGCCCGGCAAGCAACATCGGCGGCCAGGATTGCACACCCACCTTGATCACGAAATAGGTCGAGCCCCAGATCAGATAGAGCGCGAGGAAAGCACCCACGAGCAACAACGATGAGCGGCGCGAAGACATGACAAAGACCATGGCGCGGACATTTGAGCAGCCATTCTAGATAGCCGCAGCGAGGACAATAAGCACAGTGAGCATTTTGTTTAGCGGTGCAGTTTCCCGGGTTCGTCCCGACCACCTGGCCGAGCCGGAGGGATCATCGATACTGTGACTCGGCTTGGTGAGCGATTCCGTAACTCGCGAGCAGACCAGCTCGTTGTTGAGGCGCATATCTACATTGAGCCTGGTCTCGCATAAAGTTACGGGCTTTTCAACAATATGAAACGGGGATGAAGCAAGACGTGACGCACCGTCATTGCGGTCTGGCGTTGGGAGCAACCGTGCCGCTCATTGCAGAAACGCAAGAAAGGCTTGGGCGAGCAGTTGAGGAGGCGAACAGGATGACGGCAATGCCCGCAGGATCTGCGGTTTTGCTATGAGCGAGCACCGTAGTGATCGTGATGGTTGCCCGAACTGGGCAGCGCAGGAGGGAGGAATCAGAGTGCTGTTTGGTCACCGTCCAAGGCCTCAAGACCAAGGACGGTGAAGAGCCGAATACCCATTTGATGAACCATAAGGCCGTTCTACCTGAGGAACAGCCTTATGGCACTGGGCTTCGTGAAGTCAGATACGAATCAACGAACCTGTGCTTCGACTTCGGCCTCTACACGGCGGTTGATCTGACGACCTTCGTCGGTGCTGTTGTCGGCAACCGGACGAGCTTCACCATAACCGACCGAGTCAACACGCTGGCTTTCGACACCGTATTGATTGACCAGGACTTCGCGAACAGCCTGAGCACGACGCTCGGACAGGCGTTGGTTGTACTGATCGGTACCGACGGAGTCAGTGTGACCTTCAACGGTCGTGCTGGTCTGCGGGTACTGTTGCATGAAGTCAGCCAGGTTCTTGATGTCGCTGTAGCTTTCTTCGCGTACGCGGGCCCTGTCAAAGTCGAACTTGACGTCGAGCTCAACGCGAACCAGTTCTGGTTCCGGCTCTGGCTCGTTGTCGACGATCGGAGCCGGTGCGGGCTCAGGAGTAGGCTCGACTTGGGCAACCTGTTGCTGCGCACCGCCACCAAAGTTCAGACCAACGCCTACGCCAGCCATCCACTCGCTGTCACCAGCATCGATGTTGTGCATGCCATCAACGCTGGCTTTGGCGAAGAAGTTCTCGGTGAAGTAATACTTCAGACCGGCACCAATGTTCGCGAAGGTGCTGTGGTTACGACCGCTACGATCAGCCTGGCCGATGCTCTGGTGAGCCATACCAGCGGAGACGTAAGGCCGCAGCCCGACACCCGGCTGACCGAAGTGGTAGGCCGCGTCGAGGGAGGTCAGGCTACCCTTGATGTTCTTGTGGCCGCCGCCCGCTACCGGATCGTCCGAAGTGACGTCGTGATACTCACCATAGGACAGGCCCAGGGAGACGTCGTCGGTGAGAAAATAGCTGACGCCAGCGCCATAAAGCTCGCCTTCGTCTTCGAAGCCACGGGCGCTGTCGGAGAAGTAGTGCTTGCCGAATGCTTCCACCTCTACTGCACCCTGCCCTTGGGCAAGCGCGCTAAGCGAAGTGGCTGCAACCATAGAGCTAATTACAACGCCCAAGGTGTTTTTAAGTTTCATCCGTAAATCCCCATCTGGTGGTGAGTATCAGAACAATCTAAGGAAACCGGCTGTCTGTAGGCCCAAGCTGTTCGCTATCAATAGGACAGCTTGTTGCCGTTAAGTTTCAGTGATTCCCGAAAATTTTTCGCGCAGCTTATCCAGTGCGCGCTTGTATCGCATCTTCGTTGCGCTTAAACCCATGTGCATAATATCGGCAATTTCCTGAAACTCGAGCTCCGCTACGAAACGCAGAACCAGAATCTCCCGATCAATTTGGTTCACATGAACCAGCCACTTGTCTAGCCCCGCCTTTTCCTCGATGTTCGGCGCTTTTTCCTCGGAAGCTTCTTCGACCGGATCGAGACTTAGCGCATCAAGTAAGCGCCGCTTGCGCCGCTCTTTTCGATACTGGGTAATGCACTCATTGTAGGTAATGCTGTACAGCCAGGTCTTGAACTTTGACTTGCCCTCAAAGTTCTTCAAACCGTACAAAACCTTGAGCATTACTTCTTGGCAAACATCATCCGCGTCTCGGTCGTTTCCCAAGTAACGAGCACATACATTGAAAAGAGTACGCTGATACCTTCGCATCAGCTCTTCGTAAGCACGCGTTATATGGAACAGCTCGGCATGGGCACGCTGCACCAGCTCTTCATCGGAAAGCTGGCGCGGATCGTAGCTCGTGGTAGATGGATGGGTTTTAGTCAAGACGCTTCGAACCGGCAAAAGTCGTGGCCGCCGTTCACGGTAGACATCGAAAAGGGGCGGCGCACTTTAGCAGATTACCGGGCCTAACGGCTGCTTACGCGCTGCTCCAGCAGCACTCTATTTGCGACCGAGACCAGCTCACCTTCATCGGTGAGCAACAAGGTCTTGGCTGTGCCGATCTCTTCTATTTCGCCTTCCAGCTGCGATCCCTCAAGACGTACCCGCTGGCCGACTTCATAGAGTTCGCGAACATAAATGCCTGCAAGGATCTGGCTGACCAGTTCACGGCTCCCGAGGCCCAGCGCCAGCGCTGCGGCCAAACCAACGGAGATCAGAGCAATCGCGATCACATAGTTGAGCAGCTCGGTTTTGACTTCGAGCTGACCGATTGCGACCGAAATGATGATGATGATCACCAGCCCCTGAGCGATCCGCGCGAGCCCGCTGGCATACTCGAGACCAACACCTTCTGCAGCGCCACGAACCAGGCCATTGACCAACTGGGCCAGCAGCACGCCGACAAGCAGAATCACTCCTGCGCCGAAGACCTTCGGGACATACAGCGCGAGCATATCCAGTGTCGCGGAAACTCGAGCGAGACCCAGAGATTCGGCAGCCGACACAAGGAAAATCAACAGCACGAACCAATAGACGATCTTTCCGATCAGGGCCGATATCGGCAGGCGAATCCCGGCACGCCCAAGCAACTTGGTTACCCCGGTGCCGGCAACGAGTCGGTCCACACCCACCTTCGCCAGAACCTTGGATAGCAAGGTGTCCAACAGCTTGGCAACCACAAAGCCGACGGCTACGACCAGTAACGCGCCAAACAAACGCGGTATGAACGCAGCAACAGGAGCCCAAAGCGCGCTCATCGCACCTAGTAAGCTCTGGCTCCAGGGATCGAGTTCCATGATCAGTCAGCCCTATCGAAAGAAGAAGAATGGGACGAAGAACGGCGGCGCGCGACAGTCGAGGTGTGTGGTGCACCGCTGCTGAGAGCAATCAGCACGGCCTGCACACAATGGCCCATCAGACCGAACAGGTCGCCAGCGCCAACCTGGCGGTTGGCGGTCTTCAACACGCGATCCAGACAAGCGTCGTCATCATGTGCGGTCTGGGCGTTAAGCATGTCACGCAAGGATTCTTCAAAAGGATCGCGCATGGTTACCTCCCTACAGTCCGATCTAGACGGCATATCGCTATGGCGGGTCACATTTGTCGCGCATCCCGCCGCAACCCCATACGGACTTTCGGAATTCCTGCCGCGCCAACGTCGAACAGCCGGTGAGGATGCATTCAGCCTGATGCTCTGTCTTGCTTGGGAAGAAGATGGGAGCACTTACTTTCTTCTTCCCAGAAACGCTGAAGGCCCCGGAAACGGGGCCTTCACGTTGCGATATGGCGGAGGAGGTGTCCGCCAAACTATCGTCCACTGAAGTACACGACGGTGTGGCGATCCCTATGCCAGATGGGGTCTCCAGCGTATTATTCGTTCCTTTACATCCATAAAGGTCCACCAGAATCCAGCACCAAAGTGTGGACCAAAGTGTGGACTCAGGAAATAGGGTCATGGGTAAGCTAACCGCAAAAACTACAGAAAAACTCATTCGTGCTGGTGTCCCCGGTCTCACCGGTGACGGCGACGGCCTTTACCTGAAAATCAATTCAGGGGGAGCGGGAGCCAGCTGGGTGTTCCGATACAAGGTCCAGGGAAAAAGCCGTTATATGGGGCTGGGAAAATATCCCGAGACGAGCCTAAGCGAGGCTCGAGAAAAAGCCCTCGAACCGCGAAAATTATCCAAATCGGGCGTGGATCCGCTTGAAGCTCGGGACAAAAGTCGGGAAGCGAAGCGCCAGTTGCAGCAAGCGGAGCTCGCTAAGGCAACTCCGTTTAAAGACGTTGCCGGCTCTTACATTGAGGCCCACCGAAGCGGCTGGAAGAATGCCAAGCATGCTCAACAGTGGGAAAACACACTCGCTACCTATGCCGAGCCGATCATCGGGCACCTACCGGCTGCGGATGTCACCACATCGCATATCTTAAAAATTCTTCAGCCTATATGGACGCATAAACCTGAGACAGCCAGTCGCCTTCGCAACCGCATCGAGCTGGTTTTAGATGCTGCTAAGGCACGTGGCCTACGTGAAGGTGAGAACCCAGCGCGATGGCGCGGGCATTTGGACAAATTACTTCCTAAGCGATCAAAAGTACGCGCTACCTCGCACCACAACGCGCTGCCTTGGCCTGAGCTTCCTGTTTTTTTCGGTGAGCTGACGAAGCATGACGAGCTAACGCATAAGGCCATACGGCTTACCATCCTGACGGCTTGCCGTACGTCTGAAGTACTAGGCGCAATGTGGACTGAGATTGACCTTGACGCGAGTAGCTGGGTAATTCCTGCATCACGGATGAAAGGCGGTAAGGCGCACAGAATCCCCCTGTCCGAGGCTGCGAAGGAAACGCTACGCAGTTTGCCGAAAATTGCAGGCAACGCACACCTTTTCCCTGGCGCTCGCACCGGCAAACATCTGTCGAACATGGCGATGTTAATGGGGCTGCGGCGGATGGGACGCGGTGATCTCACCATGCATGGCTTCCGCAGTACCTTCCGCGACTGGGCTGCAGAGCAGACCAACTATCCGCGAGAAGTGTGCGAGATGGCACTAGCTCACAGCACGGCAGGAAATGTCGAGGCGGCTTACTGGCGGGGGGATATTTTGGAGAAACGGCGAGCCCTGATGACTGACTGGGCGCTGTATGCGACAGGGCGACTAGGTTAACGCCAGGAGACCCGCTGCGGTGATTCGGCTTGCTGACCAGATATGTAAAGAGTCATGACAGCAAGCTGCAAAGCTTCGCTATCCCCTTTACCGTAACCGCGCCAAAGGCGGAGCACAGCTGTACGTCACGCGTAAAATGCCAGACAAAACCTGCTGCCTTTGTTTACCTGTTTATGCGAACAATATCGACCTGTCGCAAATGACGACATATGTTCAAGTTGTCGGCCGTACTCACGGCAAGTGAACAGAGGGAATTGGCGATGGATGCGATGAGCATAGCGTGGGTGGTGATGGGCGGTTCGTTTGGCTTGGTACTAGTACTGACAATCGGGCTCTGGTTGCAATGGCTGCATACACAGCAATACCAGGCGGAGCTCAGTGTGCTGCGCGGCCTCGTACAGAGCCTCGGCGAAATCATCCGGCGGTTGGAGAGCGAGAAGGCTGAACTGGCCGCTGGCCTGAGGGCTGAGAAGGGACAAGTAGAGCATTTGAAGGGACAGCTCTTCCGAGCAAGTCGGTAAGGATCCGAGCTGCTCCCAATTGAGAAAGCTAACGCAGCAACCTTCGCTATCCGGGGCCGAATTACTCACGCTCTAAATGTCGAGCATCAGAACTGACCGCTTCCATGATCGAAACCAGCTCTTCCAGCAAATCGGCATGATGATGATGCAGGTATCCTGAGATCGCTTCGTTTCTAAGCATTCGAAGGAGGTATCCTTTAGCGACCACTAGCACCAGCATAGTTTCACCCAATGTATCCTCCACTTGCTTGTAGTCGTGCTGAAGGTTCTCCATCTCGCGTTCCATGCGGGCAATGTCGAGGGCATTGTCGTCGCCGCTAGGCTTTTTCTTTCTCTCGGTGAGCATTTCCGGTCGCGTCGCCGCCAGGACCATCTGGGCATAGCTCAGCGTGAAGCAATTAGCTGACATCATCATTTCGACGGTTTCGATCTGCCGCATCGGTTTCATTTTTCGCAGGACTCGAAAGACATCCTGGGCAACCATCTTGACCTTGAGCATCTCAGCGACCTCAGGTGCAATGCCGTCCAACAAGCTGCGCCGGTGATGGATTCGATCAACATTGACGCCAAGCACCCGTGCAATCCGTGCAGGGTCAATTCCTTTATTTAGTGCAGCAAGAATCATCTTGTGCTCTTGTATCGGGGTTAATCGATTGATTTGACGGTTGTAGGTGAAGCCTTCGTCATCCGTGGATATCAGGCATAGAGCGTCTACCCCACCTAGCTCCTTCAGGGCCTCCAACCGAAGATGTCCATCGAGCAGGATGTAGGAAGCGACACCTTGATCCACGGCCGGTTGGGGATGCACTGCCAACGGCTCGACCACCCCGAGCTCTCGAATTGAGCTGAGAATGGATGCGTATTTCTTGCTGCCTTGGATGCCCTTGTCCACTTGGCGTGTCGGTAGGATGCGATCCAAAGGGATCGCAACGACCTGTTTTTCAAATGCCTGCTTTACCTGTCCCATCATGTCGCCTCGCCGTTGATACGGTCCGCTAGAGGCCGCGGCATATCTTGAATATCTTGATTGCGTAGCAGCGCGGCGAAATAGTCGTCGGCCAGCAGCTTTCTCACTGCAGTAACGATGATCAGCAAGCGCTGCTCGCTGATGTCTGCTTTTTTGATCATCACCTTCTGGCGTCGAACTTCGGCCTGGTAGGTATTGAGCAATTTCTGGGGAGTGGTGGGACGATCGGAATGGGCTCGTTGCCCATAGCGTTTGCCGATCGCGTTGCGCCTGTCGATCAGCCGTCGCACCTTAATTAGCTGCTCGCCCTTGAGCACACCGGTTTCGTAAGCCTCGATCATGGCTTGCTGGATTTCACCGTCGTCAGATCGGGCGATTTCCGTGGCGATTTTCATTGGTAGCCAGCCTTTTTCAACCGCCGAAATCAAACGCTCCTCCCCCTGCCGTAGTAAAAGCAGAATGCAATTGATGTAGGTCGGGTCTAGGCTCGTTTTGCTCGCGATCTCTTTAACGGAATAGCCCCGTTCCGAAAGAATCTGGATAGACATGAGCAGGTCACGATTGGAGTGTTTTCTGCGAGCGAGATTTTCCACGAGACTAATCAGAAATCGATCCGCCTCGCTGGCACTGACAACGATGCAGGGAATGCTCGCTTCTCCAAGCGCTTGAAACGCCTCGAAACGTCCCTGGCCGCAGACAACCTCGAAACGTTCGCCGCCGCCGTCGGTGGTGCAGGTCACTGTGATCGGCCGTTTGAGCCCTATCGTTGCGATGTTTTCTACTAGTTTGGCAAATACCTGCTTGTTGCGTACCCGAGGATTGAGCACCCTGATCCGATCAAGTGGGATGAGCCTGATGGTTGAGGCATCTGAAATATGAAGCGCAGCCTTTTTCGCCGACATGGAGGTCGTCATGCTGTCCTCCTGTACGCACTGCGGCGTGACAGTTGCGAAATGACTTCCAGTGAATCGAAGCGATAGATTTCAACGTCGGCCTGGTTGTTGTCGGCCACGCGTAGCTGGGACGCGGTCATGTCGACGGTTGGAAGCACGTAGTAATCGAGGGCGCGCTCTTCGCCCTCGCACATGCGCACTGCAACCGTTAGGTCCGGATTCAAACCCAGATCGAAGCGAATCTTCCAACGTCTGGCACCTGCAGCCGTAAACTGGCACCTGCACAGAACCACCGAGAGCCTTATCTCTTGATTGATAGACAGCATCCCGGTGTCATCTTCGATATCGACCCGTCCACCTACGGCTCTGATCTGATTGATCGTTTGTTGAAGGAGCCCCGGATGCAACAGGCGCAGCCGACGATTTGCCTCTAAATACTGATAGTCCCGACCAGGCGTATAGCCAATCAGCGAATAGCACCGCAGCAGACTGCCAAATCGATACTGGTAGGCACTGCTCGACGGGCAGCCCTCTGCTTCATCAATAACCAGCCCTGATAAACATCCACAGCGCTCATGGATGGTCCTGAGCAAGCGAAGCATCTCCTCGTCCGGCATACGGTACGAGCGTGCGTCAATGATTGCTCTGGCGGCTTTGAAAAGAAGTTCGCTCACAATTGGCCGATAGGCCCCATCTGCCCTCACCCAGTGCTCTGGCCCGTTTCGCCTCCGTGCCTGCTTCAGCTTAAAAGACGTTCGGTTCCATACATTGTTGCCAATGTACTTCTCGTTGATTAGAACTTGGTGGACGGCACCACGGGACCAGGGCCGGGATAGATCGGTCAGGATGCCGCGAGCGTTCAACCAGTGCGCGATCTCACGCTCGCTTCTGCCCTCGTCTACGAATAGCCTGTAAATACGTTGAACGAGCTCGACCTCTTCACTGGGACCGGGCACGAGCACCACTCTGTCAGTCTGAATGCTCTTGTGCTCGCCAACGCCCAGTTCGTACTTCGGCAACCCCGACGCGTCTAGCAACTGGCGGCGCAGGCCATACCCTGCGGCACCACCTTGCCGATACCCCATTTCGATCAATCGGGACTGCCCCGCAAAGACTTTGACGGACAGCTCCCGGCTGTACTCGCCCGCCATCATTCGCTTAACGCTTTTGATGATGTTGGAGACGGGTGAGCCGTCGTTAGTGAACTGCTCAGCACAATACTGAACAGAAACCCCCATCTGCCGACAGCGTACTTCGTAGCTTGCGCTTATATCTGGATCCTGAAATCGTCCCCACCGACTAACGTCATAGACCAAGATGGTCGAATAGTTAGCGTGGCCGCTTTCGACATCTTGAAACAGTTGCTTGAGCGCATCTCGCCCTTCAAGCAGAAGACCACTCTTCCCCGCATCGGTATACACCTGCACGATTTCAAGGGAATGGGCTGCTGCGTATAGCCGGATGGTGTCGAGCTGATTTTCCGTCGAGTACTGCTGATGCTCAGTGGACATTCGGACATATGCCGCTGCCAGCGAAGAGCTGGAAGAGGTATGTGCATAGTTTCCGACATTCGTTTGCATCGGCAGTTAGCCCTCAGCAGGGCCATCGTTTCGGCAGAGGTTTACCGCGAGGCCATTTCAAGATTTGGAAAAGATAGAAGATGGAGACCCGAAAAATGATGACGAAAACGGGCAATTCTTTTCTCAGTCACGAGCAGTACGCGGAGGATTTAGCCAAGGCGCTGCGTTTGGAGCTGGGAACAACTCACCAGGCGGCGAAAACATTAATGCGTTGGACGAACGCTAACGAAAGGACTGTAAAAAACTGGATGGCGGGCTCCAGCGGGCCTAGAGGCGAACATCTCATTGCCTTGATCAAAAATTCTGACGTGACGCTAGCTGCAATAATGGCCATGGCGGACAGGCCGTTTGCCGGAACGGTCCTTGAGCTCCCGTTGCTACGGAAAAGACTTCAGGCAGCAGTCGAAGGAATCGACGCCTTTCTCTATCTGGGCGGTGTGCAGATAACGTGACACGGACGCCTTTGGCCAAAGCAATGGATAACGCTCAGAATCGCTCGAATGGGTCACGTTTCAAGCTAACCGATGTTTACCGTTAGCTCCTTACTAGCTACCGTGCCGCACTTGGACAACAAGGAGGTTCTCCAATGATCACGAAGCGCCAATCCCTAAGCGCTCGCGTAGAACTCGAGCGCGCATTCAAACCCCTCTCATGCAGTTTTCGGCACGACCAGTTCAGTGTCCGGCTCCACGTATATGAGCGGGAAACAGGTCAGACCCACCTCATCGTTTCAGGCATACCCATTTCACAGGTCGCAACCAGCCAAGGTATCGCTAAGCTGGTATATGAATTGCGCGACGAGCTTGAGGGTTTCGCTCTCAGACGCGCCTAGGTCGGGACGACTATTTTCGATGAAAGCCTAACAGAGCTGCGATGTGGCATCTCGGCCTTGCTGCCAGCACTGCGCGCGGTAAAAGGCTTCCCTACCTCTCCGCTTATTTACACTGCACCAGCCAAAGCTGATCGATGCGCGTCGTAAAGCTTTGACTCATCATGTCCCGCCGCATGCCCCAATCGGGCTCGGTGGGTACGCGACCCGGCCTTAGCGTATTGCGCCCCCACTTCGCATTGATAGCATCGAGCACGCCCATGACCCGCTCAGAAGCGGCGGGCTGGGTTTCGGCAAAGAGATCATCGGTGTACTCGCCGCGCTGTCGAAGATCCATCAGCAGCACCTCGGCCTTGCTGAACGAAAAGCCCTCACGATATACGTGCTCCAGGCCAGCGATGGCCGCACGGGTGATGTATCTGGTGTCGTCCGTTGGATAGGGCAGCTCACAGACCACTCCCTTAGCAAACTTGGGTTCATCTGGATTGAACATCCCGGTGCGGATACTCACCCGCACGCGTTTGCACATGGACTGTTGAGCCCGTAGTTTCTCAGCGGCTTGAGCGGTATACGCTGCTACTGCCTCCCGGATCGGCTCCAGGTCAAGGAGGCGCTTGCCGAACATCCTTGAGCAGCAAATCTCCTGCTTTGGCGGTGCCGCTTCTTCCAAATCGAGGCACGGCGTACCACGGAGTTCACGTGCGGTTTTCTCTACCACGACGCTAAACTGCTTGCGCAACGTCCAGGCGTCCGCGCAGGCAAGATCCCAAGCAGTGCGGATCCCGATGCTATTTAAGTGCTCGGTCATACGCCGGCCGATGCCCCAAACGTCGCTCACATCCGTTACGCGCAAAACCTTGTCGCGCCGCACTGGATCAAGCAGGTCCACTACCCCGCCGGTTTGCTTTTGCCAGCGCTTCGCCGAATGGTTCGCCAGCTTCGCCAGCGTCTTTGTACCAGCGATACCTACCCCGACCGGAATGCCTGTGCATGCGAGGACCTGCGCGCGAATGCGCCTGCCGAGCGTTTCCACATCAGGCACGCCAGTCAGATCGGCGAAGGCTTCGTCGATCGAATAGACCTCGACAGCCGGGACCAGCCCCTCGATAACCGTCATCACCCGTTCGCTTATATCGCCATACAGTGCGTAGTTGCTGGAGAAGACCACCACACCCCATCTCTCCAGGTTGCGGCGAATCTGGAAATACGGAGCGCCCATTTTGATGCCCAGTGCTTTGGCCTCGGCTGAGCGAGCGATCACGCAGCCGTCGTTATTCGAGAGCACTACGATCGGGGTGCGTCGCAGATCCGGTCGGAAAACTCGTTCACAGCTGGCATAGAACGAATTGCAATCAACCAGGGCAATCACCCGCTCAGTATTTGCCATGGATTCTGATGCTGTAAGGCACCACCCCCCAGACATAGAGCTCCTCGCTTTCTAGCAGATAGCGCGGTGGATATTTTGGGTTGGCCGAGCGCAAGATGACCTGACCGCCGTCTCGATCAAAGATCTTAACCAGGGGCTCATTGTTAAGCGCCGCGATGATGACCTCGCCTTTCTCAGCATCGCGCCCTCGTTCGACGACCAGTATGTCTCGGTCGAAAATACCGACGTGGATCATGCTGTCGCCACCCGCACGCGCCAGGTAGGTATGAGGCGCTCGGATGTTCATCAACTCATCGAGCGAAATACTGTCCTCCAAATGATCCTGCGCCGGGCTGGGAAACCCGGCTGGCACGACGAAACTGAAGAACGGCAGTGCAATTGTGGAGGGAGTGGTAGGTCCCAAGATATAAACGGGCATGGCGAAGACCTGGATGCTGTATGTACGTACAGTATGCCGCGCACCATGACGGGGTCAATCGAAGTAGACGTGTGGAGGCAGTATGTGTGGACGATTCGCTCAGTACAGAGAAGCGTATGAGTACTTGGACAAGCTCGGCATACAGCTGCCCCTGCTTTCAGGGTTAGACCCTGAGCCGATCAACCGCTACAACGTACCGCCACAATCAAAGGTCCAGCTGCTGCATCAGGACGAGGACGGGCTTCGCATGGAGCCGGTCACGTGGGGGTATGCCCCGTTCTGGGCGCAGGGAAAAAGGCCTTCAGCGATCAACGCCAGGGTAGAGACGGCAGCCACATCGAAGTTCTTCCGAGACGTCTGGAAGACTGGCAGAGCAATCGTGCCGGCGGATGGCTGGTATGAATGGAAGAAGCACGAGGTCAATCCGAAGCTCAAGCAGCCCTATCTGATCCAGCTCAAGACGGGCGAACCGTGCTTCTTCGCAGCGATTGGCCAGTTCCAGCGCCACGGTATGCTTGAGCCGAAGGACGACGATGGGTTCGTGATCATCACCTCCTCCAGCGACGCTGGGATGCTGGACATTCACGACCGCAGGCCGCTTGTGCTCTCGCCTGAGTGTGCCGCCCGCTGGATGGAGCCGGAACTGCCGCCAGATGAAGCCGAAGAGATCGCCATCAAGCATGGTCTATCGGTCGATGAATTTGACTGGTATCCCGTGTCGGCTGCGGTCGGCAATGTGCGAAACGAGGGCGACCACCTTATAAAGCGGATCAGCGATCCGGTGCTGTAGCTGATGAGACGTGGGTCCCTGTTCGGCGAGTGGTCGGCCTGATAACCTCCCGCGCCTCTACTCGCTCGGACCCCATCATGCTGCGACTCCTACTTGCCGCCTTGCTCGTCACCGCCTTTCCCGCTGCAGCCGAAACGATTGATTGTCGTGTTGTCGGGATTAGTGACGGTGACACGTTCACCTGCCTTACCTCAGCGAAACAGCAAGTGAAAGTACGAATGGCCGAAATCGATACGCCGGAAAAGGCGCAGCCATACGGAACCCGAGCTCGCCAGGCATTATCCGACTACATCTTCGCCAAGGACGTGACGCTGACTGTCCAGGATCGCGACCGTTACGGCCGGACGGTTGCGCGGGTCAAGGTCGGCAGCACTGACGTGAACGCCGAGATGGTCCGCACTGGCTCCGCCTGGGTGTACCGCGACTATCTGAAGGACCGGTCTCTGCTAGACCTCGAAACCACGGCCAAACACTTCAAGCGCGGCATCTGGTCCTTGCCCAAATCTGACCAGCAGGCCCCCTGGGATTGGCGGAAAGAGCGCCGGAACGGTGGGTCGGCACAGCAGGTCACTGCTCGCGCAGCAACCCAAGCTGCCGGCGCTTTCACCTGTAGCGTAATCAAGTCATGCAAAATGATGAGTGGGTGCGCAGAGGCACGCTATCAGCTGCTGCAGTGTGGCAACCCTCGCATCGATGGGGATGGAGACGGCACGCCATGCGAGGCCATTTGCCGGTAAACCTCAGCGCGCTGCGCAGCTGATCGCAGCTTCAAGATGAAATTTGTTGCTTGCGATTAGCGTTGGCAGGATATAAAGCCCCGCCGAAGCGGGGCTCGATTGAACGTGTTTACAACCTATGATCCCAGATCGCGCGCTTTACACAGCGGTCCATCAGCCATCCAGGCTCGGTGCGCATCCTACGCCACTGCGAACCAGCAACATGCGGCTGCGGCCACTCTTGGATTCTAAGCTGCGCCTCGCAAGCCCTTAGATCCGATAGCGCTTCGGTCTGATCTCGGCGAAGCAGCCTAAAAATGCCCCCGCCGTGGCCGTGATCCATTAAGCAGTAGCCGTGGTTGCGTATGGATCCGCTTGCCGGAGCTGATTGTGTCCACTGAATTGATAGAGATCATTTTGTCCTTTGCGCAGAGGCCAAGAGGGCTACCTCGCAGTACGCTGAGCTTCAGCTTGGCCAGCGATGCCCTTCGGTAAACACCAGTTGCGATGCCAGCGCATCTCTGCTTTGATGCGCGCCCATAAACCACGGTGGTTCAAGCATAAAACTAACCCACCGTAGTCCCCATCACCAAAACCACCGTGGTGCAACATCAGCAATGAGTAGAGAAGACCCCCAATTCAAGTTGCGTTTGCCAACGAGCCTCAAAACGCGCGTCGAGGAAGCAGCTGTCCTGAATCGGCGCTCTATCAATGCCGAAATTCTTGCTCGCCTAGAGCAATCGTTCTCGCCTGCAGACGTACCGGTAGCCTCATCCGCTCCACTGACGCCCGCTGAAGAGTGCCGCATAATCGATAGCCAGGTGGCGAGAATCCTGCGCGATAAGATATTACGGGCAGTAGACGAAGCCATTGCTGAAGCAACGCTGATAACGGAAGAACCCGTGTCGAAAGAAGCTTACGAGTCTGATGGCAAGAGCAATTCGCACGAACCGAGCCGCAAGACCATCGCCACAATGAAAGTCGGCAGCAGGTCGATTGAGGTCGAAGTTCGAAAGAAAAAGCACTTTGTAAAGCGCAGCACCTGACAGCAGCCTTTAACAAATCGTGCCTGCGACGGTGACCGAAACCATTCGTTTTGCA
This sequence comes from Pseudomonas sp. IC_126, assembly GCF_004331835.1. NCBI lineage: Bacteria > Pseudomonadati > Pseudomonadota > Gammaproteobacteria > Pseudomonadales > Pseudomonadaceae > Pseudomonas > Pseudomonas sp. IC_126. Next base: position 200,962 of record NZ_SJSS01000007.1, read on the forward strand.
TAAACCTCCTGAGAGCGTCTCGCCGACAGGTGCAAATGCATGGCAGGAACTCTACGGGATGCCTTCGGCCAATTCCGCCGACACCGTCTCCTAGTCAGGGTAGCTTGTGTAGTGGTCTACTGATCCCGGACACCGATTTAGGCGAAAATCTCGCCGTTAGAGAGGTGTCTGATGAGCAAGCAACGACGTACGTTTTCCGCCGAGTTCAAGCGAGAGGCTGCTGCCCTGATTTTGGATCAGGGCTACAGCCATATCGAGGCCTGCCGTTCGCTGGGCGTGGTGGATTCGGCCTTGCGCCGATGGGTAAAACAGCTGCAAGAGGAGCGCCAGGGCGTTACCCCGAAGAGCAAGGCGTTGACACCCGAGCAGCAGAAGATTCAGGAGCTAGAAGCCCGGATCAACCGGCTGGAGCGGGAGAAAGCGATATTAAAAAAGGCTACCGCTCTCTTGATGTCGGACGAACTCGATCGTACGTGCTGATAGACCAGTTGAGTGAGCAGGAGCCGGTAGAAGTGGTCTGTTCAGCTTTCGATGTGCCGCGGTCGTGCTACTACACCCATCGGCTTCGACGTTGCCGTGTCGATGCTCGTCGCGTTGCGCTACGTAGCCGGGTCAACGAGTTGTTTAGCCAAAGTCGGGACTCGGCTGGCAGCCGAAGCATTCTGGGCATGTTGCGCGAAGACGGCGTGACGATTGGCCGTTTCCGTGTGCGTCGGTTGATGCGTGAGCTGGGCCTCGTCAGCAAGCAGCCGGGCTCGCACGCTTACAAACAGGCCACAACTGAGCGCCCGGATATCCCGAATCGGTTAAACCGCGAGTTCGCAGTCCAGCGCCCGAACCAGGTGTGGTGCGGCGACATTACCTACGTCTGGGCACAAGGTCGCTGGCATTACCTGGCCGCAGTGCTGGACCTGTACACACGACGGACGATTGGCTGGGCATTTTCCACGAAGCCGGATGCCGAGCTAGTGATTAAGGCTCTCGATATGGCTTACGAACAACGCGGCCAGCCACAACAGGTGCTATTTCATTCGGATCAGGGCAGCCAATACGCCAGCCGCCTCTTCCGGCAACGGCTATGGCGCTACCGCATTCAGCAGAGCATGAGCCGCCGAGGAAATTGCTGGGACAACTCGCCGATGGAGCGCCTTTTCCGCAGCCTGAAGTCGGAATGGATCCCCGCAACTGGATATCTGACAGCCTTGGAGGCTCAGCGAGACATCAGCCATTACCTGATGCACCGCTACAACTGGATCAGACCACATCAATTCAACGACGGGCTGCCGCCAGCGGTGGCCGAAGAAAAACTTAACCCACTGTCCGGGATGGGTTGACCACTACACGCTGCTACTTTTCCATCCTTTTCGTATGCGGCGTTGATATCAAGAAGAGCAGCACACCATGCTTGCTGAGCTGTTAATGCTTCCTTCTCTGTTACTGCCTGATTTACAACGATGGGCTCGTTTGCGTTCGCAATATTTGAGGTAAGTGCGACTAATGCTGTTAATGCTACAAGTTTGACTTTCATAGTTGGGAGACCTCTGGGTTGAAAGAATTGGATTGTTGCGTGTTTGACTGTGCCTAACGTTCAAATTGAGGGGCTGGCCGCCACGAAACGTGAACGGAGCCCCGAAAGTTCAAGAAACCGCAGGCCGTAAAAGAACGCTTATCGGCCAGTCCCTCTCGAATGTAGGGTTAGGCCGGAGAATGGGCGCACAGGCGAAACAGCGACCAACCCCAGCGCCACTTTACACCGCGAAACGTGAAGCCGCCACGGACAAAAAACCACCGAAGCCGCCCCGCCTGGCCGTCACCGCCGCCCGGAAAAACAGCGGCGGTTACGAAAGGCAGGGCCAGGTTTCGCCATCTTCTGAGGATGTGATTTTATATCCGTTTCGCTCTAGCACTAGCAAGGCAGGAATGAGAGTATTTGCTGCAGCTGAAATCTTCATGTGTTTGCCTAACGCCGCAATCACCCGCTTGTCGGGTGCATTGCTTTGTTATGCGCTTTCTCTGCAAGTGCGTTGATCGCACATTCATCTAACCGGGCACGCCGTACCTCTTCGAATATCCGAGCGCCCGAGCGCTCGTAGAAGCTCCTTCCTCGATCATTGTCGGTAGCCACGATCCAGTCAATACGCCCGCAGCCAGTATTCTGAGCGAGGATACACAGCTCTGAGAGTAGAGCTTCGCCCACACCGCTTCCCCGGAACTGCGGATAGACAAACAGATCGTCTAGCCAGATGCCAGGCTTGGCAATGAACGTGGAATAGATACTGTAGTACGTCGCGATACCCACGGCCTCGCCTGACTTCATGGCCAAGAGCGCAAACGCCTTGGGTTGTTCGGAGAAGAAAGCTTCCTCAATGTCAGCTTCCGTAGATTGAAGCGAATTCAAACACCCATCGAATTCCGCTTTTCCTCGAACAAGGTCGAGTATCGCAGGAACGTCCGCTTTTTCTGCCTTCCTGATTTCAATAATAAGAGTACCCTCTCTATGGATGCGCATAACGCCGCCAACACGCGCAGCTTTGTAGTGAAGGCGAAGCCGCAACCGAAATGGTGTCGCTATGCTTGGATTGGTTAGTGGCAGACGCCCGTGACGTTGGCTCTTGCCCAAAGCAGGCTCCCATGAAGCGTTGGCCGCCTACATTCTCTGCGGAGTGGTTGCCTCTCTAGTTCAGGCAACCAGCAGGTGACGTCTAACCGCGTGCTGTGCATCAGTCTTTCATATTCTTCCACGCGAATACCGAGGCCAAAATAATGATACCGATGGCAGCACCAAAGTATAACGTAGCGATCGTAGCGCCAATCTCTACCGCCTGCTCAAGGAACAGAACCACCAGTATCACAACAGCCACTTGGCTTACTGTTATCTTCAAATCATGGAAGCTCTTAATGTCCGGAGGGTTTTGGGATTCTCTGTCATCATCAGACACCGGACGGATGAACAGACGATACAGGTTAACCGCCATGATCTGAAAAGTAATAGCGATCAGCAGGAGATCCAACAGCTTCAGGAGGCGAACCGCGAGGCTCTTGCCGTCGTCAGCAGAGACAGGTATATCACGTACTACATCCAGTGCGGTATTCCAGATTATGTTAACCGAGGCACCATACAAGAGCAAAGATGACACCGCACAGATAACGACTGCCACCCACACCATAAACCGACTACTTCTGAAAACTCTCTCGATCATAATTTCTCCGGGCCGCGTCACAACGTCAGTTACAGACTCACAATTTTCTCTTAGTCGGTTTCACCGGACCATCTACTATCTCGTTAATCAACCTCTAGATTGTGCTTTCTACGGCGTTAGCCGAACACTGGAGCTGTCGGATTACTGCTGGATTACTTCAAACGTTCGTGACCCTGACATGACCTGGAGAAAAGCCACTAACAGTGATTAGACCGAACGCTCGACTAATACGCAGCCTAACATTTCGCTAACAATGTTGACTTTTCTCTTGCGGATCAGTGTTTTATGCATCTTTCACTCCCTTCTGCTGCGACGTTATATCGAACGCGGTATAAGCCAGTTATAGCCGAATGCGGCATAAGCCCGCGCTTCACAGCATGTCGCCAAAGCTAGCAGGAATGAATGCTTGTGTGAGATAAGCAAGGCATCCATGCCGCCGAAGATGGGACTGCGCGTGAGCAGTTGTTTCCATAATGCTTTTTCTGCTGTTGATTGCCAAGAAATTAGTGGCCGCTTCTGGCCGGTTGCTGCCGGTCGCTACGTGCAAAGACACCCTCCGCTAAACTGGATTCGAAAGAATCTCAGTCCTACATCACTGCAATGACTTCAGTATCTAGGAGCCTCGCCTCATGTCATTGCAATGCCCTCACTGTCACTCTTCCAAAGTCGCTTCTTTTCATCACGCCATGAAGATTGCAGCTGCAGTAGGCGCCATCGGCGGTGCAGCTCGTGGCGTCAGTGCTGCTCTGGCTGGCGGTCAGGCTGGCGCAGCTATCGGCGCACTCGCCGGGCCTGTTGGCATCACTATCGGAGCCGCATCGGGAGCGATCCTCGGTGGTTTGGTTGGTGGGGTTGGCGGCTGTGCGTTAGGCGCTCAGCTAGGCGACAAGCTGGACCGTCACGTCTTGTCCAACAACCTCTGTCTCGCTTGCGCTAACCGCTTCAACCTTCCGGTCTGATCCGGCTCCGCTCGTCCCATCTCAACCCAACTTTTCCCGATCGGTGTGCTGCGCGTTGCGCAGCGCTTTATGCCGACTCGCACCCAAAGGAGACGCTCATATGGCACATCTCATCGAAACCATGGCCTACGCGGGCGCCACCCCGTGGCATGGCCTGGGTAATCGCTTATCTCAGAAACAACCCATCGAAGTCTGGCAGCGTGAAGCCGGTATGGACTGGGACATCCAGGAAAGCCCTGTCTATTTCAAGTCAGGTGCCGTCGGCCATCTTGGCGCGATCCATTCATTTCCCGAACAGAAGGTACTCTTCCGCTCCGATACCAAGGCACCGCTTTCCGTGGTTTCAAACCGGTACCACACGGTTCAGCCACGCGAGGTGCTGGAGTTCTATCGAGACCTCACCGAGGTTTCTGGCTATGAGCTTGAAACGGCTGGCGTGCTAAAGGGAGGTCGCAAATTTTGGGCACTTGCCCGTACAGGGCAGAACGCTGCGCTCAAGGGCAACGACCAGGTGAACGGTTACCTGCTGCTGGCCACGTCCTGTGACGGCACTCTTGCCACCACCGCGACGCCGACTACGGTGCGTGTGGTCTGCAATAACACACTGACCATCGCCTTGGACGGCACCACTCGAGCAATCAAGGTGCCGCACAACACCCGCTTCGATCCAAAAATGGTGAAGAAGCAGCTGGGCATCGCTGTCTCGCAATGGGACGACTTTATGTACCGCATGCGCCATCTGGCCGAACGTAAAGTCCAGTGGCATGAAGCGATGGGCTTTTTCATGAATGTCATGTGTGAGGTCAGCCCTAACAAACCCATGCCTGAAGCGCTTCCCAATGAACGAGCACTGCGCAAAGTCCAGGAGCTATATGAAGGGCGCGGGCGTGGAAGCCAGCTGGAGTCGTCTCGTGGCACCGCTTGGGGTCTGCTCAACGCCGTGACTGAATACGTCGACCACGAGCGTCGTGCCCGCAGCAACGAGTACCGCATGGACTCGGCCTGGTTCGGCCAGGGTGCTCAGATCAAACAGCGGGCGTTAGATACTGCCCTGCAACTGGTGGCCTAACCGCTCTTCCCTCTCCCTCTCCTTTTCCTATAACGCCCGGTCAGCCTCATAGCTGACCGGGCGTTTCTATGTCCGCAAGGTGACCGCTATGAAAGCGACTCCATTGAGCAACACGCGCAAAACAAGGCCGGCGCTGCGCCTGATCAGTACCAAGGAATTACCCCGCGAAGACTGGCTACAGATCCGCAAGCAGGGCATCGGCAGTTCGGACGCCGCGGCTGCGGTAGGCCTGAATCCCTACAAATCACAGCTGGAGCTGTGGATGGAGAAGACCGGGCGTGACACCACATTGCCCAAGGCAGATCCGCACGATGAAGAAAGTCCGATGTACTGGGGCAATGTGCTGGAGCCGGTCGTGGCCTGGCATTACAGCAAGCGCACCAAGAATAAGGTCCGCCGCGTCAATGCCGTGCTGCAGCACCCCGATCCTGAGTTGCCCTGGATGCTGGCCAATATCGACCGCGAGGTAATCGGTGCCGATGACGTGCAGATCCTCGAGTGCAAGACAGCCGGCATAAACGGGGCACGCCTCTGGAAAGATGGCGTGCCTGAGTATGTGCAGTTACAAGTGATGCACCAGCTCGCTGTCACCGGCAAGCAGGCGGCTGATGTAGCGGTGATGCTAGGCGGTCAGCATTTGGAGATCCACCGCATCGAACGGGACGAGCAGATGATTGCTCGCTTGATTGAACTGGAGCGCGCGTTTTGGGAGTACGTCGAGACCGACACGCCACCACCCGCCGATGGCTCGGCTTCGGCTGAAACGGCTTTGCGCTGCCTGTTCCCTCAGGACGACGGCCAAACCGTGGACTTCAGTCGCCATGCCGGGCTGACGGCAGCGTACATCGAGCTTAAAGCGCTGCGTCAGTTAATCGCTGATAAGGAGAAGCGCGAAGCCGAGCTCAAGCAAATGCTGCAGCAGGCCATCGGCGACGCCAGTCGCGCAGAGTTCAGCAACGGCTACATCACGTGGCGAAAAGCCAAGGACAGCGTTGGCTTCGACGTGGCTCGGTTGCTCAAGGAGCGGCCGCACCTGCAAGCCAGGTACTCGCTGACCAAGCCCGGAGCACGACGCTTCTTGGTCAGCTGATTTCTATTTCATTCAACCCCTTCCCTCCCCTTGGCCAGACCACGCCGTTCAAGCTGCGTGGCTGGCCTTTTTGTTTTCAGGAGTATCATCATGCTCAAAGGTCTGACTATCACCCCGCCGGTGCTCGGGCGGATTTCCATCGGCAAGGTCATCGAGAGGAACGGCAAGCGCCTGCCTGAAAAGGATGATCAATTCACCATTACCTCTCAGGTGCAGAGCCGAGACGGCTGGCTGGTGCACCCGCTTAACGATGAGCTGCGCCAAAGCAAGGACGACAAGCTGCGCAGCATCCCGGTACGTCTGCTGTTTAACGAACCGGAGCTGAATTTCCGCGCCGATTACTCCTTATTTGACCGACAGACTGGACGTCCGGTGTGCGTCGGTAACGGAGAGACCTGCAAGCGCGTCACCCAAGAAGGCATGCAGTCCCTGCCCTGCCCTTCACCGGATGCCTGTCAGCTGGCCAAGGGCGGCGCGTGCAAGCCCTATGGAAGGCTAAACGTTCTTGTCGGCGATGACGATCCTCTGGGCAGCTTCGTGTTCCGCACCACCGGCTTCAACAGCATTCGTACCCTCGCTGCTCGCCTGCACTACTTCCAGGCCATCTCGGGCAAACGCCTGGCCTGCCTGCCGCTGGAACTGCGGCTGCGTGGCAAGTCCACCCGGCAAAGCCATGGCACACCGATCTTCTACGTAGACCTGACGGTGCGGAGCGGAATCGACATGACCGAGGCGCTCCGAACCGCCAATGAGCTGGATGCACAGCGGCAGGCCACTGGCTTCGACCAGGCTGGGCTGGATGAAGCGGCGCGACGCGGCTTCAGCAACGGTGCCTTCGAGGACAGTGAGGAAGACGCCGGGGCCGTCGTTGAGGAATTCTTCCCTGTCGACAACAACGTAGAGCCAAGTCCAAAACCCGCACCACACTTAACGGGTAAACCCAGTTTGGCTGACAAGCTGGAAGCCCAATACCAGCCTCAATCACTGAATGCCTAACGCCGGCCAGACAACCCATGGAGCGAAACATGAAACTGCACAAACTCAGGGCCGGCGAAACTACCGGGACCTACCTCGTCGAGTCGCCTCTAACCGAGGCCGACATCTTGCTCATGGCCCAGCAACTGGCTAGCCAAAGATTGAGCCGTGGACGCAAGCTTACCGACCCCAAGCAAGTCTTCACCCATCTGCAAACCTTGCTCGCTGGGTACGAACATGAAGTTTTCGCGCTCCTGCTGCTCGACAGCAAGCACCGAGTGATCGCATTCCGCGAGCTGTTCCGGGGCACCCTCGACAGTGCCAGCGTCTACCCGCGTGAAGTCGTCAAGTTAGCGCTGCAATGCAACGCTGCAGCAGTGATCCTGGTGCACAACCATCCCTCTGGCGACCCCGAGCCAAGCCATGCAGACCGCGTGCTAACCGGTAAGTTGAAAGCGGCTTTGGATCTCGTCGGCGTTCGGGCGCTCGACCGCGCCGTGGTTGGCAGTGAAGGCTGTATATCACTGGCTGAGTTTGGGTACTTATGATGGCGATACTCAAAGTACTTGCAGCTCTGTTCGTATTCGTAGGGATTCTCGCGGGGTGCGTAGCGGCGTTGCTGTTGGTGATATTGCTGGTTCGCTTTCCCCTGCTAGTGCTTCCGGTTCTGCTGGCCTGTTGTATCTTCAGCACTATCCAGGGAAGCACTGACAAAAACCCTTCAATATCGGCATAAACGGGCGCGGGCAGCTTAACGGCGGCCCACGCTGCGGTTAGCATTTTTTTTGCTCCAGCTAACTGACTGGCGGCTATCGGCCCAAAAGCGGACAGTTACGCAGGGTCAGCAGTCCTTCCTTAAAGCTTGCAGGCCTTCATAGAAACAGGGGCGATTCATGTGTTGAGATCTCGCCTAGCCGAATCACGGTTGCGGGCGCAAACGGCTAGCCAACCACCACACATTAGGCGTTGCTTGCGGCGTGTACGACCACAACAGAAGGCGGTCGATAGACTCGGCTCGCCCCCATTCCTGGCACAACAGACTTGGGATGAACGACCTGGAACTTGGGCTGAATTATGAGTTTTGTAGCAAGCAACGATTCCGCAGATCAAAAGAAAGAAAACGATCCTTACAGCGCCGGAGAACAGGGGCTCGGCTACATCTTTCAACCCCGCTTTGCGCTGTACCAGGCATTGGAGCTTCCAGAGGACACCGCGATCCTCATCGAGAAGGAAGATGACCTCGATTTCTTGGAGTCCTCCGGAAAGAAGACACTGGCCTCTCTCAAGCACAAGGCTGCTGGTGAACGCCTGACTGACCTGTCTGTCGACTTCTGGAAGTCGGTTAATATCTGGCTAACTCGTTACCTGGCCAATGGACGGGTTGAGTCTGACTATCAGTTTTTCCTGTTCACCACTTCGTCCGTCGCGCCGGATTCATTCTTAAAATTCTTCCTGTACGGCGCTGATACAACCAAGGCTGAGCCCAGCCTTTGGCAACTGACAGAAAACACGCTCGCCACCAGCAAGGCGAAATCGTTCACCAAGATCAAGGAGTTGCTCTCGAAGCTGACAGCGCTGGAGAAAGAGGACTTCGTAACGAGAATCACGATTATTGACAGCACGCCTCGGATTGGCGATCTCCCAGCCCTCATCAAGGCCCAGAAAATGCGGCCAATCCGCCCTGAGCACAGGGACGCAGTCTTTGAGCGCCTGGAGGGATGGTGGAATGATCTAACTATCCAGATGCTCTGCGACCCGCAGAGCGAGCCCGTATATGCCCGGGATGTTTCGGAGAAGTTGTTCAGTTTCAGTGAGGAGTACAAGGATGACAATCTCCCCATTACCTTTGAGGACGCGACGCCCAAAGCCCCCATCGATGCGAGCACCGATAACCGGCTGTTCGTAAGCCAACTCCGTGATCTGAACCTGAGCCCCAGCCGCATCCGCAATGCGATCCTGGACTACTACCGCGCATTTGAGCAGCGCTCCGCCTGGGCAAGGCAGCGCTTGGTGGGCTCTGAAGAAATCATGAAGTATGAACGCCGGCTGACGAATGAGTGGGAGCGCACCAAAGACGTCCTATTCGATGATGCGTTCGACACCCCGATCGAGGACTGTTCTGAGCCGGAACTGATTGCCGTTGGCAAGAAACTCTATACCTGGGCTGAGACAGAAGCACAGAAGCTTGCTCACCTGAATATCCGGGCACGCGTAACGGAGCCTTACGTACTTCGCGGCAGCTTTCAGATTCTAGCCAACAAACGCCCCTATCCCACCGTTTATTGGCATCCACAGCTGCTGGATCGCCTGGCCAAGGCTGCTGGAGAGACCGAATGATTCGCTGGGATGAGCGTCCTTTTGAGACCAAGAATCTCTTCAACCCTGCCTTCTGCGGGGTAGTCCTGATGCGCGCGCTCAAGGCCTATGCAGTGATAGATCCCAAGGGCATGCCCTTTTCGATTTCACTGCTTGTATTGCCGCTGAGTCTGCACCAAGAATCTCGAAGCGCGCTGCTCAAGCACTACAAGGGCTACCTGCTCAAGACAGTGGAAACGTACCCCCAGATGCAGATCGGGCTGGCCGAGCGGGTAACCGAGATGCTGCCATTCACGTTCGAGGCATTTGCATTGGCACATTACACCGATTGCTTCGAGGTCACCCCGCAGGGACGACTCCTTCCGAAAGCCAAGAGGGTTAAAGCAGACATCGAGGGCACCGAGGAATCAGTGGCGTGCCAACGCGCAGCGGCTCTGCTGGGGAGAGAGTTCGCCAAGATTGCAGACCGGGTTACGGTGTACACCGCTTTTGGAATTCGACCATGAAAATCAGCTCCATCCATGTATACAGCCACGACGGCCAGCGCCGCGATGTTAACTTCGACGTTGACGGACTCAACATCATTACGGGCCGCTCGTCGACAGGTAAATCCGCCCTTTCGGACATCATCGAATACTGCATGGGCCAATCCAACTTCAACGTTTCGGATGGTGTTATCCAGGACAAGGTGTCCTGGTTCGCAGTGATCTATCAATTTCCGGACGTGCAGGTCATGGTCGCGAAGCCGGCCCCACGGTCAGGCGGCGCGAGCTGCAGCCTGGCCATGACGCGTACCGGGGAGTTTGTGCAGCCTCCTGAGTTTTCCGAGCTCGTGATCAACACGGACGACATCGCCGTCACCTCTTTGCTGTCACGTCAACTGGGCATTCCGGAAAACCGCACAGAGGTGGCGGAGGAGCACACGCGTAATAGCTACGAAGCCTCCATCAAGCATTCATATTACTACCTGTTCCAAAGGCAGGGCCTAGTCACCAACAAGGATCAGCTTTTCTATCGCCAGAACGAGCCGTTCCAACCCCAGGCGATCAAAGATACGCTTCCCATCCTGCTGGGCGCTTCGACCAATGAGCGCTACGAGCTGCAGACCAGGCTGCGGACGGCTCAGCGAGACCTGAGAGCCCAGGCAAAGCTGCTGGAGCAGGCAAAGCAAGCGGTGGGCAACAACCGAAACCAGGCCATCACACTGCTGACTGAAGCCAAGGCGGTAGGAATACTCCCTCAAGAGCCCCCCATTGGGGAGGTCGAGGAGATCATTGCTGCCCTCAAAACAGCAGCGCAGTGGACTTCCGCCAAACCGCATGCCCAGCCTGAGGACAGGGTACCCAAGTTGGAGACTGAGCTGGCCAAGCTGAGGAAAACCAAGCGCGAGATCAAATCCAAAATTGAGGCCGGCCAGATATTCGAACGGCGTGCCGGCGGCTTCCAGAGCGAGGCATCGGAACACATCGACCGCCTCTTATCCATCAAGTCGCTTCCGAAGAATGCAGCCACAGGCGAATGGCAGTGGCCTTTCGCCGAAAAGAACCTGGCCATGGAAACTCCCATAGCCCAAGCGCTCATCGGCGAACTGGAATCCTTGGAAGCAGAAATGCAGACGGTGATGGGGCAACGTCCGCAGATCCAGGGCTACCTGGCGGAGGAAAATCGACGCCTTCAGGACAACACCAAATCGATTGTCGAGAAGGAAGCGGAGCTGACAGCTGCCATCGCCGCCAGTACTGTGCTGGCCAACGCCCAGAAGCAAAGCGACGCAGCCAAGTATGTGGTGGGGCGCATCAGCTTTTTCCTAGAAGGCTTCATCCCTGACAATTCGCTGAAACAGCAAGAGGCTGACTATCGCCGTAGGGAAATGCGCGTACAGGAGCTTGAAAAAGCACTGGCAGATGTCGATGTAGAAGACCGCCTGGCGTCGATCCTGAATAGCATCTCGGCACAATTCAATCTGTACAACAAACGCTTCGAGTCCGAATTCAGTGCCTACCCGGCCCGATTCGATCTGAAAAAGCTGACCATCATTTTCGACCGCCTTGAGCGCTCCGTGCCCATGGCTCGGACAGGTGGTGGCGAAAACTATCTGGCGTATCATCTCTCAGCGCTGCTCGCCCTGCATTGGTACTGCGTTAAGAGCAATCGACCCATGCCGCGTTTCTTGGTGATCGATCAGCCGACTCAAGTGTATTTTCCCTCAGAGGAGTCCTACAAGGCGGTCGACGGTACGGTATTGAACACTGAGCAATCTGATGCCGACATGGACTCGGTACGCAAGCTGTTCAACCTGCTTTACCAGTTCACGGTCGAAGACGTACCAGGCTTCCAGATCATCATCACGGAGCACGCAAATCTACGGGATGACTGGTTTCAGAAGTCGCTGGTCGAGGCACCTTGGAGCAAGCCTCCGGCGTTGGTGCCCGAGGGCTGGCCTCTCAAGGGTGAAGTGTCGCTCTGACGAGCTGTTGAATGCGTCGCTCTTATTGGCGATGGATACCAAATGCATCCACCTGAGTTGCATCGAACCTTGGCAAAACCGGAAGCTTGAGTAAGTCCAGGTCCTCGTGCCTGGAAATCCTTCCAACAGGAGTTGCCATGACCCGTCTCCGTTTCATCCCCTTTCAACTGAAACGCTTTCCACAGACGAACGAAGCTCTGTTCGCCATTGCCCTGTGGCCTGTGCTATTCGCGATCGGCTGCTGGCAAACGCCACAAATCGCCCAGTTTCTGAACGCTCGGGGGGTTGAGATCAGCATGCTGCAGGTCTTTCTGGCGGGCTTTGGAGCCTACCTGTTTCTGCTCGGTAAGCACCGCGTGTTCAACCAGCGTTATCTCGAGCACCACGCAGTCGATATTGCCTGGTACCGTCGACTGCGCGAGGTTGATCAGGAAATGGTTGCAGCTGGCCTGGCTGGCACCGATGCGCATGGGGCCGTGATGAGCGAGATGGCCCAGCTCCGCAAGCAATTGGGCTTCTTGGTCGATGCAGATGACTTCATATTGCAAGCTGAAAGTCTTGAACCGAGTAATGAGCTGGCTGCGCGGTAAGCTCAAGTAACTCAGTCATTTTTCCCCTGTAAAGTACAGTCCGGCTTCGCAGCACAGAGCCCGGCATCTTCGGTACACGATAAGGATGTTGGAGTACACGTCATGACCATCGAGCTAAACACCACAGCCATCAGAGGGCTCACCCGTCTCGCGCTTCCAGCTGACGATAGTTACATCTACCGGCTTGGAGTCGCGCTGTACGGCTTTGCTTCCCTCAGCAGCTTCATGGCCGAGCTCGCTCACCATATGGATCCGCTCGTGAACCGCACTGAGCTTCAGGCACGAACGGGCGGCGAGATCCTCAGCGAATTCCGCAAGTGCGTAAAGAAAGCTAAGGCAACAAAACCTGCGGTCGGGCCTATCGGCCGCGCCGCCGCTGACATGTTCCAAGCACTAAACACCCGGCGCTCGGACATCATGCATGCCTACCCGATCACCAACCAAGCCAGGCAGCAAATTCTGCACCGTCGGTTGGACAAGAAAAATCGCTACTTCGAGGTCACCAACGAGATGCTGGAGGAGTTCATCAGCAAGCTACATGACGTGAGCAGCTTGCTGTATGACATTCGCGTCATCATGAAGCCAGAGCTTGGCGACCGAGTGCCGGCTGCTAAGTAGTGAGCAGCTTAGATGCGTGCTCAGAAGCCCTGGAGGCGAATAGCTTCAGGGTTAGCCTCGGACTAAAGTAAATCGCCCCTGGTTTCGTAGTCATTCAATAACCTCGTTGGGCTGGATACGAGTGGCTGCTACTGGCCGGTTTCCGCCTGTGGCCAACCGGCTGGAGTCGGCCAGTAGCAGCCATTCCCTTCACGCAGCTTCGATCTCGAAGTGGGTCAGATGCAGAGTTAAGTCGCGCTGCAAGGAGGCACCGCTTTTAAGAAAGTTGTTAGCGGCAGCAGTGCTTGTATTTCTTCTCTGAGCCACAGGGGCAAGGCACGTACCGGCCTACCGGCGGGCCAATGTAGGCTGGTTGGTGCGTTATAGGTGGAACCCAGCCCCAGCAGACTTTGGGTCACCGGCCCTATTAGAGTCCCTCTCAACGGTCGCTTTGGTTCTTCGAACAGTCATACGCATGCTTCTTTAAGAAGGCGTTTTTGATCGGTAGCTGACAAGAATGGCCTAAGAAGGCTGGAGCGACGACAAAGTTGCCCAAATTCGGTCATCCTCACTGCATTGGCTGCGCCACACCTCCGCGACGTTCGATGCGTCACACCGAGACATGAAGGATCTCCAAGCCGACCGTCCCCATCACAGCATTAGCACTACGCAAAACACCTATTATGATCCTTGAGACGGACAACGAGTGAACTCGGCAAAACGCGCTGAAAATCAAGCTTAGGCCCCTGTCAGCGCTTCCGCCCTCCTCATCGCTGCTATCGCACCCTTCTGAACTTGAGTTTTGTAGCTCAGGCTTCGCCAGTGGTCGATTCATGCCTATAGCTCAACTGCCGATAAGCGTCGTCAGTCAGCGGTTCACGCTTGATATCTTTTGAAAAAAAGCGTCTGATCGCGATCCGATTAATCCTCCATATTCGGACAGGGACGTATGGGAATTTTGAGCTCCATGTTCGGCTGGATTCAGGCCAAGCCAGCCAAGGGTGACAACCCAGACCTCTATCCGCTCGACTACGACGAGCTCAAGAAAGAAATCGATGTTGAGCAGGAGGCCCGGCGGCTGGCTGTGCTCAATAGCCCCTCCCCTGATAAAACAACATTGAGTTCTGTGGAGATGCGCATAGTCGACAGGATCGAAGAGTATCGATCCAAAGTTGTCAGGTGGTCGCACGAGCACCTTATCTACCTACAGCGGCGCATGTCAGAGCTCGACATCACCAAGAACGTAAATCGTGCACGAGAGCTTGCAGAAGAATTTAAGCGCGTTGCGAACGACATCATCTCAAGTCATGACCATGAGCTAAGGCAGCTTGACGATGAAGCGCGTCGGGTGGCCGTGGATCTGGACAATTTTAAGGCCAGTAACAACCTCTATCGCCAGCCTAAAGAGCCAATGGGCGGGATCAAGAAGAGTTTTTGGATTCTGATTTTGATCAGCCTGATTCTGATTGAGGGCCTCATTAACTCAAATTTCTTTTCTGCAGGCCTTGATGGGGGCTTGATTGAAGGGTTCACCTACGCCGGTGTTCTGGCCGCCCTGAACGTTATCGTTAGCTTCTTCATCGGTTATATCGGCTTGAAGTACCTCTGGCACATCAAGCCCGCTGGAAAGCTTTGGGGGTATGCCTCTCTTCTTATAGCAATGGCCGTCATGTTGGTCATCGCACTGATCACAACGCATTTAAGAGACGCATTTACCATCGTTTCATTAGATGGTGATGCGATGGCTATCGCCTGGGATCGTTTGTGGCCGGCTCCTTTCCAGTTCCAAGGCATACAGTCTGTCCTGCTGTTTGGCGCTAGCGTTTTCTTCTCCATCTGCTCATTGGCGAAGGGTTTGACCTGGGGCGACATTTATCCAGGCTATAGCCGACATGCAGAAAGACTCGCCGAAACTCGAGCCATGCATGACAGCAAGGTTGATCTGGTGCGTGAAGAGTTGAAGGCATCCAAGGAAGAGTTTGAAGAACGGCTAGACAAGATCCTGAATGACTCCGCCAGTGAGGTAGTGCGCCTCAAGGAGCACGTTGAGCGCAAGGCTATCACCGGCCGGCGAATGAGCAACTACCTCGACAAATCCGAGCACACCCTTGGCGCACTGATCGAACTGTTTCGAACCGAGAATGGAATGCACCGCAAGCTGGATACACCTGCTTACTTCAATGTTCCGGCCACCCTGCGCTCGATCACACCGCCCGAAGTAAATGTCGAACCGGATCAGCGCGATGTAGATAGGCAGGAAGCCTTGCTAGACGGCGTCATCGCACAGGCAGAAATCATACGTGGTCAAATTCAGTCAGCGTTCGTGCTGTGCTATGACCAGGTAACCCCGCTTCGTGATCATTTGAAATCGGCGCAATAGTCATGGCTCGACGCAGTAAATTAGCTCAGAAAAAGCACAATATCGCCATTGCAATGATGGTCGCCGCAGTAATCACAATGATCGCAATTGGCGGTGCCATTGCGTATCTCTACATGGGTCGTGATGAGCCCGTTGACTCGGTTACCTTGTGCCCGGCACCAGGCCCAGAAGGTCACACTGTCCTGCTGGTGGACAATACAGATCCAATGAACTTTATCCAGCGCCAGGCAATGACTCAGCGACTCAAGGAAGCTGCCGATAAGCTCGTCCCTGAGGGCCACATGGTGTCTGTCTTTGTGCTTGGCGAGTCATTTACTGACAACGCCATGCCGATTTTCGAGAAGTGCAACCCTGGCACTGGTGAGGGCAAAAATTCACTAAACTCCAATCCCAAGCGCATCAAAAAACGGTTCGTAGATGAGTTTCAGGGCCCACTGGTTCGCCTGAGGGATCAGGTAGTGCTTGATACACCATCTGACCGCTCACCAATCTTCGAGATGCTGCACCTTTTGTCGATCAATGGCTTCAGCCGTATCGATGCACAAGGCCCTCGCACGCTCATCATTTTCTCGGACATGCTCCAGCACATGCCTGAATTCAGCATGTTCAAGGCTCTGCCCGAGTTCAAAGCTTTCCGAGAAAGCACATACGGCCGCAAATCTCAGGCTCGCCTGGAGGGTGTTGAAGTGCACCTGAATTATTTGCTCAACCACCCGAAACTGCAAACGAACAAGCAGGCGTCTTTTTGGGAGCAGTATTTTGATAACAGCGGTGCGCACCTGGTCAGCGTCAAGGCCTTTGAGGGATAAGCATGAACAGCCAAAAACAGATCAAGCTGCCGGCGCTTTTTGCCGTAGCGTGCGCAGCCAAGATTTTGTGCCTAATCATCAGCTTTGTGATCGGCGATCTGTGGATCACAGGTGTGCTGCTTCCAATCACAGTGATGGTCGCGTATCTGGTGATTGGTGGTAAATACCGCACATCAGACGTCTCTGATGAGAAGTTTGCCGACTCTTGCTACTACCTCGGCTTCATCTTCACGGTCGCATCGATCATTGCAAGCCTGATCGACCTGCCTAACATACAGGGCGACATGCTCACCATTGCCGCTCGCTTCGGCGCTGCGATGATCACCACAATTGTGGGCCTGACAGTACGCGTCGTGCTGGTTAGCTTCCGGCCGAACATGGATGACGCACTGCGCAATAACGAGCAGAGTGCGATTGACGCCTCGCGCCGGCTGACAGACGAATACTCGCGGGCTTTGATGGCGCTGGTGCATTTTCGGGGGGAGGTTTTGGAGGCGACCACTGAAGCTGTCAAATCTGTGCGCGACAGCTTCGAAGAAATTGCCAAGCACAATGCTGCTCAGATGGATGCGCATTACGTAGAGCTCTCTGAGCGCAACAAGGCTCATTTCGAGGATCTGAGCAACCGCATCAACTATGCATTTATTGAAAATGTTCGAGAGATCAAAAAATCATCGATGAGCCTGGGCCTTGTAGTCGAGAAATATGCGCGTGAGACCGGCGCGTCACTGGGCAAGCTCAATCAAAACGTCGAAGACTTCACCAACAACGTGGTGGCGAAGCTCGACAGTGTAGCGTTTCCCGATGATTTGTTTTCTCAGAAGCTCGCCGGGCCTATCGATGAGCTCAGGGGCTCTACCGAACAGGTAACCGCAGGCGTTCGCGCTGTTACCAAAGACGTGAACAGCGCGGCCAAGTCTGTTGAGCGCTCCGTTTCAAAGATCAACACCCAGAGCGAAAGCATCAGCACTGTGCTCGAGTCTGCTGCACTCATAGCTCAAGAGCAATCGCGCATGGTGGAGCTGGCATCATCGACCCATGCGATGACCCTGGCCCAGGCCGAGCACCACAACCAGGCGCTGGAAAGACTTGCGCAACAACAAGATCGAGTCAACGAGCGCCTCGATGCCCAAATCACCAGCCTAAACGTCATGTCCAAGTCAGCAAAGGATATGAGTGGATCAGTCGCAACGCTAGTTGAGCAGATCAGCCAGGGCCAACAGGCGACTGTAAACCTGTCTCAGACCGTAGAGCGAAGCCATGCCGATCAGCAGTCGCTGATTAATGCGATCAAGGTCACCATGGAGTCGCTACCCATGCTGGTAAAGGAGTCTCGTACACTGTCAGAGGCTCTGGTTGGCGAGATGAGGTTCTTCCAGGACGAGTCCATCAAGAATCAAGAGCAAATCACAGCAGCTCTTGAACGCTTTGAAGCTGCATCCAGCAAAGCACTCACGACACCCCGCATTGTAGATGGGCGTGTGTCCACTAGCGTTGCGGCGCCGACGGCTCACGATGCGGCCCAACACGAAAATCTGCTTGAGAGAGTGGACGCTGCCATTGGAGCAATCAAGGCCGTGTCCTCCCCCGCGCCCCTTCGTCCGACCGCAGACACCTCTAGCTCAACGTAATCGAAGGTACATGGATGTCTGCTAAGAATGATCAGGTCTTTCAGCTTTCGCTGACTGAAATCGCCTTCATGCTCACCTTTCTCCTGATGCTTGTGCTGGGCCTCATGCTGGTTGGTCTGCAGAACAAGAATCGAGATCTGCTTGATCAACTTCAATCAGAGTCCACCCTCGAGCAGCAGCATTCAGCGATGACAAGTGCGCGTGATTTCATGCGGCAAACGCTTGAGACTATTGGTTTCAAAGACCCTGACGAGGTGATTTCACAGCTGGTTAAGGAATCTCACGCCCATGCAGAGTCAGAACGCCTAAAGGTGCTGCTCAATGAGAAAGAGCAGCAGCTGACTGCGATGGTTGAGCTTGAGAAGGTGCTGGCTCAGATGAGTCAGAAAACCGAGGCCACTGCTGCGCAAATTCAGACCTCTCTGGTCGTCATGTCAAAGCTAGGTGAGAGGCTGGGGCCTGAGTCGTCAGCAGGTGATCGGTCCGCTGAGCTTGATCGTCTCATTTCAGCGACAGAGCTTGTAGCCGGCCAGGCGCCGAAAGATGACGAGTTGACGATTGTAGAGAAGGCAACGGCTGTCGTGGCTGATGCCCAAGCTTATCAGGAGATTAAGAGCAACAAACTCAACCCCGTCGAGCTCAAGCGAGAAAATGCCAACCTTCGAGGACAAATGGTGTACCTGCAGAACAGGCTGGATGCACGAGGCGGAATGGACTTTCCACCTTGTTGGGCAGATGAGGTAACCGGTAAAACTCAATTGCTGTTTTCGTTGGTGCTGCGCGATGAAACTCTACTGGTCTCCCCCGCCTGGCCGGCCAGCCGCGAACAGGATGCGGCTGTACTGCCGAACATAAAGCAGATCCTTTCCAAACCAGAGGTTGGGTATCCTGAATTCATAAGCTCAGTGCGACAAATCTTCGCATTGTCCAAGCAACAGAACTGCCGGCACTATGTTCTGATCGACAATACCATTACTGATGCCGTGCAGTCAGATCGAAAGCGCCTGATGATCGAAGGCAGCTTCTACAAGATTGAAAAACGCCGTTGAGCTAGGGGTTTATGTGGGTAGTTTCTATGCTGTCAAAATCGGTCTCAGGCCTGGCGTCTACGAGGGGTGGTTCGGTATTGGTGGCGCTTTTGAGCAGGTCAACAACTACCCGAACGCCAAATACCGTCAGTTTTTCACTCAAGATGAGGCTGAGGATTGGCTCGATGATGAGGGTCAAACAACGCTCCCAGCCCAGCCGAGACCCATCCTCGATGGCATAGGCGTAATCGTAACGCTCATACCAACTGGTTCTACTGAAGCCACAGGCGAGTATGTGGCGACTGGACGTTACGAAACGAGAGAAGCAAAAGAGGCCGAACGCCTGGCAATAGACGAATTCTGGACGGACGAGCTCAGCGCCAGGGGCACCCCTTATTGCATCACCCTGGAGATTGGATTCTGATGGGCTGCCCACCATGCACCTCTAAGCCTCTTCTGGCCTACTTCGTTGCAGCCGATGATCAGAAGAAAGCGTGATAGAGGTTCAAGCACCGGCGACCGCAACCGAGTTGATGCAACTCAGGACGGGGATAATCATTCGCTGGATCTCGTCTAAAACGGCTCCGGCAATATGATTGTTGCTACCCAGGGCGGCTGGTGGGTCGAAGGCGATGTAGGTGTAATCAGCCAAACAGGCTCTTCTAACTCCGCCTCGCTGGGTCAGAAGCTGTCAGGTATCGAAGGACAATGACAGACACCGCTACCATCATCCAGAACGGCGTAGGTAACAGTGCTGTTGTGGTGCAGGGACAGTAAAGACTGACGCGAGTCGAAACCCCGCCTATCTTGGAGCCTAAAACCCAACCGTTTGGCTCATACTAATTCCCTTTTGAGTGGCGAAGAATCCGTCCCCCACACATTCATAAGGCCGTCATTGAGCAAGTAGGTGAGCGTCCTGATCCGGATGACTGAAGTCAGAAGCCCAGCGTACACGGGCGCTTTTACTCCGTGCCCAAGCAGGCTTCTAATCTCACGACAGAACTGCGCGGAGCGATCCACACCCATTTTTCCGCGGTCAGACCACTTCAACGCTACGCCTCCTCCCTGCTGGGGAAGGTGGTGTAGCACTCGGAAACTGAAGTAAATTCACCGTCACGGCAGAGCCAGCGGCTTAAGAACGTATACCCGACTGCCAGCCCGGCAATATGTGCCCTGGTGGCCCTATCGCTTCGGCGGTTGCGCGCAGCTGCTTGGGCACGGGTCTCGTCCTTGTATTTAGTCTGAAGCAAGGAAACGATTAGCAGTGCCATCAGTACGTAGAACAAGCTTACGAGCAAGAGCTTTGCAAGGAAGGACAAGCCGATTTTCCAGATAGCGTCATTCGCTACAAATGCCATGAATAATGCGAACGCAATAGCGAGCAGGACAGCAAGCATTCCCACAAGCTCAGGTAGTGGCGATGGAAACTCTAGCCACGAGAGCAGTAACCAGGCGAAAAACCCGCCTACGGGCAGAGCATTGGTGACGAGCGCATCGGTATAGTTAGCGTAGACGGTCAGCTCGCCGGAACGATGCAGCGCAACGGCCGCACCCAACACGCAGAGCATCGCGATAGCAGCATATTTCCAAGCCGGTCCATCAACAAACCGCTCCCACAGACCTTTTTGAGCGGCAGGGGCGATAACTGGTTGAACCTGGCGGCCAGTACTCGCTGCCTGCGAGACAGCCGAATATCGCGGACTCGATACGGGACGGGCTTCGCTTGACCGCGCTGCGCTTTCCTGCTGCTCAGCGAGGGCATCCGAATTGATACGGGCTAGGTTTTCGCCTTCTCTGCGTAACAGCTCAGCCTCTTGCGCCTGCTGTCGCTGCGCTTCAACCACCTGCAGCCTCGCTTGCTCTGCTTCCCAAATGGCGATTGAGGCCCTGTGCTTTTCGTCACGAATGAAGTGACCGAGTTCGGTGATGCGGTCCGACATGCTCTCGTCGACACACTTCTGCACAGAGCAGACGTCTCTAGAAGCGACCCAAGCTCTTTGGGCGTCGCGCAACGCAATGGGGTCTCCCGCTACTCCACGAGCCTCGTGGTAAAGCTTGCTCAAGATATCGTCGAGACCAGATAAGTAGCCATCGCGACAGATTTCTTTCTCGGCAAAACTGGCGGCCCTCGAGCAATCGAAGCTCACCGCTTCGACGCTTATGGTCAATAACATTAGGAACAGCGCTAACACGCTTCGGAAGATCATCATTTGGCCTATGTATTCCAACGTCGCGCCAGCGGGTGGCGCATCGCGACGTAAGCTACTAGCGTCGCGATTCCATGAAGTTATGCTGAAGCCGGACAATGAGTTGATTGCCAGCCAGCCCTACTTATCTGACCGGCGTTTGCCGTCCATCAGAGTGTGGTCTGAACTACAACTAGACCGGACGCGGCTAAAGGCACGGCCGGTGCCCTCTGATTAACGGCACATAAACAGTAAACTTGAATGGAGCGAAATGGCCGCCTATCTGGCGACCGCCGTCAGGCTCGGTGCACGCTTGGGAGGTAGCCTATAGCCAGGCGTATGCAATCGATTGCTGGGTTCCTAGCCCGGCTGGCTCGAGCCAATGCCGGTAGGCCTCCGTACACTACAGTGCTCATGACGCGCCTGCTGGTCTTGCGGCAGTTGTTCAAACTCGGAGTTTCAGCTCCTCGACCGCATGAGCGGGGTCAGCGTGGATCGTCGGCACAAGCTGGTCCCAACGTGCAGGTGAGCGAGGCGGACACGCTGCATCTGGTCGCCGTGTTGGATCGAGGAAACAGCAGCCGAGACTTCTGGGCTGATCGTGGCTATCACAACAAGCCTCGCGAACATTGGCTCAGCTCAACGGATGGCGCCCGCACATTAGCGTGAAGGCCAAGCGAGCAAGCCCATCGGGAGCGGAATAAAGCACGTAGTCAACGCATACCCAGCCCACGAGCACAGGTTGAGCGAGATATTAACCAGCCTGGCCCAGATGGGTTGCAAAACGCCGCTCAATACATATTAGCCAGTGGTGATACTTTGCACAGCCATCGCTTCAGACAAAGCCATGTAGGACAGCGTCACGACCCGGCAAAAAGGCAGGCTAACACTGCCAAACGCAGCCTGACGTCTTATGCAAGTTCAACTGCGACAGGGTTTTTCACCACATTGAGCGGGGGCAGAGTATTGCCATGCTCTAGGAAATACGAGTCGATCGCCAAAGCTTCATACCAAAACAATCGTCCAGTCAGCATATGGTCTGACCCAAGTTTTGATAAGGGAAAAAAAGCAATCATCATTTTTTCCGTCTTTCCTTGAGGCCATCGCCATGCTGCCGAATGGCCATCGTAACGTTCCTCCCAAAATATGCCTGCTGAGGATGCGAATTGTGCTATGCGGGCCTTAAAGTTCTTTGTCTGCCCGATATATTGCACCCCCGGTTCATCTGGCGTGGGCATCGCGCCAGTAGGTGACCAAGCAATACAGTAAATACCTGCCGCATTCGTGATACTGGCCAGGCCCGGATTGATCTTGTGCGAACGACCTCCTGTTCCTGGCCAGAAACACCCTTCCACGTCTGTCCAGGGAAACCAGCGGTTCTCATGAGGGCGAAGATCGAATAGCTCTGACGGCATGGCGGGCTCCAGTATTTTAGGTTCGTTTATTAGCATTATGGGACCGTGGAAGCGCAACAGACCCCCCCGCGGTCCACGGAGGTCCCGCACGTAAAGAATCTCCTAGTCTTCACGAACCTAGAACAACTTCCAAGAAAATCATACGGCAACACAGCCATGCGACGCATTCCGTCGTGCACATGCGACATGCTCCCGGCACGACAGTCAGGAGCATATACATGGATCGCTTGATCAAAGAAAATCTCGAAGCCTTACTGAAGGAAGCAGCCGGAACCAAGCGCCTTGGGCGACGAATTATCAATCTCGCCGGCTTCCTCGGCACCGCAGAAATCCCTGCTGGAATCCAAATCCAGCTCAACGAGTTATCACGTCTTCTGATCCTTCATGACGCGTTCGATGCTCTGCTGGAACCCATCACGCTACTGTCACGCGCTGACGTGTCGCGCATGCTCGACACCCAAGCACTTGTAGCAATGATTTCCAGCCTAGAGGCATCCCGCCAAGCCATCGCGGACACGGGCACGATCAATTACGCGGAGCTCATCACCTGGCTTGTAGGCCAGGCCCAGTCGCGCCGAATCCTTCGCCTGAAGAACCCAGCGTCTGGAGCGTGACGATGGCCGACCTGAGCAACCTCATCCCACCGCTTCCACTGCGCATGCGCATCATGGACTTCAACTCGGGTTACGAGTCCATACACACACAGATCAAGTGGAAAAATCAGCGCACCCTGCTGGGAGCCAGTGACATCGCCTTTGCTATCAACGCCCCACTGGACTATCTAGCCGACGACGATGGGGCCAACTATGTATTCTTTGTCGAAACAACTCCTCGCTCGAGAGATCTGGGGCGTGGCGGTTACCAGATCGTGGCAGAGCCGCACATTGCCGCGACGGAATTTCAAGCCTGGTCCGAACAAGTCGTTCGCTACGTTCGTATCGCGGCATTAGGCTGTGAGTGGCCCGGACGCAACTACGCCGACTTCCGCCAGTTCCTAACCTATAGCAAGGGCCGGCAGCTCCATTTCTCGCTTTCGGACATCGACTACGCGTTTCCACTGCCCTTGCTGGACCCCCCCAGCAAAGACTTCCGCACGCTTTACCTACTACTAATCGACAACGAGATACCGGATCTATATACCCTCTCCGAGCTTGCAGAGGCGGTCGAAGAAATGAACCCCCGCTTGGAAACGATGCTATTCAGTACAGCCATCCAGCCGAACATGCCCGCGAGGGTAATGTTCTTGGGCGAAACCTCGGCTAGCCTGGTGCTTTGAGTGCCGCTTTTGCATGCAGCGCGCATGCACCAATTGCACACAGGCGATTTGGCAAAAGCGATAATCGCCAAACTAACAGCTGAAGGGATCTCACCGGTGCCCACTAACTCTTCTCGTCGCACGCTGGCTCGTCAGTGGGAATTGCTCAAGCTCTTGCCGACTAAGCCCCCGGGCCTATCCGCGTCCGACCTGCAGCGCCGACTCCAAGATTCCGGTCACGAAACGAGCAAACGGACAGTGGAGCGAGATCTGAACGAGTTGTCGCAGTTATTTCCTCTGGAGTGCAATGACAAAGGTGCGCCTTATGGCTGGCATTGGATGCCAGGCAGCCCAACCGAGCTTCCCGGTCTGTCGCTGAGCGATGCCCTGACGTTGCAGTTGCTGGAAGGCAGCGTGCGCCTCCTGATCCCGCGCTACATGCTGAAAACGCTGGAGCCAAGGTTTGAGCAGGCCCGCCTGAAACTGCAAGCTTTGAAAGAGGAAGTCCCTACAGCCGGCTGGCTCGACAAGGTCGCCACGGTGCACCCCGAGCTTTCATTGCTCCCACCGATCGTCGATGTGCAGCATCTGGAGACAATACAAGAAGCCCTGCTGCACAACAGACAGCTTGATTGCAGCTATTACGCAGCCCACAAAGATCGCCAGCGCCACTTCACCCTCAACCCACTAGCGCTCGTTCAGCGCGGTCAGGTGACCTACCTGCTGGCAACAGTGGATCCATTTGAAGATGTACGCCAGTTTGCATTGCACCGATTCGGTACCGTGCAGCAGACCGCATCCGCCTCAACCATGCCAGAAGGCTTTAGCCTGAAAGCCTATCTCGCAAGCGGCGCCATGCAGTTCGGCACCGCAGCCACAATAAAGATCGAAGCTTGGGTCAACGAAGGCCTGAGCCGACTCCTTGCAGAGACGCCCCTATCAAACGACATGCTCTTGGCACCGGAGGACGACGGCGCCGTTGTAACGGCGACGGTCAACGACAGCTGGGAGCTGCGCTGGTGGATCCTTTCGCATGCTGGCTCGATCCAGATTCGAAAGCCCGCTACGCTAGCAGGGGAAGTAGCTTATAGACTCAAACAAGCCCTTCAATTGCAATCAAACAGGTAGCCCATGACTGATCTGACCGTTGTCGACATCTGCTGGACCGAACGAACCAAGCTCGTGTATGACGCTGAGAAGCAGGAATACATGCTTCCTAGCACGCCCTCGGCGCTAGGAAATGGGCTCTATTGCATTTATGGCCGCCACCCCGTTTATGGCCCTGATGTACTTCTATATATCGGTGAAACCAAAGAAGCGGAGAGTCGCCGCTCCTTCCGAGATAGGCTCGGTGAACACGTAAAAGGACGGTTCTGGTACCACGCCAACCTGTCTGTAATGTAGTGGTCAACCCATCCCGGACAGTGGGTTAAGTTTTTCTTCGGCCACCGCAGGCGGTAGCCCATCGTTGAATTGATGCGGCCTGATCCAGTTGTAGCGGTGCATCAGGTAATGACTGATG
>NZ_SJSS01000008.1:0-199163 GCF_004331835.1 Pseudomonas sp. IC_126
AGCACCAGGCAGGCGGCCTCTCGTTTGAACTCGGGCGTAAAGGAACGACGTTGCTTGGTCATCAGACACCTCTCTATGGCGAGCATTCTCGCCCTAAATGGGTGTCCGGAATCAGTAGACCACTACATCGGCTACTGGCGCTGGCACTGAGCGGCAAGCTTGGTTCTGCGCTCTAGGGGAACCTCTGGGGCGTGCAAGACCGGCATCACTCATTTCGAAACAATAGTCCCTCGATCTTATTGTGTTCTTCGAATGTCGGAAGAGCAGATGAGTCTACATTGCCAGCACTATCCGACTGGCCGTTTTTCGGTGAATCAACTTCAGGGTGGTAACCACCATCTGCGTCGAACGCTACCCAACCGTACCATTCTCGGATGACTTTGGACGGCTGGCCGGCTTCCATTGCCACATACCAATCCGCCAATCGGAAGCGCTTACCGGCAAGTTTCGAGGTAGCCCTTTCGGCACGAACCAACGCCAGATAGAGCGGGTGCGGCAGCTCCTCTACGGCGCCGTTTTCGTCGAGCAAGAAAGTGAACGAGGCGTGTGACCGTTGCTCTGAGGAGCCAGCTCGCTCCTCTTCCTCGCCTAGGGTAAACACAGGAGCAAAACCGCCCCCCTCCGTTCGAAAGTTGGTCGTCTGTCCTTGGTAAACCCTGGCAGCGTTCCACTGCACCTTGCCAGCATAAGCGTACGCGCGTAGGTCAAACTTCATCGGACGTACCTGAGGGTCGGCGACGGTTCTACGCTCGCCAGGAGCCACAAGGGACTGGGCCACGTAGTTTCCGCCAAGGATTTCTTCCCACACACGCTTGGTGAGCTTGTCTCCTCGGTACGCACCGCGACTACCAAACCCACTGACAGGTTTGAAAAAGAGGCTGCGGCGTTTTTCCCAAAGCTGCTCTGAATTACGATGCTCGACAGGGACCGTAAGCGGGACGTACTGGGCCAATACGGCTCGGGTCTGCGGATCAATGCCAATCTCTTCCAACAAACTTGCGTTGGTTAAGTCGACCAGCCTGCGTTTGTCGGCGTAAAGGGCATAGGCCTGAGGGTGTGGCGTTACCGTCACAGCATCAGCTAAATAAGCGCTCCGCAGCGCGCTGCAATTATCGCCTTCCAGATAGAAATCGGTGAGTCGGTTGTAGACGAGATCCACAGGCTTTCCGTCGATCAAGAGGCAATCGTTGTGAAAGGCCAGATCGGCTGGGTCTGCGATCATGCAGTCGATCCGTGCTGACTCGAACAACCGCTGAAAGAGAAAAAACTCCGGGTACAGGTACTGGGCTTGTGGGCTTTCATCCAAGATGACCAGGCGCTTGAGCGGTCGTTGCTCTCCGCTCGCAGACCATTCTTTGGTAAACATCTCCAGAATCGAATGCTCGAAGCCGCCAGCACCTTCCGGCCCCGGCGATAGCCCGACTACGCCGCTGCAACAACTGCGCTGCGCACGGGCGAGCAATACGTTCAGCATCGCTCCGCCCGCATTTGTGTTTATTTCGATGAGACCAAGCTTGTCCTCATCCAGGTGAAAATCGTAGCCGAAGAAGACGCCACGCGCGCCCCGGGGACTGTGTCGCGCAATAGGTGGGGCAGAACCCAGAGCATGTTCATGCCAAGCGGGCAAGCTCACGGTTCGCTCGATGGCCTGGATGACCTCACTCACCTGGCGCAGCCGCGACGGCGATACAAAGACCGGTCGCGCAGCAAACACATGGGGGCAACGTGACTTCAATAGATCTGACAGCTCGGGATTGCCAAGCTGTTCGGCCAGTGCATTTGCAAGCGCAACCTGATCCAGGCTTACACAGAAGCACGCTTCGTTGAGCGCTGAGGCTGTCGTACCGCACTTTCTCAATGAGGATGTATGCACGGGAACCTCCAGGACCAAACATACAGGTTCGAAAGGCGTGACCTCTTTCGGTTCAGCTGGGCATTTTCTATAGCATCGGTCAGAGGCATTGCAGGCCTGCGCCATTAACTGGACATAAGCCTTGGAAGCGTCATTGTGAAAGTCGTGTGCCCCTCATCCGATTTGCAAGCGATGCGCCCCTTGTGTGCTTCAACTATCGAGCGAGTGATAGCCATGCCGAGGCCCGCATTCATGGTGGTACCTTCGCGCCTTGCGGTATCGACCCTGTAGAACCGATCGAATATTCGGGTGTGAAGCTCGGCTGGAATAGTTGTGCCTCGGTTGGAAATAGCTGTGGATACCGAGGTACCGCTCTCGCTTATTTCAACGCTGATGGTGCTGCCTTCCTCTGCATACCGAACTGCGTTCGAGACTATGTTTGAGATAGCCCGTCTTAGCATTGACTTATCACCATGCACCGATCCATCGCCTGAAAGCGCTATTTCTACCTTTTTGTCCTCGGCCGCAAGCTCGTAATATTCAATGACGCTCGCGGTAATCTCAGCCATGCTGGCCTCTTCGGCATTGGGCGTAATTTTTCCGTTGTCTGCCTTGGCGAGAAACAGCATGTCATCTACCATTTTTGACATGCGCCTAAGCTCTTCGAGGGCGGAATACAAAATGTCTTTGTAGTCGGCATTCTCGCGATCGCGCAAGAGTGCGACTTCTATCTGGGTAAGCATGCTGTTCAGGGGGGTTCTTAGTTCGTGAGCAATGTCCGCCGAGAAACCTGACAACCTGAGAAAAGAGTCATCTAGGCGCGAGAGCATTTCATTGAAGTTGTCCACAAGTTCATGAAGCTCGCCTGGCACTGACTCGGTTGGAATTCTGGTATCCAAGCAATTGGCGGTTACCGTAGAAGATGTCTTGGACAGTTCGTCGATCGGTTTTAAACCCTTCTTGATCAGAACAACACCTAAAGCGCCACTCAGAAGCGCACTGACCGCCAGCGTATAAGCAAACCATTGCTGAATCATTTCGAAGAAGTGGATCCGGTGCGTTACATCCAAGGCCAAATAGATAACAGTATCCTGCCCTTCGATCCACCGGTTTACTTTTCTGGTAATTCCGCTGTACTGATGGCCACCGAAACTTACCGTCCAGCGTTCCTCTTGGAGGCCGGTGACAAGAGGCAGCAAGCTCTCAGACAAATTGTGGTGCGAATAAACAGTCTTCCCGTCTACCACGACCGCAGTTGCGAAACCAAAGGAGTGCTCAATAACCTTATCAATTCTTGATGCGGTTTCTTGTCCGAATGCCGTACTGCTGCGTAGCGTACGCTCTACTGCAGCGGCCTTTTCACTCAGCACTTGCGCATCTTTGCGTTCGAAATGGAGCTGGCAAAAGTAATTAAAGCTTATTGCAGCCGCCAATAACACAACCGTAACCACGAGCATGAAAGCTATCGCCATTCTGCTCGTCAGTGACACTTTACCCATCAGTACGATCCTGTTGGCCCATCACGCACAAAAGCAGGTACAGCACCCGAGGAGGAGCCCTACCTGCTTCGATCACTGCCGCTAGCACTTTTGTATTCTAGGCCTCGTCTGGATTTTGGCCATTTTGCGAGTGGCTGGCTTTGGCGGCCCCCATCATTTCACGGCATTCTTTCATCATTCCATGCATGTCGCCCATCATTTCCATATGC
This sequence comes from Pseudomonas sp. IC_126, assembly GCF_004331835.1. NCBI lineage: Bacteria > Pseudomonadati > Pseudomonadota > Gammaproteobacteria > Pseudomonadales > Pseudomonadaceae > Pseudomonas > Pseudomonas sp. IC_126. The sequence goes on from NZ_SJSS01000008.1 coordinate 3,561, forward strand.
ATGCCGCCACTCATCATGCCGTTTTCAGAATGGCTTTTGCTTTCTTTATCTGCCGCTGCGAAACTCAGCCCGCTCGCCAGAGTGATTGCAATTGCTGTTACTACTATGGTCTTTCGCATGTTAAATCTCCAAGTTTGATGGATTATTCGCTCTTGCTTAACAAGGTATTTTCGGCGACCTCCGGCTCCTTGGATTTGTCACACTTGCCGCTGGACATATGTTTCATGCATACGACCATCATCAACAGGCAGGGCAAGAGGAAAAGCAGGCTTGGCAAAGTAGTTGCCAACGCCCCGGTGCTTTGGCTCATGAGCATGTAGCCAACCACAGCGGCGGTTAAACCCGTTACGACCGGGTTGCGCTGCAGGATGGTTTTCATCTTCGAAAATAGGCTGTTCATCGGATTAACCTCGGTTATTAATCTGCAGGTTAGCCGTTGTTGACGCCTACTGGTGTGCTCAAGAACTCTACCGTATGGATCATTCCGTCGGGGGTCTTTACCTTCATCTCGTACGTCTGTACTTTTGCGTTAGTTCTATAGTTCTGGATCATGCCAGTCGTGCCGGTCGCCCCGGCGGGTGCAATGCTCAGCACATTACCTTCTTTAACAAGCGTTTTTAGTGTGGGCTTTGCTCCCGACGTATTATCAAGGCGTTGCAGTGTTCTGTCGCTTCCGCCTTCGGCCATTGCAAGCGAAGAAGCAATGGTCAGAATTAACGGGAGAAATACTTTGGTCATGCGGCTCATGGGTAACACCTCTTGGTTAGTTATGCCTTTAGGTTAAAGGGTCGGTCCTTACCAGGAGCTGTTCTCCACGTTACAAAGTTGTAATTAACGTAATTGATCTGATAGCGACCGCCGCGTGTGCGGCGGTCCTTCTTTTCTTACTGCTTTTCAATGCGTGTAATGGTTGAATTCATGCCTTTCGAGGTGAACTCGAATTCGACTTGGTCCCCCTCCTTCAACGCTTTGAGCTGATCAGGCTTTGCTTTGAAGCCCATCGTCATCGACGGCCAGCCCAGCGCTTCGACTGGGCCGTGGGCTATGGTGACGGTCCCGATTTCCTTATTCAGTTTCTTGACCGTACCGGTGGCAGTAGCGGTCTGTCCGGCCGACTTCTGGTCCATTTGCATGTTCATGCCTTTGTGATCCATGGGCATGCCGTCCATAGGCTCCTTTTCGGCGGCATAGGCGACTGGTACCAGGAAGAGTGTGGCAAGGGTGATGTGCTTGATGTTCATGGATGTTCTCCAGTGGGGTTGGTTGCTTGCTGGGTGGTGACTCGCAATTGCCGACGGCGCATCAGCAGGTAGGCTGCCGGCAGAACGAACAGGGAAAGCAAGGGGGCGGTGATCATCCCGCCTACCATCGGGGCGGCGATGCGGCTCATGATTTCGCTGCCGGTTCCGCTACCCCAGAGGATGGGCAGCAGGCCGGCGATGATCACTGCGACGGTCATGGCCTTGGGGCGCACCCGCTGTACGGCGCCTTCACGGATTGCGTCGAGCAGTACGCCTTCGCCTTGGGCTCCGGCGTTAACGCGATCTGTCCATGCGTTCTTCAAGTACAGCAGCATGATGACGCCGAACTCAGCGGAAACCCCTGCCAGCGCAATGAAGCCGATTCCGGTCGCTACGGATAGGTTGTACCCCAATAGGTACAGGAACCAGACGCCACCGGTAAGGGCGAATGGCAGCGTAGCCATGATGAGCAGCGCCTCGCCAAAGCGGGCAAACGTGAGGTAGAGCAAGACAAAAATGATCAGCAAGGTAGCCGGAACGACGAGCTTTAGCTTCGCGTTAGCTCGCTCCATGAATTCGAATTGACCGGAATAGCTGATGCTCATGCCGGACTCGAGCTGGACGCCTTCGCTGATCCTTTCCCTCAAATCGCCAACGACCGCCGCCATGTCGCGGCCTCGAACGTCGACGTAAACCCAACCCGACAGCCTCGCGTTTTCGCTTTTGAGCATTGGCGGCCCATCGGTCACCTGTACCTTCGCCACAGTCCCCAAGGTGATCTGACTGCCTTGCGGCGTGTAGATAGGCAGGTTGCGCAGATCGCTTATCGAGTCGCGCCACTCGCGACCATAGCGGAGGTTGATGGGATACCTGGCGAGCCCTTCCACGGTTTCACCAATGGTTTGACCACCGATGGCACCGGCCACGATTGATTGCACGTCCGCGATATTCAGGCCGTAGCGCGCGGCGGCGACACGATCGATATCCACATCGATGTACCGGCCACCGGTCAGTCGCTCAGCGAGCGCCGAACTGACCCCAGGCACCGTTTTGGCGATCTGCTCGACCACCAGGGTCGCTTTGTCGATTTGCGTGAGGTCAGTGCCGTATACCTTCACCCCTATCGGGCTTTTGATCCCCGTCGCCAGCATATCGATGCGGTTTCGAATGGGCGGGATCCACAGATTTGCCAGCCCGGGCACCTGCACCGTGCGATCCAGCTCTTCCACCAGTTTTTCCGGGGTCATTCCAGGGCGCCATTGGTCCTTTGGCTTGAATTGGATGGTCGTCTCGAACATCGTCAGCGGTGCCGGATCCGTCGCGGTATCGGCTCGGCCGGCTTTGCCGAACACGTGAGCCACCTCGGGCACGGTCTTGATAAGGCGGTCAGTCTGCTGCAGTAGCTCGGAAGCCTTCTGGGCGGAGAGGCCTGGAAGAGCGGTGGGCATATAAAGCAGGTCGCCTTCATCCAGCGGTGGCAAGAATTCACCACCGAGGCGAGAGGCGGGCCACAGGCCCGTCAAGAAAACCAGAACCGCCACAAGCAGGGTCATTTTGGGCCAGCGCAGCACAGCATCCAGGACCGGCTTGTAGATCCAGATGAGGCCACGGTTGAGCGGATTGCGGTGTTCGTCCGGGATATTGCCCCGTATCCAATACCCCATGAGCACCGGAACCAGCGTTACCGACAGACCCGCGGCCGCTGCCATTGCATAGGTTTTGGTGAACGCCAGTGGGCCGAACAGCCGGCCTTCTTGCGCTTCCAGGGTGAACACTGGGATGAACGACAGCGTGATGATCAGAAGGCTAAAGAACAGTGCCGGCCCCACCTCAACGGCTGCGTCAGTAATGACTTTCCAGTGCGCCTGGCCTTTCAAGGTGGAATCGGGATGCCGCTTGTGCCAGGCCTCGATGTGCTTGTGGGCGTTTTCGATCATGACGATTGCTGCATCGACCATCGCTCCGATCGCGATAGCGATGCCACCCAAAGACATGATGTTTGCGTTGATGCCTTGCCGCTGCATGATCACAAAGGCAATCAAGATGCCGATCGGCAACGAAACGATGGCGACCAGAGATGAGCGCAGATGCCACAGGAATAGTGCGCAAACCAGCGCAACGACGATGAATTCCTCGATGAGCTTGTGGGTGAGGTTTTCAACGGCACTGTCGATCAGCTTGCTACGGTCGTAAGTCGTGACGATTTCGACGCCTTCGGGAAGGCTCGCTTTGAGCTCATCAAGTTTGGTTTGAACGGCAGCGATCGTTTCCCGAGCGTTCTTGCCGCTACGCAGGATCACGACTCCGCCGACTACCTCGCCTTCGCCGTCAAGCTCGGCGATGCCGCGGCGCATTTCCGGGCCAAGCTGGATGTGCGCAACGTCCCCTAGGGTCACGGGCACGCCGCCGTCGAGACGCAAAGGAATGGCTCGAAAATCCTTGAGTGTCTTGAGATACCCGGTCGCACGGACCATGAACTCGGTTTCCGCGAGTTCCAGAACACTCCCGCCGGTTTCACGGTTGGCCTCATCGATCGCCGTTGCAATCTGCTGCTGCGTCACGCCTCTGCTGGCCATGCGTACGGGATCGAGTACCACCTGGTACTGCTTGACCATCCCGCCTATGGGCGCGACTTCCGCCACGTTGGGCAGTGTCTTGAGCTCATAGCGCAAGAACCAATCTTGCAAAGAGCGCAGCTGCGAAAGGTCATGTTTGCCCGTTCGGTCTACCAACGCATATTGGTAGATCCAACCGACACCCGTGGCGTCAGGCCCCAAGGCGGGTTTGGCGGCGGCGGGAAGCCGACTCTGCACCTGGCTCAGGTACTCCAGCACCCGTGAACGGGCCCAGTACAGATCCGTGCCGTCTTCGAACAGGACGTACACGTAGCTGTCCCCGAAGAAGGAGTAACCGCGGACTGTCTTCGCGCCGGGGACAGACAGCATGGTCGTTGTCAGCGGGTAGGTGACCTGATTCTCGACAATCTGGGGTGCCTGCCCGGGGTATGGCGTGCGAATGATGACCTGAACGTCGGAGAGGTCTGGCAACGCATCAACAGCGGTGTTTTTGACCGACCAGACACCCCAAGCCACCGCGAACACAGTAGCCAGCAGGATCAGGAAGCGGTTGGCCACTGACCAGCGGATTATGGCTGCGATCATTGTTGGCCCCCGAGCTTCTCGATGCGCTCGATGACCAAGCCTTCGTCGCTTTCACGCACGCCAACACGGACACGGTCGTTCACTTGCAAGCCTGAGAGGAGGGACTGATCGGCAACGGGAAAGGACATGGTCATTCCAGGCATGTTCAGCGTCTTGAACGGCCCATGCGACAGGCCAACCATGCCATCTTCCAGGCTGACGATCGTACCTTCAGCCTCATGCAAAGCAGGTTTGACAGGCGATGCCGGCTGCTCCAGACCCTGAGCGGTCAGCCCGCGTAGGCTCGCCTCTGAATCCAGGAGGAACTGACCGGATGCCACGACCTTCTGACCGGCTTCCAGCCCTTCAAGCACCTCTGTCTGGTCATCGAATTCCCGGCCTGTGCGAACCTCAATCGGGCGGTAACGGCCTTGATCCTCGGCCAGCATCACCAATGCGCGCCGGCCGGTGCGAATGACCGCCTCGGACGGGATGACCAAGACATCTTCGACGTTGCGACTCAACGTCACCTCGGCCGTCATGCCGGGGCGAAGCCGCTGCTGCGGGTTGGGCAGTTCGACTCGGACACGCACAGTGCGGCTATCCAGGTTGGCTTGCGACAGTACGGCCTGGATCGTGCCTTCCAGCGTTTCACCCGCAAAAGCAGGGAGGCGGGCTGTCACCGACTGCCCCGGCGCTAAATTTGTGATCTGCGCTTCAGGCACCGCAACCTCTAGCCAAACCGAGTCCAGCCCATTGATGCGTGCGAGAGAGGCGCCGGCGGGGACGGTCATGCCCTCGCGGACATCGAGACTGTTCAACACGCCACCGATCGGGCTCGTTACGGTCCATACGGGGCGCGCCTTACCGGTGCGTTCCAGCTGCGCAATGACCTCTGGTGGCATGCCAGCAAGGCGCAACCGCTGACGGGCTGCTGCGAGGAGCTGGGGTTGGCCGACCCCTTTGAGCGCCAGGTACTCTTCCTGTGCCGCTGACCATTCGGGCACCAACAGATCGGCCAGCGGTGCGCCTTTTTTGATGACATCTTCCGGCGCTCGGTCGTAAACGCGCTCGACAAAGCCACCAGCCCGCGCCTGCACAACCGCTACGTCTCGCTCGTCGAACATCAATGCGCCTGTCGCTTCGAGCGACTGGCTAATCGACTCGCGCGTTGCGGTCGCCAGGCGCATACCCAGGTTTTGCGTCACGCTCGGATCGATGCTAATCGACGCCCCGTCACCGCCTTCATCGGCATAGCGCGGAACCAGGTCCATATCCATAAAGGGGGATTTGCCCGGCTCATCGAATTTCTGTTGCGGATACATGGGGTCGTACCAATAAAGCACCTCCTTTTCTTCTTCCGCTTGCGCGAACACAGAGGTAGACAGACCGACAATGCCCCCAGTACCGATAATCAGCGGAAGGCTTAGGACGACGGCCAGCCGCTTGAGTAGAAATGTCATGGTCGGGTATCTCCAAAGGCAAAATGCAGGCGGGCGTTGCTCAGCGATCGGTCGCGGGCTACGTCAATACGACGCAGGCGAGTCTCAACGAGCTGGCGGCGCGCATCGATCACTGCGGTCAGTTCGCCGGTCCCGGCGCGGTAGTCCGCCATGGCAAGGCGGACCTTTTCCTCGGCGAGTGGCAGTAGGGTTTCTTCAACACGTGCGAATGCGCGGTCAAGGCGCTGATATTCAGCCAGGTCGGCGGCCAGCTCCTGGTTATGCATACGCAACATCGCCTGACGCTGCGCCTCGATCTGTGTGAGGCGCGCTCGCTCAGCCGCGATCTTTGGATCCTGTCGAGAGCTGGTAAACAGCGGCAGGTCGAAGCTGACGCTGAGGTTGACCATGTCGCCGTATTCTCTGCCGCGATGCAGATAGTCGACGCCCCAACTCCAGTCCGGAGTTTTTTCGGCGACTGCCTGGCGCACCTTGGCCTCCGCCTGTTGAGTCATCGGATCAAAAACGAGCAAGTCTGGATGTTGGTGAAGGTTGTGCTGGTAATGATCAAAACTCTCAAGCCATTGCGGCCAAGTGCCGGTAAGTGGCGCGGTTGCTTCGTTACCTATCCAGCGGCGAAGCTCGGCCCGTGCAACAGCCTGATTGCGTAAGAGTTCGTCCTCCTGCTCAGCCAGCAATGCTGCTTCTTGCTTTGGAGCCACGCTATCCGCGGCTTGGCCCCGACCACCGGCAATGCGTGCTGTCACAGCCCGCAAGAAAAGCTGGTTTTCGCCGTAGAGCTGTTTGAACAGGCTGAGTTTCTGCTCGACCGCGAAGGTGGCAATCCACGCCTCGGCAGTGTTTTGCCGCACTTTGAGCCGCTCAATGGTTTGTTGGATATCGGCGAGTGCTACATCGGCTTCCGCCGACTCGACACGCGCACGCCTTTTCGCTCGATTAGGTACGTCTTGCATGACCCCGACCATCTGCATGGTCATGAAGTCTTCATCCAGCCGCCAGCGTTGCTCGCCTTCAATAGGCACGTTTTGCAAGCCAAGTTTCAGCTTTGGGTCCGGTAGCTCACCTGCTGGAATGGCTGCGCTACGCGCTGCCTCTAGGTTGGCCCGCTGAGCATCGAGTGAGGGTGCTTCTTGCTCGGCCAGGTTCAGGGCCTGCTCCAAGGTTAGAGCGAAAGCGGACCCAGGCAGGCCAAAAGCGCCCGCCAGCAGGGCGGCCGAAATGGCACAAGCCCGCAAATCTTGGGGTTTCATGGTCAATGATTCCTGATCTTCCATGCGAGCCAGAGGCGCGCGAATTCAGCCCAGATTTCTACGGCTGGGAGGTGTTTAGGAGGGGATCGGAATCAGACCCGAGGTGGATGCCAGACGGGCTCAAGCGCTAAGGACGGAGCGAGGCCAATTGAAGGGGATGGGCGATGTGAATGTGGAAAATAGACCGCTGGCCTTTCCGTTAAGCTCTGAAGCATGCTGCTTGTTTGGCATTCTTGGCCGTTTTTGCAGACGCCTTGGTGCTTATGGCGGTGTTCCAGTGCGCAGCAGTCATGCTCAGCATCCAGTGCCTGGTTCGCAGCAAGATTTACGGCTTTGGCAGGTATCGTGGGATTTCCGGTTGTCATCAGCATTTGCGCCATCCCGGTAATTGGGATAGCGACACTGAGGAACAATGAGAAGCACAACCGGATGAACAGCTTCATATGATTAGTCTATTGGGTCTGAGCTTTTGGCACAACGGGCCTGCCGATAAGGAACCTGTTGCTGTAACCGAGCTTCCACGCAACTGAATGTTTGGCTCAACGGGCGTACCTTACAGAGCGTTTGCTGTCAGAAACCTGTTACTTACATTACTGTTTTGTCAGGAATTTTAGGGCCTGATGGACGTTGTGCATGCCGAGCAAGAGAACGCGACAGCGGGGCGCTTGCCCACACCGCCCGATACGCAGCGCCAAAGGTGTCCATCAATCCAGGTAGGAATGGGCAAATCAGCCCTCGATCAAACTGACGCTTCCATAGCTAGATCTTCGCGCTGCGTAGCCTAAGCGCGTTGAACACCACCGACGCTGAGCTAAGGCTCATAGCTAAGGCCGCGATGATCGGCGATAGAAGCAGTCCCATTAACGGATAGAGAACACCGGCCGCAATTGGGATACTTATACCGTTGTACATGAAGGCAAACAGGAGGTTCTGCCGCATGTTGCGGACGGTAGCAAGCGAAAGGGTTCTAGCCCGAACGATGCCCATCAGGTCCCCTTTTACTAAGGTCACCTGAGCACTGTTCATTGCTACGTCTGTCCCGGTACCCATCGCAATCCCTACATCTGCACGCGCCAGAGCTGGAGCGTCATTGATGCCATCACCCGCCATGGCCACGATTTTCCCTTGCGCCTGTAGCTTCGAAACTAACTGCTCCTTGTCTTTTGGTTTGACCTCCCCATGGACTTCTTCTATTCCCAACTCCCGAGCTACGGCCCGGGCGGTTGTCAGCCCATCACCAGTAGCCATGATGACTTTGACGCCGTTCGCTTGAAGGTTTTCCACCGCCTCCTTCGAAGTTGGTTTGATTGGGTCGGAAACCGCTAGTAGGCCAGCAAGAGCCCCGTCTACGGCTAAAAAGATAATGCTTGTACCGTTCTCACGGAGCTGCTCAGCCTTGTCTCTCAGCTCGTCCACGCTAACACCTGCTTCCTGCATAAGTGCCGTGTTGCCGAGCTGCAATTGCTTGCCCTCGACAATTCCCCGTACACCGATTCCGGAGCCCGACTCGAAAGTTTCAGGCCGTACCAGTTCAATTCCTTGGCCTCTGGCGTGGTCAACGATGGCATGAGCAAGTGGATGCTCGCTGCCTTGGTCAAGGCTGGCGGCCAATCGGATCACTTCCCGCTGGTCGTACGGCGATACGCCTTCGGCCCTATCAAAGACTGGCCGGCCCTCCGTCAGAGTCCCCGTCTTATCAACAATCAAGGTATCAATCTTACGGACGTTTTCGATTGCACTGGCGTCCCTGAAAAGCACACCGCTACCGGCGGCCTTGCCAGTAGCGACCATGATAGACATCGGTGTGGCTAGCCCAAGCGCGCATGGGCAGGCGATGATCAAAACCGCGACGGCGTTGATCAAGCCGAACATCCAACCATGCTCAGGGCCAAAAAGCCCCCAGCCCATAAATGTCAGCAAGGCGATGCCGATTACGGTGACTACAAAGTATCCCGCGACTTTGTCGGCCATGCGCTGCATAGGCGCTTTGGACCGTTGCGCATTAGCTACCATCTGCACGATCTGGGAGAGCATTGTTCCTGAGCCAACCTTCGTGGCCTTCATTACCAGGGAACCGCTGGTATTGAGCGTGGCCCCGATTACCGTATCACCAACTCGCTTGGTAACTGGCACAGGCTCGCCAGTCAGCATCGATTCGTCGACAGCACTTTCACCTTCAAGCACCTCACCGTCGACTGGGACCTTTTCGCCTGGTCGGATGCGTAGCTGATCGCCTTCTTGAACATCATTCAAAGGGACATCCACTTCGGTTCCATCATCAGCGATACGACGTGCTGTCTTAGGGGAAAGGCCCAAAAGAGACTTGATCGCGGATGACGTCTGCGAACGTGCCTTAAGCTCAAGCAGTTGGCCCAGAAGCGTCAAAGAGATAATGACCGCAGCCACCTCATAATAAACCCCGATCCCTCCTCCCATATTGAATGATTCAGGAAAGAGGCCAGGTAGCGCTGTCGCTACCAAACTGTAGAAATACGCTGCTCCGGTCCCTATGCCTATTAAGGTCCACATATTGGGGCTGCGCTGTCTGATTGACGCGAGCCCTCGTTTGAAGAATGGCCAGCCTGCCCACAGCACCACAGGCGTAGAGATAGCTAGCTCAACCCAGCTCTGGCTAGCGCCGTGAAATAGCGGTATCGAGTGTCCCGCCATGGCCAGTAACGTCACAGCAACCGTTAACGGCAATGACCACCAGAACCGCTTTGAAAAGTCCTTGAGTTCAGGATTCTCGTCTTCATCAAGTTCAGGGATCACTGGTTCCAGTGACATTCCGCAGATAGGGCAGTCACCTGGTCCCATTTGGCGAATCTCAGGGTGCATCGGGCAGGTGTATTCGGTCGTTACATCACCGTCGGGTGCCTTCTGTGCCGCCGACGTAGAAGCCTGAGACGACGCCCCATGATCCCGCTGTGCAGTGAGATATCTAGCAGGATCAGAACGAAACTTGGTCTGGCAGCCCTGGCTACAGAAGCGGTAAGTGCTTCCCTGATAGTGCTCTTGATGCTCGCTGTCCTCTTTCACCTTCATCCCGCAGACGGGGTCTGTGAGTCCTGCAGATCCTTTCGTTTGGTCAGGCTGATGATGGCAATGCGAGGAGGTCATGCGGGCTCCTTGATAAGTTAGTTAGCGACGATCATGGCTACTACACCGACAGTTGGGGGGATTTCTTCCATAATCGCTACGTCTGACAGCCAACATATGAAAAACGTCCTGACTTAGAACTGAAGCATCAATTACATTTTCGTAAGGTTGGCCTAAATTCTTCGGGCAGAAATAGTCAGGCTGCCTTCACAGAAGATGCTCGAATCTAAAGAATGAGGCTCGGCCCCGCATATTGGACGGCGGTTCGCCTTTAACCGTATAGGTACCAGCGTGATACAAGCAGTAGTTTTCGACGTATTCGGCACGCTGCTCCAAATTGGCGAGCGACGCCATCCTTTCCGTCAACTCATGAAGCAGGTGCGGCTTGAGGGCAGGCAACCCAAGTCGGACGATGCGCGGGCTTTGATGACGAAAAATTTAGGCTTGGCTGGAGCAGCCGCTTATTTCGGCGCGCAATTGAGCCACTCCGAGTTGGCTAGCCTTGAGGCCGACCTTTTCACTGAACTGGCCAGCGTTCGCCTTTTCGACGACACCCTGGAAACGTTAGCTCAGCTCAAAGACGCTGACCTGAAGCTCGCGTTGTGCTCCAACCTGGCGGCGCCTTACGCGATTCCAGCCAAGCTACTATTGTCCAAGTTCGACGTTTACGCGTGGAGTTTCGAGATCGGAGCGATAAAGCCAGAGCCTGCTATCTACTATCAGATGATAGAGCAGCTTGGCTGCGAGGCTTCCGCCATCGCTATGATTGGAGACACGTTGGAGGCCGACGCCCTAGGGCCGATTGCACATGGGATGCAGGGTTACCATTTGCAGCGAAGTGGGATATTAGGGGAGTCCGGATTCGCCTCGCTGACTGATTTTGCTTCTTATGTCGTGCAGCACGCACGTCACGCATAGCTCTAACGCTGTGGCAGATCGGCGCTAGACTACTGGGAACCGCTGGTATTGAGCGTGGATCCGATCTATATCACCGGCTCGCTTGGAATATTGCATGACTACAGCTGCTCAGCGCCGTGCGCACCTCGCAGCTTCACGTTGCTAAAGGCCCTTCGCTCAAAAGTGAGTTAGCTTCACCCGCAGCCCATTCGGCGCCTTCTCACCTTTTTTAAGAATTTCTAAGCGTCTTCGTAGTGCAGCTGCTCGCCCATTCCAAGTCGTACTGCACTTCAAGGTGAAAGGCCTCATAGAGTCGCCAGGCCTTTTTGCTAGCTTGCTCCAAGGCCTCCTCCACCCAGGCTTCTGTACGGGTTCTATTCACATCAGGCTGGGGTGGAAGCTGTTCACGAAGCGCCTCGAGCTTCACATAAACAGCATAAGCAGCATCGCGACTCTGTGCGGCATGCCCTTCGGCAATTTTGCCGTCCAATCCAGCCATCAGCTGTTCTATCTCAGCCGTCTCAACGTCACTCACAAGCTACGCGTCTCTGTTTGGAAAATGGGGGTGCTGTCGATCCGGTTGGTCAGGCTTTCAATGCCAGGATTCGGCGCGCACCGTTGAGTACGATGAGGCCAACTACCGTACCAATCACCAAATCTGGATAGGAAGAGCCTGTCCACGCAACCAGAGCTCCAGCGGCGATAACACCAATATTCGCGATCACATCGTTGGCCGAAAAAATCCAACTCGCTTTCATGTGTGCACCGCCTTCACGATGGCCGTAGATCAATAAGAGACAGCTGACGTTCGCGACGAGTGCAACTAAGCCAATCCCCATCATCAGCATCGACTCAGGTTCGCTGCCATAGATGAAGCGCCTAACCACCTCCACGAGTACCCCCAGAGCCAACACGATCTGGATAAAACCCGCCAGGTGCGCAGCGCGAACCTGCAGCTGCGCAGCCCGACCGACCGCAAAGAGAGCCAGACCATAGACGGCAGCATCAGCAAACATGTCCAGCGAGTCGGCGATCAGACCCGTCGACTGAGCAATCAAGCCTACGCCCAACTCGATGACAAACATCGTGGCATTGATACCGAGCAGGATTTTGAGCGAGCCAGCCTCCTTGGAAGCAGTCAGCTCTTCACTGGCGCTATTGGCCGAAGCTGCTTCCTGGCTGGCCGGTTGAGTACCGAGCAATGTTGCCCCCAAACCAAGTGATTCCAGCTTGGTTGCGATCTGGTCAACCGGACCGTCATGGAAAGCGCGTACCTGTCTGCTGCTCAGATCAAAGGACAGCGAATTGAGTTCAGAAAAGCCATTGAGCGCGAGCCGAATCATTCGCTCTTCTGACGGGCAATCCATCTTGGGCACAGAAAAACTGCTGACCCAAGTCCCTTCATTCGAAGGCGCGGCTGCCGCTTCAGTGCTTACCGGCTCAGGGCCACAGCCACAGGATTTATCACAAGAAGTCATGACTCGCCTCTCCTATAGGACTTGATTCTACCGATTAAAAACCATGTAGTGGCTATAGGGTCAAGCCTGGATATACTGGCTTTTTTACCAAGGGACAGACCATGCGCATCGGTCAACTTGCACAGCGGACAGGAGTGGACACTCAGACGATTCGTTTTTATGAACGTCAGGGACTGCTTCCACCGCCCGAACGCGAGGACAATGGCTATCGAACCTATAAAGCAGACCATGCGGACAAACTGCTGTTCATTCGCCGATGCCGCTCTTTTGGCATGTCACTGGAAGAAATTGGTGTTTTGCAGAGCTATCAGGAACAGCCGCAGCAACCCTGCGTTGCGGTCAATGAGCTCCTTGATAGACATATCGCACAGGTAAGGGCTCAGATCGCATCCTTACATGCTCTCGAAAACCAGCTGGTGACGTTGCGAGGTTGCTGCGATAACGAACGACAAAGTCTGGACTGCGGGATACTTTCGGGCCTGCTGGGGGGCGACAAACCTCTTTCGTAATTCCGACATAAAGTCATTTTTGCGTCGTCTTGAATCGCCCATAGCGCTTGACCCTATAGCAGCTATAGGGTGTTCACTCGGGCATCTACTGCGTAAGTGAGATCCAGATGAATACCGCCCTCAGCATTGCCATTGATGAGGCCTTCTTCCAGGCTAGGAAAGCACTTAATGCAGAGGCGCCAACCGAGGCTTTCTCCTGGCTGGAGCGAGCCCACATATTGAGCCAGCGAATGCCTATTCTTCATGCTCAGAGCCATTGGCTGATGCTGAGGGCCGACTGGCAGTTGCGCGACTTTCGAAAGGTGCTCAGCCAAGTACCGCGAATCATGGCGGCCCTGCTGTTCTCGAAGATCTGGGTGCCGCTCGGAAACAGCGGGCGCGCCAGGGTTAGTGCTTTTGCGCCGATGCCTATTTCACCGGAGCTGCAGCGACTTCTTCAAGGAGAAATGCAATGAGGTCGTCTCCTAGATCACCTCTTGTTGCTCCTGGGTTCTGGTGGATGCTATCGCTAGCCATTGCCTCGGCCGACCTAGCGTTGAAAAGCGCAATTACGGGTTCGCTCCCGGTCGGCACCGTGATTCCTCTCACCCCGTTCTTCAACCTGGTTCACTTCTGGAATACCGGTGCAGCGTTCAGCTTCCTGGCTGACGCGGGTGGTTGGCAGCGTTACTTCTTCATTGTCATAGCTTTGGTCGTTTCGATCGTGCTGGCTCTGATATTGCGTAAACGCAGAGCCAAAAGCGAAGCCCTAGGCTATAGCCTTATCTTGGGCGGGGCAGTTGGGAATCTGATTGATCGCGCATTTCGAGGCCATGTAATCGACTACCTGGATTTTTACTGGCAGTCCTGGCATTGGCCTGCGTTTAACCTGGCGGATATTGCTATCGTCGGTGGCGCCGCCATGTTGATCCTGAGCAGTTTGCTAAGCCCAAATGCGGAAGCCGACCGAGTCAACGAATGAAAGGCTCGCTCTCAACGGATACCGTACGCTGGGCAGGCCAGGCCTGGATAGGGCCCGGCATCGGCATCTTTCATGGCCGTGCCGGCCACCAGGAGTGGCACCACCATCAGGCGCATCAGATTTCAGTGGGCCTCGATTCACCTGTATCGGTTGAAACTCCGTTGGGCATTCAAACAGGGGCTGCCATCTTCATCGCCGCGGGCCTGAAACACCGGATCAGTGCTGGTCGAGTGCTGTCGATCTATCTGGATGCACTATCCGATGAAGCCCCAACTATGCGGGGTACCGAAGAAGCAAGGGTAGTCGTGATCGCCCCGGCGGACGTAGTAGCGATTATCGATATGCTGCGCGAGACAGGACATACCGCTCTCCAGGTTAGGACGGGGGTGCGCCAGGCACTGCGGCTACCCGATCCACCGATTCCAGATCCTCGCTTGACAAAGGTGATTGAAGCGCTGCATAGAGGCCAAATGAGGCGCGAAGAAATGGCCGCGTTGGTGCATTTATCCCCTACACGGTTTTCCCATTGGTTCGTGGAACAGACAGGCTTGCCGCTGCGCAGCTATGCGAAATGGTTACGTCTCACACAAGCCCTACAGCACCTAGCCAAAGGGGGTCTACTCACCGAAGCGGCCCATGAGGCGGGCTTTTCTGACTCGGCACATTTCTCCCGGACATTCCGGGCACTGCTGGGCATCGATCCTTCCTCCGCCCTGGCTGAAGTCGATCTTCAGGGGTCGTAGCTCTTTCGTTCAAGCCGAAAGCGGACCTTCCCACATACAGTCATGGCTCCCTACTCAGGAGCTGAGCGATGTCTATTCCCTTGCGATTCGCCATAAGGTGGCTGAGCTATCCACTTGTGTTTGGCGGCTGTGCCTCCTTCATGATTTGGGCGCTGTATGCAGGTATACCGTATTGGCCCACCACACCCATAGTCGCCGCGGCGGGGCTGCTACTCATTGCTGGCTTGGAGCGCATCCAGCCTTTTCGGCGAGCCTGGCTGGAAGATCATCAGGACACCCTGACGGATCTGCTGCACATGCTGGTGAACCTGTCTGTCATTCAATTTACTGCAGAATTCCTGGCTAAGTTAGGCGATGCGGTACCGGCTTCGGTTCGGCTCTTTCCGATCGAGAGCCCATTGTGGCTGCAATTGCTACTAGTCGCCGCCGTGCTCGACTTGAGCCTGTATGTGATGCACCGCATCAGCCACCGGGTGCATTGGCTGTGGCGCTTTCACATGATCCATCACAGCGCTGAGCGGCTCTACTGGATGAACGGAGAACGTCGACATCCTCTGCATGCGGCGTTGATGGCCGGGCCGGGGCTGGTGGTTTTGCTCATATCTGGAGCTCCGTCTGCCGTAGTCGCAACGTGGTTTGGGATCCTAACCGTCCATCTGGCCTTTCAGCATTCGAACCTGGACTACAGCGTGGGTTGGCTGCGGCATGTGCTAGGGGTTGCTGAGGTCCATCGTTGGCACCATAAGCGCGACTTCGAAGACGCTCAGGTCAACTTCGGTGAGTTTTCAACTGTGTGGGATCAGATGTTTGGAACCTTCTACGACAGCGCCGGGAAGCTGGGCGAGGCTGAGGTTGGATTGCATGAAAAGGACTACCCCAGAAATTATTTCGGGCAATTTATTGATCCTGTTCATCCAACATCTGCTTACCCGGCCGGTCACAATTCTTCAGAGCAGGATGAAATCCGCAACACGTAGCTAGAACGGGTGGAGTCAGCAATGCCAAACATACCGCGTGACACCGGATTGGACAGTACTTGGGCCTTTTTGCGAGATCCCTACCGATTTATCTCCACGCGCAGTAAGTTTCATCAATCGCCTGTGTTTCAAACTCGCTTGATATTACAGAAAACTCTGTGCCTAACAGGTGCCGAAGCTGCTCGCTTGATTTGCGACCCTGACCGATTCGTTCGCCAGAACGCTGCGCCCAAGCGACTGCAAAAAACCTTATTCGGACAAGACGGTGTCCAAGGTTTGGACGGTGATGCGCATCGTCACCGAAAGGCCCTCTTCATGGGAGTGCTCACACCCGCGAACGTGCAGGAACTAGCAGAGTTGAGCGAGGTTCGTTGGAGGGAGTATGCGCGAACTTGGCGTCCCGGTGAGTCAATCGTCCTCTACGAGATTGCTCGCGAAATTCTATGCCGCACCGTATGCGACTGGGCCGGTGCTCCAATCGCTGAAAGAGATGTTCAACAATGGACTCAAGATCTTGCAGCTCTCTATGAGCACGCCGGCGCGATCGGTCTGCAGCACTGGCAGGCACGGAAGGCACGTCGCCGATTGGAGCAATGGGCGGCAGAGCTCGTCGAGTCCACTCGCGCCGCTCCCCCTACACCCGAGCAATCGCCTCTCGAACGCATCGCCCATTACAAGGACCAGCACGGACAGCCGTTGGATCTACATACCGCATCAGTGGAACTACTAAATCTGCTGCGGCCGACGGTAGCCGTCTCTGTATTCATAACCTTTGCAGCGCTAGCGCTGCACAAGCACCCGTTCTGTCTGAGAAACCTGCAGTCGGGAGATGAAAGAGATATAGGTTGCTTTGTGCAGGAAGTGCGGCGTTTCTACCCCTTCTTCCCAGCGATCAGCGCTCGCGTGAAAGAAGATTTTCTATGGGAAGGATTTGCCTTTGGCAGGGGCACCTTAGTCCTGCTGGACTTATACGGAACCAATCACGATTCCCAGCTCTGGGAGGAGGCAGATCGTTTCAAGCCTGAGCGCTTTCGATCCAACTCTCCGTCGCCATACTGCTTCATCCCACAAGGACCAGGCGACCCGCATGTTAACCATCGCTGTCCAGGTGAAGGCGTCGCCGTCGCATTGATGAGCGTTGCTGTTCGCTTCCTGGCTCGCTCGCTCCAATATGAGGTTCCCGAACAGGATCTATCAATCACCTGGGACCGATTGCCGGCACTGCCCCGAAGCCACTTCGTCATGCGGAATGCGCGAATCACAATGTAAGTTTGGTGTTTAACGAAGCGAGTCTCGCCCATCTCAAGATATGAACGGTGGGGCATGGCGTTGAGCTGCCCAGCGCAACCACGGCAATCGGGGAATACTCAGAATAAGCTGTTCACAGTCATTCCCCAATTGAGTCATTTCCGAGGGCCGTTCTGACTTATTGTCGCTTGGTATCGTCCAGATTCAGCGCAACGGGCAGGTCAGTCGGTGCCAGACAAATGCCCTCGTCACTGCAGGCCTGCACCCGTACAATCATTTCGAGCCTGCCTACCTTTTCCAGCACGGCGGTCTGTTTTTCGTCGGGCCGCAGCCGAATACTTGCACCGTCGTCATACACCTCTAGGGCGGTGTCACTCAGCACAATGTCACTGACCCGGCCGCGCGGGTACTGCGTCGGGATTATAAGCGCCTGGCCGTTGACTGAAGAGCTGACGACGGTGGGAATCAGGAATTCCATGGAGGCCGGATTTGCATTCACATGCCAGCCCGGTTGAATGTTCAGTGTTAAAACGAAATCACCCGTCTTTCCCGCCATTGCTGCGGCGCCTCCCGCAACAGTGAGGCGGACCTTATCAGCGGAATTTGCCAACCCTGCTCGGGTCGGCACCGGGACTTCAAGACCGGCACGTTCAGTCTGGGCAGCGTCGAGGTTGTTTCCGTTGGTGTCGATCAACATGAACGCAGCGATCGCGATCGCAAAAACCACTACTCCAGCTAGCAATCCTTTTTGTCGAATCACCATGATTGGGTCTCCAGTATCTAAGGTTGTGGGTTTCCGGTGCGATTGATAGCTTCGACCAAGCTGTCGGTGTCAAAAAGCCCCGTGAAACGGGCGATAACGGTGTCGTCACGGTCAACAACCACTGCGAAGGGTAAGGCCTGCCCGCCGGTCGCAGTTAATAGCGCATCTTTTTCTGGGTTGCTCGCTGTCACGTCAACTTGTATGGGCACCATCTTGGTGCGCCGCACGGCTTCGGCCACAGCGGCCTCCTGGTAGACCGTGCGCTCAAGTATCTTGCAGTTGATGCACCAGTCGGCGGTGAACTCCAGCAAATAGGGTGTGCCCTGGGCTTTTGTCTCCGTCAGTAGTTTTGCGGAGTAGGGTTGCCAGACGAGTTCGTCTTCGCTGTTGCCCAGCGGGGATGCGAATTCCACAGTCATCGCAAGGGCAAGGCCTGCCGCCGTTGTGGTGATCACACGCACGGTACCATTACCCTGGACGAAACGGCGGGCACCCCAGGCCAGCACCAGGGCCAGCCAAGACCACCATAGCCAGGTATAAACCGCTTTGGGCACCAGGCTCGCGCTGAAAAAGACGGCTGCGGCCAGCAAGACCAACGCGAGCACTTCTCTAATGACCAGGGTCCAGGGCCCCGCCTTGGGCAACCGGCTCAGCCAATCGGGTTTGAGCATCAATGCTGCGTAGGGCAGCGACAACCCCAGCCCGATACTGCCGAATATCCCCATACTTACCGGCGTCGGCTGGGTAACGGCAAAGGCTAGGACTCCACCAAGGAAAGGACCGGCGCAGGGTGCGGCCAAAACCGCACTCAATAACCCAGATACGAATGCTTCAAAGTAGCGCCGGCCATGGACCGAGGCGGCGAACGCCGGGATCGGGATGGGCAAATCCAGCCAGGTGACCACCGCAAACCCGACCATCAAGGCAACAAGGACACCAACGAACACCGCAGACTGAAACAAAGTGCCCCAGCTCCACTGCAGAAGTGCGGTCAGTCCGCCCAACGTCAGGAAAAACGCGAGCGTTCCTGCGGTGAACGCCAATGCCGCCAGCACGCGGTGCGATCGTTGGCTGCCCGCCTCTCGTAAGATGGTCCGGACCTTAATGGGAATTGCAGGCAAAACGCAGGGCGTCAGGTTGAGCAGCAAACCTGCCACTATCGCCATTAAGAGCTGGCCGGCGATGAGTAAAGAGGGAATTTGATCCATCACTCAGCTATTCCCAGCCCCTTCCCACCCTTCCTGGCCGGAACGTCCGGTCTGACCCCGCCATTGGCTGCTTGCATACTTAAACAGCAGATTTTTTGAGTGCTCATATCTCTTCTCCATATAGACCCCGTCCTTTGAGTTATTGGCAAACGTCAGCTATCGGTAACGATTATCGCATCGGCTTCAGGCATCGCGAAGAGCTGAGATGACATTAAAGAATTTTACACAGGCGAGGCAGATGCTTGGTTAGTGCCACTCTGGGTATGCTAAAAACCTAGCGGCTTACCATTTTCATACGACTAGCCAACAACTAAATATAAGTCTGTTCACGCTGAGGCCCACAATCGCTCAATGAGCAGCTGCACGCACCGAGCCTACTGGTCCTCTCAAGAATAAGTAATGGCCTATAAACAATCCCCTAGGGATGGTCTGAAGTAGCCATGTATTTCTGGCTGACTTCAGCTTCCGCCGATTTTGAAAGCGGAAAATCGACCAAAAATGATCAGATCACCGCTCATTTCTGTGTTTTTAGCCGCCGCGAGCACCTCGCGGCGGCCATTCCCCGCATTACAGGCGCACCTCTCCCGCGTTGGTCAGTAACCGTCGGCGCGCCTTCCACAGATTCGACAGCGCGAACAGCGTGACCAACTGAGCGGTGTTCTTCACCAGCCCGCGGAAGCGCACCTTGGTATAGCCAAACTGCCGCTTGATCACGCGGAACGGGTGCTCGACCTTGGCGCGTACTTGGGGCTTTGGCCTTCTCGATCTTGCGCTTGGCTTTGTATAGCGCGCTGCGCTTATCGAGCTTCTTGTAGGTGATGCGGCGTGCCGCAACCTGCCAGATCACCTGACGCCCCTCATGCTCGGGACGCTTCTCAACGCCGGTGTAACCAGCGTCGGCGCAAACCACATTCTCGTCGCCGTGCAGCAGCTTATCGACCTGGGTGACATCCGCCACGTTGGCCGCCGTGCCCACCACGCTGTGCACCAAGCCCGATTCGTCATCCACGCCGATGTGCGCCTTCATGCCGAAGTAGTATTGCTGGCCTTTCTTGGTCTGGTGCATCTCCGGGTCGCGCTTGCCGTCCTTGTTCTTGGTTGAACTCGGCGCGTTGATCAGTGTGGCATCGACGATAGTGCCTTGGCGCAGCGACAGGCCGTGGTCACCCAGGTGGCCGTTGATCACAGCCAGGATGCCGGCAGCCAGCTCAT
The DNA here is from genome assembly GCF_004331835.1 of Pseudomonas sp. IC_126. Classification (NCBI taxonomy): domain Bacteria; kingdom Pseudomonadati; phylum Pseudomonadota; class Gammaproteobacteria; order Pseudomonadales; family Pseudomonadaceae; genus Pseudomonas; species Pseudomonas sp. IC_126. The sequence goes on from NZ_SJSS01000008.1 coordinate 23,750, forward strand.
GTTTCTCCAGCCCGGCTTTGGAGCTTTTTCCTGCGAGCCAATGCCATATGTAGACAAATCCCTTCCTTCTCACCCGATACAGAGTCTGCTCGCTGTGAGAATGGCAAGCGTTATGTATCCAACCGATGATACTGCCGAATTCGACGAAGCAGGAGCAAACCGAGTCCGAGTGCGATCACGCCAAGGATAGGCCAATCCCGCCAGCGCACATAAGGGGTCGCGCCAGTTCGGGGGGTCACTTCGGCGCTGAGGGTGGCTACGCGGAATTGAGGAGCGCGTGTAAGGACCTTTCCCTCATAGCTGACAGTTGCTGTGATGCCCGTGTTCGTGGCTCGCAGTAGGTCACGTCCGGTTTCGATGGCACGCATGCGGACCATCTGGAAGTGCTGGAGAGGGCCGATTGAGCTGCCGAACCAAGCATCGTTGCTGACATTCACCAGTAACTGCGCTTCGGGCAGAAGTTCCGTGACTTCAGCACCAAAGACCGCCTCGTAGCAGATGAGTGCTCCGACGGGCACACCCGCTGCGTTAAGGACGTGCGCTTCCCGTCCTGGTGTGAAATCGGACATAGGCGCCCCGAGCACGTCGAGGGCCGAACCCAAGAAGTTCCGGAGCGGAACATATTCACCGAATGGCACCAGGTGGCGTTTGTAGTAGTACCCTGCGGGATCTGAGAGGCTTATCACCGCGTTGTAGGTGCGACCGTCCGTCTCGCGTATAGGGACGCCAATCATTAACGAGGTGCCGGCCTGATCGGCTAACGCCTCGAGCTCAGCAAGATATTCTCTAGCCTGGTCATGCCACATCGGGATTGCCGCTTCTGGCCAAATCACGATGTCGGCCCCGAGATGCTGCTTCGTAAGCGTCTGATAGCGGTCAAGCGTGATTTCCCGGGAATCCGGGTCCCATTTTTTGTCTTGCGTGATGTTTCCCTGCAAGAGGGCAATATTGATAGGGCCAGCGGCTGGCTGCGTCCACTCACGATCCAGAATCTGCAAGCTGGCGAGAGTAGCGATTAACACGGCACCGGCTACCGTCGCACGGTGCAGGCTTAAGCCCAAGATAACCCACGCAAGCCCGCCAGCGAGCAAGGCCACCAGAAAACTCACGCCAAGCACACCAAAGACAGGAGCGATAGTGGCAAGTGTGGTGTCGGTCTGGCTGTAGCCGATAAAAAGCCAAGGAAAGCCGGTTAAGAACCAGGTGCGCATCCATTCACTCAACACCCATGCCGCTGGTAGCCCTAGCCAGAGCGCCGTCGCATCGATCTCAGGGTGCAGGCGGCGTACGAGATACGCGACGCCCCATGGGAAGAGAGCTAGCAGCGAGACAAAGGCCGTTGTGGCTAACACTGCCACCACGGGGCCATTGCCGTACTGGCTGATGCTGATGTAGACCCAGGAGACACCTACGCCGAAGTAACCAAGGCCAAATATGTAGGCCGACCATAGCGCCTGACGCCTTGAAGATTGCGCGACCAGGACAAATAATGCGGCAAGAGCCATCACCGCAATCCATGCCCAGCCCACAGGGGCAAAGGCAAGCGGCATGGCGCCTCCGGCTAGTAAAGCCATCACCCTTGTCAGAAACGTCTTGTAGCGCATTCCCGAGGTTAAGTCGGACGGTAGAGCGCACTTATCACCCAATGCTCTCGCCTCCTAAGCCAAGATCAACCCTGTAGCTCATGCTTTCTTGCTCCGCTCAACTCACACCCATCAACCCATTCGACGGGCTGACCAGAGTAGCAAAGTGAACTTTCTGAACTCGACAAGGTGCGCCGTAAGCTGGGAGCTGCTCCGTATTCGGGGCCATGCCGAGATAACGGGAAAATTCACTCACATCCATCCTAACTGATTGATTTATCAGAACATTTCCATGACGGGAATTTTTATGGAATCATAACGAGATCACGGAAAATTAAGACATTCAAACCATAAATGTTTGATTTCTAGGCTTTGTGTTGCTCTCACATGCTTGCGCATGTTCGCCCACCTTCAATTAGTCTCAAATGTGGGCTCGATGGCAGCTGTAAACTTTCCTCCCCTCGGAGGTGATGATCATGCGGCACGTTGCAATGCAGCCAACGGAAACGACTTCAGACGTTACCTGTGACGCTTGTTGCCAAAGCACAAGTATTGAGGGCTGCAATCACTCGAACGACAACTCGTTTCACTGCGGGCTAATTGCAACGATGGGCGGGAAGTTGAGGCTTGCGGCATTCTCGCCGGAATTAGCGAGGACGCATGCATTAAATGAACGGCGTTGGGGCTTGCGGGCCTGGTTACCCGGCCAACGCGCATGCCCTCGAAATGGTTGTTTGTCCCTGTGGTTTTTGCCCCTTCGTAGTGATGGCTGTCTCCGTGCGGTATCACTTTGAGTCAGGCCTGCCGAGGAAACGTGAGTTCAAACGTGGTCCGACCGTCTTTGCTGGCGACGGCCACGTGGCCTTTGTGGAGGTTCATCACTGAGCGGACAATCGCTAGCCCCAATCCTGCCCCGCGAGGTTGTATGCCGTTAACGCGGTAAAAGCGGTCGAACAGATGTGGGAGATGATCCGATTCGATAGTCGCGCCATGATTGGTGACAGCCAGCGAGACGATGTCTACGTCCTCCTCAAGGATCTTAAGTTCGACCGTACTGCCAGTATTTGAATGCCGCAGCGCGTTGGATAGCAGGTTGGAAATGGCCCGCTGGACCATAAGTCGATTTCCCAAAATCATGGCATCGCCCGTTACTGTCGTAGCGACTCCCGCTTCTTCGGCAAGGACTTCGAAGTATTCACATACGCGCCTCGCCTCGCTTCCTAAAGATAATTGTTCGAGCTTCAGTGCTGGGCTGGCGTGGCTGGCCTGGGCGAGAAACAGCATGTCTGACACGATTCGATCCATGCGTTCGAGTTCTTCAACCGACGACTCGATCACCTCCCGATAATGCTCCTTGCTTCGCTCACGCACCAAAGTCACCTGCGCCTTGCCTATCAGGTTGTTCAGCGGAGTTTTTAACTCATGAGCCACATCGTCCGAGAATTGTGACAGTTGCTGAACGCCGTCATCGAGTCGATGAAGCATTACGTTGAGGCTGTGCGCCAATGCCTGGAGCTCTTGCGGAAGCCGATCGGTGCGGATTCGAGGTGATAGATCCTGTGTAGATACCTTAGTCGCCAAGGCCCGGAACTTGCGAAGCGGCCGCAAGCCATTTTGGGCGATTAGCCATCCAGCCAATCCGATCAATATCAGTAGCATCGGCACGGTCACTAAGGCCGAGCGCAGGAATGCAGCCACCAGCCGTTGATCGGCACTGCGATCTTGCGAAAGTAAAAGCGTCATTGGAGCCAGTCCCGGGACTTGGATTTGCTTGCGCCCGGTTAGCATCTGCACGCCATCTTTCGTTGTCCAGCCAAGATAGTCGCCGTCCCTGCTCACGAGATCCAGCTGCTGCGGCGCATTGGCGAATCGGCCGATACTGAAAATGGGTGATTTCGCTGTATCGCCGATGACCGTAATCGAAAGGTTGTCATGGCCGAGTACGGTATCGCTCAATGCGTGTTGCCAGGAGCGGCCCATACGGGCTTTGGTGTCTTCGAGGAGTCCATGATCGATCTGAGAGAGCTTGGCCGTCACTTCCTCCTGGGCGCGCAGTTCCAGTTGGCGCACCAGTACCCAGTAGCTCAGTGCAATCAGCAGCGCGACCAAAGCGGCGCCGGTCAGTGTGATTTGAAGCGCGAGACGCGATGCGAGGCTGAGTGGCTTCAAGGCCGCGCCTCCAGCACGTAGCCCACACCCCGGATGGTGTGTATCAGGCGATCGCCGAAGGGTTCGTCCACTTTCATCCGCAGGCGACGAATCGCAACATCCACCACATTGGTATCGCAGTCGAAATTGATGTCCCACACCATGGCAGTTATTTCCGTACGCGTGAGGACTTCGCCAGTCCGGCGCATGAGCAGATGCAATAACGCAAATTCTTTGCTGGTGAGGTCGATACGCTGACCGCTCCGGTAAGCCCTATGCCGGGCCGGGTCCAGTTCGAGGTCGGCTACACGCAGGTTGCTCGGAAGTGTGACTGCCTCGCCTCGCCGCAACAGTGTCCGGATACGGGCAAGCAGCTCGGGGAACTGGAACGGCTTGACCAGATAGTCGTCGGCGCCCGATTCCAAGCCGCGGACTTTTTGCTCTAAGCGGCCATTGGCAGTCAGCATGATGACGCGTGTCTGCTTACGCCGCCTGATGAGTTCGAGAACCTCCCACCCATCCATGGTTGGCAGATTCACATCTAGCAGCACGATGTCATAGTCGTTCTGCAGTGCCAGGTGAAACCCATCGAGGCCATCACTTACGCAATCGACCAAGTAACCACATTCGATAAGACCCTGCTGCAAGTATTCCGCAGCTTTGATCTCGTCTTCGACAACCAGGATGCGCATGTTTTCAGGTAACTCGGCAAGGAGGTGCGCGGTAAGCGGAACCAAAAAAATCCATGTAGTAACTAGGTCAAGACGAAAGCGGCTTGGCTCTAGCGTGAAAGGCAGAGGCGAAAAGATCTGCCCAGGGAAGCGGGAAGCACTTTAACGCGGTAAAAGCCCTGTGAGGGCTATCTTGCGAATTTGTAATCTACCGGTCATTTGGTTGACCCGCAGCGCGAGCGGGTGCACCAAACGAAAAAAGGCGCCCTGATGGGCGCCTGAAACACATCTTCAAACCAAGGGAGCAAAACTAAAGAAGATGTGGTGTTGCCCATGGTGTTTCACAAGATCGAGAGAGGGTACTCGGCGATGAATCGGACCTCATCGAGGTCGGACTCGAAAGCAGTCGCCCGCGTGGTAGCCTGGCGCACCCGCAGAGACAAATCCTTGAGAGAGCCAGTCTGTACAACGTAGCGGGCTTCGACGTCGCGTTCCCAGCGGTTCTGTCCCGTCAGCGGCGCACCGTTATCGTCTTGGCGCATGTACACCTCGTTCGCGTTGCTGTAATCGGCGCCCCAACCGCGGGCGTAGCGGGTCATGAAAGTAAGCCCGGGTATGCCGTACTCCGCCATGTTCAGGTCGTAGCGCAGCATCCAGGACTGCTCTTTAGGCGAGTTGAAATCACTGTACTGGATGGAGTTGTTCAGGTAGATCGAGTCCGCCTGGCGCAAGTAGTCAAAGTCGTTGTTACCGTTGTTTCGCTGATACGACGCCGTGACGGTGTGCGCGCCGAAGGCGACACCCAGGCTGGAGCTCCAGATGTTGTTGTTGAACTCGCCCAGCAACTCGCGGCCTTCGTCGGTTGCCTTGTAGTAGTTGAAACTGCCCAGCAACGCGACGACATCGGAAAGCGGATAGGTGGCCGATAGACCGAAGTAATGTTGGTTCCAGGCATCCTTGAGCCGGCTGGTATACAGGCTAAGACTAAGATTTTCGTTGACGCTATAATCGCCGCCTGCGTAGCCGAGCCAAGGCGCGTCGACGTTTCCGCCGTAGAAGGTGACGAAGTCTTCGTTCATGTTACTAGTGTTGGGCTGGCTCATCGCGTGCAAGCGGCCTCCCTGGAGGGTGAGGTCGTCCAGCGAGTTGTTCACAACGGTGACACCCTTGAAAGACTCTGGCAGCAGCCGTGAGTCGCCGAAGTGCACGACAGGTGTAGTGGGAAATACATCGCCGGCCTTGATCTCGGTGTCGAGCAATCGTGCTTTCACCGCGCCTCCCACCCGTGTGAAATCATCCTCAGGATCGCCGGCGCTGTCGTGGGGAAGCAGGTCGATGCTGCTGCCCACACCGGAGCGCCCCGAACCGGAGTCGAGTTTGAGGCCGAGCATGGCGAATGCGTCGACGCCGATCCCCACCGAGCCTTGGGTATATCCGGACTCAAAGAAGGCCATCAATCCGTGGGCCCATTCCTCGGAGTAGCCATTGCCGGTGGCGCTCTCACCGTCGCGAAAATCCCTATTGAAATAGAAGTTGCGATTTATCAGCGATAGCGTGCTGCCTTCGATGAAGCCCTCCGCTGTTTCCGATTGGGCAAAGACCGGGGCGCTGCCCAGTGCCAATGAAAGGGCTGTCAGTGAAAGGGCGGCCTTTTTGCTCATGATGATGCTCCTGATATACGGCAGGTCAGCGCTCGAATGGCGCCTCTTGCCTTTTTGTTCTTTAGCGCCTGGCCATGTTCTTCCCCTGCAGATGACCGCAGGATTAGCGGCAAATGACTATTTTGTAATCTGGGGGAAAAGCAATCGCGCATTTCCTCGATTACAGATTTGTAATGTTGCGGTCACCCGGTCGTTATCCACTCTTCTTTAAAGTCACCACCCCATAGCATCAGCTATCTCGCCGGCTTGGCAAGGCTGAAAAAAAACGCTTATGTGTATTTGTCTAAACCTAAGGCGAATCACTATCGCAGTAGAGGCGCATGTGTTTCGCGTCTTGGCGGGGGTAGTTCTTATGATTGGATTCGACATCTAAACCAGGAAGTCATCGTTTTGCCTTGGATGAGAAAAATAGTTTTGCTGATGTTGCTAGCCTTGTTCCCATTGCAATCATCATGGGCAGTTGTTAGCACGAGCTGCAGTCATGAGGATGGTTCGGCAGCAAATCATCTTGGACATCACGAACATCCGCACGAGTCTCTGGGTACTGACGAGGAAGGATCGTCAAAAGCCGCAAAAAAAAAAATCAGTCTGGATGGAGACTGTGTCTTTCATGGCGACCATATCAAGCCGCTTATAACGAAAGGGATCTGCCCTGGTTCGGTATTATCAATGAGCTTGAAACCGTTTCCTTCTGCTAGCTACGCATCGGCTGAAGCGGGGCGTCCTGAGAAACCTAATTGGCGCATCGGTGCAAAACCGGTGGGACGCCAAAGTAACCAGTAAGCGCCATTTATCTGTATCTGACGTCTCACCGAACCTTCCCTTTTTTAGGAGATTTCGGTGCGAAAAGCTCTTTTCTCGCTGGGGTTGACGACGTTGTCGTGCAATCTCGCCTTTGCGCAACCCTTAGAGTTGCCGACCTTCACACAGACCTTACCTGTCGGTGTGTCAAATACATTCCCCGTTGAGTCTGTCGAATCCATAAGCTTTCTACGCGCCTTGGAACTCGCTAGCTCTGCAAGCCCTGAACTGGCTGTTGCAAGACGTGAGCTGGCTGCTTCTCGCGCATTAATTAGCCAAGCCGGAGCACGTCCGAATCCAATATTGTCCGCTAGCCAGGAGGGAATCCGGGGCGATGCCCCGGAGACCACGCTTGAACTGAGCCAAGAAATAGAGCTGGGTGGTAAACGTTCGGCTCGTATTGAGGCGGCGCAACGAGCCTTGGACGTAGCAGCTGCTGACCTACAGGACGCCCAAGCTCGACTGAGGGGGGCAGTGATGGGCGCGTACTACGATGTGCTTACTGCTCAAGAACGGCTGGACCTCGCTCAGGCTGCTTCAAAGCTTGCGAAGCAAGCAGTGAACGTGGCCAATCGACGTGTGAGGGCCGGCATGGTCTCTCCCGTAGAGGAAACCCGGGCGCAGGTTGCGGCTACTGGAGTGCAAGTAGAGCTTGCCCAGGCCACAGCTGAACTCGAAGCTGCGCGCACTCGGCTGGCGGCCAACTGGGGAAATCCACAGCCACGCTTTGAGCGAGTAGAAGAGCCGGCAGAGGCAGTGCCTCCTCTTCCAGAGCTAGCTGAGCTTTACAGCCGTTTGAACGATTCCGCCCAACTAACCCGCGCGCGTCGGGAGGCTGAAAGACGTCGGGCTGCGTTGGAGCTGGAAAGGACGAATCGCTTTTCTAACGTGACGGTTAGCGTAGGTGCCCAACGCTCAGATGAATATAACGGCACGCTGGGACTGGTGAGTATCTCGATGCCCCTGCCGTTGTTTGATCGAAACCAAGGCAACATCGGAGCAGCGCAGGAACGGGCCTACCAGGCGCAGGACGAGCTCAACGCCGTCCATATACGCCTGAAAAGCGAACTTTCCCAAGCGCACATGCGGCTGCGCACTGCTCGCCAGCAGTTTGAACTGTTGCGCAACGATATGCTCCCCAGTGCCCAAAGCGCTTATGAAGCTGCCAGCAAGGGGTTCGAACTTGGAAAATTCACGTTCCTTGACGTACTGGATGCTCAACGCACGCTTTTCCAAGCCCGATCTCAGTATCTGTCTGCGCTATCACAAGCTAACCAGGCGGCGGCAGAAATCTCGCGAATTGTCGGCGATGGGTCGGCCGTTATCACCTCGGCCACTCAGCCATAAGGAATCCATATGAAAAGTAAATCGAATACATCTTCCTTGGCTGGTCACAAGAAGCAGATTTTTTGGATCGTCGTCATATTAAGCGTGGCACTTATGCTTGGCGGATTGCTTCTTCGCAGTAGTCCAACTGTGCCCGATGCGGGCGACGCACATAGCGAGCATGGTGACGAATCGGAGCATGAGGATGAAGGGCATTCGGATGAGGATGCAGAAGCAGAAGCAGAAGGAGATCATGGCCATGATGAAGGAGGCGCCGATAGCGATCACGAGGTCGGTGCGGCAGAGAAAGATGAGCATGACGATGGTCCTGAGGGAGCAGCGCACGCCGAAGCAGCAGAGGTTGAACTCTCCGAGACCCAAATCCTAGCCGCGGGCATCTCGCTGGCAACCGCTCAGCCTGCAAAGATACAAAGCGCAATCGAGCTGCCAGGTGAAATTACGTTTAACCAGGATCGCACAGCGCAAGTTGTGCCTCGTCTCTCAGGTGTCGTTGAAGCGGTCAAAGTCGATTTGGGCGAACAGGTGAAACAGGGGCAAGTACTTGCTGTGATCGCGAGTACAGACCTGTCGGAACGTAGAAGCGAGTTCTACGCGGCGCAAAAACGTCTTGCATTGGCTCAAAAAACCTATCGACGCGAAAAGGAGCTATGGGAAGAGCGTATTTCTGCGGAACAGGATTATTTACAGGCACAACAGGCTTTACGGGAAGCAGAGCTGACTGTTGCGAATGCAAACGCACAGCTACAAGCGCTTGGCAGTGATGCTGGCAAGCCAGACGCATTGAGCCGCTACGAACTCAGGGCGCCGTTCGATGGGATGATCGTTGAGAAGGACATCACGCTCGGTGAGTCAGTCAATACCGATGACCAGATATTCATCATTTCCGATCTCTCTACCGTTTGGGCAGATATCAGCGTTCCTGCCAATGCACTCAGCGCGGTACGAGTCGGCAGCAATGCCGTTATCGAGGCCACAGCATTCGAGTCCAGTGCCAATGGCACCGTTTCTTATGTCGGCTCACTTGTTGGTCAGCAAAGCCGCGCCGCTACCGCCCGGGTCACACTTCCCAACCCTGAAGGGGTTTGGCGCCCCGGCCTGTTCGTCAAAGTGCAGGTAGGCGCTGGCGAAGCATCCGTGCCAGTCGCAGTAAGTCCTGATGCGATCCACACATTGGAAGAAAAGCCGGTGGTGTTTGTACGGACCGACCATGGCTTTGCTGCTCAGCCAATCGTGAGTGGCCGCAGCGATAGTGAAGCGGTCGAAATCAAGGAAGGCCTCCAGGCCGGAGCGCGCTATGCCTTGGATAACAGCTTCATCATCAAGTCCGAGCTTGGCAAAGCCAGCGCCTCGCATGCTCACTGATACGGAGTTATAGAATCGTGTTCGAACGTATCATTCGTTTTTCTATCGAGCATCGCTGGTTGGTTATGCTAGCCGTGCTTGGCATGGCAGCGTTAGGAGCTTACAGCTACCAAAAGCTGCCTATCGATGCTGTCCCGGATATCACCAACGTACAGGTGCAAATCAACACTGCGGCGCCAGGTTATTCCCCGCTGGAAGTGGAGCAGCGTATTACCTACCCGCTCGAGACGGTAATGGCTGGGCTGCCCAAGCTCGAGCAGACACGATCCTTGTCTCGATATGGACTTTCTCAGATCACAGTTATTTTTGAGGAAGGCACTGACATCTATTTTGCCCGCCAACTTGTGAACGAGCGCCTGGGAGGGGCCAAAGATCAGCTCCCAGATGGCGTCACTCCAACACTTGGACCTATTTCCACTGGGCTTGGCGAAATCTATTTTTGGACGGTTGAAGCTGAGGAAGGTGCCACCAAATCGGACGGTACGCCGTATACCCCTGCTGACTTGCGTGAGATTCAAGATTGGATCATCAAACCGCAAGTCCGAAATGTACCTGGTGTTACTGAGATCAATACGATTGGAGGATATGCAAAGGAATATCAGATCGCCCCCAACCCAGACACTTTGCGGTCGTTTGGACTAACACTACAAGATTTGATCGAGGCGGTTGAGCAAAACAATAACAATCTAGGTGCCGGATATATTGAAAAGCGCGGCGAGCAGTATCTTGTTCGCGCGCCAGGGCAAATGCAGTCTGTGGAGGACATCCGCGATACCCTTATTAGCAACGTTGACGGTACCCCAGTGCGTATCCGCGACGTTGCGACGGTCAAGGTTGGAAAGGAGCTCCGCACTGGCGCAGCCACCGAGAATGGCCGCGAAGTGGTGCTAGGTACGGCTTTCATGCTTATCGGTGAAAATAGCCGGGTAGTTTCTAGGGCTGTCGATGACAAAATGAAAGAGATAAACCTTTCGCTTCCGGAGGGCGTAAAGGCGATTACTGTCTACGATCGTACTGTGCTCGTAGACAAAGCTATATCCACCGTTAAGAAGAACCTCACTGAAGGTGCCATTCTTGTTGTGGTTATACTTTTTCTCTTCTTGGGCAATATCCGTGCGGCGATCCTAACCGCACTTGTTATACCGCTGGCGATGCTCTTTACGTTCACCGGCATGGTAGCCAACGAGGTCAGCGCCAACCTGATGAGCTTAGGCGCATTGGATTTCGGCATCATTATCGATGGTGCCGTGGTGATTGTTGAGAACTGCGTGCGTCGACTTGCTCACGCTCAGTCCCATCACGGGCGGGCATTAACGCTGTCCGAACGGCTTCATGAAGTGTTCGCTGCGGCAAAGGAAGTGCGTCGACCTCTACTCTATGGGCAGCTGATCATTATGATCGTATATCTGCCGATATTCGCCCTTACAGGGGTCGAAGGTAAGATGTTCACGCCCATGGCGTTTACCGTAGTGACAGCGCTATTCGGGGCGATGATCCTCTCGGTGACGTTCGTCCCAGCAGCCGTTGCGCTATTTATCGGTAAGCGGGTTACGGAGAAGGAAAACTTTCTAATCCGCAATGCTAAACGGGCCTACGCACCTGCACTCGATGCGGTGATGGCCAACAAGCCAGCGGTTCTCACCTTTGCCGTAGTTGTAGTCATACTTTCCGGCCTCGTAGGGTCACGTATGGGCAGTGAATTCGTGCCTAGCCTCAACGAGGGGGACTTCGCTATCCAAGCCCTTCGTGTACCGGCTACCAGCCTTAGTCAGTCTGTCGAGATGCAGCAGCAGCTGGAACGAAAGCTTATGGACGAGTTTCCGGAGATCGAGCGGATTTTTGCGCGCACAGGCACTGCGGAGGTGGCATCCGATGCCATGCCACCAAATATCTCTGACGGGTACGTCATGCTGAAGCCTCAAGAACAATGGCCGGATCCAGGCAAGTCGCGCAATGAACTCTTAAGCGAGGTCCAAGCATCCGCCGCTGAGCTACCGGGCAATAACTACGAGTTTTCCCAGCCGATTCAACTGCGTTTCAACGAATTGATTTCCGGTGTTCGTGCCGCTGTAGCCGTGAAAATCTATGGTGATGACATGGACGTTCTTAACAGCACGGCGGCGGAAGTGTCCGAGGTGCTAGGACAAGTACCAGGCGCTTCAGAGGTTACGGTCGAGCAAACAACTGGTCTTCCTATGCTCACGATCGATATCGATCGCGATCAAATCGCACGATACGGCCTGAGTCTAGATACCGTACAGCAAGCGGTTGCAGTAGCCATCGGGGGCCGAGAGGCAGGCACCTTGTTTCAAGGAGACCGGCGTTTCGATATCGTAGTTCGTTTACCGGACGAGATACGCAGCGATCTCGCCGCAATTGAGCGGCTTCCAATTGCCCTTCCAAGGGAATTAAACAGCGCCATAAGTTATATCCCCCTCGGCGAGGTGGCCACCCTGGATTTGGCCCCCGGTCCGAATCAGATCAGTAGAGAGGAAGGGAAACGGCGAATTGTTGTCAGTGCAAACGTCCGTGGTCGGGACATTGGATCATTCGTATCCGAGGCAGAACAGAAAATCCAGGCTCAGGTAGATATCCCGGCAGGTTATTGGATCGATTGGGGCGGTACCTTTGAGCAGCTTGAATCGGCAACGAAGCGGCTGCAGATTGTCGTCCCCGTGGCGCTGCTCCTGGTCTTCATTCTGCTTTTCATGATGTTCAACAATGTCAAAGACGGCTTGTTGGTCTTTACCGGGATTCCATTTGCGCTCACGGGAGGCATTGTTGCGCTGTGGCTCAGAGATATCCCATTGTCCATTTCAGCAGGTGTTGGCTTTATTGCTCTGTCAGGCGTCGCAGTTCTAAATGGCCTGGTAATGATCTCCTTCATCCGTAGCCTACGGGAGCAAGGTTTGCCTCTGGACACCGCGATCCGCGAGGGCGCTCTTACCCGGCTACGCCCGGTATTGATGACGGCCCTAGTGGCTTCACTCGGGTTCGTTCCAATGGCCTTGAATGTGGGTACCGGTGCAGAGGTGCAGCGCCCCCTTGCGACGGTGGTAATCGGGGGGATTCTCTCCTCAACGGTGCTAACGCTATTAGTTTTGCCGTTGCTCTACCAGATGGCTCATCGGCGCGAAGACGAATTGGAGGAGCAAGAAATCGCGCTAGCCGCCGACAGAACGAGCTAGATATCGGATGGCGGTACACAACGCCCCGTTCTTGCTAGCAAGCAAGAACGGGGCGTGTTGATTATCGGAGCGCTAAGTTCATTAGCGGCGCAGCGGGCAGTACAGCCTTGGTGGCGCAGGTCTGATGCATCTAAGCGGTAAATAAGAAACTTGCTCGCGCTAAGTGCTATGACCTGCGCTACATACGCCTCCTCGACCTGATGGCTTTCACCCAAGGTGAGCTGACGAAGGATTATGCGAGCAGCGGCTGACCTGCCCTGGTTGGCAGCAAGGGGCGATAGCTACGACAACGCCCTGGCTGGAATGATCAGCAGGCTGTACAAGACCGAGCTGACACCTTCAATCATGCACGAACCGCGAGACCGCTGAGATGACGACCCCCGACATGGATGCGGGGTAGGCCACCAGCGTCTGTTCAGCTCACTCGATATGCTCCTTGCGAAGGCTAATAACAACAGATCAGGCGATGGCGGCCTGACTTAAACGAAACGGCTTTTATAAATCAAGGGCGATTCGCTGGTAGCGATGTTGCGGGCAAGTTATGGAAACAAAAAAGCGCCCCGAAGGCGCTTAGAGTGCAACTGCTTCCAAAGGAGCTTGGAAGCTGCCGGAGGCGAATATCGTTCAGATATGAAGCGGTTAGTCAGCTTTGGTTTCTTTCTTGCTTTCCGTATTGTTCTGATCTTGGCGGGTATCCTTAATCTGTAATTCGTCTATTTTTCGTTTGGCGGATTCGGTTCCGTGAATTCGTTTTTGATCTGCTCGGAATTTTTCATTAAATTTAATTGAGCGGTCATAGCCATCTTCTGCATAAGACAATGCGGAGCCGCAGATTACCAAACCAACAACAATAGCTTTCAACAGATTCATAGGGCAGTCCTCGCTAAATTCAAAGGTGGCTTGCTGAGCTTTCTCGCTGAGCCCTGCAGGTTCGAATGAATTTTGCGTGATTGAAGCTAACAGCAGCATGAGCCAAGCATTACATTATTGAAATGTAATGCTTCCATTGCGCGGTGACATGAGCGCCTTGCTTCGTCATGTCAGCACCGAGGCGCACCAATCTGCAAGGGCCTATCCTACGAAAAGAATGATTGGAAGATTACAATTTTGTCATCCTCGGATTGACGCCGTATCATCTATCATTAGCGAGCAACGTCGTTTAACGTTTGAGAGGGATCGGCCAGTTATCGGCAAGTTTCAGACGATAATGCACGAACTCGCTTGAGAGTGGTCGCATTTCTGTCAGTGTGGTTTGGAAGGCCAGATGGTATTGGTGCTAGTATTATCTATTACTTTTTTTGGGCTCCCTATCCTTGTCTTATGTTATTTAAGGACGGTTAAAAACCAATGGCTCACGAACATAACCATAACACCGAAGCCATAGGCGATAAGCGTTTAATCGCTGCCATTGGCGTTAATACTGTGCTAACTCTGGCACAAGTTGTTGGAGGAATACTTTCTGGCAGTTTATCGCTCATAGCTGACGCGCTACATAACTTGAGCGATGCCGCATCACTGGTTATTGCGCTCATCGCACGTAAAATCGGTCGCAAACCGCCAGATGCTTTTAAAACCTTCGGCTACCGACGCAGTGAAACCATAGCGGCTTTGATTAACTTGGTCACGCTGATTATCGTTGGTCTCTACCTCATCTACGAAGCTATAGGTCGGTTTTTTGCCCCACAGCCCATTGAAGGATGGACAGTGGTCGTGGTGGCGGGAATAGCCTTGATTGTAGATGTCGTCACGGCCTTGCTCACCTACACAATGTCTAAGAATAGCATGAATATAAAGGCGGCATTCCTGCACAATGTGTCGGATGCGCTGGCCTCCGTCGGGGTTATTATTGCCGGAACATTGATTCTTCTGTATGGCTGGTACTGGACGGATACTGTCCTGACACTGATGATTGCTGGGTACGTGCTCTGGCAGGGCTTTAGCATGCTGCCTAAAACCATTCACTTGTTAATGGAGGGCGCACCAGAAGGAGTTTCCATCACTGATATAATCAATGTCATGGAGCAAGTGGACGACGTTGTGAGTGTTCACCACGTACATGTCTGGGAAATTGCCGAACATTCAACTGCATTGGAAGCTCACGTTGTCATCAAGAAGGCTAGCCTGCCCGAAATTGAACGAGTAAAGACTGATTTAAAACGAGTACTTCATGAGCAATTCAAAGTCAGCCACTCGACACTTGAAATGGAACTAGACGGCAGTGTTTGTATCGACACCAGGCAGGCCGACAGTCATCGCAGCGAAGCATAAGCCTGCTTTGCGCTCAACGCTGTTGCTAGACAGTTAGCTCGATATCAACCGGAGTGAACTTGTGACATCACTCGTTGCCGCTATGTCATCGACCAGAGACATGCTAGCGGCATGTGCCCAAATCAGTTCCTCACGAGGAGATCAGGCTAGGTCGTGGGCATCTTCGGCATGCTGATGTGACGAGTATGCCCCGGCAGTCGCTAACGCCGCCGAGGCTCAGAGCCAGCGGCGGACTTGTGCGCGGTAGCGGACGAATGATTCGCCGAACAGTGCTTCCAGCGCCCACTCTTCGGCTGCTATCTGGAAACGGTTCATGTACAGCACGAAAGCAACCACGCCCAGCAGGGTCAGAGGCGAGGCCAAGGCCAGCGCCCAAGCCGCAAGGATAATGGCGAAGCCTAAGTACATGGGGTTGCGGCTGTATTGGTAGATGCCAGCCTCCACTAATGCCGAAGCCTGCTGCGGCATTAGTGGATTGACCGTAGTGCGAGCGCGGCGAAACGACAGTACGCCGGCGAGGCACACGCCGAGCCCCAGGAGCAGTACCGGCAAAGCGAAGGTCAGGCGCGCGGTCCATGCCAGTTCGAAGCCCGGCAATTTGGTTCCCGACAAACCCATCAGCACAGCCATCAGGCCCGCCACGAGCAGCGGTGGCACGCGGTTTTCCAGCGCGCTCATAGTGTCATTTCCGTGCCTTGGCCACTTCGCTGTTCACCAACTGGCGCAGCGGCTCCGGGCCAAACTCGCTGAGCGCACGACCATTGACAAAAAAGGTCGGCGTGCCACGAACCCCAACGGCCTTAACGTCCTGCATGTCCGTTTCCAGCACGGCGTTGACGCCAGGCGTATGCATGTCCTGGCGGGCCTGCTCCAAGTTCAAACCGACGCGCTCTGCGGCAGCCCATGCCTGCGTGACTTTGGGGTCATCGTGCCAACCGGGTTGGGCCTCCAGCACAGCCTCCAACACTTGTTCATGGAGATTTTGCTTACGCGCCGCCTCCAGCATCCGCGCCACCTCTTCGGAGCCTTGATGGAACAGTACATAGCGCAGCACCAAACGCACGTCTTCCGGGTTCTCGGCGAGGATCTGCTTCACATAGGGGTGGAAGGCGCGACATGCCTCGCAGGAAGGGTCAAAGAATTCGACGATGGTTACTGGGGCCTGCGCCGGGCCGAACACCGGTGAGTGGAAGCGAACCAACTGGCCGCCGCCTTGTTTGGTTTGTGTCGCGGCCTCTTGGGCGGTCGAACCGGGAGCCTGGGCCTGTTGAGGCGACTGGGAGGGGGAATAGAAGAATGCAGCGGCAGCAAAGACGGCCAGGATCACGACACTGACGATCAGGACCACGGAACGGCGATTCATGGGGCGGTTCTCCGACGGATAATAATGAGCAGGATGCCGATAAGGATAAAAGCTAACAAGGCGAGCGCCGGCAGGGGCACTACGCCGAAAAGGGTCATTCCGGCGCCTGAGCAGGATGGACCGGTGGCCGTGCAGGGCTGGATCGGCTGTGGAATCAGCCCTGCATAGAGCAGCGTATGAACAAATGCCAGCGCCGCACCGATAACGGTCAGCGGTAGGGCATAACGCCAGACTGTGAAATCCGAGCGGTAGCAGGCGATGGCCAGGATCACCGTCAGCGGAAACATGAAGGCTCGCTGGAACCAGCACAGCACGCAGGGTGCCTGGCCCATCACCTCGCCAATGAACAGCGCGGACAGGGTCGATATCAGTGCGACCAGCCAGGTTAGCAGCAGGAGATTCCAGGTCATGCCTGAAGGTTGAGGATTCATCTCGGTTAGCTCCTGGCGGTGAAGAACACTTGCGTCAGACCCGCCATCCGGTTTTTTCGAAACACCATGCTTCCTCTTCTCGGTAGGACTTGTTGGAGCGTTGTAAACCTTCGCCCACTGGCACAAGCGAAAAGCAACCAGGCAGCCCGCTGCGTAACCAGCCTCAACGCTGGGTTAAATCCGATGCCAGTGCGAGAATGTCGCCCTTGCGCAACAAGGGAAGATATCAGATGTCGCGGGACTGGCTGGAAGAACACCAGATAGCATTTTATTTCGCGGCGGTGGTGGCCGCTGCCATTGCAGGTTTGAGCTCTGCGCAATTCACCGGACTGACGGCCATGGCCATCACACCGGCGATTGCCGTGCTGATGTATGCCATGTTTCTGCAGATCCCTTTTCTGGAACTGCGAGAAGCCTTTGCCAACCGCCGCTTCGTCGGTGCCCTGTTGCTGGCCAACTTCCTGTTAGTGCCATTGATGGTGTGGCTGGTGACGTGGCCGCTCTCATCGAACAAGGCCTTGTTGGTCGGCGCGCTGCTTGTCCTGCTGACGCCTTGTATCGATTACGTGGTGGTCTTCACCCACCTGGGCAAAGGGGACTCTCGTCTGGTGCTCGCGGCGACGCCATTGCTGCTGTTGCTCCAGCTTCTGCTGCTGCCCCTCTACTTGCAGCTAATCCTTGGTTCCGAAGCCGGCACAGTGATCGAGCTGTGGCCCTTCGCAGAAGCATTCCTGTTACTGATCGTCCTACCCTTGGTAGCGGCTGTGCTCACCGAATTTGGAGGGCGCCGATCTCTGCTGGTTCGCGCATGGAGCGCAGGTTGGGCCTGGCTGCCAGTGCCTGCGATGGCCCTGGTTCTAATCGTGGTGGTGGGTTCGCAGATCGCGGCCGTCGTGTACCAACTCGACATCCTGGCGCCGTTGCTTCCGGTATACGGAGCCTTTCTTTTACTCGCTCCCGCCCTCGGCGTGCTCAGCTCCCGGCTATTTGGCTTGGAGGCTTCTGCCGCACGTGCAGTGGCCTTTAGCTCAGGCACTCGCAACTCGCTTGTAGTGCTTCCCCTGGCCCTAGCGCTCCCCGAGTCCATTCGCGCGCTGGCCGCAGCGGCTGTGATCACTCAGACACTCGTAGAACTGATTGGTGAATTGATCTACTTACGGGCGATTCCAGCCATGGTCAGGAACAGGTGAACCTGGTCGAAATCGGCGAGAGCGCTCATGCCTCGTGCTGTGGAGCAAGATTTATCAGCGGCGCAATGATGAGCTGAGCAGTGCGAGCCCAGGCAACCAGCGCCTCAAGATCCGTCTGCAGAGATTCGGCTTCTGCCCAGATACAAGCACTCTCGGCAGGCACCGTAAGGGCGATGCCCTCAATTATCGTCAGAGCCATCGCATGCAATCTCAGCAGCTCGTCGCGAATGGCGGTGGTTCCGCCCAGTTGCAGCAAGCAGGCGTCCAATCGATCAATCAGCCGGAGCAGTTGAGAGGTGTCGAAGCCGTCGCGCAGGTTTTCCAACGCCACCGCATCGACTTCGCCGTACGGTGTAACGCGAAAGGCTGCGGGAGGAACATTGATCATGTCGTTTTCTCGGTATCTAGCTGGCGAGATGTGATCACCCGCAGCGAGCCGGCAGCTTGTTGGAACACCGAGTCCTTAATCCAGGGCTCCGGTGGCCGGTTGAGCTTGAGGTTGAATTCGCCGAAGCGTTTGACGTTGCTGGTCAGGTAGGGGCTGAGGAAGGACACATCCTCGTCGGTGAACTGCCAACCCTCTCGGGCCAATTTCAGCAGAATGCGCATCATATCCACAGTGTTCTGCAGGATCACCGATGAGGCCACCATGTCGTTGTAGCGCAGACGTTTTTGCTGTTCGTCCGGATCGTTCTCGGCAATCACGTCGCCACCGAACGAAAGCCACTTCGAGAAACCATTGTAGGACTCGATTTTGTTGGTGTTCGCGGTGACTTCCTGGCGCAACTCGCGGCTGCCGATCCAGTTGAGCAGGAAGATCGTGCGGATCACGCTGCCCAGTGCCTGGGCCGCATGGTAGAGCTTGTTGCGCCGACTATAGGAGCCGAGTTTTCGCAGCAGCATAGGCGAGGAGATTTTGCCGGCCTGGATGGACAGCGCGACCTGCATCAGATCTTGCCAGTGAGTTTCGATCAAGTGCCAGTCGGCAGTGTCGGTGAACAGGCGGTTGATATGCTTGTACGACGCACCGCGATCCGGCCTGCACATCACCAGGTCACGCCAGTTGCGGATACGCGGCATCAGGTTGATGCCCAGCAGATGGGTGAAGGCAAAGACTGTCGCCGATTGCCCCTGAGTATCTGAATACACAGTGTCTGCCTCGACACTGAGATCAGCCTTAAGCAGCCCTCAATTACGTAAATCGCCTCCCAGATGCCTGGTGGGATGAAGTGCTGGAACACAGCGATGTAGTTGTTGGCCACGTGCCGATAGGCCACGGCACCCATCTTGCGGTAGCGGAAATGATAGCCGGCCAGCAGGTTGTCATCATAGAAGTCGAACTGCGTGCCGTCCGCTGCCACCGCCTTGCCATCGCCCCAGAGCTTAGGCAGATCAAGCTGCAAATAGAGTTCCACCAGCTCGCGGTTAGCCTTGTCCAGCTTCTCCAGTGAAAGGTGGCGGCGATTCGTATAGGACAGCATGTGTGGCGTGACATTACCGGCCAGATGCCGCGCAGCCTGGTTGGGACCAAGATTGCAGCCCATGGCGAAGATGGTCATCAGATAGCGCTCGGCAGGCTCTTTGAGCTTCGGCTCGTTACCGGACATGGGACCGAAATGCCGCGTGAACTGAATCCAATGCTCGATGTTGGCCATGATGTCGAGCACGTGCCTGGCCGGCATGCGCTGCATAAGCGCCGTCTGTAGTGAGATGGCCGAAGGTGGAATGTCCCGCGCCGTTACTCGGCGCAACACCGGTTCTCCGGCTTCGTTAATCGATACGTCCCCTCGGCAAGATGGGAATTTGTCGTCCAGTTGTTGCGCGGTTTCCTCCAGCTGAGTCTTGAGGGAGGCAACAAACTCCTTGGCCGTGCCTGGCAGCCCGACCTTTTCGCAGTAGGCCGGTAGTCGCTGCAGGCATTCTTCCCAGGGCAGCAACTGCTTGCGGTAGTCGGCGAAGGATTCCGACCCCTGTACACACATGTCACCCGATCGCAGCTCGCTGGCCAGGTAGGAGAACACGCAGACTTCTAAATAGCGCCGGTTGGTCGGTGGCCCCTCACTGGCAGGACGGCGAACGACCTTGCCCCAGCGCTCCGACGCAAACGACAAGTCGACGTGCTCGTCGACCCATTCGCGGTGTAGATTCTCGCTGTCCTGGATCAGTTGAAGAGCCTGAACCAGCGATCGATCCTGAGTCGTGGGCTCCAGTTGAAGAAGGTGGCTTAGACGGAACAATAACGAGCGATGGGACTTGAAGTGCTTCCAGATCAGCGGGAGGTAGTTATTACCGCCGGTAGCCTGTACTTCGGCGCAAGTCTCACGCAACCGATCCAGATTGCCACCGGGGGAGAGGTATTCCCGAATTAGACTGCCAGCCTCCTGGTCATCCGGTTCTTGAACCAGAATCTGCACCACGCCATCTAGGGTCGCCGCCAACTGCTCTAGCTTCTGGCGTTGCCGCGCCTGGATTTGCTCCAACTCCTCCTTGGCGCGTTTATGGATCGTCGAAATCCGTCGGATGAACATCTCGGCCAAGTGATCCCGGGTCCGCACGCGCATGCGGTAGATTAAGGCCAGCATCAGCGTGTAGCGCTTCGGCAGTAAGCAGTCCTTCAACTCGGCTACGTCCGACGCCGCGGCTTGGGCAGCGAAGTGACGGATCTTGGTGTCGACTATTCCTTCAAAAATGGCACCCAGATCCCCGAAGCTCTCTAGCCATGCCAGATGATCGATCAGTACCTCCAAGTGCTTGCGAGATGGCTTCTTGGGCGCCTGCTTCAGCGCATTGAAGTCGCTCTGGCGTCGGCCGAAGTCAGTATCGAGCAGATCCTTTAGCTTGTGGATCACCTCGACTGGCGTTCTGGTTACTACAAGGTTGAATATTGCCTCTTGGGATTCGGCATGAATTCGCTCAGCAAGATCATTCAGGGTCGAGTACGCAGGGAGCTCATGATCCTGGCGGATCAGCTCTTCGATTACGGAGTTGATGATGTCGGCGCGCTGGTCAAGCACAAACGACATTGCTTTGGCATGCCGCTCGGCGAGCTCCATGGCATCAGAGCCGTAGAATGCCGTCACACCGAGGCGAGCTCGGATCGCGTTCATGTGGCGATATTGCTGGAACCACTTGTATTCCGCGATTTTCACCTTGCTACGCTGACCCAACTCTCCGCGAATGAAGTCCACTAGTTGATTAGGTACGTCGGTGATATCAGGAAAATATCGGAGCACCTGAAAGGTCTTGAGGAGAACGGCGAGATTGAGGTGAAAGGGGGCCTTGGACTTGCTTCGTACCCACTTAATCTCATCATCTGAGAATGAAAAATCACGCTGCAGCTCAGCTTTTGAATACGCCTTTGGCAGAGTGGGATACGCCGTACGCTCTAATGAAGCCATAGGAACTCCTTTTTCTGAGGAGTCAGAAAAGATAGTCCACGATCAGAGGCTGTGCGGTCTATTTGGTAAACTCTCCTGGCATCAACACGTTACGAGCGAAGTGAGTGAATTTTCCCTTTATCTCGGCATGACCCCTCATCGAGTCGAAGCGGCTCGCGTGGGTATGGTGACAGCGCTGACGTACGCGTGCTGCCAGATTGGCCGCAGCATCGCGTTTGAAACTGATCGCCAAAATACGCCGAGGAGATGAGGCGGTATCAGTCTGAAGCAGAAAGGCCGCGCGCTGTGCGAGTAGCTCTGTCTTGCCAGCGCCTGGCCCCGCAATAACGGACCGATTTTTTCTCGAACGGACCACTTTCAGGGCGTTGGGCTCAAGAGCTTTAACCCCTACGGGCTTCCAATCCTCGGGACGGATTCGGCGTGACGAGGCGGGCATGCTCAGTCCCGCTTCAACGAGCTGGCAATATGGCGAACGACTTCGGCCAGAACTGCTGGCATGTCCTCGACTAGGCTCGCCTTGCTAATCCGGGCCAATGCCGCCAAATGCGTAGCTGGCTTGCTGTGGGTGAGAAAGTGGTACCGATAATCCGGAAACAATGGTGGGTAGTTCTCATAGGGTCCCGTGTATACCGAAAGCCCCGGACCTGACACCCCCAAGACAACCTCCGCGGCCTTGTCAGCGGCCATACGGGGACCACCCCCTTTAGGGATCACGGCGGCATAGTCCGCGGGGAAGCCATTCAGCATGCCTAGATCAAGGTCTAGCGGGGCCGAAAAGTAGACCCCGTACTGCTTCAAGCTGTTAACCCAACCCAACAAACAAGAGTGGTCCGGCGAGTTTTCCCATTCGTGCATTTTGGCAAATGACGCGTCGGTCATAACGCCGTTTGTGGTTTTCAGCAGTTCAGCCTTGGGTGCGCCGAACTCAATAAGCTTCTCAATCGCTGTTTTCACTCGCCCCCAACCACCACCATCACGGCCGAGGTCCAAGTCTAGGAGAGTCGCGTGAGGAATACCTAATCCCCTAAGTAGTCGCCAGAAATATTGTACGTGTCGTCCACCTAGAGGGACGATCGCGACGAAAGCTGGGTCGATGAGAAGATCAAGCGCCTCGGCGAGTTGAGGTAGAACAATCCTTTCCGAGTCTCCCTCAACAAGCAGGACGAACCGAGCGAAGTACAGCTCTGGATAGGCCAAGATGGCTCCACGTACAAACTTGCTGGCTTCAACATCGTCAGTTGGAAGCTCAATTCGTTTCACAGTAGAGACGCGCGTCTTTGCGTGGCAGCGGCAGTAGCGGACCTCACTCGGCTCGACTCGGCTAAGAACTGCCGGCGAATGGCTGGTAATTATAACCTGAGCCCCGCTGGCCTCAGTCAACGATCGAGCCTGGCGGATGATTCGAGCAAGAAAGTAGGGTGAAAGATGGTTTTCAGGTTCCTCAAGGGCAAACAATGTGAGTGCGGGAATATGGAGTACATCCTCCCGAAATCCTTCTACAGAACCTTCAACGACCTCGCGCTCCAGGTCAAAAACGGCGGCGGCCAATGCGAAGTAAAATAGTGACTGTTGTCCGTCGCTTAGGGCTTCGATACCTCTTTCTCGCTTGTCAGGCCCCTGCTCAAATATGACTGCGATCTTGTTTATCACCTCCTCAAACCGTCGGCTCACCAGACTGAGTCTTGGCTTGGTACTGGAAGCGTCGTCATGCAAATCTGCCCAGCGAGTTTGCAGAGCCTCGGTAATCGCGGTGATCGCAGATTCGCCTTCAAATGCGGCTGTCAGGCTCTCAGTCGCCTCTTGCACTTTGTCTTCAGTGTCGGAGGACCATTCAATAGCCCTCAGCAGTCGGGCGGCCAGCGTACCGGCAGTTGTTCGGACTTGGCCGGCGGCATCCCGGCTAGCTGGGGTGTAATAAAGTTGTATGAGGCCCCGATCGGTTACAGCCACAGGGTGGTATTTGTCCTCTGCGGGCTCTGCATCCAGGCTATCGATCCAAAAGAGGTTCTGTGACACCTCTCCCTCTAGCGTGCCGTCGTCGTCCCATTGTGCTTCAAGCCGCATTCGGCAAACAGGCGCTTGGGCCGCTCTAGTGATCAACATGTGCCGAAATGAAGGAGCGATGGTTTCTGGGGTTGCAGACCCGTCCATCAACTCTGGGAAAGCGATGAGCGCCTCGATGAAAAGTTCTTTGGAATCGCGGCTTTCAGGATCCTCTCCAAGAGCGAGGTGAAAATCTGAAAGTAGTACGGTGCGCTGCGCCCGTGTGACCCCAAACAGCTTTGACATAGCCTGGAGAAGCGCAGTTTTACCCGCAGCGTTAGGGCCAACGATCGTGGTGACCTTATCTGAGATTGGGATGACAATCTCATTCGGCCCGAAACAACGAAAACCAGATACCGTGATCGACTCGATGCGCAAAGGTTCCTTCCTCAATGCGGTAACAGGCACACATGCTCGTTACTATTCGGTGAGGTTAGCGCAGTATCCTTTCGCGCACAGCCCAGTGATCGGGATTTTTGGACCACTCTGGCCATTTATGTATTCAGGCCATGGGGACCAACTACTGGATAGCAGCAAGCTGATTTCCAGTCTCCCAAACACCAGCGCAAGCGTCCCCGCCGAACTCGAATGCCATGCGGTCTGCCTCACTCAAAGTCGTCAGTGGAGGAATGAGACTATGTCGAGGCGATCATCGGCGCAGCGATCATCAAAGTATTCAGTTGAGGCTGCATGCTGACTCACACTCGTAGATCACCCATTTCATGAGCGGTGGTATATATATCTCCGCCAGTACATCTGCGGAGGCCATTCGCTTTTTGGTCCGCCAGGCTCATTCGCTCGACTTATGCCCGCGTTTTTCCATAAAGGCTGCACGTTCATCTCTTAGTAGAGCGCAGTCGTGCATCTAATGCTGCTAATTCCCTCGATAGGGACGCGACATCCGCCCGCAGACGGTTATTTTCGTCAGCGAGGCGCGCATTTGCTTCTTTGTCACGGAAAGTGGAGCTGCCGCGGATTCGTCGTTGCGTATCCCGAACATATGCCGCCTGGCTACCCAAGCTTTCCTGACCCAGTGCTTGCGCGATCGACATTGACAGCGATTCCCCGCTGGTATCCAGTCCAAGTTCTATTCGAGCGTCTAAATCACGCTCCAGATAAGCGTTGGTGAAGCCTCTACGCCAAGCGTGCAGCCCTGCCCCCCAAGGCCAATCCAAAGCATGCCGAGCGCGGTTGAATAAGGTCGACACAGCCCCGGCCGTAAGGGGCTGACCATTTCGATCATTAAGAAAAATCTCGGACCGGGAGCTTCGGGTCCGAATTAGACAATCACCGCGCTCGGTATCAATATAGTTCAGAAGTCGAGCTACCACGCGCCCAGGCACGTCAAAGCTATTGTCATAGCCAAACTTTTGTTTCGCGGGGGTTACTGGAAAATCCTCATAGGGCTGCGCACGCGCGGCAGCAAAATCTGCGACTGTTAGACTCAGTATCGAGCCTCTTCGCCAACCTACTAACCAAGCCAGCTCAAAAATTAGGCAGTTGCGCAGTGCCAGATGCGAAGGGAATGTATCGTAAAAATATTCAGTAAGTGCTGATCGATGGGACTCATTAGGCACGAATCCTAGGCGATGCTTGCTGCGCTCACCCGCATGTTTAAACGTAAGCGGATAACGTTGGCGGTTGCGTTTCTGTGGGTTGATGTCTAGCAATAATGTACTTGTTATCTGACACTGATGCACACCTAGTAAACGTCGGTTGGCGCCATACGTGGGGTCCTTTTGAAGCCATGCGTAAAAGAGATATACATTACGAAGATCTAAGTTAACTGAACGTCGACGGGCCTGAGGACTTTTGCCGCTATTGACTGCTCGCCGTTCAACCAGCGCGTTGCGAAATATCTTCAAGGTTTCGTCCGTTACATTCCACATCCCGACCTGCTGGTTATGCAGAAAGCGGAACCACTTCAATAGTGCATATGCTCGATTTTCGATGGTTTTATGGTTGAGCTCGTCAACGTCCACACAGTCTATGATGTAGTCAATGAATGGCCAAATTGTGCCACCATAGTGATCACATAAATGCCAGTATGTACTGCCATCGCTGGCGGCATCTCTATACAAAGCAATTGAAGTTTTATTTATTGCCATCAGGGCTACCCAAAATTCGAGATTTTGCCTGGGTAATGAGCTGCTTGCTCAATGACAGTAAAGCATGGCTAATGTGCTTATTAATTTCATCCGGTACTCCCGATGACACATCAATTGTGGCCACAGTTACAAACCGTTCACACTTCAACGTCCGAAATGCCGGCCGGCCGGGGAAGGGGAATCTGCTTAGCGGCAAAGGGAGTACCATGGTTGTCACGTCTTCAGACTCGATAGCGTCTAACGTAGTGACGGTCAAAGACTCGTGGAAAGGTGGCGCTGGCAACTGTGAGAGGTCATTCGCCCAGCGCGCTTTAAAAAAATCACAATCGTCCCGATTAGCAAAAACTACCGCAACAGGGCCGTTTTTAAGTTGTTGGAAACATAGTCCTATCAATGCTCTAAAAAAATCGCTAGAACCTACCCGTAGAACGAAATTTCCGGGCTTTTTTGGCGCCGATGAGCGATACGGCTCCAGACTTTCCAGAAAGCAGCTTGTGAGATTTTCGGCATGAGGTTCTTTGGTTTCGTTTGAGGAGCCGGGATCTATAAGGTGCGCAGAAGGTAATTCGCTATAAGTTAGAAGTGTTGCGACCAGATCCTTCTCAGTTGCCGCTAATCCATCGTCAACTAAAACAAAACGGGTCGCACCACTGGCACACGCTAACGCTCGAGCCAATGCCATTAAAGACTGTGATGATGACAGCCAAATGACTGTGTGTCTTCCGGGTGGTGCTGTTTCAAATAAAGCCTTTGTCGAAGTGCTTACTGGGAGATTCTTCGATTTGTTAAGTAGGCTTTCTTCAACTAAAGGACTTTCAACAATTATTTGAAATGACTCATTTTGTGATGTCAGCGCTTCAGTTAATGATGTGATAAAAGCGTGCCGAAGTTTGGCTGAATGACCACGTACCCAGCTGCTTTTATAACATAAGGTCTGCAGCACCGCATCCTCAATAGATATGTGTCTTCGTCGGCGTGCCGAGGACTTGTAGGAGTGGACTAAAGTTGTCAGTGTATAAGTTACAAACGCCAACTGGCGCGCGGTTGCCTCACTTATCAATATTTCAGTGGCTAGGCGTACTAGCTGGCCATCTTTCTCTGCCCGAAGAATAGCCGCAAACGTTTCATGCTTTTGAATGCATAGCAGTTTAGCTACTGCTTCCTGCAGCTGTGAAGACTCCAGCCCGAGCTGTCCATGGTCCTGACTTTGGTACATGACCGCGTCTATGGCTGCCGTCAGACGCCGAGGGTCTTCCATCGGAATACCCATACTTAGTGCGATCAGATCGGCTTCTTGAAAAGACGTGAACGCCAGCAACCGATATGGGTTTACACGCAGCTTCTCGTAGGCTTCATTCCCGTAATGATCGAACATTAGCTTGGCCAATTCGTCCGCGCAGGCCGAGACGTGCATTCTTTTTATCAAGGGTAAGCACTGTATAAACGTTTGCCAGAATAGGACGGTCCGCTCTGCAATTTGATATTGCAAGGGGCCGCCTAATGTATCTGCTAACAGATGGACATTGGCCATAGAAAGAGACTCAGTTAACAAGTCACCTAACCGAGATTCCCATCGCTTAGCGCGATGCTCGTGGAGGCCGGGGACATTCTTGCAAAGGAAAGGGATAATGAGTGGGCTTGGCGGCATACATCTTTCACCCCTCAAGATCTCCCATCGCTCGCCAGTCTCTGGGTCGTAACCTCTAATGCCCTCAAAGAACCATACCTGTCCAGGCAACGGGCGAGTAATGAGAGCATATGGCGGAATGTGGGCGCGCCAAGCTCCAGAGACGGTTCGCCAGCGCAAGATGATGGTGCTATCGCTTTCCTCGAGCACGCTCTCCACGAGCCCGGTGTGCGAAGAGAGCAGATTCTTCTCGACCAATCCACAGGTCATGGATGAAGGCTTCGGCCAGTGGTAAGC
The DNA here is from genome assembly GCF_004331835.1 of Pseudomonas sp. IC_126. NCBI lineage: Bacteria > Pseudomonadati > Pseudomonadota > Gammaproteobacteria > Pseudomonadales > Pseudomonadaceae > Pseudomonas > Pseudomonas sp. IC_126. Next base: position 51,236 of record NZ_SJSS01000008.1, read on the forward strand.
AGAAGCGTCACAGCATGCAACTTGCGTTTCAGATCAGCATTCTCTTCCTCTAGCGCGGTAACTGCGCGTTCAAGTTCCGAAACTTTAGACGCTGATTCGGGCTTGGGGGATAGCGGCTGTGATTTTTCCAGAGACGCAATCAATTCTCGTAGTCTGGGGTTCGATCCTAGTGTCGACCGAGTTATGCCAACAGCAGCGCACAAGGCTGCTTTGTTAAGCCGACCGTTACGCCGCGGAACGATATTAGCGCCTGACAGCCATGCTTGTAGCCTCTTAACAGCGGCATCGGCTTTGGCCTGAGTGCTAGCTGCCATGGGGGGCTCTCAGAGGGCTTACCTTAGCCAGCAGTTTGGTTAGTTTGGCGTTTCGTTGTTGCTCCTGACTCAGCGCAGCCGCTGTAAGGTTCAGATTTTTCCTGAGCTCGGCATTATCTCCTTCGTATTTTGCTCGGAGCTGCGCATGCTCTCGCTTCATCTGGCGCAGTTCCCGTTGCTGTTCCCTGAGCTCAGCGACCCGTAAACCGATTGTGTGCTGAGCAATTTTCAAAGCTTGCTGGAGCTTGCGCGCAGTGGTTGCGCTGCCAGACGCTTGTTGATTTTCTGCGCACAGACGCAATGCGGCAATAAGGCGAGCAGCTTGCTCTGCGCTTGCCGGACGCTTAGATAGCGTGTCATTCCCTGTCACGGTCAGTAGAGGGAGTTTTGCTTGCAAGCGGGGAGAGTTCTGGGATCCATCCCACAGCTTAAATTGCCGCAAGCTGGTTGGAAAGAACTCCAGTACCTTGCGATCCCGTGAGTCAAGTAACACATGCCCGTCTTCATCCATACGGTATGGAATGCCTTGTTCGATCCAGTCGTTCAACAGAGCAAGCTTGCGATCAATAGCCGCCTGCGCAGCTTGTTTTGATACTTGTGATTGATGCAGTAGTCGACTCACGAAATGACTTCTCGCGCACGGTTAATCTGGTTTAATTGATCAGCATTTTTTTGTATTTGCTCCTCAGTCACCGCAATTAATTGAACCAAGTTATCATAGTCAAAAGCTGCACGAGCTTGCTGAAGAGGTGGTAACAAAATATCACAGCTATCGGTCTCTAACTGTTTTAGATCATCCCGAAGGTTGTCGAGATAGGCTTGGTTATTAAAATGGTATGGGCAATGTTGACATAGCCGAGCGCTTGCATGCTCGCGTGCCAAATCACTACCGCGTTCGCACTTCGCCTTCAGTTGGCGTTTCGCATCAGGAGCATGGCATTGCCCATGAAACATAGGTTTTGCGCGGTAACCACGACCTGATAATGTTTTAGTTATAGGTGCTGCCGCCTCATTCTGCGCAATGGCAAGATTGGACCGCATTTGGCGGTACAGCTTGCGGACAATTCGGCTAAATCCCCCTGCTGTCCCTTCCCCTGACAAAATTTGTTCTACCGCCATCGAAAGCTTTTCCTGTTCCACTTCGGCCAACGCTGTGTCCAGGTCTGCGTAACTTTCATCTAAGGCTGAGCGTAATTTCTCATTCGCTACCGAGAAACGTGATTGACCTAGACGCGCACGGATCTGCTCTGCAAGCGGCCGACTCGACGGATCAGTGACGTATACCCGAGTCCTAGCTACGTCAAGGTGCCTTAGTTGCTGTTTAAGTGCGCGTAGATCCGCATGTTCGTATTGATGAAAATACAATAGAGCATAGAAGCGTCTAAACATATGTGGCGACAGGCTCAAGTCATCGGAATTCCCACCTAAGGCTACTTGGAAAAAGCTAACAAGTGACCTGGTTCGCCCTGAATCATTGGCAAAACTTAGGTGTGCCTCGCCTTGTATGCCCCGTTGGTTACGTCGGCCGCAGGTAAAGATACTTCCCCCCGATTCAGCTTCTCTATCCGGCGGCAAGCTCAGCCTTGCGAGCTCCTCCAAGCACCGAATAGCATCTGCTGAGGTCCGGTTGATATAAAATACATGACGCCCGAAATATGTTTTTTCGATGTAGAATCGAGTTTGATAAATTCCGGCGTCGTCATCGATCACAGTTAAATCATCAACCCGCAGGCCATAATGTACGTCACATATCTCGCGATTACGCCGAGCGTTCATGGCTGCCAAAATGATCGCGCACGCGCACTGTATCGCACTGAGAACTTGGTCCACTGTATGGCTATGATCGTTCTTCGCGTAACATCCTGAAGTCATCCAGAGCGTGATAGGTTTTCGCAAGAGGCTGTTTAGCTTTTGAGTGACCGGGTGCGTTGCGAGCCAAGAATTGGACAGGGAAGAGAGTTTTGGATGGCGTCCTTCTGCGGTCCTGGCGCTTTTTAGTAACTCTATCAGTATTGGTGCCACTTCATAGAGCATGTGTAAGGCCTGGAGCATTACCCTAACTGCTTCTTCTAATTTCAGGTTGGCAGTTCTGGTTGCCTTTTTCGGAGACAAGCGTCTAGATGAACGCGCGGGCTGTTCAGCTGAGCGCTGCTGCAACCGATCAACTACAGGGGACAATAAACACCAGTCGTTAAGCGAACTTAAGGTGTTTTGAACGACTAGACGGCCGACCGGAACCGCATCAGAAGCTTTGCGCTTCTTCCAGTCCGCAGTAAATTGTAACGTGGGTATGGCCTCGATTCTTGATTTGACGCTATAAGGCAATGGCAATAATCCACCCCATCCAATTCGTTCGCGCCAAAATGGTTGCCGTAACGTTTCAATATATCTGATTCCTCTACACGTCCTGTAGTGAAAGCCAAGTTCGAAGTCGTCTGATGTGGTCAGGTCTAAGGCACAATGCCAACGCTCGTCGACCTTGAGCGCAGCCACCCAGCCTCCTTTGGCATAAGCATCCATCAACTCCGCAATGTCATGCTTCGTAGCGTCGCGTAGTCGATATATTCCCCGGGATCTAAGCCAGTCGAGGACATGGCGAAGTAAATATAGCTGCCGTGTTAAGGTCCTAGCCGGGGGTCGTTCCATCTTTGCGTTGCGCAGCTTCCGATCAGCTATGGCTATTGCCGTATTGATATAATCTTGCTCATCACTAAGGCGAATAAACGAAGGCTGCCCGAGTGTTGGTGGGAGAATGAAATCCGCAAGGTTGATGATGTGATTGCCTAGATTGTCTTGATAGTGAATTGACGTTCCGCTATAGGCTAATTTCTCCGAGACAGGTACATAGCAAAAACCTGCATCAATGCCTAACGCATCGTGCTCTATATGCTCTGCAAGAAGAGAATTCATACCAGCTTTTCCTCTGCTTTTCTAAGCAGGTCGGGACGCTGCTCATGAACAATAGACAACAAAACATGTATGTACAGAAGTCGTGGAATATGTAACCGTGAAAAGGCAGCCTGATTTATGTGATAGAGATTGCTCCATCGAGATTGATAGTAACGCAAAGTCCTAAGAGCCATTTCGAGAGTGCGTTCTGTGACAGTCAGTCGATAATTAGGGCAGCCTGTTCCGGATTGGCATAATGTACCGGCACAAGGCTCGCCAGGCTCTAAGTTTTCCTCTGGGTGCCCGCAGTAAGGATCAATGCAGGCGCCTCCATCTCCTGTTGGGAAAAGTAAATTTTGATCTATATCGGAATGGTTTAACTTTCGCTCCGTTACAAGATGTTCGCCGCCAGAAAGATAAGTCAATGATGTTTCTATGCGACGCTGAAACTGCAACATATTTGCTTCATTCATGCGAAAGAAAAGCGTATTTTGGAGGTATCCATCCGTCACTAATAGGTGCTTATGCCCTAGTAATACACGTACTGCTTCGAGGTCGCGTTGAGGAAGATAGGTTAGTGCAGATCTAAGGGGGCGTATCTCCGATGCCGTGAACTTGTCTAGGTTGTGGCTAATACAAAATCTTTTTATCCGTAGAGCGTCGGCAAAATTGATAGTATATTTAAATCCGTCAATCTGCCAGCCGAACCATAATCGTAATTCTGAAGGTGCGATCAGATTTAGCGCTTTGAGCTGTTGATGGTTCCACAGCAGAAGGGAAATAGCCTTGCAGACCAGTCGTGAAGATGGGAAAACATCTACCACCGGTGTGTCGTCGTCCGTTTTTCCCTTATACCCCTGCAATTGATAGCCGCCCTGCGGCTGCGGTGTGATATCGGATAAAGTGAGAGAGCCAACGGCGCTCTGGTTCCAGCCGGTGTGAATAAGAAGCGCAATAAATATTGCAACCATAACCGGATTAGGAAGCCGATAGCGAGCTTGGAACCAAGGCGCCGAGCTATTACGGAATTGGTATGCTGATACACCTTCGATTGCGGTAGCAACGCTGCAAACGGGATAAACTCCTTCTGGGAGTCCGGTTGAGTCAGTCGCTGGTTTATGCTGTTCTAGTTGTTGAAGCAAGACTGCAGCTAAGAGAGCCGGTTCAGGCTTGGCCCTTAAATATTTGTTCTTGTCTCTATTCCATCCTACTGTTTTGTATCTGCTCTCTTGCGAAATTGGGACAGCCAACCACTGGTTTTGCTGAGTGATGATCCTCTCATATAAATAAAACTCTTTAGCTATTGCCTCCTCGATAGCCGTCTGTCGATTAAGTAATGTCTCATGCGTCTGGCGCACTAAATCATCCCAATCTACATGACGTTGGAGTGCTAGTTCAGAAGGAAGATCGTTTCTCGGCAATCGTTTGCGACGTCGTAAACGGGGAAAGTGCTCTTGGACTACTCCTCTCAGGCTATTTCCGTCTCCTAGTTTGTCAGGTCCTGATGTGAGAATGCGGCGCAAAGCTGTAGAGAATTTCGACGCACTTTCGCGCGTTAGCTTAGTATTTGTTGAGAGATCGGCCTCCATGGCATGTAGAATTGCCACTATGTCGCGTTCTATCAATTGCGTTGGACTGCGATTGAGCATTTCTGCCGATGATTCGCTCAAGTATTTTAGAGCTTGGCGTATCTGGCTGATGGATGTGCTATCTATCGGACACAGCCTCGACTGATGTGCAAGTGCCTCAATTCCTTGGCGAAGGATAGACGCTTGTGCCCATCTACTCGCATCCAGCGAGCTGCTGCCTTCTCTAATGCCCCCGGCTCTCGTTCTACATACAGAAAACACCACCAAATCGCTTTCCGACATCTCGTATACCTGTTCCTGGTGAAAAAAGATGTTGTATTCTCAAAAAAGATAATGTTTTCAGCAAAATAAGCTTGCTCAGTCGGTAGGTACACCATTGAAGAGTACACTTCATAAGCGCGACCAGCTGAAAACGGGCCGGAAAACGCACTTTGTCGCGCGCCCGTGCGATCACGATACAGCCTGATTCCAGGGGCTCTCTGAGCACTTCCAATACCTTGCGATCGAACTCCGGCAGCTCGTCGAGGAACAGCACGCCCTGGTGCGCCAGCGTAATCTCGCCGGGTCTCGGCCGGCTGCCGCCACCGACTAGCGCCGGCCCGGATGCACTGTGATGGGGCTGGCGAAACGGTCGTTGCGGCCAATGCTCCAGCGGCGACTGGCTGGCGACCGAATGAATCGCCGCGACTTCCAGCGCTTCCTGTTCTTCAAGTGGTGGGAGCAAACCGGGAAGGCGGCTGGCCAGCAGCGTCTTGCCGGTGCCCGGGGGGCCTGAAAAAAGCAGATTGTGCGCGCCAGCCGCCGCGACCAATAAACCGCGTTTGGCGGCGGCCTGGCCCTGCACATCGGCCAGATCGGGGTAGGGCAGCACCTGACGCAGCAGGCCCTGGGCCTCGAAGGGAGCGATAGGCATGACGCCGTTGAAGTGCGCCGCGACTTCCAGCAAATGATCAGCGGCGTAAACCACCAGCCCTGAAGCCAGACTGGCTTCCTCCGCATTGGCTCGCGGCACCAGCAGCGCGCGCCCGGCCTGACGTGCCGCCAGGGCCGCAGGCAACACGCCCTGCACCGGGCGCAACGCGCCGGATAGCGCCAGCTCGCCCAGACATTCCAGGGTATCGAGGCGGTCTGTGGGAATCTGTCCACTGGCGGCGAGAATGCCCAAGGCGATGGCCAGATCGAAGCGGCCACCGTCTTTCGGCAGGTCGGCAGGGGCGAGATTGAGTGTGATGCGGCGGGCCGGGAAATCGAAGTCGGAGGTCAGGATCGCACTGCGCACGCGATCCTTGCTCTCCTTGACGGCGGTCTCGGGCAACCCAACCAGTGCCAGCGAAGGCAGGCCATTGGCCAAGTGGGCTTCGACAGTGACAGCGGGCGCCTCGACGCCCACCTGGGCGCGGCTATGAACTATGGCGAGGGACATTCGATCACTCCTTTGATCGTGTCGCCACCGAGCTTAGTCGGCGGCGGGTGGCTGCAGTCTTTCTTCCAGCTCGGCGACCTTGGCCTCGAGTGCTTCGAGCCGCGCTCGGGTGCGCGCGAGCACCACCATCTGGTTGTCGAATTCGTCGCGGCTGACAACGTCCAGTTTGCTCAGCGCGCCCTGCACGATGCTTTTGAACTGGGCTTCGATTTCGGGGCGGGGTAGCGGCGTCTCGCCGTTGAACAGGCGTGAAGCCTGAGAGCCGATGGCGTCGAGAAAAGCTTTGGGTGGGAGCATGGACATCACCTGTTTCTGAGCGGCGGGCAGTGTAGCACGGCCTGTTTGAGGCCGATTTTCGTCGCAGTGCACGTTTATGGGCAGGCGGTCGCATCGCCTTGCCCGGTATTGGTGCGCGGTTTTGTGGGTCTGTCAGCGATGCGACCCGAGCGGCTGCGGTGGGGCGCGCTATCACGCACTTCTCACGGACCTGGCATTGATTCTGCTTGGCTCGTCATGAAGACGCACCGGTGCGTTGCGGTGCGCAGACGATTCAGGACGTTTCGTCGGATCGGCTGATGGTGTTGGAGGTCGCTCGGCTATGTCGACGCGTTACAAGAGCCAGACACAGAGCTTAGACTTGTCCTGGGTTCGTACTTCTGGGGCAAGTCCACCTAAACGGGAGAAGTTTTCATGAAATTAGTTACTGCCATCATCAAGCCGTTCAAGCTGGACGACGTACGCGAGTCGCTGTCCGAAATCGGCGTCCAGGGCATCACGGTCACCGAGGTCAAGGGTTTCGGGCGCCAGAAAGGCCACACCGAACTGTATCGCGGCGCTGAATACGTGGTCGATTTTCTGCCGAAGGTGAAAATCGACGTGGCGATTGCCGACGACCAGCTGGATCGCGTGATCGAGGCCATCACCAAGGCCGCCAACACCGGCAAGATCGGCGACGGCAAGATTTTCGTCGTCAATCTGGAGCAGGCCATCCGCATCCGCACAGGCGAAACCGATACCGACGCGATCTGATCGGCGTCGTCGCGTAGTGAACGATTGACCGGGCAGCGCCCGGGCTCAGGCGAAATCAGGCAAGCCAGTCGAGTCTGATTTCACACGCTACGCACGATCCGACGCTTTGCGATTGCCTGCTTCGGCAGGCCTACGAACCCCCACGCCCCAGGAGTAAAACCATGACTCTGCGAAGATTCGCAGGGCTAGGAGCCCTTTTGTCTCTGATAAGCCCAGGCATCGCCTTGGCGCAGGACGCGACGCTCGATTCAGGCGACACGGCCTGGATGCTCACCGCCACCGCGCTGGTGCTGTTCATGACCATCCCTGGCCTGGCCTTGTTCTATGGCGGCATGGTCCGCTCCAAGAACATCCTGTCCGTCATGCTGCAGTGCTTCGCCATCGCTGGCCTGATGAGCATCCTCTGGATGGCCTACGGCTACAGCCTGGCGTTCGACACCACCGGCATGGAAGCAGGCGTCACCAATTTCAGCTCCTTTATCGGTGGTCTCGACCGTGCTTTTCTCAGCGGCCTGACCCCAGACAGCCTCACCGGCACGGTTCCGGAAAGCGTGTTCATCACCTTCCAGATGACCTTCGCCATCATCACTCCGGCGCTGATCGTCGGGGCTTTCGCCGAACGCATGAAGTTCTCCGCGATGCTGGTGTTCATGGGCGTCTGGTTCACCCTGGTCTATGCGCCGATCGCACATATGGTCTGGGGCGGTGACGGCGGCCTGATGTGGGATTGGGGCGTACTCGATTTCGCCGGCGGTACCGTGGTGCACATCAATGCCGGTATCGCTGGCCTAGTGGCCTGCCTTGTGCTCGGCAAGCGCAAGGGCTTTCCGACCACGCCGATGGCGCCGCACAACCTGGGGCTGACATTGGTGGGCGCCGCAATGCTCTGGATCGGCTGGTTCGGCTTCAATGCCGGGTCCTCGCTGGGCGCCAACGGCACCGCGGGCATGGCCATGCTCGTGACGCAGATCGCCACTGCTGCTGCGGCTTTGGGCTGGATGTTTGCCGAGTGGCTGACCCATGGCAAACCCAGTGCCCTGGGCATCGCCTCCGGCGTGGTCGCCGGCCTGGTTGCCATCACGCCGGCTGCCGGCACGGTCGGGCCGATGGGCGCGCTGATCATCGGCCTGGCGTCGGGCGTCATCTGCTTCTTCTGCGCCACCAGCCTGAAACGCAAGCTCGGTTACGACGATTCGCTGGACGCCTTTGGTGTGCACGGCATCGGCGGCATCGTCGGTGCGTTGCTCACCGGCGCATTCGCAGCGCCTGCACTGGGCGGCTTCGGTGAGGTGGACAACATCGCGCTGCAGCTGTGGATCCAGCTCAAGGGCGTGCTGTTCACCGTCGTCTACACGGCAATCGTCACCTTTGTGATTCTCAAGGTGATCGATTGGGTGATGGGCCTGCGGGTCAGCGATGACGAAGAAACTATCGGACTCGACCTCAGCCTGCACAACGAGCGCGGCTACAACCTGTAAATCCCGATCAAGCGTATGAAACCCCCGGAGCCAACCCCGGGTTTGGGGCCGGCTTGCCGCTAGAAAGGCCAGCCGGCGACCGAATGGCGCGAAACGCGCGACACATAGAGGTGACACATGGACAGCACAGCTCTGATACCCGTCCAGTACGGACTCGATACCTTCTACTTCGTCATCTGCGGTGCGCTGGTGATGTGGATGGCGGCCGGTTTCGCCATGCTCGAATCCGGTCTGGTGCGGGCCAAGAACACGGCGGAAATTCTCACCAAGAATATCGTGCTGTATTCGGTGGCTTCGATCATGTATCTGCTGATCGGCTACTACATCATGTATTCGAGCCCCGAAGGCGGCATCCTGCCGAGCCTGGGTTTCCTGATCGGTGACGAGAACGCCGTGGATGTAGTCGCCGCGGGTGGTGAGGATGCGCCTTACTACTCGGCGAGGGCCGACTTCTTCTTCCAGATCGTATTTGCCGCAACCTGTATGTCGGTGGTGTCCGGCGCGGTGGCCGAGCGCATGAAGCTCTGGGCCTTCATTGCCTTCGCCGTAGTGATGACCGGGTTCATCTACCCGATTCAAGGCTTCTGGAAGTGGGGCGGCGGTTTCCTCGACGCGGCAGGCTTCCTCGATTTCGCGGGCTCCGGTCTGGTGCACATGGCGGGTGCTTCGGCTGCGCTGGCTGGCGTGCTGCTGCTGGGCCCGCGAAAGGACAAGTACGGCCCGAACGGCCAAATCAATGCGATTCCCGGCGCCAATCTGCCGCTGGCGACCCTGGGTGCCTTCATCCTGTGGATGGGCTGGTTCGGCTTCAACGGCGGCTCGCAGCTGCGCATGAGCACTATCGAGGACGCCAATGCAGTCGCTCAGGTGTTCACCAATACCAACATGGCGGCTGCCGGCGGCTTGGTCGCGGCGCTGATCACCGCACGGTTGCTGTTCGGCAAATCCGATCTGACCATGATTCTCAACGGTGCGCTGGCCGGGCTGGTGGCGATCACCGCCGAGCCGCTGACGCCGAGCGCCCTGCAAGCCGTGCTTATTGGCGGTGTCGGTGGCGTGCTGGTGGTGTTCAGCATCCTCGGCCTGGATAAGCTGCGTATCGATGACCCGGTCGGTGCCATTTCGGTGCACGGTGTGGTCGGCATGTGGGGGCTGCTGGCGGTGCCGCTGACCAACGCCGATGCGTCCTTTGGCGCGCAGCTGCTGGGGCTGGCTTCGATCTTCGCCTGGGTATTCGTCGCCAGCCTGATCGTCTGGGGCATCCTCAAGGCCGTGATGGGGCTGCGAGTGAGCGAGGAGGAGGAATACGAGGGCGTCGATGTGGTCGAGTGCGGTCTCGAAGCCTATCCGGAGTTCACCAACAAGCGGTGATCGCAACGTGACGATAAAGGGCGCTCGCGAGCGCCCTTTGTTTTTTCTGCCGCCGCGCTAGAATGCGCCCGTTCAGGTGTCGAGGGGCTTTCCAGCATGTGGCAACAGACCGTGATCACACTGCGTCCTAGACCGCGTGGCTTCCATCTGATTACTGATGATCTGCTTGCACAACTACCGGAACTGCAACAATGCCGGGTCGGTCTGTTACACCTGTGGCTGCGCCATACCTCGGCCTCGCTGACCATCAACGAGAACGCCGATGGCGCGGTGCGGCGCGACTTCGAGACGTTTTTCAACCGTTTGGTGCCGCAAGGCCAGAATGGCTACGAACATGATTACGAAGGGCCGGACGATCTGCCGGCGCATTTCAAGGCGAGCCTGCTCGGTTGTCAGGTGAGCTTGCCGGTCGGCGACGGGCAGCTGGTATTAGGGACTTGGCAAGGTATCTATCTGGGGGAACACCGCGATCGAGGGGGTGCCAGACAGGTCGTCGCAACGCTGCACGGGATGGCAAGTTGAATTTTTTTTGGCGGTGGCGAACAAAGCACATCGCTGGGCTATAACTTCCGCTTTGGCAAGGTACGAGGTTGAACATGAGCGACGAAGAATTAGAACAAGACGATCTGGACGTTAACGACGAGGAGGAAGGCGAGGAGCTGGCCGCCGCCGATGACGGCGACGACAACGCTGACGACGAGGGGACCGACAGTGAGCGCGCCACCCCGACGACCAAGAAGGCCAAGGCCAAGACGGTGGTCGTCGAGGAAATGCCAAGCCTGGAAGCCAAGCAGCGCGAACGTGACGAGCTGGCACGTGCGATGGAAGAGTTCCTCGCCCGTGGCGGGCGCGTACAGGAAGTCGAACCGAACGTAGTCGCCGATCCGCCGAAAAAGCCTGACAGCAAGTACGGCAGCCGGCCTATCTGAATCACAGCGAAAAGCGCTGGTGGCGGAAGGCTGGTCGAGCTCGCAGGAGCCATGCCATCGCCTTGAGCTGTATCAGCGCTTGAGCACGAGCGAAGCCCAACACCGCCCGGTGTTGGGCTTCGTCGTATTTGCGATTCGTTGAAGCGTTATCGCCAACCGGCCAGCAAAGCCGGGAGCTCTGCGAGGCTGCGGATCTCCGCGTCTGGCTGACCGTCGTGCTGCCAAGGCGTTCCGGCTGGATTGAACCAGATGGCGCGAACGCCGGCCCGCTGCGCGCCACCGATATCGTCATCAGGGTGATCACCGATATGCACCGCGTGCTCGGCGCTCACCCCCGCGCGGCCCTGTGCTTCCTGGAAAGGCCGCGGGTCCGGCTTGCCGATGCCCAATTCTTCGGCGCATAGGGTGAACTGAAAGTAGTCGGCGAGGCCCAGGCGACGGACATCGGCGTTGCCATTGGTCAGCACACCGAGTGTGTATTGGTTGGCCAGGCACTCCAGCGTCGGGTGCACGTCGGGAAAGAGATCGATCGCATGGCGAGCTTCGAGAAAAACTTCGAATGCCTGGTCGGCAATGCCTTGCGCTTCGCCACTCGGATAGCCGGCGTCATGCAGCGCATGGAAGAGGATGCGCCGGCGCAGTTCGCTGATGCGGTGCTTCAGGCCTGGCTCGGACTCGACCAGCATGCGGCGGATCGCGGCCAGCGACTCGACAGGAAAGTCGCCCAGGCGCGGCGCGTATTGGCCGAGCCAATCTCGCAAGCGGATTTCGGCGCTCTGAATGACTGGGCCGACATCCCACAGCGTGTCATCGAGGTCGAAGGTGATCAGTTGAATGCTCATGGGTCACTGTCCTGCTTACGTTTGGCTCGCGGGTGCGCCTGGTCATAGACCTTGGCCAAATGCTGAAAATCCAGGTGGGTATAGATCTGCGTGGTGCCGATGTCGGCATGGCCGAGCATTTCCTGTACGGAGCGCAGATCTTGCGACGATTCGAGTACATGGCTGGCAAAACTGTGCCTCAGCATGTGCGGGTGCAGGTGCTGGCCGAGCTCGCGCACACCGGCCTGGCGTACCCGCAGTTGCACCGCGCGCGCACCGAGGCGGCGTCCCTGCTGGCTGACGAATACCGCGCCATCGGCCGGATTGCTCAACGTCCGCAGCGGCAGCCAAGCCTGCAGCGCTTCGCGGGCCTTGCGTCCGATAGGGAGCACACGCTCCTTGTTGCCTTTGCCATGGACGTGAACCAGGCCGGCCGGGACGTCGAGCTGATCGAGATTCAGGCCGATTAGCTCTGCCAGGCGCAGTCCGGATGAATAGAACAATTCGAGCATGGCATGATCACGGTGGCCGATGAAATCATCCTCGATGCCACCGTCGAGCAGCTGCATTGCCCGGTCGGTGTCGAGCAGTCGTGGCAGGCGTTTCTCGCCCTTGGGCGCGGAGATGCCGGCGGCCGGGTCGTAAGCGCAGCGTCCTTCCTGATTGAGGTAGCGATACAGGCCGCGCAGCGATGAGAGCAGACGTGCCAGGCTACGGCTGGATTGACCCTGGCGGTGCTGTTCGGCAACCAATTGGCGAACGTGGGCGCTTTTCAGCTCGGACCACTGCCCAAGCTGCTGCTTTTGGCAGTAGCCCATCACCTTGATCAGGTCGCGCCGGTAGGCATCCAGCGTATGCGGCGACACGTGCCGCTCGCTGCGCAGATGTTGGAAATAAGCGTCGAGATCGGTTTGCATCAGAGCTCACTTCGATATGAGACAGCCATTAGCTTGAAGCTGAAAGCTAGACGCGAATCGCTCGTGGGCCGCGCATTGCCTTCAGCTTTCAGCGTACCGATCGCAGCGGCGCAGAGTAATGCGGCAGCACTCGAGTCAGCACCTCGGCGATATAGCTGAGGAACAGCGTGCCCAGCGAGCTCTTGTAGTGCTGCGGGTCCTTGCTGCCGATCGCCAGGATGCCTTGCTGCTGGTTGAGCGCGACCACCGCCGCCGAGCCGATCTCTTTGCTTTCCTCTTCGCCGAACAGAAACACCAGCTCATGCGGGCGCAGCACGCCGCAGATGGTCTTGCCGCCGCCGAGCAGGCCGCCGATGGCTTGCTGTGCCTCGGCGCTGGTGACGCTGCGGCCGACCGGCAAGGGCGCTTCGCTGAACAGGATCAGGCTGACATAAGGCACCTGGAACTCGTGCCGTAGGCTTTCGTCCACCGCACCGATGACTTCTTCCAAGGAGTTGGCATCCAGCAGGTCGAGGACCAGTCGGCGGGTTTTGTCGAACAATCTGTCGTTGTCGCGGGCCACGTCCATCAATTGCGACAGACGGTGACGCATCTCGATGTTGCGTTCGCGCAGCAGCTTTACCTGCCGTTCGACCAGCGACACCGCGCCACCCGGCAGGTGTGGAATGCGCAGCTCGGGTATCAATTCATCATGGTCGACGAAAAATTCTGGATGAGCACTCAGATAAGCCGCGACGGCTTCGGCGTCCGGCAGTTGCGGCTTATCCTGGTTTTGCTCGGTCATAGGCGAACCTGTCCTTCAAAAACGCGAACGGCGGGGCCGGTCATCATAACGGGCTGACCTGGGCCTGCCCATTCGATGGACAGACGGCCACCCGGCAGATCGATCTGCACCGGCGAGTCCATCCAGCCCTGGCCAATCGCGGCGACCGCAGCGGCGCAAGCGCCGGTGCCGCAGGCCTGGGTCTCACCCGCGCCACGTTCCCATACGCGCAGCTTGGCGTGCTGGCGATCGATGACTTGCACAAAGCCGGCGTTGACGCGTTGTGGAAAGCGCGGGTGATGCTCGATCTTCGGTCCGAGCACCTGCACTGGCGCGCTGTCGATGTCGTCCACACGCAGCACCGAATGCGGGTTGCCCATGGACACAGCGGCAATCTCCAGCTGCTGTCCGTCGACGTCCAGCGGATAGCTCATGGCTTCACCGTCGGCTTGGAAGGGAATCTCGGCCGGAACCAGCCGTGGCGGGCCCATATCGACGCTGATCTGCCCGTCGGGACGGATATCCAGTTCGATGATGCCGCCCTTGGTCTCGACGCGAATTCGGCGCTTCATGGTCAGCCGCTTGTCCAGCACGAAGCGGGCAAAGCAGCGGGCGCCGTTGCCGCACTGCTCCACTTCGGAACCGTCTGAATTGAAGATGCGATAGCGGAAATCCACGTCGGGATTGTGCGGCGGCTCGACCAGCAGCAACTGATCGAAACCGATGCCGGTATGCCGATCACCCCATTGCTTGGCGTGCTTGGGCTGGATATGCGCGTGCTGGCTGATCAGGTCGATGACCATGAAGTCGTTGCCCAGGCCGTGCATCTTGGTAAAACGCAAAAGCATCGTCGTGGCCTCAGGCAGGCAGCAGGCTTTCGCCGGCGTAGAGTTCCTGCACGCTTTCGCGGCGGCGCACTTCGTAGGCTTGGTCGCCGTCCACCAGCACCTCGGCGGCGCGGCCACGGGTGTTGTAGTTGGAACTCATGACGAAACCGTAGGCGCCGGCCGAACGAACAGCCAACAGATCACCCTCGGCCAAGGTCAGTGGACGTTCCTTGGCGAGGAAATCGCCGGTTTCGCAGATCGGGCCGACGATGTCGTAGTGGCGGGGCTGACCTTCGCGCGGCTGCACCGGCACCACGTCCATCCAGGCCTGATACAACGCGGGGCGGATCAGGTCGTTCATCGCCGCGTCGACGATGGCGAAATCCTTGTGTTCGGTGTGCTTGAGGTATTCCACGCGGGTCAGCAGCAGACCGGCGTTGGCGACGATGGAACGGCCCGGCTCGAACACCAGTGCCAGGTCGCGGCCCTCGATACGCTGGCGCACAGCCTTAATGTAATCACCAGCCAGCGGCGGTTGCTCGTCACGGTAGCGAACACCGAGGCCGCCACCCAGATCCAGGTGGCGAATACGGATGCCGGCTACCGCGAGGCGATCGATCAGCGCCAGCAGGCGGTCGAGCGCGTCGAGGAAGGGCGGCAGGCTGGTGAGCTGGGAGCCGATGTGGCAATCGACACCGACGACGTCGAGGTTGCTGAGCTCGTGAGCCCGCGCATAGACCGTCTCGGCATCGGCGATGGCGATGCCGAATTTGTTTTCCTTGAGACCGGTGGAAATGTACGGGTGGGTGCCGGCATCCACATCGGGGTTGACCCGCAGTGATACCGGTGCCATCACACCGAGTTCGGCTGCGACCTGTTGCAGGCGTTCGAGCTCTTCGGTGGATTCGACGTTGAAGCAGTGCACGCCGACTTTCAGCGCGCGGCGCATGTCGTCACGGGTCTTGCCGACGCCGGAGAAGACGATGCGCTCCGGCTGCCCGCCAGCGGCCAGCACGCGCTCCAGTTCACCGCGCGAAACGATGTCGAAGCCGGCGCCGAGCCGGGCCAATACGTTCAGCACGCCAAGGTTCGAGTTCGCCTTGACCGCGAAGCAGACCAGATGCGGCATGCCGCTCAGCGCATCGGCATAGGCGTGGTACTGAGCCTCGATATGGGCGCGCGAGTAAACGTAGGTGGGGGTGCCGAAGCGTTGCGCGAGAGCGGGCAGCGCCACGCCCTCCGCGAAGAGTTGACCGTCGCGGTACGAGAAGGCCTCCATGGAATGCCTCCTTACAGTTCGAATCGGTCTTTGGAGCGTTCTTTGACGGCAGCCTCGTCGTCCGGCAGATACAGCGGGCCTTTCTGGCCGCAGCCGCCAAGCGCGGAAGCGAGAACCGCGAGGGCAATGAATGGAAGCAACAGACGCTTCATGGGGGTGCAATCCTAGAAAAATCGATGGGCCGGAGTATACCCAGCACCCACCAGATTGCCTATGTGGGCCGCGCTCGGCGGTAAGCGTCGCTATAGGGTCTGTTGTCGTTTCGTCGCGAGCTGCGTTGCCGCGCAACCCTACAGGCCCGGCGCGGCCGCACACGAAACATCAACAGACCCCAGCCGCTCGCTAGACGCGGTGGTCGCCTGCTAAGCTCGCCGGCATCGTTGGTGGCCGCTATGCCGCCGTATAACCCGCACCGAGGAAAACGATCCATGAGTTTGAGCGAAGCCCGCTTTCACGATCTCGTCGACGCCGCGCAGGAAGAAATCGAGGATGTTTTCGATCACAGCGGCATGGATGTCGATCTGGAAAATTCCGGTGGCGTGCTCACCGTGCGTTTCGAGAACGGCACGCAACTCATCTTCAGCCGCCAACCGCCGTTGCGTCAGCTATGGGTGGCTGCGCGCTCGGGCGGTTTTCACTTCGACTATGACGAGGCCGCCTCGCTGTGGATTTGCGACGCCAACGACGAGCGCCTCGGTGAACTGTTGACGCGGGTCACTCAGGAGCAGGGTGGCGAGGCACTCGAATTCGAAGAGCTTTGAGGCACTACGCTGAACGAATCGGGTCGCTGCGATGAGCCTCGATCTGGGCTCTTGCTTATTTAATCGGCTGTGATAGGGTCGACTTCCGGTTAAAAAAACCCCGCCTTCGGGCGGGGTTTTGCTTTTCTACCCCTTTTACTTTTTACAGGAGTTTACCCGGCACCATGTCCAGCGCACCGCCTATCATCATCACCCAAACCGATCTGCAGCGGCTCGAGCGGCTGCTCAACAGCCTGTCTGACTACGGTCCGGCCGCTGAAGCGCTCGATGAGGAGTTGTCGCGCGCGCAGGTGGTCGAGCGTAGCGAATTGCCCGCTGGCGTAGTGTCGATGAATTCTCGTGTTCATTGCCGCGAAGAGGGCAGTGGCAAGGACTACCACCTGACGTTGGTTTTCCCGCAGGACGCCGGCAAGGAAGGTACCGTTTCGGTATTGGCACCAGTAGGCACCGCCTTGTTGGGCTTGAGCGTCGGGCAGCATATCGATTGGCCGACGCCCGGCGGCAAGCTCCTCAAGCTTACTCTGCTGGCTGTCGAGTACCAGCCGGAAGCCGCCGGTGACGTGAATCTGTAATGGCGCTTCGTGCCATGCGCCGGTCAGACCGAGATCAGTGCTTGATTGATTGCCGCCTCAAGCTGCGCCTTGTAGCGCAGGTGCTGCACGGTCTGGGTTCGCCCTTCGCCGTGCAGGCCAGATAGATCCAGATCAGTGATGTAGCAAGGATAACGCTCGGCGGCGCTACGCTGCCCGAGGATATAGCGAGCCACCGCGGCGAACAGTTCGGCACCGTATTCCAGGCTGGAAAACTCCTGATGATTGCAATACAGCGTGACCTGCGAGCGGCCCCGCTCGTTGGGCTCTATGATTGCCTGGATGTCGTGGAGCGGATCGCTGGCTTCCTCGCGCGGCGTGGCCCTGCGTTCGATGGTCAATGGGATGTCCGGCGAGGACTGCTGTAGCCGGTAGATCAGGATATCCATGGCCGCTAGATGGCTGTCCTCAAAGGGTAGCTGCGTCGTGCGGCGGTAGGTTATTGATTTCAGGAAGCGCAGCAGCGGAGTCAGCAGGCTCTGTTCGTCACGGTACGCGACCTGTTGGCGCCATAAAGCGTTGAACTCGTCCAATACCGTCAGCTCCGCCATCGCGCCCTGGACGCGATAGAACACCTGCAGGCACTGCGCTCTGGCCTGGGCCAGGATAAGCGACAGATCCTGGCCCTCCAGTGCCTGCCGATCCACCCGCACAGGGCGGTCCCGATGGTGTGCCTCGCCGAGGTGTTCGATCAGGGCGCGTAGATCGTTCAGTTTGGTATGGCGGACATTGCCGGCAGTAAGGTCGAGCATGTGAAAATGCTGACGGATCTGTAGCAGGTAGCGATTGTTGGTCGCTTCGTCGAGGGCGGTCTGGGCGTCGCGGAACAGCGCCTCCATCCGCCGCGCGATGGCCAGCCCGGAATGGCTGCCAAAGCAGTGCACCTGCAAACCGGGGCGGGCACCGTTCGCGGGCAGGGCGTCGAGATAGTCGCGCAAGCAATCGGGTAGAGCCGAAGCGCCCCCGTAGCGATTGGCGATCAGCTCGTTCCAACTGTTCAGGCTGAGTTGGTCGATGCTCAGGACCAGATTCTCGCGCGCCCCGCCATAGCCGAGCGGATCGTTGCGCTCGTCGGGAGAATGTTCGCTGCGGAACGGGTCGAGTCCGATATTCACCAGCAGCAGGACCTGGGTCGGCACGGCGGTCGTCAGCAGCGCCTGCTCGGCCACCGTGGGCAGCGGCATGGGAAACGCTTGGCGCAGGTCGGTCAGCAGCGAGAACAGCTCCGCCTCGATCAACCCGCTGTCGCCCGGGTGCAGCGCGACGTGGGTCGCGGTGTCGACGATGCCGTTGCGATGACACCAGCCGAGCAGCGGTACCAAATCTCGCGAACGCTTCAGGGGCGAGAAATTCTCTACTTCCCGAACGCTCAGACAGCCTTCATAGAGCGCCCAGGAGATATCGCCGGCCGCGTCATAGCCTTGCACCAGGGTCAGGCTGTGCTCGGCCATGTCCGGCGAGATACCCATGTTGATCGCCTCGATCTTTCCCGCCTTGCGTTCGATGGCGGCGTGCAGCCGCCGGCCCAGCACGGCGAAATCACGCCCGTTGATGCTGCTGGTGATCTGCAGGCGCTTGGCGAATTCACTGAGGAAGCGATAGCCGTAGGTCAGTTCGTTGAACAGAGCGCGTCGCTCCTGGTCGACCTGCCGGGTCTTCCACTGGCTGCGGCGATCGAGCTGGGCGAACTGACGCTCGTCCCAACCCCAGTCATGCGTGAGGCGCTCGAGCAGGCGGCGCTTCCAGCTCCGGGTACGGTTGATCGGCGGACGGCTCAATGGTTGATTGATCTTCAGATACAAACAGCGCCGCAACAGGGCCAGGCGCTCCATGTCGCCGCGGTCTGCGAGATAAGCTTCGACCCGGCGGTAGGCGACGATATAGGGATCCAGATCGTCCAACTCCAGGCGGTTGGCATAGACCGCGTGTTTGAAGTCCAGGCTCAGGCAGCGCACCTGTGGATAGTCGCTGGCGTAGGCCTCCACCAGCAGCAGCTTGAACAGCGACTTGTAGGGCGACTCGATGGCCTTGTACAGCTGCCACAAGCCGGCGCCCAGATACTCGCCCGGCGGAATGCTGGCGAGACTGCCAAGGTCCAGCACCTCGTCGCTGCGTACGAAACGTTTTTCCAGAAGAGTGCGTACGTACTCGGCGTACCGATGTTCTTCGTAAGCCGGCACCAGCCACCAGAGCGGCGTGCGACCGCCGAGCCAGATCGCGGTGCGGTAGAACTCGTCCAGCAGCAGATAGTGCTGGGTAGTGCCGCAATCATCGGAGGTCAGCTTCGCTTCGCGCGCGCCCTGGGTGAAGCGCACCGGGTCGACCAGAAAGAAATGCGCCTCGCTGCCCTGGGTCGCCGCCCAGCCCCGCAGCTGATCGCATTTTCGCTGTAGCTCGTCGCGCTGGTGTTCCGAAAGATTCGGGTCGTGACAGACCCAGACATCCAGATCGCTCTGTTCGTCCTGCGCGACCGTGCCCAGGCTGCCCATGAGAAACAGACCCAGGATCGGCTGCGGCGGCTGGCCGCGCAACGGCTTATAGGAAAACGAGCGGCTCAGGCGCTGCGCTTCTGCCAGCGTCTCGGCATCCGGCTCGAACCCGGCCAGCCCAGCCGGCGTGAGCGCCGATACGTAGCCCGGCAGGATGGGATGGTTGACGTGAAACAGCAGCGGCAACAGCTTGATGACCGCCTGCTGGCGCGGCGACATGCCCAGGCGGGTGCGCTCCAGGCGACCGGCATTCAACGTCAGAAAACGCGTGCGCAGCGCACTGAGTACCTTGCGGTCGATGCCCTCTTCGAGAACGGGGCGGATTTCCTGGTGGCGGGTCATTCAAGCAATTCGTGCGGAGGTCGAAGATTGTGGACCTGATTATCGAGGCGCTAGGCGCGGGAAGGTAACACGGGCTTGGCCGGAGCAAGAACTACAGCGACCGTTACTCGAAGGTAGAGCGACCGCTTGCCGCGAACCTTAAGGCGTGGCGTTTGCGCCACGCCAAAAAAAGGTCATCGTTACGCAGGGGCGGTTTGCGAAAGGATGGTCAGCAGCCCTTGCGCATGCTCGGCCGCATCGCGGCCGAGGCTGGTCAGGTAGCCACCGTCAGGTTGGGTCGTCAGGCCTTTGGCGTGCAGGCGTTCGGCGGCGGTGACGGCCGCATTTCCGGCGTCGTGGTGCACTTTCAGGCCTTCGAGCGTGTTGTCGAGATTGAACAGGCGAAGGATTTCCAGCTCGGCTATCACATCGGACGTGAAGGACATGTTTGCTCCTTGAGTGGTGAACATCGGCCTCGTTCTGCGAAGTGTAGATGCTGTGCGCAAGCTTGCCGCGCTCGGCTGTTAATCCGGTAGATCGGGTAGATTGCGCAGCTGCGTTTCGTACCTGATGGCGTCGAACGGGCGGTCTTGCTCGAGCATTTGCCGAATCTCGTCGGCAAGCACCAGTGCCATCATCTTCAGTATCTCGTCGCGTTCGTAGCCGACCAGGGTCAGCTTGTTCAGCGTGGCCTGAGTGGCAGGTGGGTCGCCGGCCTCCAGCTGATTTTCGATCGCCTGGATCAGCGTTTCCTCGGCGAATGTTTCGTCGTCGGCAGTGGTATCGGTCATGGAGCAACTCTCGTTAGGGAACATCTTGATAGCGTGTTTCGGCGTGTCCCGGCAAGCTGCGCGTCTGCAGCAGATGCCGCCTGAACGCTTCGCCTGGGTCGGTCTCTATTCCTACTACGGACTTTCGAGGAGCGCGACCAAGTCATGATCATTTTCCACTGTCTTGAAAACGGCGCGCTGGTGCGGCGTGCTGCCCAGGATCTGCAGGCGCTCCCTGACAATGTGCTATGGATCGACCTGCTTTCCCCTGACCAGCAGGAAGAACGCTTCGTCGAGTCGGCGCTGGGCCTGGATATCCCAACCCGCGAAGAGCTGGCGGAAATTGAGGATTCTTCGCGTTTTTACGATGAGGAAGGCGCCATCTTCATGACGACTACAGTGGTAATGGGGATTGCCGACCGCCGTCCAGAGAACGCTGAAGTCACTTTCGTCCTAACCCAGCGCTGCCTGGTAACCGTGCGCTATGCCGAACTCAGTGCGTTTCGCCAGTTCGAAACCAAAAGTGCACGGCAGCCATCGGTGTATGGCACCAGTCACCAAATTTTTCTTGGCTTGGCCGATGCCATCGTCGACCGTATCGCCGATGTGCTGGAAAACGTTCAGGTTGCGCTCCAGGCTCTGTCGCGTTGCGTCTTCGATAAACGCAAGGAGCAGCGCACGGACCTGCAGCAGATCATTCAGCAGCTTGGTCAGCACCGCTCGCTGCTGTCGCAGCTGGGCGAGAGCCTGTTCAGCTCGACTCGCCTGATCGCTTTCTACCGCCTGCACGCCGGCGAGACCAAGCAGGGAGCTAAAGGAGTTTTGAAGGCGCTGGAGCGGGACGTGCGCTCGCTGGGTGAGCATCAGGCGCGACTATTGGGCGACATCGCCTTTCTGCTCGATGCCACGCTCGGCCTGATCAATATCGAGCAGAGTAGCATCATCAAGGTGTTCTCCATCGCCGCCGTGCTATTCCTGCCACCGACGCTGGTCGGCACGGTCTACGGCATGAACTTCGAACACATGCCTGAGCTCGGCTGGCTGCTTGGCTACCCGATGGCCCTGGCGATGATGGTGGTATCGGCGATTATTCCCTACGCATGGTTCAAGTTCCGCGATTGGCTCTGATCAGCCGAAGAAATGCAGCACTACGCAAAACCCACCGAAAAGCGTCCAGACCGAGGCAAAAATCAGCGGCGTGCGCAGGGAAAACAGCAGTGTTCGCTTGTAGCGATAACCCCCGGTGGGGCTGTTGCCTTCGCCGAACAATGCCGACTCCTGGTTCGGTAGCAGGCCCGCGCGGCCCTCTACCTGTAGCAGCTCGGCCTGTTTCTGGTGCCAGCGCTCTATGATATCGAAGCTGGATTTGATCCCAGGCATCGCATGGAAAGACGTCAGCAGGCCCAGTCCCGCCAGGACTGCGGGCACGACCAGGCGGAACAGACTGCCCCATTCAGGGTTGGTATTGGCCATTGACGAGGCAAAGGCGATCATCAAAAACGACTGCGCTGACAGGTAGGAACTGGTTCGCTCGGCCAGCAGCGTCGACTCGAAATGGATTTCAGAGCGGTAGAATTGCAGGCGCTCCTTGGGCGTATCGAAGACTTCTTCGCCTTGCGTATCTTGGTTTAACAGCAGTGTTCGGAGGTCGGTCATAAGCGTACCGGTTGGCGACAGGAGTGAACCTGTCGGGTGAGAGGTTACCGGTAGGCCAATACGGCGCGCGCAGGTTCCGTCAGTCGGTATTTGCGAGTGCCAACAGCGCACCACCGCTCAGGCGATAGGTTGTCCATTCTTCCTGCGGTCGGGCGCCCAGTGACTCGTAAAAGCGGATCGCCGGTTCGTTCCAGTCCAGCACAGCCCATTCGAAACGGCCGCAATCCTTGCCTACAGCGAGTTTCGCCAGATGCCGCAGCAGCGCCTTGCCAGCGCCGGTACCGCGTGCTGCGGGACTGACATAAAGGTCTTCGAGATACAGCCCGTTACGGCCAAGCCACGTGGAGTAGTTGAAAAAGTACACCGCATAGCCGATCGGCTCGCCGGCGCGCTCGCAGATCAGCGCTTGTGCCGTGGAGTTTGCGGAGAACAGGCTGGACTCGATGCCTGCCGCATCCGTTTTCACCTCATGCTCGGCTTTCTCGTAAATCGCAAGCTCGGTGATGAAGCGCAGGATCAGCGTGGCGTCATCGCGAGTGGCGGGGCGGATGTTCAGAGGCATGTGGAATTCCTGTCTTCCTGATCTGAGTAGGAGCGAGCGTGCTCGCGAAAAGGCCCAGCAGACAGCCCGTTCGCGAGCACGCTCGCTCCTACGAAAACAGCATGTGCTTAGCGCGAGGCGAGCAGGTCCCGCCCGCGCTGCACCGCTGCTCTCACCTGATTCGGTGCGGTGCCGCCGATATGGTCGCGAGCGTTGACCGAGCCTTCCAGGGTCAGCACCGCAAACACATCGTCACCGATCTGGTCGCTGAAGCGGCGCAGCTCGTCCAGGCTCATTTCGGCCAGATCTTTGCCGCTGTCGACGCCGTACTTCACCGCATGGCCGACGATTTCGTGGCAGTCGCGGAACGGCAAGCCCTTGCGGACCAAGTAGTCGGCCAGGTCCGTGGCGGTAGAGAAGCCGCGTAGGGCCGCTTCGCGCATGATTTCGCGCTTCGGCTTGATCGCCGGAACCATGTCGGCGAAGGCGCGCAGGCTGTCACGCAAAGTGTCGGCGGCGTCGAACAGTGGTTCCTTGTCTTCCTGATTGTCCTTGTTGTAGGCCAGCGGCTGGCCTTTCATCAGCACCAGCAGGCCGGCGAGGGCGCCGAATACGCGGCCGGTCTTGCCGCGTACCAGTTCCGGCACGTCGGGGTTCTTCTTCTGCGGCATGATCGAGCTGCCGGTGCAGAAACGGTCGGGCAGGTCGATGAACTGGAACTGCGCGCTGGTCCATAGCACCAGCTCTTCGGAGAAGCGCGACAGGTGCATCATCGCCACGGAGGCGGTGGCGCAGAATTCGATGGCGAAGTCACGATCCGAGACGCCATCGAGCGAGTTGCCGGAAATTGCCTCGAAGCCCAGCAGCTCGCAGGTGATTTCCCGCTGAATCGGGTAGGTGGTGCCGGCCAGCGCGGCCGAGCCCAGGGGCATGCGGTTGGTGCGCTTGCGGCAGTCCACCAGACGCTCGTAATCACGCGAGAGCATTTCGAACCAGGCCAGCAGATGATGGCCGAAGGTTACCGGCTGCGCGGTCTGCAAATGGGTGAAGCCCGGCATTATGGTGTCGGCTTCGGCTTCTGCCAGGCCTAGCAGACCCTGCTGCAAACGGGTGATTTCGGCGAGGATGGTGTCGATTTCGTCGCGCAGCCACAGACGGATGTCGGTGGCGACCTGGTCGTTGCGCGAGCGGCCGGTGTGCAGCTTCTTGCCGGTGACGCCGATGCGGTCGGTCAGCCGCGCCTCGATGTTCATGTGCACGTCTTCCAGGTCGACGCGCCAGTCGAAGCTGTCGGCTTCGATCTCGCCCTGGATGTCCTTGAGGTTGGCGATGATCGCGTCGCGCTCATCGACGCTCAGTACGCCGGCTTTCTCCAGCATGGTGGCGTGGGCGATCGAGCCCATGATGTCGTGGCGATAAAGGCGCTTGTCGAACTCGACGGAGGCGGTGAATCGGGCGACGAAGGCGTCGACGGGCTCGCTGAAGCGGCCGCCCCAGGACTGGTTGGTCTTGTCGGTGCTCATGAAATGCGCTCGCTGAAATCGGATGCTGGAAAAAACGCGGATGATAACAGGGTTGGCCGGCGCCTCATCGGGTGCGCCGCGACGAGCGCTGCGGGAGGAAGGGCGCTCGCGGCCTCCTTCAGGTGATTACTCCGTCTGGTGCGAATCAGGCCCTGAACTGACCCAGGCTGGCTTCGAGCCGCTGCGCCAGGCTACCCAACGTTCGACCACTGGCCGCGGTGGCGGTAACCGCTTCGGCGGATCGCTCGGCCTCGGTCATGATCACCTGTACGCGCTCGCGCACATCCGCCGCGGTGCCGGCTTGTCGCTCGGCACCCTGGGTCGCCTTTTCCATGGCGTCATGCACCTGGGCCACGGCGCGCTGCAATGCCTGCTGCAGCTCGCGGCTGGTGGTGAGCGAGGCCAGGCCGCTGTCGGCCTGCTTGCCGGTCTTGCCGATTGCTGAGACGGCGTCGTGCGCGCCTCGTTGCAGGCTTTCGATATGCGCGCGGATGTCTCCGGTGGATTGCTGGGTCTTGCTGGCGAGCGCGCGAACTTCGTCGGCGACGACGGCAAAGCCACGCCCGCTCTCGCCGGCGCGAGCCGCTTCGATGGCGGCGTTCAGTGCGAGCAGGTTGGTCTGCTCGGCGATGCCCTGGATGACCGTCAGTACCATTTCGATCTGCTCGCTCTGCTTGGCCAGTTTTTCGATCACATCGGCGCTGCCCCGTACGCCTTCGCCGAGCGCTTCGATGGTTTTGCCGACCTGATCCGAAATCGCTTCGTTGTCGAGCGCCGCCTTGCGAATCGAGGCGACCTGTTCCATGGCCGTCTGCATCGCCTGGCTTTCTTGCTGGGCGCGGCTGGTCATTTCCGCAAGCGCCTGCAGGCTGCCGGCGACCTCGTCGCGCTGACGTCCGGCGGCAGCCGCCGCGGCATTGCTGCGGCTCCCCAGCGCGTCGATTTCGGCGCCGGTCTGGACAGCGATGGCGCGGGCTTCCTGCACGATAGGCTGAAGTTTGGCCAGGAACAGGTTGACCGCGTCGGCCATGTCACCCACTTCGTCCGCGCTGTGAATCTCCACGCGCTGGGTGAGATCGCCGTGCCCGTCCGACAAGCCCCGTAGCGCCGTCACCAGCAAGCTGAGGCGGCGCAATACCTGACGGCCCAGCACCAGCGTGATGGCAATCAACAGCAGCGCGCCGGTCACCGCCAGGCCGAGGCTGATTTTCCATAGCAGCGCGGTCGCCGAGCGTTCCACGGTCTTTTGGCTGTTCACGTCAATGGTTTCCGCCACATCGGCGGCGGCAGCCAAGCGCGTCGCCAGCACCTTGGTGCTCTCGGTTGCGGTGGCGGCGAGGCCGGTTTCGACCATGCTCGAGGTTTCCCCGATCAGCGTCTGGAAGCGATTGTTGAAGGCGGCAAGCTCGGTGTTAACGGCCGAAGTGGACAAGCCAAGCATGACCTGGCCGATTTCAGCGCCCTTGGGGTTGATGGACGTCCTGGCGAGATACAGCGCCGGATCGTTCTCGGCTGCGGACAGGATCTTGTCGAAAGCGGTTCGGCCAGTGCCTTTGTCCAGCAGCGTCTTGACCCTCGGGTCGTTGCGATTCAGATGACGGGTGAGCTGTTTGCCAGCCGCGTCGAAATAGACGACGAAAACGACGGCTGGGTTTTGGTGGGCCATCCTGACGAATTCAGTCAGAGCGGGTGTGTCGTTGTCCCAGATAGCCGCGGGCGCAACGCCGGCCAGCAGGATGGCCAAATCGTCGCCCGATTGCTTGAGATGGCGTTCCAGGACGTTCTGCAGTTGCATCTGTTCATCGGTGAGCCGTTGCGTCAGCCCCTGCGCCAGATCGCTTTTCATGCGTTCGGACAGGTTGAGCAGTCCGCCGCGCACTTCAACGTCCGCGGACTGAAGCTCGCCCAGCAGCTGCACTGCGTCCTCGCTCAGGCTCTTGCGTATCTCCTGTTCGAGCGCCCCGATGGTACCGCGTGTCAAAGCAAGGGCGACCACCACCTGAACCACGACGGCGGCAAGCAGAGTAAGGAAAACCGGACGCAGCAAGCGGCTACGCAACGAGGAGAACAGCAACATGGCTCAGGCCTCCTGCCGCAACGGGCAGCCAGTGTGACGGGTGGGTTGATATTGTTATGCCACGATTCCGTTATCGGCACCTTAGCTCAACTTTTTAGTTTTTGCCGACGACCGTCTGCTCGATGTCACGCAAGTTACGAAGGCAGGTCACGCACCGGTTCGTGGTGGGTCGCATAGACTATGCCGCCATAAGTGCGGCGGCGCAGGCTGCGCTCCCGCTCTGCTCATTGCATCCCGACCGCGCGGAAACTCGATCCATGCAGATAACAAGGCCTGACCGGCCACGCTCCGCCGACCCGACCGACGATTTCTTCGTGCCGGAACTGTGCCAGCCGGAAGCGCTGCTTGGTCTGGTTCTGCTCGCCGAACTGCTGGTGCTGGTGTTCGTCCTCGCCGAGCCGATGCAGCCCGGCTTCAACTGGATGCGCCTGGCGCTGACCTCGTTGTTCGTGCAATGGGTGATGCTGCTTTCGGCCGGCTTGACCTGCCAGCTGCGGCCATTGCTGGCGCGTCTATCGCCCTGGGCGGCAGGGCTCGCCTGTTGTGTGATGGTGGTCGGGCTGACGCTGGCCTGCACCGCCGTGGCGGATATCTACCAGCTAGGCGGACCGCTGACGCGCGCCGGTGAGGTCAATCTGTATCTGCGACATGCGCTGATCAGCCTGATCATGTCGGGGTTGCTGCTGCGCTATTTCTATCTGCAAAGCCAGTGGCGGCGGCAGGAGCAGGCCGAGCTCAAGGCGCGCATCGAGTCGCTGCAGGCGCGCATCCGCCCGCATTTCCTGTTCAACAGCCTGAACAGCATTGCCAGCCTGGTGGTGACCGATCCAAGCAAGGCCGAGCAGGCGGTGCTGGATCTGTCCGACCTGTTCCGCGCCAGTCTGGCGCGTCCAGGCACGCTGGTGCCATGGCGCGACGAACTGGAGCTGTCGCGCCGCTACCTGTCGATCGAGCACTACAGGCTTGGCGACAGGCTGCAAGTGGAGTGGCAGGTGGACGGCGTTCCGGATGATTTGCTCATCCCGCAACTGACGCTGCAGCCGCTACTGGAAAATGCCCTGATCCATGGCATCCAGCCCCGCATCGACGGCGGTATGGTCAGCGTGACGGCAAATTATGTTGACGGCATGTTTCATCTGGAAGTCAGCAACCCGTTCGATGACGGCGCTCAGACGCAGCCATCACGGGGCACGCAACAGGCCCTGCACAATATAGACGCACGACTAACGGCACTTTTCGGTCCCGCAGCGAGTCTCAGCGTGAAGCGGTATAACGCCCGTTACTACACCTGTCTACGCTATCCATGTGCGACACAAAAGCAGGAAGCCAGATCCATATGAATGTTCTGATTGTCGATGACGAACCTCTAGCCCGCGAGCGCCTCAGCCGACTGGTAGGTGATCTTGACGGTTATCGTGTACTGGAACCTTCCGCCGCCAATGGCGAGGAAGCGTTGTCCCTGATTGAGGAGCTGCGTCCCGATGTCGTGTTGCTGGATATCCGTATGCCAGGCCTCGACGGTCTTCAGGTCGCAGCCAAGCTATGCGAGCGCGATGCGCCCCCCGCCGTGATTTTCTGCACGGCCCATGACGAATTTGCGTTGGATGCATTCCAAGTCAGCGCGGTTGGCTACCTGGTCAAGCCAGTACGCCCTGAGCATCTTGCCGAAGCTCTGAAAAAGGCCGAGCGGCCCAACCGGGTTCAGCTCGCTGCACTGACCCGACCCGCCGCGGTGTCTGGTAGCGGACCGCGCAGCCACATCAGCGCCCGCACCCGCAAGGGTATCGAGCTGATTCCACTGCCTCAGGTCATCTACTTCATCGCCGACCACAAGTACGTCACCCTGCGTCACGAAGGTGGCGAGGTGCTGCTGGATGAACCGCTCAAGGCACTGGAAGATGAATTCGGCGACCGCTTCGTGCGTATTCATCGCAATGCGCTGGTGTACCGCGACCGCATCGAGCGTCTGCAGCGCACCCCGCTTGGCCATTTCCAGTTGTTTCTCAAGGGCCTCGAAGGCGAACCACTGACGGTCAGCCGGCGACATGTCGCGGGGGTTCGCAAGTTGATGAGCACGCTGTAAGCCAAAGGTTGCAAGCGTGCTCGGCGGGTGCCACGTACTTGCATCTAGTTGAGGCTTGCCGCTCCAAGTCTTGCCGCTTCTTGACCCCTGCCAACCCAGCGACGGCGCTGGCCCTGTTATCATTCGCGGCAATTCACTGGTTCTGGATTAGCCCATGTCTCGCGAAATTCGCATCGCCACCCGCAAGAGTGCCCTGGCCCTGTGGCAGGCCGAATACGTCAAGGCGCGTCTTGAAGCGGCTCATCCCGACGTGACCGTCAGCCTGGTTCCGATGGTCAGCCGCGGTGACAAACTGCTCGACGCGCCGCTGGCGAAAATTGGCGGCAAGGGCTTGTTCGTCAAGGAACTGGAAACGGCGCTGATGGAGCACGAGGCGGACATCGCCGTGCACTCCATGAAGGACGTGCCGATGGAGTTTCCTGAAGGGCTTGGCCTGTACTGCATCTGCGAGCGCGAGGACCCGCGTGACGCTTTTGTCTCCAATCACTACGAGAATTTTGACGCGTTGCCGTCCGGGGCGATCGTCGGAACCTCCAGCCTGCGTCGCCAGGCGCAGCTGCTGGCGCGGCGCCCGGATCTGAAAATTCAGTTCTTGCGCGGCAACGTCAATACCCGTCTGGCCAAGCTCGATGCCGGCGAGTACGACGCCATCATCCTTGCTGCCGCCGGGCTCATCCGCCTCGGCTTTGGTGAGCGCATCCGTTCCAGCATCAGTGTCGAAGACAGTCTGCCGGCTGGCGGCCAGGGTGCGGTCGGCATCGAGTGTCGGACCGGCGACACCGAGCTGCACCAACTGCTGCAATGCATGAACGATCCGCAGACGGCGGTCAGGGTCAGTGCCGAACGCGCCTTGAATCGTCATCTGAACGGTGGTTGCCAGGTGCCGATCGCCTGCTATGCGGTACTCGAAGACAATCAGCTGTGGTTGCGTGGCCTGGTCGGGCAGCCGGACGGTACGCTGCTGTTGCGCGCCGAAGACCGCGCGCCCGCTGCGGATGCCGAGGCCCTAGGCGTGCGGGTCGCCGAGGCGCTACTGGCGCAGGGCGCGGAGAAGATCCTGCAAGACGTTTACGGTGAGGCCGGCAAGGCGTGACCGATTGGCGTCTGCTGCTGACCCGTCCCGCTGAAGAATGCGTCGCCCTCGCGGCTGCTCTGTCCGAGCTGGATATTCACAGCGCTAGCGTGCCGCTGCTCGCCATCGAGCCGCTGGCAGAAACCCCCGAGCAGCGCGCGACGATGCTCGAACTGGACCGTTATTGCGCGGTGGTGGTGGTGAGCAAACCGGCCGCGCGGCTGAGTCTGGAACTGCTCGAGCGTTACTGGCCGCAACCGCCGCTCGGCCAGGTCTGGTTCAGCGTCGGTGCGGCCACAGGGACCATCCTGGAAGGCTTCGGCCTGGATGTCAGCTGGCCCAGCACGGGCGACGACAGTGAGGCATTGTTGGCGCTGCCACGCCTGAAAGAGACGCTCGATGTGGCAGACCCCAGAGTGCTGATTTTGCGCGGCGAAGGCGGTCGTGAGCATATTGCCGAAACGCTTCGCTGCCGAGGCGTGCAGGTCGATCGCCTGGAGTTGTATCGGCGCTATTTGCCCGACTACCCGCCCGGAACGCTGCTCGAAACCCTTCGTTCGGAACGGCTGAATGCCGTGGTGGTCAGCAGTGGGCAGGGTTTGCTGTCATTGCACGAGCTGGCGGGCGCCGACTGGCCCGCGCTGCGTGAACTACCCTTGTTCGTACCGAGCCCTCGCGTGGCCGAAATGGCTGCGACCTTGGGTGCCAGACGAATACTGGACTGCCGCGGTGCCGGAACCGCGGCTTTGCTGGCGGCGCTACGGGAAAATTCCCAGCCCGCCTCCTGATGCAAAGGATGGAAACGTGAGCGAAGTAGACGCCGACAAGGCAGCGCAGCAACCCAAGGGCAACGATCCCGTCATCCCCACCCAAGACATTCCGCCGAAGAAGCCGGTAGGCAACAGGTCGAAAACCGACGGTCCCGGCCGTGGCCTCGCGGGTCTGGCATTGGTAATCGGCCTGGCCGGTCTGGCGGCGGGTGGCTACAGCGTTTGGCAGACCCAGCAGCTCGCTGAACAGGAACGCCAGCAGCTCGGTGCGGCGCAGGCGACGCGGGAGCAGGCGCGTCAGTTGGATACGCGCAGTCAGCAGCTGGCCAGCCGTCTCGGGCGACTGGAGCAATTGCCTTCTGCTGAGCAGCTGGAAGAGCGACGCCGTCTGCTTTCGGAGCTGCAAAGCGACCAGCAGCGACTCTCGGGACGGGTAGAGCAGGTACTGGGGGCAAGCCGTGAACAGTGGCGATTGGCCGAGGCCGAGCATCTGCTGCGTATGGCGATGCTGCGTCTGTCGGCCATGCAGGACGTGCAAAGTGCCGAGTCGCTGATCGCCGAAGCCGATCTGATCCTGCGCAAGCAGGACGATCCAGGCGCGTACGGCACGCGGCAGAAGCTGCTGGAAGGCCTCGAGGCGCTGCGCAGCTTGCCGGATATGGATCGGACCGGCCTGTTTTTGCAGTTGGGTGCGCTGCGTGGTCAGGCCAATCAGCTCAACGGTCTGGCGCCAGAGTTCGAAAACGGCCCAAGTCAGCCACAGACGCAGGGTGAAAGCCGCTGGCGGCAATGGTTGGACGAGCTGACGCGTTACGTGCGGATCGACTTCAATGCCGGCACCGACGTCAAACCGCTGCTGGCCGGCCAAAGCCTGGCGCAGGTGCGGCTGGCGCTGTCACTGGCTATCGAGCAGGCGCAGTGGGCGGTGCTCAATGGCAACGAGGAGGTTTATCGGCAGTCGCTGGAGCAGGCCGCTCGGCTGATCGAGGATCACTTCAGCGAAGAGAACGGCCAGAGCCGTGGCTTGCGCGATCGAATTGGGGAGCTTGCGAAACGGCAGGTCTCGGTCACCCTGCCGGACCTGACGCCCGCATTGCAGGCGATGCAGTCTTATGTGCAAACACGCGAGTCTGCCGATAGCAACGAGCCGGACGATAACGCTGAGCGCGGCGCGCCGGCCAGCGAGGCCGAGCAGCCGGCCGACGCCGAACGGGCGGTCGAAGGGGATCTGCGCACATGAAGCGACTTGCCGTTGTTGTTCTCATCCTGCTTGCCTTTGCCGGTTTTCTCGGCTGGGCCATTTTTCAAGATGCCGGCTACGTCCTGATCAGCTACGACCGCTTTCGCTATGAGTCGAGCTTCTGGGTCTTCGTCGGACTGATCGCCTGCTTCTGGCTGCTGGCAATGGTGATTCACTGGGTGCTCGGTTTGCTTCATGCATCCGGCACGCTGGTCAACCCCTGGTCGCGTCGCCATCGCGCGCGGCGCGTCTCCAAGGCTTCGCGCGCCGGGCTGCGGGAGCTGGCCGAGGGGCAATGGAGCCCTGCGCTCGGCCATCTGCGCACCGCAGCCGAACATGATCAACAACCGCTGGTGCATTATCTCGGTGCTGCCCGCGCCGCGAGCGAATTGGGTGAGTACGAACAAAGTGACGAATTGCTGCGCAACGCTCGCGAACGCGAACCCGAGGCAGGGCTGGCCATCGGGCTTACCCAGGCTCAGTTGCAGATCGCGCGCGGCCAGTACGGCGAGGCACGCGAATCCCTGAACGTGCTGCACAATGACAACCCGCGCCATCCCTATGTGCTGACGCTGCTCCAGCAGCTCTACGTCCAGCTGCAGGACTGGCCCGCCTTGTGCCGTCTGCTTCCGGAACTGCGCAAGCATCGTGTGTTGCCCCCGGCACGGCTGGACGAGTTGGAGCTGCTGGCCTGGACCGCCGCCCTGGAACAGACGCCGCAGGCACCGGTCGCGACAGTGGAGGAGGGACAGCAAGCGTTCGATCAGCGTTGGCAGACCGTGCCCAGCAAGCTGCGTAACGAGCCGGTGCTGGTACGTGCCTATGCGGACGGCCTGACTCGGCTGGGCGCAGAGGAGAGGGCCGAAGAAGTGCTTCATGCCGCGCTCAAGCGCCAATTCGATGATCGCCTGATCGAGCGCTATGGCCGTGTTCGCGGGCGCGAGCCGGCTCGCCAGTTGGCGCAGGCCGAGGCTTGGCTGAAGGGCCATCCGGAAAATGCCGAACTGCTGCTCGCACTCGGTCGTCTGAGCCTGCGCAATGAATTCTGGGGCAAGGCGCGCGACTATCTGGAAGCCAGTCTGCGCTTGGAACACCGTGCGGAAACCTGCGCGGAGCTGGCCCGGCTGCTGGCGCAGCTGGGAGACAAAGAGCGAAGCAATCGGCTGTTCCAGGAGGGGCTTGGGTTAATCGACGGTGCGAACGGTGTCCGCTTGCCGGCGATCAGCAACGGATGACCACGGATACTGGCGCTGCCATAGCTTGCAGCCCGCAGCTTGGACTAATACCGTAGCGAGCTTTCCTGTCTGCGGAGTCGCCATGAATCTGGCCAGCCCACGTTCGCTGTTTCTTCTGGCTTTCATCGGCTGTGTGCTGATGATGGTCGCTGCGCTGTATCTCGAGCATGTGGTCGGGCTGGCGCCATGCCCGTTATGTATCGTTCAGCGCATTTGCGTGATCGCCTTCGGCCTGGTCTGCCTTATCGCTGCGATTCATGGGCCGCGCAAAACCGGTCGCCGCGTCTATTCGATCCTGGCACTGCTGTTCGCGATAGCGGGTGGCGCCACGGCCGTGCGTCAGATATGGCTGCAGAACATACCGGCCGATCAGTTGCCAGCGTGCCTGCCCAGCCTCGAATACATGATGGATGCGCTGCCCTTCCAGGACATTGCCCGGCTGGTGCTTCACGGTACCGCCGAATGCGCCGAGGTCAGCTGGACATTGCTGGGCATGAGCATTCCCGAGTGGACCCTGCTGGCATTCATCGCGATGGGCCTGTTCTGCCTTTGGCAGCTGCTGCGGCGCGACTGAGGCCTTTTTGTCGAAACAGGCGAATGATCGCTGCGCTTGGTGGTCAATGGACCAGAGCGAAGCGATCCGGTCATGCCTTGCCTGGATGATTTTCGTCCAGGCGGCTTGATGCTTCGGTCGCCGCAGCTTAGTCTGCGCTGGCGGCAACGGTTATCCGCCGATTTCGCTGCCACTCACCCAAGGCCGATACCCCAAGACAACAAAACGTCTCGGAAGGCGCAATAAGCATCATCGATTAGGGAAGTGAGGTCATCATGCTCGAGAGCTGTCGGAACGCCCAGGAACGCTGGGGAGGTGTACACCTGCTGATCGACCGCTGGCTGCAGGAACGCCACGCACTGATCAACGCATTCGATGGGCTGCATGGCGACGCCGCCGCAAGTCGCCCTGCCTTGCAAAAATTCTGCGAAATCCTGCTCGACTATGTGTCGGCTGGACATTTCGAGATCTACGAGCAGCTGCTCAACGAGGCCGAGGCGTTCGGTGACAAGCGCGGCCTCGAGCTTGCTCGCCAGATCTACCCGCGCATCGAAGCCATTACCGAAGTGGCGGTGGTTTTCAATGACCGTTGCGATAGCGGCGATTGTCTGGATAGCCCAGGCCTGCCCGATGAGTTGAAGCGTCTGGGGCAGCTGCTGCACGAGCGCTTCGAGCTCGAAGACTGCCTGATCGAGGTGCTTCACACCGCTCACAAACAGACCGCCGCGCTGGCCTGATACCAGCCGGCGAGTTCGGTCATATCGCGTACGACGGTCGGTAGCGGAGCGCGCGGACCGTCCAACATGGCAGTGCCCATCTCATCAGGAGGCATGTTCATGCCTGCGAAGAAAAACTCGATCACGACGCCGCTGCATCTACTGCAGCAGCTGTCCCATAGCCTCGTTGCTCATCTGCAAAAGGCCTGCAACGAGGCGCAGAGGGACGCCGAAGTGCTGCTGGCCAAGCTTGAAAAGCAGCGCGGCAAGACGCAGGAAAAAGTCATCAAGGCGCGCGCCAAGCTCGATGAGGCGGGTGATGCGGGTAAATCGAAGGCGCAGAGCAAGGCCCGCGCCAGGCTGGCCGAACTGGATGACATGCTTGCCGTACTGCAGGCGCGGCAGAGTGAAACGCTGGGCTATCTGTCGGAACTCAAGCGCGACGCCGAACAGAGCCTGAAGCTCGCCCGAGGCATCACCGATGTCGAGAAGGCGGCCGCCCAAGCTCTGGCTACGCGCCAGAAGCCCGCGGCCGCGACCCGCAGCAAGGCGCCCACCAAGGCGACCAAACCAGCTGCAGCCGAGGCCGCGCCAGCCAAGCCGGCTGCTGGTAAAGCGGTTTCAGGCACGGTTTCGCCGCGTTCGGCTGCTAGTCGCTCCGAACCCGCCGTCAAGACTGGCAGCACCACGGCAAAACCGGCCGAGGCCAAGGCGCCGGCTACCAAAGCGGCGGCTGCCAAGGCAACGAGCGCTCCGCGCCGTCCTGCCAGCAAACCGGCATCCACTGCAAAGCCCGCGTCGGCAGCCTCCAGACCCGCTGCGGCGAAGAAGCCAGCCCGCAAGCCGGCGGCCAAGCGCGAAACCTCAACTCAATCGCCGCCGGTTGCGAGCTGAGATCCAGCCACACGCCTAAGGGTTTCCCAGAGTGCTTGTTTCTCGCCGCTGAGGCCGGCACAGAGCGGGCCCAGCCAATTGGTTCGCTCGCTGCCTTTCGGCCAAGGCTGCGTCGCCGATTGCAGGCGCTGAAGCTGGATATGTTCGGCGTCCAGCTCAAGCGCTTTCACTCGTTCACGCAGCCCAGCGAGCGCGTAGTCCGTCGCAGCCTGTTGGCGCCAGCTCTGGCGGAGAGTGCGTAACGGTGCGACCACCATGGCTCGCCAGTCATCGCTGAGGTCTTTCAGCTGTCTCAGCCGTGCGTCATCACATGCGACGCCGCGGCGTTCCAGCCAGGCGCCGGTCAACAATAGGCAAACATCCGCGCCGGCGGCCTGCAGTTCGAGGCAGGCCGCTTCGATGCCGGGCTGCTGGTAGCAGCTGAGGGCGAAAGACCAGAGATCGTCACGTTTCATGGGTGTCGGTTTTTTTCGTAAGCAGCCGGATGGATTTCCGGGCGACCTGATAAACTCCGCCGCCATTATGATCCGACTACAGAACCTGACTCTACAGCGCGGTCCCCAGCGGTTGCTGGAAGGCGCCGAGCTGACCCTGCATCCTGGCCAGAAGATCGGGCTGGTGGGTGCTAATGGCGCTGGAAAATCCAGCCTGTTCGCACTGTTACGCGGCGAATTCGCA
Organism: Pseudomonas sp. IC_126; assembly: GCF_004331835.1. Taxonomy (NCBI): domain Bacteria; kingdom Pseudomonadati; phylum Pseudomonadota; class Gammaproteobacteria; order Pseudomonadales; family Pseudomonadaceae; genus Pseudomonas; species Pseudomonas sp. IC_126. The sequence goes on from NZ_SJSS01000008.1 coordinate 86,834, forward strand.
CCCGACGGCGGCGACTGCCAGTTGCCGCCGGACTGGCGCATCGCCCACATGCGGCAGGAGGTCGATACGCTCGACCGTCTCGCCGTGGATTATGTCCTTGATGGCGATGCCGAGCTGCGCCGCGTGCAGGCCGCACTGATTGCCGCCGAGGCCGCTCATGACGGTACCTCGCTTGCGCGCCTGCATACTGAGTTGGACAACGCCGACGGTTACAGCGCCGACGCGCGGGCGCGCAAGCTGCTCGCCGGACTGGGCTTTGCCAACGAGCAAATGGACCTTCCGGTCAGCAGCTTTTCCGGTGGCTGGCGGATGCGTCTGAATCTTGCGCAGGCGCTGATGTGCCCATCCGATCTGTTGCTACTCGACGAGCCGACCAACCACCTCGATCTGGATGCCATCCTCTGGCTCGAATCTTGGCTGAAGAGCTACCCCGGCACGCTGATGCTGATCTCCCACGACCGCGACTTTCTCGACGAGGTGGTCGGCAACGTGGTGCATGTCGAGCAACGTAAGCTGATGCTCTATCGCGGTGGCTATTCAGCCTTCGAGCGGGCTCGCGCCGAGCGCCTGGCGCAGCAGCAGCAAGCGTTCGAGAAGCAGCAGGCGCAGCGCGAGCACATGGAAGACTTCATCCGGCGCTTCAAGGCCAAGGCAAGCAAGGCACGCCAGGCGCAGAGCAGGATCAAGGCGCTGGAAAAGCTCGAGGAACTGGCGCCAGCGCATATCGATTCGCCGTTCGACTTCGCTTTCCGTGAAGCGGACAAGGTCTCCAGCCCGTTACTGGATCTGGCCGAAGGCGGCCTCGGCTACGGTGACAAACTGGTGCTGGACAAGGTCAAGCTGCAGTTGGTGCCCGGTGCGCGAATCGGTCTGCTCGGCCCGAACGGTGCGGGCAAGTCCACCCTGATCAAAACGCTGGCTAACGAACTGCAACCATTGGGTGGCCGCCTGCAGCGCGGCGAGAATCTCGTGATCGGCTATTTCGCCCAGCATCAGCTCGATGCGCTGGACCCGAAGGCCAGCCCGTTGTTGCACTTGCAGCGCATTGCACCGGGTGAACGCGAACAGCTGTTGCGCGACTTTCTCGGCGGTTTCGATTTCCGCGGCAATCGCTGTGACGAACCGGTCGTCAATTTCTCCGGCGGCGAAAAGGCCCGTCTGGCGCTGGCGCTGATCGCCTGGGGCAAGCCCAACCTGCTGCTGCTCGACGAACCGACCAACCATCTCGATCTGGAGATGCGACTGGCGCTGACCTTGGCGCTGCAGGATTTCGAGGGTGCCGTGCTGGTGGTGTCGCACGATCGGCACCTGCTCAAGAGCACCACTGACGAGTTTCTGCTGGTGGCCGATGGGCGAGTCGTCGCGTTCGACGGTGATCTCGAAGATTACGCGCGGTGGCTGGTGGATTACCGTGCCCGTCAGCAACCCACTAGCGCCACCGAGTCCTCCGCAGACAAGACCGATAAGCGTGCTTTACGTCAGGCTGCCGCCGCGTTGCGCCAGCAGCTTGCGCCGTTCAAACGTCAGTCCGACAAGCTCGAAAAGGATCTGGCCGGGGTTCAGGAAAAGCTTGCCGCGCTGGAACAGCGCCTGGGTGATGCCGCCGTCTATGAGGCGGCGCGCAAGGAAGAATTACGCGAATTGCTAGCCAATCAGGCGGAACTGAAGGCTCGCGAGGGCGAGCTGGAGGAGGCCTGGCTGACAGCGCTGGAGGCGCTCGAAACCTTGCAGGGGCAGCTGGAGGGCGGCGCATGAACGAGCAGTTGTTGATTCTTTCGCAGGAATGGGGGGACCAGCTACTACTGGGCCTGCAGGTTCTGCTCATTCTGTTGGTCGCCTACGCCTTGCAGCGTTTCGTAGTACGAGCGCTGACGCGGCTAGGCAGCCGCTATCCGCTACCGCCTGAACTGCTGCTGCCGCTGCGTGGCGGCATTCGCTGGTTCATCATCGGCGGCGCGCTGATCATGGTGCTAGAGCGCTTCGGTGTCTCGGCGACGGTGCTCTGGACCGCCTTCTCCGGTTTCGTGGCGGTGGCCGCCATCGCCTTCTTCGCTATCTGGAGCGTATTGTCGAACCTGCTTTGCGCCGTGCTGATCATGACCGTCGGGCCCTTCCGCCTGGGTGATCTGGTGGAGCTGGTTGAGAGCTTCGACAAGCCCATCGTCAAAGGGCGCGTCATCGATATAAACCTGCTCTACACCACCCTCGAAGAGGTGTCCGAAAACGGAACTGGCGCAATCGTCCAGGTGCCAAACAGCTTGTTCTTTCAGAAGGTCGTGCGCCGCTGGCGCGGAACCGACATACAAACGCCTAATCACAGCACTCACGAGTAGCACCTATGGAATGGCTTAGCAGCCCCGAAATCTGGGTCGCGTTTCTGACCCTGACCGCCCTGGAAATCGTCCTCGGCATCGACAACATCATCTTCATCTCCATTCTGGTCGGCCGCCTGCCGAAGGAGCAGCAGCCCAAGGCTCGCTTCTTCGGGCTGGCCCTGGCCATGGGGACGCGGATCCTGCTGCTGCTGTCGATCACTTGGGTCATGCGCCTGACCAACGATCTGTTCACGATCTTTGGGCATGGCGTGTCCGGGCGCGACCTGATTCTGTTCTTCGGTGGTCTGTTCCTGTTGTTCAAGAGCACCATGGAAATCTGGCACAGCGTCGAAGGTGAAGAGGAGCAGGACGGCACTACGAGTGGCGCGGTCAAGGCCGGCTTCGTCGGTATCATTCTGCAGATTGCGGTAATCGATATCGTCTTCTCGCTGGACTCGGTGATTACGGCGGTGGGGCTGGTGGACAACGTGCAGGTGATGATCGCCGCGATCGTCATCGCCGTCGGTGTGATGATGCTGTCTGCCAGCACCATCAGCGACTTCATCGAAAAGCATCCGACTCTGAAGATTCTCGCATTGTCGTTCCTGATCGTGGTCGGCACCCTGCTGATCGCCGAAGCCTTCGGCGCTCACGTGCCCAAGGGCTACGTGTACTTCGCCATGGCATTCTCGCTGACGGTCGAAGCGCTCAATATCCGGATGCGCAAGGCAATGAATCGCAAGCTGAAAGACCCGGTCAAGCTTGGCAAGGACATGCCGGACTGAGGATGAACAACCGGCTGCATTCAGGTGCAGCCGTTGCCTGAGGCTCAAATCATGACGTTCGAAAGCTGGCTTGCATTCTTCGCAGCCTGTTGGGTCATCAGCCTGTCACCGGGCGCCGGAGCTATCGCCTCGATGTCCTGCGGTTTGCAGTACGGCTTTTGGCGCGGCTACTGGAACGCCATTGGTTTGCAGATCGCCTTGGCGTTGCAGATCGCAGTGGTGGCGGCCGGTGTCGGCGCGGTGTTGGCGACCTCATCGCTGGCCTTCAGCCTGATCAAATGGTTTGGTGTCGCCTATCTGCTGTGGCTCGCGCTGAAGCAGTGGCAGGCGGTGCCGGAAATGCTCGATGACAGCGCGGCGCCACGGCCCATCGGGCGACCGCTGACGCTGGTGCTCCGGGGTTTTCTGGTCAATGCCAGCAATCCCAAGGCCATCGTGTTCATCCTGGCCGTGCTGCCACAATTTCTCGATCCGCAGCGCGATTTGGTGATGCAGTACCTGCACATGGCCGCGACCATGGTGGTGGTCGATCTGATCGTCATGGCGGGTTACACCGGTCTGGCGGCGAAGGTGCTGCGCTTGTTGCGTACGCCGCGTCAGCAGCGTCTGGTCAATCGCAGCTTTGCCGCCATGTTCGCCGGCGCGGCGGCATTGCTGGCGACAGTGCGGCGGGCCGTGGTGTGACAGTCGCCAAACTTTTGCGGGTGTGGGTCGATGCCGATGCCTGTCCCAAGGCAGCCAAAGAGCAGCTGATCAAGTTCGCGCTCAAGCGTAAGTTCGACGTCTTGCTGGTAGCGGGGCAGAGCCAGATCAAGCCGGCCTTCGCCTGTATTCGCCTGATCGTGGTTCCGAGCGGCCCGGACGCCGCGGACGATTATCTGGTCGAGCATGCGCAGCCGGGCGAATTGGTAATCTGCAGCGATGTACCGCTGGCCGATCGCCTAGTCAAGAAAGGCGTGGCGGCCCTCGATCCGCGTGGTCGCGAGTTCGACGAGCGCAACATGGGCGATCGTCTGGCCGTGCGCAACCTGTTCACTGACCTGCGTGAGCAAGGGCAGGTCGGGGGTGGCCAGGCTGCTTATGGCGAGCGGGATCGTCAGGCTTTTGCCAACGCGCTGGACCGGTTGCTCACGCAGTTGATGAAAAGCCGATAACGGTGCCGAAGGCTTGACGGCTGGACGTGGAGGAGCAGCCTGAAGCTATTAGCTCGAAGAAAAAGCTTGATGGGTCTGGCCGTAAACCAAACGCGTCCAGCTTCTCAGCCGCAAAGATAAGTGCCGGTGCCCACGGCGACCAATACGCCTTCCTCGTTGTGCAACTCGGAGCGAACCACGGCCACCTTGTTGCCGGAGCGCAGCAGCGTCGCGCTGGCGCTGAAGCGCTGGCCTCGTCCCGGTCGTAGATAGTCGATTCGCAGATCGATGGTGCCGAGCCGTGAAAGGCGGAGGGCGCGTTCCTCGGTGGTCAGATGCTGGTGCTTTTCGAATGCGCCGATCATGGCCATCGCACCACCGGCCACGTCGAGCAGAGAAGCGATCACGCCGCCATGCAGGATGCCATGGAAAAAATTGCCGACCAGTTCATTCTTCATCGGCAGATGCATCACCACGCGCTGGTGCGTCACTTCCTCCAGTTCGATACCCAGATACTCGTTGAACGGAATGCGCTCGAAGAGCTGGCGCACGGCTTGTTGCTGCTCTTCGATGGTGTCGGATGTGTGGGGCATGAGTTCGGCCTCTGTCAGATCGGCCAAAACTGCCGTAGCGAGGCAGGAATGAACAGGGGGGGCGGCCGGAGCGCCGGTACGATTGGCTGTATAGCCATAGGCCGAACGAAAATCCCGAGCCTGAGCTCGGGATGAGGGAGGTGGGCCTGGTGCTTACTTGTGGGTGAGCTCCAGCACTCGGTCGACTAGTTTGTAGATGCCCGACGCCGCTTCGCTGATCGATTGCGCGAGCATGTAGGCAGGGGTCGTCACCAGATTGTGCCTGGAATCCTCGACGAGTTCGGTGACCTCGCAGGCTTGGTGCTCGATGCCCATTTCGCGCGCTGCGCTTGCGGCGGGATCGTCGTCATTGCCCAGCGTGCAGACTACGCCAGCGCCGAAGATCTGTGCCGCCATGGTGGGTGCGATGCACATCATGCCAACCGGCTTGCCGGCTTTCGCAAACGCCTGAGCCGCTGACAGCACATCCGGGAGGACCTTGCTGGCGGCGCCCTGAGTGGCGAAATCGGAGAGGTTCTTTGCCGCGCCAAAGCCGCCGGGCATGATCAGCGCATCGAACTCGTCCACATTCAACTCGCGCAGATCGCTGATTTCGCCGCGAGCCAGGCGGGCGGATTCGATCAGCACGTTGCGGCTCTCCGGCATCTCGTCGCCGGTCAGATGGTTGATCACATGCATCTGCGCGATGTTAGGCGCGAAGCAGCGAACCGTTGCGCCGCGTTGGTCCAGGCGCAACAAGGTAATCACGCTCTCGTAGATTTCCGAACCGTCGTAGACGCCACAGCCGGAAAGGATCACGGCGACTTTTTTGTTCATAGGGATACTCCTGGTCAGATTCAGCGGCCCGGAAGACGCCGGGCGAAAGTCTTCGATGCTAATCCCTGGCGGGGTTCAAGGTAAGCCCGTACCCGGTGGCCTGAATTAAAAGCTAGCGGTTCAGTTCTGGCGGCGCATTTTGCTGACAGACCGCATGCAAAACTCATTCGCCAGTTTTTACACGAGCTTCAACGGCAGCCGGTTGTACTGTTGGATTCCTCGCCAGGACGGGTGTTCAGTCGAAGCCAGGGCTTGCACGCAGGCTTTCAGCCAGACGGTTGCCCGATCAAAGCACTGGCAGTGCCTGCCTCGGCTGGCGACAATGAGGGCAACGCGCGGCGTCGTTTAACGGCGCTGTCATCAATCGGTCACGAAGTCGGCCTATAAACGTCATATTCGCCCGTTCTGCGGGCCAGGAGTTCGCTGTGAGTTTCGTTCCTGCCAATCGATTGTTTCCCGCTACTCGCCTGCGTCGTAACCGTCGTGACGATTTTTCCCGGCGGCTGGTGCGCGAACATAAGCTGAGCGTGGACGACCTGATTCTGCCTGTGTTCGTCCTCGATGGCGAAAATCGCCGCGAGCAGGTGCCTTCGATGCCCGGCGTTGAGCGTCTGTCCATTGATCTGTTGCTCGAAGAGGCAGAGGAATTGGTGGCGCTGGGCATTCCGGCGCTGGCGCTGTTTCCGGTCACGCCACTGGAGAAGAAATCCCTGGACGCGGCCGAAGCCTGGAATCCGGACGGCATCGCCCAGCGCGCCACGCGCGCACTGCGTGAGCGGTTCCCGGAGCTGGGCATCATCACCGACGTTGCGCTCGACCCGTTCACCACCCATGGCCAGGACGGCATTCTGGATGAGCAGGGCTATGTGCAGAACGATGTGACGGTCGATGCGCTGGTCCGCCAGGCGCTCTCCCATGCCGAGGCCGGCGCCCAGGTGTTGGCGCCGTCAGACATGATGGATGGGCGCATCCAGGCCATCCGCGAGGCGCTCGAAGTGGCCGAGCATCACAACGTGCGCATCATGGCCTACTCGGCCAAATATGCCAGCGCCTACTATGGCCCGTTCCGCGATGCGGTGGGGTCGGCCGGTAATCTCGGCAAGGGAAGCAAGAACACCTATCAGATGGACCCGGCCAACAGTGACGAGGCGCTGCACGAAGTGGGCGCCGATCTCTCCGAGGGTGCCGACATGGTCATGGTCAAGCCGGGCATGCCCTATCTCGACATTCTCTGGCGGGTCAAGGATGCCTTCCGCGTGCCGACGTTCGTCTATCAGGTCAGTGGCGAATACGCGATGCATAAGGCCGCCATCCAGAACGGTTGGTTGAGCGAGGCGGTGATTCTGGAGTCGCTGACCGCCTTCAAACGTGCCGGCGCCGATGGCATCCTCACCTACTTCGCCAAACAGGCCGCACAACAATTGAAACAGGGGCACTGAGCCCCTTCGAGGCAGACCCATGACCAACCAGGGACTCAGCGAAAGCGAATTGCAGCTTGCCAACAACGAGGCGCAACCCCTAGAGGAGCTGGCTGCGCCAGTTCCCGAGGTGGAGACGCAGGAGGAGGCGCCCGTACCGGCACCGCAGCCAGCGCCCAACCTGGACGACAACAGCCTCTATATCCATCGTGAGTTGTCGCAGCTGCAATTCAATATCCGCGTGCTGGAGCAGGCGCTGGATGAGTCCAATCCGTTGCTGGAACGGTTGAAGTTCCTGCTGATCTTTTCCAGCAACCTCGACGAATTCTTCGAGATTCGCGTCGCCGGGCTGAAGAAGCAGGTTACCTATGCCCGCGAACAGGCCGGCGCCGACGGGCTGCAGCCGCATCAGGCGCTGGCGCGGATTTCCGAGCTAGTCCACGAACAGGTCAGCCGGCAGTATTCGATCCTCAACGAAGTGCTGCTGCCGGAGCTGGCCGAGCACCAGGTGCGCTTCATTCGTCGCCGTCACTGGACGGTCAAGATCAAAACTTGGGTGCGTCGTTATTTCCGTGACGAAATCGCGCCGATCATCACCCCGATCGGGTTGGACCCGACGCATCCGTTTCCCTTGCTGGTCAACAAAAGTCTCAACTTCATCGTCGAACTTGAAGGCATCGACGCCTTTGGTCGGGACTCGGGACTGGCGATCATTCCGGCGCCGCGACTGTTGCCGCGAGTGATCCGCGTACCGGAAGAGGTGGGTGGGGCGGGCGCCAATCATGTATTCCTTTCGTCGATGATCCACGCGCACGCGGACGATCTATTCCACGGCATGAAGGTTAAGGGCTGCTATCAGTTCCGCCTGACGCGCAACGCCGACCTTTCGGTCGATACCGAGGATGTCGAGGACCTCGCGAGGGCGTTGCGCGGCGAGCTGATGTCCCGACGCTACGGCGATGCGGTGCGTCTGGAGGTAGCCGATACCTGCCCACCTCACCTGGCCAATTTCCTGCTCAAGCAATTCAGCCTCAGCGAGAGCGAACTGTATCGAGTGAACGGGCCGGTCAACCTGACCCGACTGTTCAGCATCACAGGGCTGGATAGCCATCCGCAGCTGCAATACATGCCCTTCACTCCGGCGATTCCAAAACTTCTGCAGAACAGCGAAAACATCTTCAACGTCGTCGGCAAGCAGGACATCCTGCTGTTGCACCCGTACGAATCCTTCACGCCGGTCATCGACCTGTTGCGCGAGGCGGCCAAGGACCCTTGCGTGCTGGCGGTCAAGCAAACGCTCTATCGCTCCGGCGCCAACTCGGAGATCGTCGATGCGCTGGTCGAGGCGGCGCGCAATGGCAAGGAAGTCACTGCGGTGATCGAGTTGCGTGCACGGTTCGACGAGGAATCCAACCTGCAGCTGGCCAGCCGCCTGCAGCAGGCCGGCGCGGTCGTCATCTACGGCGTGGTTGGTTACAAGACCCACGCCAAGATGATGCTGATCCTGCGCCGCGAAAACGGCGAACTGCGCCGCTACGCTCATCTAGGGACCGGCAACTATCACGCTGGCAACGCGCGGTTGTACACCGATTACAGCCTGCTGACCTCGGACGATGCGCTTTGCGAAGACGTCTCCAAACTGTTCAGCCAGCTGATCGGCATGGGCAAGACGATGCGCATGAAAAAGCTCCTGCACGCGCCGTTCACGCTGAAGAAATCGTTGCTCGACATGATCACGCAGGAGACTCAGCACGCCAGCGAAGGCAAACCGGCGCACATCATTCTCAAGGTCAACTCGTTGACCGATCCGAAGATGATCCGTGCGTTGTACAAGGCTAGCCAGACGGGCGTGCGCATCGACCTGATCGTGCGTGGCATGTGCTGCTTGCGCCCGGGAATTCTGGGCGTCTCGCACAACATCCAGGTGCGCTCGATCATCGGACGCTTCCTTGAACACAGTCGGGTCTTTTACTTCCTCAACGGTGGCGACGAGAAACTCTACCTGTCCAGTGCCGACTGGATGGAACGCAATCTGGACCGTCGCGTCGAGACCTGCTTCCCCGTCGAAGGTAAGAAGCTGATCACGCGGGTGAAAAAAGAACTGGAAGGATTCCTGACCGACAATACCCAGAGCTGGGTGCTGCAGCCCGATGGCAGCTACGTGCGTAACAGTCCGAGTGGCAACCAGAACCCGCGTAACGTGCAGAGCGCTCTGCTGGAGCGCCTGGGTAGCCCGAGCGCGCGCTGACGCGCCCGGTGCGTGAGATCGCCGACGCTTGAGCTGCGCGCCCGCGTGGTCGGGCGCGCGCTCAGCGTACCGTCAAGGTGAAATCAATGCGCTTCAGCCATTCCGCTTCCAAGGCGAAATCGGCCTGGGTCAACGGATTGTTTTCCAGCCAGCCGCTGGGAAAGGCCACGTCGAGGCTGTTGTCGTCAGCCTTGAGCGTGAACGCCGGCGCCTGCTGCGGCCCGCGGATGTGGTGGAACAGGATGGCGAACCGCAATAGCACGCAGAGGCGGGTCAGCTTCACGCCGTCCTCACTCAGCTCTTCGAACTTTTGCCTCGGTATGTTGCGACGATGCCCGCGCACCAGTAGCGCGAGCATTTGCTGATCCTGACGTGAGAAACCCGGAAGATCAGAGTGCTCGATCAGGTAGGCGCCGTGTTTGTGGTAATGGTAGTGCGCGATATCAAGGCCCACTTCGTGCACCCGAGCAGCCCAAGTCAGCAGCTCACGGTGCCAGTCCTCGACTAGCTCCCAATCGGCCGACACTTGGTCGAGCGCCTCCAGAGCCTTGCTTTCAACCCGCGCCGCCTGCTCGTTGTCGACGTGATAGCGCTCCATGAGAAAGCTCAGGGTGCGGCTGCGGATGTCTTCCTGATGATGGCGGCCGATGAGGTCGTAGAGCACGCCTTCGCGTAGCGCGCCCTCGGAATGCGCCATGCTGCTGAGTTCCAGCGCATCGAACGCCGCTTCAAGGATGGCCAGGCCTGCGGGAAAAATGCTGCGACGATCCGGCTTGATGCCGTCCATGTCGATCCTGTCTACATCGCCCAGCTTGAACAGCTTGCGCTTGAGCCACCCCAGTCCTTCGCTGGTCACCTGGCCATTGCTCAACCCCGCGCCTTTGATCGCCAGACCGATGGCGCGAATGGTGCCGGACGCGCCGACCGTATCCTGCCAGCCGAGCCGGCGCAGACCATGCTCGATGCTCATCAGCTCGAGTCGTGCCGCCGTGTAGGCCTGGGCATAGCGTGCAGCGGTGATCTTGCCGTCACGGAAGAAACGCTGGGTGAAGCTCACGCAACCCATCTGCAGGCTCTCGCGCAGCAGCGAATCGAAACCCTCACCGATGATGAACTCGGTACTGCCGCCGCCGATATCGATGACCAGCCGCTTGCCGGGCGCCGTCGGGAAGGTGTGCGACACCCCGAGATAGATCAGTCGCGCTTCTTCCCGGCCGGAAATCACTTCAACCTGATGATTGATGATCGTCTCGGCCTGGCGGATGAACAGCGCTCGATTGCGAGCTTCACGCAGGGCGTTGGTGCCTACCACACGCACCGAGCCTTGAGGCAGATGATTGACCAGTTGCGCGAAGCGGCGCAGACAGTCGAGGCCGCGCTGCATGGCGGCATCGTCGAGCATTCGGTTCTCATCGATGCCGGCGGCCAATTGAACCTTTTCACCGAGCCGCTCAAGGATGCGCATTTCGCCGTTGCTGATGCGGGCCAGGACCATGTGGAAGCTGTTGGATCCGAGATCGAGGGCGGCGATCAGTGGAGAGGGTTCGGCGGCTGGTGGGGGCATGGCGCGGTCTCTGTGCAAAACCCCGACATCCTGACATGATCATCGGCATCCGCCAACGCGCAGCGCCTTCACGTAGGGCCCGATTATCGGCCACAGGGCTTGTAATTCGTCGCCGTGCCCCGATTGACCAAGTAACAGGCTGCGACTTTCGGTCCGCATCAAGCCGGGCTATGATGGCGTCACTTTCAGTTTTGACCCTGGAGAACATCCATGAGCGAATACATCAACAATGTCAGCGACAGCAGTTTCGAGCAGGACGTGCTCCAGGCAGATGGCCCTGTGCTGGTCGATTACTGGGCCGAGTGGTGTGGTCCATGCAAGATGATCGCTCCGGTACTCGATGAGATCGCCAAGGATTACGAGGGCAAGCTCAAGGTCTGCAAGCTGAACATCGACGAGAATCAGGAAACCCCGCCGAAGTACGGCGTTCGCGGCATTCCGACACTGATGCTGTTCAAGAACGGCAACGTCGAAGCCACCAAGGTTGGCGCTTTGTCGAAGTCGCAGCTGGCTGCGTTTCTCGACAGCAACATCTGAGTTAGAGAAGCGCTGCTATCCAAAGCCCCCGCAAATGCGGGGGCTTTTTTCTTGCGGCAGGGTGGACGCTTCGTCTGCGCGGTGCTAAATTCGGCCCCGCGACGCTTCTTCCGTCGCCCTCTGCATGCCGTCGCCGACGCACTTCAGCCTCATAAAGCACAACGAATCTGTTCGTATCCTGCTGCGCGGCTTCTAAAGCTAATCGCTTTCTTCATCCTTCCTGATCTCTTTCTATGAATCTGACCGAACTTAAGCAAAAGCCCATCACCGAGCTGCTGGAAATGGCCGAACAGATGGGCATCGACAACATGGCCCGTTCGCGTAAGCAGGACGTGATTTTCTCCCTGCTGAAAAAGCACGCGAAAAGCGGCGAGGAAATCTCCGGTGATGGCGTGCTGGAGATTCTCCAGGATGGCTTCGGCTTCCTGCGCTCCGCGGATTCGTCATACCTCGCCGGCCCTGACGACATCTATGTCTCGCCGAGCCAGATCCGCCGCTTCAACCTGCGCACCGGCGACACCATTGTCGGCAAGATTCGTCCGCCTAAAGAAGGCGAGCGTTATTTCGCGCTGCTCAAAGTCGATACGATCAATTTCGACCGGCCGGAAAACGCCAAGAGCAAGATCCTGTTCGAGAACCTGACGCCGCTGTTCGCCAACAAGCGGCTGACGATGGAAGCCGGAAACGGCTCCACCGAAGACCTGACCGGCCGGGTGATCGACCTCTGCGCGCCGATCGGCAAGGGTCAGCGTGGCCTGATCGTCGCTCCGCCGAAAGCGGGCAAGACGATCATGCTGCAGAACATCGCCAGCAACATCACCCGCAATAACCCCGAGTGCCACCTGATCGTCTTGTTGATCGACGAGCGCCCGGAGGAAGTGACCGAAATGCAGCGCACCGTGCGCGGCGAAGTGGTCGCGTCCACCTTCGACGAGCCGCCGACTCGCCACGTGCAGGTCGCCGAAATGGTGATCGAGAAGGCCAAGCGCCTGGTCGAGCACAAAAAGGATGTGGTCATCCTGCTCGATTCCATCACCCGTCTGGCGCGCGCCTACAACACTGTTATCCCAAGCTCTGGCAAGGTGTTGACCGGTGGTGTCGACGCCCATGCGCTGGAAAAGCCCAAGCGCTTCTTCGGCGCCGCGCGCAACATCGAGGAAGGCGGCAGCCTGACGATTCTCGCCACCGCGCTGGTGGAAACCGGCTCGAAGATGGACGAGGTGATCTACGAGGAATTCAAGGGCACCGGTAACCTCGAGCTGCAGCTGGACCGCCGCATCGCCGAGAAACGTGTGTTCCCTGCCATCAACATCAACCGATCGGGCACTCGTCGCGAAGAGTTGCTGACCAGCGAAGAGGAGCTGCAGCGCATCTGGATTCTGCGCAAGCTGCTGCACCCGATGGATGAAAGCGCCGCCATCGAGTTCCTGCTGGACAAGCTCAAGGACACCAAGACCAACGATGAATTCTTCATGTCGATGAAGCGCAAGTAAGCGTCTGGTCGTGCCACCGAGGCCGGGGAAACCTGGCCTTTGTCTGTCTGCAGGTTTTGGAATCGGCCGCGCCAAGGCTAAACTCTGCGCCTCGACACTTGCCGGCCCATGCGAGGCTCAAGCATGCAGTATCGCGATTTGCGCGACTTTATCAGTGGCTTGGAACAGCGCGGCGAACTCAAGCGCGTTTCGGCCGCCGTCTCTCCCGTTCTGGAAATGACTGAAGTATGTGACCGCACTCTGCGTAAGCAGGGCCCGGCGTTGCTTTTCGAAAATCCGACCGGCTTCGACATGCCGGTGCTGGGCAACCTGTTCGGCACGCCCAAACGCGTCGCGCTCGGTATGGGCGCCGAGGAAGTCTCGGAACTCCGTGAGATCGGCAAGCTGCTGGCCTTTCTCAAAGAGCCGGAGCCGCCGAAAGGCCTCAAGGATGCCTGGAGCAAGCTGCCGATCTATAAGAAGGTCATCAGCATGGCGCCCAAGGTGCTCAAGGATGCGCCCTGCCAGGAAGTGGTGATAGAAGGCGAGGACGTCGATTTGTCCGCGCTGCCGGTACAGACCTGTTGGCCGGGCGATGCCGCGCCGCTGATTACCTGGGGCCTGACCATCACCAAGGGACCGAACAAGGATCGGCAGAATCTGGGTATCTATCGTCAGCAGGTGATTGGCCGCAACAAGGTCATCATGCGCTGGCTCAGCCATCGCGGTGGTGCGCTGGATTACCGTGAGTGGTGCGAGAAATATCCCGATCGACCCTACCCGGTCGCGGTGGCACTTGGCGCAGACCCGGCCACCATTCTCGGCGCCGTCACGCCGGTACCCGATTCGCTCTCCGAATACGCCTTTGCCGGCCTGTTGCGCGGCAGCCGCACCGAGCTGGTGAAATGCCGCGGCAGCGATCTGCAGGTCCCGGCCGGTGCCGAAATCATTCTCGAAGGGCACATCTATCCCGGCGAGATGGCCGACGAAGGGCCCTACGGCGACCACACCGGCTATTACAACGAAGTGGATCGCTTCCCCGTGTTCACCATCGAGCGCATCACCAAGCGCCGCGATGCGATCTACCACAGCACCTACACCGGCCGCCCGCCGGACGAGCCGGCGATCCTTGGCGTGGCGCTCAACGAAGTCTTCGTGCCGATCCTGCAGAAGCAGTTCCCGGAAATCACCGATTTCTACCTGCCGCCTGAAGGTTGTTCCTACCGCATGGCGGTGGTGACCATGAAGAAGCAGTACCCCGGCCATGCCAAGCGGGTGATGCTTGGCGTGTGGAGCTTCCTGCGCCAGTTCATGTACACCAAGTTCGTCATCGTTACCGACGACGACATCGATGCTCGCGACTGGAACGATGTGATATGGGCGATCACCACACGCATGGACCCCAAGCGCGATACGGTGATGATCGAGAACACGCCCATCGATTACCTTGATTTTGCCTCTCCGGTATCCGGCCTCGGCAGCAAGATGGGGCTCGACGCCACGCACAAGTGGCCGGGCGAGACCAGCCGCGAGTGGGGTCGCGCCATCGTTCAGGATGAGGCGGTCAAACGCCGGGTCGACGAACTCTGGGCTGAGCTGGGCATCGACTGATGATCCGTAGTCGTTATTTCAGGTTTTTGCATAGATGAAAGTTACGCTACAACCCTCTGGGGCCGTGCTTGAAGTCCAGCGGGGCGAGCTGATACTCGACGCTGCCCGGCGCCTGGGCTACGACTGCCCGCAGGCCTGTCGCAACGGTAACTGTCTGGTCTGCGCGGCCTTGCTGGTCAATGGTCGGGTGCGCCAGCGTGGTGTAAGTCAGGATCATGGCGAGGTTTTCGCCTGTCTGGCCGAGCCTGAAGAGGATTGTGTCCTGCTATGGGACGGCGTGCTCGCCCCTGGCGAGCTGCCGGTACGGACGTTCGGTTGCCAGCTGATCAGTTGCCAGGACGTGGGCGGCGACGTGTTCCGGTTGCTGCTCCGCGCGCCTGCAGGCAAGCCGCCGCGCTATCACGCCGGACAGTACCTGCTGCTGAAGCGCGAAGACGGCGAGTTCAGTGCCTTTTCCCTGGCGTCTGCGCCGGGGCGTGGTCGTGAACTGGAACTGCATGTGCTGGCACGTGAGCCGTCGACGATCGGTTTGCTCGATTTCATCAGGCGCCAAGGGATGGTCAGCGTGCAGATGCCGTTCGGCGATACGCATCTCGCCGAGCTCCCGAATGGACCGCTGGTACTGATCGCGGCCGGAACCGGAATGGCGCAGATGCACAGCCTGATCGAACATTGCCGGGCCGAGGGCTTCGCCCATCCGGTGCATCTGTACTGGGGCGTGCGCCGGCCGGAAGACTTCTATCAGTTACCCCACTGGGATGAGTGGCGAGAGATGCCCAATCTATTTCTCCACCAAGTGGTCAGTGACGTCTGTGGCTGGCAGGGGCGTTGCGGCATGCTGCACGAAGCCGTATGCGAGGACTTCGGTGATCTCAAGCCGGTGCATGTCTATGCCAGCGGTTCGCCGGCAATGATCTACGGCACGCTGGATGCGCTGGTAGAGGCGGGGATGGACGCGACCCAGATGCGCGCCGATGTCTTCGCTTACGCGCCGCGGGAAGGCTAGAGCCGCTGTTTCGCGGCTCTTGTGTGTTTCGGGTGACGCCTTGGTTTAGCGTGCCTGCCGTTGCTGAAGCAGCAAGTTGTTGTAGCCGCTTGCAGATAGCGTCTTCTGTGCCTGACCAAGCTGCTCCCGATTGGCGAAGGGGCCGACCAGAACGCGGTACCAATCCTCATCACGAACGGTGACGTTCTCGACACGCACATCCTGACCCAGCAGGATGATCTGAGCCCTGACCTTTTCCGCTTCCTGCTGCTTGCGGAACGAGCCGGCCTGCAGGAAGAACTGGGTAACCGGCGCCTTGGCCACCAGCGGTGGAGGCGGCGGTACCTGGCCGTTCAGCGCAGCTTCTGCCCGCGCCGTGTCGATCTTGGCGGCTTCTTCGGGTGTCACCGGCTTGGGCGGTTCGGGCTTAGACGCTTCCGGCGGCAGAATCACTTCGGACTCAGGTAGCAACGTATAGAAGTCGTACTTGGGCTTTACCGGTTGCTCCTGTGCCGGCAAGGAGCGCTTCGGTTGCTCTTTAGGCTTGGGTGCGTCCGTGGTGCGCTTGATCTCGTCCCGGCCGGGTTCGAGGTTCATCAGGAACGTGATGAAACCGCCGATGACCAAACCACAAACCAGCCAGACCCAGCCGGGTACGGGCTTTTTGGCGGGCGCCTGATAGCGGCTCGCCCCGCGCTTGGGGGCGGGTTTTTTCCTGGTTGCCACTTACATCCGCTCCAGGGTTTCCAGGCCGAGCAATTCCAGGCCTTGCTTGAGGGTCTTGCCGGTCAGCGCGGCCAGGCGCAGGCGACTCTGCTTCGCAGTGTCGCTATCGGCGGTGAGTATCGGGCAGTGTTCGTAGAAGCTCGAAAACAACCCGGCCAGATCGTACAGGTAGCTGCATAGCAAATGCGGGACGCCCTTCTCGCCGACACCATTCAGTACTTCTGCGAACTGGGCAAGCTTCGCGCCCAGCGCTTGTTCCTGTTCGGCTTGCAGCTGTATCTCGCCGGTCAGGCCGTCCATCCCGGTACCAAGCTTGCGGAACACGCTGGCCACGCGGGTGTAAGCATAGAGAAGATAGGGCGCGGTGTTGCCTTCGAAACTGAGCATCTGTTCGAAGTTGAAGCTGTAGTCGCTGGTGCGGTGCTTGGACAGGTCCGCATATTTCACTGCGCCGATACCGACGGCGCGAGCGATCTGGCGGAGCTCTGCCTCGTCCAGATCCGGGTTCTTGCCCTTCACCAGGCTGTAGGCGCGCTGTTCGGCTTCGTCGAGCAGGTCGACCAGCTTCACGGTGCCACCGTCGCGAGTCTTGAATGGCCGGCCATCGGCACCGTTCATGGTGCCGAAACCCATGTGCTCGAGCTGCATGTCGCTGCTGACGAAGCCGGCAAGGCGCGCGACTTCGAAGGCCATCTGGAAGTGCAGGGCCTGGCGTTGATCGACGAAGTACAGGGCGCGATCGGCTTTCAATTGCTGGCTGCGGTAGCGCATGGACGCCAGATCGGTGGTGGCATAGAGGTAGCCGCCGCCGGCCTTCTGCACGATGACCGGGAGCGGGTTGCCCTCGGCGTTCTTGAATTCCTCGATAAACACGCACTGGGCGCCGTTGCTTTCGCTCAAAAGCCCCTTGGCTTTCAATGACTCGACGATGTCGCCCAGCTCGGCGTTGTAGGCACTTTCGCCTTTGACGTCGTCAGGGGTGAGTTTGACGTTCAGGCGGTCGTAGACCTTCTGGCAGTGCGACAGGGAAATCTCGTTGAAGCGATTCCACAGGCGCAGGCAGTCGGCGTCGCCGGCCTGCAGCTTCACTACCAGTTCGCGGGCTCGATCGGCGAACGCGGCAGAATCATCGAAGCGCTGTTTCGCGGCGCGATAGAACTGTTCCAGGTCGGACAGCTCCGTTTCGGCGGCGGCGGGGTTTTCCTCTAGGTAAGCGAGCAACATGCCGAACTGCGTACCCCAATCACCGACGTGGTTCTGCCGGATCACCTCGTCGCCGAGAAACTCCAGCACGCGCGCCACCGCATCGCCGATGATGGTCGAGCGCAGGTGGCCAACGTGCATTTCCTTCGCCAGGTTCGGCGACGACAGGTCAATTACGACTCGCTGCGTTGGACCTGCCTTGCTGACGCAGAGATGCGGGTCGCCGAGCGCCGCGTCAAGACGTTGGGCGAGCGCGGCGCTGTTCTGAAAGAAGTTGAGAAAGCCCGGGCCGGCGATCTCCACCTTGCTAACGCTGGGGTCCGCCGGTAATGCCTCGATGAGCTTCTGGGCCAGGTCGCGGGGTTTCATTCCGGCAGGTTTGGCCAGCATCATGGCGATGTTGCTGGCGAAGTCGCCGTGAGTCTTGTCGCGGGTGTTCTCCACCTGGATGGTCGGACTCAATCCTTCAGGCAGCACCCCTTCAGCGGTGAGGCGAACAAGGGCTTGCTGGATAAGGTGGCGAATGCTGTCTTTCATCGTTTGCTCGGTCGGCCCGGAGGCTTTGGTCGAAAACTGCGCATTATAAGAGCAGCGGCAAGCGACAAGCCACCAGGGCAAGCGGAAGCCAAAAAGCCGACGAAAGTTTGTAGCTGGATGGCTGCGGCAGGGCAGGGTTAGAACAAATCGATCGGATCGATATCCAGCGACCAGCGCACCGCGCGACTGGAAGGAAGTTGCTCGATTATTGGCAGCCATGCGTTCATCAACTTGTGCAGAGGGGCGCGGGCATTGGCCTGCAGCAACAGCTGGGCGCGATAACGCCCTGCGCGACGCTCCATTGGTGCCGGCACCGGTCCCAGCAGTTCGATACCGCTGAGGCCGAGCTGCGCCATGAGCTGTTCGGCCTCATGGCAGGCGTGATCGAGGAATTCTTCGGCCTGACCGGGCTTCGTCGCCTCGGCACGCAGCAGAGCCAGATGGCTAAATGGCGGCAGGCCAGCGGCACGGCGCTCGCTCAGTGCTTGGTCGGCAAAAGCGAAATAGCCTTGTTCGGTGAGCTGGACCAGCAGCGGGTGATCGGCAAGGTGTGTCTGAATGATGACTTTGCCGGTCTCTTCGGCGCGGCCCGCGCGACCGGCTACCTGGACGATTAGCTGGGCCATGCGCTCGCTGGCACGGAAGTCAGCCGAGAATAGCCCGCCATCGGCGTCGAGAATGGCGACCAGTGTGACGCGGGGGAAATGGTGACCTTTGGCAAGCATCTGGGTGCCGATCAGCAGGCAAGGTTCGCCGCGGTTGATGGTGGCCAGCAGCTGCTCCATCGAGCCCTTGCGCGAAGTGCTGTCGCGATCAATGCGCAGCACAGGATAGTCCGGAAAGATGATGCCCAATCGTTCTTCGGCGCGCTCGGTACCGGTTCCAACGGGGCGTAGATCGACGCTGTTGCAATCCGGGCAACTGCGCGGTGGGCGTTCGGCGTGGCCGCAATGGTGGCAGCGTAGCTCGTTGTGACGCTGATGCAGGGTCATTCTGGCGTCACAACGCGGGCATTGGCTGAGCCAGCCGCAATCGTGGCAAAGCAGCGATGGAGCGAAGCCGCGGCGGTTCAGGAACACGAGGACCTGTTGTCCGGCAGCGAGTGTCTGAGCCATGGCCTGCTGCAGCGGGCCGGAGATGCCTGAGTCCAGAGGTCGACTTTTCACATCCAGACGCAGAAAGCGTGGGGCCTGCGCATCGCCAGCGCGCTGGGTCAGCTTTAGCAGGGCGTAGCGGCCGCTGTGGGCATTGTGCAGGCTTTCCAGTGAGGGTGTGGCCGACCCCAGCAGAACCGGCAGATTCTCCTGGCGTGCTCTGACGATTGCCAGATTACGGGCGTGGTAGCGCAGGCCTTCCTGCTGTTTATACGAGGCGTCATGCTCCTCGTCGAGGATGATCAGCCCGGGGCTTTTCATCGGGGTGAACAGCGCTGAGCGGGTGCCGATGATGATGTCCGCCTCGCCGTCCCGTGCCGCCAGCCAGGCATCCAGGCGTTCACGGTCGTTGACGTTGGAGTGCAGTAGGGCGATGCGGGCGTTGAAGCGCTTCTCAAAGCGGGCCAGGGTTTGCGGGCCGAGGTTGATTTCGGGGATCAGCACCAAGGCCTGCTTGCCGGCTTTGAGCACCTGGTGGATCAGCTGCAGATAGACCTCGGTCTTGCCGCTGCCGGTGACGCCCGCCAGCAGAGATACCTGGAACCCATCCAGGCCGGCGCGAATGGCTTCGAACGCGGCGCGTTGTTCCTGATTCAGCGGCAGTTCAGGCTGTAGCAGCCAGCTGCCCTGATGGCGCTGAACCTGATGACTACGGCGGGTCTCGATGCGTAACAAACCCTTTTGCAGCAGCAGATCCAGGCTGTCCTTGCTCAATTGCAACTGGGTGAGTAGTGAGTGGGCCACGCCGTGGGGATGTTGGGCGATGGTTCTCAACGCCTCGCGCTGACGCGGAGCTCGGCTGAGGCGAGGGTCTTCGGGCCGCGCCCCGTCGGTGACATGCCAGAAACGCTCCTGTCTTGCCTCGGCGGGTTCGCCCTGGCGCAACAGAACCGGCAGTGCCCAACTGAAGGTATCGCCCAAGCTGTGCTGATAATACTGGGCAGTCCACAGACACAATCTGAACAGAGCGGACGGGAGCGGGGAGCGGGTATCGAGCAGCTCCAGCGCCGGTTTGAGCTTCGCTTCGGGGACCGCACTATGATCAACGACCTCAACCAGAACCCCGACGATTTCACGCCGCCCGAACGGCACGCGCAGCCGCATGCCTGGCTGCAGCGACGCGGGTGGGACGCTAGCGGGTGGAAGGTAGTCGAAGAGTCTGCGCAGCGGAGAGGGGAGCGCGAGACGGAGTATGGGTTGGGGCACGCGGTAGTCCTTAGCGACGAATGCCGATCTTAAACGATACGGCGCGATGACAGTGTCGCGATGCCTTGAGCGGGGCGGGTGTCCGCATCGGCACTATATGAGGCGATCAGCTGTCCTTGCATCGATATCGGGCTCTGGTATCATTCGCGCCCTTCCGTGCGGTACTCGACATAGGGTCGGGTGGCGGCACAAGTCCTAGAGGATTTTCCATGAAAGCCGATATCCATCCTAATTACGTTGAAATCGACGCCACTTGCAGCTGCGGCAACGTTATCAAGACTCGCTCCACGCTGGGCAAAGATCTGAGCATCGACGTCTGCTCCGAGTGCCATCCGTTCTACACCGGCAAGCAGAAAGTGCTAGATACCGGCGGCCGTATCGACCGCTTCAAGCAGCGTTTCGGTGTGTTCGGCGCCAAGTAAGCTGTCGCCGCGACGGAAATCCCATGAGGTTTTCCGAGCAACTGAAAAAGGCGTCCCTGGTGGGCGCCTTTTTCGTTTGTGCCATTTTCAGCCTGCAGGCGCAGGCGTTCTGTCCCGTCAGTGGTCCGCTGTCACGAGTAAAGGTGGCGACGGTCATCGATGGCGATACGTTGCGCCTGGCCGATGGGCGCAACGTGCGCCTCATCGGCGTGAATGCGCCTGAGATGGGCCGCAAGGGACGCAGTGCCGAGCCTTTCGCGGATGCGGCCCGGCAACGACTGCAGGCATTGGTGAAAGCCAGCGGTGGGCGGTTGGATCTGCGCCTCGGTCAACAGGCTCGGGATCACTACGGCCGTCTTCTGGCCCATGCCTTCAACGATCGCGGCGAGAACCTGGAAGCTGTGCTGCTTGCCGAAGGGCTGGGTTTCTTTGTGGCTATCGCGCCCAATAGCTTGTTGGCCGATTGTCACCGAGCCGTAGAGCGTCAGGCCCGCTCCGCCGGCGAGGGGGTATGGCGCCGATCTCCGGTAATCTCGACGGAGCGTTTACGCCATGGCGGTTTTGCGCTGGTCCGGGCACGTGTCGATCGGCTGGAGGTGAATCGGGGTGGCGTCTGGCTGGAACTGGACGGCCCATTGGTCCTGCAGATTCCGCGCGATGCCGTTGCGGGGTTTGACGATTCATTGAAAGACCTGCCCGGCAAAGAGATCGAGGCAAGGGGTTGGGTGGTCGATCGCAAGGGGCGCGCGAATTTGTCGCAGCAGGCGCGCTGGTTGCTGAGAATAAGCCACCCATCGATGCTCGCTCCGCTGCCCTGACGCGTTTTACGCGCGGCGCAGGAGGTATAGGGATCGTTGCTCGCCTGTCATCTGAAGGTCGTAGAGCGAGCACTTGACAGTCAGCTTTTTCCATTGGGTTGTGACGGCGATCAGTCTTGGCGTATGCTCGGCGGCCTGTCTGTCCCAGAAAAAACAAGCGGAAATGCCCCATGACTGACCTGAAAACAGCCGCGCTCGAATACCACGCCAAGCCCCGTCCGGGAAAGCTGAGCGTCGAGTTGACCAAGCCCACTTCCACCGCTCGGGACCTGGCATTGGCCTACAGCCCTGGCGTAGCAGAGCCGGTACGAGAAATCGGCCGTGACCCGGAGCTGGCTTACCGATACACCGGTAAAGGCAATCTGGTCGCTGTGATTTCCGATGGCACCGCGATTCTTGGCCTTGGCAACCTTGGGCCGTTGGCATCCAAGCCGGTTATGGAAGGCAAGGGTGTCCTGTTCAAGCGCTTCGCCGGCGTCGACGTGTTCGATATCGAAGTCGATGCGGAAAGCCCGCAGGCCTTCATTGATACGGTCAAGCGCATCTCCATCACCTTCGGTGGCATCAACCTGGAAGATATCAAGGCCCCGGAATGCTTCGAGATCGAGCGCGCGCTGATCGAGCAGTGCGATATCCCGGTGTTTCATGATGACCAGCACGGTACTGCCATCGTTACCGCGGCGGGCATGCTCAACGCACTGGAGATCGCCGGCAAAACGCTGGAGCAGGCCAAGATCGTCTGCCTCGGTGCAGGCGCTGCGGCGACTTCCTGCATGAAGTTGCTGGTGAGCATGGGTGCGAAGATCGAGAACATCTTCATGATCGATCGCAAGGGTGTCATCCATGCCGGCCGCGACGACCTAAACCAGTACAAGGCTGTATTTGCTCACGAAACCGACAAGCGCACGCTGGATGATGCGCTCGATGGCGCGGATGTCTTCGTTGGTTTGTCTGGCGCCAACCTGCTGAGCGCTGAAGGACTCAATCGCATGGCGGCGAACCCGGTAGTCTTTGCTTGCTCGAACCCGGATCCTGAGATCAGCCCGGAACTGGCACGCGCGACACGTTCCGATGTGATCATGGCGACGGGGCGCTCGGATTACCCGAACCAGGTCAACAATGTGCTGGGTTTCCCTTTCATTTTCCGTGGGGCATTGGACGTTCGTGCGTCGCGCATCAACGAGGAAATGAAGATCGCCGCCGCACTGGCGCTGCGAGACTTGGCCAAACTTCCGGTTCCGGCTGAAGTAGCCTCCGCTTATGGCGTAGAACAGCTGCAGTTCGGTCGTGAATACATCATTCCGAAGCCGATGGATCCACGCTTGATTACCCTCGTTTCCGATGCGGTGGCCAAGGCGGCGATCGAAAGTGGCGTGGCGACCCTGCCGTACCCGTCGAACTACCCGCTCAAATCGGTCGACGACGTGTTCAATGTCTGACTAGGTCTGGCATGGCCCCGCTTTGGCGGGGCTTGCAGCATGAAAAAAAACCCGGCTTCGGTCGGGTTTTTTTTATTTGGCGCTGCTTTTTAATGGAGAAGAATTGCCTTAAAGATTCTGAATAGCTCAGCCGTTGTCACAGCTGAGCCGTTCTGGTGGGTTAGAACAGGTCGATGGGTGCGGCTTCGGACGCAGGTAGCGGACTGCCGGGCAACGTGGAGCCAGGAATGATCTCGTCATCCATGTTGGGCGGTGAGTCTTCACTTCGAAAGATTTCGAAATAGGCATCTGGTGTGCCCGGAGAAGCTGCGCGGCCGCTTTTCGGGTCGATCCGCAGTGTCAGGATTCCTTCGGGTTCGGCAGGTGCATGCTCGGGAATGCCTTCCAGTACCGAACTCATGTAATCGATCCAGATAGGCAGCGCCACCGTTCCTCCGTACTCCCGCCGACCAAGCGTTTGTGGCTGATCGAAGCCGGCCCAGACCGTTGTCACGATGTCCGCGTTATAGCCGGAAAACCAGCTGTCCTTGGACTCGTTTGTGGTGCCGGTCTTCCCGGCGATATCGCTACGTCCCATCGCCAGCGCCTTTCTGCCCGTGCCGCGCTTGATAACGTCCTGCAGCATGCTGGTCATGATGTACGCGGTGCGCTCGTCAATGATTTGCTCGGCATGCAGCGGTTGCTGCGTGTCTAGATCCGATGTGCCCATCGGCGGGGCGTCGCTCTGAGCGTAAGTGGTCACCTGTGCTTCACCATCTTCCACTTGAGCGGCGCTGCGTTGCGGCACGCGCACAGGATTTGCCTCGAATATGGTCTTGCCGTCTCGATCCTCGATCCGCTCGATCAGGTAGGGTTCGATCTTGTAACCACCATTGGCGAAAGCGGTCCAGCCAATGGTTACTTCCATGGGGGTCAGGGTTGCGGTGCCAAGTGCGAGCGAGAGGTTCGGGGGCAGGTCCTCGCCTTTGAAGCCAAAGCGCTTGATGTAATCGACCGTGTAGGGAATGCCCAGGGTTTGCAGAAGGCGAATCGAAACCAGATTGCGCGACTTGTACAGGGCTTCGCGCAGGCGTATCGGACCTAGGAACGTGTTGTTGTCATTCTTTGGGCGCCAAACGCGATCGAGGCCTTCCTCGACGAAGACGATAGGTGAGTCGTTTACCAGGGTTGCGGGGGTAAATCCGGCATCCAGTGCCGCGCTGTAGACGAAGGGTTTGAAGCTGGATCCAGGTTGGCGCTTGGCCTGGATGGCACGGTTGTAATTGCTTTGGCCAAAGGAAAAGCCGCCGGTCAAGGCTTCGATAGAGCCATCAATAGGGTCGATAGATACAAGAGCGCCCTGCACTTGAGGCACTTGGGTGAACAGCGTTTCATCACCCGTGATGCTGACGCGGATCACGTCCCCAACGTTGACTACATCCGATGGGGCTTTGGGTTGCGGCCCAAGGCTGTTGCTGTTGATGAACGGGCGGGCCCACTTCATGCTCTCCCATCCGATGCTCCGCTCGCTGCCGTCACGAAGGATGACCTTGATGGCGTCTTTGGAAATCGCACTGACTACAGCGGGTAGTAGGCCGGACTGGCTGCGATAAGTGCCCAGTTCTTTCAGCCATTCTTCATGATCAGTACCTGCCAGCTGAGCTTCCGGACCACGATAGCCGTGACGCTGGTCGTATTCGATCAAGCCCCGTGTCAGAGCCTCATTGGCGGCAATCTGGCGTTCACTGGTTGTGGTGGTATAAACGCGGAAACCGTCGGTGTAGGCTGCGCTGCCGAAGCGGCCCACCATTTCAGCGCGCGCCATTTCGGCTATATAAGGGGCGTTGAGTTCGGGCGAGGAGCCGTGATAGGACGCGTCGACAACTTCCGCCAGTGCTTGTTGGTAGCGCGCCTCGTCTATTCTTCCCAGTCGATACATCCGGCCCAGAATCCAATCACGCCGCTCCTTGGCGCGTTCAGCGTTGGCCAGCGGATTGAAAGCCGATGGCGCCTTGGGTAGGCCTGCGATCATGGCCATTTGCGCCAGACTCAGCTCGCTCATTGATTTGCCATAGTAGACGTGGGCTGCGGCCTCGATGCCATAGGCGCGATTGCCTAGATAGATTTTGTTGACGTACAGCTCGAGAATCTCGTCCTTGCTCAGCTCTCTTTCGATCTGGAGCGCAAGGAGTATCTCGTTGATCTTGCGCGAAAAGCTCCGCTCGCTGGTCAGAAAGTAATTTTTTGCGACCTGCATGGTAATAGTGCTGCCGCCGGTCTGAATCTGGCCGGTTTTCAATAATTGCGTGGCAGCGCGCATCAGGCTTTTCACGTCGACGCCATAATGGTTAGCGAAGTTATCGTCTTCGGCGGCCAACAGCGCGGCGATAAAGTCTTTGGGTATTTCGTCGAAGCCGATAGGGGAGCGACGCATTTCGCCATACTCGGCGATCAGCTTGTTGTCATTGCTATAGACGCGCAGCGGTATCTGAAGCTGGATGCTGCGCAGCGATTCAACTGACGGCAAGTTGGGGCTGAGATACAGGAAAGCGCCACTCAAACTGAGCAAAAGCCCGCAGAAAATAGCCAGGCACGACCATAGGAAAAACTTCAGAAAACGCATCGGGGTTCTTTGAATCCAGGGTGGGGAATGAGGGGTAAGCCGCAGACGATGCTGAAAGGAAAAACCGTTCACATTATAAGCGGTTTTTTTGCCGGGGAGCCATTTGCGCTTCTGTCAAGGCTGTTATCTAATGCGGACAAACATAATTAATCCGTAAGTGGCGGATAAAGATAGGAAATCGGCCGTGCTAGGGCTCTTCACTAAGAAAGCGAACACGCTGCTTGGGATCGACATCAGTTCGACGTCCGTCAAGCTACTCGAATTAAGCCGCTCAGGCTCCCGATATAGGGTTGAGTCCTATGCGGTCGAACCGCTTCCGCCAAATGCCGTGGTGGAAAAGAACATTGCTGAACTCGAAGGTGTAGGTCAGGCGCTGACTCGGTTGTTAGCCAAGGCCAAAACCGGAGTCAAGTCGGCCGCCGTAGCTGTTTCCGGTTCGGCAGTCATCACCAAGAGCATCGAGATGGAAGCCGGATTGTCTGATGACGATCTGGAAAACCAGCTGAAGATCGAGGCGGACCAATACATTCCTTATCCGCTGGAAGAAGTCGCGATAGATTTCGAAGTGCAGGGCGCTGCGCCTCGTTCTCCGGGACGCGTCGAAGTGCTTCTGGCCGCGTGCCGCAAGGAGAACGTGGAGATTCGCGAGGCGGCGCTCGCTCTTGCGGGGTTGACGGCCAAGGTCGTTGATGTCGAAGCCTATGCGCTGGAGCGTTCTTACAATCTATTGGCGCCGCAATTGGGCGCTGGTCATGATGAGCTGACAGTGGCACTCGTGGATATCGGCGCGACCATGACCACGCTGAGCGTGCTGCATAACGGTCGCACCATCTATACGCGCGAACAGTTGTTCGGTGGCCGCCAGCTCACCGAGGAAATCCAGCGTCGCTACGGCCTTTCGATGGAAGAGGCCGGTCTGGCCAAAAAGCAGGGAGGCCTTCCAGACGACTATGACAGCGAAGTGTTGCAGCCGTTCAAAGAGGCGGTTGTTCAGCAGGTTTCACGCTCGCTGCAGTTCTTCTTCGCTGCGGGGCAGTTCCATGATGTGGACTACATCCTTTTGGCGGGCGGTACGGCTTCAATCCCCGGGCTGGATCGGTTGATTCAGCAGAAAATCGGAACCCAGACTTTAGTCGCCAACCCTTTTGCCGATATGGCTTTGAGCGGCAAGGTTAACGCGGGTGCACTGGCTAGTGATGCGCCATCGCTGATGATTGCCTGTGGGTTGGCCTTGAGGAGTTTCGACTGATGGCCCGGATCAACCTTTTACCTTGGCGAGAGCAGCTTCGCGAAGAGCGTAAGCAGCGCTTTCTGGTTTCCCTCGCCGGCGTTGCAATCCTGGCGGCGGGCCTGTTGTTTCTCGCAGATCAGTACCTCAATCACGCCATCGAGCGGCAGAACGCGCGGAACGACTTCGTCCGCAAGGAGATTGCCGTTCTGGATGCGCGAATCGCCGAGATCAAAGAGTTGCGTGAGCGTCGGCAGCAATTGCTCGAACGTATGAAGATCATTCAGGACCTGCAGGGCAATCGCCCCATCATTGGCAGGGTGTTCGATCAACTGGTACGTACGCTTCCCGATGGCGTGTATTTCACCGAGCTGAAAATGACCGGCAAGAACATCGCCATCGTTGGCGGCGCGGAATCCAATAACCGGGTCTCAAACCTGATGCGCAATTTGGATGGATCTGAATGGCTGGAAGCGCCAAACCTCAACGAAGTGAAGGCTGTTACTGCTGGTGCAGTGGATCAGGAGAACATGTTCCAGCTAACGGTGCAGCAGACGCAGCCGGCCGCAGTTGCTGAAGGAGATAAGCCATGAGTCTGGCTAGTTCTCTGGAAAGCCTGCGCAGCGTCGATCTCGCCGACCTGGATATGAATAATTTGGGCTCATGGCCCGCCGCGGTGAAGGTTATCGCCGCGATACTGCTGATGGTTCTGTTGCTCGGAGGAGGCTATTACTTCCATCTCAGCGATCTGCAGGCCGGACTTGATCAGCAGAAGGCTCAAGAGGAAACCTTGAAGCAGCAGTTCTCTTCGAAAGCGTTCCAGGCTGCGAACCTTGAGGCTTACAAGGCGCAGATGGTGGAAATGGAGGCGTCGTTTGGCGCGTTGCTACGCCAGCTGCCCAGCGACACTGAAGTTCCAGGCTTGCTTGAAGACATCACTCATACCGGTTTGGGTAGCGGGCTCGAGTTCGAAGAAATCAAGCTGCAGCCAGAAGTTACCCAGCAGTTCTACATCGAACTGCCGATACAGATCAAAGTGGTTGGCGGTTATCACGATCTTGCGACTTTTGTCAGTGGAGTGGCGAGCCTGCCGCGGATCGTCACCCTGCATGACTTCGAGATCAAGCCTCTCAGCAAGGATTCTTCTTCCAAGCTGCACATGAGCGTTCTGGCCAAGACCTACCGCTACAACGACAAGGGGCTGCAGAAATGAATGGAGCCCGAAATATTGCACTGGGCATGGCTCTAGTTTTGCTGACTGGCTGTGGCGTCAGCAGTGACTTCGAGGATCTGCGCGCTTACATGGACGACGTGCGGGCCAAGCCGAAAGGAACGATCGAGCCATTGCCAGCGTTCTTGCCATACGAGGCCTTCACCTATAGCGCGGCCTCGCTGCGGCATCCATTTCAGCCGCCAATGAAGATCGACCTGACCCAGCGGCAAAAAGGATCGAAAGACATTCGGCCTGACGAGACTCGCATCAAGCAGTTCCTCGAAGAGTTCAATATCGAAAACTTCGTCATGGTCGGAACATTGACCAATGATGCTGGGAGATACGCCTTGATCAAAGGTGGTGACGGGGTTCACCGAGTCAAGGTCGGTGACTATCTGGGGCGCAACCATGGTCGTATCGTTGATATCAGCGAAGCCGAGGTGGATGTGCTCGAAATCGTTCCTGACGGAGAGGGTGGTTGGCTTGAGCGCCCGCGCAGCCTGACTTTGAAAGAGCGTTCTTGAGTCATGGCAAAAATGGAAAACCTTTACCGGTCTGCACAACGGAATCCTTCTATGAATACCACTCTCTCTCGTCTCGGCTTGTCCCTGCTGGCGGCGATGATTTCGCCCGCGCTGCTGGCGGCGAACCTCAATGCACTCGATGTCGCTTCGCTGCCCGGTGACCGCGTTGAACTTAAACTGGCCTTCGATGAGCCTGTGCCCACCCCGCGGGGTTATACGCTCGACCAGCCGGCGCGGATCGCGCTCGACCTGCCAGGTGTTTCCAGCAAGCTGAAATCCAAAAACCACGAGCTTGGTGTCGGTAATGCCCGCAGTGTGACCGTAGTCGAGGCCCAAGGTCGCACGCGGCTCATCGTAAACCTCACTTCCTTGGTGCCTTATTCGACTCGGGTAGACGGAAATAATTTGTTCGTCGTGCTCGGTGAAAGCGGTGCAGCAACCGCGGCTGTAGCGGCCGCTCCGGTGGCCCCGCTAAACAAGGCAAAACCGACCGTCTCCGTGGCTGCGGGCAAGGCGATCAGTAACATCGATTTCCGTCGTGGGGAAGATGGGGCCGGTAACGTCATCATCACACTGTCGGACCCGTCGATCAGTCCGAGCATCGAAGAGCAGGGCGGCAAAATCCGGGTTTCATTCGCCAAGACGCAGCTGCCGGAGTCGCTTCGTGTCAGGCTAGACGTGCAGGATTTCGCTACGCCGGTCAAGTTCGTCGATTCCAGCAGCAAGGCCGAGGGCGCAAACATCGCCATCGAGCCCAGCGGCCTTTACGACTACTTGGCGTACCAGACCGACGACAAGCTGACCATCAGCGTCAAACCGCTTAGCGAATCCGACGCCGAGAAGCGCAAGGCCGAGCACTTCACCTATTCCGGAGAGAAGCTGTCGCTGAATTTCCAGGATATCGACGTTCGCTCGGTTCTCCAGTTGATTGCGGATTTCACCGATCTCAACTTGGTCGCCAGCGATACCGTGCAAGGCAACATCACGCTGCGTCTGCAGAACGTGCCGTGGGATCAGGCGCTGGATCTGGTGCTGAAAACCAAAGGGCTCGACAAGCGTCAGGTTGGCAACGTGCTGCTGGTAGCGCCAGCGGACGAGATCGCTGCACGTGAGCGTCAGGAGTTAGAGTCGCAGCGCCAGATCGCTGAACTGGCGCCTCTACGCCGTGAGGTCGTGCAGGTCAATTATGCCAAAGCTTCTGATATTGCGCGGTTGTTCCAGTCGGTTACCGACACGGACGGAGCCAGTGGGGATCGCGGTTCGATCTCTGTTGACGATCGCACTAACAACATCATCGCCTACCAGACGCAGGAGCGGCTCGACGAGCTGCGGCGCATCGTGGCGCAACTGGATATTCCCGTACGTCAGGTCATGATCGAGGCTCGCATAGTCGAGGCTAACGTTGATTATGACAAGAGCCTGGGTGTGCGTTGGGGGGGGAATCTCTGGGCCGGTGACAAATGGAATGCTTGGGGCAAAAACGGGCAGCTCGGCGTAGCTGATGATCCTAATGCAAGCGGTAAACCGGGTGACGAGGGGTATATTCCTTCCCAGCAGGTCGGACGTTTCCCCGGGATTCGTGAAGTACCTCTAAATACTCCTTTTGTTGACTTGGGCGCAGTCGGTGCAACCTCCGGGATTGGCTTGGGCTTCGTCACCAATAATGCCATCCTTGATCTTCAACTCTCTGCCATGGAAAAAACAGGTAACGGAGAGGTTGTATCGCAACCGAAGGTCGTTACCGCAGACAAGGAGACCGCAAAAATCTTAAAAGGCTCGGAAGTGCCCTATCAGGAGGCGAGTTCCAGTGGTGCGACCAGCACTTCTTTCAAGGAGGCGGCGTTATCTTTGGAGGTCACTCCGCAAATCACTCCTGATAACCGCATCATCATGGAAGTGAAGGTCACCAAGGATGAGCCTGATTTCTCGCAAGCTGCCAGCACCGGTGGTATCCCTGCTATCCGTAAAAACGAGGTCAACGCAAAAGTCTTGGTCACTGATGGTGAGACGATCGTAATTGGCGGTGTGTTCTCTAATACTCAGAGCAAATCCGTTGACAAGGTTCCGTTCTTAGGCGATCTGCCGTTCGTAGGCCGGATATTCCGTCGTGATTTGATTCAAGACCGGAAATCTGAGCTGCTGGTATTCATTACTCCTCGGATCATGAATAATCAGGCGATCCAAGCCAGCCGTTAGACAACCAATGCCCAATATCATCCTCGTCGGCCCGATGGGGGCTGGCAAAAGCACCATCGGGCGCTTGCTCGCCAAGGAGCTTCGCCTCCCTTTTCGGGATTCCGACAAGGAGATCGAACAACGCACCGGTGCAAGCATCCCGCTGATATTCGATGTCGAGGGAGAGCAGGGCTTCCGTGAAAGGGAGCACGTCGCTATCAATGAATTGTGCCAGATAGACGGCGTCGTGCTGGCAACTGGCGGTGGTGCGGTGCTCCGAGCGGACAATCGTCAGGTGTTATGTGCTGGCGGGCGGGTGATTTACCTCTGTACTTCGGTTGAGCAGCAGCTCGACCGCACCTCTCGGGACCGCAATCGTCCGCTGTTGCAAGCGCCCAATCCCCGCGAGATTCTCACCAATCTGATGGCTGTGCGGGATCCGCTGTACCGTGAAATGGCGGACATTGTGGTCCAGACGGATGAGCGTCCCCCACGCCTGGTCGTGGTGGAAATCATCGGGCAGCTTCAAGCTCTAGCACCTCGTGAAAGCCTGGGTCGATCTGCGTTATCCTAGCTCCCTTTAATCGTGGGGCCCCTATGCAGACTCTACATGTCGACCTCGGCGAGCGAAGCTATCCGATATTCATTGGCGAGCAGCTCATCGATCGTGGTGATCTGTTGTCCCGTCACATTCGTGGCAAGCAAGTTGCGATCGTTACCAACGATACCGTTGCGCCGCTTTATCTTGATCGGCTTTCGCGCAGTCTCGCTGATTACCCGGTCACTTCCGTGGTCCTCCCAGACGGAGAAGCGCACAAGAACTGGCAAACTCTGCAGTCGATCTTCGATGCTTTGCTGACGGCCAGGCATGACCGCAACACCACGGTCATCGCTTTGGGTGGCGGGGTCATAGGCGACATGGCCGGTTTTGCAGCCGCCTGCTACCAGCGTGGCGTTGATTTCATTCAAGTCCCGACGACACTGCTGTCCCAGGTCGATTCGTCCGTGGGCGGCAAGACGGGCATTAATCACCCGCTCGGCAAGAACATGGTCGGTGCCTTCTACCAGCCGCAGGCAGTGCTGATCGACACCGCAACCTTGTCGACCTTGCCGCCGCGCGAGTTATCGGCTGGTCTGGCTGAAGTGATCAAGTATGGCCTGATCTGCGACGAGCCGTTCCTGAGCTGGCTCGAAAACAACATCGACTCGCTTCGTAGCCTTGATCAGGCGGCGCTTACCGAAGCCATCCGGCGCTCCTGTGCGGCGAAGGCCAGGGTGGTGGGAGCGGACGAGCGGGAATCGGGCATTCGAGCCACGCTCAATCTCGGTCATACCTTCGGACATGCCATCGAGACTCATCAGGGCTACGGCGTGTGGCTGCATGGTGAAGCCGTTTCGGCGGGTACAGTCATGGCTCTCGAAATGTCGCGGCAGCTCGGGTGGATCTCCGCCAATGAGCGTGACCGAGCCGTGCGGTTGCTGGCGCGCGCCGGCCTGCCTGTGGTGCCACCAACCAATATGAGCGCCGCGGATTTTCTTCAGCACATGGCGGTCGACAAGAAAGTTCTGAACGGGCAGTTGAGGTTGGTGCTGCTCAAACGGTTGGGCGAAGCCGTCGTAACGGGTGACTTTCCTCGTCAGATGCTGGAAGCCACATTGAACGTCAATTACGACGCGCTTGCCCAAGAGTCGAATATTTAAGAGATGTCCATGACCAGTTTGTCTGCTGACGATTCCTACCTGAACCATTACGGCTTCAGTCACGATCCTTTCGCCGCTCGTGTGCCAGGCTTCAAGTTCTTTCCGGCTCAGCGCAAGCCCGTGTTGGGGCAATTGCATCATCTGGCCCGCTACAGTCAGTTGCTGTTGGTGGTGACCGGCCCGGAAGGGAGCGGCAAGACGCTGGTGCGCCAGGCGCTCGTTGCGAGCAGCAACAAGCAGGCGGTTCAGAGTGTGGTCATTTCGCCTCAGGACACCCTCGATGCCAATCTCGTCCTGCAACAGATCGCGCAGGCGCTTGGCAGCCAGCGGGCCGACTTCGACTCGATCATGGCGCAGATCATTCAATTAGCGCTCACCGGGCAGGAGGTCTATCTGCTGGTCGACGACGCTGAGCGGCTGACGGGCGCTGCGGTCGAGACACTGTTGCGATTGGCCCAGGGTAGCCCCGAAGGCAGGCCGCATGTCTTTCTGTTTGGTGAACAAGCCTTGGTGGCGCGCCTGGAGGCTCTGGTCGAGGGTGAGGAACGCTTTCATGTGATCGCGCTTCAGCCGTACGAAGAAGACGAGACCCGTGAATATTTGGCGTTGCGCCTGGAAGGTGCCGGGGGCACGCTGGAGTGCTTCAGCGAAGACCAGATTTTGCGAATCCATGAGCATTCCGGTGGCTGGCCTGGTGCGATAAATCAGGTGGCACGCGACGAGCTCGTCGATGCCATGCAGCAGTCCAAAGCGAATCGGAAGTCGACTGGCTGGAGCCTGCCGCTGCCCATGAAGCACCTGCTGGCTTTGGCGGCGGTCGTTCTTGTCGTCGTCATTGCGTTGTTCATGCGTGACTCCGGTGATCAATCAGTGGCTCCGGCCACGACCAGCTTGCCGCTCGATGCTGGGGGCGCTGCGGAAACACGTTCTCCGGAAACGTCGACCGAGGATCCGGGCGGTGACGAAAGCGCCGCAGCCGAGGTCGTTCAGTCCGAGCCTGATCAGCCGATTGTCCGCGAACCTCTTGCCGCTGCCGGCGGCCTGGAGTCGGATAATTCACCGGCCGTGATTGAAGAAGAACCCGCAAACGTCAGCGAGCCGTTACGCAATACCGCACCAGCTCCTACGGCTGCAGATAGCGCCACGATCCAGCGCCCTGCGGTTGAACCTGCTCCGCCAGTCGAGACGCCTCGCGAGCCGGTGCAGCCGGCGGCCGCGAAGCCTGGTGCGCCTGCCTCTACAGCGAGCTGGTACGCCAGTCAGCCCAAAACCAACTACCTGATACAGGTGCTGGGGACGCGTAACCAAGGTAACGCCGAGGCGTTGGTGAAGCAGCACGGTGAAACCTACCGGTACTTCGTCAAGCAGCATGAGGGCAAGCCGCTATACGTGGTTACTTATGGTTCATTTGCCAGCCGCAATGCAGCGCTTGAAGCTATCAAGACTCTGCCGGCCTCGTTGAGGTCGGGTAAGCCATGGGCGCGGAGTTTCGCTAGCGTGCAGCAAGAGATTCAAGCTCGCTAAAAACACGCCCCAAAAAGGTGCGCAATGCACCTTTTTGGGGCTTGCAAAAAAAAATTGTGTCGTTCTAGCCGGCTTTGTAAACTGCTCCCCCTTTTGCCCACGTGTATGACGGGGTGGTTCCGTGCGCCGTCAATAAGGGGTTGATTTACAACGTATTTAGCTGGTGGAGTGCCTATGAGAGCAGGTCTTTTTCGTCCTGAAGAGTTCAAGGATAACTGCGGCTTCGGTTTGATCGCCCACATGCAGGGCGAGGCAAGCCATCACCTGCTTCAGACAGCCATTCAATCCCTTACTTGCATGACTCACCGCGGTGGCATCAACGCCGACGGTAAAACCGGCGATGGCTGCGGCCTGCTGATGCAGAAGCCCGATGGGTTCCTGCGAGCCATGGCCAAACAGCATTTTGATGTAGACCTGCCGGCACTCTATGCCGTCGGCATGATCTTTCTCAGCCAGGACGCGGCCAAGGCCGATGCGGCCCGCGCCTGCTTCAACGAACAGATCGCAGCGCAAGGGCTGACCCTGATTGGCTGGCGTGAAGTTCCGGTCGATACCAGCGTGCTGGGCCGCCTGGCGCTGGAGCGTCTGCCGCGTATAGAACAGGTGTTCGTCTCGGCTGAAGGCCTGTCCGAGCGCGACTTCGGTATCAAGCTGTTCTTCGCGCGCCGCCGTGCCGAAGTTGCGCTGGCTGCCGACAGGGAATTCTATGTTTGCAGCTTTTCCGACAAGGACATCATCTACAAAGGCCTGATGATGCCGGCCGATTTGGCGCAGTTCTATCCCGATCTCGGCGACGAGCGTCTGGCGACCGCCATTTGCGTGTTCCATCAGCGTTTCTCCACCAACACGATGCCGCAGTGGCCGCTCGCTCAGCCGTTTCGCTTCCTGGCCCACAACGGCGAAATCAACACCATCACCGGTAACCGCAACTGGGCTCAGGCGCGTCGCCTGAAATTCGCCAACGAATTGCTGCCGGACCTGGAAAATCTCGATCCGCTGGTCGTCAACCGCACCGGCTCCGACTCGTCGAGCATGGACAACATGCTGGAGCTGCTGGTCACCGGCGGTATGGATCTGTTCCGCAGCCTACGCATGATCATTCCGCCGGCCTGGCAGAACGTCGAAACCATGGATCCGGACCTGCGCGCATTCTACGAATACAATTCCATGCACATGGAGGCCTGGGATGGTCCGGCCGGCGTGGTACTTACCGATGGCCGCCATGCGATCTGCCTGCTCGACCGCAACGGTCTGCGTCCGGCGCGCTGGGTCACCACCACCAATGGCTACATCACGCTGGCTTCGGAAGTTGGCGTGTGGGACTACAAGCCCGAGGACGTCATCGCCAAGGGCCGCGTGGGACCAGGTCAGATTCTGGCCGTCGACACCCAAACCGGGCAGGTATTGCACACGGACGACATCGACAATCGTCTGAAGTCCCAACATCCCTACAAGAAGTGGTTGCGTCAGAACGCGCTGCGCATCCAGTCGACCCTGGACGATAACGACCACGGTTCGGCGTTCTACGATGCAGATCAGCTCAAGCAGTACATGAAGATGTTCCAGGTCACCTTCGAGGAGCGTGACCAGGTGCTGCGCCCACTGGCCGAGCAGGGCCAGGAAGCGGTCGGCTCCATGGGCGATGATACGCCGATGGCGGTGCTGTCGCGGCGGGTGCGTTCGCCGTTCGATTACTTCCGCCAGCAATTCGCGCAGGTTACCAACCCGCCGATCGATCCACTGCGCGAAGCCATCGTGATGTCGCTGGAGACCTGCCTGGGTGCCGAACGCAACGTCTTCGAAGAAACCGCCGATCACGCCAACCGCGCGATCCTGACCACGCCTGTGATCTCGCCGGCCAAGTGGCGGACCATCATGGAACTCGACCGGCCGGGCTTCGAGCGCCAGCTGATCGATCTCAACTACGACGAATCGTTCGGGCTCGAGGCGGCGGTGCGCAACATTGCCGATCAGGCCGAAGAGGCGGTGCGCGGCGGCAAGGTGCTGCTAGTGTTGAGCGATCGCCATATCGCGCCGGGCAAGTTGCCGGTGCATGCCTCGCTGGCCGTGGGGGCTGTGCACCATCGGCTGATCGAGACCGGACTGCGCTGCGATTGCAACATTCTGGTCGAGACCGCGGGTGCTCGCGATCCGCATCAATTCGCCGTGCTGATCGGCTTCGGTGCGACGGCGGTTTATCCCTTCCTCGCTTACGAGGTGCTGGGCGATCTGATCCGCACCGGCGAAGTGCTGGGCGACCTTTATGAGGTGTTCAAGCACTACCGCAAGGGCATTTCCAAGGGGCTGCTGAAAATCATCTCGAAGATGGGCATCTCGACCATTACCTCGTACCGCGGTGCCCAGCTGTTCGAAGCCGTGGGTCTGGCGGACGAAGTGGTCGATCTCAGCTTCCGTGGCGTTGCCAGCCGTATCAAGGGCGCGCGCTTCGTCGATCTGGAAGCCGAACAGAAAGCGCTTGCGGCGCAAGCCTGGAGCAGTCGCAAGCCGATCCAGCAGGGCGGGCTGTTGAAGTTCGTCTACGGCGGTGAGTATCACGCCTACAACCCTGATGTGGTTGCGGCGCTGCAGGTTGCGGTGCAGCAGGGTGACTACGGCCGTTTCAAGGAATACACCGCGCTGGTCGATCAGCGCCCCGCTGCCATGTTGCGTGACCTGCTCCAGCTCAAGGTATCGGAGCAGCCGCTGGCGCTCGAAGAGGTCGAACCGCTGGAGCAGATCCTCAAGCGCTTCGACTCGGCCGGCATCTCGCTCGGCGCGCTGTCTCCCGAGGCGCATGAGGCGATCGCCGCGGCGATGAACCGCATTGGCGCGCGCTCCAACTCTGGCGAGGGCGGTGAAGATCCGGCGCGCTATGGCACCGAACGCAGCTCGAAGATCAAGCAAGTGGCGACAGGTCGCTTCGGTGTCACCCCGGAGTATCTGGTCAACGCTGAAGTGCTGCAGATCAAGGTCGCTCAAGGCGCCAAACCCGGCGAAGGCGGACAGCTGCCCGGCGGCAAGGTCAACGGTCTGATCGCCAAGCTGCGTTATGCGGTGCCGGGCGTCACGCTGATTTCGCCGCCGCCGCACCACGACATCTACTCGATCGAAGATTTGGCTCAGCTGATCTTCGATCTCAAACAGGTCAATCCGACCGCGCTGGTCTCGGTCAAACTGGTCGCCGAACCGGGTGTCGGCACAATCGCCGCCGGCGTTGCCAAGGCCTACGCTGATTTGATCACCATTTCCGGATATGACGGTGGCACCGGTGCTTCGCCACTGACCTCCATCCGCTATGCCGGCTCGCCATGGGAGCTCGGTCTGGCCGAGACCCATCAGACCCTGCGCGGCAACGACCTGCGCGGCAAGGTCCGGGTACAGACCGATGGTGGTCTGAAGACTGGCCTCGACGTGGTCAAAGCCGCCATTCTCGGCGCCGAAAGCTTCGGCTTCGGAACGGCGCCGATGATCGCGCTGGGCTGCAAGTATCTGCGCATCTGCCACCTGAACAACTGCGCCACCGGCGTCGCCACGCAGAATGACCAGCTGCGCAAGGATCATTTCATCGGCACCGTCGACATGGTGGTCAATTTCTTCACCTTCGTTGCCGAGGAAACCCGCGAGTGGCTGGCGAGGCTCGGTGTGCGCAGCCTGCAGGAGCTGATTGGCCGTACCGATCTGCTCGAAGTGCTGCCAGGCGAGACCACCAAGCAGAACCATCTGGACCTGACGCCGCTACTCGGCAGCGATCACATTCCTGCCGATAAGCCGCAGTTCTGCCAAGTAGAGAAGAATCCACCGTTCGATCAAGGTCTGTTGGCCGAAGAAATGGTCAAACTCGCTCGCTCAGCCATCGATGCCAAGAGCGGCGGCGAATTCGAACTGGAAATCTGCAACTGCGACCGCTCCATCGGTGCGCGTGTGTCCGGTGAAATTGCTCGAGTACATGGCAACCAGGGCATGAAGGACGCGCCGATCACCTTCCGCTTCAAGGGCACGGCGGGCCAGAGCTTTGGTGTCTGGAACGCAGGCGGTTTGAGCCTGTATCTGGAAGGCGACGCCAACGACTATGTCGGCAAGGGCATGACCGGCGGCAAGCTGGTAGTCACCCCGCCGAAGAGCAGTGTGTTCGAGTCGCAGCAGTCGGCCATCGTCGGCAATACCTGCCTGTATGGCGCAACCGGCGGCAAGTTGTTTGCCAGCGGTACGGCCGGTGAGCGTTTCGCCGTGCGTAACTCCGGTGCGCATGCGGTGGTCGAAGGCACAGGCG
This sequence comes from Pseudomonas sp. IC_126, assembly GCF_004331835.1. Classification (NCBI taxonomy): domain Bacteria; kingdom Pseudomonadati; phylum Pseudomonadota; class Gammaproteobacteria; order Pseudomonadales; family Pseudomonadaceae; genus Pseudomonas; species Pseudomonas sp. IC_126. Next base: position 125,053 of record NZ_SJSS01000008.1, read on the forward strand.
ATCACTGCTGTGAATACATGACCGGTGGTTTCGTCTGCGTGCTCGGCAAGACCGGTTACAACTTCGGTTCCGGTATGACCGGTGGTTTCGCTTACGTGCTCGATATGGACAACAGCTTCGTCGATCGGGTGAACAACGAACTGGTGAACCTGCAGCGCATCACGGGTGAAGCGATGGAGGCCCATCGCAGCCACCTGCAAGAGGTACTGCGAGAGTACGTCGCCGAAACCGGCAGCGCGTGGGGCGAGAAGTTACTAGAGGATCTCGATGACTACCTGCGGCGCTTCTGGCTGGTCAAGCCGAAGGCGGCCAACCTGGCATCGTTGCTCTCGACCACCCGAGCGAATCCACAATAAAAGCAGCTCCAAGCCGCAGGCCTCAAGCCACGAGTGGTGCGAGGCGCGGCTCCGTGATCGTCTTTGCGGCTTGTAGCTTGAGGCTCGCCGCTGCTGTTAAGAGGTTTTGAAATGACTGAACGTCTGAATAACGACTTCCAGTTCATCGAGGTCGGGCGCAAGGATCCGAAGAAAAAGCTGCTGCGTCAGCGCAAGAAGGAGTTCGTCGAGATCTACGAACCCTTCAAGCCGCAGCAAGCATGTGAGCAGGCGCACCGTTGTCTGGGCTGCGGCAACCCTTATTGCGAGTGGAAGTGCCCGGTCCACAACTACATTCCCAACTGGCTCAAGCTGGTCTCCGAGGGCAACATCCTCGCTGCCGCCGAGCTGGCGCATCAGACCAACACGCTGCCGGAAGTCTGCGGTCGCGTTTGTCCTCAGGATCGTCTGTGCGAAGGCGCCTGCACCCTGAACGACGGTTTCGGTGCGGTCACCATCGGCTCGGTGGAGAAGTACATCGCCGACACCGCATTCGCCATGGGCTGGCGTCCCGACATGTCCAAGGTCAAGCCGACCGGCAAGAAGGTCGCGATCATCGGTGCCGGCCCGGCCGGTCTGGGTTGTGCCGATGTGCTGGTGCGCAGCGGTGTGACGCCGGTGGTCTTCGACAAGAACCCCGAGATCGGCGGCCTTCTGACCTTCGGTATCCCCGAATTCAAGCTGGAGAAAAGCGTCCTCAGCCGTCGCCGCGAGATCTTCGGCGGGATGGGTATCGAGTTCCGGCTGAACACTGAAGTGGGCAAGGACATCAGCATCGAACAGCTGCTGGCTGATTACGATGCGGTGTTCATGGGTATGGGCACCTACACCTACATGAAGGGCGGCTTCCCCGGCGAAGACCTGCCGGGCGTGCACGATGCGCTGGATTTCCTGATCGCCAATGTCAACCGCAACCTCGGTTTCGAAAAGTCCCCAGAAGACTTCGTCGACATGAAAGGCAAGAAGGTCGTGGTGCTCGGCGGTGGTGACACCGCGATGGACTGCAACCGCACCTCCATCCGCCAGGGCGCGAAAAGCGTGACCTGTGCCTATCGGCGTGACGCGGCGAACATGCCGGGCTCGCGCAAGGAAGTGAAGAACGCCAAGGAAGAGGGCGTGAAATTCCTCTTCAACCGCCAGCCCATCGCCATTGTCGGCGAAGGCAAGGTCGAAGGCGTCAAGGTGGTCGAAACCCGTCTCGGCGCGCCGGACGCGCGCGGTCGCCGCAGCCCCGAGCCGATCCCCGGTTCCGAGGAAGTGCTGCCGGCCGATGCTGTGGTCATCGCCTTCGGTTTCCGTCCGAGCCCGGCCGACTGGTTCGAAGGTCAGGGCATCCAGACCGACAACCAAGGGCGCGTCGTGGCGCCGGAGATCGGCCAGTTCAAGCACCAGACCAGCAACCCGAAGATCTTTGCGGGTGGCGACATGGTGCGCGGCTCCGATCTGGTGGTAACGGCGATCTTCGAAGGCCGTCAGGCGGCTGAAGGGATTCTCGACTATCTGGAAGTTTGAAACGCAGCTGGAAGCCTGAAGCGGGAAGCAAGACCGCTTCGGGCCTCGGCCCACGCTTCCAGCTAGCGCTCCAAGCACGCCTGACCTGAATCAAGCCCATAGACAAAAGGCACGGCGCTCGCCGTGCCTTTTGTTTTGTGCTTTGCGACAATGCCGCCACTCTTTTGCTGGAACCCAGACATGACTGCCTTGAAGAACGATCGCTTCCTCCGCGCCCTGCTCAAGCAACCTGTCGACGTCACCCCGGTGTGGATGATGCGTCAGGCCGGACGCTACCTTCCGGAATACCGGGCCAGTCGCAGCAAGGCGGGGGACTTCATGAGCCTGTGCATGAATCCCGAGCTGGCCTGCGAAGTCACTCTGCAGCCTCTGGACCGCTATCCGCTGGACGCCGCCATTCTGTTTTCAGACATCCTCACCGTGCCGGACGCCATGGGTCTGGGTCTGTACTTCGAAACCGGAGAGGGTCCACGCTTCAAGAAAGTCGTCAGCAGCCTGGCCGACATCGAGGCGCTGCCGATTCCGGACCCGGAAAAAGATTTGGGCTATGTCATGGACGCGGTGCGCACCATTCGCCGCGAGCTGAACGGCCGCGTTCCGCTGATCGGCTTTTCCGGTAGCCCCTGGACGCTGGCGACCTACATGGTCGAAGGCGGCTCCTCCAAGGACTTCCGCAAGTCCAAGGCCATGCTTTACGAGAATCCGCAGGCCATGCATGCACTACTCGGCAAGCTGGCGCAGTCGGTGACCAGCTACCTCAACGGCCAGATCCTGGCCGGCGCGCAAGCGGTGCAGATCTTCGACTCCTGGGGCGGCAGCCTTTCCGCCGCCGCTTATCAAGAGTTTTCCCTGGCCTATATGCAGAAAATCGTCGATGGCTTGATTCGCGAGCACGACGGTCGCCGCGTCCCGGTGATCCTCTTCACCAAGGGCGGCGGGCTGTGGCTGGAATCCATGGCTGCCTCCGGCGTCGAAGCGCTGGGTCTGGACTGGACCTGCGACATCGGCAACGCGCGTGCTCGCGTGGGTGACAAGGTTGCTCTGCAGGGCAACATGGACCCCAGCGTGCTATACGCCAAACCGGAGGCGATCCGCGCCGAAGTGGGGCGTATCCTGGCCAGCTTCGGCCAGGGCGAAGGCCACGTATTCAACTTGGGCCACGGCATCACGCCGGAAGTCGATCCGGCCCATGCCGGTGCCTTCATCGAGTCGGTGCACGAACTCTCGGCGCAATACCACGGCTAAGAGCAGCTATAAGCTGCAAGCCATGAGCTCAATTTAAAGCAGAAAAAGCTTGGCAGCATTGCGGTGCCAGCCAAGCTGAACCACTTGCAGCTTGCAGCTTTAAAATCCCTTTCAAGGCTGCTGATAATGCCCTGGCGTGGTGCCCGACTCATGCTCATGAACCAGCCGGGTTACGCGGATATCGGTGATCCCCACGACCTCGGCCTGTCGTAGCAGCTCGGTTTCTTCAGCATCCGCATCGGGCATGACCAGGCTATTTTCCGCATCGGCATTATGGTGCTCGATCAGACGCCGGGCGGCCTCGCCCTGGGAGAGACTCTCATCTTCCGATTCGATGATTTGGGCGCGTGGGTCGTTCTGGAAGATGTAATTGACTTCGAATTTATGCGACGAGTTACCGAACATGAAGCGGCTCCTGAAATGATGGACAGGTTCAGCTTCTGTTGACTTACCGGTCAGCTATTCGTTCGCACGGAAGGATGGTTGCGGCGACAGCCGGAAAACTGCCGCGCCGCCTGGCAAAGCTGTAGCGCCCATCACCGTTAGCACGGGCGCAGCCGCATTATTTGACCTCGGCCAGATTACCCTTGAGGGCGACGCCCGCGATAACCGCCCCGGCGTGGCATTCGTATTTTTCGCTGTCCTTGTACTCGACGTGCTTGTAGTTGCTGGTGAGGTCCACCACCGCGTTGGCGCCGGCGGCCTTTGCGGCGTTCTGCAGGTTGATCAGCGCGGACTGCAGCACCCAACGGCAGGCTTCTTCGTCGCTCTTGTTGAAGGCGTTGGTCTTCTTGCTGGTGGTGACGCCGCTGCGGACGATTTTCGTCCCGGCTGGGCGCTTGGCGAGGTAGAACTTCACGCTGCCGTCCAGCCGGCCCGCGGCGGTGGCTTCAGCGACCACTTCATCGAAGGGCAGATAGTGGACGGTGTCGCGGCCCTGGCTGATGCCGGGCAGAGCGCAGAGTACGAGCGCTGCGCCGATCCAGGTGTTTTTTTTCATGTGCATTCTCCTTGCATTGTTTTTTGGTGTGAGGGGAACGGCGATCAGGCCCAGCGGCGGAAGATCAATGAGGTATTGATGCCGCCGAAGGCGAAATTGTTGTTCATGACGTACTCGTGCTGCATGGTCCGCGGCGAGCCGACGATATAGTCCAGCTCGCCACAGCGCGGATCGATCTCGTCGAGATTGAGCGTGTGTATATAGCGGTCGCGGTTCATCATTTCGATGCTGAACCAGGATTCCAGAGCCCCGCAAGCGCCCAGCGTGTGCCCGAAAAAACTCTTCTGCGAACTGATGGGCATACGCGAACCGAACAGCGCCTGAGTCGCGTGGGTTTCGGCAATGTCGCCCTGCTCGGTAGCGGTGCCGTGGCCGTTGACGTAGCCGATCGCCTCGGCTTGCAAACCCGCATCTTCTAGCGCCAGCTCCATGGCCCGGCGCATGGTCACCTGCTCGGGTTTCGTCGCGTGCTGGCCATCGGCATTGCTGCCGAAACCGACCAGCTCGGCATAAATGGTAGCGCCGCGGGCGAGGGCATGTTCCAGTTCCTCGAGCACCAGCATGCCGGCGCCTTCGCCGATCACCAGACCGTCGCGGCCGCTGTCGTAGGGGCGGGGCGTGGTCTGCGGCGCATCGTTCTTCAGGCTGGTCGCGTAAAGCGCGTCGAACACCATGGCCTCGGTGGCGCAGAGCTCCTCGGCACCGCCGGCCAGCATCAGCGGCAGGCGCCCGTACTTGATCGCTTCATAGGCGTAACCGATGCCTTGGCTGCCGCTGGTGCAGGCGCTGGACGTGGGGATCACCCTGCCGGTCAGGCCGAAAAAGATGCTGATGTTGGCCGCTGTGGTGTGCGGCATCATGCGGATGTAGGAGTTGGCGTTGAGGCCATCGGCGACCGAATTGAGCAGCATGTTGCCGAAGGCCTTGATTTCTTCGGTGCTGCCGGTGGACGAGCCACAGGCGACGCCCATGCGCCCGTCACGAATGCTCTGATCGTCGAGCAGCCCCGCTTGCTGCAGGGCCTGCTCGGCGGCTTTTACCGACAACCTTGAGACGCGGCCCATGCTGCGCAGCTGCTTGCGCGTCCAGTGCGAGGGCACCACGAAATCATCCACCGGGCCGGCCAAGCGGGTATTCAACTCGCTGAAGCGATCCCACTCGTCCATACGCCGGATGCCGCTGCGGTTAGCATGGAAGTTGGCTTCGATGGAAGACCAGTCGTTGCCCAGCGAAGTGATGCCGGCCATGCCGGTGACGACGACGCGTTTCATCAGCACAGCCCGCCGTTCACGGCCAATACCTGGCGAGTGATGTAGCCGGCCTCATCCGACATCAGGAAGTTCACCGCTCCGGCGACCTCCTCGGGCGTTCCCATGCGCTGGGCGGGGATCATCTTGAGCATCTCCTCGATGGGCAGGTGTTCGTCGAGCATGTCGGTGTCGATCAGTCCTGGCGCGACGCAGTTGACGGTGATCCGGCGTTTGCCCAGTTCCACCGCCAGCGCCTTGGCCGCGCCGATCACCCCAGCCTTGGAGGCACTGTAATTGACCTGGCCTCGATTGCCGATCAGGCCAGAGACGGACGTGATGCACACGATCCGGCCGGGCTGGCGGCGGCGAATCATTGGCATCGTCAGCGGCTGCAGCACGTTGAAAAAGCCGTCCAGATTGGTACGTAACACCTGATCCCAATCGTCTTCGCTCAGCGCCGGGAAGGCGCCGTCGCGGGTCAGACCGGCGTTGCAGACCACCCCGTAGTAGGCGTCATGCGCTTCGATATCGGCCTCCAGCTGCGCACGGCATTGCGCGCGGTCGGCAACGTCGAATTGCAGAATCCGCGCCTGGCGGCCCATGGCCTGAATACGCGCTTGCACGGCTTCGGCCTCGTCACGCCTGGCGCGGCAGTGCAGGACGATGTCGTGGCCGCTTTCGGCCAGGCGCAGGGCGATGGCCCGGCCGATGCCACGGCTGGAGCCAGTGACGAGAATGGTTTTGCTCATGGAGTGGGCTCTTGAAGATAGCTCGCCACCTCGGGCGGGCGGAACACGTTGAGACGCGCCTCGGCATGGATGTCGGGCCCGTCGAGATGGCATTCGAACACGCCCATACCGTTGTCATCCTGCAGCGAGCGCAGCGCGCGGATACGCAGTGTTGCGCCAGCCGGGAAGTGCTCGACATTGCATTGATAGTTGCGGGTGCCGAGCAGGAAACCCAGCTCGACCGGCAGCCCGGCCAGGCGTGACTGACAGCCGGCGAACGCGGCGACGGCCTGCGCCATAATTTCCACGCCGACCCAGGCCGGCAGATTGCCGTCGGGCAGGTTGAGCAGCCCGGTGGGTTTCACCTGCAGCCTGGCTTCCAGGCTTTCGGCGTCGAAGGCCTCGACCGCGTCGAGCAGGATCATGTTGCCGGCGTGGGGTAGCAATTCGGCGATTGGCCAGTCGATCATGACGCGTCTCCCAGGATCAGGCTGATGTTGTTGCCGCCGAAGGCGAAGGAGTTGCTCATCATCGCTCGTCGGCCCGCTGCAGCCATGGTCGTACCGTCGGTGACCAGATTCAGACGCGGCAAGTCGGCATCCTCCTCGTTATCCCAGCGATGCGGTGGCAGCAGGCGTGCGCGATTGCAGTCGGACAGCGCCAGCCAGCAGAGCGCGGCTTCCAACGCCCCGGCGGCACCCAGGGTGTGGCCGGTGAGCGGCTTGCTCGAGGAGCACGCCACGCCGCCCGGAAATACCGTGGCGACGGCCAGGCTTTCCATGGCGTCGTTGTGACGGGTGGCGGTGCCGTGCAGGTTGAGATAGCTGATCTGTTCTGCCGCGACCGATGCGCTGGCAAGTGCCTGACGCATGGCCTCGATGGCGCCTAGCCCTTGCGGATCGGGCGCGGAGATGTGATGCGCGTCGGAGCTGGCGCCGCCGCCGAGCAGGGCGATAGGAGCTGGCTCGCGCGTCATCAGAAATACCGCCGCCGCCTCGCCGATATTGATCCCGTCGCGGTTGGCGGAAAACGGATTGCAGACACGCTTGCTGACCGCCTCCAGTGCGCTGAAGCCCTGCAGTGTGAGGTCGCAAAGGGTATCCACGCCACCGCAGATCACCGCATCGCAGATTCCTGCGTCCAGCAGGCGCTTGGCGCTGAGCAGCGCGCGTGCGCTGGAGGTGCAGGCGGTGGAGATGGCGTAACTCGGGCCGCTGAGCTGCAGCCGCTCGCTGAGAAAGCTCGCCGGGGCGCAAAGCTCCTGATGGGCGTAGTGGTAGCTGGCCGGAAGGTGGCCGTCGCGGGCCAGCCCGGCGATGCCCAGGCTGGCTTCCTGGATACCGGTGGTGCTGGTGCCCATGACCACGCCGATACGCGCAGGACCGAAGCGGGCTATGGCTTCATGCAGCTCGGCTTCGATCTGCTCGACAGCGGCCAGCAGCATCTGGTTGTTACGCGTTGCGTGGCGCTGCGGGAAATCAGCGAGCGAAGGCAGCGTGCAGGTGACGGCACCGACCGGAACCTGCCGACCGGCGACCGGCTGCGGATACGGCTGCATGGCCGAGCCGTCACCCGCCAGCAACCGTCGGGTCACTTCGGCTTTGCCGTGGCCCAGCGCGCAGATCACGCCGAGGGCGTTCAGGTAGGCGGTCATTTCTGGCGAGCTCCGGTGGCTGTCGCGATGGGGGCGACACCATAGGTCAGCGCCGACCCTACGTCGAGATCGAAGCGATCGTTCTCCCGATACCGGACGTGCCACGCCGACGGCGTATCGCTTGCCAGTGATCGCCCGTCCTGCTGCTGGCTCCAAGACGTATCGGAGTACAGGTCGTCCAGTTGATCGGCAGGCGTCAAGGCGAACAGCAGGGCGGCGAACAGCTCGCGCGCCTCGGCATTGGGCGGGAGCAGGCCATCCGCCCGCCATTGGCCATTGATCAACAGCTGGCGCGCCAGCGGAACGCCCAGTGGATCGAGCAGCGACCAGCGCAAGGCAGCGCCTTCCTGCTGGATCACCAGCAGCCAGGTACGCACGTCGTCCTGGCTCCGGCGCTCGATTTGCAGCTGCAGCGGCAAATCGAGCCGTGGTATCTGAGTCGGCAGCGGTGCGCGTTGGGCGCAGGCGCCGAGCAGCAGTGCCAACGACAGCCAGAACAGGCAGCGTGCGTGACGGTTCAGTGCAGTCATGCAAGAAGACTCAAGCACTCGTCACAGGTGCGGCGCACAGCTCGGCCAGCACTCGCAGACGGCGTTTGGGCTCGGCGACGTAGGGGTTCTTTTCGTCCCAGGCATAGCCGGCGAGGATCGAGCTGATCATCCGGCGAATCTCCGGCTGGGCGTGCTCGTAATAGATCACGTCCTGGAAGCTGCCGTCGTACCAACCCTCGACATAGGTGCGGAAGGTGTTCACGCCGCGCTTGAGCGGCACCGCGAACTGCGCTTCCCAGTCCACCGTTTCGCCTGACAACTGACGATGCAGCACCGCTGCCGCCATGCTCGCCGAGCGCATGGCGATGGTGACGCCGGAGGAGAACACCGGATCGAGGAATTCCGCCGCATTGCCCAGCAGGGCGAAACCCGGACCGTGCAGCGTCTTGACGTTGGCCGAGTAGCCGCCGATCAGGCGCGCCGGGGTATCCCATTCGGCATGCTTGAGGATGCGCTTGAGGTTGGGCGCCTCCAGCACGAATTCCTTGAGGCAGGCGTCCAGATCCAGCGGGCGGCCTTCGTAGCGCTCGGCACTGGCAACCACGCCTAGCGAGCAGCGCCCGTTGCTGAAAGGAATGGTCCAGTACCAGACGTCGCGCAGCTCGGGATGGGTGGTGATGAGGATTTTGTCGCGGTCGAATTGCGGGTCGTCGATGTTGTCCTGGATATGCGTGAACACGGCACGACGCAGCGGAAAGTTCGACGGCGCCTCCAGATCGAGCAGACGCGGCAGGACGCGACCGTAGCCGCTTGCGTCGAGCACGAACGCCGCTTCGACGGCGTATTCGCTGCCATCCAGGCGGCGCACCTGCAGACGCGGGTGCGGGTTGGCGAAGTCCGCCGCGATGATTTCCTCTTCATAGCGGATCTCGACGCCCTGCAACTCGGCCTGGTCGGCCAGCAGCTTGTCGAAGTCGGCGCGCAGAACCTGATATGTGCTGCCGTGACCCTCGGTGAATTTGTCGCGGAAATCGAACTCGCTGTAGCGCTCGCCCCAACCGAACGCCGCACCATGTTTGGTTTGGAAGCCGGCGGCCTGGACCGCTTCGAGCATCCCTGCTTCCTCGACGAAATCCAGGCAGTGCGACAGCAGGCTCTCGCCGATGGAGAAACGCGGAAAGCGCTGCCGCTCGATGATCAGCACATCATGGCCCTTGCGTTTGAGCAGCGCGGCAGCGATGGCACCGGACGGTCCCGCACCAATGACGACGACGCTACGTTGTTCTGCATTCATGAAGATCCGGTCCTTGATCGACTCGGTTAGAAGGATGGCCGCCGTAAGGCAACCGCGGAAAATGCTCAGCGCTGGATCGAGGCGATGCGCAGCTCACGATGGATGTCGCCGCAGTTCGAGGAGGCAACGCCAATGCGCGCAATGACGACCGCTCAGCATGCAACTTCTCTGTCAGATTCGGCGGCCCAGGGCGCCAACGCGAAGGCGAATACCAGCCCGAGCCCCACCGCCAGCCCGAAATTGCTGACCGCCGGCGTGCTCGATAAGGCTAGCAGCCCGAACGATAGCCAGGTGGTGACGGCCGTCAGCAGGGTGCCAACCAGGCTCACCGCGGCTCCACCGATGCGTTCGCGCATCAGGATGGCGTAGTCGACGCCGATCGCTGTGACCAACAACAGCCCGAACAGGCCGAACAGGGTCAGCGGTTGGCCGAGCCAGCCCAGGCAAGCCAGGCTGCCCATCGCTGCCAGCAGCGGTACGGCCAGGCAGCGCGATGCGCCGCGCCAACCGAACGGCAGGCACAGCAGGGCGAAAATCAGCCCCGCCGCCAGCAGCTTGAGCAGCGCCGCCTGAGCTTGGGTCTCGGCAAACAGGCGGTTCAGTTCGGCGGGCCGGTCGATGAGTTTCACCCCGCCGATGCCGTCGCCCAAGCCGTGAAGCGCCGCGCTGTCACGAAGCCCTTGCAGGCTGACCAAGCCCGCCACCGAACCGTCACCTCGGGCGCCCAGCCATAACGGTCGCCAGGGTTCGGCGAGCGGCCCCGCCAGCACCTGATCGAGACTGGCAACCGGCAGCGCCAGCAGGGCGGCGAGTTCCTGTTCGAGCATGTCCTGGGTCACGCCGAGTTCCAGCAGGGGCTGGCTGACTTCCAGCAGGCGTGGCAGCGCTGAATGCAGGCTTTCCTGTGCGGTGGTGGGCGCGACCAGCTGGCTCAGCGCCAGATAGCCATGCAGCTTGTCTTCGGCGACCAGAGCATCGAGACGGGTGGCGAGTTCATCCTGACGCGCCAGTAGCTCGTCGGGGTTGGCCGCGTGGACCAGGAAGTATTGGCTGGTCGGCTCGAATCCGGTGATCTCGCCGATGCGTTCGGTCTGCTGCTGCAGCGCGGGTGCACGGCTGATCCACTGGCGCAGGTCATCCTTGAAGGACACCTGGCTGATCCCGATGATGCAGAACAGGATGAACACGGCCAGCAACCAGGGCGTTGGAACGCGGCGGAGCAGGGCGCCGCGCAACTTCATCCAGCGCTCGGCCCAGCCCAGCGGGGCGGCCCAGGGCTGTAGCGGCGCATTCAGCAACGAGGGTAACAGGCAGGTGGCACAGAAGAAGGCGCCGAGCAGTCCCGCTGCGGAAAACACCGCCACCTGGCTCAACGCTGGAAACGGCGTAAACGACATTGCCAGATAGCCGATAACGTTGGTTGCCAGGGCCAGCGCCAAGCCTGGAAGCGTCAGGCGCAGCGCTCGATGGGCGTGCCAGGGCTGCAGGGTCCAGCTCTTGGACAGGTAATGCAGCGGAAAGTCGATACTGACCCCAACCAGGCTGGCGCCGAGCACCAGTGTCAACACATGGATCTGGCCGAATAGCGCCACGCAGGCGGCGGCACCGCTGAGGGCTCCGACCGCCACCGGCAGCGCAACCAGCAAGACACGAGGCGTGCGGAAAAGCAGATGCAGCAAGGCAAGTGTGGCGACCAACGAGATGCTGCCGATCAGCGTCGCTTCTTCACGGGCCTGTCGCTGTCCGTGGGCGGCGTACAGCAGCCCACCGGCGGCCAGCAGCTCGCCGTGGCTGGCTTCCACCCGGCTACGGGCCGCGCGAACCTGATCGTCCACCAGAACCGGCAGTTGATCGTCGAAGGCATCGCCCTGGGCTTGCGCATGGATCACCGCCCAGTGCTGCCCGCCCTGCTCCGCGACCAGCAAACCGTCCAGGCGGGGATGGACATTGCCCGGATGCGGCAGCTGTCGCTGAGCCAGATCGGCGAAACCGAACCAGTCCTGTTCGACGGGCACCAGGCTGGTGCTTTCGAACGGACTGTAGAGACGCTGCAGGCGTTGCTGAATGAAGTCTTCCGGCGAGGCGATCAGCGCCTCGCGACTCGCTGGGCCGAGTAGCGCCAGACGATGATCGAGCAGTTGTTGACGCACCGCGGGCAGGTCGGCTTGCACCGAGCGACGAATCTGGGTGAACAGGCCGCTGGCGCGAAGGGTGTCGGTGATTTCGTTGCCCAGCGCGTGGGTTGTGTCTTCGTCTGCATGATGAACCAGCAACATCAGATCGCGGTTCAACGGCTCCTGCATCCGTCGCTCGGCGAGTTGCTCAAGCTCGCCGGGCGCACCGCTGGGCAACAACTGCAGCAGATCGGCACTGATCGGAGAGCCGTTGCGCCATTGCCATGTCGTCAGCCCTACCAGCCCGAGCAGCGCAACGAAAAACAGCGAGGAGAGCCAGGTCGGAAGCCTAAGCGCTTTGTCAGTTGGCGAAGTCATGGAGTTCGATGGGGCTCAACTGATCGTCGATCTGGTTGTCGGTCAATAACAACACGGTGCTGTCGCCCTGGGTTTCGAGGAGTTCGATGCGCTCAGCCGTGGCGCCGCCGCTGATGAGGATGGCGGTGAATATCTGCCCGAGCAGCTTCGATCGCGGTGTCAGCGTCAGCGTCCAGGCCTGCGCGGTGCCGCTAAGCTGCAGCTCGAAATCGCCCTGCAGGGCGTCGGTGTCGCCTTGCAGCACAGCCAGGAACAGGTCGTTCTGCTGTGCGGCTGGGCCTTGCTGGTCAGTCGATTGCCAGCCGCTTGGATCGCGCCGGGCGATGCCTTTTTCACTGATGCGGTAGTCCTGCTGCACCGGCTGCTGCAGGAACCAGAGCAGACCGTGATCGCGAGCCAGTACGAAGCTACCCAGGCTGACGATCGGCTGAGGCAGCGCGCGCAGGTACTTTTCCTGAGTGAAGGTGCCGCGAATGACCTCAGGCCCGCTCAATTGCTGGCCCAGTTGCGTGAGATCGAAGGCTTGGGCATGCGCTGCGTTCGCGAACAGCAGGCTCAGCGTTAGCAGGGCCCGCCGTGCGATCAGATTGATCGTTCGCATCACGATAGGGCCCGCTCTACGGCTTCGACGAAGACTTTCGGCGAGGCCAGCAGCATTTCGCGGCTGGCCATTTCCACCGCCACCTGCACGCTGCTGCCGCGGGTCATGCGCTCGCCAGTCTCGGCGTCGGTGATCAGGTAGTTGATCTTCAGACGGTTCTCCCATTCGATCAGGTCGGCACGCACGAGGATGCGCTGGTTGAACCGCGCACCGCGCATGTAGCGCAGCTGCACGTCGATCACAGGCCAGGCGTAGCCGGCATCGCGCATCTGGGTGTAGTTGTGGCCGATGCGTTCGAGCAGCGCGCAGCGGGCCACCTCGAAGTATTTGATGTAGTGACCGTGCCAGACCACGTCCATCGAGTCGACGTCGAAGAAGGGCACCAGGATTTCGGCTTCGGCCTGCAGCACGCCGGTCTTACGCATACAGCCTCCAATGTCGTTGACGGATACGTTGCAGACACAGGCGCAGCTCGCCTTCCAGCGCGCGGTCTTCGATCAGCGGCGGGAAATCCTCGCCCAACTCGGCATGCATGTCGCGCAGCGGTGCGGGCAACGGCCGCGCCTGTTCATCGCGCTGACGCAACCAGACGCCCTGGTTGGCCGCGATCAGTGTGGCCGCTGCCACTTGCTCGGCCAGCTCCAGGCTGCGCAGCGCGTCGCGGGCGGCGATGGTGCCCATGCTGACCTTGTCTTGGTTGTGGCATTCGGTGGAACGCGAGAACACGCTGGCCGGCATGGTGTTTTTCAAGGCCTCGGCGGTCCAGGCGCTGGCGCCGATCTGCACCGCCTTGAAACCGTGGTTGATCATCGCGGTGGCCATCGGCGCGCCGGATAGATTGCTCGGCAGGCCGTGGTTGTAGCGGGTATCGACCAGCAGCGCGAGCTGGCGGTCGAGCAGGTCGGCGACGTTGCCTACCAGGTTCTTCAGGCTGTCCATGGCGAAGGCGATATGGCCGCCATAGAAGTGCCCGCCGTGCAGCACGCGTTCGTTTTCCGCATCGATGATGGGGTTGTCGTTGGCGCTGTTCAGTTCGGTCTCGATGAACTGGCGCAGCAGACCCAGGCTGTCGGCCAGCACGCCGAGGACATGGGGTGCGCAGCGGATGGAGTAGCGGTCCTGCAAACGATGGAGCGGCGCGGTTGGCGCGTCGATCGCCAGGTCCTGGCGAATCCAGGCGGCGACTTGGGTCTGGCCGGGATGCGGCTTGGCGGCGAACAGGCGCTCGTCGAAATGCTCCGGGTTGCCTTCCAGCGCCACCACGTTGAGCGCGGTGATGCGCGTGGCCAGCTTGAGCAGATAATCGGCGCGGGCATAGGCCAGGCAGGCCAGGCCGGTCATCACGGCGGTGCCGTTCATCAACGCCAGGGCTTCCTTGGGGCGAAGGGTCAGCGGCGTCCAGCCCAGCTGGCGATGCACTTCGGCGGCGCTACGGCGCTGGCCCTGGTACATCACCTCGCGTTCGCCGGCCAGGGTGGCGGCCACGTAGGACAGCGGCGTCAGATCGCCGCTGGCGCCGACCGAACCTTCCTCGGGAATCAGCGGCAGGATGTCGTGTTCGAGAAAGGCCTGCATGCGCTCGAGCAGTTCGATGCGCACGCCGGACATGCCGTGGGTCAGCGAACGCAGGCGCGCGACTAGAACGGCGCGGGTCGCTTCGGCGTCGAGCAGCTTGCCCAGGCCGCAGCCGTGGAAGGTGAACAGGTGCTGCGGCAGCGCCTCGACCTGATGCAGCGGCACCGCTACCACGCAGGAATCGCCATAGCCTGTGGTCACGCCGTAGATCACGCCTTCGCGGTCGAGCAAGGTGTCGAGAAATTGCGCGCCACGCGCAATGTGCTGGCGGAAGTTAGCGTCGCCCTGCAACTGCGAGGGCGCGCGGCGCTCGGCCACGGCCAGCACATCCTCGATGCTCAGGTGGTTTTCGCCGAAGATCACCGGCTCAGCTGCAGCGTTGTTCATGGTTGTTCCAGAAAGGATAGAAATTGAACCATTGCAGGGGGGCATCCAGGCAGTGCGCCGCCAGTCGGTCGGCGTAGCGTTGCACCCATTGCTGCACCACCGCATCGCGCTCGCCGCGGCGCCATTGGATGCGTTCGGCGAAGGGCTCCAGATGGACATGGAATTGCTCGCCGTGTTTCAGGCAGAACAGCAGATTCACCGGGCACTGCAGCAACCCGGCCAGTAGCCACGGACCCTGCGGAAAATTCGCCGGCTGGCCGAGAAAGTCTGCGCTTGCGATGCGTGCGCCATGCAGCGGCACGCGGTCGCCGGCAATCGCCAGCCATTCACCGTCGTCCAGCCGTCGCGACAGCTCCATCATGATGGCCGGGTCCAGCTCGCTGACCTGGATCAGGCGCAGGTTGACCGCGCCGGATTGGTCCAGCAATCGGTTGAAGCGCTCAGCGTGGCGAGTGTGCACCAGCACGTTCATCTTCACCTTGCGGCCCATTTCAGCCAGCGCGCGGCAGATTTCCAGATTGCCCAGGTGCGAGCCGACCAGCAGTTGGCCGCGTGGCGCCTCGAGCTTGGCTTCCAGATCCGTCCGGTCGTGCAGCACGAGACTGCCGAGATCGAGGCGCCCCCCCCAGGCGTCGAGCTTGTCCAACAGGGCATCGGCGAACGCTATGAACTGGCGATAGACGGAGCGCCGGCTGGGGGCCAGATCGTGGCGGCCGCTCCAGTTGGCGAGGTTGCGCTGATAGGTCCAGGCGCTTTGCCGCGCGCGGCCACCGAATAGGTAGAAGTACAGCACGATCAGGTACAACAGCGGCGCCATGGCGCGTCGGCCGAGCAGGCGCACGGCTTGAGCGGTGAGCTTCATCAAGACGAAGCTGCCGCGCTCGCGATGCGCGGCCCAGTGCGAGTCGGCGACGGCCTTGTCGGTCATCCGCGCCACCGACGCCATAGCAATGCGGGCGCACGCAACAGCATGCCGCCGAACAGTCGGGCGTGCATCGAGGAAATCAGCAGGTTGTCGCGCCACAGGCGGAAGTGCGACACCCCATCGGCCGGGTAGTGGACATGGGTTGGTAGCCAGACCATCGGCTGCTCACGCCAATGCAGGCGCACCAGGATCTCGGTATCGAAATCCATGCGCTTGCCCAGTGGTGTGGCGTCGAGCAGCGCCAGGGTCGGCTCCAGCGGGTAGACGCGAAAGCCGCACATGGAGTCGCGGATCGACAGCGACAGCGTGTTGATCCACACCCAGACATGGGTCAGATAACGCGCATAGAACCGGCCTTTCGGCACGCTGGAGTCGTACTCCGGATAGCCGCAGATCAGCGCATCCGGCGCCTGGCTGGCGCGGTCGAGAAACAGCGCCACACGGCCGAGGTCATGCTGGCCGTCGGCGTCGACCTGCAGCGCATGGCTGAAGCCCAGGCGGGAGGCCTCGCGAAGCCCGGAGGACACCGCTGCGCCCTTGCCCTGGTTGTGGCTGTGCCGCAGCAGGTGCACCGACGGATGTTGCGCCAGCTCATCGATGATCTTTGCAGCAGCAGGGCTGGAGGCGTCGTCGACGATCACGCACGGCAGCTCTTCGGCGAGCAGCGCCCGGACCACCGCGGGCAGGCCGCGCTCGTGGTTGTACACCGGCACCACCGCGCAGGGTTTGAACCAGTCTTCATCGATCGCCAGCTGCAGTTGCCGATCGGCGCCGGATGCGATTGGGGTGAGCGTGGTCACGAGTATTCTCCCAGCAGAATGCGACCGGACGAGCAGGGCGCGTCGCCGTTGCGGTAAGCGAAATGCAGCTTGCTGCGCTCGCGGTCGAAGCGAAGGGTCAGATGCAGCTGATCGCCAGGCCGGGCGAGCTGCTGGAACTTGAGCACTTCCATGCCTTGAAAACGTGGTGGCAGGTCTTCGATCAATTCGCGGGCGAGGCTGATGGCCCAGTCGATCTGGACCACGCCGGGCAGCACGGGCGTCTGTGGAAAATGGCCGGTGAAATGCGCGAGATCCAGCGGCACGCCGAGCTTCAGCTGCCATTGGTCATCGTCCTGGTTCGCGCTGATTCGCTCGGGCAGCATCGGGCGCGGTGCCTGCAACACGGCATCGAGTTGCGCCTGCGGCAGTTTGCCTTGGGCGTTACAGGGCAGTTGCCGAACCAGCCGCCAGCGGCGTGGCAGGGCCAGCGTCTCGCAGTGGCTCGCCAGGTGTTTGCGCAAGGTCTCGGTCAGGGCGCGCCGACCGCCGTTGCGCAGCGCATGCAGGCCGGCATCGCTGAGGGCAACCAGCGCTCCGAGGTAGGCCCGGTTGTCGGTGATGACGCCGAGGCGTGCTTCGCTGACGAAAGGGTGTGTGGCCAGTGCCGCTTCCAGCATGGGCAGGGAGATGCGTTTTTCTTCGAGCTTGACGATGCGATCCAGCCGGCCGAGCAGTTCGAAGCGGCCATCGGCCTCGATACGCGCCGCATCGGCGGTTTGTTCGACATGGCCGGGCGGCAGGAAAGGTGAGGCGATCTGCAGCGCGCCGTCGTCGTTTTGAGTCAGCCGCACGGCGGCGAACGGCTGCCACAGCGTGCCGCCCTGGCGCCAGGCGATGCCACCGGTTTCCGAGCTGCCGTAGATTTCCGTTGGCGTCTGGCCCAGGCGCTGTTGCAGCCGCTGCCCGGCATCGGCATCGAGCGGGCCACCCGAGGAAAATATCCGCCGCACGCCGCGCAGGGCTGCCCAATCGAGGTTGTCGCCCATTCGCTTGAGCAGCGCCGGGCTGGCGACCCAGCAGAAGCTGGCGTGCTGACGGCTGGCCAGTTGGATGTCTTCGGCAAATGGCAGGGCACGGCGCAGAAAGAGGCGACCGGCACACAGTGGCCAGAGCACGCGGAACAGCAATCCATAGATGTGGTGCGCGGCGACGCTGGCGATCACGCAGGCATCGCCCAGCTCGCTACCCCAATGTGCTTCGAGCGCTTGCACTTCGTTCGCCAGCTGGCGCAGGCGCTTGTCGATCAGTTTCGGCTCGCCACTGGAGCCGGACGTGCAGAGCAACAGGCGGCACTGGTCCAAGTCCAGCTTCGCCCCTTCGAGCGGCTCGGCCAGAAGGTCGGAAATCCGGGCGTCGCCGTCCTGATCCGTCAGCCAGAGATCGGCCTGATGCGCCAGGCGCGAGCGGCTCGCGGGCTGCAGATCCGCCGGCAGCAATACCGTCACGCCGGCTCGCCAGGCGCCGAGCAAGGCGATAGCTAGCTCGCCGGCATCTTCCAGATGAACCGCGAGCCGAGCGACGCCGCGGTTGCGCAGGCCGGCAGCCAGGCGTAGTGCCTGCTGGCGCAGTTCGGCGTGGTCGAGGGTCGGCTCCAGGGTAACCTGACGCGACTTGGGCGCCTGCTCGAGCAGATGCTCCAATGAAATCCAGTTCATATACGTTTCCTGACTCGCTGGCGTACCAGCCACTCACCGGCAAACAGCAAGCCCATCAGCAGATAGGCGATCAGCCCGGTGTACAACGTCCACCAGCTCAACGGCGCCCAGAGCGCGAGGCCGCTGGCGATGCCGGCGTTGACGATAAAAAAGCCCACCCAGACCCAGGTCACCTTCCGCGTATAGCGCACCGCAGCCGGAGGCAGTTCGGGCTCGCTCAGTCGCGCCAGGCGCTCGATGATCGGCATGCCGGAACACAGACTGCCGGCAAACAGGCCGAGCAGCGCGAGGCTGATTAGCACCGGATACCAAGGCAGCAGCGCAGAGGCGTCCGCGGCGCCGAGCAGCAGGCAGAACAGCAAGGCCACGGCCGCCACGGTGCGGCTCAGTGAAGTCTGTTTGCCGCCGAGCAGCCGTGCTAGCCACAACGCGCCAAGCAGCAAGGCGAACAGCCGTGGCGACAGGTGCTCCAGGCCCAGATACACCGCAAACGGATAGGCGAGGCCGGCCAGCAGTAGGCCGAGACCAATCAGCCGGCTGGCGTTCGCCTTGCCTGTTCGAGCGGGTACTTGCATCGCATGCTGTCCGTTTGCGCGTGAGGACGCATTGTCCGGCCGTATGCCGGCCGGCGCCTGGCTTCCCTGGGTGTGGCTCAAGCCGTTTGCGTGTTCACCAGGCGATACACCGCCTCGACGACGTCGCCCACGGTACGCACCGATTTGAACTCATCGGCGGCGATCTTCTTGCCGGTCTGGCGCTTGATGTGATCGATCAGGTCGACGGCGTCGATGCTGTCGATCTCCAGGTCCTGATAGAGGTTGGCTTCGAGAGTGATGCGCTCGGGCTCCAGCTCGAACAGTTCGACCAGCGCATCGCGCAGGGTCTGGAAGATTTCGTCACGAGTATTCACGTTGGGCTCTCCTCAGGCGACGGCGCGGTTGGCGCTGACGTAGGCGGCCAGGCTGTCGACGCTGGCGAAATGCTTGCGGGTGTCTTTTGCATCGGCGTCGATCTTGATGCCGAAGCGCTTCTGAATAGCCAGACCCAGCTCCAGCGCGTCGACCGAGTCCAGTCCGAGCCCTTCGCCGAAGAGCGGCTGATCGGTCGGAATGTCATCCGGTCCGAGGTCTTCCAGACCCAGGGCGTCGATGATCAGTTGCTTGATTTCAAGCTGTAATTGGCTCATCGAGTGCGAGCTCCTTTATGAAGTGTCGATGCAGATGGTCGTTGAGTCGCCGCGAGGCGATGGGCGCCGCCCCCTGTGCGGCGAACGCCCGCGGGTCGATGTCTTCGCCGACGCGCAGGTGAAAATGAAAACGTCTTGCCGGAATGCGATACCAGGGCTCGGCCTTGGTCAGAGTGGTAGGCGTCACGCTGATCACCACAGGCGTCACCAGGCGTGCGCCGCGCACGGCAATCGCCGCCGCGCCGCGATGGAATTGCGGTGCCTGGCCGGGCGTGGTGCGCGTCCCTTCGGGGAATATGATCAGCGTCTGGCCTTGTCGCAGCGCGTCGGCGGCTTCGTCGAGCATGTCCGCGCTGCCGTTGTTACTGATGTACTGCGCCCCACGGATCGGACCACGGGTGAAGGGGTTGTCCCACAGGCTTTGCTTGACCACGCAATTGGCATCGCGGATCAGCGCGATCAGCACCACCACGTCGATCAGCGAAGGGTGATTGGCGATCACCAGCTGCCCGGGCCGGCCGAGGCGCTCGGCCCCCTCGACTTCATAGGTCAGCACGCCGCTGCGATACATAAACTGGACGAACAGCCAGAACAGCCGGCTCACGGTCTGGCGCGCACGGCGGCGGTGTATGGCCGCATCGCCGGGCAGCAGGTTGAGCAGAGGGAAAACGAGCAGCCGCAAACAAAGACCGCCAACGCCGAACAGCGCAAAGGACAGTCCTGTCGCGATCAAACGCCACAGCCATGGCGCGTCGCGATGCTTGTTCAGCGAGTTCGCTGCCAGATCCATTGACGTCTGTTCCATTGGTGCGTGCAGGTGTGGCGACCGTCGAGCAACGCGCAAATCAGCTCGATGGCGTGTGGTCGAGGTGTCCGGGCGCTGTTTTCATCGGCGTTTTCGAGGCTCAGCCGCCAACCGTGGCCGGGCTTGAGCAATAGCGCCACGGCATAGGGAAAGCTGACATCGCTGATCCAGGGAGCATAGACAGGTGGTGTCTGATCTTCGCCAACGACCACCAGAACGGCTGGCGCACCCTCTTCGAGCAGCATCGCCGCTTCGAGCACGGCATGCTCCAGACCATCGCCTTCAGCTGCGAGCGCTGTCATTTCGCTGGTGTCGCGCTGCTGAATCGACCAGAGACCGATTATCGCGTTATGCACCGACAGGCTGAATTGGGTCGGCGAGAGAGCTTCGTTGCGCGCAAGATCATTGAGGATGGAAAAGGTGCGCGCGGTTTCTCCGTGGCGGGAGGCGTAGACCAGAGGCATCTGCTCGGTAGCCAACGGCGAGGCCACGGCAAATACCATACGCGCCAAACGGCTCAGGCGCCGACGCTGCATGGCTGGCAGGAAGCTGACATCCGGCTGTGCCTCGCTGCTTTCGAGGTCGCGCGGATTCCGGGCCCAAATCGCCCAGTCATCAGCGCTTGCCAAGCCTGGAGCCCAGGCTTGCCATTGATCGATATCGAATTGAATCACGCGAGAACTCACCGGCTCGTCCGCGAGCCTTGTTGTTGGCGTGTCGACGTCCCTGTACAGCGACTATCGGTAAATGTCCGCCGTGAAAGTGGCGGCATTATCCAATCGAGGTCGGACAGAGGCAAACATTGCGTGCGATATCCAGATAAGAGGTACGCCTTCCGCTGGGAACCAAGCTAAGGAGTTTGTTGTCTGTTGCAGGTTTTCAAGTGCGCAGCTGGTTCATGGCAACGGGCCGTGCTGGCTGCGCGGAGCCTTTCTCACCTCACTGCACACCCTGCTGCTTGAGCCACGCCAGCAACTGGGGCAGCGGCAAAGCGCCGCTCTGGCGGGCAATTTCGCGCCCGTCCTTGAACAGGATCAGGCTTGGAATCGAGCGAATACCGAGCTGGGTCGACAATTGCGGATTGGCCTCACTGTCCAGCTTGGCCAGCCGGCAGCGCCCCTGCAACTGCGCAGCCGCCTGCTCGAACACCGGCGCAAAACTGCGGCACGGCCCGCACCAGCTGGCCCACACATCCACCAGTAGCGGCAGATCACCCTTCGTCTGATTGGCGAAGCTCGCCTGGCTCAACTCAAAAGGTGTGGAAACCAGAACCGCAGACTTGCACCGGCCGCAGCGCGGCCCTTCACTCAGTCGCTCGGCGGGAACGCGATTAAGTCCAGCGCAATGCGCGCAGGGTACGACGAGGGTGGTCATAAGGATTCTCCACGATGAGGGCTGCTGTTTAGAGTGGAGGCGGGCAGTTGGATATCAAGGCCATGACATCGCAGGTGGCAGGCTGTGGACTGGAGTGTAGCCGGGTTGCGGTTGCAGATGTCTCATCGCGCCGGCTGGCAGCAGCCAGCATGACGCAGTCCTAGTGGACGAAAAAGCCGCGCAATGCGCGGCTTTGAAGGTGGTGGGCCCACACGGACTCGAACCGTGGACTAAAGGAACAACGGCGCCGCAGCACGGTGCCGTTCTTTTTGCATTATTCGCTCTAAACGAACCAATGCCTTTAGCAGAGTAGGGCAGGCGAGCCTCGTAACAGCGCTCCGCATGTTGCTGTATTAGCTGAAGCGTTTGACCCCGCTGTCCAGCGCTTCGGCAAGCCTCTTCAGCTCACGAGCGGTACCGGCAAGCTCGGTACCAGCCTTGCGGCTAGCCGTGTTGTCTTGCGCAATCGATTGGAGGTTCTGGCTTAGCAGCGAAGCAGTGGAGCTCTGCTCATGGGTGGCTCTAGCGATATCGGCGATTTGATCCAAGGTACTGACCGCCTGGTTCTCGATCTGGGACAGGGCATCATCAACCGTCTGGTTGAGCGTCAGTCCTTCTTGCATAAGACGATTGCCCCCCGCAATAGACGTCATGGCACGCGACGTTTCCGCCTGTACTGCGCCGATCATTTCCGAGATCTCACGCGTGGCCTGGCTGGTTCGCGCAGCGAGGCTGCGCACCTCGTCCGCAACGACGGCGAAGCCGCGGCCCTGCTCGCCGGCGCGGGCGGCTTCGATGGCCGCATTGAGTGCCAGCAAGTTGGTCTGCTCCGCGATGCCGCTGATGACTCCGATGATTCCGCCAATCTGTTGGGACCGCTCTCCAAGGCCATTGACCACATCGCCGGTAGTGCCGAGCGAGCGTGCAATCTGTGACAGCGCCTCTGAAGCCGCTCGCATCGACTCGGTTCCCCGGCGCGTTTGAGCAACGTTTTCGGTGGTCAGCTGCTCGGTTCTTTGCATGCTATCGGCGATGCTTTGCGCCGTGGCGCTGAATTCTTCAATTGCACTGACCATTGTGTCGATCTGCGACGATTGCTCGGCGGTCCGCTGCTCAGTGTTGGCGGCAAGCGTGTTCAACTGGTCGGCGCGGCGGGTCACGTTCGAGGATGAGTCGCGAACCTGCGAAACGGTCCCTCCCAATGACTCGGCCATGCGGTTGAAGCTGGACGATAGTAGGCCTATCTCGTCGTCCCGATCGACCGCCATGCGAACGCTGAGACGCCCTTCGCCGAACGCCTGGGCTTGATCGACCAAGCGAGCCAGCGGGCGAAGCTTGTGCCGCAGCAGGGCGATAGACGCCGCGACCGCCAGCAATAGCGCGAGCAGGCTGCCAAGCGCAAGGCGGCCGCCCACGCTCCAGGCCAGTTCATCGATCTGGCGTTGAGGAAGCGTGGCTACGACCTGCCAGTCATCGCCTGGAACGGGCGCGACCATGCTTACAAATGTCTCGTTGCCTTGTGCCCACTCGAAGCCTTCCCCTGCGTTGGTGTGTTCCGCTGCTCGGGTCACAGCGTCCAGATCGGTAGCGCCAGCGGGTTTGACCAGCCATTGGCCGGCGTCGTCGAGGACGGCGAGCGAGCCGCCATTGCCGATGCGGAACGCCGAGAGGCCGTCGAACTGCTCCCGCTGGGTGTCGGTGTAGTCGAAACCGACATACAGCACGGCAATGACCTTCCCTGCAGTATCGCGAACCGGAGTGTACTGGTTCATGTATTCGCGACCGAAAAGGGTTGCGCGACCTACATAGGATTGCCCTTCGATGAGCCTGCTATAGCCGGGGTGCTTGCGTTCGAGCAGCGTACCAATGGCGCGCGCTCCGTCTTGTTTCTTGACCGACGTGGTAACTCTGACAAAGTCATCACCGGCGCGCGCGAAGATGGTGGCCGCGCCGCCGGTGAGGTTCGTGAATTCGTCGACCAAGACAAAGTTGCCGTTCAGCCGCTCCCCGTCCAGGTAAAGCGAAGGCTCGTTCCCGCCGGTCGCTGGGTCTAGCGTCAGACCCGATTCAAAACGGCGTTCGAACAGCGTGGCTAGGCGCTGCGTACTGGTCTTCAATGTTCCGTGAAAAGTGGCGAGTTGGTCAGCTAGCAGTTGTGCTTCGCTGGCGAGATGTTGGCGGTGCGCCTGTTCGGTTGATTGGACCAGCGAGCGAAGGGCAAACAAGCTGCTGCCGGTTATCACGACGGCGAGGATGGCTGAAAGCGCCACTCCAAGCTGCCCAGCTATACCAAGACGGATTCCAAACATCATTGACTCCAAAACAAAACAAATATCTTCACCCGCTATCCGGGCGTAGACGGAGGGTCTCGGAAAAGCACCGAAGCAGTTATCGCCCGGAGTCGGTTGTACTTGAACGCCACTGACGAACGAGGTGGGTGGCAAGGCCAATGTTCCATCAGCCATTACACCCCTCTATCAGCTGTCGGGATGTCGTGCATCAACCGCAGCCTGATCATGCCTCGTTATTCCAACGCCCCGGCTCGAGCTGTTCCTTTGAAGGCTAACGGCCGTTCTGCGGGCGACGATAGACCGGTAGCTGCTTCTCGCGGCTGCTCGGGAACGCATCTTCAGTTCTTGTGCTCGAAAAACGAGAGCCTTCGCCATCGAGACCATCATGAGAACTGCCGGTAGTGCACAGGTACTGCTTCGCCAGCGCAAGGTTCTGGCCCAATTCGGTGAATTGGCACTGTTTTCCCAGAGCATGGATGAAGTTTTAAACGAAGCCTGCCGCCTGGTCAGCGAGGCTCTGGAAACCCCACTCGCCAAGTTTGTGGAGTTCACCAAGGATCGCCAGGCCGTGCTACTGCGAAGCGGCGTTGGCTGGAAACCGGGGTTGGTGGGTCAGCTCCAGCTCGGTGTGGATGAAGGAACGCACGCGCCAGTACAGGCAATCGCAGGACGAACGAGACGCGGCGGAGGCGAAGCTCAGACAGAGCCAGAGGATGGAGGCGGTCGGCCAACTGACTGGCGGCATCGCTCACGATTTCAACAATATGCTGGCCAGCATCGCCACCAGTCTCGAACTGATGCAGCGACGTCTCGATGCGGGCAACCTCGAAAAGCTGAGCCATTACAATGCGCTGGCGATGACCTCCGTACGCCGGGCCGCCGCACTAACGCATCGACTGTTGGCGTTTTCCCGCCAGCAGCCGCTAGCGCCGAAGTATGTCCAGCCCAGCCAGATCATCGCCGGCCTCGAAGAGCTTATTCGTCGTACTGTCGGCCCGGATATCGTGGTGACCACGAGCCTTTCCGCCAATGACACCATCCGGTGCGATCCCCATCAGCTCGAAAACGCGTTGCTCAACCTTGCCATCAATGCGCGCGATGCCATGCCGGAGGGGGGAAATCTCAACCTCGAGACACGTCGCCATGACATTCGGGGTGATTTCGCGGCTGCACGCGACCTGCAAGCGGGCCAGTACATCGGAATTTCGGTCACCGATACCGGGACAGGCATGACCCCGGAGGTGCTTGCGCGGGCATTCGATCCGTTCTTCAGGACCAAGAAAACCGGGCAAGGCACCGGTTTGGGTCTATCCATGATCTATGGTTTTGCCCAGCAGTCAGGCGGTCAGGTTCGCATACACAGCAAGCCCGGAATCGGCACGACCGTCACGATGTTCTTCCCCTGGCAGGAGGCGGGAGAGGTCGAGGCCGTTCCGCCGCCCGAGCCGGCGTCCCTGCCCGCGGCGAGTCATGAAGAAACGATACTGTTTGTCGACGATGAGACAACGGTACGCCAAGTTGCGAGCGAAGTCCTCCGTGAGCTGGGTTACCGTGTAATGGAGGCTGTCGACAGCAAATCGGCGTTCAGGCAGGTGGAGAAAAGCCGGCAAGATTGACCTGCTGATTGCCGATATTGGGCTTCCGGGCGCCATGAACGGGGTATCGCTGGCGGATGCCATTCGGCTTGACCACCCGAGGCTAAAGGTCCTGTTCATCACAGGTTTTGCCTCCAACCCGGTACTGGAGAAAGCGACGGAGCGCCGCAGTAATAGGGTGTTGCCCAAACCTTTCACACTTGAGCAACTAAGCGTCCTGGTGCGCGTTCTGCTGGACAGCCAGGCGTAGAGCGCATGCCATGGGCCAACTGGGCTAGCGACACTTCAGCAGTGACGTGAAGGGGCATCTGATGATCCATACAAAGCGTAAAGCCTTAACAGCCTTCGGATAGTGGCTCGGTCCGGTCCGCCGGTGCAGGCCTGATCGAAGAGAGCACCCATGCGAGATCCAGAGCTGGCTATTATCCGAGATGCAGCTCGCATCGTTCTTCTGGCGGTCACTTGCACGCTGGAACGAACTACTGCAGAAACTGAGAGCGACGAGGGGCGCGCTTGTCTCTCTCCTCGCATAGCCGTTATTGAAACGCCAGCGGAAGGTCGTCGGTTAGGTAACGGTGTTACGGAGTCAATCCAGCTGAACGCAGCCCCAAGGCGTCATGTACGGCCGCGGATAACGTCTCGATCGAGAACGGTTTGGTGAGTATGCGCATGCCATGCTCTGTTGGGATTCGTTCGGTATAGCCGGTCGCCAATACGATCCGCAGGTCCGGATAACGAGACCGAGCCAGCTCGGCCAATCCCACCCCGTCCAGGTCGCCTGGCATCACAACGTCGGAAAAGAGGAGGTCGACAGTTGGCTGATCGGAAGCGGCGAGCCTGGCGAGGGCCATCTCGGCGTTGCCAGCCACATCGACCGCATAACCCAGCTCCTCGAGCATGGGAGCGACGACGTCGCGCACCTCCTCATCATCATCGACCAGCAGCACCCTGGCAGTCCCCGTTAACGGCATGGCCGCCTGCGATTTCACTGTCACAGGTTCGGCCGTCTTATTTGCGCACGGCAACACGAGGGCGATGCGTGTGCCATTGTCGACTTCGCTGTCGATCGATACGGCTCCGCTTGAGTGGTGGGCGAATCCATACACCTGTGCCAGTCCCAACCCGGTCCCTTCACCCACGGCCTTGGTCGTGAAGAAGGGCTCGAACGCTCGCGCCTGGATTTCCTTGCTCATCCCGTAACCGGTGTCGGCCACTATTAGATGAAGATAGGCGCCACTGGCAAGTCCCCGTTCATCTTGCGGGCCAAGATCCACCCGGCTGAGGCGGATGTCCAACGTACCCCCATCGGGCATGGCGTCACGTGCATTGATGGCCATGTTCAAGATGGCTAGTTCGCATTGCAACGGATCGACCACGATGGGCCAGTTGCCTTCGGGCAGGTCCAGGTTCAACTCCACGCGGCTGGGCAGGGCGCCATGGAGCAACTCGCGCATGCCCAGGATCAGACTGCGAAGATCGACGCGCTTGGCTTCACTGGTCCGCCCGCGACTGAAGGTCATTAGCTTGCGAGTCAGCTGCGTCCCCCGCTGAGCCGAGCGCTGGCAAGCCTCGATGGCCCGCTTCGCCCGTGGATGGGTGCTGAGCATATCGGCCAACTGCAGCCCTACCGTCATGCTTTGCAGCAGGTTGTTGAAGTCGTGGGCAATTCCACCGGTCAGCCTCCCAAGCGCCTCGAGCTTTTGCCCCTGTAAAAGCGCCTGATGAGAGCGCTCGGCCTGGGCAACCGCTTCAGCGACTCGCTCGGTCATGTCCTGGTTGGCTCGGTTGATAGTCAAGCTGGCCTGGGCGAATACCCGAGCTGATCGGTCGGTTTCGGGCATGCCCGTTGCGGCCGCCCCGATCACCTCTCCACGTGCCAGTGCCTCGGCCGCTCGGTCGAGCAGCGCCAGCGGCCGCGTGATGGTTCGGCCGACGGCGATGGCAAGCGCCACCGCCAGCGCCAGCACGAGCGCGATGCCGAGCACTGCCGTGCCGATGGGCGCGAAGACGCTCGCCAGCAGTTCCTGTTTCGGTATTGCGATGAGCACCGTCCAGTGTGACGACTCAGCGCGGCTGTAAAAGGTAACCACGTCTTCTCCATCACGAGTTACCGACTCGAGCGAACCGCTGCGCGATGCCTGGGCTTGAAGCTGCCGCTGAAACTCCGGGCTGGCACGCTCTCCAACATGTGCCTGGTCATCGCGCGTACGCGCCACGATGTTTAAGTCGCGGTCCAGCAACACGCCGAGCCATTTCTCGGGAAGCTCTTGGGCCGAGAGCATGGCCCTGAGCCCCGCTGTCGGGAACTCCATCGACAGGTAGTACGCAATCTTGCCATCGCGTAGGACGGGCTGATGGAGCGCGATGGAATGGGTGCGATCAAGAGGGTCGCGATACAGCGGGCTTACTTCCAGCGTGCGTGCTCCCTGGCTGGCTACGCTCGGAATGCTTGGCGGCATCGGTAGAGGACGGTCGTAGGGATATTCCGTGTTGATTAAGGGAATGCCGTCCGGGTCGAAAACCGTCACGCCTGTACCCAGTGGGAGCGCGGTCCGCTGGAGTCGCGCATGAAATGTACGGAGGTCGCCCTGTGCCAAGCTCGGGTTGGCCGCAACGGTCGATACGATCGCACCGTACCGGGCCAGCTCGCGGTCGACCGCCTGCGCGACCGCGCGAGTCGTTCCCTCCATGCTCTGTGCGACCCGGAACGACTGGGATTGGTATACCGAATAGGTCGCATACAGCGCGAAGGCGAGCGAAGGCGCAATGACCGCAACAACTAGCCAGACGAGGCGGGCGCGTATCGACACGGGACGGGAGTTCCTCGGGCCAAGGCGCAGAATGCGCTGTGGTTCGTAATGCCGGGATCGTGATCCCGTCCACGTTGCAACGTGGTAAGTCTAAAGTGTGACAAGAAGACAAGCTGTTTGTCACCGCCCCCAACCGCAGGTGAGGGGCGGCTGAGCCGCTCCGATAGCGGATTGTAGAGCGGGCGCCCGATGTGGACGCCATTACCGAGTGCCCACTGAGACCGCAGCTATCGGTCGGTCGTGGCTGCTCAATGTTGCTAATGCCAGCCTTGGTTTCGAACGCGGGGCCACGCAGCAGACACAAGCCTGCTCGACCCTGTGTGAGAAACTACGTCGTCGGATGTCATAACTCAACATCACGCAGAAACTTCTCGAGCACCTTGCGGGTTTGCATCATCTTGTTGGCCTTCTGGTCGATGAGATCCAATTGGTCACGTAGCGTTGTGCGCAGCTCATCGCACGGTTCGAAGACGAGACCCTCTCCCGTTCTGGAACACATACGGAGCATGGTGCAGGCCACTCATCTGCCAATCAGTGCGGGCTTCGAAAGCGGGTTCGGCGACTGAGGTCTCGATTGCCAAGCTTTGAGCTTGCTTCCTTGGTCTTTAAAGCCTGCATGGTTAGGCACTGTAGTGCCATTTTTGAGCATTAAAGGTAAAAACAAAAAAGCCTTGAGCGTATTGCGCGCACAAGGCTTTGATTTTTTAGCTTTATTTGGTGGGCCCACACGGACTCGAACCGTGGACCAAAGGATTATGAGTCCTCTGCTCTAACCAACTGAGCTATAGGCCCTCAGAGGCCGGCGGATTATACCGGTGGTGTTGCGGGTGCGCCAAGCGAAGCTGGTTGTGCGTCGTTGTTTTGTCAGGTCTTGAATGCAAAACCCCCGGCGCGGGGCCGGGGGTTCTGGTTACTCGTCGAGGAAGGAGCGCAGATGCTCGCTTCTCGTCGGGTGGCGCAGCTTTCGCAGTGCCTTGGCTTCGATCTGACGGATCCGCTCGCGGGTGACGTCGAACTGTTTGCCGACTTCCTCAAGGGTGTGGTCGGTGTTCATGTCGATGCCGAAGCGCATGCGCAGGACCTTGGCTTCCCTTGCGGTGAGGCCGGAGAGGACTTCGCGGGTGGCTTCCTTGAGGCTTTCCACGGTCGCCACGTCGATCGGCGATTGCATGGCGGAGTCCTCGATGAAGTCGCCCAGGTGCGAGTCTTCGTCGTCGCCGATCGGTGTTTCCATGGAGATCGGCTCTTTGGCGATCTTCAAGACCTTGCGGATCTTGTCCTCGGGCATTTCCATGCGCTCGCCAAGCTCTTCAGGGGTGGGCTCGCGGCCCATTTCCTGCAGCATCTGACGGGAGATGCGGTTGAGCTTGTTGATCGTCTCGATCATGTGCACCGGGATGCGGATGGTCCGCGCCTGGTCAGCAATGGAGCGAGTGATCGCCTGGCGAATCCACCAAGTGGCGTACGTCGAGAACTTGTAGCCGCGACGGTATTCGAACTTGTCCACCGCCTTCATCAGGCCGATGTTGCCTTCCTGGATCAGGTCGAGGAATTGCAGGCCGCGGTTGGTGTACTTTTTGGCGATGGAGATGACCAGGCGCAGGTTGGCCTCGACCATTTCTTTCTTCGCCCGGCGGGCCTTGGCCTCGCCGATGGACATGCGCCGGTTGATGTCCTTGATGTCAGCGATCACCAGTGCGCATTCTTCTTCCAGGGTGAGCAGCTTTTCCTGGCAGCGCTGGATGTCTTCCTTGCGTGCGGCAATAGCTTCAGCGTACTTGCTCTTGCTGCTGGCCAGCTGATCGGCCCAGCCCAGGTCGGTCTCGTTGCTTGGAAACTGACGAAGGAAGTCGGCGCGAGGCATGCGCGCGTCGCGCACGCAGATCTGCATGATGGCGCGTTCCTGTGCGCGGACCTGGCCTAAGGCGCCGCGTACGCGCTCGACCAGCGCATCGTACTGCTTGGGGATGAGCTTGATCGGCATGAACAGTGTGGCCAGCTCCTGCAGCGCGTCGGTCGCTTGCTGGCTGCCCCGGCCGTGCTTCTTCAGGGCCTTCTTGGCGACTTCCAACTGCTCGGCGACAGCGCCGAATCGAACGCGAGCAACTTCCGGATCCGGACCGCCATCGCCTTCTTCTTCCTCGCTGTCGGAGTCGTCTTCTTCGTCGTCGTCCTTGTCATCCGCAGCCGGCTTTGCCGTCGCCTGAGGTGCAACAGGCTCGACTTCCTGCGGTGCGGCAGCGCCGTCGTCGTCAGGATCGATATAGCCGCTGAGAATGTCGGACAGGCGGCCGCCTTCGTTGGTGACGCGTTCGTAGTCGGCGAGAATGCTGTCCACGGTGCCCGGGAAATGGGCAACGGCGCTCATCACTTCGCGAATGCCTTCCTCGATGCGTTTGGCGATTTCGATTTCGCCTTCGCGGGTCAGCAGTTCGACGGTGCCCATTTCGCGCATGTACATGCGCACAGGGTCGGTGGTACGGCCGATATCCGTTTCCACAGCCGCGAGAGCCGCGGCGGCCTCTTCGGCGGCGGCTTCATCGGTATCGGCTTCGGCCAGCAACAGGGCATCGGCATCCGGGGCAACCTCGAATACATTGATACCCATGTCGTTGATCATGCGAATGATGTCTTCCACCTGTTCCGGATCGGAAATATCCTCCGGTAGGTGGTCATTGACCTCGGCGTAAGTCAGGTAACCCTGCTCACGACCACGCTGGATCAATTCTTTGAGACGAGACTGCTGTTGCGCTTTTCCGGACATATAACCCTATCCACTGACGGTTCTGGCGGGTTGAAAACAAGCTGAGCATTATAGCCGAGCAGGGACCTCACGCGCCAGTTGAGGTCGATTTAGTGCGCCTCTAAAAACTATCTGCGTTGGCAATACTGCGTTAAAAACAGGCTCGGACTGCTCATTTAGACCAACTAAATTCCGCGTCCTCGCCTGTTTTTTCCTTGTCTTGCCTGCCTCGCCTACGTTTTTAGATGTGCCCTATAGCGGGTGTTGAGTTGCGATTTAACAGGTTGCGCAGTTGATCTTTCTCCTCTGCGCTGAGTTCACCCTGGCGAGCTTTGCGGAGCAGCGATTCGAGGCTGCGTTCACGTTGTCTGGTGGCCAGAGTCTTAATGGTGTCGAAAAACTGTTGTTCAAGGTTATCGGCCGAGATCAGCCATTCTTTCTCCGCAAGTGCGCGTAAAAGACGCCCTTGGTCGGTTCCATGCCAGCGAGCGATCAGCTGCAGGCTGCGTAGCTTGGGATTCTTCTGCAGCGTGCCGAGAAGCGCGACGAGCAACTGAGCGTAGGTGTCATCTTCTGCGGCGAAATGACTCACATCTTCAACTTTCTGGGCAAGCTCCGGATGATGCAGGAGCGTGCGCAGTGTAGTCAGAGCCGGCGGCTCTACGGTGGCTGGTTTTCTTGGCGCTCGGGCTTTGAAGTCTGGCTGCTGGCCGGTTTTTTTCCAGTCCTTCTTCCACTCTTTCTTGCCATTGCGTTTCGGCTGAGCCGGTTCGGACGGTACGTAATAGTCACCTTCGTCTTGCCCGGAGCCGGTGTCGTAATAGACGCTGTCGTCGTATTCCGAAGCGGCACTCGGTGATGCGGCACTCATCTGCTGAAGTGCTTCGCTATGCAGTCCGGTGATCTCGCCGAGGCGCTGGCGCATCAGGGCGCGTAGGTTGGCGCCCGGTATTTTTTCGATGAGTGGCGCGGCCAGTGTGGCCAAGTGCGCCTTGCCTTCCAGTGAGCGTGGGTCTGCTTCTTCGCTGAGTTGCTGGAAAAAGTAGTCGGCCAGTGGTTGGGCTTGTTGCTGTATTCGAGCCATGAAGGCATCGGTGCCCTCGCGGCGCACCAGGGTGTCAGGATCTTCGCCTTCCGGCAGGAACAGAAAGCGTGCGCGCCGACCGTCCTGCAAATTCGGCAGGGCAGACTCCAGCGCTCGCCAAGCCGCCTTGCGGCCCGCCGCATCGCCGTCGAAGCAGAACAGTACGCTGGGGACGATGCGGAACAGCCGCTTGAGATGTTCGTCGCTGGTGGCCGTGCCGAGTGTGGCGACGGCGTTGCGCAGGCCTTGCTGGGCCAGTGCGATCACGTCCATATAGCCTTCGACGACCATGATTTCATCCAGATCGCGGTTGGCTTTGCGGGCCTCGAAGAGGCCGTAGAGTTCCTGGCCCTTGTGGAAGACCGGTGTTTCCGGTGAGTTCAGGTATTTTGGTTTGTCGTCGCCTAGCACCCGGCCGCCGAAAGCAATAATGCGTCCTCGACTGTCGCGGATGGGAAACATCACGCGGTCGCGGAAGCGGTCGTAGCTTCTTCCGGTTTCGGCATTCTCGATCAGCAGGCCGGCATCGATCATCGCCTTCTGTTGCAGGGCGTCGCCGCCCAGATGTTTCATCAGATTGTCCCAGCCGGGTGGTGCGAAACCGAGGCCGAAATCCCGGGCGATGACGCCGGACAGGCCGCGGCCCTTGAGGTATTCCACTGCGGCCTTGCGGGCCGGGTGTCCCTTGAGTGCCTGACGGTAATACTCGGCGGCGGCATCCAGTAGTGGGTAGAGCGGCGAATCTACCGGCTGACGCGGTTTGCGTCCGGGGCCGCTTTCTTCGCGGGGCACTTCCATGCCGGCGCGCTTGGCCAGCTCCTCGACGGCCTGAGGGAATTCCAGGCTGTCGTGATCCATGACGAAGCCCAGTGCGTTGCCGCCGGCGCCGCAGCCGAAGCAGTAATAGAACTGCTTGTCGGGGCTGACGCTGAACGACGGGGTCTTTTCCTTGTGAAACGGGCAGCAGGCGGTGTAGTTCTTGCCGGCTTTTTTCAGCTGAATACGCGAACTCACCACTTCGACAATGTCGGAGCGGTTCAGGAGATCATCGATGAACGATTGCGGTATCAGGCCGGCCATAGGGGTATGAGAATACGCTCGCAGTGTTCGGGCCGGAATGAAAAAAACTCCGACCATTCGCCAGCCGGCGAAGCGGAGTCTCCTTCAATGCAAAGCCCGGCATAGGCCGGGCTTGATGCAGCTTCAGCTGTACTGGATCAGTACAGGCGAACGCTGCGGCGCTGTTCGCGCTGCACTTTCTTGGCGTGACGCTTGACTGCGGCAGCAGCTTTACGCTTGCGCTCGGCAGTGGGCTTCTCGTAAAACTCACGGCTGCGGACTTCGGCCAGCACGCCGGCTTTTTCGCAAGAACGCTTGAAGCGACGCAGAGCTACGTCGAATGGTTCGTTCTCTTTAACTTTAACGTTGGGCATCCAGGACGTACCTTCACTTGTTTACCGGTTACAACGCGCTTCGGCAAATGTTCGCGAGCACGCTGGTTTTAAGGGTTGCGGATGTTAACGCCTTGTCACGGGGAATGCAAAGCCCGCTGAGCGAAAAGCGCTGGTCGGTCGAAGGTCGCGGCGATTAATATGCGCGGCTTCATTCGCTTCTCTGAAGGTTGTGCCCATGCTGGTGCTGGGGCTGGAAACATCATGCGACGAGACCGGCGTCGCGCTGTACGACAGCGAGCTCGGCCTGCTGGCCGACGCCCTGTTCAGCCAGATCGACCTGCATCGCGTCTATGGCGGCGTGGTGCCGGAGCTGGCCTCGCGCGATCATGTAAAGCGCATGCTACCGCTGATTCGTCAGGTGCTCGAAGAAGCTGGGCGCGATTCAAGCCAGATCGATGCGGTTGCCTACACCGCGGGCCCCGGTCTTGTCGGGGCGTTGCTGGTCGGCGCGTCCTGTGCCCAGGCGATGGCCTTTGCCTGGGGCATTCCGGTAGTCGGCGTGCATCATATGGAAGGGCATCTGTTGGCGCCAATGCTCGAAGAGCATCCGCCGGCGTTCCCCTTCGTCGCGTTGCTGGTATCCGGTGGCCATACGCAGCTGGTTCGTGTCGACGGTATCGGCCGTTATGAACTGCTTGGCGAGTCGGTGGACGATGCCGCCGGCGAGGCGTTCGACAAGACGGCCAAGCTGATGGGTTTGCGCTATCCGGGTGGTCCGGAAATCGCTGCGCTTGCCGAACGCGGGACGCCGGGCCGATTCACCTTCCCGCGGCCGATGACTGATCGGCCTGGGCTGGATTTCAGCTTCAGCGGCCTCAAAACCTCCACACTCACGACCTGGCAGCACTGCCGTAACGCTGGCGACGACGGCGAGCAGACTCGTTGCGATATTGCGCTGGCCTTTCAGCAGGCCGTCGTCGAGACGCTGACCATTAAATGCCAACGTGCCTTGAAGCAGACGGGCCTTAATAGTCTGGTGATAGCTGGCGGCGTGAGTGCCAATCTGGCGCTGCGTAAGAGTCTTGAAGCCATGCTCGGTGAGTTGAACGGGCAGGTGTTCTACGCGCGGCCACGTTTCTGTACCGATAACGGCGCTATGATCGCGTACGCCGGTTGTCAGCGATTACTGGCTGGTCAGCAGGATGGCCCGGACATCTCAGTTCAGGCGCGATGGCCAATGGAAACGCTGTCAGCGGTATGACGCAGCAAACCGTCTAGAAATGCCGCTCCGTGCCTGCGAACAGGTCGCGCAAATTGATCCGGTGACGCCAGACGATAAGCGCGGCCAGTATGGTCATGGGCCAGAGCGCGCCAGGCTGTTGCCAGGCCAGAAAGGGCAGGCAGAGCGGTAATGCCGCAAGTGCGGCCAGTGAGCTGGTGCGAGTCGCTTTGAGCACCACCAGCCAGATGATCAGCGCGAGCAGTGCGGTCGGTGGGTGAAGTCCGAGCAGGGCGCCAGCGGCGGTAGCCACGCCCTTGCCGCCATGAAAGCGGAAGTACAGTGGATACAGATGACCCAGCACCGCTGCGAGCGCAATCCAGGCTTGTTGCTGGATGGATAGGCCCAACGCTGCAGCGAGCAACACCGGCAGCAGGCCCTTGAGCAGATCGCCGATCAAGGTTGAGATCGCCAGGCGCCTCCCGGCAAGCCGCAGCATATTGGTGGCGCCGGGGTTGCCGGAACCGCCAGCACGCGGGTCGGGGGCACCCGCCAGGCGACTAAGTAGAATGGCGAATGATAGCGAGCCGGTCAGATAGGCGAGCAGTGTCAGTTGCCAGAACATGACATCCATCCGGGGCAGGGAGCTCCTGAGTCTAACGGCGCGTACAGGAATTGTCGTGCGGTGGGAGAGAGTTGCGTGGATACAGTTTTCATCGAGGGGCTGGAAGTGGACACGCTGATCGGCGCCTACGATTGGGAGCGCGGCATTCGGCAGTGCTTGCGTCTGGATCTGACGCTCGGCTGGGACATTCGCCCTGCCGCAGAGAATGACGAGCTGGACAAGGCGCTGGATTACGCCGAAGTGACCGCGGCCATCGATCGCTTCGCACAGGCTTCTCGCTTCGAGCTGGTCGAAACCTTCGCCGAGCGGCTGGCTGCCAGCCTGATGAGCCAGTTCGGTATTCCCTGGCTGAGGCTGCGGGTCACCAAACTGGGCGTCAATACGCGCGCTTCGGCGTTGGGTGTGGAGATCGAACGCGGATGCCGCTGACTCGCGTACTGCTCGGGCTGGGCAGCAACAACAGGCGTGAACATAACCTGACCGCCGGTCTCGATGCGTTGGAGCAGTTGCTTGGCGACATGCGCTGTTCGCCTGTCTTCGAAAGCTTGGCGGTGGGTTACAAGGGCGACAATTTCTACAACCTGGTCGTTTCCGGGATCACCGAATTGCCGCTGATGGAGCTGGATCGTCGGCTCAAGTTCATCGAGGCGGACAATGGTCGCTACGCGCCGGATCGCAAAGGCCTGCCGCTGGATATCGATGTGCTGATGTTTGGCGATCTGGTGGGCAATTTCCATGGGCTGGAGTTGCCGCGTCCGGAGACGTTGAAAAATGCCTTCGTGCTCTGGCCGTTGTCACTGCTGGCGCCGGATGTTCGGCATCCAGTCGCAGAGCGCAGTTTCTCCGAGCTTTGGCGCGATTCGACGATCGATCAGCAACTCTGGCCTGTGGCTTTTCAATGGAAAGGCATGGAGCTGACGCCGCTCCCCCTGCTGCAGGCCTGCGCTGCTCCCTGATCGTGCTTGCGCCTTCTGGCAATCACGCCATCTGCGCTTGTGGATAAGTCAGTGGGCGTGACCGTGGCGGCGGCAATACTGCCGGACCGCTTCCAGCCGTTCGAGCTTGAGTGCCTCGCCCAGCTCTGCGCCTTTGTAGCCCCGCTCGATCAATGGCTTCACCTGCACCGCCCGGGCGGACTCGGCGGCGCCACGCAAGTAATCGGCCTGGGGATAGCTGCGAGTCTCGAAATCAGTGCGGGCCCGGGCGTCCATTTCGCAGGCGGCGAGGAACAGCTCGAAACGCTCTGGCCGTCGGTAGATGTCGAAGTGCTGCAGCAGTTCGAACAGCGTGGGCGCCGGCAGCGACATCGCAGCGTGACTGAAGCCGAGAAACTCACCCGCCAGCATGGCCAGTTCCTGGCAATCTCGCGGCACCTTGAAACGGCCATTGACGGCTTCGATTCGCTGCAACTCCTGTTTGCAGGGTGCCGATACCGCATCACTCGGCTCAGCCGGCAGCCCCAGCTGCTGTAGCAAACAAGCCCAGCGCACCGGTAGCGGTTGCTGCTCGATTGCACATTGGCGCATCACCCTGAGCAGATGTTCGCTGGCGGTAGCCTGAGTGTCCGGTTGCGGCTCGTTGAACAGCTGCTCGATCTCCGGAAAAAGCTCCTTCAGCGCGCCGCATTCATGCAGCACTTGCACGAACACGTCAGGGCGAGGCTCCATCAAGGCGCGCGAAATCTCTTTCCAGCTACGCTCCGGCGTCAACGCTTGGAGTTCACCCGATTCGGCAAGCTGGCGCATCAATGCTTGCGTTTCGGTGGCAACGCTGAAGCCGAGATCGGCATAGCGCGCTGCAAAGCGGGCCACACGTAGCACCCTCAACGGGTCTTCGGCAAAAGCAGAAGATACATGCCGGAGTTGACGCGCCGCCAGATCCGACTGGCCGCCGTAGGGGTCGATCAGCTGGCCCTGCTCATCCTCGGCCATGGCGTTGATGGTCAGGTCCCGGCGGGTCAGGTCTTCTTCCAGCGTGACGTCGGGGCTCGCATAAAAGGTGAAACCGCCGTAGCCCCGGCCGCTCTTGCGCTCGGTGCGGGCCAGCGCATATTCCTCGCCGGTAGCCGGATGAAGGAAAACCGGGAAGTCCGCGCCCACCGGGCGAAAGCCCTTGGCCTGCATTTCCTCGGCGCTGGAGCCGACCACCACCCAATCCACCTCGGTTACCGGACGCCCCAGTAAACGATCACGCACCGCACCACCGACTTTGTAGATCTGCATGTAGTCCTCCTTTGAGCGGAGGATAAAGGATAACGGCGGTGAGGCCGGAAAAAGCGCTGGAGGCCGGATTCAAGCTTGTCCAGCCTCCACGGCCTTGCGGTCAGTTCATGCCAGGAAACCTGCTGTCGGCCTCCGGTTCGACCCGGGGCGGCATGTGGTGCGTGGTGACGAGCTTGTCGTCCTGCATTGAGTGTAAGTGAACATCGAAGCCCCAGAGCCGATGCAGGTGTTTGAGTATCTCGTCGGTTGAGCCACCCAGCGGTTTGCGGTCGTGTTGCTGATGGCGCAGGGTCAGTGAGCGATCGCCGCGACGATCGACGCTCCACACCTGCACGTTAGGCTCGCGATTGCCGAGGTTGTATTGTGCGGCCAGCAATTCGCGAATGGTGTGATAGCCGCTTTCGTCATGGATGGCCGGGACCAGTAGCTCGTCTTTCTGATCGTCGTCGAGGATGCTGAACAACTTGAGATCGCGGATCACCTTCGGCGAGAGAAATTGTAGGATGAAGCTCTCGTCCTTGAAGTTGTTCATGGCGAACTTCACCGTGGTCAGCCAGTCGCTGCCGGCAATATCCGGGAACCAGCGCTTGTCTTCCTCGGTAGGGTTCTCACAGATCCGGCGGATGTCCTGATACATGGCGAACCCAAGCGTGTAGGGGTTGATGCCGCTGTAATACGGACTGTCGAAGCCGGGTTGATAGATCACGCTGGTGTGCGACTGCAGAAACTCCATCATGAAACCGTCGGTCACCAGACCCTCGTCGTAGAGGTCGTTAAGCAAGGTGTAGTGCCAGAAGGTCGCCCAGCCTTCGTTCATCACCTGAGTCTGGCGCTGCGGATAGAAGTACTGCGCGATCTTGCGCACGATACGAACCACCTCGCGCTGCCAGGGCTCCAGCAGAGGCGCGTGCTTCTCGATGAAATAAAGAATGTTCTCCTGCGGTTCGGCCGGGAAACGCTGGTCACGTTGGCGCTCGTCGTCCTTCTCGCCGAATTTGGGAATGGTCCGCCAGAGGTCGTTGATCTGCTTTTGCAGATGCTCTTCGCGGTCCTTCTGGCGACGCCGTTCCTCTTCGGCGGAGATGGGGTAGGGGCGCTTGTAACGGTCGACGCCGTAATTCATCAGGGCATGGCAGGAATCGAGCAAATCTTCCACCGCGTCGATGCCGTGGCGTTCCTCGCATTGGGTGATGTACTGCTTGGCGAACACGAGGTAGTCGATGATCGAGCTGGCATCGGTCCAGGTGCGGAACAGGTAATTGCCCTTGAAAAAGCTGTTGTGACCGTAGCTGGCGTGGGCGATCACCAAGGCCTGCATGGTGATGGTGTTTTCTTCCATCAGATAGGCGATGCAGGGGTCCGAGTTGATCACGATCTCGTAGGCCAGCCCCATCTGGCCGCGCGTATAGGATTTTTCCGTGCTGAGGAAATGCTTGCCGTAGGACCAGTGGTGATAGCCCAGCGGCATGCCCACCGAGGCGTAGGCGTCCATCATCTGCTCGGCGGTGATGACTTCGATCTGGTTCGGGTAGGTATCCAGCGCATAGCGCTCGGCGATACGTCCAATCTCGCGGTCGTAGGTACGGATCAGGTCGAAGGTCCATTCCGAGCCGGTGGATATGGGCTGTCGTTTCATGCTGCGTACCTCAGCTAGCCATGCGCCGCTGGAAGAGTTCGCGGAACACCGGATAGATGTCGCCTGCGGTCACCAGTTGCTGTTGGGCGAACGAGTCGCCGAAGGCTTCGGCCACCTGGTTGTACTCGTACCACAGCGCCTGATGTTCGCGTGGCGTGATCTCGACGTAGGTGAAGTATTGGACGAACGGCATGATCTGGTTGATCAGGATGTCCCGGCAAATCGGTGAATCATCATTCCAGTTGTCGCCGTCCGAAGCCTGCGCCGCATAGATGTTCCATTCGTTGGCCGGGTAACGCTCGGCCATGATCTCCTGCATCATTTTCAACGCACTGGAGACGATGGTGCCGCCGGTTTCCCGCGAATAGAAGAACTCCTCTTCATCAACCTCCTTGGCGCTGGTGTGATGGCGGATGAACACCACATCGATCTTGTCGTAGTTTCGCTTTAGGAACAGGTACAAGAGGATGAAGAAGCGTTTGGCGATGTCCTTGGTCGCCTGGGTCATGGAGCCGGAGACGTCCATCAGGCAGAACATGACTGCTTTGGAGCTAGGGTTGGGATGCTTGACCAGCAGGTTGTACTTGAGGTCGAAGGTGTCGAGGAAGGGCACGCGATGGATGCGCGCGCTGAGTCGCTCGATCTCCTCTTCGGCGGCCTGGATATCGGTGAAGTTGGCAGGCTCCTCTAGCTTCAATCGAGCCAGCTCGGCTTTTACCTCACGCAATTTTGCGCGGCTGCTGCCGGACAGGGCGATGCGACGCGCATGCGCTGAGCGCAGCGTGCGGACGATGTTGATGCGTGACGGGTTGCCCTCGTTGCTGATGCCGGCGCGCACCGTCTTGAAGGTGTCGGTGCCGGTCAGGTGACGCTTGACCAGATTGGGTAGTTCGAGGTCCTCGAACATGAAGTCGAGAAACTCTTCCTGAGTGATCTGAAAAACGAAGTCGTCCATGCCTTCGCCGTTATTGCTGGCCTTGCCTGCGCCCTGGCCCCCGCCACCGCCCTGCGGTCGAGGAATACGCTCACCAGCAATGAACTCCTTGTTGCCCGGATGCACGATGGTCTGCCGACCACCGCGTCCGTGATGCAGGATCGGCTCGTCGATATCGCGACCGGGAATGCTGATTTGTTCGCCGTGCTCCATATCGGTGATGGAACGGCGTCCCACAGCCTCTTCGACAGCTTTCTTGATATGCCCACGGTATCGCTGCAGGAATCGCTGGCGGTTTACCGTGCTCTTGTTCTTGCCGTTCAGGCGACGGTCGATCACATAGCTCATACGAGCCCTCCGGGTCGAGCTGGAAGTCGTAAGCCCGAAGCTGGAAGTGCTGCTTCGACTTCCAGCTTCAAGCTCTCAGCTGCTTTTACTGTGATTTCCGTACCCGCAGATACCATTCCGAAAGCAGGCGAACCTGTTTCTCCGTATAGCCTCGCTCGACCATGCGCACGACGAAGTCGTTGTGCTTCTTCTGATCTTCCTTGCTGGCTTTGGCATTGAAGCTGATGACCGGTAGCAAATCTTCGGTGTTGGAGAACATTTTCTTCTCGATCACCACGCGCAGCTTCTCGTAGCTGAGCCAGCTCGGATTCTTACCGTTGTTGTTGGCCCGAGCGCGCAAGACGAAGTTGACGATCTCGTTGCGGAAATCCTTCGGGTTGCTGATGCCGGCGGGTTTCTCGATCTTCTCCAGCTCCTCGTTCAGCGCCATGCGATTGAGGATTTCGCCGGTTTCCGGATCGCGATATTCCTGATCCTGAATCCAGAAGTCTGCGTAGAGCACGTAGCGGTCGAAGATGTTCTGACCGTACTCGCTGTAAGACTCGAGATAGGCGGTCTGGATTTCCTTGCCGATGAAGTCGACGTAGCGCGGCGCCAGATACTCCTTGATGAAGCGCAAGTAACGCTCGCGCACCTCGGCCGGGAACTGCTCCTGTTCGATCTGTTGCTCCAGCACATAGAGCAGATGTACCGGGTTTGCGGCGATTTCGTGCGGATCGAAGTTGAACACCTTGGACAAGATCTTGAAGGCGAAGCGAGTCGAGAGGCCATTCATGCCTTCGTCGACCCCAGCGGTGTCACGGTATTCCTGGATCGATTTGGCCTTCGGATCGGTGTCCTTCAGGTTCTCGCCGTCATAGACGCGCATCTTCGAGTAGATATTGGAGTTTTCCGGCTCCTTCAGGCGGCTCAACACGGAGAACTGCGCCAGCATCTTCAGCGTATCAGGGGCGCAGTGGGCCTTGGACAGCGAGCTGTTGAACAGGAGTTTGTCGTAAATCTTGATCTCATCAGTAACCCGCAGGCAGTACGGCACCTTGACGATGTAGATGCGGTCGATGAAGGCTTCGTTGTTCTTGTTGTTGCGGAAGGTGTGCCACTCCGACTCGTTGGAGTGGGCCAGCAGGATGCCGTTGTAGGGAATCGCGCCGAGGCCTTCGGTGCTGTTGTAGTTGCCTTCCTGGGTAGCGGTCAGCAGCGGGTGCAGCACCTTGATCGGTGCCTTGAACATCTCGACGAATTCCATCATGCCCTGGTTGGCGCGGCAGAGTGCGCCGGAGTAGCTGTAGGCGTCGGCGTCGTTCTGTGGAAATTCTTCGAGCTTGCGGATATCCACTTTACCGACCAGAGCTGAGATGTCCTGGTTGTTCTCATCGCCTGGTTCGGTCTTGGCAATGGCGATCTGATTGAGGATAGAGGGGTACAGCTTGACCACCCGAAACTGGCTAATGTCGCCGCCGAATTCCTGCAGGCGCTTGGTGGCCCAGGGCGACATGATTGAGTTCAGATAGCGGCGTGGGATGCCATAGTCTTCTTCGAGGATCTGCGCGTCCTCGGCCGGGTTGAACAAGCCCAACGGCGACTCGAAAACCGGCGAGCCCTTGATAGCGTAGAAGGGCACCTTTTCCATCAGCTGCTTGAGCTTTTCGGCGAGCGACGATTTGCCGCCGCCCACCGGGCCGAGCAGGTAAAGGATCTGCTTCTTTTCCTCAAGCCCCTGCGCGGCATGGCGGAAGTAGGAGACGATCTGATCGATGCAGTCTTCCATGCCATGAAAATCTTCGAAGGCGGGGTAGCGGCGGATCACCTTGTTGGAAAAAATCCGTGAAAGGCGTGAGTCGGTCGAGGTGTCGATCAGCTCGGGTTCACCGATTGCCATCAATAGGCGTTCGGCTGCAGTGGCGTAGGTGCCCCGGTCTTCCTTGCACAGATCGAGGTACTCCTGAAGCGAATACTCTTCCTGGCGGGTTGCTTCGAATCGTTGCTGGAAATGGCTGAAAATGCTCATGACTTCACCTCGGACGATGCTCGGAGCCGGTGTTGTCATCAGGCATTCAGGTGCGGCCGACTGATCGGCCTGTGGAGTTCCCCCGAACACCTAATGGTTAAAACCTGAGGCCCGGTAGCCGGTAAATGGCTTCCACCTGTTTGGATGGCCTTAACTGAAGGATAGTTCGGATTCAGCAAATTCAAGGGAGGAGAAGGGCAATAACCGCTGCGTTTCGTCGGACGATCAGCGCAAGGCCGCGTGATACGCGGCGTAACAGCGAGATATTTTTTACAGCGGATCGCCTTGTTCGACCTCCTGAGGGAATGTCTGCCGCCACAGCTCGAAGCCGCCATCGAGGCTATAGACGTCGGAAAAGCCCTGGTTGACGAGGTAGGCCGCAGCACTCTGACTGGAGTGGCCGTGGTAGCAAGTGACGATGAGCGGGTGATCCAAGTCCGCCGCCGCAATGAAGTCGGGCAGGGATTGATTGTCGAGATGTGTCGAGCCGGTGATATGACCGTTGGCGTAGCTGTGTGGATCGCGAATATCGACGATCACACCGCCCTCGCTGCGCAGCGTCTGGGCTTGCTCGGGAGAGATGCGTTTGAAGTCGGTCATGGTTTTGCCTCGCAGTCGCAGTGGTGCAGTTCGTTGCTGTCGACGTTCATCAGGGTCATGGTGTTGCCCCATACGCAGCCGGTATCCAACGCATAGACGTTGGGCTCGTCGCAGTGGCCCTCCAGCGCCGCCCAATGGCCGAAGATAATCTTGCAGCCGCGGGTCTTGCGGTTGGAGTGGCTGAACCAGGGTTCGAAGCCCGGCGGCGCCGAATCCAACCCGTCCTTGGCCTGCAGCTCCAGCGTGCCGTCGGCCTTGCAGAACCGCATGCGGGTGAAGTAGTTGGTGATCAGGCGCAGCCGCGGCACGCCTTGCAACTCTTTGTTCCACTTGGCCGGCTGGTTGCCATACATGCCGTCGAGAAAGGGCGGCAGCAGGGCGTCGTCACGCAGTGCCTGCTCCACTTCCGCTGCGCGCCGAAGCGCCTTGGCCAGCGTCCATTGGGGTGGTATGCCGGCGTGGACCATGGTCGTCTCTCGTTCGGCGTCGTGATGGATCAATTTCTGCTGGCGCAGCCAGTGGATCAGG
Source organism: Pseudomonas sp. IC_126 (assembly GCF_004331835.1). Classification (NCBI taxonomy): domain Bacteria; kingdom Pseudomonadati; phylum Pseudomonadota; class Gammaproteobacteria; order Pseudomonadales; family Pseudomonadaceae; genus Pseudomonas; species Pseudomonas sp. IC_126. The sequence goes on from NZ_SJSS01000008.1 coordinate 168,459, forward strand.
TCCGCTCGATCAGGTGCGTCGAGGATGGGTTTGAGCGTATCGGATCTTTTCAGCCGCTCGATATTGTGCGCAACGGCTACCAGATGCAGATCGTGGTTGCCCAGCACCGTAACGCCCGAGGTGCCCAAGTCGCGCACGAAACGCAGCGCCTCGAGCGACTGTGGACCACGGTTGACCAAATCTCCGGCGAGCCACAGGCAATCGCGTGAGGGGCTAAAATCGACCCGCTGCAGCAGGCATTGAAGAGGTTTGAGGCAACCTTGCAGGTCGCCGACAGCATAGGTAGTCAATGCAGAGCTCCGGGTACGGCCAGCCGGAAAGGCGCGATCGCGGCTTCGAAGCGGTGTCCATCTTCGGCCAGCATCTGATAGCTGCCCTGCATCGTGCCGACACGGGACGTCATCAGCGTGCCGCTGGTATAGACGTGACGTTGGCCCGGCGCGATCACCGGCTGCTCGCCGACCACTCCGGCGCCGCGTACCTCCTGCACTTGTCCATCTCCATCGGTGATGATCCAGTGGCGAGACAGTAGTTGCGCAGTCAGCTGGCCCTTGTTTTCGATCGTTACCCTGTAGGCAAAGGCATAACGGTTTTGTTCCGGCTGCGATTGGTCGGCCAGGTAGGTCGGGCTGACACTGACGTCGAACCAGTAGCGGAGGTCTTCGGACATGGGGACTCCTGCGGGTGGGCTTCGCCTTCAGGCGCGGGTGCTGCTACGGGCGGAAAGTTGATCTGACAATCTGACGAACGCGGCCAGATCCAACTGTTCCGGGCGCAAGCTGCCGTCGACATCGGCTGCGGCGATTTCGTCCGCGTCGAGCAGACCTTTGAGCGTGTTGCGCAGCGTCTTGCGGCGCTGATTGAAAGCCTGACGGACGACGATTTCCAACTGGCGATGGTCGCGCGCCGGATGCGGCAGCACCTCGTGCGGGACCAGGCGCACGATGGCCGACTCGACCTTGGGTGCCGGATTGAAGGCGCCTGGCCCCACATTGAACAGATGCTCCACGCGGCAGTGATACTGCACCATGATCGACAGGCGCCCCCAGTCTCCGCCGCCTGGCTGCGCGGCGAGCCGCTCGACCACTTCCTTCTGCAGCATGAAATGCATGTCACGGATCAGCCCGGCGTGGTCGAGCAGATGGAAGATCAGTGGCGTGGAAATGTTGTACGGCAGGTTGCCGACGATGCGCAGGCTGCTGGGCTCTTGGCTCAATTGAGCGAAGTCGAACTTCAGCGCATCGCCTTGGTTGAGCGCGAAGTTGTCTCGGTCGGCGAATTTTTGTTGAAGGATGGGAATCAGGTCCAGATCGAGCTCAACCACGTCCAGCTGCGCACCGCTGTCCAGCAGGCCCTCGGTCAGGGCGCCTTGGCCCGGTCCGATCTCGACGATTCGCTCGCCCGGCTTGGCATGGATGGAGCGTAGGATGCGATGAATCACGCCAGCGTCATGGAGGAAATTCTGGCCGAAACGCTTGCGCGCGCGGTGTTGGTAGTCGGACATCGAAAGCTCCAGGGAGCAGCTAGAAGCTAGAAGCTTGAAGCTGGAAGCGGATAAGGCGCGCATTTTAGCAGGCTGTAAGAACGGAGAGACGATAACGGCGCTGGAGGTTGGAAAGGGACGCGGGGTGATTCAGGGGCGTCTGCGCGAACATTCCGAACAGTCTCTAGCCCTTAACGAGCAGAGTGGGCTTTTACATTCGCCAAATACTGCTCGGTAGAGTGGAAACGCGTGTTCCGTGCTGTGAAGCCAGGACACAGGCCGCGAGGCAAGTTAAAGACAAATGCCACACTAAAGTAGCTTCCAGCTTCCAGCTTCCAGCTTCCAGCTTCCAGCTTCCAGCTTCCACCTCAGCTCGGGCCGGCCATCTGATAGGCCGTTTCCAGCGCTACCTGCAGGCTACCGGTATCGATTCGCCCTGTGCCCGCGAGGTCCAATGCGGTGCCATGGTCGACCGACGTGCGCACGATCGGTAGGCCCAGGGTCACGTTGACGGCTGCGCCGAAGCCTTTGTACTTGAGTACCGGCAAACCTTGGTCGTGGTACATCGCCAGCACCGCATCGCAGGTGTCGAGGTGCTTGGGTGTGAACAGGGTGTCGGCCGGCAGCGGGCCGATTAGATTCAGGCCTTCGCCGCGCAAGCGCCGCAGGGTCGGTTCGATGATTTCGATTTCCTCGCGGCCCAGATGCCCGCTCTCGCCAGCATGAGGGTTGAGCCCGCAGACCAGAATACGCGGCTGCGCAATGCCGAACTTGCCGACCAGATCGGCATGCAGGATGCGGGCGACACGTTCCAGCCGCTCGGAGGTAATCGCCGCCGCGACATCCTTGAGCGGCAGATGCGTGGTGACCAGCGCTACACGCAGGCCTCGAGTCGCGAGCATCATCACCACTTGCTCGGTGCTGGTCAGCTCGGCGAGGAATTCGGTGTGACCAGAGAAAGGAATCCCCGCTTCGTTGATCACACCCTTGTGCACCGGCGCGGTGATCATGCCTGCGAAGACGCCATCGCTGCAGCCCTGACCAGCCCGCGTCAGTGTGTCCAGCACGTAGTGGCCGTTGTGTGGGTTCAGCTGACCCGCAGCTACTGGTGCCTGAAGCGGCGTATCCCAGACATATAGACTGTTGGGTGGTGCTGGTGCGGCTGGCCAGGCGCCTGGGCCGACATCGAGAAGGGCCATGGCCAGTCCCAACTGTTCGGCGCGTTCGGCCAGCAGCGCACGGCTGGCGATGGCTACCAGCGCCCGGGGTTGGGCTTCGCGAGCCAGCAGCAGGCAAAGATCTGGACCGATGCCGGCCGGCTCTCCAGGTGTCAGGGCGAAGGGAAGGGACATAAGGCCTCCAGCGGGTAGAGCGGCAAGCGAAGGGCAGCTGCAAGCCGCAAGCGACAAGTACAGCGGGAGCCAAAGGCTAAAAGATGGCAAACGCGCAGAGGCCGAACGAAAACGCCGCGCTGACGTGGGGTGGATGCAGCCTTGTCGAGCGGATCTGGAATCGTAGAGCGGGTTATTCCCGCTCTACAATTCTTGGTAGATCGCATGACCCACTGCACATCGAGAGCAGCGGTGAGCTTCAGGCTAGAAGCAGCAAGCTGAAGCCAGTCACCACGCTAATTTCCCGCTTAGAGCTTGATTTCCACATAGGCTTCGTCGCGTATCTGACGCAGCCAAGCTTGCAGCTCTTCTTCATATTTACGGTTGCGCAGCAAGTTGAGCGCCTGTTGCTCGCGAAACTCTTCGCTGGCGTCCGTCGCACGGCGTCCAAGGACTTCGAGGATGTGCCAGCCGTAGGGGGTTTTAAAGGCTTCGGACAGCTGGCCGCTCGGGGTGTTGGCCATCACTTCGCGGAATTCCGGTACCAGCGAACTCGGGTCGATCCAGTTCAGGTCGCCTCCGTTGAGCGCGGAGCCCGGGTCTTCGGAAAAATTTTTCGCCAGGTCAGAGAAACTCTCGCCCGCGAGAATACGCTCGCGCAGGCGCTCGACGAGGCGTCGGCTTTCTTCTTCGCTACGTATCTGGCTGGGCTTGATCAGGATATGGCGGACATGAATCTCGTCGCGAACCTGGGTATCTCCGCCGCGCTTGTCGAGCACCTTGAGCATGATGAAGCCCGGCGGGGTACGCACCGGCTGGGTGAAGTCACCGACCTCCATGGTGCTGACTTCGGTGTCGAACGGTGGCGGCAGCTGAGCGGCTTTACGCCACCCCATGTCGCCGCCTTCCAGCGCGTTTTCACTGGCTGAGCGAGACACCGCCAGCCTGGCGAAATCTGCACCCTGCTGGAGTTGTTGATAAGTGTCCATCGCCATTTCTTCGGCCGCCTGGATCGTGGCCGAATTAGCCGATTCGGGAACCGGAATCAGGATGTTGGCCAGCCGGTACTCTTCGGAAAGCTGCAGTTTGCCGAGGTCGGAGGCCAGAAAGTTTTCGACTTCCTGATTGGATATCTGGATGCGTTCGGCGATACGGCGCTGGCGTACGCGACTGATGACCATCTCGCGGCGAATCTGCTCGCGAGCGGTCTCCAGGCTCAGACCATCTCGCTCCAGGGCCGCGCGGAACTGGTCCAGGGTCATGTTGTTGCGCTGGGCAATGGTCCCCATGGCCTGGTTGAGTTCTTCATCGGAGATGCGGATGCCCGAACGATCGCCAATCTGCAACTGGAGGTTTTCGGTGATCAAGCGTTCCAGCACCTGTTGCTGCATGACGTCCTGCGGTGGCATTTCGGCGCCGCGCTTCTCGATAGTCTGCTCGACTTCGCGAAGACGCTGGTCCAACTGGCTCTGCATGATCACGTCGTTGTCGACGATGGCGACGATACGGTCGAGCGGGCGCACCTGGGCTGAGGCAGTCGTGGCGATAGCCGTGCAGCCCAGTAGGAGGGTGCCCGCCACCAGCGGGCGCAGGTAATCAGAAAGCTTGGTCTTCACGTTCACGGTAGCCTTGTATGCCTTCGTCGAGGAATGCCTCGGTGGCGCTGCCGAACACACCGCCGAGTCCCTTGAGGACGATTTGCAGGAAGATGCCATTGTCTGGCTCGTCGTTCTGCGATGGGTTGAGACTGGTTTCGTCGTAGTCGATCCAGTAACGGTTGATCAGGCGCAGCTTCCAGCAGCAGCTGTCGTACTCGAAGCCGCCGAAGGCCTCCAGCGTACGATTGCGGCTGTAGTCGTGCTGCCAGCGCGCAATCACGCTCCACTGCGGCGCGACTGGCCAGATGGTGGAGAAGTCGTGCTGGTTGATCTTGTAGTAGTCCTTGATGAAGTCCGGGTTTGGGTTTCCGTTAGGAAGCAATTCGTTGCCATAGTCGCCCCCGTATTTCCAAGTGCCGGTCGCCTGATCGAAACGGACCGTATCGTTGCGATATCGGTACCCGATATTGACGATTTTTCGCGGATTGTCCGCTGGTTGGTAGTGAAACATGGCGCTACCGGAGCGCGTCCGGCTTGCGTCCGGGTCCCAGTTGAAGGTGGAGGTGAAGCGCCAATCGCGGTTGTAGCGGTACATGTACTCCAACGCGTAGGGAGATACATCTGACTGGGTATCAGGGCGATCCGCGGCTGTCATTCCAGGTAGCTGCACTTCGCGATCACGGAAGTAGAAAGCCTGGCCGATACTAAAGCGCTGCCGCTCCAGCCCGTTCGGTTCGATCCAGCGATTGGTCACGCCGAGGGATATCTGATTAGCGTCGCCGATACGATCCTTGCCGGAGAAGCGGTTTTCGCGCCACAGCGACGAATAACTGAAGGTGCTCTCGCCGGTATCGAATATTGGAATGGCGTCCTGATCTTCTTCTGGTACGTAGAGATAGAACAGTCGGGGTTCAAGGCTCTGACGGTAATCCTTGCCGAACCATTGAGTGTCGCGATCGAAATAAAGGCCGCTGTCGACACTGAAGATCGGCACGCTGCGATCCGGTGAGTCGTTGAAGTCGCTCACCTGGCCGCGCCCGGTATTGTCTAGCGTCAGGTCGTATTTTGTGTATGCGTACTTTAATGAGGGTTTGATGAAGCCCCAGCTCCAATTGAGCGGCAAGCTGACACCTGGCTCTAGGTGCAGACGCTCGCCTTCGGCGCGGGTAAGGCCGCTCAGGCGATCGTCATACCAACGCTCGGGGTTGCCATCATCGTTAATGAAATTGCCGCTGCGCAAACTACGCTGGAAGCTGACGAACTCAGTGTCATAGGCAAAACGCAGACCGCCCGGCTGGAACGGCAGGGCACCATTGAGCGTCAGCTGCGGTAGCCGCTCGTACGGCGTGATATCAACGACGGTAGCGCGTTCGTAAGCATGCACGTTCAGCCGCGCCGTATAATTGTCGCCGCGCCAGGTCAGGGTGCCGCGCTGATCAAGATGATCCGGCTGGCTGATGCCCAATTGGGTATCCAGATCCTGGAAGTAATAAGGATCGCTGATGTCCGTGTAGTCGATTTCAGCCAGCAGGCGTGAGTCCAACCCGGTCCGGTGCTGCCAGCTGTACATCCAGCGCTGGTCTTCGTATTCGGATTGCAGCTCACGATCATCGTTGCTGTCGTCCAGATAGGCTGCGCCGAGCTGGCCTTCGCTGCTGCGAGTCAGGTAGCGGAACTCGCCTTCCATCAGCAGGCCGCGATCGGACATGTAGTTGGGGTAGAGCGTGGCGTCGAAGTTTGGCGCCAGGTTGAAATAGTACGGCGTGACCAACGAAAGCCCGCTATCGCTCGAGGAGCTGATGCTGGGCGCAAGAAAGCCGGACTGGCGACGGTCATCGATCGGGAAATGGATATAGGGCGTGTAGAACACCGGAATGTCCTTGACCCGCAGCGTCACGTTGGTCGCCGAGCCGAAGCCGGTGGCGGGATTCAACGTGACGTTATTGCCCCTCAGGTGCCAGCTGTTTTCGCCTGGTTCGCAACTGGTGTACGTCCCGTCCTTGAGGCGGATGATGGCATCGTCTGTGCGTTTGGCGTACAGCGCGCTGCCGCGGACCCTGCCTTCATGGACCACGTATTCGGCGTTTTCGACCTGGGCTTCGCCGGTGTCGAGGAATATCTCAGCGCGATCTCCAACCATCAGGGCACCCTGATCACGCAGGCGAACATTGCCTTTCAGCTCGCCGCGGTTTTCCAGCTGATAGAGGCTGGCTTCATCGGCTTCGGCCTGGATGCTGCCCTGGCGCAATACCACATCACCGGCCAGTGTCGCGATTTCTTGTTGCTGTTCGTAGCGCGTGGCTTTCGCCGACACATACGTCGGCGCCTCGCTCATCGGCGTGTCGTCGAACCGGCCGGGGCGGCTCGGCTCAACGTAGGTGCCGGCGCAATAGGGGCCCGTTTCTGCGAGCTGGGCATCGGTCAGCTGATCACGCGGTACCCAGTCCAGGTGGCTGTAATCGGCACTGCGCGAGGCGAGTGCACGACCTTTGCTCTCGGTGACCAGCTTGGTGGTGGCTGCCTGGCGCTCGGCCTTGCTGGTGCGAGGCTGTGCGGCGCTCGTGTCGCTGGCCGCGCTGCCACGATGTACGGGGCGCGGTGGCAGATCGGGGCTGACGGCATCAGATGCGCAACTCCAGCTGCCATTGGGGCCGGGCTGACAGGCAAACTGTTCGGCTGCGATAACAAGTGGAGTCGCTACAGGTTGCAATGCGAGCAAGCCGCCAGTAACCAGTAGGGGGAATTTTTTACGAAAAGCGGGATATTTGACTGCCATCTTGTTTTTTGGTCCGTGCTTACGGCGAGCCATCGGCCGGGCTGGGCCGCACGCCTCTCGATGGGCTGAAAAAGATGCTGGATAATAAAGCATGACCCGCCTATCGGCTAGCGCCGTGGAGAGCACTGATATGCCGCAACAAGATCAACGCCTGCAGGAACTGAAGGCATGGCTACAGCCTCGATTGACCGAGCTTTTCGCCTGTCGTGGCTGGGGTGACGTACCCGAGGCGTCACTGGTTCCTGCCAGCAGCGATGCCAGTTTCCGTCGCTACTTTCGCTGGGAGGCGCCGGGGCGCAGCTTTATCGTGATGGATGCCCCGCCGCCGCAGGAGAACTGTCGGCCGTTTGTTGAGGTCGCCGCACTGTTGGCCAGTGCAGGCGTCAACGTGCCCGAGATTCTGGCGCAGGATCTGGACCGGGGCTTCCTACTGTTGAGCGATCTGGGCCGCCAGACGTACCTCGACGTCATCGACGAAGCCAATGCCGATGAACTGTTCGCCGACGCGATGCGAGCGCTGCTCGCCTTCCAGACATCACCGATAACGACGCCCCTGCCAAACTATGACGAGGCGTTGCTGCGCCGCGAACTTCAGCTGTTTCCCGAATGGTACGTGCAGCGCCACCTGGGCCATCGTTTCAGCACGAATGAGTTGGATGTGTGGGAGCGCATCTGTCGGTTGCTGATCGACTCGGCACTGGAGCAGCCGCGCGTGCTGGTGCACCGCGATTACATGCCGCGTAACCTGATGCTCAGCGAGCCGAACCCGGGCGTGCTGGATTTCCAGGACGCGGTCGTCGGTCCGGTGACCTATGACATCACCTCGCTGTTCAAGGATGCCTTCCTCAGTTGGCCCGAGGCGCGCGTGCAAGGTTGGCTGCGCAATTATTGGGAGGCCGCACGTAGCGCTGGCGTCCCGGTTCAGGCAGATTTCGAGGCGTTTCAGCGCGCCAGCGACCTGATGGGGCTGCAGCGGCACTTAAAGGTCATTGGCATCTTTGCGCGGATCTGCCACCGCGACGGCAAGCCGCGCTATCTGGCCGACGTGCCGCGGTTCTTCACGTATATCGAAACGGTAGCGGCGCGCCGACCTGAGCTGGCAGAACTGAGTGAGTTACTGCAAGGCCTGCCGCGTACGCAGGTACAGCTATGAAAGCGATGATTCTTGCCGCCGGCAAAGGCGAGCGCTTACGGCCACTGACGTTGCATACGCCCAAGCCATTGGTGCGGGCAGGTGGCACGCCGCTGATCGAATATCACGTTCGGGCTCTGGCCGAGGCCGGCTTCACCGAGCTGGTAATCAATCACGCCTGGCTCGGCGAGCAGATCGAGGCCTACCTGGGCACTGGCAATCGGTTCGGTGTATCCATCCGCTATTCGGCCGAGGGCGAGCCGCTCGAGACGGGCGGTGGCATTCATCGTGCGCTGCCGCTGCTCGGCGATCAGCCATTTGCGGTGGTCAACGGCGATATCTGGACCGACTACGACTTCGCTGCGCTGGCATTGCCGCCGGAGCGGCTCGCGCACCTGGTGCTGGTGGATAACCCGGCGCATCATCCGGCTGGTGACTTCGCGCTGGTTGGGGGAAACATCGTGGAAGGTGAGGCATCGCCAGCCAAGCTGACCTATAGCGGCATCGCCGTGCTGCACCCGCGCTTGTTCGCCGATTGCACCGCCGGCGCGTTCAAGCTGGCGCCGCTGCTACGTCGGGCGATGGTCGCTGGTCAGGTCAGCGGTGAGCATTACACCGGCCGCTGGGTCGACGTCGGTACCCATGAACGCCTGGCCGAGGTCGAGCGAATCCTGGAGGCGCGACGCTGAATGTTCTGGCCCATTACGCTGTTGGGTGCGCTGGCCGGTTGGCTGATCGCGAGCATTCCGGGGGCTCTGCTTGGAGCGCTGCTCGGGCAGGTGCTCGATCGCCGGTTCGGGTTGAATTCCTGGGCCAGGTTGCGCGATCGCATGACTGGTAACAAGGCGCTGATGCACGGCGAGGAATTGCTGTTTTTCCTCCTCGGGCGCCTGGCCAAGAGCGGCGGTCGGATCAGTGAGGCCCACATTCAGGCCGCGCGCCGGGAGATGCAGCGGCTGCAGCTGAGCCCAGCGGCCCAGCGTTCAGCCATCGATGCGTTCTACCGGGGCAAGTCCAGCGGCGACGGCCTGCGCGAACCACTGCAGCGCCTGCAGGGGCAGCATGACGCGGCCAAGGCGGTGCTCCAGGCTTGCTGGCGGATGGCGCGCGCACAGGGGCCGATCGATGCGCGCGAGCATGAATTGATCATGCTCTGGGGCAAATGGATGGGTTGGGATTCGGCGGCCATCGCGGCGTTGGATCCCAGTGGGGGCCGACGCCAGGGCGCGCCAACCAACCTGGGCGGTGCCTATGAGCAGGCCATGCGGTTGCTGGGCGTGCGCGCCGACAGCGAACCGCAGGCGATCAAGCGCGCCTATCGCCGGTTGCTCAGCAAGCACCACCCGGACAAGCAGGCCGGAGCCGGTGCCACCGCGCAGCAGGTTCGCGAGGCGACTGAGCGAACCCGTGAACTGCACAACGCCTACACGCTGATCCGCGAGCGTCGCGGCTTTCGCTAGTGCGTCAATTCACGGCTGCTTGTCTAGCAAGCCACGAACCCGCCGCAGCAGCTGCTCCTGTCCGGTTTCGAGGTCGCCGTTCAACGGCTGCAACCCCACCTGCCTATAAGCCGGATGGCTGTTTCGACGGCTGGCGTTGAGCCGCTCGCGGGCCGCGGAGCGCTGGCTGACGCTGTTCCTGTAATAAATGTCGCCGGTCGCGAGCTTGAGCGCCGCGACCAATCGCGCGAGCGGCTCGTCCTGTTCGTCGGGTTGGCGTGGCTGGATCATCAGCAGATGCCTGACATCGGCTGGCGCCAGTTGCTGCAGATAACGCGCGGCCCAGTAGCTGCCGGTGCCCTGACCGAGCAGCACGATGGCCGCTGGTTGCTTGCTGCGGGCGAAGGCGAGTGCCGCCTCGATGCGCTCGTCGATCTGCTCGGCCTGATTCGGCTGCGCAACCGCGGGCTCGGCGGGTTCATCGGTCTCGGCGTCGATCGGCGCCTCATCCGGCGTGGCTGCGGTTTCCTCGGGCAGATAACCTGCTTCGCTGGGTGGCTCGTCTTCTTCGGGCGGTTCTGCGTCGGCTTCGGTCTGTTCGACCGGCGGCTCCGCCGGTTCGTCCGGGACGGCGGCCGGGATAGGGCTGGGCGAATCCGGCAGGCTGAGACTCAGGGTATGCCAGCCGTAATCAGGCAGGCCGCGGCGCAGCGGGCCGATGCCGCGCGGCCAATCGGCACTTTCGCCCTCGCCCGGCAGCAGAATGATCACCCCTTTGGCTTCGCCGATATTGGCAGGTCGCCACAGCGCGACGAAATCATCGAAGCCTGCCGTCAGGTTGACGAACTCGGCGCTAGGCAACTGGCGCAGCAGGTCGGCGGCCATGGTGTCGCTGCGCGAAGGCAGGGGCGGGCGCTCGATCGTTGCTGGTGCAGGTGCCGTTTCTTGCGTGGCTGGCTCATCCGTGGCGCTGACCGACAGTGCAGTCGTGGCCGCTGACAGGAGAGCAAGCAAACGCAGTGAATCGCGAAAACGAGGCATTGAAACTCCTGATGTCGACTTGCCGGGGCTGTGATGGAGCTGCGGTGTAGTCCGCTGTTGCGCACAGCTGTCAGTCTAACGGAAGGCAGACTGAAAATTGGTCGTGCAAAATAATGCACGGCGTTCTACTGTAATCCGAACGCCTGAAGGCTCGACAGTCGATCATCGTATGCTGCCGCGCTCATTTCCCCGCGTTCATTCCGACCCGAGCCGACGATGAGCGGCTACTGAGGAGTTTATGAGCAAGACCAACGAATCCCTGATGCAACGCCGCGTCGCCGCCGTTCCCCGTGGCGTCGGCCAGATCCATCCGATCTTTGCCGATCATGCGAAAAACAGCAGCGTGGTCGACGTCGAAGGTCGCGAATTCATCGACTTCGCCGGCGGCATCGCTGTGCTGAATACTGGCCACCTGCACCCGAAGATCATCAAGGCGGTGGAGGAACAACTCCACAAACTGACCCATACCTGCTTCCAGGTGCTGGCGTATGAGCCCTATGTCGAGCTGTGCGAGAAGATCAACGCACGGGTGCCGGGCGATTTCGCCAAGAAGACCCTGCTGGTCACCACCGGCTCCGAGGCGGTAGAGAACGCGGTGAAGATCGCCCGCGCCGCCACTGGACGCGCCGGGGTGATCGCCTTTACCGGCGCCTATCACGGCCGCACCATGATGACCCTCAGCCTGACCGGCAAGGTCGCGCCTTACTCGGCGGGTATGGGCCTGATGCCGGGCGGGATCTTCCGCGCGCTGTATCCCTGCTCGATCCATGGTGTCGGCGTCGACGAATCGATCGCCAGCATCGAGCGCATCTTCAAGAACGACGCCGAGCCGCGCGACATCGCCGCCATCATTATCGAACCGGTGCAGGGCGAGGGCGGTTTCAATGTCGCGCCGAAGGATTTCATGATCCGCCTGCGCGCGCTGTGCGATCAGCACGGCATCCTGCTGATCGCCGATGAGGTGCAGACTGGTGCCGGCCGCACCGGCACCTTCTTCGCCATGGAGCAGATGGGTGTGGCTGCGGACCTCACCACGTTCGCCAAGTCCGTCGGCGGCGGTTTCCCGATTGCCGGCGTATGCGGCAAAGCTGAAATCATGGACGCCATCGCGCCGGGCGGCCTGGGCGGCACCTACGCGGGCAATCCGCTGTCCTGCGCGGCGGCGTTGGCGGTGATGGAAATCTTCGACGAAGAGAAGCTACTCGACCGCAGCAAAATGGTGGCAGAGAAACTCACGGGCGGCCTGGAGGCGATCCAGGCGCGGCACAAGGAAATCGGCGAAGTGCGCGGGCTGGGCGCGATGGTAGCCGTCGAACTGTTCGAGGACGGCGATCATTCGCGCCCTGCGGCGGCGCTGACTTCTCAGGTCGTCGCACGAGCGCGGGAGAAGGGGCTGATCCTGCTGTCCTGCGGTATTTATTACAACGTGCTGCGCGTGCTGGTGCCGCTGACGGTCGAGGACGAGGTGCTCGAACGCGGCTTGGCGATCATCGGGGAATGCTTCGACGAGCTGACCTGAGCCACTCTGCGGCGCGCCGGCACCCGCAATGGCTGTCAGGCGCGCCGCAATCCCGACCCCTCGGGTACAATGCGCGGCATTCCGCCCGCGCAACCGAGGTCGTCATGCAGCCGTTCGCCATCGCCCCCTCCATTCTTTCCGCCAATTTCGCCCGTCTGGGCGAGGAAGTGGACAACGTGCTCGCCGCCGGCGCGGACATCGTCCATTTCGATGTGATGGACAACCACTACGTGCCCAACCTGACCATTGGCCCGATGGTCTGTTCGGCGCTGCGCAAGCACGGCGTTACCGCACCCATCGATGTGCATCTGATGGTCAAGCCGGTGGATCGCATGATTGGCGACTTCCTCGAAGCCGGCGCCAGCTACATCACTTTTCATCCGGAAGCCTCCGAGCACATCGACCGCTCGCTGCAATTGATCAAGGATGGCGGCGCCAAGGCCGGCCTGGTGTTCAACCCGGCGACGCCGCTGGACGTGCTCAAGTACATCATGGACAAGGTCGACATGATCCTCCTGATGAGCGTGAACCCCGGTTTCGGTGGGCAGAAGTTCATCCCCGGCACCTTGGACAAGCTGCGTGAAGCGCGTGCGTTGATCGAGGCCAGCGGCCGGGAGATCCGCCTGGAGATCGACGGTGGCGTCAATCCCAAGAACATCCGCGAGATCGCCGCGGCAGGCGCCGATACTTTCGTCGCCGGGTCGGCGATTTTCAATCAGCCGGACTACAAGGCAGTGATCGACCAGATGCGTGCCGAACTGGCGCTGGCGCGCCCATGACCCGTATCGAGCAACTCTTCGATGGACAGCTGCCGCGCCTGGTGATGTTCGATCTGGACGGCACGTTGATGGATTCTGTGCCGGATCTGGCTGCTGCGGTGGACAAGATGCTGATGCTGTTGGGGCGCGAACCTGCCGGTGTGGCACGGGTGCGCGACTGGGTCGGCAATGGCTCGAAGGTTCTGGTACGTCGCGCGTTGGCCGGTCAGTTGCAGCATGACGGCGTCGCCGATGAGCTGGCCGACGAGGCGCTGGCGCTGTTCATGCAGGCTTACGCCGGTGGGCATGAGCTGACCACCGTCTATCCTGGCGTCGTTGAATGCTTGGACTGGCTGCGTGAGCGCGATGTGAAGCTGGCGATCATCACCAATAAGCCGGCGCAGTTCATCGAACCACTGTTAGAAGAGAAGGGCCTTGCGGGTTATTTCCAATGGCTGGTTGGCGGCGACACGCTGCCTCAGCAGAAACCCGACCCGGCGGCGCTGTTGTGGGTCATGGACAAGGCGGGCGTGACGGCCGAGCAATCGCTGTTCGTTGGCGATTCGCGCAACGATGTCCGGGCTGCCAGGGCTGCGGAGGTCCGTTGCGTCGCGCTCAGCTACGGTTACAACCATGGCGAACCCATCGCCAATGAGCAGCCCGCGCTGGTGCTCGACGGCCTGCGCGAGCTGGTTGCTTCGGCTTCGGGGCTGCGCTAGTGTGGCCTCTGTTCCGCAGATCCCGAAAATCCCGCAGACGAGATCAGATCGTGGTGGTCACCCGCAAGCAATGGATGAATGTCATCAAGGCCCTGGCCCGTTGGCGCTGGCGCGCCTGACATTTCCTGCCGGCACGCCCGGTACGTTTGCACGATTCGACCAGTAGCTCCTCCGACCACGAGGCTGACATGACCCGCGAAGAATTCCTGCGTTTGGCCGCCGAAGGCCACAACCGCATCCCGCTGTCGTTCGAAACCATCGCCGATTTCGACACGCCGCTGACGCTCTATCTCAAGCTCGCTGATGCGCCCAACTCCTACTTGCTCGAATCCGTGCAGGGCGGGGAGAAGTGGGGGCGATATTCGATCATTGGCCTGCCGTGCCGCACGGTGTTACGGGTGCAGGATCACCGCATCAGCGTTACCACCGATGGCATCGAGACCGAGAGCTGCGAGGTCGATGACCCGTTGGCCTTCGTCGAAGCCTTTCAGCAGCGCTATCGCGTGGCGCCGGTCGAGGGGCTGCCACGCTTCAATGGCGGGTTGGTCGGCTATTTCGGCTACGACAGCGTTCGCTATGTAGAGCGCAAGCTGGCGCAGTGCCCTAACTCCGATCCGCTGGGAACGCCCGATATTCTTTTAATGGTGTCCGACGCAGTGGTCGTGTTCGACAATCTGGCCGGCAAACTGCATTGCATCGTGTTGGTCGATCCTGCGCAGCCGGAGGCCTATGAGGCTGGGCAGGCGAAACTACAAGCGCTACGCGAAAAACTGCGTCAGCCGATTACGCCGCGTTTGGGCCTGGACTTTGAAAAGAGTGGCGGCACCGAGCCGACGTTCCGCTCCAGCTTCAGTCGCGAGGACTACGAGCAGGCCGTCCACCGCATCAAGGACTACATCCTCGCGGGCGACTGTATGCAGGTGGTTATCTCCCAGCGCATGTCGATTCCGTTCAAGGCCGCGCCGATCGATCTCTACCGCGCGCTGCGTTGCTTCAACCCGACGCCCTATATGTACTTCTTCAATTTTGGCGATTTCCACGTGGTGGGCTCGTCGCCGGAAGTGCTGGTGCGTGTCGAAGAAGGGCTAGTCACGGTCCGACCGATCGCCGGTACTCGCCCGCGTGGCGCTAATGAGGAAGCTGACTTGGCGCTGGAGCAGGATCTGCTCAGCGACGCCAAGGAACTGGCCGAGCACCTGATGCTTATCGACCTGGGCCGCAACGACGTGGGTCGCGTCGCCGAGAACGGCTCGGTGCGGCTGACCGAGAAGATGGTTATCGAGCGCTACTCCAATGTCATGCACATCGTTTCCAACGTCACCGGCCAGCTCAAGGCGCCGCTGACGGCAATGGATGCACTGCGCGCGATTCTGCCAGCGGGCACTTTGTCCGGTGCGCCGAAGATCCGCGCCATGGAAATCATCGACGAGTTGGAGCCGGTAAAGCGCGGCGTTTATGGCGGCGCGGTCGGCTATCTTGCCTGGAACGGCAACATGGACACCGCGATTGCGATTCGCACCGCCGTGATCAAAGACGGTGAGCTGCACGTGCAGGCAGGCGCCGGCATCGTCGCCGATTCGCAGCCAGCGCTGGAGTGGGAAGAAACGCTCAACAAGCGCCGCGCCATGTTCCGCGCGGTGGCCCTGGCTGAACGCGACCAGCAGGAGAACTGATCATGCTGTTGATGCTCGATAACTACGATTCCTTTACTTACAACGTCGTGCAGTACCTCGGCGAGCTTGGCGCGGACGTCAAAGTGGTGCGCAACGACGAGCTGAGCGTGGCCGAAATCGAAGCCCTGAACCCCGAACGCATCGTTGTCTCGCCCGGCCCTTGCACGCCAAACGAGGCGGGCGTTTCGCTGGAGCTGATTCGCCATTTTGCGGGCAAGCTGCCGATTCTGGGCGTCTGCCTCGGCCATCAGAGCATCGGTCAGGCCTTCGGCGGTGACGTGGTGCGTGCGCGACAGGTGATGCACGGCAAGACCAGCCCAGTCTTCCATCACAACGCCGGAGTATTCGCCGAGCTGAACAATCCGCTGACGGTCACCCGTTACCACTCGCTGGTGGTCAAGCGCGAGACGCTTCCCGATTGTCTGGAGATCACCGCCTGGACCCAGAACGAGGACAGCGGTATCGATGAGATCATGGGCCTGCGGCATAAGACGCTGAACGTCGAGGGCGTGCAGTTCCATCCTGAGTCCATCCTGACCGAGCAGGGCCACGAACTGTTCGCCAATTTTTTGAAGCAGACCGGAGGCGTGCGCTGATGGATATCAAGGAAGCCCTGAGTCGCATCGTCGGCCAGCTGGATCTATCCACTGAGGAAATGAAAGCCGTCATGCGCCAGATCATGACCGGCCAGTGCACCGATGCGCAGATCGGCGCGTTCCTCATGGGGATGCGCATGAAGAGCGAAACCATCGACGAGATCGTCGGTGCCGTGCAGGTGATGCGCGAGCTTGCCGAACCGGTGCATTTCGATACCCATCGTCTGGTGGATACCTGTGGCACCGGGGGCGACGGGATGAATATCTTCAACGTCTCGACCGCCGCTGCGTTCGTTGTTGCAGCCGCTGGTGGCAAAGTGGCCAAGCATGGAAACCGCGCGGTGTCGGGCAAGAGCGGCAGCGCCGATCTGCTCGAAGCGGCGGGTGTGTATCTGGATCTGACGCCTGAGCAGGTCTCGCGCAGCGTGGATACGGTCGGTGTTGGCTTCATGTTCGCGCCGGCGCATCACGGTGCGATGAAGTTCGCCGCCGCGCCCCGCCGCGAACTGGGGCTGCGCACGCTGTTCAATATTCTCGGGCCGATGTCCAATCCGGCCGGGGTGAAGCATCAGGTGCTCGGGGTGTTTAGCAAGGAACTCTGCCGACCGATGGCCGAGGTGCTGGCGCGTCTGGGCAGCAAGCATGTGCTGGTCGTACATGCACAAGACGGCCTGGATGAAATAAGCCTGGCGGCACCGACTCATGTCGCCGAGCTGAAGAATGGTGAGATCACCGAATACCGCATCCAGCCGGAAGATTTTGGCATCAAGAGCCAGAGCCTGATCGGCCTGAACGTCGATGATGCTCAGGGTTCGCTGGCGCTGATTCGGGAAGCGCTGGGCCGGCGAAAAACCGAAAACGGCCAGAAGGCCGCCGACATGATCGTGCTGAATGCCGGCGCCGCGCTTTACGCGGCCGATGTCGCAGGCACGCTGAAAGAGGGCGTCGAGCTGGCGCATGACGCACTGCACACCGGTCTGGCACGGGACCGGTTGGAAGAACTGGTGTCCTTTAGCGCGATATTCAGGCAGGAGAAATCGCAATGAGCGGTGTGCCGACAGTTCTAGAAAAGATCATCACCCGCAAGCATGAGGAAGTGGCCGAACGCCGTGCTCGTGTTGGTCTGGATGAGCTCGAGCGTCTGGCGGCTGCCGCGGACCCGGTTCGCGGGTTCGCCCGGCGTCTGCAAGAGCAGGCTCGCAGCAAGCAACCGGCCGTTATCGCCGAAGTGAAGAAGGCCTCGCCAAGTAAAGGCGTGCTACGCGAGGACTTCGTACCCGCCGACATCGCCAAAAGCTACGAGGCTGGCGGTGCGACCTGCCTGTCGGTGCTGACCGACATCGATTTCTTTCAGGGGGCCGATGAGTATCTCAAGCAGGCCCGCGCTGCGTGCACGCTACCGGTGATCCGCAAGGACTTCATGGTCGATCCTTATCAAGTGGTCGAGGCGCGGGCGCTGGGGGCCGATTGTATTTTGCTGATCGTCGCGGCGCTGGAAGACGCGCAGATAGGCGAACTGGCTGATGCGGCAAAGGCTCAAGGGCTTGATGTGTTGGTTGAGGTGCATGACGGAGCGGAGCTGGATCGGGCTTTGCGCCTCGAGACCCCTTTGCTCGGGATCAACAACCGTAACCTGCACACCTTCGAACTCAGCTTGGAAACCACACTCGATCTGCTGCCTCGTGTGCCTCGCGACCGTCTGGTGGTAACCGAGAGCGGGATTCTTCATCGTGCCGATGTAGAGCTGATGGAGATTAATGAGGTGTACGCATTTCTGGTGGGCGAAGCTTTCATGCGCGCCGAAGAACCCGGCGTCGAGCTGCAGCGTTTGTTCTTTCCAGGGCGCTCCCGCCCGCGTCCGGTCAGTGATCCGGAGTAACGGCGGGGAATTTGAAAAGCCGGCCTTGAGCCGGCTTTTTCAATGCTGAGCAACGCTCAGCGAGTACCAAAGACCACCATGGTCTTGCCCTTGACGTGCACAAGGCCTTGGGATTCCAGGCTCTTGAGTACGCGTCCGACCATCTCTCTGGAACAGCCGACGATGCGGCCTATTTCCTGACGAGTGATCTTGATCTGCATGCCATCGGGATGCGTCATCGCATCGGGCTGCTTGCATAGGTCGAGCAAGGTGCGGGCGACGCGGCCGGTCACGTCGAGGAACGCCAGATCACCTACTTTGCGGGTGGTGTTGCGCAAACGTTCGGCCATCTGACTGCCGAGCGCGTAGAGGATGTCAGGATCCTGCTGTGTCAGTTCACGGAACTTGGCGTAGCTCAGTTCGGCGACCTCGCATTCGGTCTTTGCGCGTACCCACGCGCTACGTTCCTTCTCCGAGCCCTCCTTTTCGAATAGCCCCATCTCGCCGAAGAAATCTCCGGAGTTGAGGTAGGCGATGATCATTTCACGACCATCGTCATCTTCGATCAGGATGGTGACCGAGCCTTTCACAATGAAAAAGAGCGTCTCGCTTCGATCACCCGCGTAGATGATGGTGCTCTTGGCGGTATAGCGACGGCGGTGACAGTGTGCGAGTAGTTTGTCGATGTTCTTGATCTTGGGCGTGAGTGTAATAGCGACCATGCTGTAGTCCCGGAAGATATCCAATAGAAGGCAGATTCTTATTATGTGTGACTGAGTTCTGTTGTCAGCGCCGAGGGAGCTTAACAGACCGGTTCGTGTCGACAACAAAACTGCGACACGAATATCAACTTCAACGCATTCATTTCGTCGGATTGGTGTGCCCGGTCGCAAACATCGGTCATGTTAAGCTTCGCTCTTTTTAATCGGAGTCTATCGATGAAAGCGCGCATACAGTGGGCCGGCGAAGCGATGTTTCTTGGCGAGTCCGGCAGTGGTCATGTCGTGGTGATGGACGGACCTCCGGAAAACGGCGGGCGCAATCTCGGCGTTCGTCCTATGGAAATGCTTCTGCTGGGGCTCGGTGGTTGCAGTAACTTCGATGTGGTAAGCATTCTGAAGAAGTCCCGTCAGGCAGTGGAAAGCTGCGAAGCCTTCCTCGAGGCGGAGCGTGCCGATGAGGATCCGAAGGTTTTTACCAAGATCCACCTGCGTTTTGTCGTAAAGGGCCGTGGTCTGAAAGAGGCGCAGGTCAAGCGTGCCGTGGAACTATCGGCAGAAAAATACTGCTCTGCCTCGATCATGCTCGGGCGTGCGGGTGTGGAAATCAGTCACGAGTACGAGATCGTCGAACTCGGCTGATGGTCGGGCAGCGATGCGCCCGCCGCTGGCGTGTTGTCCCGAGATGCTCGTCGGCACTGGCACCGCAAGCGATCACTCTGCATAATGCGCGCCCCGTTTTTACGGGGCCGTTTCTTAGAACACAGCACAGTCGCAAATGCGAAGAGGTGTATACCGTCCTACGCAGATACAGGGTATCTGACGGGCATGCTCAATCACGCGGTAAGCCGCATCAATGAGAGTTTCCAATGGTGAAAAGCAAACTCAAGCTCCACGGGTTCAATAACCTGACGAAGTCCTTGAGCTTCAATATTTACGACATCTGCTATGCCGAAACGCAGGAAGACCAGCAGGCGTATGTACAGTACATCGACGAACAGTATGACGCGGAGCGGCTGACGCAGATTCTGACCGATGTCGTGGACATCATTGGTGCCAACATTCTTAACATTGCGCGGCAGGATTACGAGCCGCAGGGCGCGAGCGTGACCATCCTTATCTCGGAGCAGCCCGTTACTCCGACAGATAGCCAGATCGAGGAATCCCCCGGTCCGTTGCCCGATACTATCCTGGCGCACTTGGACAAGAGCCACATTACGGTTCACACCTACCCCGAAATCCATCCTGTCGACGGTATCGCGACCTTCCGTGTGGATATCGACGTTTCCACCTGTGGCGTCATCTCACCGCTCAAGGCGCTCAATTATCTGATTCACCAGTTCGATTCGGATATCGTCACTGTCGATTATCGGGTGCGCGGTTTCACTCGCGATGTAGAAGGCAAGAAGCACTTCATCGATCACGAGATCAACTCGATTCAGAACTATCTCTCCGAAGACACTCGCTCGGCCTATCAGATGACCGACGTCAACGTTTATCAGGAGAATCTGTTTCACACCAAGATGCTGCTGAAAGACTTCGAGCTGGAGAACTATCTGTTCGGTGACGCCACTAGCAATCTTCTGCCGGAGCAGCGTAAGCAGGTGGAAGACCGTTTGCGTCACGAGATGCTGGAAATCTTCTACGCTCGCAATATGCCGGGCTCACAGCGATAAGCTGATAAACCCGCTGCGCGCTGCAAGGTCGGAAAAGGCTGTCGCGAGGCGGCCAGCCTCAAGAAGGAGCTCAAGCTGGAGTGCAAGCGTTCCTCAGCTTGAGCCAGCTCAGCTCAGATCCGGTAGGTGGTTTTGGTCATGACCTTGGCCATCAGACTCATGCCGAATTTGATGGGTGCCGGGAAGCGCAAGCCACCGGCATCGAGAGCGGCGGTCGAATGCTGCGCTTCGTCCGTACGCATCTGCTCCAGAATGGCTCGGGATTTCTCGTCACTCGCCGGGATCTGCTCCAGGTGCTCGTCGAGATGCTTGCAGACTTGATCCTCGGTCGCGGCAACGAAGCCCAGGCTGATCCGGTCGCTGATCAGGCCAGCAGACGCGCCGATGCCGAACGACAGACTATAAAACAGCGGGTTGAGCACACTGGTATGGCTGCCCAGTTGGTGGATGCGCTGTTCGCACCAGGCTAGATGGTCGATTTCTTCATCGGCAGCTCGCTCCATCGCTTCGCGCACTCTCGGTAATCGCGCCGTTAATGCCTGCCCCTGATACAGCGCCTGTGCGCAGACTTCGCCGGTGTGATTGATCCGCATCAGACCGGCAACGTGACGCGCTTCGCTGTCGCTCAGCTCGGTCTCGTTCTTCAATACCGCAGGTGTAGGGCGGTGGGGCTGGCCGCTGAAGGGGAGTAGCGTTCGCAATGCCGCATCGGCTTGCATCAGCAGGCGGTCGGCAGGGGAGTATTGGCGTTGGTTGGGCATTTCGCCTCCAAGTGTTTCGGAGCAGCCTTGATGTGATCGGAAATGGTGCGGACGAGTTCGCGATCAGCCCGGCGGCCAATGCATTTGACGCTGGCCGAGCACGTGCATATGTATGTGGTAGACCGTCTGGCCCCCGAGGTCGTTGCAGTTCATCACGACACGAAAACCATCCTGACAGCCCTGTTCTTCGGCGAGACGCTGAGCCGTGAAAAGGATATGACCAGCGAGCGCTTTGTCATCATCTTCGCTCAGGTCATGGAGGGTCGCGATGTGCTTCTTCGGAATGACGAGGAAGTGCACGGGCGCCTGCGGCGCGATGTCATTGAAGGCGACGACCTGATCATCTTCATAAAGCTTGTGCGCGGGGATATCCCCAGCCACGATCTTGCAGAACAGACAATCCATGGCGTTTCTCCAGCATGGGAACGATTGGGCAGTGTAACAGGCGCTTTTGCGGCAGGTCAGCCGCTACAGGGAGGTAACGCATGAAGAACGACATCCGTGATCTGGTGCTGGTGCTTGAATCAAGGGTCCGATTGGTTGTGATCGAATCCTGGGATGAGCGGCGAGTGCTTGAAACCCTGACTGGGCTGGCTGTCAACCGCGCTCTCGCGCTTCACCTCTGGTCCGTCACCGAGGGACTCAGGCATCTGGCGTTCGGTGGTGAGGCGCTGGATGCAGGCGAAAGCTGCTCGGTGGAGGTCGCGTTGAAGCGCGTCAAGCATGATCCGCTAGGCAACCTCTATGTGTTCTGCGATATGCATCCGTTTCTCGATGAGCCACGCGTGGTGCGGCTATTGAAAGAAATCGCCATGGCGCAGGGGCCGTCGGCACCGACGCTGGTGCTGGTGTCGCATGCATTCAAACTGCCGGCGGAGGTTCAGCGATACGCAGCTCGGTTCAGTCTGAGTCTGCCCTCCGAAGAGGAGTTGTTGAGCATCGTGCGCGACGAGGCGACGCGTTGGAGCGAGCGCAATCGCGGGATGCGGGTGCGCACCGATAACCGCACGCTGCATCAGGTCGTGAAGAATCTGCGGGGCCTTAGCCATGCTGAGGCTCGCAGTCTGGCGCATAGCTTGGTCTGTGATGACGGAGCTATTACTCAAGACGATCTGCCGGAGCTCAATCGCAAGAAGTTCGAGCTGCTCGACATGGATGGCGTACTCGGTTTCGAGTACGAGACAGCACGCTTTGCTGATGTTGGCGGGTTGGGTAATTTCAAGCGTTGGCTGGGCGAGCGCAGGGCGGCCTTTTTTGCTGGTAACAGGTCCGATATGCCTCGCGGAGTGATGCTCGTCGGGGTGCAGGGCGGCGGCAAGAGTATGGCCGCCAAAGCGGTGGCGGGGCTTTGGGGCTTGCCTTTGCTGCGCCTGGACTTCGGTTGTCTGTACAACAAGTTCTTCGGAGAGACCGAGCGTAATCTGCGGGAGGCGCTGAAGCTGGCCGAGCAGATGGCGCCTTGCGTGTTGTGGATGGATGAGCTGGAAAAGGGTCTCGCCACTGGAGATATGGATAGCGGCGTCAGTCAGCGGGTGTTGGGTACTTTGCTTACCTGGATGGCCGAGCGTGACGCACCGGTGTTCATGGTGGCGACCGCCAACGCGGTGGATCGCCTTGCGCCTGAGCTGTTGCGCAAGGGGCGCTTCGATGAGCTGTTCTTTGTCGATCTGCCCGATGAGGCGACTCGTGCCGAAATCTTCCACATTCATCTGGCGCGGCGCGAGCTGGATGCTGGCTGTTTCGATCTGCCGAAGCTGGCCAGTGCTTGCGATGGTTTCTCCGGTGCCGAGATCGAGCAGGTAGTGGTCTCGGCCGTTTACGCCGGGCAGGCGCAATCCCGCGAACCGGATCAAGCCATGATGCTTGAATGCATCCGGGCGACGTCGCCGCTTTCAGTCGTGATGGCTGAAGCGCTGGATGATCTGCGTAGTTGGGCTTCGGGGCGCACGGTAGTGGCCTGATTGGTTCGGACTCGCAGGCGCTTTGTCGCGAGGCAACGCAGCGAGAGCTCGGCGACTGCCCGGTATGGCGGTGAGCCGAGTGATTCATTTATCGGCCCCCGCGTTGCGGTATCGCTAATCCGGAATTGAGCAGCCTTGCTACTGCTCGAGCCCAGCCTTGCGAAACGACTGGCGTGGCTATTACCGCTGCCAATGCTGGGCAAGCCGTGTCGCCTGGCGATGGGCTTCACGGTATTCGCGATCCAGGCGGGCGATCAGTTCTTCGGCGCTCGGCACGTCATTTATCTCGCCGACTCCCTGGCCTGCGGACCAGACGGTTTTCCATGCTTTGGCTTCATCGCTTACCGGTTTGAGCTTTTCGCCGTAGTCCATTTTGCCTGTCGATCGCAGGCGTTCCTCATCGTAGCCGGCTTGCTGCAGGCTTTGGCGCAAAAAGCTCGCCGGTACACCTGACACTGCGGCGGTGTGCACGATATCCGCCGCGTGGGCCTGCAACAGCATCTGCTTGTATTTGTCAGAGGCCTGGCTTTCGCGGCTGGCGATAAAGCGCGTTCCCATATACGCAAGATCAGCGCCCAGCATCTGCGCCGCGAATATTTCGTGGCCATGACTGAGGCAGCCAGACAGCAACAGGGTTTTATCGAAGAACTGGCGGATCTCGGCGATCAGCGCGAAAGGACTCCACGTGCCGGCATGACCACCGGCCCCGGCCGCAACCGCAATCAGGCCATCGACACCGGCTTCGGCGGCTTTTTCCGCATGCCGGCGCGTGGTGACGTCATGAAAGACCAGACCGCCATAGCTGTGTACGGCGTCCACTAGTTCTTTCACGGCGCCGAGACTGGTGATGACGATCGGCACCCGCTGGTCCACGCAGATCGCAAGGTCTGCCTGCAACCGCGGGTTGCTGTGATGCACGATCAGGTTGACGGCATATGGCGCAGGCTTCTGCATGGGCGAGAGATGCTCGTCGATTTCCTGTAACCAATCACGAAATCCGCTGCTCTCCCGCTGATTAAGTGCTGGAAAGCTGCCCACTACGCCGTTGCGGCAGCAGGCCGCCACGAGCGATGGGTTGGATACCAGAAACATGGGCGCGGCCACTAGAGGCAGACGCAGACTTTCCTCAAGAAGTGCTGGTAGCGACATGACGGGTTCCTATCTATTTCAGAATGGTTTGACGACCACTAGAATCACAATGGCCAGCAACAGCAACACCGGAAACTCATTGAACCAACGATAGAACACGTGACTGCGCGTATTCTCGTTGCGTGCGAAGCGCTTCAGCTGGGCGCCGCAGACGTGGTGATAGCCAATCAGCAAGACAACCAGTGCGAGCTTGGCATGCAGCCAGCCGCCGGTACTGAACAGCGTGGGGTTCAGCGCGATCATTCCTATTCCGAACAGGAGCGTGGCGATCATCGAGGGCATCATGATGCCCCGATAGAGCTTTCTCTCCATTACCTGGAATCGTTCACGGCTGGTCGCGTCCTCACTCATGGCGTGATAGACGAACAGCCTTGGCAAATAGAACAGCCCGGCGAACCAGCAGACGATCGCAACGATGTGCAGGGCTTTCAGCCATAGATAGAGCATTCAGGGAGTCCTTGGTATGAAAATCGGTCTGATAGTAGTGGCATGACTGTCGTCGCGTCACCTGAGTGGTTGGCCCTGAACGCGGGCACCTTTATCATCGTCGTTCTTTTTCATCCAGTGCGCGAGGCAGCTCATGGTCAAAGTCGGAATCGTTGGCGGTACAGGCTACACCGGAGTTGAACTGCTGCGTCTGTTGGCGCAACACCCCCAAGCCGAAGTAGCTGTAATCACCTCTCGCTCCGAGAACGGGGTTAAGGTCACGGATATGTATCCGAACCTGCGAGGCCACTATGACGAGCTGGCCTTCAGCGTGCCTGATACCGCAACGCTCGGCTCTTGCGATGTGGTTTTTTTCGCAACTCCCCATGGCGTCGCTCATGCGTTGGCGGCTGAACTGCTGGATGCGGGGACCAGAGTCATCGATCTGTCAGCGGACTTCCGCCTTCAGGATGCCGATGAATGGGCCAAGTGGTATGGCCAGCCGCATGGCGCGCCGGCTCTGTTACCCGAAGCCGTTTATGGTCTGCCGGAGGTCAATCGAGAGCAGATCAAGGGTGCTCGGTTGATCGCCGTCCCCGGTTGTTATCCGACCGCTACCCAGCTCGGCTATCTGCCTCTCCTCGAAAACGGCCTGGCGGACGCATCGCGCCTGATCGCCGACTGCAAATCGGGCGTCAGTGGTGCCGGGCGCGCCGCGAAAATCGGTTCTCTGTTCACCGAGGCGGGCGAAAGCATGATGGCTTATGCAGTTAAAGGTCATCGCCACCTGCCTGAAATCACCCAGGGCTTGCGCCGCGCAGCCAAAGGGAATGTGGGGCTGACTTTCGTTCCTCATCTCACGCCGATGATCCGCGGTATCCATGCCACGCTCTACGCAACGGTGGCAGACACCACGGTAGATTTGCAGGCGCTTTATGAGCAGCGCTACACCAATGAGCCGTTTGTCGACGTGATGCCTGCCGGTAGCCATCCTGAAACCCGTAGCGTGCGTGGCGCCAACGTGTGCCGCATCGCCGTCCATCGTCCACAAGGCGGCGACTTGGTTGTCGTGCTATCGGTCATCGACAATCTGGTCAAAGGTGCTTCTGGTCAGGCGCTGCAGAACATGAACATTGTCTTCGGGCTGGATGAGCGGCTCGGCTTGAGCAACGCGGCGCTGCTGCCTTGATCAATGCCGTCAGTCGCGCTGTTCAAGCGCGGGCATCTCACGGGTTGCTCAAGGATGAATAGTTGACCATTTTTGTAGGGAAAGCCGATAATGCCGCGTCAACGCAGTAATGAGCGCTCCCGCGCTAGGAGAACCGAATGAGTGTCGAATCCTTCACGCCCACCGCGATTCAGTTCAGTCAGGGTGCCGCGAGTAAGGTGAAGAGTCTGGTCGATGAAGAGGGTAATCCGCGACTGAAGTTGCGTGTCTTCGTTACAGGTGGCGGCTGCTCTGGTTTTCAATACGGCTTCACCTTCGATGAAGACCTTGCCGAAGATGACACCATCATCGAGCGCGAGGGTGTGAGTCTTGTGGTGGATCCGATGAGCTACCAGTATCTCGCCGGGGCCGAAGTCGACTATCAGGAAGGCTTGGAAGGCTCTCGCTTCATTATCAAGAACCCGAACGCCACGACGACCTGTGGTTGCGGACAGTCCTTCTCGATCTAATGCGTGTTCGCAAAAAACAAAGACACCGTGCCTGGCACGGTGTTTTTGTTTGTCCGTCGCGATGATGAACGGCGGGCGTCAGGCGGGGTAGATTGCGCCCAATATTCGCGCTCCTCGAGCGCCCGTCACGTTTGGCCGGTTGGCGGGGATGCCTTCCAGGCAGCAGTGCGCTAGCCAGGCGAATGCCATGGCTTCGATCCAGTCTGGCTCTACACCGTAATCAGTAGTGCTTGTTACCAGGCATGCCGGCAACAGGTCTCGCAGCCTTTGCATCAGCGCTGCGTTGTGCACGCCCCCGCCGCAAACCAAGACGTCTTGCGTTTCCGGTTGGCTGGCAAGCAGCGAATCGCGGATGCTTCGTGCCGTCAGCTCCAACAAGGTAGCTTGGACGTCGGCAGCAGCCATATCCGAATATGAAGCGAGATGGGTATCCAGCCAGGGCAAATTGAACAATTCGCGTCCGGTGCTTTTCGGACCCTGCGCAGCGAAGAATTTGTCATCTAGCAGTTTCGCAAGCAGCTGCGCGTGTACTTTGCCGGTGGAAGCCCAATCGCCATTTCGATCATATGCCAGGCCTTGGTGGCGTTGGATCCAGGCATCCAGTAGCACGTTGCCAGGGCCGCAATCGAATCCATGAGTTGTTGTGCTGGGGTTGAGCAAGCTGAGATTGCTGAACCCGCCGATATTCAGTACTGCGCGGATTCGCGTCGTGTCGCTGAACATGGCTTCATGGAATGCAGGTACTAAAGGGGCGCCTTGGCCGCCGGCTGCCATGTCGCGTCGACGAAAATCGGCTACAACACTTATGCTGGTCAGCTCCGCCAGCAAAGGAGGATGGCCAATCTGGATGGTGAAGCCGCGTTGCGGTTCGTGTCGGATCGTTTGCCCGTGACTTCCAATGGCTCGAATGGCTTTAGCATCCATCTGAGCCTTGCCGAGCAGCTTGTTTACTCCACTGCTTGCGAGCTCAGCCCACGCTTGTTCAGCCATTGCAGCCCGAGCCAACTCATTGGGTCCGGGCGAGCAAAGATCAAGCAGGTCCTGCTTAAGCTGCTGCGGCATTGCCTCATAGTGCGTACCGATCAAGGTTGTCCGGTCGTTCTGCTCTATCAGCGCGAAGTCCAGACCATCCAGACTGGTGCCTGACATGAGGCCTATGTAAAACGGCATTATTGCGTGTTCTGCATCGCCAGCATGGTTGCACGCTCTTCGTCCATGCGTGCCATCAGCGGCTTGCTCAACTGCACGAAGCGCTGTTTTTCGTTCTTTGCAATTGGATCTGCCATGGGCAACTTCAGGCCCAATGGATCGACATGCACGCCATCGACTTGAAATTCGTAATGCAAGTGCGGGCCGGTTGATAGGCCCGTCGTTCCGATGTATCCGATGATCTGACCCTGCTTGACCGACGATCCGCTGCGTACGCCTTTGGCGAAGCCCTGCATGTGGGCATATAGAGTTCGGTAGCGGTTGCCGTGCTGAATAACTACGGTATTACCATAACCACCCTTACGGCCTGCAAGCAGTACCTTGCCGTCACCTGCGCTCTTGATCGGAGTGCCTCGCGGAGCAGCGTAGTCCACGCCTTTATGGGCGCGAATCTTATTCAGGATCGGGTGTTTGCGCCCATTGGAAAAGCGCGAGCTGATGCGGGCGAAATCTACCGGTGTACGGATGAAAGCCTTGCGCATGCTTTGGCCGTCGGCGGTGTAATAACTGCTAGTGCCCTGCTTGTTGGTGTAGCGGACTGCGGTATAGCTCTTGCCTCGGTTCGTGAAGCGCGCCGCGAGAATATTCCCAGTTCCTACTTTCTCGCCGGCCACTGTCTTTTCTTCGTATACGACTTCGAAGGAATCGCCCTTGCGTATGTCCATCGCGAAATCAATGTCGTAACCGAACACGTTGGCTAAATCCATCGTCAGGTTATGACTGAGGCCTGCATGCTTCGCGGCGAGAAACAGGCTGCTTTCGATACGACCATAGGCGTAAGCGGTACTGACGTCTGGCTTCAACTGTTCCTTTTTAAATACATAGCCTGCGTCGGAGCGTTCCAGCTGCACGCTTTCCAGCTTATTCAGTGGGCTGCGCAGCTGAGCCAAGTTGCCTTGCTCATCGAATTCGAACTCGAGGCGCTGGCCGACCTTAAGACGGGCAAGTTGCTTCGCCTCCTTGCTGCTCGCCAGTACATCGTGAACGGTGGACTGAGGGAGGCCTACCTTCGCAAATACGGTCGATAGAGTATCTCCATTAGCAACCACCACCTCTTTCACGCGAGGCTTGGCTTCAGCTTCGTCTTCAGTAGTGCCCTGCACTGGCAAAGATGCTTGGAGTTCGGTTTTTTCGATTACGGCAAAGGGCGTATCGAGCGACTCGTTCAGAAAAAGCTCTTCCTCCGAAGATGCCAGCGCTGAGGTGGTTTCGAGGCGAAGGTCAAGAAAGGTCTTTTTCGCTTCGACTTCACGTGATGGAAATACAAGGAGTGCCAGGCTCAGAAGCGCAGCTACACCGCTCGCAGCCAAGAGATGGCTCTTCGGGTAGAGAGGAGCTTTCGATTTTGAATAGGTCATTAGATGTCTGGGTGTCTGGCGATATTTTGTACAGGGAAAATATCTGTCTAAAATATAATCAAAACGCTGTCGAGGCAACCCTTGGTTAGGCTCGCTGGTCGTTGGCCAAGATTCGAGAGCGTTGAATTTTCCCGGCATTCTTGTAAGGTTTACCGCCTTTGTTTTCTGGATGAGACCTCCGATGCAGTCGGTTCAAGAGCAGTTGTCGATAATCAGGCGGGGCGCTGATGAAGTGCTCGTCGAGGCAGAGTTAGCCAGCAAGCTTGAGCGTGGCGTCCCGCTGCGAATCAAGGCTGGTTTCGACCCTACTGCACCGGATTTGCATCTCGGTCATACGGTGCTTATTAATAAGTTGCGTCAATTCCAAGAGCTGGGGCATCAGGTGATCTTCCTTATAGGAGACTTCACTGGAATGATTGGTGACCCTAGTGGCAAAAGCGCAACCCGTCCTCCTTTGACGCGTGACCAGGTTTTGGAGAACGCGGAGACCTATAAGAGTCAAGTCTTCAAGATTCTTGATCCGGCCAAGACCGAGGTCGCCTTCAACTCAAGCTGGATGGATGAGCTGACGCCATCGGATTTTATCCGTCTGGCATCACAATATACGGTCGCCCGAATGCTGGAGCGTGATGACTTCAGTAAGCGGTACTCGACCAATCAGTCAATAGCCATTCATGAGTTTCTCTACCCTTTGGTTCAGGGCTATGACTCCGTTGCGCTTCGGGCGGATGTCGAGCTTGGTGGTACGGACCAGAAATTTAATCTCTTGATGGGTCGTGAGCTGCAGCGCTCGTATGGGCAAGAGTCACAATGCATCGTCACGATGCCGCTCCTCGAGGGGCTGGATGGCGTAAAGAAAATGTCCAAGTCGCTCGGCAACTACGTTGGGATCCAGGAGGCGCCGGGTGTCATGTACAGCAAGCTGGTGTCGATCCCTGATGGGCTTATGTGGCGTTACTTCGAGCTGTTGAGTTTCCGCGATATGAGGGAGATCGAAGAGTTCCAGGCGGACGTAGAGCGGGGCGCCAACCCGCGCGATATAAAGATCAAGCTCGCAGAAGAGATTGTTGCTCGATTTCACGGTGAAGAGGCTGCTGCTACAGCGCATCGCTCCGCAGGCAACAGAATGAAAGACGGCGAACTGCCTGAGGATATCCCAGAGATCGAGCTGCGCTCCGCGGAAGATATGCCTATCGCTTCGGTGCTGAACCGTGCGGGGTTGGTTAAGAATGCGGCGGTGGCGCGTGATCTGCTTGCGTCAGGCGGTGTGCGGGTGGATGGTGAGGTCGTTGGTCGGGAGTTTGTCTTCAGGCTCGGTCGCAGCCATGTCTGTCAGGCTGGCAAGAAAGCGTTCGGGCGGATTTCGCTTCTGGCTGATTAAAAGGCGAAAACGCAGTTGACATGCACTTCTGGGTGCCTATAATGCGCACCTTCTCCGGCGCAGGGCCTAGGCGAAACCTCTTGCAAATCAAGAAGTTAGCGAAATTCAGGGCTTGCACGGATGGCGAATTCGAGTAGAATGCGCCGGGCTGGCAGGGCGGTGGTTGAGTCCTGTTGGTGGCTTCGGTCAGGTCGATCGAAAGCGGTTTCACGAGGCGGTTGACAGCGGGTTTGAACGCTGTAGAATTCGCCTCCCGCTGACGAGAGGCTCTAGCTGAACGAAAGCGCAAGCGGTTGAGAAGAAAGAAAAACTTCTTCAAAAACAGCTTGACGAGACATAAGGCTGCTGTAGAATGCGCGGCCTCGGTTGAGACGAAAGACTTGATCGAAACGCTCTTTAACAACTGAATCAAGCAATTCGTGTGGGTGCTTGTGAGGTAAGACTGGTAGTCAGCAAGATTATCAG
>NZ_SJSS01000009.1:0-115463 GCF_004331835.1 Pseudomonas sp. IC_126
GCCAGCCCGGCGCATTCTACTCGAATTCGCCATCCGTGCAAGCCCTGAATTTCGCTAACTTCTTGATTTGCAAGAGGTTTCGCCTAGGCCCTGCGCCGGAGAAGGTGCGCATTATAGGCACCCAGAAATGCCTGTCAACTGCGTTTCTGAATTATAAGAGCAAACTGTACATATATAGAAAAACTAAGACCCAGGGCGAACACGACATCAATGGAGCGGCGAGACCATATACAAGCTTTGCGGTTCAACGCGAAACGCTCTAAAGAAGTTAACCAGTGCTCATCTTGGGCATGAGCGACCCCGCCCGGGACGCTCCGCCCCATAGTTGTAAACCACTTCACAGTCGCATCAGTGCGTCACGCATAGGATGCGCACCTCATCAGGCGTGCCTGCATTTGCACGCAGCACCTCCAGCGCATGAAGCGCCCTGCAGCACTGCTAAGCAGGAACGAATCGAGTCACGGAATGACGTTTTCTACCAAGCTAGCCGCTCATTATTTAGCGGTAGCGAAATCTCCGATTACAGCAACCTCTTTTGCCGGCGATGACCTCCGCTACGCTGCTGAGTATGAAACGCTTGAACAAGAACTCGGGAAGGCAGCCTCGGTACACATCGCCGGGGCCATCGACTGGGAACTCGTGCGCGAAGGCTGCGAACGGCTGCTAACTACTCAGACAAAAGATCTGCGGATGGCCGCATGGCTAACGTGGAGCCTGTATCAGCGCGATTCGTTCACAGGACTCCATGCCGGCGTCGCCATGCTCAGCTACCTTTGCAGCGCTCATTGGGGTGAGCTCCATCCTCACAAGTCACGCACTCGCTCAGCAGCCATTACCTGGCTAGTACCCCGTATGGAGGATGTGCTGGCCGATCACGTGCCCATGGGAGAGCAGCTACCGCTTTTCGAGCACATCGCACTGGAGCTCCGGAGCCTTGAAAATAGCTTGGCGTCCCACTTAGGTGTTCAGGCCCCCCTCCTTTTACCGCTCTGTCGGCGGCTCGACGACATGGTCAAGCGTGCCGGGATTGCCCACCCGCAGCCAGGCCCCGTCGGCGCGGCCATTGCCCAGGTCAAACAGGCCGCCGCCCAGGTCTTAACCACAACCACTCCGGTCGAACATGAGAAGGACGCGCATAAAAGCTTGCGCGGCCTGCAGGATCAGGCACGACCATTATGCAGCTGGTGGCTGAAGCAAAAAGCAACCGACCTCAAACCGCTTCGACTGGCACGCACCCTGCTGTGGCTGCAGATCGACAGCCTGCCCGAGCGCAACGCTGAGCAAATCACCACTCTGCGTGGTATCCCAGCAGACAAGTTGGCCAATTATCGCGAACGTTTCGCCCAGGGCCTCTACGCCGATCTGCTGGCTGATCTAGAAGCCAGTATCGTTCGCGCACCTTTCTGGCTCGATGGCCAGCGCCTGGCCTGGGAATGCCTGAATGAGCTCGACGCCGAGCAGGCCATGCGTGAGGTTGAAATCCAGCTTGCGCTGTTTCTGCAACGTATGCCGGGTCTCGACGAGCTGCGCTTCCATGACGGCACGCCCTTTGCCGACGCGGAAACTCGCGCCTGGATCAGCGCCAGGGTGATGCCCCACGTGCAACCCGCCCAAGCGCCGAGCGAATCGCTCACTAGCCAGCCCGGCGCCCCCCCCGCTTGGGAGGAAGCCCTCCAGAACGTCCTTCCGCAGCTGCGCAAGGATGGCCTTAAAAGCGCCGTACAGAGCCTCAAGCCGGGTCTCAACCAGGCTCGCGGCGGACGCGAGCGCTTCTTCTGGCAGCTGACTCTGGCCCGGCTGTGCTTCCAAGCTAAGAAATACGACTTGGCCAAGACCCAGCTCGAATCCCTTGATCAGACGCTGCAAGCCTCCGGGCTCGGTGACTGGGAACCCATCAACGGCTGGCTGGCAGAGCAGGAGCTCATCACGACTCGCCACAGCCCGTGGGAATGGGAAGGCTTCGATTTTCTCGAGGATACCGATACCCCCAGCGCTGGGCTGGCCTACTACCTCAATGCGACTCGCCGCTTGTCCGACGATGAGAAGGCCAGCTACCAGGGCGCGATCGACCAGTCCGACAACGGCCCTGTGCGTAGCCGTCTCTACGACATCATCGACACCAACCGCGACAGCAAGATGACCTCGGAAGAGATCCAGGCGGCACTGGCAAAGCCCTGGCACGCCCAATCTATCTCGCAGCTCGTCACGCAGCATGAAAGCGAGTGGTTCTGGGAGGCTTCGCGCTGGGACGAACTCGATGATCTGATGGGCCACAGCCCCGATGATCCGAATCAGGATTGGGTCGAAGAGAAGAACCGCATCAAGACCCTGAGCTGGTGGGGCGATGTGGCCGACAGCCTGAAGCTGGATGCATCGGGCAAGGCCTGGCACTTCCAGCCGATCAACCTGGTGATGATGCAGAACCTTTCGGCCGCCCCGGCTTCCGAGCTGATCAGCGCCGAAGACATGAAGAAGATCTTCCCGTCCTCGCAAGAGGCCGTACGAGAAGAAGTCCGGACGCTATTCAACAAATATGCCGGGCTATTCGAGGTCAACACGCCAGAGCGGATGTCTCAGTTCTTTGCCCAAGTGAAAGCCGAAGTGGGCGACGCCCTCGTGGGCAAGGAAGAAGACCTGTGGTACTCGACGGCAGCGCTTCGCAGCCTGTTTGGCAGATACTTCAGCCATCACCCGCAGGAAGCGGACGAGCTGGGATACAAACGCATCACCATGCAGCAGTACAACGCCCTGCCCACCAGCGCGAAGAGTGGCTACAGGATCATCAAGAACTACGCCTATTCGCAGCTGCCGCAGGAAGACGAAATCGCCAAGCGCATCTACTGCTGTAGCGTGCACGGACAGAACTTCCACCTGACCCCCGGCGGCTGCGCGGAAGGGTTGTCCTACAAGGGCAAAGGCTTCATCCAGCTTACCTGGAAGGAAAACTACAAGTCCGTCGAGCGCCTGCTGAAAGCTAAGATTCCCAACGAAAACATCGACATCGTTGCCCACCCCAACCAGGTGCTGGAAACCAAATACGGCCTGCTGACTGCCCTGGGCTTCTGGGAGTGGCAAAGTCTGAACGCGAAGTCCGGCGACAGTACAACCCACACGGACGGGATCACTAAGGTCGTGAACTTCCACACCAAGAGCTACGACAAGCGGAAAGAAAACTTTGAATTCATCTACGGGATTCTGAAAAATGCACAATAAACTCAGCCTGCTGCATTTTTCGCTCGTTTCCACCCTGGCGCTGGTCAGTGCCATGGCCCACGCTGAAGCGATACGTTCCGAGGGACCGTCCTCGCTTCGGGAGCTGCGCCTCGTGGACAGTGGCGAGGCACGCGCCCAGCGCCTGGTGATCACCGACAGTACGGGCGCTACGGTGCTCGATACGGACAAGGCGCTGCCGCGCATCAAGAACGCCTACTCCCCTCACAGCTACGATGGCTATATCGCCAACCTGATCTCTGAACGGCAGGGAAAGCTAGCGGTGACCGATCTGCAGGGTGAGCGCCATACCCTACTTTCCTCCTCGGCCCAGGCGGGGGATTACCTGGCACTCATCACCCGGGAAGAGGGAAATGGCGCCTATAACTTCAACCTGAAATTCAGGTACGACGGTGCTGCGAAGTCTTTCGATCTGACGCAGATCCTGCTGAACGAAAACAACACCGAGTGCGACCAGTCCCTACTGAACACACATGCAGTCGACCGCGAGGCCCTCGCTTTCACGTCGCTCAGCGATTTTGACGGTACCCGCGCCTTTGACGCCCTGAAGGATCTGCGCCTCGCACACCAGACCTCGGGGCTGGCGGCGGAAAAGTTGATGCCGGAGGTGGCGTCCAGCAATTTCGACGCCGCTCTGAAGACCTACAAGGCGGGTAACGAGGACGAACTGAAAACCCTCGTCAGCTACTTCATGGCAGGGGATGAGGATGGCGCATGCGATCCCGAGAGCTACATCGTCGAAAAATACTACTTCCCGCAACAGGTCGGCTGGTCCAACGGTCTCGGCTTCCTGTTCGAGCAGGCGGGCTATTATCCGGAGGCCGCCGAACTCCTGAAACACATTACCCTGAAACACCCGGACAGAGTCGTTGCCTACCTGAACCTAGCGGACGCGTATTGGGCATTGGGCAAGCGAGCACAGGCCCAGGAAGCTTATAACCAGTATTACCAGAGAATGGCCGCCACCCAAAAGCAATCAAAAATTCCGCATCGAGTCATTTCGAGAAAGTGATGCGGACATGAAGTCAACGCTTCTCTTGAGAATGCTGTCCAGCTCCCTCGACGTCTTAAACATCAGCTGTTACACCAACCGACCACTTCTAGTAAACAGGGTGGATAACGCTCTGCTTATCCACCAGTCAATAGAGCGATGGGCTGGTGTTCACAGGTATTATACAGAGAACACGCGTGCTATTAGCCAATACAAACCAGGTCGAAATAGCGTTCTCCACCTCGAGAGCAACTAGAGTGCTCGGCATGAAAAAAATATCTATTGGTTTGCTCTTTCTTGCATTTCCAGCACTTAGCGATATCACTGGGGATCCATGTGAAAAAATTGAAATATCCCGGCAGGTAGTGCAATGCGCAGAATATAGAAAGGATCAGTCGGATAATATTCTGAATTTATCGTACAAGGCAGCTTTGGATCGAATCAGAAATCAGCACGGAAAGCCCCCCTCGTTGGCGGATCAATATATTTCTCTGTTGAGAGGGGCGCAGCGAGAGTGGATCGAACTACGAGACGCCGATTGCAAGCTCGAAGCTTTTGAAATAGAAGAAATGGAAGAAGCTTATCAGGTGACCATTAATAATTGCATGTCGAGGATGAGTGACGACAGGGCGACTTATTTGAATCGCATAGCGACTGATATATAAGTATCTATACGCACACAAACAAACCCTGAATTTACTCAATCTCAAGCTTATGTTAGTTACCTTATAGTAAAAAATAATAAATTGATCTTCAGATCGTATTGCGAGGCAAGCGGCAATTCCTTTTTAAGCCGAGCTGCCAAGCAAGGAATCGAAACAACTACGAAGCACCCTGAGAATTCAAATGAAATGTTAGTGGTCCGTATACAGATGTAACGAAGGCTCACTGCATTGTGTTCCGATCCTATTAATAAAATTAGAACCGCCCGGCAGGCGCATACGGCTCTGGATCCATAGCGGGGGTGCGCTCAAGCATCAGATCCGTTAGCAGCTGGCACGAAGCGGGTGCCAGCACCAACCCATTGCGGAAATGCCCGCAATTGAGCCAGAGCCCATCATGCCCCGGCACCGGCCCGATGTAGGGTATCCCTTCAGGCGAGGCGGGACGTAACCCGGCCCAGTGTTTGATCACCTCGGCATCGGCCAAGGCAGGAAGTAGATCGATCGCTGTCGCTCTGAGACTTTCGAATGCACTGCTAGACGGCGTCTTGTCAAAGCCGGCGTCCTCAAGCGTGCTGCCAACCAGGACATGGCCATCACGCCGGGGAATCGCATAACGCCGCTTGGCCAGAACCATGCTCGGCAGGAAATCTTCGGCGCATTTGAACAGAATCATCTGCCCTTTCATCGGCTTGACCGGCAATTCCAACCCCAGCGTTGCGAGCATGTCGCCACTCCACGCGCCAGCCGCTACGACCACCCGATCAGCACGCATTTCACCCCGCGCCGTCTCGACGCCAACCACCCGCTCGCAGTCACGAACGAAACCGGTAACCGGGCAATGCTCGATCACCTGCACGTTCGGTAGCTTGGCAAGCGCCACTCGCAAAGCGTCCAAAAGGCGCGGGTTGCGCACGTTGGCGACGTTCGGCATGAACACCGCGCGTGAGAACCCCGTTCCCAACGACGGAACGGAGGCACGAACCTGTTCCATCGGTACTCGATGCAACGGACGACCCTGACGCCCGGCCCAGTCCAGCGCCTCCTCTTCGTCATCCAGATCCAGCCAGTAAAGCCCGGTCTCGTACACTTCCGGATCGATACCGGTTTGCTCGAACAGACTCTCGCCAAGCTGCGGATAAAAATCCTGCGACCAATGAGCCAGAGCCGTGATCGCAGGACTGTAACGCCATGGGTAAAGCGGAGAAACGATTCCGCCACCGGCCCAGGAGGCTTCGGTGCCGACTCTTCCGGACTCCAGCAGGACAATAGTCTGCCCCGCATTTGCAAGACCGTAAGCCGACAACAAACCGATAACGCCGCCACCAACGATGATGGTTTCTCGTTCCACATGCTCCTCCGAGACTCTGGTTCACATTTCCAGCCATTAGCTCTTGGACTGACGCCAAGACTTGTCTAAAAGCTTCCTTTCGCCGTCCTGCGGGTCGGTCGAAGCCAGACGGCACCGCCATCAGGAAGGCGGCACATCATACGTGCAAAGGAACCGCACCATGCCGAACAAGGATCAAGGCTTTACTCTCGTCGAATTGCTGATCACCATCTCGCTGATTGCAATCATCAGCTCCATGGCCATGCCAGCACTGGCCGACCTCATCGCTTACAGCCGACAGCAGGCGCTGCTCACCCAAGTGCAGGATGCCATTCAGAACGCACGCTCCAAAGCGGTACTGCATCGTCAGACGGTCGTACTCTGCGGTACCAGCGATGCAGCCAGTTGCAGCAGCGACTGGAGCAAGGGTTGGCTGACCTTGGTGGAAGCGACCCAGGAAGTACTGGATGTGACTCAACTACCCACCGCCGATGAGCTGCGTTGGAGCGGCTTCGGCGATAGACGCATACGCTTCCATGCCAACGGCACCAGTCCTTTGAGTAATGGGCGTTTCTACCAGTGCCACAAGCAGGCTGTTGCCTGGCAACTGATTCTTAGTCGACAGGGCCGCTTGAAGCAGGGAACTCCGGCAGATAACGCAAGCAGAGCCTCACTCTGCAGCGCCTGACTGCGAATGACAAACATCGCCGCTCCATCCTCAAAGCATGGCTCCAGTCACGCCGGAGCCATCTCATAAGCCTGATAATCGTCCCGACAGCCGGTCATCATCACAAATGCACCGACCATCCCGGCATAACGGACAAAGCGCCCGAGCCACACCATTATCAACCGCTCAAGAATTCAAACGGAGCGCACCATGTCACGCCGCAGCGACATGCATGGATTCACCCTGATCGAACTGATGATCACTCTTGCCCTGCTGACCATAGTGTTAGGCATCGCAGTGCCCAACTTCACTGCGTTCATTCAGAAAACCCAGCTGCAGGGCCAGACCGACGATCTGATCGCCATCCTGCAGTACGCGCGTGGAGAAGCCGTCACACGCCGGACCACTGCCGAAGTACTCGTCGATGACGATGGCCCTTGGGTGGTACGCGTTGCTGGCCAATCCGCCAGAGAGCTAAGTCACACCACCAGCCAGGCCAAAATGGATGCAGATGTCGCAACCATTACTTATCGCGTCAACGGTACTGCCACCCCTGCCCTGATTACCGTCTGCCGGGACGATTCGCCCGAAACGGCCTATGTCGTGGAAGTACGAGCGAGCGGCGCGCCTGTTCGCCATGAGCGCGGCAAAGGCGCCGATGGTAACGCCCTGACCAGTTGCACGTTATGAGGATCGCCATGAGCAATAACAGAGGCTTTAGCTTGATCGAAGTGATGGTCACCCTGGTACTGACCACTATCGGCATTCTCGGCATGGTTGCCATGCAGGGCCGCAGCATTCAGTACACCCAGGATTCGGTACAACGAAACACAGCAATCATGCTGGCCAGCGACTTGGTCGAGATCATTCGCGCCAACCCTGGTGAAGTATTCACGAGGACCCCGCCGGCCGAACCCGTGTATAGCGGCTTCAAGAACACTTCTCTTTTTTACAAAGACAAAGGCAGTGATTTCACGACTGCTCCGGCGGACTGTGTCGCCAACCCTACGAGTGCCATCGAGATGCGCAACTGCTGGGTAGAAACCGTCGAAGCCTCTCTGCCTGGCGCTGAGGAACTCCTCGAATCTGCCTTCTATATCTGCCGCAGCTCCACACTCGGGACCTGTGACGGCAATGGCTCGATGCTGGAAATCCAGCTGGCCTGGACCGTCAAGGCAGGTGCCTGCCCCGATGATCAAGCGCCCAACGCCACCACCTGCATCTACAGAACGCGAGTAGAGCTATGAAAATTTCCCTCGTGCCCCAACAGAGGGGCATCTCCCTGATCGAACTGCTCGTAGCGCTGGCTATCAGCAGCTTCCTGCTACTCGGCATCTCCCAAATTTACTTGGATAACCAGCGTAACCACCTATTCCAGCAAAGCCAGTCCACGAACTTGGAAGGTAGTCGCTTCGTTGCGCTGATGCTCAACGACTATCTCGGCAAGGCAGGCTATCGTCGAGATCCAGCGCAACTGCTCGAAGATGCATTTCCCGAAGTATCGGCAAATAGTGACTGCGAAGCGTTTGCCAAAGGCGCAGTCATTGCTCCCACCAGAAACTCACTCGGTATCTGCCTGCGCTATCAGCCGCTCGTCAGCGGCGAACCTGACTGCCAAGGTGACGACAGCAAGGCGTTCGACGACAGCAAGCCCTTCCAGGCTCCGCCTGAAAGCGCTCTTATCACCTTGGCATTCAGCTACACGCCAGCCACCGAACTGCATCAGGGCTTGCTTGAATGCAAGAACCTTAACGCAAAGTCCCCTGGATCAATGGAACTCCTGGCAGGCATCGCGGATATGCGACTTGAGTTCGGCCTCGGCAGCAAGGACATGTTCGAGAAGAAACTGACGGAAGACAGTGGTCGGTTCATTGATGCCAGCACATGGACGATCAATAGCGGCCCGATCCGAGCAGTGCGTTACTCGATACTACTAGCCAGCCGTGAAGAACAACGCGACGGTGAATCCGCCATATTCGATGCATGGCTGGATAAAGCAGACACCACAAGCAAAGCCCGTCTGACCGCAGAAGACAAGAATCGCATCTACCAGGTTGCCAGCAGCACCCAGACGATCAGGAATCTAATGCCATGAAAGCTTTGAATCACGCCCGGCAACGGGGCGCAACCCTGCTGGTTGCGCTGGTCATGCTGCTAATTCTGACCGTTCTAGCCGTATCCAGCATGCGCGGCGTCGTGCTGGAGTCGCGAATAACGGGGAACAGGGCAGAGACCCAGCGCCTGCAAACCGCCGCGGAGGCCGCGCTACGCGAAGGAGAGTTCCGGTTCTATGGTCCAGCGTATCTGCGCGACAAGCTCGAGCCCCGAGAATCCAATTGTCAAAAGGCGAACAAACTGCAGGCCAATGGCGCCAACCGCCCGTGTCTGCTGGCAATAACCGCAGCAGAAGACCGCCTGGACTTCGTACTCAACCCATTACTCTTCCTGAAAAACAGCTCTGCGGATAACAAGACAGGGGCAGATAGCGATGCTGCTGCAAACACCGCTTTCATAACTTGGATGCCATATCGGGGAACAGTGCCAGGGGAGAATGAAAGCGATGAAAGCAATGTGACCAGTAGCGACCGCAACGCTTACTGGAATACTCATCTGATCGCCATGAACGAAGATGAATCCTCATTGAACCCTGAATACGGCGCAGTCATGGAAGGTCGGGGAACCTACTTCTACGTAGTAAATGGACAAGCGGCAGACGAATGGGCAGTGCAATCCACTACCGCGAATATCTATCTCGGCCTGAATAATTGAGAGTTGAAGAAATGAAAGGAAGACAGGTCAACAGCTCGACCAGTTTTATTATGAGCCTCATTGCAGGAACCACTCTAATGAGTGCAGCAATGAACATACAAGCAGCCGTATCGCAAAGCCCGCTCAGTCTGACGGTAGGTGTTCCACCTAATATCATTTTCACGCTTGATGAGTCGGGCAGCATGTCTTGGGGTTTTGTCCCTGACGCCATAGAGAGTCAAGTCATAAGCGGCAGCACCATAACACGCTTATATGCAGCACCAGAATACAACCCGATGTATTACAACCCCAACATCAAGTACATAGCACCGCCATCATTCGACACGAATGGCAATAAAATCGAGCTAACAACATCCTTCACAAACGCGCCCATAAATGGTTTCAGGCCAAACGACGGAAAACTTGACCTTTCCGATCACTATAGACCTACGGGAAAAGAGTACCGCATGCCAAGCGGCACGCACCAACGAGCCAACAACCCAAGCAATGATTTCAGTGTATCCATATCATTTTCAAGAAATGAGACAAAAACCGAAACTAGCGCTGCAGGAATAAGGTTTAAAGTAACCCGGTCCGGAAACAGCTACACATGTACGATTGAGCAAGCAGGCCCAGTCCTGAACAGTAACGACTTTTCCTGCGCAAGAAACAACAATATTTATACCGCTATAACACCAGCATACTATTATATTTATGATGACTCACTCGCCGGAGATTGTGACAAGACGAAAACAAGTTGCTACAAACTCGTCTTCGCCAAAGACAGCGAGAAGACAAATTTCGCCATCTGGTATTCGTTTTACAGAACAAGGGCGCTAGCGACCTTATCCGCCACCAGCTTGGCTTTTGCCCAACTTTCTCCAACTGTCCGTTTAGGCTGGCAAAATCTGGCATTGTGCACAAGCCTCAACGGGGGTGACACTAAGAACTGTAAAGACAA
Source organism: Pseudomonas sp. IC_126 (assembly GCF_004331835.1). Lineage (NCBI taxonomy): Bacteria > Pseudomonadati > Pseudomonadota > Gammaproteobacteria > Pseudomonadales > Pseudomonadaceae > Pseudomonas > Pseudomonas sp. IC_126. The sequence continues at coordinate 10,591 of NZ_SJSS01000009.1, forward strand.
TAAGTTCCGCCAATATGACGCCCAACATAAAGGACAATTCTATAGCTGGCTCAAAGATGTATATTTCAACAGCGGCACGCCACTACCAGCCGCAATGAAAAGGGCCGGAGAATTTCTCAAGGAAGACATTGCCTGGCATAAATTCCCAAATGCTCGCGTCTCATCCGATAAAAACACATCGGACAATACATATGCTTGCCGCCCAAGCTATCACATACTTATGACCGATGGGATGTGGAATGCCACAACTGGCAATCCCAGCTCTTTCAGGCATGACGGCATAGATATCAACTTACCTGACGGTAAGAAATATACCCAGCAACGCCCATATCAAGACGATACACCCAGCACACTTGCAGACTTGGCAATGCATTATTGGGCTACCGACCTCAACACTAAACTAGATAACAGAATCAGCCCTTATTTTGCCGACAAGGAAGGGACGGATACTGAGAAATACTGGAACGCCAAAAATGATCCTGCCACTTGGCAGCACATGAGCAACTTTATAATGGGCTTGGGGCTTACCAGTTCAATGAACGCTAGCGGTCTGCCATGGGAAGGAGACACATTCTCGGGAGGCTACAAGGCCTTGTTGGACGGTACGAAGAGCTGGCCCAAAGCATCATCAGGCTCGAATAATAACGTTTACGATCTATGGCACGCGGCAATCAACTCTCGCGGCGAGTTCTTTAGCGTTGACAGTCCTGACGCCATGGTTTCGGCCTTTGATGAGATTTTGAACCGGATTGCAGAACGAAAATCGACCGCAGCTAGACCTGCAATCAGCTCAGGACTAGTGATCGACGACACCGCTACCAGCGTTTCCTACCAGACCACCTATGCTAGTGACGAAAACTGGTCGGGTGATTTGAAGCGATTTTCCAAAAAGCTGGTAAAGAATGATGACGACCAATACGTAATTGAAAATACACAAGACTGGAGCGCGCAGAAACAGCTTCCGACTCCCGGCGGCCGCACGATAAAGATATCTAACGAAAATGGCGCAGATACCAACAAACTCAAAGACTTCAAGGTCGGTAATGCAGGCGATCCTGAAACCAAGGGCACCCTCGCCTACGCCCTGAACATAAATCCCGAGGTCGCCGGTGAGTCAGCGGACGGTAGATGGCAAGAACGGCTTAGTTACCTGCGCGGGGATAGCAGCAACGAAGGTTCTAACGCAGATAATTTCCGCCAACGCACTGCGGTACTGGGCGACCTATACGGCTCCAGCCCTGTCGTGGTATCAGGCGCCCGCTATCTGGAAGGATTCGCCAACAGGCTGGAAGGGCACATCGACGCTAATGGAGCTGTGACTCCTGGCGATAGCTCGTACTCTGCGTTCTTGGCAAAAACCATCGGAACAACAGACGGAGCGGTCAAACGCACGGGACGGGTCTATGTCGGTGGCAACGACGGTATGCTCCACGGTTTCAACACTGAAACCGGCGTCGAGGAATTTGCCTTCATTCCTTCCGCAGTTTTCGACAAGCTCAACAAGCTAACCGGTAAAAATTACAGCCATCAGTTTTATGTCGACGGCTCGCCTGTGGTAGCAGATGTCTACGATCACGATAACAAAAGGTGGCGCACCATTCTGGTCGGCACTTTGCGTGCCGGCGGCAAGGCGCTATTCGCTCTGGATGTCACTATCCCTGGCAGCGAACAATTACTCTGGGAATTCGATGCGAGCGATATCGAAGATGAAGATGCTGTCAAGCCAGGCTACAGTTTCGCTACCCCGACCATTGCCCGCCTGCATAACGGTCGCTGGGCCGTAGTTACCGGGAACGGCTATGAGAACGGTGCCAGCGATGGCAAGGCAGCGCTTTACGTCATCGACGCCGTGACCGGCGAGCTGACAAAGAGTCTGGAAGTTTCTGGAACCAGCGGCGCGGCAAATGGGCTTTCCAGCCCGGTACTGGCCGACTATAACGCCGATGGCGTCGCCGATTACGCTTATGCCGGAGACCTACAGGGGAACCTCTGGCGCTTCGATCTGCTGGGCCCGAATGCCAACCCTGAACGCGATTTGGCTGAGGGTGGCATCTACGGCGACAAGAACGGTAATGCTGATAACTTCAAGGTTTCTTACGGCGGAAAGCCGATGTTTACCGCAGCGTCCAGCAAGGATGCTGCGGCCCAGTCGATTACCGCCGCGCCTACTCTTATCCGTCATCCCAGCCGCATGGGTTATCTGGTGATTTTCGGCACCGGTAAGTTCTTCGAGGCAGAGGACAAAGATGGCGTCAAAACCCACGCCCAGAGCATCTACGGAATATGGGACACCAAAACCCGCGCGGAGAGTACCAGCGCACTCACTATCCAGCGGACTGATGATGAAGCCAATGGTCATCTGGTGAAACAGACGATCATCGAACAATTAACTGGAACCTATACCCAAGGTGGGACCAACCCGGCGCGCACAATCTCGAATAACCCCATTCAATGGACCACGGCCAATGCTGACGGCGTAGTCAGCGTCAATAAGTACGGCTGGTATCTGGATCTGGTAGTAAACGAGAACAAATTCGACGGCGAGATGCTGATCGAGAAGATGTCCACTCTCGGCCAGACCATTTTCTTCCAGACTTTGGTCCCCAACGATGACCCATGCGCCGACGGCGCAAGCAACTGGACCTACGCACTCAATCCCTTTACCGGCGGCAAGACTCTATTCCATGCTTTCGACCTCAGGCACGTCGACAGCAATAATGTTGTACATGTCGTAAGCGGTATCAAACAGGACGGTGAAGGCGGCATTACCATTTCACAGAACCCCGACAGCGGTTTCGAAGCCTGCACCGGCCTGGTATGCCAGACGATTTACCCGGACCCATCCAGTATTGGCCGCCAATCTTGGCGAGTAATAGGTAATTGAGCATGAAACAGCACAGCAAAGGCTTTACCCTGATCGAGCTGATGATCGTGGTAGGCATCCTGGGGATTCTCGCCGCGATCGCCTACCCCAACTATATGGAGTACGTACAACGCAGCAACCGGAGCGAGGGACAGGCATTGCTACAGGATGCAGCTGCGAGCCAAGAGCGATTCTTTGCGCAAAATAATAGCTATGTAACCGCTGCGGCTGACATCGCCAAACTTGGGCTGCGCGGCACCAATGGCACCACCGTCAAGTCGGATACAGGGAAATATACCTTGACCGTCGGCACAGGCGACGGGGGCTATTCACTGACTGCAACCCAAGCCTTTGGCGACGCTGCATGCGGCAATTTCACACTTAACGCGCTGGGCGTCAAAGGGAACACTGGGGGGAAAACCGTCGATCAATGCTGGAGGTAATGCGCTTTGGCGGCATGAAAAAGCCCGGCATCAATGCTGGGCTTTTTATGTAGAGAAGCAGGACTCACACCACTAATCGCAACTTGGGTGGTAATCAATTGATAGCTCTACACCTGCCTCACCCGCAGCTCCTTCGGCATCGAAAACGTTACGCTCTCCGGTCGCCCATCCAGCTCATTCACCCCGGTGGCGCCCCACTCACGTAATTGATCGATCACACCACGCACCAGCACTTCAGGCGCTGAGGCGCCTGCGGTGATGCCAATGCGGGCGTCTGCAGCGAACCATTCGCGCTTGAGGTCCTCGGCGCCGTCGATCAGGTAGGAGGGCGTATTCATGCGCTCGGCCAGCTCGCGTAGGCGGTTGGAATTGGAGCTGTTGGGGCTGCCGACCACCAGGACCACGTCGCACTCCCCTGCCAGTTGCTTGACGGCGTCCTGGCGGTTCTGGGTGGCGTAGCAGATGTCGTCCTTGCGCGGGCCGCCGATGCTGGGGAAGCGGGTGCGCAGGGCATCAATCACCCGGCTGGTGTCGTCCATGGATAGCGTGGTCTGGGTTACGAAAGCCAGCGCCTCTGGGTTGCGAACCTGCAACTGGGCGACGTCTTCCTCATCCTCGACCAGGTAGATCGAGCCGCCGTTGGCGGTATCGTACTGGCCCATCGTGCCTTCAACTTCCGGATGGCCCTCGTGGCCGATGAGGATGCACTCTCGCCCTTCGCGACTGTATTTGGTCACTTCCAGATGGACCTTGGTCACCAGCGGACAGGTCGCGTCGAAAACCTTCAAACTACGTCTATCAGCCTCTATTTTCACCGCCTGGGATACGCCGTGGGCGCTGAAGATGACGATGAAGCCATCCGGCACCTGATCGAGCTCATCGACGAAAATTGCGCCTCGCTCGCGCAGGTCTTCCACCACGAACTTGTTGTGCACCACTTCATGGCGCACATAGATCGGCGGCCCGAATACTTCCAGGGCACGGTTGACGATCTCGATGGCACGGTCGACACCGGCACAGAATCCGCGCGGGTTGGCGAGTTTGATTTGCATGTGACTTCTCGGCGCTCGGGGCGGGTGAGTTGTTGAGTGTAAATTTTTAGGCAGCAGTAAGAAGCGGGGCTGGCATCAGCACAACGACCATACGCGCGGCAGGGCTACGCACTCTGATTCGCCAGCAGGGATTAGCCGTCCCCAAATTCCTAAAGGAGCAGATTGCCTACGAAGCGAATTATTCAGACCGGCTTGACCTCGAATATCTCCACCTCGAACGTCAACGCCTTGCCAGCCAGCGGATGGTTGAAATCCACGGTCACCTGACGCTCATCGAAGGCTTTGACGATACCTGGCAACTCTGTTTTGGCGGCATCGTTGAAAATCACTAGCAGGCCTTCGGACAGCTCCATGCTTTCGAACTGACTGCGCGGCATGGTCTGCACATTTTGTTGATTGTGCTGACCGAAGCCTTGCTCTGGTGCGATCTGGAAGGTGCGTTTATCACCGGCTTTGAGCCCGAACAACTGCTGTTCGAACCCCGGCAACAAACTTCCATCACCGACCTTGAAGGTCGCCGGCTGCTTGTCAAAAGTCGTATCGACCTGCTCGCCATCTTCCAGACTCAACGCGAAATGGAGGGTGACCTGCATATCCTGCGCGATGCGTTGTTCAGTCATTTACCGCTTCTCCCGTTTTACTACTACGGAACATGTCCAGCGCCAGCATCACTGCGCCGATGGTGATGGCGCTGTCGGCAATATTGAACGCCGGGAAATACCAGCGGTTCTGCCAATGCACCAGGATGAAGTCGACGACATGGCCCAGTACGACGCGGTCATAGAGGTTACCGAGCGCGCCACCTAGCACCAGCGCCAAGGCAACCGCGAGCCAGGTCTCGTTCGGCTTCAAGCGCCTCATCCAGACCACCAGCACGGCACTGACGCCGATGGCGATCGCCGCGAACAACCAACGCTGCCAGCCGGAATGATCGGCCAGAAAGCTGAATGCCGCACCGGTGTTATAGGCCAGCGTCCAGGCGAAGTAATCGGGGATCACGTCGACCTTCTGGTACAGGCTGAAGTTGGCTTCGAAATAGTGTTTGGTCGCCTGGTCCAGGGCGATGACCAACACACTAAGCCATAGCCATGACAGCTTGCCGAAACGCGAAGTCATGCCTCTGCCCTCGAAAGAGCATGGCGGATTGCACCCGCCGTCGGGTCAAATCGTAGGGTGGGCCGGGCGACGCTCCGCTTCAGCCCACCGAGATTGCGTCCGTTCTGCCAACCGTGGGCTGAAGCCCACCCTACGAAGCCGACGCTCGCGACAGGCCGCAAAAGTCCACAGTGGGAACCCATCCTACGATCACGTGCGCTGTCACGCATAGTGACGCACCTCGCCAGCGCCTTCGATATTTTCAACACAGCGGCCGCAGATCTCTGGATGCGCCGCGTGACCACCGATGTCGGGCAGGTGGTGCCAGCAGCGGCCGCACTTGGCATAGTCAGTTTTGCTGACCTGCAGCTTGAGACCCGACAGCTCGCTTTGCACCGCATCGGCAGGTGCGTTGGCTAGAGGCGCTATCTTCACCGCCGAGGTGATCAGCACGAAGCGCAGCTCGTTGCCCAGCTTGGCCAGATCCGCCACCAGGGCGTCTTCGGCGTAGAGCACTACTTCGGCCTGTAGGTTGCCGCCGATGGTCTTGGCCGCGCGCTGGGCTTCCAGTTCCTTGTTCACCGCAGCCTTGACTGCCATGACCTTGCCCCAGAACTCACGGCCAAGTTCGACATTGCCTGGGAGCTCGGCCAGCCCCTCGTACCAGGTATTGAGCATGACCGATTCGTTACGCTCGCCCGGCAGGTACTGCCAGATCTCATCGGCGGTGAACGATAAGATCGGCGCGATCCAGCGCACCAGTGCCTCGGCGATGTGGTACAGCGCGGTCTGGCAGGAGCGCCGCGGCAGGCTGTCAGCGCCAGTGGTGTACTGACGATCCTTGATGATGTCGAGATAGAAACCGCCCAGTTCCTGTACGCAGAAGTTGTGCACTTTCTGGTAGACGTTCCAGAACTTGTAGGTGCCGTAGGCTTCTTCGATTTCCCGCTGCAACAACAGGGCGCGGTCGATGGCCCAGCGGTCGAGCGCAATCAGCTGATCAGCCGGAACCTGATGTTGCGCCGGGTCGAAACCGTCGAGGTTGGAGAGCAGGAAGCGCGCGGTATTACGAATGCGGCGATAGGAGTCGGCGCTGCGCTGCAGAATGACCTTAGAAACCGCCATCTCACCGGAATAATCGGTGGACGCGACCCACAGGCGCAGGATATCGGCGCCCAGGCTGTCGGTAACTTCCTGCGGCGCAACCACGTTGCCCAGCGACTTGGACATCTTGCGGCCGTTTTCATCGACCACGAAGCCGTGCGTCAGCAGCCCCGTGTAAGGCGCGTGGCCGTCGATGGCCGAACCGGTCAGCAGCGACGAGTGGAACCAGCCACGATGCTGATCGGAACCTTCCAGATACAGATCCGCACGCGGACCGTGGTCATGCCCCATCGGATGCGAGCCACGCATCACGTGCCAATGGGTGGTGCCGGAGTCGAACCAGACGTCCAGGGTGTCGCTGATCTTCTCGTAGTGCGCCGCTTCCTCGCCAAGCAGCTCGGCGGCGTCCAGCTTCGACCAGGCTTCGATTCCGCCCTGCTCCACGCGTTGCGCCACAGCTTCCATCAGTTCGACAGTACGCGGATGCAGCTCGCCGCTTTCCTTATGCAGGAAGAACGGGATCGGCACGCCCCAGGTACGTTGACGCGAGATACACCAGTCCGGGCGTCCGGCGATCATGCCGTGCAGTCGCGCCTGGCCCCAGGCGGGGACGAATTCGGTCTGCTCGATGGCATCCAGCGCCCGGCGACGCAAGGAACTGCCGTCGTGAGCAACCTTGTCCATACCGACGAACCATTGCGCGGTGGCGCGGTAAATCAGCGGTGTCTTGTGGCGCCAGCAATGCATGTAGCTGTGCTGGATGGATTCATGCTTGAGCAGCGCACCGACTTCAGCCAGCTTCTCGACAATCGCCGGGTTGGCCTTCCAGATGAACTGGCCGCCAAAGAACGGCAGATCCGATACGTAGACGCCATGACTCTGCACCGGGCTGAGAATATCGTCGTTCTCCATGCCGTAATGCTTGCAAGAGCGGAAGTCGTCTTCACCGTATGCGGGCGCCGAGTGAACGATGCCGGTACCGGCGCCGGTTTCCACGTAGTCAGCCAGATAGACCGGTGCGAAGCGCTCATAGAAAGGATGACGGAAACGGATGAATTCCAGCGCCTTGCCTTCGCAACGGGCGACAATCTCACCGCTCAGGCCGTAACGCTGCAGGCAGGATTCGACCAGTTCTTCGGCCAGCACCAGCAGGCGCTCGCCGATATCGACCAGGGCATAGACGAAGTCGGGATGCACGTTGAGCGCCTGGTTGGCCGGAATGGTCCAGGGCGTGGTGGTCCAGATGACGATACTGGCCGGTTTGGCCAACGCCGCCACGCCGAAGGCCGCTGCCAGCTTGTCCGCGTCCTCGACCTGGAAAGCGACGTCGATAGCGTCGGACTTCTTATCCTGGTACTCAACTTCTGCCTCGGCCAGTGCCGAGCCGCAGTCGAAACACCAGTTCACCGGCTTCAGGCCCTTGAAGACGAAACCACCTTCGACCATCTTCGCCAGCGCTCGGATTTCACCGGCCTCGTTGGCGAAATCCATGGTGCGATACGGATTGTCCCACTCACCGAGCACGCCAAGGCGGATGAAGTCAGCCTTCTGTCCCTCGATCTGCTCAGCGGCATAGGCGCGGCAGCGCTCCCGGGTCAGATCGGCTGGCTGGTTCTTGCCATAGGTGATCTCGACCTTGTGCTCAATCGGCAGGCCATGGCAGTCCCAGCCCGGCACATAGGGGGCATCGAAACCCGCTAGGGTCTTGGAGCGGACGATGAAATCTTTAATGACTTTGTTCACCGCATGGCCGATATGAATGCTGCCGTTGGCGTACGGCGGGCCGTCATGCAGGACGAACTTCGGGCGACCCTCGCCGATCTGCCGCAGCTTCCCGTAGAGGTCAATGCTGTTCCAGCGCTGCAGGGTCTCCGGCTCGCGCTGTGGCAGACCGGCCTTCATCGGAAATGCCGTGGACGGCAGATTGAGGGTCGCTTTGTAATCGGTCATTTCAGTCCTGACTCGTGGTAAAGGGTGAAGCTCGCCAGTATTCGCGAGCCGCGGCGATATCGGCTTCGATCGCCGTCCTGAGCGCCTCCAGCGAGGCAAAGCGCTGTTCGTCACGCAGCTTGCGATGAAAGGTCACGCGTAGCTGACGACCATAGAGGTCGCCCTGGTAGTTGAGCAAATGCACTTCGAGATGTGGCTTGCCGTCACTTTCGACCGATGGGCGCATACCGATATTGGCCACCGCCGGCTGCAGCACGTCATCGACCCCCGTACTCACCATAAACACCCCGCTGAGCGGCGTGCTCTTGCGCTTGAGCTGGACATTGGCGGTCGGCGCGCCAAGCTGACGCCCGAGCGCCTGACCATGCATAACCCGCCCGGCAAGGCTGAACGGACGACCGAGCAGGCGCTCGGCCAGAGCCAGATCGCCATCGGCCAACACTTGGCGCAGCCGCGTACTGCTGACGCGCTCTCCCTCCACCTCAATGGTGGTGGCAGCCTCGACACTGAAGCCTTCGGCAGCGCCCGCTTTCAATAGAAAATTGAAATCCCCGGCACGATCACAGCCGAAGCGGAAGTCATCGCCGACTTCGAGATGCTGGACGTCAAGCCCTTCGACCAGCGTCGCATGGACGAACTCAGCGGCGCTCATCTCGCGCAAACGACGATTGAAGGCCAGGCATAGCACCCGATCGATGCCCTGTTCAGCCAGTAGCTGCAGCTTTTCACGTAGCCGAGTCAGGCGTGCTGGCGCCTTGTCCGGCGAGAAATATTCGCGCGGCTGGGGTTCGAAGATCACCACACAACTGGGCAGGCCGAACTCGGCGGCACGCTCACGCAGGCGGGCCAGAATGGCCTGATGCCCACGATGAACGCCGTCGAAATTGCCGATAGTGGCAACGCAACCCCGATGCCGGGGCCGCAGGTTATGAAGACCTCGAACCAGCTGCATACCGCACTTCTTGCTTGAAAAGTCGCCGATTATACGCATGAGCCGCCAGTCGCGGACAGGTTTGCCGCGAGCCCGGCCCACCAATCAGTGACGAAGATGGCGCGGTCGCAAGCCGAGCACTACTAGCCCTGCAACGAAAGCCCCGATCCCGGCCACCACCAGCAGCCCCAGCTGCAACGCGCGCTGCTGCCACGCCCAGGCGAACCATTCGACCGACGGCGCGTTGAGGCACCAGATCGTCGCCACCATGGCCGCACAACCGCCCGCCAGCCGCAGGAGAAATACGCTCCAGCCCGGCGCAACTCGAAACACGCCGATCTTGTACAAGCCCCAAAACAGCAGTCCGGCGTTGAGCATTGATGACAGCGAAGTCGCCAGCGCCAACCCGACATGCTTGAGCGGCCAGATCAGGATCAGGTTCATCACCATATTGGCGACCATGCAAATAATCGCGACCCGCACCGGCGTCTTCAAATCCTGGCGAGCGAAGAAGCCGGGCGCGAGCACTTTGATCAGCATGAATGCCAGCACCCCAAGCGAGTAAGCCTCAAGCGCACGGGCCGACTGCACCACCGCCTCCTCGCTCATCGCGCCGTAGAAGAACAGGCTGGCAATCAGCGGCTCGGCCAGAATGCCCAACGCGAGCGCCGCAGGAATACCTACCAGCAGCACCATTCGCAGCGCCCAGTTGAGCGTATCGGAAAAAGCTTTGGGGTCTTCGCCGGCGTGCTGGCGCGAAAGGCTTGGAAGAATGACCGTACCAATGGCGATACCGAACGCGCCGAGCGGCAACTCCGAAAGCCGATCCGCGTAATAAAGCCACGACACGCTGCCAGTCTGCAGGAACGAGGCGAGCACCGTATCAAGCAGCAAATTGATCTGACTGACCGACACCCCAAATAACGCGGGAACCATCAACAGCATGATCCGTCGCACGCCCTCGTCACCGAACTTCACCCGAGGCCGCGGCAATAACCCCAGCTTGGCGACATAAGGAAGCTGGAAGGCCAGTTGAGCAAATCCAGCAATGAATACGCCCCAGGCCAGCGCCATGATGGGTTGATCGAAGTAAGGCGTAAGAAACACTGCCGAAGCGATCATGCAGACGTTAAGCAGCACCGGCGTAAAACCCGGCACAGCGAAGCGCCCATAGCTATTGAGCACACCGGACGTGAAGGCCGTCAGGGAAATCAACAGCAGGTACGGAAAGGTGATGCGCAGCAACTCGCCGGCCAACTGCATTTTCTCCGGCTCATCATGAAATCCCGGCGCGAAGAGCATCACGACATAAGGCGATGCCAGAACCCCAATGGCAGTAATGCCGGTCAGGATCAAGCCAAGCATGCCGGCCGTGCGATCGACCAGCAGCTTGACTTCCAGCAGCGTCCGCTTGGTTCGGTATTCTGACAGCACCGGCACGAACGCTTGGGCGAAAGCGCCTTCGGCAAACAGGCGCCGCAGAAAATTGGGAATTTTGAAGGCAATGAAAAATGCGTCCGCCGCAGCACCGGACCCGAAGTAGCTGGCCACGACCATATCGCGTACCATGCCCAGCACCCTGGACAGCAGCGTCATCACACTGACTACCGCGCTAGAACGCAGCAATCCGCTTTTGCCGGACGTATCGGACATTTGTTTTCCCAGAGGTTGCGACAGAGGTTCCGGCCAGCATTGGCCACCGGAATCGACGGGCAATTACGACAGATAAAGAGGCCGCGAGTTTAGCGGCAGCCCTTCTGTCCGGCCAGCGTCATCAATCTTCAGTCATGCTTGACAAGCCCGCGCCGCATCGGCATGATTCGCGGCCTTATTTGCTTTGTAATCCCACGTTTTCGAGGAGTTCGACGGTGGCCAACAGCCCTTCCGCCAAAAAACGCGCAATTCAGGCTGAGAAGCGTCGCAGCCACAACGCCAGCCTGCGCTCCATGGTCCGCACCTACATCAAGAATGTGGTCAAGGCCATTGATGCAAAAGATCTGGAAAAAGCTCGTACTGCTTACACCGCAGCCGTGCCTGTAATCGACCGCATGGCCGACAAGGGCATCATCCACAAGAACAAAGCCGCTCGTCACAAGAGCCGCCTGAACGGCCACATCAAGGCCCTCGGCGAAGCTGCTGCAGCCTAAACTGCAGGTTCTTGAAAAAAACCGGCCTAGCGCCGGTTTTTTTGTGCCTGGTTTTTGGATCGAGCACTGGCGAGCGATTGCCGCTTTAAGCGGCTATGCAGCGAATCATCGATCATATGCGTAGTAAGCCCTCCTCCGCAGGAAAGAGAACGTAAGAAAAACGTACATCAGCCAAGCGACCGTCGAGCTGACAATAGCTTGGTCGGTGTAGGGTGCGCTCCGCGCACCGGGCAAAGCCGGGCCGAAACGAGCCAGGCCTGGACTACGAGGCCCCAAGTTTCGGTGCGCGGAGCGCACCCTACGAGCTACGAACCTTATAGGCGCAATGCCTGGCTTCGCCGCCTATGGATTGTGCATCCAGGGGAGTATCGGAATCGCCGTTACGGCATTCTGCGGGCTACCTTCGATCACCCGGTCGCTATAAACCAGATAAACCAACGTATTACGCGCCTCATCGAAAAAGCGCACCACCTGCATGGTCTTGAACACCAGCGAGGTCCGCTCCTTGAACACCACCTCACCATCTTCAAGCTCATCACTCATGCGAATCGGCCCAACCTGCCGGCAGGCAATGGAGGCCTCGGCGCGATCTTCGGCAAGGCCGAGCCCGCCCTTGATGCCGCCGGTTCTGGCGCGAGACAAATAGCAGGTAACACCCTCGACCTTGGGATCATCGAACGCCTCCACGACGATCTTGTGATTCGGCCCGAGCCACTTGAAAACCGTGTCGACCTCACCCACTTCACGCGCCATGCTGACTGCCGGACAGACCAGCAGCACCATCAAAGCCTTCGCCAACCGCATCGAGCGCCTCATACCAGAATCATGTTGTCGCGGTGAATAAGCTCAGGCTCGTCGACATAACCAAGCAGCTTCTCGATTTCGTCGGATGAATGCCCCAGGATCCGCTGAGCCTCAGCAGCGCTGTAGTTGACCAGACCGCGGGCAACCTCCTGCCCTTCCGGCCCCACGCAGACCACCATTTCGCCCCGCCGAAACCCGCCCTGCGCCGCCTTGACACCGACCGGCAGCAAACTGCGATTCCCCTGCTTGAGCGCCTGCACCGCACCGGCGTCCAGTGTTAGCGACCCCCGCGTCTGCAGATGCCCCGCGAGCCACTGCTTGCGTGCGGCATGACGACTGCACTCCGGCGCCAACAGGGTACCCAACTGCTCTCCAGCCTTCAGCCTCGTCAACACGCTCTCGATGCGCCCACCGACAATCACCGTATGAGCCCCCGAACGCGCCGCCAAGCGCGCCGCGCGCAGTTTGGTCTGCATACCGCCACGGCCCAGCGCGCCGCCCGTCGAACCTGCCACTGCGTCCAGCGCAGGATCATCAGCGCGCGCCTCACTGATCAGATTGGCGTCGGGATTAGTCCGCGGGTCGGCATCGAACATACCGTCGCGATCGGTGAGAATGACCAGCAAGTCAGCCTCGACCAGATTAGCTACCAGCGCGCCAAGGGTATCGTTATCACCGAAACGGATCTCGTCGGTGACGACGGTATCGTTCTCATTGATGACCGGCACCACACCTAGATCTATCAGCGTACGCAGCGTGCTTCGCGCATTCAGATAGCGCTTACGGTCAGACAGATCGTCATGAGTGACCAGCACTTGGGCAGTTTGCTGCTCGCACCGACCGAAACTGGCCTCCCAAGCGCGAATCAGCCCCATCTGCCCCACCGCAGCCGCAGCCTGCAGCTCGTGAACAGCCTTGGGCCGTGCCGCCCAGCCAAGGCGACTCATGCCGGCGGCGACCGCGCCGGAAGAAACCAGCACCAGTTCGACCCCGGCCTGCCGCAGCGCCACCATCTGATCGACCCAGACAGCCATAGCCGCCTGATCGAGACCGCGACCATCAGCGGTCAACAAAGCGCTGCCGATCTTAACTACCCAGCGCCGCGCGCCGCTCACCTTGTCCCGCATCGATCCCGCCTTCTATCCAATATCCGGCCAAAACCATACCGGCGGGCAACGGACGAGCCAGCCCACCGAGCACCCGCACAAAGATCTGCAAACCACCACAACAAGCCTTAACGCACGTAGAAGATTTCCGCGCCGCCCTCGTCATCGTCGTCATCATCGAAGTCGTCGTCATCCACCTCATCTACCGGCTTGACGCCAGCGCGGCGCAACGCCCGCTGATCGTCAAGCGCCTGCAGGCGGGCACGCGCCTCGTCTTCGATCTGCTGATCCAGCTCGGCAAGCGCCTCGGCATAGGCCGGCTCTTCGCTAATACGCAGCGCTCGCTCATCCAGATAACGCATAATCGCCTGGCTCAATTCCTCGGTACCTTCCCGCTCCAACGCGGAAATCACGAAAACCGGCCCAGTCCACTCGAGACGCTCCACCACCTGACGCATGCGCTCCTCGCGCTCCTCGTCGAGCAGCTGATCAGCCTTGTTCAGCACCAGCCAGCGATCACGCTGAGCCAGCGCGGGGCTGAATTTCTCAAGCTCGTTGAGAATGACTTCGGCCGCATCGGCAGGATCACTTTCATCGAGCGGCGCCATGTCAACCAAGTGCAGCAGCAAACGCGTACGCGCCAGGTGCTTGAGGAAACGAATCCCCAAACCCGCACCTTCAGATGCACCTTCGATAAGGCCCGGAATGTCGGCAATCACGAAGCTTTTGTAGCGTCCCACGCTGACCACGCCCAGGTTCGGCACCAGCGTGGTGAACGGGTAATCCGCGACCTTCGGCTTGGCAGCCGACACGGAGCGAATGAACGTGCTCTTGCCGGCATTGGGCAAGCCCAGCAGGCCGACGTCTGCCAGCACTTTCAACTCAAGCTTCAAATCGCGCGCATCACCCGGCTTGCCCGGCGTGGTTTGCCGAGGCGCTCGGTTGGTGCTTGATTTGAAACGTGTGTTACCCAGGCCATGCCAGCCACCCTGCGCGACCAGCAGGCGCTGACCAGGCTTGGTCAGATCGCCGATGACTTCCTGCGTTGCCGCATCGATCACCGTCGTGCCAACTGGTACCGGCAGAACCAAATCCTCGCCCTTGGCACCAGTACATTCGGTGCTGCCACCTTTCTGGCCATTCGGCGCATTGAAGCGGCGGGTGTAGCGGTAGTCGACCAGCGTGTTGAGGTTTTCGTCGGCCATCAGATAAATGGAGCCGCCATCACCACCATCGCCGCCGTTGGGGCCGCCTTTCTCGATGAACTTCTCGCGACGGAAGCTCATCATGCCATTACCACCGTCACCGGCCTTTACAAAAATCGATACTTCATCGACGAATTTCATGGGAACGCCTCCCGCCGCAAGGACGGGCTAGAAAACAGGAATATAAGGGTCTTGCAGAACCATCGAAAACTAGAGCAAAGCAGTGTTTTGCAAGAGCCCTATAGAGGATACAGAAACAAAAAAGCCCCGTCGCATGACAGGGCTTTTCCAGCAACGCCGCAGTTAGGCTGCGACGACGCTCACGTAGCGACGACCAAAAGCGCCCTTCACTTCGAACTTGATCACGCCTTCGACTTTCGCGAACAGGGTGTGATCCTTGCCCATGCCAACGCCGTAACCGGCGTGGAACTGGGTGCCGCGCTGACGCACGATGATGTTACCGGCCTTGATGACCTGGCCGCCGTACATCTTCACGCCAAGTCGTTTGGCTTCTGAGTCGCGACCGTTGCGGGTAGAACCGCCAGCTTTTTTGTGTGCCATGAGTTCAATACTCCTATAAGGGGATTCAGGTCCGATTAGCCCTGAATACCGGTGATTTTGACCTCAGTGAACCACTGACGGTGGCCCTGACGCTTCATGTGGTGCTTACGACGGCGGAATTTGATGATGGTGACCTTGTCGTGACGACCCTGAGCAATCACTTCAGCAGTGACCTTGGCACCATCGACCACCGGAGCGCCGATCTTGACATCATCGCCGTTGCCAACCAGCAGAACGCGGTCAAAAGTGACTGCTTCGCCAGTGGCAACTTCGAGTTTTTCAATCTTGAGGTATTCGCCTTCGGCGACCTTATATTGCTTGCCGCCAGTAACGATAACTGCGTACATCTTGTATCTCCGTTGATCCTGCTCACCCAGCGCTTAAGTGAAATAGTTGGTGGCTGGCATGGCTGCTTGAGGTCCGGAGGGACACTCTTGCAATTGCGTAAGGCAGGGAAATGCCCAGGGGGAATGTTCAGGGTCCGCGATTGTACGCATCCGCCAGACCCGGCGCAATAGCCGCCTGGCCTCGCCTTGACAGTACCAGACCCGCCCCATAGCATGCCGCGCAACCTCCGAGGAGTACTCGTCCCCGATGCACCCCCAGTCCTTTTACCAAGTAGTGGCTGACGATTTTGCCGCAGTCGACGGCATCATCCGTAACCAGCTGACGTCTCGCGTACCGCTGGTTGAAAAGATCGGGGACTACATCACTTCCGCCGGCGGTAAGCGCCTGCGTCCACTGCTGGTCCTGCTCAGCGGTAACGCGCTCGGCCTCAAGGGTGATCAGCTGCGTCTGCTGGCTGCCATCATCGAATTCCTGCACACCTCGACCCTGCTGCATGACGACGTGGTCGATATGTCCGGCATGCGCCGCGGCCGCTCCACCGCCAATGCACTATGGGGCAACGCCCCAAGCGTACTGGTCGGCGACTTCCTTTATGCACGCTCGTTCGAAATGATGGTCGACTTAGGCTCGATGCCAGTTATGCGCATCATTTCCCAGGCCACGCGTGTAATTGCCGAAGGCGAGGTGCTGCAGCTGTCCAAGGTTCGCGACGCCAGCACCACCGAAGAAATTTATATGGAGGTCATTCGCGGCAAGACGGCCATGCTGTTCGAAGCCTCCACCCACAGCGCCGCCACTCTGGCCGAGGCCGATGAGGAACAACGCGAAGCGCTGCGCACCTTTGGCGACTATCTTGGCATTGCCTTCCAGCTGGTCGATGACCTGCTTGATTACCAGGGAGATGCCGAAACCCTGGGCAAGAACGTCGGCGACGACCTGGCTGAAGGCAAGCCGACCCTGCCGCTGATCTATACCATGCGCGAAGGCACTGATGAGCAGGCCGCACTGGTGCGCAAGGCTATCCAGAAAGGCGGTATCGAAGACCTCGAAAGCATCCGCAGCGCCGTACAAGCTTGCGGCGCACTGGACTACACTGCACGCCTGGCGCGCGACTATGCCGATCGAGCAATCGCCTGTCTTGAACTGCTTCCGGCCAACGCGTATCGCGATGCACTGGTAGAGCTCAGCCGCTTCGCCGTCGCTCGCACGCACTGATCCAGCAAAACAGGGTGCAACTGGCACCCTTCAGTTTCCTATCAGCCCACCTCGCCCTTCCTTCAGTCCGCTCCGCCATTGATCCCGACGAGTATTTTTGCGCTTGCATCTTTGCAAATAGCAATTATTCTCATTAAGGAAATCAACTGGAGCCGAACATGACTTATCTGATTGATGCATGGCTGGACCGCCCACAACCCTACCTGCGCATACTCGATCGCGATACCGGTGCGGTGTGCATTTCGTTGGAGGGAGACGCCCTGAACGAACTTCGTGACCAGGGCGATCTGGATCTGCAGGAGCTGAGCACCAGCGAACCCTGCGTGCTCAAGGAACAGGTACGCAACCTGTTCCTGTTCTCCTATGCCCGGGCGTTGCGCCCCTGAGGCCGAACGCATTGGCCGAAATAATTCGGTCCTACAGGCGTTTCGTTCGTGACGGTGAAGGACCACTTCTCCAGGCCCTGTCGAGCCGAACTTGTTCGGCCTTTTGCGTCTGCTGGCCGAATGAATCGGCCAAGGGCAATTCGACCGCGCCGAAACGCCAACAGCGTCCTATGGCGACTTACAGAACCGCGAGCAGTTCGACATCGAAGACCAGCACACTGTGCGGAGGAATGCTGCCGACACCCTGGGCGCCGTAGGCCAGTTCGCTCGGCACATAGAGACGCCACTTGCTGCCGACGCCCATCAGTTGCAGCGCTTCGGTCCAGCCGGCGATTACACCGCCCACAGGAAACTCTGCAGGCTGGCCGCGCTGGTAGGAGCTGTCGAAGACGGTGCCGTCGATCAAAGTGCCGTGGTAATGCGTACGAACCTGGTCCTCGCGGGTCGGCTTAGCGCCTTCACCAGCGGTCAGGACTTCATACTGCAGGCCCGAAGCCAGCGTGGTAACGCCTTCGCGCTTGGCATTATCAGCCAGGAACGCCTTGCCTTCGCCTGCCGCGGCTTCGGCTTTCTGCTGGGCTTCGGCCTGCATGCGCTCGCGGATCACGGCGAAGCTGGCGTTCAGGTCTTCCGGGCTGACTTGGCTGGCCACACCGCCAAAGGCATCGCGGATCCCAGCGATGACCGCATCCAGGCTGATGCCGGGCGGCGGATTCTCGCGCAGCTGATCGCCCAGCTGGCGGCCGATGCCATAGCTCACGCGCGTTTCGTCGGTGGTTAGGTTGAGGTCGGTCATGCCTGGGCTCCGCAGGAAAAAAGGGCAGCTAGCCTAGCACAGCTTGCGGCCCGGCCCGCCCGCCCACGCACGCACGCACGCACGCACGCACGCACTTTGTGGCCTAAACGTGCGGCTTGCAGCTGGACGATTTGCACTCAGTGCTTGGTGATCTTGTCCAGATAACCCATGGCGAAGGCGGAGAATACGAACGTCAAGTGAATGATCACGTACCACATCAATTGCTCGCTCTCTAGCTGCTGAGCATCCATGAACATGCGCAATAGATGAATGGATGAGATCGCCACGATCGATGCCGCGACCTTCATTTTCAACGAGCCGGAATCGATCTTCCCCAGCCAATCTAGCTTTTCCTTGCCCTCATCGACGTTCAGTTGCGATACGAAATTCTCGTAGCCAGAAAGCATCACCATGACCAGCAGGCCACCGACCAGCGCCATGTCGATCAGCGAGAGCAATTTGAGGATCAGATCGCCTTCGCTCAGCGAAAGCACGGCCGGGAGGATGTGCCAGATCTCCTGAAAGAACTTGATCGCTAATGCCAGCAGGGCAAACGCCAGGCCGAAATAGATAGGGGCAAGCAGCCAGCGGGCCGCATACATGGTGTTCTCGACGAAGCGTTCCATCTGTTCTCACTTGAGGAGCTGATATCGGCAGCGAGTATACGCAGCGCCACAGCGCCTTCAAGAATGCCTTTATGACAGCAGATTTTTCTTGTGGATAAGAATCTTGAGCGCCGACTCGATTCGCAAAGTCAGCCCTGCTCGCCCAGCACGAGCGTGGCCAGGAATCAGGTTCTGGATTCCCAACCGCTCAGATAGCGAGCCTGATTGGCGTTGATCTTGCGCAGCTCGGCGTGCATGTGCAACTGCCAGATCGATGGCGAATCGGACTCACAATAGCCCTGCCCGTGAAGATTGCTGGCGATCGCCTGCAGCACCGTCTCGGCCTCGCGAGGCCCATGGAATGGGCCCTGCGCCTTGATCGCGGTGGGTTGGCCGGCGTCGATCCCGGCCGCACAAAGCAAGGTCCACAAGCCTTGTCCGCCGTTTAGTGGACGAATGATGCATTCGATACGGGTAACCAGACCCAGGCATTGACGGTTCAGACAGAGTGTTTGAGACATGACGGCGATCCTCGCGCTCGGTTGCGCACCGTCATCCAGGACGAATGGGCGGGCCAACCTGTTTATCCCCAGAAGTTGTGGATAACCATGTGGACAGAGAGTGGGAATTCTCGTCCACTGCAGACCCGCCGCCGGCCGTATCGTTCCGTCCGGTTTTTGCTCAATGCAGAACCGGTCAGTTCTGCTCGCCCCCCTTCGCTTGTGCCAGCACCTCCTCTGGAGACGCCGCATCGCTTTTACTGTCATCCTCGAGCTCGATCTCGGCGATATCGCGCAAGCGCTCCACCACCCGGTCGTTAACGCTGCCTTGGGGGAAGTTTCCTTCCTTGTCCGCCGCACCTACCGGCTCGCCCACCAGCAGCGAAAGCGCCTCATCCACATGGCGGACCGCATACACGTGGAAGCGCCCCTGACGTACGGCTTCCAGCACACGCTCATCGAGCATCAGAGTGGTCACATTGGCGAAAGGTATGATCGCGCCCTGCTCGCCGGTTAAACCGCGCGCTTCGCAGAGACGGAAGAAGCCTTCGATCTTCTCGTTCACGCCACCAACCGCCTGCACTTCACCGAACTGGTTGATCGAGCCGGTGATGGCGAAGCACTGCTTCAACGGCGTACGTGAAATGGCTGAGATTAACGCGCAACATTCGCCCAGCGATGCACTGTCGCCATCGACGTACCCGTAGGACTGCTCCAGCGCGATGCTGGCGGAAATCTCAAGCGGGAATTCCTGTGCGTAGCGGCTGCCGAGAAAGCCGGTCAGGATCATCACGCCCTTGGAGTGAATCGGCTGGCCGAGGTTGACCTCGCGTTCGATATCGACGATCCCCGAGCCACCCGGATAAACGGTGGCGGAGATGCGCGCTGGCATGCCGAACGCCGAGTCGCCGACTTCCAGCACGGTGAGGCCGTTGCACTTGCCGATGGCCGCACCTTCGCTGTCGATGAGGATGACTCCGGCGAGGATGTCCTCGAGAATTCGCGCCGAGACACGGCCGGTCCGAGTCGCCTTGGCTTTCAGCGCCCGCTCGATGTGGCCAACATCGGTCACCTCGTCCTTGGCCAACTGGCGAATGAAATCCGCTTCACTGACCAATTGGAACAGATCGCCGATACGCGCCGACAAGCGCCCCTGATGCTCGGCCAGACGCGCGCTGTAGGTCGCCAGACGCGCCACCGCCGCTGCGGTCAGCGGCGCCATGCCCTCTTCCGAGGTGCGCGTCTTCATCAGCTGGGCGAACTGTTCGAGGCTGTCCTCGGCCAGCGGAATCTCCTCGTCGAAGTCCACCAGTACGCGGAACATCTCCTGGAAATCCGGATCCAGGTCTTGCAGGGTGTAGTACAGCTGCCGAGAGCCAATGATCACCACCTTGACGTTGAGCGGTATGACTTCCGGCGTCAGGGTGACGGTGGCCAGACGCCCCAGCTCGGCCAGCGGCGATTCCATTTTCAGCTTGCGCGACTGCAACGCACGCTTGAGCGCTTCCCAGACGAAAGGCTCGCCGAGCATCTTTTCCGCTTCGAGCATCAGGAAGCCGCCATTAGCGCGGTGCAGCGCACCCGGACGCAGCTGGCGATAACTGGTGTAAAGCGCGCCCTGATCGGTGCTGTACTCGATGCGACCGAACAGGTTGTCGTAGGTCGGGTGTGGTTCGAATACCACCGGCGCGCCGCCATCCAGCGGATGCCCGACCACCAGGCTCGGGCTGTACTGTTCTTCCAGCAGCTGGCGGGTCTGGGCGTCGGGGCGATTCTCGTCGACCAGCTGTTCCACCACGGTCTTCAGCAAGTTGACCTGCACGGCCTGCAAATAAGCTTCGATGCTCGCGTTTTCACCGTATTTTTCCGACAGCGGTGCCAGCAGCGGCTGCAATGCCTGGCTGATGGTTTCATCGTTGAGCTGACGCAACTGGTTGCTCGATTCGCGCTTCCACTGCGGCAGGCTGGCGAGCCCCTCGTTCAGCTGCACTTCCAGCGCGGAAATATCTTCGTGGTAGCGCTCGCGATCCGCCTCCGGCAGTTGCGCGAACTCGGCTTCGTCCATCGACTTGCCGTCTTTCATCGGCGTGAAGGCGATATTGCTACTGTCGCGGTAAAGTGCGATTTCCTTTTCCAGCGCGAGCTTCTCGATCACATCCAGCGCCTTGTCGTAGCGCTGATTGAAGGCGCGGTCGATGGCGCTCTTCTTCTGCTGGAAGCTCGGATGCTCGAACACCGCCGGGAAGGTCGCCATGAGATTGTCGATCAGTTGACCGATGTCGGCGATGAATTCACCCGCGCCGCCCTGTGGCAGTTCCACCACGCGCGGCTCGCGGGGCTCGTCGAAATTATTCACGTACACCCAATCCGACGGCGTATCCAGACGCTTGCCTTCAGCCTTGAGATAGCGCCGCACGAAGGAGAAACGCCCCGTGCCCGGCTCGCCCATCACGAAGACGTTGTAACCGGGACGCGGCATCGCCACGCCGAATTGCAAGGCCTCGACGGCTCGCTCCTGGCCAAGAACGCCCAGGAAAGGTTCCAGTTCATCAGTGGTTTTGAAGTCGAACTGGCTGGGTTCGAAGGGGCGGGTCAGCGCCTCGGGCGCCAGGCGCAGGCCGGCAGCGTCAGTTTGGGGCATCGGAAATCCTTGCTGGAGTGGCCGTGTGACCACGATTGATGCCGCCATTCTGGCGTTGCCACTGCCCTGCTGCAAGGCTGGCAGGCGAGCGCCCCGAGACGGCGTACGACAAGCGCGCGGCTCAGAGGCGGAAGATCGAGTGGGCATTTTTCTTGACCAGATCACCGGGCTTCAACGCAACTAACGTCGAAACATTTAGTAGCGAGCTAATTGATAGCAAGCGTCTGAAGCTCGCTATCGCTTGACCTGAATCAAGCCGTCGCTCGACGGAAACAGGCCTCCTAGAACCTGCCAACATCTATAAGGAGCCCCACTGATGAGCGCCCCACTTCCTCTGCTGCTCAGCGGTTTGCTGCTGGTCGCCGGCACCGCCCATGCCGACGAACTGCGCGACCGCGCCAACGCCATTTTCCAGCCGATCCCGGATAAGGTCACCGAAGTCCGTGGCCAGACCGTCAGCGAAGACCAGGCGATACTTGGGCACAAGCTGTGGTTCGATCCGCGCCTGTCGCGCAGCCACGTGATCAGCTGCAACACCTGCCACAACCTCAGCATCGGCGGCAGCGACAACGTCACCACCTCCATCGGCCATGGCTGGCAGAAAGGGCCGCGCAACTCGCCGACCGTGCTCAACGCCGTATTCAACGCCGCGCAGTTCTGGGATGGCCGCGCCAAGGACCTGCAGGAACAGGCCAAAGGCCCCGTCCAGGCCAGCGTCGAGATGAACAGCACGCCGGAGCGCGTGGAAGCGACGCTCAAGAGCATTCCCGAATATGTCGCCGAGTTCACCAAGGCGTTCCCCAAGGACAAGGACCCGGTCAGCTTCGACAATATGGCCTATGCCCTGGAGGCCTTCGAAGTTAGCTTGACCACGCCCAACTCGCCGTTCGACCGCTTCCTCAAGGGTGACGACGAGGCGCTGGATGCGCAGCAGAAGGAAGGCCTGGCGCTGTTCATGGATGCCGGCTGCATCGCCTGCCACAACGGCGTCAACGTCGGCGGCCAGAGCTACTTCCCCTTCGGCGTGATCAAGAAGCCGGGCGCCGACATCCTGCCGGAAGATGACAAGGGTCGCTTCGCCGTAACCAACACCGCCGCCGACGAGTACGTCTTCCGCGCCGCGCCGCTGCGCAACATCGCGCTGACGCCGCCGTACTTCCACAGCGGCGAGGTGTGGGATCTTGAACAGGCCGTGGCCATTATGGGTGACAGCCAGCTCGGTCGTCAGCTCAAGGATGACGAGGTCAAGGCCATCACTGCCTTCCTGCACAGCCTGACCGGTGAGCAACCGCAGGTGGCCTATCCGCTACTACCGGCTAGCACGGCGACCACGCCGAAGCCGGAATAAGCCACTCTGCTTCCCCGGCGCCCGCGCCGGGAGTTCCTTTCAGTATCCCTTTACCACCCCAGTGAGCGAACCGCTCAGCTCGCCTTGAACGGCTCCTCCCGGGCACCGACCTGGCCCGAGCAGGGGGCGGCGGCGGCTCGGGCGCTAGGGAGGCGATTCAGGACCGGTTCTGCGCGCGCAACGCATCGCGAATTTCGGTCAACAGTACCTCTTCCTTGGAGGGCGCTGGCGGGGCCGATGGCGCTTCGGCTTCCTTGCGTTTGAGGTGGTTGATGGCCTTGACCGCCAGGAAGATGGCGAAGGCTACGATGGTGAAGTCGAATATTGTCTGGATGAAGCTCCCGTAGCTCAGAGTGACTGCCGGCGTATCGCCCACGGCCTCCTTGAGCACGATTGCCAGGTCCGAAAAGTCCACACCGCCGATCAACAATCCCAGCGGCGGAGTGACCACATCCGCCACGAAGGACGAAACGATTTTGGTGAAGGCTGCACCGACGATGATGCCCACGGCCATGTCGATCACATTGCCCCTGACGGCAAACGCCTTGAATTCGCTGATCAGACTCATATCGAAAAATCCTTACGGTAATTGGCTTGCATCGGAATGCCGTCGTAATACGGCGTAACAACCGTTGTAGAGCATAGGCACCCTTCGGATCGCATACCAGAGCGGGCCGCACTCCGACGGCTGGAGCGCGAGGATATCGATCGCTTGATCGTCGTCAACCGGGTAAATCGGCCGCAACGCTAAGGTAGCTGCTCCCCTGTACATCCCCGGAGCAGCTCCATGCACGTCGAACATCACGCATTGATCAAGGACTTCCCAGAAAAACGCGAGCAGCTGCAAAAACTGCGCATGGAAAACCCAGTCTTCGCCCGTAAGACTGAGGAATACGAAGCGCTGGACAAGCGGATCAGCAGCGCCGCAGACATGGACGACGCAGCGCTCGAGGCGCTCAAGCAGGAGCGTGAGACCTTGAAGGACGATATTGCCCGAGACCTCAAGCGTGCCTCCGGCAGTTGCTGTGGCGGCTGCTGCGGCTAAGTGCCCACAAATACAGCCGAAGCCCGCAGTTATGGCGGGCTTTTTTTTCACTTGCCGCCGAGCCGTGTTTATAGATCTTCGCAGCAAGACTAGGCAGCCTCGCTGTTCCTACAAAAGCAGAGACCGCGTTATACCTTTAGGAGCGAGCTTGCTGGCGAATGGCGTTCGTAGATGGTGATCGGTCTAGAACAACCCACCAAACCGGAATCCCGACCCGACCCAGACGAACGCCACCGCCGTCAGGGTAATCAGCACAATATGCACGCCCAACTGCGGCAGGCGCTGCGCGTCCAGCTTCGGAATCAGCGCCAGCCGCGCGTGCACGCCTAGCGCAGCAGTAAGCGCTAGCAAGACCAGCTTGGCCTGGACCAGGTGAGCGATGGGTGAGTCGCCGAACCACTGCGAATGCGGCAACCAGCGCCGGGCCAGCCAGACGCCCGTGATGATCTGCACCAGCAAGGCAGGAATGCCGACCCGTTCGTAAAGCTGCTCGAAATGGCGCACCGGCTGCACGTCACGACCGCGCAACGCGCCGGGCAATACGCTGAACAGCAGCACCAGATGGCCGCCGACCCAGACGCTGGCGCCCAGCAAATGCAGAAACAACAGATGGCGCATGGCACTTCACTCCTGGTCGTTTGCCCACAGTCTGGCCGTTCGCGCGCCGCTTGTGGCTGATGCCGATCAAGCCAGCCGTTATCATGCGACTCCATTTCCCCGACGCGGAGTTCCCATGGCCAAGGCCAAGCGCATGTACGGCTGCACCGAGTGCGGCTCGACCTTTCCCAAATGGGCCGGCCAGTGCGGCGATTGCGGCGCCTGGAACACCCTTGTCGAAACGATCATCGACGGCGCCGCCCCGCCATCGGGCCGTGCCGGCTGGGCGGGCGAGCAGGCCAACATCAAGACTCTGGCCGAAGTCAGCGTCGAAGAAGTGCCGCGCTTTTCCACCGCGTCCGGTGAACTGGACCGTGTGCTCGGCGGCGGCCTGGTGGACGGTTCAGTGGTGCTTATCGGCGGTGATCCGGGCATCGGCAAGTCCACCATCCTGCTGCAGACACTCTGCGCTATCGCCCAGCGCTTCCCGGCGCTCTATGTCACCGGCGAGGAATCCCAGCAGCAGGTGGCCATGCGCGCGCGGCGGCTGGACCTGCCGCAGGACAAGCTCAAGGTCATGACCGAAACCTGCATCGAATCCATCATCGCCACCGCGCGGCTGGAAAAGCCCAAGGTGATGGTGATCGACTCGATCCAGACCATTTTCACCGAGCAGCTGCAATCGGCGCCCGGCGGCGTTGCCCAGGTACGGGAAAGCGCGGCGCTGCTGGTGCGCTTCGCCAAGCAGAGCGGCACGGCGATCTTCCTGGTCGGCCACGTGACCAAGGAAGGCGCGCTGGCCGGCCCGCGCGTGCTGGAGCACATGGTCGACACCGTGCTGTATTTCGAGGGAGAGTCCGACGGCCGCCTGCGCCTGTTGCGCGCGGTGAAGAATCGCTTCGGTGCGGTCAACGAGCTGGGCGTGTTCGGCATGACCGACAAGGGCCTGAAGGAAGTCACCAACCCCTCGGCGATCTTCCTCACCCGCGCCCAGGAAGCGGTGCCCGGCAGCGTGGTCATGGCCACTTGGGAAGGCACTCGGCCGATGTTGGTGGAGGTGCAGGCGCTGGTGGATACCAGCCACCTGGCCAACCCGCGCCGCGTCACCCTGGGCCTGGACCAGAACCGCCTGGCCATGCTGCTGGCCGTGCTGCACCGCCACGGCAGCATCCCGACCTACGACCAGGACGTGTTCATCAACGTTGTCGGCGGCGTAAAAGTGCTGGAGACCGCGGCGGATCTGGCGCTGATGGCGGCGGTAATTTCCAGCCTGCGCAACCGCCCACTTGATACTGACCTTTTGGTATTCGGCGAGGTCGGCCTGTCCGGCGAAATCCGCCCGGTACCCAGCGGCCAGGAACGCCTGAAGGAAGCGGCCAAGCACGGTTTCAAACGCGCCATCGTGCCCAAGGGCAACGCGCCGAAGGAAGCGCCGGCAGGGCTGCAGATCATCGCGGTGACGCGTCTGGAGCAGGCGCTGGATGCGCTGTTCGAGTAGCGAAACGACTCAGGTACCGGTCAGCAACGGCTGTTGCTCGGCTGCGCCCCATGAGCTGACGCCAAGCATGCACGCCAAGTTCGAGGCCGATCGCGCCTGAGCCGGCTTGGACTACAGCCCCGGCTGCTCTTCCGGGATATTCAACTGAACGCCCATCCTCGTTCCCTCCATGAGAATGTGTCGGCGCATCGCGGCACTGGCCACGGCGCTGTTCTTGTTGCGTATGGCGCGCACTACTGCTTCGTTTTCCTCCAGCCGCTCTGCCAGATGCTCGGGAGAATTGCGCAGCATGTCCGCGCTCTGCTTGAGCGCAATGCTGGTCTGTTGCACCACATTCTGAAAAATCGGGTTGGATGTCAGGGTAAACAGCTCCTCGTGAAAGGCGATGTACGCGTTGGCGCCCGCCTCACTGTCGCTGGCGTCGAGGGCCTCGCGCATGTCCATCAGGATAAGCCGCAACTGGCCAACCTCCTTGCTGCTGATGGCCTGCGCCACGAGTCCGACGATGAAGGGTTCGAGGGAGTAGCGAAGCTGCAGAACGTGCTCCAGGCTGGCGACGGCGACGCTCCCCTGGGCCGCCGGTACGCTTGGCGCATCGAGCACGACGACCCCTTTGCCGGGCATGGTGCGCAACAGCCCCTGGGTTTCCAGGACGATGATCGCCTCGCGCAGGCTCGGACGGCTGATGCCCCACTGCTCGGCGAGTTCACGCTGCCCGGGCAGCATTTCACCTGACCGCCATTGCCCCTGGGTCAGCGCGGAACGAAGCTTCTCTACAATTGAATCGACAACTGTCCGCGAGGTAATCACCGTTCGCTCCATGAAAATTCCAAGTATCGGCCAACCGAGTCTGTCAGCCCAACGCTGACAGACTCAAGCCCTGAGCTGCCGCCCCTCAATGCTGGAGCGGTGAGTTAGCCTTGAGAGCCTGGAAGCCGTAACCCTCATTACCAGCCAGTACCTTGTTCGCCCGCTCGAGGTCGATATCCTTTTCCCAGCGAGCGATAGCCACCGTAGCGACACAGTTGCCGATCAGGTTGGTCAATGCACGGCCGATGCCCATGAACCAATCCACTGCCAGCACCAGTACCAGCCCCACCACCGGAATTGCCGGTACGGCCGTCAGGGTCGCGGCGAGGATGACCAGAGCCGAACCGGGAATGCCATGGGCGCCTTTAGAGGTAATCAGAGAAACCAGCAGTATCGTCAACAGATCGGAGGTCGCCAGCGGCGTTCCGGTTGCGTTGGCGATGAACACGATGGCCAGTGTCAGGTAGATGGAAAAGCCGTCCAGATTGAATGAATAACCAGTCGGGATGACCAGCCCGACAGTCGAGCTGCCGATACCCAGATGCTCAAGCTTGCGCATGATCTGCGGCAACACCGCATCCGACGACGCCGTTCCGAGGACTATGGTCAGTTCTTCACGCAGATACTTGAACAGCGGCACGATTCTCAGCCCGGACAAGCGCATCACGAAACCTAGGACGAGCATGACAAAGGCGATGCAGGTGACGTAGAACAGCGCAACCAGGCCGCCCAGATGCTGCAGCGACTCCAGGCCGTATTTGCTAGTCGTGAATGCAATCGCACCGAACACGCCGATCGGCGCCAGGCGCACGATCATGCCCATGATGCGGAAGATCACGTGGCTCAGCTCATTGATCAGCCTCGAAATGCCGGCAGCCGGTTCGCCCACAAGATTCAATGCGCTACCGAACAGGACCGAGAAGAGCAGCACCTGAAGAATATTGTTCTCGGCAAAGGCACCGATGACGGACGAAGGAATCAGCGCCAACAGGAAGTCGGTCGTTCCCTGCATCTGCTGGCCACGCTCGGCGAACCCGGCGATATCGGCAGCGGCCAGTTCATCGAGATGAATATTGGCGCCACTGCCGACACCAGTACTGAATGCCAGCACCAACCCGATCACCAGCGCGATGGTGGTCAGCACCTCGAAATAGATGACCGACTTGAGACCTATGCGGCCCACCTTTTTCAAGTCACCGGCACCGGAAATACCACTGACGACAACACAGAAGACGATCAGGCCGATCAGCATCTTGATCAGCTTGATAAAGCCATCGCCCAAAGGTTTGAGCTGAGTGGAAAATTCAGGAAAGCTGAGTCCGCAGGCGATGCCAAGCACCAACCCCAGAACAACTTGAAGGAATATCGAACGCGAGCACCATTTGAGCATGGGAAGGATCTCTAGTCGGCGCTCTAGCTTCCGCGACCTGAGTACGGAGCCAGAACTTGATTATTGTGGTCTTACCGGTATGTCCAATGCGAGGCCAGTCTCTGGCGACCTAACGCGTAAAGTCAAGAGATAATCTGAAAATTGGGCTGACCGGTCTTACCAGCGATAACCGAGCTCACCCATCCCCATGGCTCGCTTGGAGACTGCGATGCGAAATCGCGATCGCCAGGCGCTTCAGCGCACGTTGCAGCAACAGACCCCGGCTCGTCGGCTGAGTCCGGCGCTCCACGGATTTATTAATGTTTGGCGAGCAGGCTCGTCCGGCGAGAATCGCCCGTGCCCTGAGTGCCTGGACGGAGACCGTCAGCACAATTCCAAGCGCGCCATCGCGCCAAGGGCGACGCGTCAACGCATGCGTCGACGGGGCCGCATGGTGCGGTTCCGGTAGGCGCTGGACACGCTGTTCAAAAAGCGTTCAACACTGGAGAACAGGTCGCGCCCCCACATGTCTGTCGAACCCCAGGCGTCTTTCATTCAGCCTTCCAGCGTTTTCTGATTTTTTGCTCTATCGGCTCGCGTCGTCACGCTCGCCAAGCGCGGCCAGCTCGCGATCAAGCAGCGTTTCATCACCCAGATTGAGTTCGACTAGACGCCGTAAATGGCTGATCGATTCGACATCGATATGGCGACAGACCAGGCCGATCAGCTCGCCTTCGGCATGCGCCATCTCGACTTCCATGCGCACCTCCGCATCGTCGGATAGACGAATCCGCGCATGGAAGGGTTGCGCGGGGTCGGCATCCCAGCTTGCCGGGCGATGGACCAGCAATCCTTTCAATGACAGATCGTGCAGCTCCACCGGCCAGCGGTTCTGCCCCTGAGCGAGCTCCGTTACGGCGTCGAAGTCGATACGCTGGAAGCGCCGACGGTCGTGGGTGTTTTCGGTCATGATTTCAGCTCCCGGTAAACTTCTGTGAACTGACAAGACGAGCCCGCCCTGCCAAAGCGGCGCTCAGAGCCAGCGGCGCACTCGCCGCCGGTAGGCGCGGTATTCGTCGCCAAACAGACTCGTCAGCAAATGCTCTTCGTGAACGATCACGGTGCGCTGCATGCAGAGAAACAGCAAGGGTAGTAGCAGCCAGGGCCAGAGACTGGCAAGCAGCAGCGCAATGCCGCAATAGATCATCGTATCGGCCAAGTAGATCGGGTTGCGCGAAAAGCCGAACGGCCCGCTCTGCAACAGGCTGCTCGGCTTGCCATAGGGGTTGATGGTGGTGCGATGGCGAAACATCTCCCATGCCGCCCAGACCATCAGCAGGACGCCTATCACAATCGAGGCCCAGCCGGCACAGGACGCCAGCTCATGCACCGGCAGGTCGAGCGGCACCCCGCTCGACAATCCCCAGGCAGAGCCGATGAAGATCAGGTAGACCAGCGGAGGCGGAGGCCTCACTCCGAGTGATTTGTCAGGCATGTAGATTCCGGAGACTATTGGTTGCATTCGATATCGCAGCAGTGGCCAACGGACCACACCGCCTGCGTTTGAGCGTGACAAACGCCGTTAGTGCTGTCCCGGTAACCAGCCATGCACCATCGCATGCTTCATCAGATCCGCAGGCCGATCGATATCGAGCTTGCGGCGGATGCTCAGCCGATGGGTTTCCACCGTCCGAACACTGATTTGCAGCGCACGCGCCATGGTCTTGTTGTTATGCCCCTGGGCGAGCATGAGCAACACCTCGCGCTCGCGTGGCGTCAGTTCGCGCTCTTCGCCGCCGCGGCTGGCCAGTTTCTCGGCAATCCCTTCGCTGTAGTAGGTGTTACCGGCAGCAATCGCCTCGATTGCGACGATGATTTCGCGCGATGGCGCATCCTTCAGCACGTAACCGTGGGCGCCGACTTTCACCGAGGTGGTCACGTACTCCTGATTGTCGTACATGCTCAGAATCAGCACGCGAATCCCTGGAAAGCGCTCGCGCAGCGATTGCGTCAGTTCGAGGCCATTGACGTCCTTTAGCCCAATGTCCATCAGCACCACGTCTGCCGACACACGTTCGAGCAGGTCGATCGCCTCTGCACCGCAGCCGGCCTCCCCTACTACATCCAGTTCGGGCACGGCCATCAGCAGCGCGCGGATGCCGTCCCGAACCAAGGCATGATCGTCGATCAGTACCACCTTTATGCGAGCTTTCGGGTTCATCGAGCGAGCCTCTTATTATTTGGATACCCATGTTTGTCAGCCGGCCCGTGCCGGCAAGGTCACGTCCAGCTCGGTACCGCCGGCGGCCGATAGCAGACTGAAACGTCCACCGAAGTGCTCCACCCGTTCACGGATGTTGCGCAGGCCGATACCGCTGCCCTTCATGCTATCGAGCCGACGCGGGTCAAAGCCGATGCCGTCGTCTCGAACGCGCAAGCGCACCGAGGCTTCGTCCCCGTCCAGGCTGATATGAACAGACTGCGCCGCGGCGTGCCGGTCGATATTGGTCAGCGCCTCCTGCAAGACCCGGAACAGCGCGACGGCCACCGAATCGTCCGGATCTCCGTCGCCAAGCGCATTGCTGTATCGCATCTTCAGCCCGCTGCGCTGCTCGAACTCGGCCACGAGCTGGCCAATCGCCGCCGATAATCCCAACGTGTCAAGCAGCGAGGGATGCAGATCATGGGAGATTCGCCGCACCTCGCCAATCGCCCCGGCCAGCCGCTCGACACCTGCATCCAGGGTCGTCTGTGCCTTGGGATTGCCGCTGGCCAGTTCGTGGCTGGCCAGCTCGAACTGGAACTTTGTCGATACCAGCAACTGACTGATACCGTCGTGCAACTCTCGGGATACGCGTGAGCGCTCTTCCTCCTGCAGGCTGACGATGCGCTGAGTCAGCAGCTGCAACTTGCGGTCGGCCAACCGTCGCTCACTGACGTTCAGCGTCAGCCCGCTAGCGAAAACCAGCAAAACGGCTACCAACGCCACGGCGGCAATCGCCAGCATGGTGGTGTGGATGCCGGCGGCGACCTCTTCGCGCACCTGCAGAATCGCCTGATCCACATCCTCGAGATAGATGCCGGTACCGAGCATCCAGCCCCAGCGTTCGAGCATCACCACATAGGCCAGTTTCGCCGCGAACTGTCCGGTCGAGGGCTTCTGCCAGATGTAGCGCTGGAAGCCCTTGCCGGTCTGGGCGCTGTGCATCAGGGCCTGGATCACCGGCAGACCGTTGGGATCGGTCATGTGCCAAAGATCCTTGCCGACCAGCTCGCTCTGCCGCGGATGCATCAGGTTGCGCCCATTACGGTCGTAGACGAAGAAGTAACCGTCACTACCGAAACTGAAGCGTCCTAACGCGGCGAGCACCTTCCGCTGGGTTTCCTCATCATCGAGGCCAGCGTCGTAGAGCGGCGCGATGGTGCTGAGGGCCATTTCGACGTAGTTCTTCAACTCGGCCTGCTTGCTCGCCAGGATGCTGCTTTCGATCAGTTGCGCCTGTTGCTCACCGAGGCGCTGGTTCTGAAACAGCACCAGCGCGCAGACCACCGCCACGGCCAGCAGCAATGGCAGGATGCTGAGTGCGGCGATCTTGTGTCTGAGCTGCATCGAGCGCCTCCGGATAACACGAATCTTGCTGAACGCTGCCGGATCGTCATCTGGTAAAAACGAAAAAGCCCGGCAAATAACCGGGCTTCTCCATGCTGCGCTGACTATTACTTACCGTAGACCGGGAACTTGGCGCAGACCGTCTCGACCTTGCCGCGCACCGCTTCGATCACCGACTCATCCCCCATCTTGTCGAGGATGTCGCAGATCCAGCTGGCGAGATCACGGCACTCGGTTTCCTTGAAGCCACGGGTGGTGACCGCCGGAGTACCGATGCGCAGGCCCGAAGTGACGAAAGGCGAGCGCGGATCGTTCGGCACGCTGTTCTTGTTCACGGTGATGTGAGCGTTGCCCAGGGCCGCATCGGCGTCCTTACCGGTGATGTCCTGCTTGATCAGGCTCAGCAGGAACAGGTGGTTCTGGGTGCCGCCGGAGACCACGTCGAAGCCGCGCTGGATGAACACTTCGGCCATGGCCTGGGCGTTCTTCACCACTTGCTGCTGGTATTCCTTGAACTCGGGCTGCAGGGCTTCCTTGAAGCACACGGCCTTGGCGGCGATCACGTGCTCCAGCGGGCCGCCCTGGGCGCCGGGGAAGACGGCGGAGTTGAGCTTCTTCTCGATCTCGGCGTTGGCCTTGGCGAGGATCAGGCCGCCGCGCGGGCCGCGCAGGGTCTTGTGGGTGGTGGTGGTGACCACGTCGGCGAAGGGCACCGGGTTCGGGTAGACGCCTGCGGCAACCAGGCCGGCCACGTGGGCCATGTCGACGAACAAGTAGGCACCGACCTTGTCGGCGATCTCGCGGAAGCGCGGGAAATCCAGCTTTTGCGAGTAAGCGGAGAAGCCGGCAACGATCATCTTCGGCTTGTGCTCGACGGCCAGACGCTCGACTTCGTCGTAATCGATCAGACCCTGATCGTTGATGCCGTACTGCACGGCGTTGTACAGCTTGCCGGAGGAGGAAACGGATGCACCGTGGGTCAGGTGACCGCCGTGGGCCAGGCTCATACCGAGGATGGTGTCACCGGCGCTGAGCAGCGCCAGATAGACGGCGGCGTTGGCTTGGGAACCGGCGTGCGGCTGAACGTTGGCGTAGTCGGCGCCGAACAACTCCTTGGCGCGATCGATGGCCAGCTGCTCGACCACGTCGACGTGCTCGCAACCACCGTAGTAGCGCTTGCCCGGATAGCCTTCGGCGTACTTGTTGGTCAGCACCGAACCCTGGGCTTCCATCACCGCCGGGCTGGTGTAGTTCTCCGAGGCGATCAGCTCGATGTGGTCTTCCTGGCGCTGGGCTTCCTGCTCCATGGCAGCGAAAAGATCGGCGTCGTATTTGGCGAGGGTCAAATCACGGCTGAACATGGCGGTCCCCTGAGAATCAGCTGGCGTTGGATAAAAGAGAGGCGCGGATTCTACCCCATCCACCAGATCGCGGGTATGAACTGTGGTCATGGGCAACATGAATGCTGAGACGGGAAAAGCGCAGAAGACTGGAAAGCTGGTCGTTGCGAAAAATACGGTCGGCGTTTCGCGCACCACGCTTAGTCTGCGACAGTTCTGTCGATCGTCCGATCCTCACTCAAATAGATCGACAACCCGTCGGCCGGCATCGGTCGGCCGAGGAAGTAACCCTGCACTTCATCGCAGTCATGCTCGCGCAAAAAATCCAGCTGCGCCTGTGTTTCCACTCCTTCGGCGATCACTGACAGTCTGAGGCTGTGCGCCATGGCGATGATTGCGTGAGCGATCTGCGTGTCCTGCTCGCCCGCCGGCACGCCGTCGACGAAGCTGCGGTCGATCTTCAGCACGTCGATAGGGAACGCCTTCAGATAATTCAGCGAGGAATAGCCGGTGCCGAAATCGTCGATCGCAAGGGAGAGTCCGAGGCGCTTGAGCGAGTCGAGGGTGCGCATCGCTCCATTCACATCCTGCATCAGAATGCTTTCGGTCAGCTCCAGCTCCAGCCGGCCCGGCAGGATGTCGCTGGACGCCAGAATCGCCGCGATGCGCTGACCGAGCCGACCATCGGCGAACTGCCTGGCGGAAAGGTTCACCGAGACTTTCGGCACGACCAGCCCCTGCGCCTGCCACTCGACGATCTGCCGGCAGGCTTCGCGGAGCACCCAGTCGCCGACTTCCACCACCAGCCCAAGCTCTTCCAGCGCCGGGATGAAATCGTCTGGCGGTACCAGGCCACGCAGTGGGTGCTGCCAACGCAACAGCGCCTCCACGCCGGTCAGGGTGTGGCCATCGACGAGGAATTGCGGCTGGTAATGCAGCACCAACTGCCGCTGCTCGAGCGCGTGGCGCAGATCGCTTTCCAGTTCTAAACGTTCCAGCGCGCGGGCATTCATCTCGGCCTGGTAGAACTGGAAGTTGTTCTTGCCGCGCTCCTTGGCGTAGTACATCGCCGTATCGGCGTTCTTCATCAACTGGCTGAGGTCGTTGCCATCCTGCGGGCTGAGCGCGATGCCGATGCTGGCGGTGACGAAGAACTCCCGACCCGACAGCACGAATGGCTCGGCCAGGCTGGCCAGAATGCGTTCGGCAACCTGAATTGCACGGCTCAGGGCTTCATCGCGGTCGCCGCTTGGGCGCAGAAGAAAGGTGAACTCGTCACCGCCCATGCGCGCCACCGTATCGTCCTCGTCGACGCACGAAGCCAGTCGCGCGGCGACATCCTTGAGCATCCGATCGCCCGCGGCGTGGCCCAGCGAGTCGTTAATTGGCTTGAACCGATCCAGGTCGAGAAACATCAGCACCACCCAGCCACCGCGCCGTGCGGCCAGTTGCAGGCTGCTGTGCAGGCGGTCCTGGAACAGCGTCCTGTTGGGTAACTGAGTCAGGCCATCGTAATAGGCCAGGCGATGGATGCGTTTCTCGCTGGCCTTGCGCTCGCTCATGTCGCTAAAGAAGCAGACGTAGCTGACCAGGTCGTTCTCAGCGTCGCGCACGGCGGTAATGCCGACCCAGCACGGATAGGTTTCGCCCTCCTTGCGCTTGAGCCAAAACTCGCCTTCCCAGGTGCCGGCTTGAAGAATCTTGTCGCGAACGAAGGTCATCTGGTTGGCTTGCTGTCGATCCGCGCTGAGGGCAGTCGGCAGCTTGCCCAGTATCTCGTCGGTGCGATAACCGGTGATGCGCTGGAACGCCGCGTTGACCTGGACGATCTGGCCAGCAGGATCGGTGACCACGATAGCGGCGGTGGAATGGTCGAATACCGTCGCCGCGCGGCGCAGCGCCTTCTCCGCCTGGCGCTGCTCGCTTATGTCACGGGCGATGCACAAAGTGCCATCGAAACGATTGTTCTCGTTCCAGAGCAACATGACTCGCAACTCGAGCGCGAGCGTGCGACCGTCGGCGGCCACGCAATCGAAGTACAGCATTTCGCCTTGCAGGCTCTGGCCGAGCTCAGCGATCGCTGCCGGATTGGCCGAAGCCTTGCGCACTCGGCGCATCAAATCGTAGAACCCGGCGGCCTGGCGCGGCTTGGTCACCACCCGATCCAGACCATGACGAGCCACCCATTCCGGCCTGTAGCCCAGCATGGTCTGCACCGATGGGCTGATGTAATTGATGCGTACCGCGCTGTCAGTGGTGAAGATCAGATCGCGCAGGCTGTCGGCCAGCATGCGGTACCGACGTTCACTGACACGCAGGGAATGGCTGTGCTCGATATTGGCGGTGACGTCCCGGGCCACGCCGATCAGCCGCTGCACCCGTCCCTGCTCATCGCGCGCCAGCACCTGTTCGGAAACGCTGAACCAATGCCATTTGCCGTTACGATGGCGCCAACGCAGCAGAGATTCCTGGCTCTGACCGTCGGTCATCGAGCCGCGCAGGGCGAGCAGCCGCGCGATGTATTCCTGGTCGTCCGGGTGACTGATGCGCTGCCAGAAGAAATTGGCTTCCTCGCCACGCTCCTCTTCGCTGTAACCCAGGCGCGAGGCCAGATTGTTATTACTGAACAGCAGCTTGCCCGCCGCTAGATCCTGCACGTAAAGCGTGTCGGGCACCGCACGCAGCACCTCGGACCAGAAGCGCTCCCGCTCCGCCAGCGCTTTCTGCGCCTGCTGCTCACGCGTGATGTCGCGCATGACCCAGACGAAACCGGAAGGCTGCGCATTGCCGCCCAGGCACAGTGCTCGGCGGGTCATGGAATATAGGTGTGTTTCCCCATCCTGCAGCCGGCGCACGGGCTCCAAATCGAGATCGGAGCGCGGATCTCCGGCCTCGAATGCATCGCGGCAGAGCGTCGGCAGCAGCTCCTGCAGTCGATAACGTCCCACGTCTCGATTGTTCAGGCCGAACATCGACCCGGCCTGGCTATTGAGATACTGCAGCCGACCGGTGAGGTCGCTGATGACGATACGCTCTTCGATGGCGTCCAGTATGGAGTCCGAATAGCGCAACGCTTGCCAACGGGAAACAGAACGCCGGGGCGACAAACAGCGGCTAAACACCCGGCCCGCCAGCTGGCCGAGCCTGGTGAACCACTCGGGACGGGACGAGCGCGGCTGAAGGGGATCAGTATCGGCCAAGCGGATCGGACCTATGTGATAAGGCGAGAAAAGCCATACAGCTAACGCGAAAAGAACGCAATGATGCCCCGTTGAGCGGCAAAATGCCATCACACTGAGGCATGGCCGGTGGTTTGCCCTGCCATGAGCATTCCGGTAGCTTTGCCGAACTGTTCTGACCCGTCCCTGCGACGGGGTCTTCCTTCCTCTATTTCTTTGTCACGGGCATTCGTTTCCATGGCTCAATACGTCTATACCATGCATCGGCTGAGCAAGGTCGTTCCGCCGAAACGCGAGATTCTCAAGAACATTTCCCTGTCCTTTTTCCCTGGCGCCAAGATCGGCGTGCTCGGTCTCAACGGCGCGGGTAAATCCACGCTGTTGAGAATCATGGCCGGCGTCGACAAGGAGTTCGACGGAGAGGCGCGGGCGATGCCCGACCTGAACGTGGGTTACCTGCCCCAGGAACCCGAGCTCGACCCGAGCAAAACGGTTCGCGACGTGGTTGAAGAAGCAGTCAGCAGCATCAAGGACGCCCAGGCGCGCCTCGATGAGGTCTACGCTGCCTACGCTGAACCCGATGCCGACTTCGACAAGCTGGCCGCCGAACAGGCCAAGCTCGAAGCCATCCTGCAGGCCAGCGACGGCCACAACCTGGAGCGCCAGCTGGAAGTAGCCGCCGACGCCCTGCGTCTGCCGCCCTGGGACGCCAAGGTCGAGCACCTGTCCGGTGGCGAAAAGCGCCGTGTCGCGCTGTGCCGCCTGCTGCTCTCGGCACCCGACATGTTGCTGCTGGACGAACCGACCAACCACCTGGACGCCGACTCGGTGGCCTGGCTGGAACACTTCCTCCACGACTTCCCCGGCACCGTGGTGGCGATCACCCACGACCGTTACTTCCTCGACAACGTCGCTGGCTGGATTCTCGAACTCGACCGCGGCGCGGGCATCCCTTACGAAGGCAACTACTCCGGTTGGCTGGAAACCAAATCCAACCGTCTGGCCCAGGAATCCAAACAGCAGTCGGCCCATGAGAAGGCCATGAAGGAAGAACTGGAGTGGGTGCGTAAAGGCGCCAAGGCCCGCCAGTCCAAGTCCAAGGCACGCTTGCAGCGCTTCGAGGAAATGCAATCGCAGGAATTCCAGAAGCGCAGCGAAACCAACGAAATCTACATCCCGGCCGGGCCGCGCCTGGGCGACAAGGTCATCGACTTCAAGAACGTGACCAAGGGCTACGGCGATCGCGTACTGATCGAAGACCTTTCGTTCAGCATGCCCAAGGGTGCCATCGTCGGCGTGATCGGCGGCAACGGCGCGGGCAAATCGACGCTGTTCCGCATGATCATGGGCAAGGAGCAGCCGGACTCGGGCAGCATCGAAATCGGCGACACCGTGCAGGTCGCCTGCGTGGACCAGAGCCGCGAGGACCTGGATGGCAGCAAGACGGTGTGGGAAGCGGTGTCCGACGGCTCCGACATGATCCGCATCGGCAGCTATGAAGTGCCGTCGCGCACCTACGTGGGGCGTTTCAACTTCAAGGGCGGTGACCAGCAGAAGTTCGTCAAGGACCTGTCCGGTGGTGAGCGCGGTCGCCTGCATCTGGCGTTGACGCTCAAGGAAGGCGCCAACGTGCTGCTGCTCGATGAACCGTCCAACGACCTCGACGTGGAAACGTTGCGTTCACTGGAAGAAGCCTTGCTGGACTTCCCCGGCGCGGCGATCGTGATTTCCCACGACCGCTGGTTCCTGGACCGGGTCGCCACGCACATCCTCTCCTACGAGGACAACGGCGATATCGTCTTCTTCGAGGGGAACTACACCGAGTACGAGGCCGACCGCAAGAAGCGCTTGGGCGACGCCGCCGCTCAGCCGCATCGCGTCAAATACAAGAAGTTGGCGCAGTAACGCAAACGGAGCCGAAAGGCTCCGTTTTCGTATCGGCTTTCTTACTGGTCAGAAGGGCCGAGCCTCGATGCGGGCCAAGCGAGCCATAACGCTAGTCCTGGTTGCATCCTGTCGCAGCAAGCGCCTTGACGATCTGCTCGACGAGCGCGTCCGGTTCATGGCGGATATCCATGATCAGCGCCTCGCTCTTCTCTGGCGGCTCGAGATTGGCGAGCTGATCATCCAACAGCGCAGATGCGAAAAAATGCCCGCGACGATTGGCGATGCGCTCCTCCAGCACGTCACGAGGCCCCTGCAGAAAAACCAGTCTCACATCGGCAACTTCGCCACGCAGCACATCGCGATATCGACGTTTGAGCGCCGAGCAGGCGAACACATGATCCCTTCCCTGGCGTGCCCGTTCGGCGATGGCTTCATGCATCGCTTGCAACCAAGGCTGGCGATCCTCATCGGTGAGCGGGATTCCGGCGGCCATTTTCGCCTTGTTGGCAGGTCCGTGATACTCATCGGCATCCGAGAAACCGCACCCCAGACGAGCGGCCAACTGCTCGCCAATGGTCGTTTTGCCGCTTCCAGATACACCCATGATCACGACAATCACTTGCACCCCTTGGTTTTCTTCCGGCAGTTAAAAATTCGAGGCCAGCGACAGACCCCCAGCGCCGCGCCAAGGCACGCACGCCTTCTTTTTTCGGTCATACGGGCGCACCGAAGTTCCTTGCTTCGCGGCGCGCAGTTCACAGCCGCACCGGACCATTCACGCACCAAGATGCGACACTTCGGACCATGTGGCACCTTCACGGTGCAAAAGTTGTTTGTTAGAGTCGCCGCCCAAAAAAATTTTAATGACTGCTGCTAGCGGTCCGACGAGGGCTCTTTAAATGATCGAATCCGTTGACGCCTTTCTTGCCCGTGTTAAGCAGCGCGACCCCCACCAACCAGAGTTCCATCAGGCCGTAGAAGAGGTCGTTCGCAGCCTCTGGCCCTTTCTGGAAGCCAACCCGCGCTACATGCAAGCCGGGATTCTGGAGCGGATGGTCGAGCCCGAGCGGGCAATCATGTTCCGGGTGCCCTGGGTCGACGACCAGGGTCAGGTACGGGTCAACCGCGGTTTCCGCATTCAGATGAACAGCGCCATCGGCCCCTACAAAGGCGGCCTGCGCTTCCACCCTTCGGTCAACGTCGGCGTTCTTAAATTTCTCGCGTTCGAACAGGTCTTCAAGAATTCCCTGACCTCGCTACCCATGGGCGGCGGCAAGGGCGGCTCGGACTTCAACCCCAAGGGCAAGAGCGACAACGAAGTCATGCGCTTCTGCCAGTCGTTCATGAGCGAGTTGTATCGCCACATCGGCGCCGACCTCGACGTGCCGGCTGGTGACATCGGTGTCGGCGGACGTGAAATCGGCTTCATGTTCGGCCAGTACAAACGCCTGTCCAACCAGTTCACTTCGGTCCTTACCGGCAAGGGCCTGGCCTACGGCGGCAGCCTGATTCGCCCGGAAGCCACCGGCTACGGCTGCGTCTACTTCGCAGAAGAAATGCTCAAGAGCGTACGCAGCAGCTTCGAAGGCAAGCGAGTCTCGATTTCCGGCTCCGGCAACGTCGCGCAATACGCCGCGCAGAAGGTCATGGAGATGGGCGGCAAGGTCATTTCCCTTTCCGACTCGGGCGGCACCCTGCATTTCGCTGACGGCATGACCGAAGAGCAGTGGGCCTACCTCATGGACCTGAAAAACGTGCGTCGCGGTCGCCTGGAAGAAATGGGTGCTCACTTCGGCGTGTCCTATCTGGCCGACCAGCGCCCGTGGGGCCTGCCGTGCGACATCGCCCTGCCCTGCGCCACTCAGAACGAACTGGACGGCGAAGATGCCCGCACACTGCTGAAAAACGGCTGCATCTGTGTGGCCGAGGGCGCCAACATGCCTTCCACCCTGGAAGCGGTGGATCTGTTCATCGAGGCCGGCATCCTCTACGCGCCGGGCAAAGCCTCCAACGCCGGCGGCGTGGCCTGTAGCGGCCTGGAAATGAGCCAGAACGCCATGCGCCTGCACTGGACCGCCGGCGAGGTGGACACCAAGCTGCACAGCATCATGCAGTCCATCCATCACGCCTGCGTCGCCTACGGCGAAGAAAACGGCCGCATCAACTACGTCAAAGGCGCCAACATCGCCGGCTTCGTCAAGGTTGCGGACGCCATGCTGGCGCAGGGCGTGGTTTAAAAGCAGCTGGAAGCCTGAAGCTGAAAGCAAAGCCCCTGCCGGATCGTCCGGCGGGGGTTTTTCGTTTTCTAAGGCTGGCTTTGTAGGGCGGGCCGGCGGCGTTCCGCCTCAGTCCACCGCGACAACAGCAAGGTTGGTGGGCTGAAGCCCACCCTACCTATTGACACCAAATGCGCCCGCAACCGTAGGGTGGGCTTTAGCCCACCACGACAGCCTCAAGCTCGGAACATTGGGCTGAAGTCCACCCTACGCTTCTTCGTCCAGCCTTAAAGCCTCCAGCGCTTTTCGGTTTTCCCTTACCAATAATTCTCCACCGCCACCTGACCCGGCCTGCGGGTTAGCGCCAGGTTGAGGTCGCGTGTCTTGAGGATGGTGCGGGTATCTTCAATCATCTGCGGGTTGCCGCAGAGCATGATGCGCGAATGCTCCGGCTCCAGCTTCAGATCGGCGGCGCGCTCCAGCTCGCCGCTTTCGATCAGCGTGGTGATGCGCCCGTTCAGCGCACCGGGTACTTGCTCGCGGGTAACGACCGGCAGGTAGGTCAGCTTGCTGCCTAGCCCATCCAGATATTCGCGCTCCGGCAGTTCGCGGATCAGCTGCTGATATGCCAGCTCCGCTTCAGTACGTGCGCTGTAGACAAGCACGATGCGCTCGAAGCGTTCCCACACCTCTAAACCCTGCAGGATCGAGAGAAACGGCGCCAGCCCGGTACCGGTGGCCAGTAACCAGAGATCGCGCCCGTCGGGAAAACGGTCCAAGGTCAGAAAGCCGAAGGCCTGCTTGTCGATCAGCAGCTCGTCGCCGGGCTCCAGACGGCTCAGCTCGCTGGTGAACTCGCCGTCCGGCACCACGATGGAGAAGAAGTCGAGAAACTCGTCGTGCGGTGCCGACACCATCGAATAGGCCCGCCAGACGATGCTGCCACTGGGCTTGCGCACACCCAGCCGGGCGAACTGTCCGGCGGTGAAACGGAAGCCTGGATCGCGCGTGGTGCGCAGGGTGAACAGGCTGGGCGTCAACGTCTGCACCTCGAGCAGGCGCTGGCGGGTGAACTTCTCTTCGCTGACGGTCATACTTCGCTCCCTTCGCGGACATCTGCGGATTCGAGGGTTAGGCCCTTGATACACCTTTCCGACGCCCACAAACACCGCCAGTTCTTATGCCTATTCTCGAATCCCCGTATGCGCGCCTCGACCTGATCCGCCAGCCCGAGCAACCGAACGAACCACTACAGGCGTTCGATGCCGCCGACGAGTATCTGCTCGCACATCTACACGCGCAGGGGTTGCCGGCCGACGCGCGGGTGCTGGTACTCAATGACGGTTTCGGCGCCCTGGCCGCCTCGCTGGCACCCCACGCGAAGGTGACCAGCAGCGGCGACTCCCATCTCGCGAACCTGGCGTTGCAGAAGAATCTGGCACGCAACGGCATGCCGGCCGACAGCGTTGCCTTCATTCCCGCCAGCCAGGTCGCCGGCGGCCCGTTCGATTTGGTGTTGATTCGCGTGCCCAAGACCCTGGCACTGCTGGAAGAACAGCTGATTCGTTTGTACGGCCAGCTGGCATCCGGCGCTCAGGTAATCGCCGCTGCGATGATCAAGCATCTGCCGCGAGCAGCCGGCGATCTGCTGGAAAAGTACATCGGCCCGGTGCAGGCCTCGCTGGCGGTGAAGAAAGCGCGTTTGCTGACGGCGACCCCCGTCGAAAAACCGGTACCAATATCGCCCTACCCCACGCGCTACCGTCTCGATCAGCCAGCCATCGAATTGACCAACCACGCCAACCTGTTCTGTCGCGAAGACCTGGACATCGGCACGCGCGCCTTCCTGCCGCACCTGCCCAAGGCACTCGGCGATCTGCGTGTGGCGGATCTGGGATGCGGCAACGGCGTGCTCGGCATCGTCTATGCGCTGAGCAATCCGCAGGCGCAACTGACGCTGGTGGATGAGAGCTATATGGCGGTGCAGTCGGCCCAGGAGAATTGGCAGGCGATCCTCGGCGAACGCCCCGCTGACATTCGCGCTGGTGACGGTCTGGCCGAACAGCCGGCCGGCTCGCTGGATCTGGTGCTGTGCAACCCACCCTTTCACCAGCAACAGGTGGTCGGCGACTTCCTCGCCTGGCGCATGTTCACCCAGGCCAAGGCGGCGCTGAGCAAGGGCGGCGAGCTGTGGATCGTCGGTAACCGCCATCTGGGTTATCACCTGAAACTCAAACGGCTGTTCGGCAAGGTCGAGCAAGTCGCGGCGACGCCCAAGTTCGTGATCCTGCGAGCGATCAAGGCGTGAGCGAGGCACCGGTTCGCCTGAGCACGCAGGGTGGACCGGGCGGCGCTCCGCTTCAGACACCACGAGGCTGCCAGTATCACTCTATGGTGGTGGTCTAAAGTCCACCCTACGGGCTGTAGCGTTCCGCGCCCCCCAATGTAGGGTGGGCTTCAGCCCACCAGAGACGCTCACCGCTTCCAGCCGCCCTAGAGCAACTTATCCATCGTGATCGGCAGATCCCGCACCCGTTTCCCCGTGGCGTGATAGATGGCATTAGCCACCGCTGCCGCGACACCGACATTGCCGATCTCGCCGACGCCCTTGGAGCCGAGCGCGTTGACGATCTCGTCTTTTTCCTCGACGAAGATCACGTCCACCTCACCGATATCGGCGTTCACC
Source organism: Pseudomonas sp. IC_126 (assembly GCF_004331835.1). Classification (NCBI taxonomy): domain Bacteria; kingdom Pseudomonadati; phylum Pseudomonadota; class Gammaproteobacteria; order Pseudomonadales; family Pseudomonadaceae; genus Pseudomonas; species Pseudomonas sp. IC_126. The sequence continues at coordinate 53,928 of NZ_SJSS01000009.1, forward strand.
GGAACGTGATACTCGGAAAGGTTGTGGTTCATGTAGCGGCCCAGCGCGTGGTCGATCATGGTCTCCTCGTGCAGCGCCTGGCTGATGCCCCAGACCACGCCGCCAGCGATCTGGTTACCGGCTGTTTTCGGGTTGACGACGCGCCCGGCTGCCACAGCGCTGACCACGCGACTCACCTTGACGGTGCCCAACGTCTCGTCCACCCGCACTTCGACGAACACGGCCGAATGCGTGGCAGTGGAATATTCGTTGCGCTTCTCGCCCGGTTCGATGCTCACTTCGGCCTCGAGTACGCCAGTGACCGCGACGACCTGCTCGATCTCGACGCTGTGCGCGGGCGCCGCCTTCAGCCGCATCTGGCCGTCGACGAACTCCACGTCGTCGAGTTTGGCTCCGGTGAACGGCGACACCGGTGTCTGCTGCGCGGTATCCAGTATCTTCTGGCACAGCGCTTCACAGGCCTGCTGCACAGCGCTCCCCACCGAGGAAACGGTCGCCGAGCCGCCCTCCAGCGGAGCCTGGGAAAGGTTCGAATCGCCCAGGCGGAACTCCACGCGCTCCATCGGCAGTCCCATAGCGGCCGCCGCGATCTGCGTCATCACCGTGTAGGTGCCGGTGCCGATATCCGCCGTGGCGCTGCTAACCACGAGCCGGCCATCGGGCTCGATGCAGGCCTTGGCGCTGGCCGGCATCTGCATCGCCTCCCAGACGCCGGTGGCCAGTCCCCAGCCGATCAGCTGATTACCGTCGCGCATGGAACGCGGCTCCATCGACCGGTGCGACCAACCGAAGCGTTCGGCGCCCTGCTCGTAACACTGGCGCAGTTCCTTGCTGGAATAGGGCTTGTCCTCGTTACCGTTGCGCTCGGCATAGTTGGTCAGGCGCAGCGTTAGCGGATCGACCTTTGCCGCATAGGCCAGCTCATCCATGGCGCATTCCAGGGCGAATACGCCGATGGCCGCGCCGGGCGCGCGCATGTCCAGAGGGGTGTAAACGTCCAGCGGCACCAGCTGGTAATCCAGCTTCACGTTGGGACATTGATAAAGCATCCCCGACCACTCGACTTCATGTTCGGTGAAGTCTTCGAACGACGACGTCTGGCCGATCGCCTGGTGGCTGATCGCCTCCAGCTGGCCGTTGGCCGCCGCGCCGATGACAAAACGCTGCACAGTCCGCGGGCGATAACCAAATGTGAACATCTGCTGGCGCTTGAGCGTGACGCGCACCGAGCGCTTGAGCTTGAGCGCCGCCATCACTGCCAGCGGCAGCTGATGCTGCGGTCGCAGGCCGGAACCAAAAGCGCCGCCGACAAAGGGCGAGAGCACGCGGATCTTACCCTCCATGCCGAACACGCCTTCCACATAGCGCATGCAGTTCTGCACGCCCTGGGTCTTGTCGTAGATTTCCAGCTTGCCTTCGGGCAGGTAGTGAACGGTGGATGCGTGCGGCTCCATCGGGTTGTGATGTTCCACCGGCGTGCTGTATTCCAGATCGAGCCTGAGTGGTGTGCCACGCAGCGCGGCGTCCACGTCGCCACGCGGCGGCGGCAGTTCGGCCGGCGCCTTGTGCGCGTTTTGCAATTCACTGAGCAGGTCGGTCCGGTGGGGCTCGCGGTCGTATTCCACCCGCACCAGGCTGCCGGCATAACGGGCCAGCTCGAGGTTTTCCGCCACCACCAGCGCAATCGGCTGGCCGCTGTAGAGGATGCGGTCGTTGAACAGCGGACGGAATGGCGAGCCTTCCGCCGCATCGTCGTCCTCGTAAGGTTCGTCATAACTGGCGATTGGCGGGCGATTCTGGTGGGTCAGCACCAGCACCACGCCGGGCACCGCTTCGGCCGCGCTGGCATCGATGTTGACGATCCGGCCACGAGCAATGCCGCTGTTGACGACGCTGCCATAGAGCAGGCCCGGCACATGGAATTCGCCGGCATAGCGTGCCTGGCCGGTGACCTTGAGCGGTCCGTCGACGCGATCGATGGGCTGGCCAAAAGGGGAAGTGGCGGGTCTCATCGGGCGGCTCCTTTGGCGGCGTCGGTCAGGGCTCGGACGATGACGCGCCGGCTCAGCTCGATCTTGAAGGCGTTGTGCTCGAAGCCGCTGGCGCCTTCGAGCAGGGCATCGGCCGCTGCGGTGAAGGCGGGCTCATCCGGCGCCTTGCCGATCAGCAGGGCTTCAGCTTCATGCTTGCGCCACGGCTTATGCGCCACGCCGCCCATGGCGATGCGGGCGCTGCGAATGGTGTCGCCGTCCAGCTCCAGCGCGGCTGCGACCGAGACCAGTGCAAAGGCATAGGAGGCGCGGTCGCGCAGCTTGAGGTAGCTGCAATGTGCGGAAAAGCCCTGCGCCGGCAGCTCGACTGCAGTGATCAGTTCGCCCTCGGCCAGCGTGTTGTCGCGCTCCGGCGTTTCATCGGGCAAGCGATGGAAATCAGCAAAGGCAATACGCCGCTCGCCCTGCGGGCCCTGCACAATCACTACGGCCTCCAGTGCCGCCAGCGCCACGCACATGTCGGAGGGATGTACCGCGATGCAGGCCTCGCTGTGGCCGAGAATCGCGTGAATGCGATTGAGGCCATCACGCGCCGGACAGCCGCTGCCGGGCTCACGTTTGTTGCACGGCGTGGGGCTGTCATAAAAGTAGTAACAACGGGTGCGCTGCAACAGGTTGCCGCCAGTGGTGGCCATGTTGCGCAGCTGCGGCGAGGCGCCGGCGAGAATCGCTTGGGACAGCAGCGGATAGTGTTGTTGCACCCGCGGATGCCAGGCCAGATCCGAATTGCTCACCAGTGCGCCGATACGTAGACCGCCATCGGCAGTTTCCTCGATATCACTCATCGGCAACTGGGTGATGTCGATCAGCTGCGCCGGACGGGTGACGTTTTCCTTCATCAGATCGAGCAGATTGGTGCCGCCGGCGATATAGCGGCTGTCCGGGCGAAACAGACTTATGGCTTCGTCGATCGCGGCGGGGCGCGCATAGCTGAAAGGATTCACGGCTTTACCTCCCGTACGGCGGTCAGGCGGTCGCGGGTCTGCGGCATTGCGTCTTCGATAGCCGCAAGGATGTTCGGATAGGCGCCGCAGCGGCACAGGTTGCCGCTCATCTGTTCGCGTAGCTCATCGCGTGTCCGAGCGTGACCTTCGGCGACCAGCCCCACCGCCGAGCAAATCTGCCCTGGCGTGCAATAGCCGCACTGAAAGGCGTCGTGGCTGACGAAGGCAGCCTGCATCGGATGCAGTTCTTCGCCTCGGGCCAAGCCCTCGATAGTGGTCAGCTGCGCACCGTCGTGCATGATCGCCAGGGTCAGGCAGGAATTGATCCGTTTGCCATTGAGCAACACCGTACAGGCGCCGCATTGACCGTGGTCGCAGCCCTTTTTGGTGCCGGTCAATGACAGCTGTTCGCGCAGCAGATCGAGCAGCGTGGTCCAGGGATAGACCTCGACTTGGCGGTTCTCGCCATTCAACTCAAGGGTAATGGAGCAGGCGGCAATCCCACCTGCAGCGGAAGATGTTTCGCTCATGGCAGCCTCACGGTTCGGGAGTCATCCGCGACCTGTTCTGCGCAGGTTCGCCGAGGACCTCAGGCATCTGGTGCGCTGTCCGTGCGTCTTGGCGTACGACTGCCCAGGCAGGAAGAACGTTCAGCCGGATGACGGGGTGGCCCGTGAGCGAATGCCCGTAAGGCGATGGCAATCGATGTGCCAGCTGGCGAAACCCGCTGGTCACGCAATGGGAAATTCAACCCGCCGCGGGGCCGGTGTAAGATGCGCCGCCTTGGCGAGTAACCCGCTTATAGGCTTTGCTGTAGCGAGACTGCCCCCGAGAGGCAGACATCACCCAACCGCCAGGCCACGACCGGCACACAAGGGGATTCACCATGCTGGAGAAGCTGTTCCAACTCAAGGCGCACAACACCACGCTGCGCACCGAGGTTTTGGCCGGTATCACCACCTTCCTGACGATGGCCTACATCCTCTTCGTCAACCCGAGCATCCTCGCCGAAACCGGCATGGATCACGGCGCGGTGTTCGTCGCCACCTGTCTCGCCGGTGCCATCGGTTCGGCAATCATGGGGCTGCTGGCCAACTACCCGATCGCGCTGGCGCCGGGCATGGGCCTGAACGCCTTCTTCACCTACACCGTGGTGCTGACCATGGGTTACACCTGGCAGACGGCGCTGGGTGCAGTGTTTCTCTCCGGTGCGATCTTCTTCCTGCTGTCGATCTTCAAGATCCGTGAATGGATCATCAACAGCATTCCACTGCCCCTGCGCGCCGGCATTGCGGCAGGCATTGGCCTGTTCCTGGCGATCATCGCGCTGAAGAACGCCGGCATCGTGGTGGACAACCCGGCCACCCTGGTGGGCCTGGGCGACCTTTCTGCCGGCGGCCCCCTGCTGGCCTGCCTGGGCTTCTTCGTCATCGCTGCGCTGGCGTACCGCAAGGTCACTGGCGCGGTGATGATTGGCATCCTGCTGGTGACCGGCCTGTCGATCCTGCTCGGGCTGTCGGAGCTCGATGCCGTGGTCTCGATGCCGCCATCGCTGGCGCCGACCTTCATGCAGCTGGATATCGCCGGCGCGCTGGATATCGGCCTGATCAGCGTGATCTTCGCCTTTCTCTTCGTCGATCTGTTCGACACCTCCGGCACCCTGATCGGCGTGGCGCAGAAGGCCAATCTGCTGGACAAGGACGGCAAGATGCCGCGCCTGGGCCGCGCCCTGCTGGCCGATAGCACCGCGACCATGGCCGGTGCGGCGCTCGGCACCTCCACCACCACCAGCTACATCGAATCCGCCGCCGGCATCAGTACCGGCGGCCGCACCGGCTTGACCGCCTGCGTGGTCGCGCTGCTGTTCCTGCTCAGCCTGTTCTTCGCGCCGCTGGCCGGTGCCGTGCCGGCTTATGCCACGGCGCCGGCCCTGCTGTTCGTCGCCGTGCTGATGATGAGCAGCCTGGCCGGCATCGACTGGGACGACATGACCGTCGCCGCGCCGGTGGTGGTTGCCGCCCTGGCCATGCCACTGACCTTCTCCATCGCCAACGGCATCGCCTTCGGCTTCATCGCCTGGACCGCGGTCAAGCTGCTGGCCGGTCGCTGGCGCGAACTGAGCCCGGCAATGTGGATCCTGTCGATTCTGTTCGTGATCAAGCTGGGCTTTTTCAACGGCTGAGCTAGCGGTGTTATCGGTGGGCTGAAGCGGACCGCCGCTCGGTCCGCCCTACGAGGTTATGCACTGTTATCGGTGGGCTAAAGCCCACCCTACAAGGCCATGCACGGTAGCGTGGGCCGGGCGGCGGTCCGCTTCAAGCTCACCTTTTCCGCCCCATCCCGCCCCACCTCACCCACCCGCAGCCCCTGACAATACCGCCCCAGCTCCGTACAATCGGCGCCCCCATCGGTGGGCGCGAGCCCAGCCTTCGTCATCGATCGCCGCGCGGACACGCCGCGGCCACCACGCAACGGCCGCCACCATGACTCATCTTCGCTTCGACCCCGCCACCTACGACACTCAACTCGCCACCAAGGCCGAGCGGCTGCGCGAGCTGCTGACGCCGTTCGACGCGCCGGCGCCGGAAGTCTTCGATTCGCCGCGCGAGCACTACCGGCTGCGCACCGAATTCCGTCTGTGGCGCGAGGCTGGTCAGCGCCATTACGCCATGTTCGAGCCGGGCGATAACCGAACGCCGATCCTGATCGACGACTTTCCCATCGCCAGCCGCCGCATCAACGAGTTGATGCCGCAACTGAAAGCCGCCTGGCAGGCCAGCGAAGCACTGAGTTTCAAGCTGTTCCAAGTGGAATTTCTCACCACCCTGGCGGGCGATGCACTGATCACCCTCGCCTATCATCGTCCGCTGGACGAGGCCTGGCAGACCGCCGCCGAGCAGTTGAGCGAGGAACTGGGCGCGAGCATCGTCGGCCGCTCGCGCGGCAAGCGCATCGTCATCGGCTGTGATTACGTGGAAGAGGAACTGGTGGTGGCTGGCCGCAGCTTCCGCTATCGCCAGCCGGAAGGCGCCTTTACCCAGCCCAACGGCAAGGTCTGCCAGAAGATGCTGAACTGGGCGTTCGAGGCGTTGGGCGAGCGCGACGACGACCTGCTGGAGCTCTACTGCGGCAACGGCAACTTCACCCTGCCGCTGGCCACTCGCGTGCGTAAAGTGCTGGCCACCGAGATCAGCAAGTCCTCGGTGAATGCCGCACTAAGCAACCTCGACGACAATGGCATCGACAACGTCAGTCTGGTGCGCCTCTCGGCCGAGGAACTGACCCAGGCGCTCAACGAGGTGCGCCCGTTCCGCCGGCTGGCTGACATCGACCTGAAGAGCTATGACTTCGGCAGCGTTTTCGTCGACCCGCCTCGCGCCGGCATGGATCCGGACACCTGCGAGCTGACCCGTCGCTTCGAGCGCATCCTTTACATCTCCTGCAACCCAGAGACGCTGGCGCAGAACATTGCCCAGCTGCACGACACTCATCGCATCGAACGCTGCGCGCTGTTCGACCAATTCCCCTATACCCACCACATGGAATCGGGCGTGCTGCTGGTGCGCCGCGGCTAACGCCTGAACCCAGCAGCAGCGCGCGGACTGGTTATCTGACGGGCGAATCCGGCGTCGTTTCCAGCGATGGGCCGTCTGGATCACCCCGCCGGAACGGCTCAAGGCCTGACGCAGGCTCATGGTCGGCTGGCGCCGCTGGTCCGTCACCCAGGCGAAACGGCTTGGGCGGCCCGTCATCGATCAGGGGCCGTTTGGGCCGGGGTTCCACTTCTGGCTCGGTAACAGGCACACCCACCGAACGTTCACGCATCAGCAGCAACGCGACTGCAGCGAGCAACGCGGCACCTACCCGATAGATCAACGAGGCCAGGTCGAAACCGATCAACTCACCGCCGTCCAGCCACAAGGATCCAAGCCGCCCCGCAACCAGCGCCAGCATCGTGATCACCAGCATCGTCAGCGCCGCCCGGACACGCTCCGGCGCGCGCATGGCCCAGAGCAGAAACAGCGCCAGCCCCAACTGCAACCCACCGTAATAGACGCGCATATGGCTGACCGAGGCGGTCTCCATCAGCAGCATCCCGTTCAGATTGGCCATCTCATAAGGCCGCAGCCAATAAGCCAGGCTCAAACCAATCATGACCACGGCCTGAACAATCAGAACGAAACGGGCAAAACGCATCGAAAACTCTCCTGATAGCGGCTGCGCACCACAGTGGTCATCGGACCGAAACGCCCCGCTTTGGTTCGCCCCACAATTAAACCAATGCGCCCGAAACTGCGACATTTGCACACAGGCCGATACTTGGGCACCAAGGCGTCTTGGCGGTATGCTGCCGCGAATCCCGCCCGGAGGAATTTCCATGCGCCGTCTTCTGTTCGCTACCGCCCTTTTCGCCAGCCTTGCTCAGGCAGCCGAGCCCATCGCCATCGATGTACACCGCGACGCCAACTGTGGCTGCTGCAAGTCCTGGATCAAGCATCTCGAGGAAAACGGCTTCGAAGTGACCGATCACGTCGAAACCGACATGGCATCGGTCAAAGCCAAGCTTGGCGTGCCGCACCGCCTGGGCTCTTGCCACACCGGCGTGATCGACGGCAAGTTCGTTGAAGGCCATGTACCTGCCAGCGATATTCTCAAGCTTCGTGCTCAGCTGGATTTGCTAGGCGCGGCCGTGCCCGGCATGCCCATGGGCTCCCCAGGTATGGAGATGGGTGGCCGCAAGGATGCCTACCAGGTCATTGGCCTGAGCAAAGACGGCGAACAGTCGGTACTCACCGACTACCCGGTGCGTTGAGCGAAAACAGACGAAGCGCAAGCCGCCGGCTGAATTAGCGGCCAACATGAGAGGTCTATCCACCAGCACTGTCTGGTAGAAGGACTCATGTATGCGTTGGAAGAAAGCACGACGCAGTGACAACGTGGTGGATGCTCGTGGCCGACGTGGCGGCATCGGGGGCGGCCGTCTGAGTCTGGCAGGCGTGGCGGTGGTGGTCGTGATCGGACTGTTGTCCGGTCAGGATCCACTGCAGATTCTTGGCCAGCTGGCCAACCAGGCAGGCCCGGCTCCCACTCAGCAGAGCGACACACCGGCGCGCGGCGACGATCCGCAGGTGGCCTTCGTCCAGGCGATCCTGGGAGATACCGAAGACACTTGGCGCGCCTTGTTTCAGCAAGCCGGCGAGCAATACCGCGACCCGACGCTGGTGCTTTTTCGCGGCGGCGTCAATTCAGCATGTGGTTTCGCCAGTTCGGCGGTCGGACCCTTCTATTGCCCTGGCGACCGCCAGGTGTACCTCGATCTGCAATTCTTCGACGAGATGGCCTCACGGTTCTCCGCGGCAGGGGACTTCGCTCAGGCATACGTCATCGCTCACGAAGTGGGTCATCACGTGCAGACGTTGCTAGGCGTGTCTCAGCAGATGCAGGCCGCACGCCAGCGCGGCGCCCGCATGGAAGGCGACAACGGTTTGCTGGTTCGCCAGGAGCTGCAGGCCGATTGCTTCGCGGGTGTCTGGGCATACCATGCGCAGCAGCGCCATGACTGGCTCGAAGAAGGCGATCTGGAAGAAGCCCTGAATGCGGCCAATGCCATCGGCGACGACAACCTGCAGAAGCAGAGCCAGGGACGCGTCGTGCCGGATGCCTTCACCCATGGCACCTCGGCGCAGAGGGTGAAGTGGTTCCGTACCGGCTTCGACAGTGGCGAGCCGGGCCGCTGCGACACCTTTCAGGCAAGTCGTCTCTGAGCGATCAATCCCCCTCGCCCACCCAACTGTAGATCGGCGCGTCGGCGCTGCTCTGCACCTTGACCTGAGCATTGTGGCGCAGGCGCACCAACAGGCGCTTCGCCACCTGCGCGCTGCCGCTCATGGCTTCCAGCTCGGCCAACAGCTGCGGCCCCTCCATTCGCCCCACATCGCGTAACAATTGCTGAGCGCCGAGCCAGTGCGGGTCGATGCCGTCTTCGGTTGATGCCTGCATACTCTGCACGTTGGCGCTCGCCGGCAGCTGCCGCGCCAGCTGTGCCCAATCCTGTTCATCCAGTTCCACACTAAGATCCACCGGCAACTCACCGATATGCCCACGAATTCGAATCATCTCTCATCTCCCGAAAAGCCATGGCATGGTCACATGACTATTAACGGGCTGGCCAGTCTCGGTACGCATTTGTTATAACGTAACGACTTTAAAGTCGGGAGCTCGTCATGTATCACCTTTCGCTCGCACTACCCTTCATCCTTTTATCCACCCTCGCCCAGGCACACCCGGCACCTGATCATCAGCACGGCAACCTGGGGGCCCATGTACATGGCGCAGCGGAGCTGGATGTTGCATTGGAGCGCGCTGAGCTGGACATCGAACTGCGCAGCCCGGCGATGAATCTGGTCGGCTTCGAGCATACGCCGGGCAGCACGGCGGACGAGCGCAAGGTTGCCGACGCGCGCAAGCAGCTCGAACAGCCAGCCGCACTGTTTGGTTTACCTGCATCCGCCGGCTGCGAGTTGAAAACGGTCGAGCTGGAAAGCCCGCTGTTCCACCCAAACGCCGAAACGGCTGAGCACGCGCATGAACATCACGACCATGACAGCCAGCACAGCGACATTCACGCTCGCTACCGCTATGACTGCGCGAATCCCGAGGCGCTGCAGGGAATCAATCTGCAGAAGCTGTTCGAAGCCTTTCCGGCTACCGAGCAGATCCAGACACAACTGATCGGTCCAAACGGCCAGCGCGGCGCGCAGCTGACTACCGAACATCCACAGCTGGACTTCTGACCCGACGCGGCCTGCCGCAACCCGATCATGAGCCAGTAAACTCCCGAATCACCCGTAACGATCCAGAACATTCAATGACCGCTCCACTGCTCGAACTCAACGAACTCGGCTTCGCCTGGCCAAACCAGGCGGAGCTGCTCGACATCCCCAAATTCGAACTGGAGCGAAACCAGAGTTTGTTTCTCAAAGGACCGTCCGGCAGCGGCAAAACCACACTGCTCGGCCTGATCGGCGGCGTGCAGAAAGCCCAGCGCGGAACGGTTCGCCTGCTCGGCTCGGATCTCGCCACGCTGTCTTCCGGTGCACGGGATCGCTATCGGGTCGATCACACCGGCTATATCTTTCAGCAATTCAATCTGCTGCCATTTCTTTCTGTCGCTGAGAACGTCAGCCTGCCTTGCCGCTTTTCGACACTGCGCGCCGAGCGTGCCCGTCAGCGTCACGGTAGCGTTGCGCAGGCGACCGCGAGCCTGTTGGCGCATCTTGGGCTATCCGAAGCGTTGTTCGAACGACGCGCCGAAGCGCTGTCCATCGGACAGCAGCAACGTGTCGCCGCGGCGCGGGCGTTGATCGGCCAACCGGAGCTGGTCATTGCCGACGAACCCACTTCGGCGCTGGATGCGGACAGCCGCGAAGCCTTTCTCCAGTTGTTGTTCGCCGAATGCCGCGAAGCCGGTTCGAGCCTGTTGTTCGTCAGCCACGACCAGAGCCTGGCGCCGCTGTTCGACCGCAGCCTGTCGCTGAGCGACCTCAACCGCGCCAGCCGCGCCATGGAGGTTTGATCGTGTACCTGTTGCGTCTGGCCCTGGCGAGCCTGATCAATCGCCGCTTCACCGCCCTGCTCACGGTATTCGCCATCGCCTTGTCGGTGTGCCTGTTGCTCGCTGTCGAGCGCGTGCGCACCGAAGCCCGCGCCAGCTTTGCCAGCACTATCAGCGGCACCGATCTGATCGTCGGCGCCCGCTCCGGCTCGGTGAATCTGTTGCTGTACTCGGTGTTTCGTATCGGCAACGCGACCAACAACATTCGCTGGGATAGCTTCGAGCATTTCGCCGAGCATCCGCAGGTGGACTGGGCGGTTCCCATCTCGCTGGGTGACTCCCACCGTGGCTATCGCGTGCTGGGCACCAGCGCCGACTATTTCGAACATTACCGCTACGGTCGCAAGCAAGCCCTGCAACTTGCCGAAGGCCGGCCCTTTGCCGACGATCCCTTCGAAGTGGTCCTTGGCGCCGAGGTCGCGCGGGCATTGAACTACACGCTGGACGAACAGCTGGTGCTGGCACACGGAGTCGCGACGGTCAGCCTGATCAAGCACGACGACAAACCGTTCCGTGTGGTGGGCATCCTGCAACGCACCGGGACACCGGTCGATCGCACCTTGCACATCAACCTCGCTGGGATGGAAGCGCTGCATATCGACTGGCAGAACGGCATGCCGGCGCGGGGCGCTGCGCGTATCGATGCCGAACAGGCACGCCAGCTCGCGTTGCAACCGCAACAGATCACCGCATTTCTGCTCGGCCTGAACAGCAGGATCGCGACCTTCACCCTGCAGCGCGAGATCAACCAGTATCGCGGCGAGCCGCTGCTGGCGATCCTGCCCGGCGTCGCCCTGCAGGAGCTCTGGAGCCTGATGGGCACGGCGGAAAAGGCACTGTTCGTGGTTTCGCTGTTTGTCGTGCTGACCGGACTCATCGGAATGCTGACGGCGATCCTGACCAGCCTCAACGAGCGACGCCGGGAGATGGCAATCCTGCGTTCGGTAGGCGCTCGGCCCTGGCATATCGGCGGCCTGCTGGTGGCCGAGGCCTTCAGCCTGGCGCTGGCCGGTGTGCTGCTCGGCCTGTTGTTGCTATATGTAGCCATCGCCGTGGCCCAGACGCCGCTGCAGGCCGAGTACGGCCTTTACCTGCCGCTGGCTTGGCCCAGCGCTTATGAATGGTCGCTGCTTGCCGCGATACTGCTGGCCGGGCTGCTGATGGGCAGCGTGCCCGCCTGGCGTGCTTATCGGCAGTCGCTGGCCGATGGCCTGTCGATACGACTATGAGGATGACCGTGCCAAATCTGTTGCTTGCTGCCCTGCTGATCCTTGCGGCCAATCTCGCAATCGCCGATGTGCGCGAGTTGCAGTGGTCGGACCTGATTCCCGCCGACGCCCCGCCACCCCCGCCTCCCGTCGCGATGCACGATATGTCGCAACTGGCCGATGCGCTGGCTGCCGAAACCGGCCCAGCCGCCACGCAACAATCTCCCGCCGCACCAGTGGTCGAAGCACTGGACGGCATCCAGGCGAAGTTGCCGGGCTACATCGTGCCGCTGGACATGAGTGAGGACGGTCGCGTTACCGAGTTTCTGCTGGTGCCTTATTTCGGTGCGTGCATTCACGTTCCACCACCACCCTCGAACCAAATCGTGCATGCCACCAGCGAGTTGGGTGTGAAGGTCGATCAGCTCTATCAGCCCTTCTGGATCGAAGGTCCGCTTCGCGTCGAGCACGCCAGCAGCGAATTGGCCGAAGCCGGGTATCGAATGTCGGCAGAGAAGATCTATTTCTACGAACTGGAGTGAGAAAGCAACGCTGTCCGCTTCCTGGGGACGCGGCGCGCCGGATACGAAGCTTGAGCTTTGTAGGGTGCGTTCCACGCACCGAGCGGATCAAAGAGCGAAATGATCCAGAGGGGGCGTCCATATACATCAACATCGGTGCGCGGAGCGCACCCTACGATGACTCGCTTACGTTTCAGTTGACGCGGGCGATCTGACGCTCGCGCTCGAAACTCAGCTCACCTTCGGCCCATTCACGCCAAGCGCGTACCTGGCGCCGCTCTGCTCCGGCACGCTCGGCTTGTTTCAGCGCGTCGAGCCCGGCCTGCCAGCGGGCCTGCTCAAGCTCCAGCTGAGCCACATTCATCCAAAACTTGGCGCTCGCCGTCTGCGCGGCCAGCTGACGATAGATCGTCGCGGCAGCAGCCCGCTCGCGCGCCTGCCACCAGAGCATGCCCAAGCGCTCGTGACGGCTGGCATTGCTCGCCAGCAAACGCGACTCAAGCATCCCTTCAAGCAGCTTGGCACCCTGCCAGGGCTGATCCGCAGCGCTGGCCAGCAGCACCAGATTATCCAGCTCCGATTCACTGAAACGCAGGCCTTTGGCATGCGCGGCACGCAGCGTGGCAAGCGCCTTGTCCTCATCACCCGCCATCTGCTGCAGCCCGGCCAGTTGACGCCAAATCTTGGCCTCATTCGGATGGCGCGACAGCAACTTGCGCTGCCACCGCTCCGCTGTCTCATAACGCTTCAGCTCGGCGTTGCCCGCAACCAGGAACTGCAGCCAGGTATCCGCCGCGCTGGGGTTGGCCTGCACGTAGCGCTCGGCCAGCGGAAGTGCCTTGCTGTGCTGGCCGAGGCCCTGATAGGCCTGCACCAGCATTTGCAGTACTTCCTCGCTTGCCTGGGCCGGCGAACCCAGCAGGCTGATCACCTTGGCATAACGTCGCTCGATCAGATTAAGTTTCGCCAGATTGAGCCGTTCGTTGGGCAGCACCGCCTCGTCCAGTTTGCCGCTCCTGATCGCCTTGTCGAGCAACTCCAGCGCCTGACGGTTGTTGCCTTCGGCCCAGGCCAGATACGCCCGGCTACGCCACAACAGCGCCTCTTCGACACTGCCGACTTTGGCCTCGGCTTGCGTAAGCGCGTTTCGCGCGGCGTTGTAATCGCCTTTTTCCTGCGCGGTCTGCGCGCGCTCAAGCGCCTTGAACACCAACGGGTCGATGGTCTGGGCCGCCTGCGTCGAGACAGCGAACAACAATGAGATCAACAGCAGCAAACGAGGCATGTCAGCGTTCTCCTTGCAGGCGGAAGTGCAGAGTTTTTACCGCTTCACGCGATACCGCCGCGCCGTTTTCGGTACGCGGCGCGAAACGCCAGCGCGCGGCGGCACGGCGAGCTTCACGATCGAACACATTGCGTGGCGAGGCTTCCAGAACACGGATGTTCTCGACTTTGCCAGCTGGCGTGATGGTAAAGGCCAGCTTGATATGACCTTCGATGCCACGCTGGCGAGCGCGATACGGATACTCGGGACGGACATCATTCAGCGGCATGACTTCCTGCTCTGGGCCGCCGGATGGCGCCGCTGCTTCCCCAACTGCGGCCGCAGCGGGTGGAGGCGCCGGCGTTGCGGCCGGTGCCGCTGCGGTCAGACCGCTCAGGCTCGGCGCTGGCGCGCTGGCGACAGACAGACCGCTATCGATATTGGGCAATTGCAGGTCGAGTTTCGGCAGATTGGCACTGGGGCTGGCCATGCTCGGCGTGGGCGGGGTTGGCGGTTGTGGTGTCTTCGGTTGCGGCGGCTCTGGAGCCTGCTGTCGCGAACGAGTCGAGGCGCTTTCGTTGCGGCTGTCCATGCGCACGAAATTGGCGATCGCCACAGGATCGTCTGCCACCTCACTGCGCGGCGGGGTGACCATGCTCAACATCAAGGCGAACAACAGCAACGCCACCACGCAAGCAGCGACGAACGACAACCCGATCCGGCCCAGTCCGCGGACCATCACTGCACTCCCGAACTGGCAGCGAGCGCCACGTCCCGGACCCCGGCCAGACGCGCCTGATCCATGACCTGAACCACGAGACCGGTGCGCGCATCCTGATCGGCCTGCACCACCACGGCGCCCTCGGGCTGGTCGACGCGCATGCGCTCGACGTGCGCACGCACGCTGCGTACATCCACCGCCTGCTTATCTATCCAGACCTGACCTTCAGCCGTTACCGCAATCAGGATGTTGCCCTTGTCCTGCGCGCTGGCGGTATCGGCCTGCGGGCGTTGAACCTCGACACCGGACTCCTTGATGAAGGAGCTGGTGACGATGAAGAAGATCAGCATGATGAAGACCACGTCGAGCATCGGCGTCAGGTCGATGCCGGTGTCTTCTTCCTGCTGGTGGTGACGACGCATACGCATCCGTTAATCCTCAATCGTGACGCAGCTGGTCGGCCAGCCGGTCGAGAGCCAGTCGCGCGATTCGCTCGAGGCGCGCCAGGCTGAACAGTCCAGTGATGGCCAGCACCATGCCGGCCATCGTCGGCAGGGTCGCCTGCCAGACGCCCGCGGCCATGCCACGAGGGTTGCCGGTGCCGTTAAGCGCCAGCACGTCGAATACCGCGATCATGCCGCTGACGGTGCCAAGCAGGCCGAGCAGCGGACACATCGCCACCAGGGTCTTGCTCATCCGCAACGGGCCGGAGAGCTGCTGCTGGGCCTGGGCCAGCCAGGTACTGCGCACCGCGCGCTGCCAGCTACCGGGCTCATCGCCCAGCCGCGCCCAAGCCTGGCGACGTGTCTCGGCCCAGCGCGGAAAGACCCGCCGCATGAACCACAGGCGTTCGAACACCAGCGTCCAATAGAGCACGCACAATCCAGCCAGCGCCCACATCACCACGCCACCCGCAGCCATGAAGTCGAGCAGCGCGTGTCCGCTATCGACCAGACGCAGCCAGCTACCGTGCAGATCATTCACGGCGCGGTGTCCCCGACAGATGCAGCGCGATCAGGCCGGCGCTTTGTTGTTCCAGCAATTGAATCAGCGCCTTGCTGCGGCTGGCCAGCAAGCTATGCAGAAACAACAGCGGAATCGCCACAACCAGCCCCAGCACCGTAGTCACCAGCGCCTGGGAGATGCCGTCAGCCATCAGCCGCGAATCACCGCCACCGCTTTGGGTAATGGCTTGGAAGGTCACGATCATGCCGGTCACGGTACCCAGCAACCCGAGCAGCGGCGCTACGGCGGCCAGGAGTTTGAGTAGCGGTTGCCCACGCTCCAGCGGCGGCGTTTCTTGAAGAATCGCTTCGTCGAGTTTCAGTTCGAGGGTTTCCAGATCGGACAATTGCGGCTTAGGCCCGAGCACTCCAATGATACGGCCCAGCGGGTTGTCATCGCGCGGCTTGTTCAGCTCATTCATCTGCCGGCCCACACCGCGCCCGACACCAGTCAGGTAGACCATGCGCCAGATCGCCAACAGCAGGCCGATGGCGCCGAGCACCAAGATGACCCAGCCGACTAGACCGCCCTGCTGAACCCGATCCCATAATTGCGGCTGGCGCTGCAGCTGTGCCAGCAACGAGCCGCGGGTTGGATCGATCGGCAGTGTCGCCAGCGCGTCGCCGTCGCTCAGGTAATCATCGACCAGGCCCAACCCGGCAGGTTGCCGCGCCGGAGCCAGAAGCTCACCGGCATCACTGTCGTAACGCAGGAAGGCATCATCAGTGAATACGGAGAAAGCACCGACCCGTAGCACCGATTCAACGCTGCGCTGACCGTCGGCGCCCACGACCGGTAGCTCAACCCGCTCGACTCGCCCACTGGCGGCAAGGTCTTCGAGCAAGGTCATCCAAAAGCCATCCAGATCTTCTGCGGACGGAAGCGCACGGCTTTCGGCCAGCGCCTTCAGCCGCGCCAGTCGATCCGGATACTGCGCATTGAGCAGACTGTCCTGCCACTGGCCAGCGATATCACCTGCGCTCTGGCGAACCACGCCGAACAGCTCGCCGAGATGCCCAACCCGCTGTGCCAGTAGTGTTTCCTGCTCAGCCAGTTCGGCCTCCTGACGATCGAACTCGGCTTTCAGACGCTCGGCTTCGGCCTTCTGCCTTTCAAGCGCGGCGTTGGCACGCGCCAGCAGTTGCGCTTGCTCACTGCGATTCTGGATAAACGCCTGCTCACGCGCCTGCATGGCCTCGACCTCCGCGGCGCGCTCGCTGCGAATGCGTTGCAGCAGCTGATCTGGAGTCAGCGGTTCGGCTGCCTGAGCCAGCGCCGGCAACAAGCCGATCAGCAAAACGGTCAATAAACGGTTCATTGCGTCGCCTCCTTGGCCAGGGTCTTCACCGGCAGTTCGAGCCAGCTGGGCGCTTGCTGCTGACGCGCAATGGCAATTGCCTTGGTGATTGGCCGGCGGGCGCTTGCATCAAGCGTCTCCCACGCACCGGTTTGGGGATTCCACCAACCGCTCTCATGCGCATCGAGTGTCTGGTAATAGAGCATCGTCCGTCCTAGACGCAGAAATTCAACGCTACGGCTGCCGCCCTCGACCGGCAGCTCGCCGCGCCAGGCCTCCAGCGTTCTGCCGTAATCGCTTTCGATCTGATAGGCCTCGAGGATTCGACGGTATTTCTCGGCCAGACTGATATCCGCGCGCGCCTGCATGTCCTGCAAGCTGGCCAGGCGGTCGGCGCGCTCGTCGGGAAGGAACGGCAAGTCCGCCGCGATGAACTCTTCGAGCACATCGATCATCTGCCCCATCTGAGGCGCAACGGCCTCCTGGGTGCGCTCGATACTGTCCAGCTGAC
Organism: Pseudomonas sp. IC_126; assembly: GCF_004331835.1. Lineage (NCBI taxonomy): Bacteria > Pseudomonadati > Pseudomonadota > Gammaproteobacteria > Pseudomonadales > Pseudomonadaceae > Pseudomonas > Pseudomonas sp. IC_126. The sequence continues at coordinate 71,065 of NZ_SJSS01000009.1, forward strand.
GCTGAAAACCTTCGAGTTCCTTACGTTGCCCCGCGGTGAGCTCGGTCAGCTGCTTGTTATAGGCCTCCAGCGCCTCCGCCTGCTGCACAGCGTTGCGATAGTCGTTGAGCATCTGCCGAGTGGCATCGTCGAGCTGCTCGATGCGTGCTTGCGATGCCTTGGCCTCCGCTGCCAGACGCTGACTTTCGTCCAGTGCAGCATCCAGCGGAGCTGCGTGAAGCTGAACGCAGCATGGCAACACGGCGACCGCCAAGAGGCGGGGGATAAGGGCTTGCATTAAATGGATCCTTGCAGACGAAGGTCAAACTCGAAAGAGAAACATTATCATCTAGGTGAACAAAGGAAGGCAACCCAGGGCAATACGTCGCAGCCCAGGCAAAGCGAAGCGTTTCGTTGAGCTGGATCAAATTCGGCGGAGTAGCGCGCCCTACCATGGCTCCAACGCAACAGATCACGTCTCGATGGAGCTCATTATGCGCAAGACCCTGTTTACCGCTTCCGTGCTGGCCATGGCCCTCGCCGCCCCCCTCGCCCAGGCCCATCAGGCGGGTGATGTGATTCTGCGCGCCGGTGCCATTACGGTTGATCCGCATGAGGATAGCGGCGATATCTATGTAGGCGCGCTTTCGACCAGCGTTCCAGGAACAAAGGCTACCCTCGATAGCGACACCCAGCTGGGCCTGAACTTCGCCTATATGTTGACCGACAAGATCGGCATTGAATTGCTCGCTGCAAGCCCCTTCACCCACGACGTGGGGGTTTCCGGCATGCCTGGCGGGTTTGCAGGCCTGAACGGAAAGTTGGGCGAACTCAAGCACCTACCGCCGACCCTCAGCCTCGTTTACTACCCGCTCGACAGCAAGTCCGCATTCCAGCCCTACGTCGGTGCGGGGATCAACTACACATGGTTCTTTGACGACAAGCTCACCAGCGAAGCTGAGGGCAAGGGCTTCAACGGGCTGGACATGAAGGATTCATGGGGCTTAGCGGCCCAAGTGGGCATAGATTACATGCTGACCGAGAACGTGATGATCAACGCTCAGGTACGCTATATCGATATCGACACTACCGGCACAACGAGCTATGGCGGAGCCAAAGTTAAGGTCGATGTAGATGTCGACCCGATGGTCTACATGGTCGGTCTCGGCTACAAATTCTGACGAAACCAGAACCACCGGATCGTTGAGCAAAGCAAAGGCGCCCTAGGGCGCCTTTTTCCATTTCGCAGCTTTACTAGCGACCCAGCAATTTCGCCAGCCCCATCCGCATATCAGTCGCTGGCTCCGGCAACCGAAAGCGCTGCAGCAGGCGTGCATTGTCGGCTCGCGAGTGGCGGATATCGCCACTTCGCGCCGCCTGGTAACTGACCGGCGGCAGCCCGCCCAGCACATCGCCAATGGACGCCAGCAACTCGTTCAGCGAAGTGGCGCGATTGAGCCCGACATTGATCGCACCCGCGTCCACTTCAGTGCTCTCCAGCGCCTGCACCAGCACCTCGACCAGATCGCCGACGTAAAGGAAATCGCGGGTCTGTTCGCCGTCGCCGAACACCGCGATCGGCAGGCCTTTCTGCGCACGCTCGGTGAAGATGCTGATCACCCCGGAGTACGGCGATGAAGGGTCCTGACGAGGGCCGAAGATATTGAAGAACCGGAAGATGACCGGCTCCAGTCCATGCTGGCGGCGGTAGAAATCCAGGTAATGCTCGCTGGCAAGCTTGTCCGCCGCATAAGGTGTCAGCGGCGCTTTCGGGGTTTCTTCATCAATGGGCTGCCCTTCGCCATTGTTGCCGTAGACGGCAGCGCTCGACGCAAAGACGACTCGGCGAATACCTTCGTCGCGCATGGCCTCGCACAGGTTCAACGTGCCGACCAGATTGCTCTGGTGTGTACCCACCGGGTCATCGACCGATGCTTGCACCGATGCCACGGCAGCCAGATGCACCACGGCTCGCACGCCACGGACAGCCCGCCGCATGACCTGCGCGTCGGCGACGTCGCCCTCGATCAACTCCACGCGCACACCGTCCGGCAGGTTGCTGCGTTTGCCCGTGGACAAGTTGTCCAGCACCCGCACCGCATAGCCGCGAGCAACCAATGCATCGACGAGGTTCGAGCCGATGAAACCGGCGCCCCCGGTAACCAGAATCGGTGATTCAACCATGTCGGTAGTAACGCTCCAGGAGGCTCGGCAATCCGGTACGCCAGGCGCGCGGCTTGATTCCGAAAGTATTGAAGATTTTCTTGCAGGCCAGCACACCATGCTGCGGCTCGTCCTGAGCGTCTGGACAGCTTGCGTGCGCGACCGGGGTCAGGCTATCGATTTTCAACTGACGATGGTGGGCGGCCTCGGCAAGCAGCGCCTGACCGACCACCAATGGTGTCGACGCCTCGTGCCCACCATAGTGATAGGTGCCCCACAGCGGCGCCCTACAGTCCAGCTGCTTCAGCACGGCAAGGATGACACGCGCCGCATCGTCGACAGGCGTCGGATTGCCACGGCGGTCATCGGCAACAGACAGCTCATCGTCCTGTTCGAGACGCTGCAGAAACCGCCCAAGCAAACCGTCCGAACTATCGTCCAGCAACCAACCGAACCGCAGCAGAACGTGTCGCGGGCAGAGCGCGCGAACGCTCTGCTCGATACGCCAGAGCGCACGGCTGCGCGCATCCAGCGGCGCCACTTCGTCCTTCTCGCTGTAAGCGGTGGTGCGAGCGCCATCAAACACGCGGTAGCTGGAGGGCTGCATCAGTACGAACTCGTGATGCTGGCAAAGCTCTGCCAACCGCTCTACCGCTCGCTCCTGATGGGCAAGCACAGCTTCATCGACATGGCCGATCTGAAACCAGTCGAAATAATAGGCGAGGTTGATCACGACATCCGGGCGATTGTCGTCGAGCAATTTGGTCAGGCTGGGCGCGTCCCAACCCTGGTCGGGCGGGCGCGGTGCGAGGAAGCTTATATCTTCCTCGGCGCCGAGGCGGATAAGCGCCTGACCCAGGGCATTGCCGCCGCCCAACAGCATCAGGCGCATTCGCATGGAGAGAACTCTAGAACGGGATATCGTCGTCGAAGCTGTCGTAGTCCGGTGCCGGCTGCTGAGCTGGCTGCGGCTGAGACTGCGGGCGCGACTGCTGTTGCGGCTCGCGTTGCGGACGCGGCTGGGATTGACGTGGCGCATCGTCGGAACTGCCACCACGGCCGCCGAGCAGCTGCATGGTGCCGCCCATATCAACCACAATCTCGGTGGTGTAGCGCTTGACGCCGTCCTTTTCCCATTCGCGGGTTTGCAGGCGGCCTTCGATGTAGCACTGCGAGCCCTTGCGCAGGTACTCGCCAGCGATTTCAGCCACCTTGCCGAACAACACGACACGGTGCCACTCGGTGCGCTCTTGCTGCTGGCCGGTCTGCTTGTCCTTCCAGCTGTCGGTGGTGGCCAGCGTAATGTTGGTCACCGCATTGCCATTGGGCATGTAGCGGGTTTCCGGGTCGCCGCCGACATTGCCGATCAAGATGACTTTATTCACCCCTCTGGCCATGGGTAACTCCTTTGTTTGAACATGAGTTTGGGTTGGCTCACTGGAGAGCGCTCCGTGACGGAGCGAAAGCCAATGGCCGTGAATCTTACCTCACCGCCCCTTGCCGGCCAACCGGGATGGTCTCAGGCAGAGGCACAGTCGGCAGCGAGAGGCGCGCCCGGCCCGCATCAGCGAAAGGGTGTTCAGGCGACCAGGCGGTCGAGCGCTTCCCGATCCAACACCTGCATGTCGACCTTAACGTAGGCGGCCGACTCATCGGCAATCACCACAGCATCCGACACACCAGGCACCGCCAATATATGCTCGGCAAGGGCGGGGTTTCGCAACGCATCGGTCGACAATGGCAGCCGCAAACCGGTGACGTAAGGCGGCTCGCGCATGCCCCAGACCACCATCAGCCACAGCCCGCAGAGCACGGCGCAGCCGGCGAAAACCAGCGCAAGGCCACCCTGCTGGTAAAACCATCCACCCAAGACGCCGCCAATACCGGCACCGAGAAACTGGCTCGTTGAGTAAACACCCATCGCCGTACCCTTGCCACCGGCCGGCGCCACCTTGCTGATCAGCGAAGGCAAGGAGGCTTCCAGCAGATTGAATGCGATGAAGAACACGATCATGCCGACGACCAATGCCCAGAGCCCGTGACCGAGCCACCAGAAGAACAGCTCGGCGAATAGCAGAACCCCCACGGCGCCCAAGACGACGCGCTTCATCTGCCGCTTTTTTTCGCCATAAATGATGAAGGGCACCATGCCGAAGAATCCGACCACCAGGGCGGTGAGATAGACCCACCAGTGCTCATCCCTGGGCAGCGCCGCTTCGTCCACCAAGGCCAGCGGCAATGCGACGAAACTGGCCATGAGAATCGCATGCAATACGAAGATGCTGAAATCCAGGCGCAGGAGGCTCGGATGACGCAGCGTCTCGCCGAGCGCCTGCCTGGCCACACCCGACTCACGATGGCGCAGATGACGATGGGCGCGCGGCAACGTGGCGACGACCAGCATACCCAGCAGCGCCATCCCCGCCGTCGCCCAGAACAGGCCGGACAGACCGAACGCACGCGTCAGCAGCGGCCCGAGAATCATCGCCACAGCGAATGAAACACCAATGCTCATACCGATCATCGCCATCGCCTTGGTGCGATGCTGCTCGCGGGTGAGATCAGACAGCAGCGCCATCACCGCCGCGGAAATGGCGCCAGCTCCCTGCAGCACGCGGCCGGCGATGACGCCCCAAACGGAATCAGCCGTCGCGGCGAGTACCGCACCCGCGGCAAAGATCAGCAAGCCAAAGTAGATCACCGGCAGACGGCCAATTCGATCAGAAAGCATGCCGAACGGAATTTGTAGCACCGCCTGGGTCAAACCATAGGCACCGATAGCGAGACCGATCAGTGCCGGTGTGGCTCCCTGCAGCTCCATGCCATAGGTCGCCAGTACTGGCAGCACCATGAACATGCCGAGCATGCGAAACGCGAAAACCAGGGCCAGCCCGGATGCTGCGCGAGTTTCGCTGGCGCTCATGCGCTCGCTGTAGGGATCCTGCATGTGGGGTCTCGCCTGAATGAACCGGCGGCGATTCTAACAGCCATCCCGCGGTTCGGCACAGGCTGGCTACTTTGCCGCTGTGTCGCACCTGGCCGTATAATTTCGGGTTTTCGCCCGCGACGCGAGGCTGCTTTGGACAAGATTCTGATTCGTGGGGCTCGTACCCATAACCTGAAAAACATCGACCTGACCCTGCCACGCGACAAGCTGATCGTGATCACGGGTCTGTCGGGTTCCGGCAAATCCTCGCTGGCCTTCGATACGCTTTATGCCGAAGGTCAGCGGCGCTATGTCGAATCGCTCTCGGCGTACGCCCGGCAATTTCTATCGATGATGGAAAAGCCCGACGTCGACACCATCGAAGGCCTCTCCCCGGCCATCTCCATCGAGCAGAAGTCGACTTCCCACAATCCCCGGTCGACCGTCGGCACCATTACCGAGATCTACGATTACCTGCGCTTGCTCTATGCACGCGTCGGTACGCCGCGCTGTCCGGATCACGATGCACCGCTGGAAGCCCAGACGGTCAGCCAGATGGTCGATCAGGTGCTGGCACTACCGGAAGGCCGCAAGCTGATGCTGCTCGCCCCCGTCATTCGCGAACGCAAGGGCGAGCATCTGGCGGTGTTCGATGAGCTGCGCGCGCAGGGCTTCGTACGGGCGAGGATCAACGGGCGGCTCTACGAACTCGATGAACTGCCGAAACTCGATAAGCAAAAGAAGCACTCCATCGATGTCGTGGTGGATCGTTTCAAAGTGCGCAGCGACTTGCAGCAGCGTCTCGCCGAATCCTTCGAGACGGCACTCAAGCTCGCCGATGGCATCGCCCTGGTCGCCTCGATGGACGACGAGAGTGACACTGAGGAAATGATTTTCTCAGCCCGCTTCGCCTGCCCAATTTGCGGGCATTCGATCAGCGAGCTCGAGCCCAAGCTGTTCTCGTTCAACAACCCGGCCGGCGCATGCCCGACCTGCGACGGCCTGGGCGTCAAACAGTTCTTCGATGCCAAACGCCTGGTCAATGGCGAGCTGACCCTGGCTGAGGGCGCCATTCGCGGCTGGGATCGGCGCAACGTCTATTACTTCCAGATGCTCGGCTCGCTCGCATCGCATTATGGTTTCAGTCTTGACGAGCCATTCGACTCCCTGCCGGCGGAGCAGCAGAAAGTCGTCTTGCGCGGCAGTGGAAAGGAGAATGTGGACTTCCGCTATCTGAACGACCGCGGCGATATCGTCAAACGCTCTCACCCCTTCGAGGGAATCATCCCCAACCTCGAGCGTCGCTACCGGGAAACCGAATCCAATTCGGTACGTGAAGAACTGGGCAAATATCTCAGTACTCAGCCCTGCCCGGAATGCCGCGGCACCCGCCTGCGTCGCGAAGCACGCCATGTATGGGTCGGGGACAAGACCCTGCCGGCGGTGACTGGCCTGCCGATCGGCGATGCCACCGAGTATTTCGGTGACCTCTCGCTCACCGGACGTCGCGGTGAGATCGCCGACAAGATTCTCAAGGAGATTCGCGAACGGCTGCAGTTCCTGGTCAACGTAGGCCTCGACTACCTGACGCTGGACCGCAGCGCCGACACCCTGTCCGGCGGCGAAGCTCAGCGCATCCGCCTAGCCAGCCAGATCGGCGCGGGTCTGGTCGGGGTCATGTACATTCTCGACGAACCCTCTATCGGCCTGCATCAGCGCGACAATGAACGCCTGCTCGGCACCCTGCGTCACCTGCGCGACATCGGCAATACGGTGATCGTCGTCGAGCATGATGAAGACGCTATACGCCTCGCCGACTACGTGGTCGACATAGGTCCCGGCGCCGGCGTGCATGGTGGACAGATCGTGGCGCAAGGCACGCCGGACGAGGTGATGAACAATCCCGCCTCGCTGACTGGCGGCTATCTTTCCGGCCGGGTGAATATTCTCTACCCCGCGCAACGCACCCCTCGCGATACGAGCAAGCTGCTCAGGCTCAAGGGCGCACGCGGCAACAATCTGCGCAACGTCGATCTGGAAATCCCCGTGGGCCTGCTGACCTGCATCACCGGGGTGTCGGGCTCGGGCAAGTCGACGCTGATCAACAACACGCTCTTTCCGATCACCGCCACGGCCCTGAACGGCGCGACGACGCTCGAGGTGGCACCTCATGATTCGTTCGATGGTCTGCAGCATCTGGACAAGGTGGTGGACATCGACCAGAGCCCGATAGGACGCACACCGCGCTCTAACCCTGCGACCTATACCGGACTGTTCACGCCGATCCGCGAGCTTTTCGCTGGCGTACCTGAAGCCCGCTCTCGCGGTTACGGCCCGGGGCGGTTCTCCTTCAACGTCAAGGGCGGGCGCTGCGAGGCCTGCCAGGGCGACGGCGTGATCAAGGTGGAAATGCACTTCCTGCCGGATATCTACGTGCCCTGCGACGTGTGCAAGGGCAAGCGCTACAACCGCGAAACGCTGGAAGTGAAGTACAAAGGCAAAAGCATTACCGAAGTGCTGGATATGACCATCGAAGAGGCGCGGGAATTCTTCGCTCCAGTGCCAGCCGTCGCACGCAAGCTGCAGACGCTAATCGATGTGGGGCTGTCCTACATCAAGCTCGGACAGAGCGCGACCACCCTATCAGGAGGCGAGGCACAACGGGTCAAGCTGTCGCGCGAGCTGTCCAAACGGGATACCGGCAAGACGCTGTACATCCTCGACGAGCCCACCACGGGGTTGCACTTCGCCGATATCCAGCAGTTGCTGGATGTGTTGCACCGCCTTCGCGATCACGGCAATACGGTGGTAGTCATCGAGCACAATCTGGACGTGATCAAGACGGCGGATTGGCTGGTGGATCTCGGCCCCGAAGGGGGCTCGAAAGGCGGTCAGATCATCGCTACGGGCACCCCCGAAAACGTTGCCGAGATGCCGCAGTCGCATACCGGTCACTTTCTTAAACCGTTGCTTGAGCGTGATCAAGCCCGGCATAAATGAACGCTACAGGTTTGCCCCGAGCCCTATCGTAAATCCGACCCGATACGAAAGCCCGCAGCATGCTGCGGGCTATTTCGTCACAGAAGGCTTAAGCCAGCGCCTCCTCGACAGGGAGGTCCAACGCCTTGGCGATACCGGTACCGTAGGCTGGATCAGCCAAGTAGCAGTGCTTGATATGCCGCAGCTTGATATGCCGTGCCGCATCGCCCATCGCCCGCGCTGTGTTCTCGAATAGACGCTGCTGTTCGTCCGCCTCCATCAACCGGAACAGATCGCCTGGCTGAGTGAAGTAGTCCGCATCGTCCAACCGGTAATCGTAACGGGCGGCGGCGCCTTCGAGCGCCAACGGCGGCTCGCTGAAGTCTGGCTGCTCACGCCATTCCCCGTAAGTGTTCGGCTGGTAATGCAAGCGACCACCGTGGTTGCCATCGACCCGCATCGCGCCATCGCGATGGAAGCTGTGCACTGGGCAGCGCGGCGCGTTCACCGGGATCTGGTGATGGTTGACGCCCAAGCGGTAGCGCTGCGCATCGCCGTAGGAAAACAGGCGCCCCTGAAGCATGCGGTCCGGCGAGAAGCTGATGCCCGGCACCACGTTCGCGGGCGTGAATGCCGCCTGCTCGACATCCTGGAAGTAATTGTCGGCGTTGCGGTTGAGCTCGTAGTAACCCACTTCGATCAGCGGGTAATCCTTCTTCGACCAGACCTTGGTCAGATCGAACGGATGGAAACGATAGCTTGCCGCCTCAGCTTCGGGCATTACCTGCACGTACATGGTCCAGCGAGGGAAATCGCCACGCTCGATCGCCTCGAACAGATCACGCTGAGAGCTTTCACGATCGCCAGCAACGATAGCTGCTGCTTCGGCGTCGGTGAGGTTCTTGATGCCCTGCTGGGTTTTGAAATGGAACTTGACCCAGTACCGCTGGTGATCGGCGCTGATAAAGCTGTAGGTGTGCGAGCCGAAACCATGCATGTGCCGGTAGGAGGCCGGTATCCCACGGTCGCCCATCACATAGGTAATCTGGTGCAGCGCCTCCGGCAGGCCGGTCCAGAAGTCCCAGTTATTATTGGCACTACGCATGTTGGTGCGCGGGTCGCGTTTGACCGCGTGGTTCAGATCGGGGAATTTCAGTGGATCGCGGAAAAAGAACACTGGCGTGTTGTTGCCGACCATGTCCCAGTTGCCTTGCTCGGTGTAGAACTTCAGGGCATAGCCGCGAATATCACGTTCGGCATCGGCAGCACCGCGCTCGCCGGCAACGGTAGAGAACCGCGCAAACATCGGTGTTTTTTTGCCCACTTCCGAGAAAATCACCGCCTTGGTGTAGCGGGTAATGTCATGAGTAACAACGAACTCACCAAAGGCGCCAGAGCCTTTGGCATGCATACGCCGCTCAGGGATCACTTCACGATCGAAATGTGCGAGCTTCTCTAGAAACCACACGTCCTGCAGCAACATGGGACCGCGCGGACCGGCGGTCATGGAATTCTGGTTTTCGGCTACCGGGGCACCGGCGACGGTAGTGAGTTTGGGCTGATCGGTCATGGCTACTACTCCGTGGCAATTCGAGAACTATCCAGTGTCGGTCACGTCACCGGCTGGTTGAGTGCCATCATATGAATCGCAACCAATACACTCTAATGATCAAGATCAACGCTACCGATAGCCAAAATCTTCAGACGAAAAAAAACCGAGCCTGAAGGCTCGGTTTTCTTGACGAAGCTAGCTTACTCAGCTGCTTCGACTTCACCGGTAACCGGACGGTCAACCAGCTCCACATAAGCCATGGGCGCATTGTCCCCAGCGCGGAAACCGCACTTGAGAATACGCAGGTAACCACCTTGGCGGGTGGCATAACGCGGACCCAGGTCATTGAACAGTTTGCCAACGATAGCCTTCGAGCGAGTACGGTCGAAAGCCAGACGACGGTTGGCGACGCTGTCTTCCTTGGCCAGGGTGATCAGCGGCTCGGCAACGCGACGCAGTTCCTTGGCCTTAGGCAGGGTTGTTTTGATCAGTTCGTGCTCGAACAGCGACACCGCCATGTTCTGGAACATGGCCTTGCGGTGTGCGCTTGTGCGGCTGAGATGACGGCCACTTTTACGATGACGCATGATTGAAATTCCTTACCAAACGATCAGTTCGGTGACTATGGGCGATCAGGCCGTAGCCTTATCGTCCTTCTTGAGACTTGCCGGCGGCCAATTGTCGAGACGCATGCCCAGGGACAGACCACGAGAGGCCAGAACGTCTTTGATTTCGGTCAGAGACTTCTTGCCCAAGTTCGGCGTTTTCAACAGCTCGACTTCGGTGCGCTGAATCAGATCACCGATGTAGTAGATGTTTTCTGCTTTGAGGCAGTTGGCCGAACGAACGGTCAGCTCCAGATCATCAACCGGACGCAGCAGGATCGGATCGATCTCGTCTTCCTGCTCGACTACAACCGGCTCGCTGTCTCCCTTGAGGTCGACAAATGCGGCCAGCTGCTGCTGCAGAATAGTCGCGGCACGACGGATCGCCTCTTCGGGATCCAAAGTGCCATTGGTTTCCAGGTCAATGACCAGCTTGTCCAGGTTGGTACGCTGCTCGACACGAGCGTTTTCGACCACATAAGCCACGCGACGGACCGGGCTGAAGGTGGCGTCGAGCTGCAGACGACCGATGCTACGGCTTTCGTCCTCGTCGCTCTGACGCGCATCAGCAGGCTCGTAACCACGGCCGCGAGCGACCTTGAGCTTCATGTTGATCGAACCATTAGCCGCCAGGTTGGCGATCAGATGATCGCCATTGACGATTTCGACATCGTGATCCAGCTGGATATCGGCAGCGGTAACAGCGCCCGCGCCCTTCTTCACCAGGCTCAAGGTCACTTCATCACGGCCGTGCAGCTTGATGGCGATACCTTTGAGATTGAGCAGGATTTCAATGACATCTTCCTGCACGCCCTCGATAGCGCTGTACTCGTGGAGCACACCGTCGATCTCAGCCTCGACCACAGCACAGCCGGGCATGGAGGACAACAGAATACGACGCAGCGCGTTGCCCAGGGTATGGCCGAAACCACGCTCGAGAGGTTCGAGCGTGATCTTGGCACGGGTCGGACTGACCACCTGCACATCGATATGGCGGGGGGTCAGGAACTCATTTACCGAAATCTGCATGGATACACCTATTTTCTAGCCCTTACTTGGAGTAGAGCTCGACAATCAGGTTTTCGTTGATGTCGGCGGACAGATCACTGCGAGCCGGAACATTCTTGAAAACGCCGGATTTCTTGTCGGCATCTACTTCGACCCACTCAACACGACCGCGCTGTACGCACAGTTCCAGGGCTTGGGCGATACGCAGCTGGTTACGGCACTTCTCGCGAACGGCAACCACGTCACCAGCTTTGACCTGGTAGGACGGAACGTTCACGGTCTTGCCATTTACACTGATTGCCTTGTGGGAAACCAGCTGACGCGATTCAGCACGAGTAGAGCCGAAGCCCATGCGGTAAACCACGTTATCCAGACGGCACTCCAGCAGTTGCAGCAAATTCTCGCCGGTAGCGCCCTTGCGGCTAGCCGCTTCCTTGTAGTAACCGCTGAACTGGCGCTCGAGCACTCCATAGATACGACGGACCTTCTGCTTCTCACGCAGCTGAGTACCGTAATCAGACAGACGTCCACGGCGCTGGCCGTGAACACCTGGCGGGGTTTCAATGTTGCATTTCGATTCGAGCGCGCGCGCACCACTCTTCAGAAAGAGATCGGTGCCTTCACGACGAGACAGTTTGCACTTGGGACCAATATAACGAGCCATTCTTCACTGTCTCCTGATTACACGCGACGCTTCTTCGGCGGACGGCACCCGTTATGCGGGATCGGCGTCACGTCGGTGATGCTGGCGATTTTATAACCACAACCGTTCAAAGCACGAACAGCGGATTCACGACCCGGGCCTGGACCTTTGACGTTGACATCAAGGTTCTTGAGACCATATTCCAGAGCGGCCTGACCGGCGCGCTCAGCAGCTACCTGAGCAGCGAACGGGGTGCTTTTACGCGAACCACGGAAGCCCGAGCCACCGGAAGTAGCCCAGGACAATGCGTTGCCCTGGCGATCGGTGATCGTGATGATGGTGTTATTGAAAGACGCATGGATATGGGCGATGCCATCAACCACTGTCTTTTTGACTTTTTTACGAGGACGAGCAGCAGGTTTTGCCATTACTTAAATTCCTACGCGATTACTTGCGGATCGGCTTGCGCGGGCCCTTACGGGTGCGGGCGTTGGTCTTGGTACGCTGACCGCGCACCGGCAGACCACGACGATGACGCAGGCCGCGGTAGCAACCTAGGTCCATCAAGCGCTTGATCTTCATGTTGACTTCGCGACGCAGATCACCCTCAACGATGAACTTTGCCACTTCGCCGCGCAGCAGTTCGACCTGCTCGTCGGAGAGATCTTTGATTTTCGCTGCCGGGTTTACGCCGGTAGCTGCGCAGATAGTCTGCGCACGAGTGCGACCAACACCATAGATGTAGGTCAGCGAGATAACAGTGTGCTTGTTATCTGGAATGTTTACGCCTGCAATACGGGCCATTCAGTGAAACTCCAATTGACAGCTACCCAACGCCCCGGAAGCCAAGAAAAGGGCGCGAGATACTAACGCTGTAATAACAAATAATCAACCCGGCAGCGCACTAGCTACCGGGCTCGAGCCTTAGCTCACAATCAGCCTTGGCGCTGCTTGTGACGCGGTTCTGCACTGCAGATCACCCGAATGACGCCTTCGCGACGGACAATTTTGCAGTTGCGGCACAGTTTTTTGACCGATGCACGAACTTTCATGACAACTCCTGGAACCTTACGAACTACCTTCAGCGGAGCATTCCGCTGCCATAGCCCTTCAGGTTGGCTTTTTTCATCAGGGAATCGTACTGGTGAGACATGAGGTGCGACTGCACTTGAGACATGAAGTCCATTACAACCACGACCACAATCAGCAACGATGTCCCGCCAAGGTAGAACGGCACATTTGCAGCAACCACAAGGAACTGAGGCAGCAAGCATACAGCCGTCATGTACAGGGCGCCGAACATGGTCAAGCGAGTCAATACGCCATCAATATAGCGCGCCGACTGCTCGCCAGGCCGAATCCCCGGGATAAACGCACCGGACTTCTTCAGATTTTCCGCAACATCTTTCGGATTGAACATCAATGCCGTGTAGAAGAAGCAGAAGAAGATGATACCGGCGCTGAACAACAGGATATTCAACGGCTGACCAGGAGCGATCGACTGAGAAATATCAGCCAACCAACCCATGCTCTCCGACTGACCGAACCACTGCCCCAGCGAAGCAGGGAACAGCAGAATGCTACTGGCGAAGATGGCTGGAATAACTCCAGCCATGTTGACCTTCAGCGGCAGGTGGCTCGTCTGCGCAGCAAAGACCTTACGACCCTGCTGACGCTTGGCATAGTGCACGGCGATACGCCGCTGCCCACGCTCGATGAAGACCACAAAACCGATGATGGCAACAGCCACCAGCCCAACAGCCAGCAGCGCGATGATATTCACATCACCCTGCCGCGCGGACTCGAAGGACTGCCCCAGCGCACCCGGAAGACCCGCAACGATACCTGCAAAGATCAACATCGAAATGCCGTTACCGACACCCCGCTCGGTGATCTGCTCGCCCAGCCACATCATGAACATCGCACCAGCCACAAAGGTGGTGATTGCCACGAAGTAGAAGCCGAAGTCATTGCTGAATGCGACTCCCTGTCCGGCGAGGCCGACCGACATGCCAATAGCCTGCACCACGGCAAGCACCAGCGTACCGTAACGCGTGTACTGGCTGATCTTGCGGCGACCGGCCTCACCCTCTTTCTTCAACTGCTCCAACTGAGGGCTGACGGCGGTCATGAGCTGCATGATGATCGACGCCGAAATGTACGGCATGATCCCCAACGCAAAGATACTCATGCGCTCCAGCGCACCACCGGAAAACATATTGAACAGGCTAAGGATGGTCCCTTCGTTCTGACGGAACAGCTCGGCCAACCTGTCGGGATTGATACCCGGCACCGGGATATGCGCTCCAATCCGATAGACGATGATCGCCATCAGCAGAAAACGCAGACGAGCCCAGAGTTCGGACAGCCCGCCGTTACTCAGAGCGGAGAGAGCACCTTGCTTAGCCATTTATTCCTCGAACTTGCCGCCAGCTGCTTCGATAGCCGCACGCGCACCTTTAGTGGCGGCGATGCCCTTCAGAGTTACCGCACGACCAACCTCGCCCGACAGCATGACTTTTACACGCTGAACGTTCTGATTGATGATGTCGGCATCCTTGAGGCTCTGCAGAGTAACTACGTCGCCCTGAACCTTTGCCAGTTCGGATGTACGCACCTCGGCGCGATCCATGGCTTTCAGCGAGACGAAGCCGAACTTCGGCAGACGGCGGTGCAACGGCTGCTGGCCGCCCTCGAACCCGGGAGCGATCTTGCCGCCGGAGCGGGAAGTCTGACCTTTGTGACCACGGCCACCGGTCTTGCCGAGGCCGCTGCCGATACCACGGCCCGGACGCAGCTTTTCGCGACGGGCGCCCGGCGCAGAACGCAGATCGTTCAGTTGCATGGCTTAGCCCTCCACACGGAGCATGTAGTAAGCCTTGTTGATCATGCCGCGGTTTTCAGGAGTGTCCTGAACCTCAACGGTATGACCAATGCGACGCAGGCCGAGACCCTTGACGCAAAGCTTGTGATTAGGAATACGACCGCTGACGCTTTTGATCAGCGTGACCTTGACGGTGTTAGCCATGATCAGGAAATCTCCTCAACGCTCTTGCCACGCTTGGCAGCGATCGACTCAGGCGACTGCATGGCTTTCAGACCTTTGAACGTAGCGTGAACCACGTTGACCGGGTTGGTAGAGCCGTAGCACTTGGCCAAGACGTTCTGCACGCCAGCGACTTCAAGAATGGCGCGCATTGCACCACCGGCGATGACACCGGTACCTTCCGAAGCAGGCTGCATGTAAACCTTGGAGGCGCCATGCGCGGCCTTGGTCGCGTACTGCAGGGTAGTACCGTTCAGGTCAACCTGGATCATGTTGCGGCGAGCCGCTTCCATGGCCTTCTGAATGGCAGCCGGCACTTCGCGGGACTTGCCACGACCGAAACCTACGCGACCTTTACCATCACCTACTACAGTCAGTGCGGTGAAGGTGAAGATGCGACCACCTTTTACTGTCTTGGCGACGCGGTTAACTTGAACCAGCTTCTCAATGTAGCCTTCGTCGCGCTTTTGCTCGTTATATGCCATAACTTAGAACTCCAGCCCGCCTTCACGAGCAGCATCAGCCAGTGCCTTGACACGACCATGGTACTTGAAGCCAGAACGGTCGAACGCCACCTGGGTGACACCTGCGGCCTTAGCACGCTCAGCGACCAGCTGACCAACTTTCTTGGCAGCGTCGACGTTGCCGGTGGCACCGCCGCGCAGTTCTTTGTCGAGAGTCGAGGCACTGGCCAGGACCTTGCCGCCGTCGGCCGAAAGGACCTGGGCGTAGATGTGCTGGGAAGAGCGGTACACACAAAGGCGTACGACTTCCAGCTCGCGCATCTTCAGGCGTGCCTTGCGAGCGCGACGCAGACGAGTAACTTTCTTTACGCTCATTTGCTATGCCCTACTTCTTCTTAGCTTCTTTACGACGGACCACTTCGTCCGAGTAACGTACGCCTTTGCCCTTGTAAGGCTCAGGGCGACGGAAGTCACGGATTTCAGCAGCCACCTGACCGACCAGTTGCTTATCGACTCCCTTGATCAGGATATCGGTCTGGCTGGGGGTCTCAGCGGTAACGCCTTGCGGCAGCTCATATTCCACCGGGTGCGAGAAGCCGAGAGCCAGGGACAGCACTTGACCTTTGGCTTGCGCCTTGTAACCAACACCAACCAGCTGAAGCTTGCGCTCGAAGCCTTGGCTGACGCCAATCACCATGTTGTTAACCAGCGCACGGGTGGTACCGGCCATGGCACGGTTCTGCTGATCGCCATTACGCGCAGCAAAACGGAGCTCACCAGCCTCATGGATCACTTCCACAGAGGAGTGTACGTTCAGTTCAAGAGCGCCCTTGGCACCCTTCACCGAAAGCTGCTGGCCAGACATGTTGAATTCAACACCAGCGGGCAGCTTGACGGGGTTCTTAGCAACGCGAGACATGCTTATCCCCCCTTAGAACACTGTGCAGAGCACTTCGCCGCCAACGCCAGCAGCGCGAGCAGCACGATCAGTCATCACACCTTTATTGGTGGACACGATCGAAACACCCAGACCGCCACGAACTTTCGGCAACTGATCAACGGATTTGTACTGGCGAAGGCCAGGACGGCTTACGCGCTTCAGCTCTTCGATAACCGGACGACCTTCGAAGTACTTCAGCTCGATAGACAGCTGCGGCTTGGCATCGCTGCTGACGTTGTATCCTGCGATATAGCCTTCACCTTGAAGAACGTTGGCTACAGCCACCTTCAAAGTGGAAGACGGCATGCTTACGACGGACTTTTCGGCCATCTGGGCATTACGGATACGAGTTAGCATGTCCGCTAACGGGTCCTGCATACTCATGGGCTCTTGGCTCCTAATTCTAAAAAATAAGCCCGCGAGGGCTCGTGTCGCCTACTAGATGAACGCGCCTCGAAAGGCGTGAGTCGGGCGAGCCGGACATTCTAGAGACAGTCCAGAAACGAATCAAGCCCCATGAGGGGCTTGATTCGATAGCGGCAGTTCCGGCAGCAATGCCGGAACCTCGTTACCAGCTGGCTTTTACCAGGCCCGGTACGTCGCCACGCATTGCGGCCTGACGCAACATGCTGCGCGCAAGACCAAACTTGCGATACACACCATGCGGACGACCCGTCAGACGGCAACGATTGCGCAGACGCGAAGCGCTGGCATCACGCGGCTGCTTCTGCAGGGCGACCTGGGCCTCCCAACGCGCCTCAGGAGACGACTCGGGATTAGCGATGACAGCTTTCAGCGCGGCACGCTTCTGGGCGTACTTAGCAACCGTTTGCTGACGCTTCAGCTCACGGTTCTTCATGCTTTGCTTAGCCATTTCCTACTCCTATCAGTTACGGAACGGGAAGTTGAAAGCACGCAGCAGCGCGCGCCCCTCTTCGTCCGTCCGAGCAGTAGTGGTCAGCGTAATGTCCAGACCACGCAGGGCATCAATCTTGTCGTAATCGATTTCCGGGAAGATGATCTGCTCTTTTACACCCATGCTGTAATTGCCACGACCATCGAAGGACTTGGCATTCAGGCCGCGGAAATCGCGAACCCGAGGCAGGGAAATGGCGAGCAGACGATCCAGGAATTCATACATGCGATCATTGCGCAGCGTGACCTTGACACCGATCGGCCAGCCTTCACGAACCTTAAAGCCCGCAATGGATTTCCGAGCGTGGGTCACTACAACCTTCTGACCGGTGATCTTCTCCAGGTCGGCAACTGCGTTATCGATGATTTTCTTATCACCGATCGCTTCGCCGATACCCATATTCAGGGTGATCTTGGTGATGCGCGGAACTTCCATCACGTTGCCAAGCTGAAGCTCTTCTTTCAGCTTGGGAGCGATTTGCTTCCGATAAACTTCTTTTAGTCGTGCCATGGTTATCTACCTAGCAGTCTCAAGCTTCAACCGGCTTTTGGGTCGACTTGAAGACACGAATTTTCTTGCCGTCTTCAATCTTGAAGCCAACGCGATCAGCCTTGTTGGTTTCACCATTGAAAATAGCGACGTTAGAGGCGTGCAGAGGCGCCTCTTTCTCGACGATACCGCCCTGAACGCCCGACATTGGGTTCGGCTTGGTATGACGCTTTACGAGGTTGATACCACCAACGACCAAGCGGTCGTCAGCGAGAACCCGAAGCACCTTACCGCGCTTGCCCTTGTCCTTGCCGGCGATGACGATGATCTCGTCGTTGCGACGAATCTTTTGCATGCGGCTACTCCTTAGAGCACTTCAGGCGCGAGCGAGACGATTTTCATGAACTTCTCGTTACGAAGCTCACGCGTCACCGGCCCGAAAATACGGGTACCGATAGGCTCTTGCTTGTTGTTCAGCAGAACAGCAGCGTTGCCATCGAAGCGAATGATGGAACCGTCCGGACGACGAACACCGTGACGGGTACGGACCACAACAGCGGTCATCACCTGGCCTTTCTTGACCTTGCCACGCGGAATCGCTTCCTTGACGGTAACCTTGATGATGTCACCGATGCCGGCATAACGGCGGTGTGAACCGCCCAGGACCTTGATACACATGACACGACGAGCGCCACTGTTGTCCGCCACATCGAGCATTGATTGAGTCTGAATCATATAATTTCTCCGACCCCTAGCCCTTAGACTTCGACGGCACGTTCAACGACATCAACCAGCATCCAGCACTTGGTCTTCGCCAGAGGACGAGTCTCGCGAATCGTGACCTTGTCACCGATACGGCACTGGTTGGTTTCGTCGTGTGCGTGCAGTTTGGTCGAACGCTTCACGTATTTACCGTAGATCGGGTGCTTAACGCGACGCTCGATCAATACGGTGATGGTTTTGTCCATTTTGTCGCTGACGACGCGGCCAGTCAGCGTGCGGACAGTCTTTTCAACTTCAGCCATGATCACTTACCTGCCTGCTGGTTGAGCACAGTCTTGACACGAGCGATGTCGCGCTTGACTTGTGAGAGCAGGTGAGACTGCCCCAACTGGCCAGTTGCCTTCTGCATACGCAGATTGAACTGGTCGCGCAGCAGCTCGAGCAACTGCTCGTTCAGCTGCTGAGCGGATTTTTCACGAAGCTCATTCGCTTTCATCACATCACCGTCCGCTTAACAAAGGAGGTGGCGAGCGGCAGCTTTGCAGCAGCCAGGGCGAAAGCCTCACGCGCCAGCTCTTCGGAAACACCCTCGATCTCGTAGAGCACCTTGCCCGGTTGAATCTGGGCTACCCAGTACTCGACGTTACCCTTACCTTTACCCATCCGGACTTCCAGAGGCTTCTTGGTGACAGGCTTGTCGGGGAACACGCGGATCCAGATCTTGCCGCCACGCTTGACGTGACGAGTCAGCGCACGACGTGCGGACTCGATCTGGCGGGCAGTCAGACGACCACGGGAAACAGACTTCAGAGCGAACTCGCCGAAGCTGACCTTGCTACCGCGCTGAGCCAGACCACGATTGTGGCCAGTCATCTGCTTGCGGAATTTTGTACGCTTTGGTTGCAACATTTGGCGTACTCCTTACTTGGCAGCTTTTTTACGAGGCGCAGGCGCTTGCGGCTTGAGTTCTTCGTGGCGGCCACCAATGACCTCACCCTTGAAGATCCAGACCTTGACGCCGATCACACCGTAAGTGGTGTGTGCTTCGTAGGTGTTGTAGTCGATATCGGCACGCAGGGTGTGCAGCGGCACACGACCTTCCCGATACCATTCCGTACGGGCGATTTCAGCCCCACCCAGACGACCGCTCACCTGGATCTTGATGCCTTTGGCACCAATGCGGATCGCGTTCTGTACGGCGCGCTTCATGGCGCGACGGAACATCACACGACGCTCCAGCTGCTGAGCAACGTTCTGTGCTACCAGCATTGCATCGAGCTCCGGCTTGCGGATTTCTTCGATGTTGATGTGCACAGGCACACCCATTTGCTTGGTCAGGTCCTGACGCAGCTTCTCTACATCCTCACCCTTCTTGCCGATCACGATGCCGGGACGAGCGGTGTGGATGGTGATGCGTGCTGTCTGAGCCGGGCGATGGATATCGATACGGCTTACGGACGCGCTTTTTAATTTGTCTTGGAGGTACTCGCGCACGTTCAGATCTGCAAGCAGATAATCGGCGTACGTACGACCGTCTGCGTACCAGACGGAGGTGTGCTCCTTGACGATTCCCAGGCGAATGCCAGTGGGATGTACTTTCTGACCCATCTGATCGACTCCGTTACTTGTCCGCAACCTTGACAGTGATATGGCAAGACCGCTTGACGATGCGATCAGCGCGGCCTTTGGCACGCGGCATGATGCGCTTAAGCGAACGCCCTTCGTTGACGAAAACAGTGGAAACCTTCAGGTCGTCCACGTCAGCGCCTTCGTTGTGCTCGGCGTTGGCCACGGCCGACTCCAGCACTTTCTTCATGATCTCGGCGGCTTTCTTACTGCTGAAAGCCAACAGGTTGAGCGCTTCGCCCACCCCTTTCCCGCGGATCTGGTCGGCGACCAGGCGGGCTTTCTGGGCGGAGATGCGAGCGCCCGACAACTTAGCGGCTACTTCCATCTTTCCTTACCCCTTAGCGCTTGCCTTTCTTGTCCGCTACGTGCCCGCGATAAGTGCGGGTACCAGCGAACTCGCCGAGTTTATGACCGACCATGTCTTCGTTCACGAGAACGGGGACGTGTTGGCGACCGTTATGCACAGCGATGGTCAGACCGACCATTTGCGGCAGGATCATTGAACGACGCGACCAGGTTTTCACCGGCTTGCGATCATTCTTTTCCGCTGCCACCTCGACCTTCTTCAGTAGGTGAAGATCGATAAAAGGACCTTTTTTCAGAGAACGTGGCACTGTCGTATCCCTCTAGTTACTTGCGGCGACGGACGATCATGTTGTCGGTGCGCTTGTTCGAGCGAGTCTTCGCGCCCTTAGTCGGGAAGCCCCACGGCGACACCGGATGACGACCACCAGAGGTACGACCTTCACCACCACCATGCGGGTGATCGACCGGGTTCATCGCCACACCGCGAACGGTCGGACGAACGCCACGCCAGCGCTTGGCACCGGCTTTACCCAGCGAACGCAGGCTATGCTCGGCGTTCGAAACCTCACCCAGAGTGGCGCGGCACTCAGCCAGAACCTTGCGTGTTTCGCCAGAGCGAAGACGCAGCGTTACGTATGCACCCTCACGCGCTACCAACTGAGCCGACGCACCAGCGGAACGAGCGATCTGGGCACCTTTGCCCGGCTTCAGCTCCACACCGTGGATGGTAGAACCCAGCGGAATGTTGCGCAGCGGCAGGCTGTTACCAGCCTTGATTGGCGCATTGATGCCAGACACCAACTGATCGCCAGCACTTACGCCCTTGGGGGCGATGATGTAGCGGCGCTCGCCGTCGGCATACTTCAGCAACGCAATGTGCGCAGTACGGTTCGGATCGTATTCGATGCGCTCAACGACAGCGGGAATGCCATCCTTATTGCGACGAAAATCGACCAGACGGTAATGCTGCTTGTGACCACCACCAACGTGACGAGTGGTGATACGGCCGTTGTTGTTACGGCCGCCGGACTTTGACTTCTTCTCGAGCAGCGGAGCATAAGGAGCGCCTTTGTGCAGCTCCTGACCGACCACCTTGACCACAAAACGGCGGCCTGCGGAAGTCGGTTTGCATTTAACGATTGCCATGATGCACCCCTTCCTTACTCAGCGTTGCCGGAGAAATCGAGATCCTGGCCCGGCTGAAGCGCAATGTATGCCTTCTTCCAGTCGTTGCGCTTGCCCAGACCGCGAGCGGTACGCTTGGTCTTACCCTGAACATTCAGGGTACTGACCTTGGCGACCTTCACGTTGAACAGGCTCTCGACGGCCTTCTTGATTTCCAGCTTGGTTGCATCAGTAGCAACCTTGAAAACGAACTGGCTCTTGCTGTCAGCCAGCATGGTTGCCTTCTCGGAGACGTGCGGACCAAGCAGGACTTTGAATACGCGTTCCTGGTTCATCCCAGCAGCTCCTCGAATTTCTTCACAGCCGACACGGTGATCAACACCTTGTCATAGGCGATCAGGCTGACTGGATCGGAACCTTGAACGTCACGAACATCGACGTGCGGCAGGTTGCGAGCCGCCAAATACAGGTTCTGATCGACAGCATCGGAAACGATCAGTACGTCATTCAGACCCATACCAGTCAGCTTGTTAGCAAGCAGCTTGGTCTTAGGGCTGTCGACGGCGAAATCTTCAACGACCACCAGACGCTCGGAACGAACCAACTCGGAAAGAATGGAGCGTAGCGCTGCGCGGTACATCTTCTTGTTGAGTTTCTGCTCATGGTTCTGCGGACGAGCTGCGAAAGTTACACCGCCGCCACGCCAGATCGGTCCACGCGAAGTACCGGCACGCGCACGGCCAGTGCCCTTCTGGCGCCAGGGACGCTTGCCGCCACCGGACACATCGGAGCGAGTCTTTTGCTGCTTACTACCCTGACGGCCGCCAGCCATGTAGGCGACGACTGCTTGGTGCACCAGCGTCTCGTTGAACTCACCACCAAAGGTACGCTCGGAGACTTCTATGGCTTGTGCGCCATTAACATTCAATTGCATGTGAACTCCCCCTTACCCGCGAGCCTTGGCGGCCGGACGCACGATCACGTCACCACCAGTGGCGCCGGGCACTGCGCCCTTGACCAATAGCAAGTTACGCTCGGCATCGACACGCACGATTTCCAGGGACTGCACGGTTACGCGCTCGGCGCCCATGTGCCCGGACATCTTCTTGCCCTTGAAAACACGACCCGGAGTCTGGCACTGGCCAATCGAACCCGGAACGCGGTGGGATACGGAGTTACCGTGTGTATTGTCCTGACCACGGAAGTTCCAGCGCTTGATGGTGCCGGCAAAGCCTTTACCCTTGGACTGACCGGTGACATCCACCATCTGTCCAGCCTGAAAAATCTCGGCATTGATCTGATCGCCCGCCTGGAACTCTTCGCCATCGAGGCGGAATTCCCAGACCCCACGACCGGCAGCGACATTCGCCTTAGCGAAGTGACCAGCCTGAGCCTTGGAGACACGCGAGGCGCGACGCTCGCCGACAGTGACCTGCACGGCGCGATAGCCATCGCTCTCTTCATTCTTGAACTGGGTGACACGATTCGGCTCGATCTCAATGACCGTAACCGGAACAGAGACACCATCTTCGGTGAAAATGCGGGTCATGCCGCACTTACGACCGACTACACCAATAGTCATATTGTAACCTCTTGAGTGTACGGGGCTTTCACCCGCTATGGCCGCCCATTTCAGAGCGTTACACGACTAAAACTCAAGGTTTTAGCCGAGGCTGATCTGCACTTCCACGCCAGCCGCAAGATCAAGCTTCATCAGCGCATCGACGGTTTTGTCGGTTGGCTGAACAATGTCCAGCACACGCTTATGAGTGCGGATCTCGTACTGGTCGCGCGCGTCCTTGTTGACGTGCGGAGAAACCAGAACGGTAAACCGCTCTTTGCGGGTCGGCAGTGGTATCGGACCACGCACCTGAGCACCAGTACGTTTCGCGGTTTCCACGATTTCCTGGGTTGATTGATCGATCAGGCGATGGTCAAAAGCCTTCAACCGAATACGGATTTGTTGGTTTTGCATTTTGACCTCAGACTCCAATTAGCCATCCCTACCAAACGCAATACGCCCGGTAAAAGGAGGCGCAATTGTACGGATGCGTCCAGGGGGTGTCAATAAATGATCAATAATAGAAAAAGGGCCCCAGGGGGCCCTTTTTTACCACCGATTGATTATTCGATGATCTTGGCAACCACGCCGGCACCAACGGTACGACCACCTTCGCGAATCGCGAAGCGCAGGCCGTCTTCCATGGCGATCGGAGCGATCAGGGTGACAACCATTTTGATGTTGTCGCCCGGCATGACCATTTCCACGCCTTCCGGCAGCTCGCAGTTACCGGTTACGTCAGTAGTACGGAAGTAGAACTGCGGACGGTAGCCCTTGAAGAACGGAGTGTGACGCCCGCCTTCTTCCTTGCTCAGCACGTACACTTCGCCTTCGAACTTAGTGTGCGGCTTGATGGTGCCCGGCTTGGCCAGAACCTGACCACGCTCGACATCATCACGCTTGGTGCCGCGCAGCAGCACGCCAACGTTCTCACCAGCACGACCTTCGTCGAGCAGCTTGCGGAACATTTCGACGCCGGTGCAGGTAGTCTTGGTCGTGGCACGGATACCAACGATCTCGATTTCTTCCTGGACCTTGACGATGCCACGCTCGACACGACCAGTAACAACGGTACCGCGGCCAGAGATCGAGAACACGTCTTCGATCGGCATCAGGAACGGCTTGTCGATGGCACGCTCAGGCTCGGGGATGTAGGCATCCAGAGTTTCGACCAGCTTGCGCACGGCCGACACACCCATTTCGTTGTCGTCCTGACCGTTCAGCGCCATGAGCGCGGAACCGATGATGATCGGAGTGTCATCGCCCGGGAAGTCATAGGTCGACAGCAGGTCGCGAACTTCCATCTCGACCAATTCCAGCAGCTCGGCGTCGTCAACCATGTCGGCCTTATTCAGGAACACGACGATGTAGGGAACACCAACCTGACGGGACAGCAGGATGTGCTCACGAGTCTGCGGCATAGGGCCGTCAGCAGCGGAGCAAACCAGGATAGCGCCGTCCATCTGCGCCGCACCGGTGATCATGTTCTTCACGTAGTCAGCGTGACCTGGGCAATCGACGTGAGCGTAGTGACGGATCGAGGAATCATATTCAACGTGGGAGGTGTTGATGGTGATACCACGGGCCTTCTCTTCCGGCGCGTTGTCGATCTGCGAGAAATCACGCGCAGAGCCGCCCCACGTCTCAGCACAGACCTTGGTCAGCGCTGCGGTGAGCGTGGTCTTGCCATGGTCAACGTGACCAATGGTGCCGACGTTCAGGTGCGGTTTGTTACGTTCGAATTTTTCTTTAGCCACGACAGTAAACCTCTTACTTAAAGGGCTGAATCAACCTTGTTTTTTAACCAGTGCTTCGACGATATTCGACGGAGCCTCGGAGTACTTGGAGAATTCCATGGAGTAGCTTGCACGACCCTGGGACATAGACCGAACGTCAGTCGCATAACCGAACATTTCACCCAGCGGAACCTCGGCACGGATTACCTTACCAGTAACCGTATCTTCCATTCCCTGAATCAGGCCGCGACGACGATTCAGGTCACCCATCACGTCACCCATGTAGTCCTCAGGGGTTACCACTTCTACCTTCATGATCGGCTCGAGCACCACTCCACCGCCCTTCTGGGCCAGCTGCTTGGTTGCCATAGAAGCCGCCACTTTGAACGCCATCTCGTTGGAGTCGACATCATGGTAGGAACCGTCGAAAACGGTCGCCTTCAGGCCAATGAGCGGATAACCGGCAACAACGCCGTTCTTCATCTGCTCCTCGATACCCTTCTGGATAGCCGGGATGTATTCCTTAGGAACCACACCGCCCACGACCTCGTTCACGAATACCAGTCCTTCCTGACCTTCGTCTGCCGGCGCAAAGCGGATCCAGCAATGACCGAACTGACCACGACCACCGGACTGACGCACAAACTTGCCTTCGATTTCGCAGTTCTTGGTGATCTTCTCACGGTAGGAAACCTGCGGCTTACCGATGTTGGCTTCGACGTTGAACTCGCGCTTCATGCGATCAACAAGGATATCCAGGTGCAGCTCACCCATGCCAGAGATGATCGTCTGGCCGGTTTCTTCATCGGTCTTGACACGGAACGACGGGTCTTCCTGAGCGAGCTTGCCCAGTGCGATACCCATCTTCTCCTGGTCAGCCTTGGTTTTCGGCTCTACTGCTACCGAGATAACCGGCTCCGGGAAGTCCATACGCTCAAGAATGATCGGCTTGTCAGCGTTGCATAGGGTGTCACCGGTAGTGACGTCTTTCATGCCGATCAGAGCAGCGATGTCGCCAGCGCGCACTTCTTTAATCTCTTCACGCTGGTTCGCATGCATCTGCACCATACGACCAACGCGCTCTTTCTTGCCCTTGACCGAGTTGATCACCGAGTCGCCCGAGGCTAGGACACCCGAGTAGACACGCACGAAGGTCAAAGTACCAACGAACGGGTCGGTGGCAATCTTGAACGCCAGAGCCGAGAACGGCTCATCATCGTCCGCATGACGCTCATCAAAGTCAGCATCAGCGAGCTCTTCTTTAGGCTTGTCGATGATGTCCGGATGAATACCCTTGATCGCAGGAATCTCGGTCGGAGCAGGCAGGAACTCGATAACGGCGTCGAGAACCAGAGGAACACCCTTGTTCTTGAAGGAAGAACCACAGACAGCCGGAACGATCTCGTTGGCAATGGTGCGCGCGCGCAAACCAGCCTTGATCTCTTCGACGGTCAGCTCTTCGCCTTCCAAGTACTTGTTCATCAGCTCTTCACTGGACTCGGCAGCCGCCTCAACCATGTTGGAGCGCCACTCTTCCGCCAGCTCCAGCATATCGGCAGGAATTTCTTCCTCACGATAGGTGGTGCCTTTATCGTCGTCGTTCCAGTAGATAGCCTTCATCTTGAGCAGGTCGACTTGGCCCTGGAAGCTATCTTCCGAACCAATAGCCAGCTGAATCGGTACTGGAGTGTGACCCAGACGATTCTTGATCTGAGCGACGACGCGCAGGAAGTTTGCACCCGCACGGTCCATCTTGTTCACGTACACAACACGCGGAACGCCGTACTTGTTGGCCTGACGCCATACGGTTTCGGACTGCGGCTCAACACCCGAGGTGCCGCAGAACACCACGACAGCGCCGTCGAGCACACGCAGCGAACGTTCTACTTCGATGGTGAAGTCAACGTGGCCAGGGGTATCGATGACGTTTACGCGATAGTTGTCGTACTGACCGGCTGAGCCCTTCCAGAAAGTGGTAACAGCAGCGGAGGTAATGGTGATACCGCGCTCCTGCTCCTGCACCATCCAGTCAGTAGTAGCCGCACCGTCATGCACCTCACCCATTTTATGGCTGAGACCTGTGTAGAACAGGATCCGCTCAGTCGTCGTGGTCTTGCCCGCATCAACGTGCGCACAAATACCAATGTTACGGTAGCGGTTAATTGCTGTGTTACGAGCCATAAAGCCCTCGCAAGTTGAGTGGTGCCAGAATTAGAAACGGTAGTGCGAGAACGCTTTGTTGGCTTCAGCCATACGGTGCACGTCTTCACGCTTCTTCACAGCAGCTCCCTTGCCTTCAAACGCATCCGACAGTTCGCCGGCCAAACGCAGAGCCATGGACTTCTCACCACGCTTGCGCGCAGCGTCCACCAGCCAGCGCATCGCCAGAGCGTTACGACGGGAAGGACGAACCTCGACCGGAACCTGGTAAGTCGCACCACCTACGCGGCGCGACTTCACTTCGACCAGCGGAGCGATGGCGTCGAGTGCTTTTTCGAAGATTTCCAGGGGATCGGTGTTCTTACGCTCTTTAACCTTTTCCAAGGCACCATAAACGATACGTTCTGCGACGGCTTTTTTGCCGCTCTCCATCACGTGGTTCATGAATTTGGCCAGGATCAGACTTCCGTATTTCGGATCGTCAAGGATCTCGCGCTTGGCTGCTACACGACGTCTTGGCATTGATAAGCCCTCAAACGGTCTTCAGGTTAGCTCGGAACTGTAACCGCGAGGTTACGCCCGACCTTACTCTTATCGACTCAAATAAATAAAAATACGGTTACTTCGGACGCTTGGTGCCGTACTTGGAACGGCCCTGTTTACGATCCTTGACACCGGAGGTATCCAGCGAACCGCGCACGGTGTGATAGCGCACACCCGGAAGGTCTTTTACACGACCGCCACGGATCAGCACGACACTGTGCTCTTGCAGGTTGTGACCTTCACCACCGATGTAGGAAGCGACTTCAAAACCATTGGTCAGGCGAACACGGCATACTTTACGCAGCGCAGAGTTCGGTTTCTTTGGCGTGGTGGTGTACACACGAGTGCACACGCCACGGCGTTGCGGGCAGTTCTGCAGCGCAGGGACGTCGCTCTTCTCGACGACGCGCTTGCGCGGCTGGCGTACCAGCTGGTTAATCGTTGCCATCTACTAGCTCCACTGTTGTCTTTCGACACAAACGAAAATGGCAGAGCATAAAGCCCCGCCAAATTAGGGGTACAAGAGTCTAAAGAGCTTCCCACACCCCGTCAAGGCGCGCCCCGATTTGCATCGGGACTAACCTCAAGTCAGTTGCCGCTGAAATTCAGCGCTTCGGTCAGCGCCGCTTCCACTTCATCAGCACTCACACGAACCGGCTTTTCAGCATCGCGCTTGCGCTTGCGCTCGCTGTGATACTGCAGGCCGGTACCGGCCGGGATCAGGCGACCCACGACCACGTTCTCCTTCAAACCACGCAGGTAGTCGCGCTTGCCAGTAACCGCCGCCTCCGTCAGCACGCGAGTGGTCTCCTGGAACGACGCCGCGGAGATGAACGACTCGGTTGACAACGACGCCTTGGTGATCCCCAGAAGCACTCGTACGTATTTAGAAACGAACTTGTCCTCCATGGACAGGCGCTCGTTCTCTTCCAGTACCTGAGTCAGCTCCATCTGATCGCCCTTGATGAAGCTGGAGTCACCCGACTCAGCCACTTCAACCTTGCGCAGCATCTGCCTCAGGATGGTCTCGATGTGCTTGTCGTTGATCTTCACGCCCTGCAAGCGGTACACGTCTTGAATCTCGTTGACGATGTACTTGGCCAGCGCACTAACGCCCAGCAGACGCAGGATGTCGTGCGGGTTGCTCGGACCGTCAGAGATCACTTCGCCCTTATTCACCTGCTCGCCTTCGAAGACGTTGAGGTGACGCCACTTTGGAATCAGCTCCTCGTAAGGATCGGTGCCATCGGTTGGCGTGATGACCAAGCGGCGCTTGCCCTTGGTTTCCTTGCCGAACGAAATGGTGCCGCTGATTTCCGCCAGGATCGATGGCTCCTTCGGACGGCGCGCTTCGAATAGGTCGGCAACACGCGGCAGACCACCGGTGATGTCACGGGTCTTAGAGGTCTCCTGCGGGATACGCGCGATAACGTCACCGACGTTGATCTCAGCACCATCCGCCACCCCGACCAGCGCGTTGGCTGGAAGGAAGTACTGGGCTGGCACGTCGGTACCCGGCAGCAACAACTCCTTACCACTGGCGTCGACCATTTTGATAGCCGGACGAATGTCTTTGCCTGAGGCCGGGCGATCCTTCGGATCCATCACCTCGATGTTGGTCAAACCGGTAAGCTCGTCGGTCTGACGCTTGATGGTGATGTTTTCTTCCATTCCGACGAAGGTCACGACACCCTTCATCTCGGTGACGATCGGGTGGGTGTGCGGATCCCATTTTGCGACCACCGCACCGGCATCCACTTTGTCGCCTTCCTTGATGGAAATCACCGCACCGTAAGGCAGCTTGTAGCGCTCGCGCTCGCGCCCATAGTCATCTGCCACAGCCAGCTCACCGGAGCGGGAAACGGCAACCAGAGCGCCATCGGCACGCTCTACGTACTTGAGGTTATGCAGGCGAATGGTACCGCCATTCTTCACCATCACGTTGTCGACAGCCGAGGTCCGGCTCGCCGCACCACCGATGTGGAAGGTACGCATGGTGAGCTGAGTACCCGGCTCACCAATGGATTGCGCCGCGATGACGCCAACGGCTTCACCGATGTTCACCTGATGCCCGCGCGCCAGATCGCGACCGTAGCACTTGGCACAAATGCCGTAACGGGTTTCACAGGAAATCGGCGAGCGCACAATCACTTCGTCGATGCTGTTCAGCTCGATGAAATCGACCCATTGCTCGTCGATCAAGGTGCCCGCCGGCACCAGCACGTCGTCAGTGCCCGGCTTGAGAACATCACGCGCA
This sequence comes from Pseudomonas sp. IC_126, assembly GCF_004331835.1. Taxonomy (NCBI): domain Bacteria; kingdom Pseudomonadati; phylum Pseudomonadota; class Gammaproteobacteria; order Pseudomonadales; family Pseudomonadaceae; genus Pseudomonas; species Pseudomonas sp. IC_126. Next base: position 100,815 of record NZ_SJSS01000009.1, read on the forward strand.
ATCACACGCCCCAGCACACGCTCGCCCAGCGGCTCGACCACGTCGCCGCCTTCGATGTGAGGGGTCATGTGCAGGCCTTGTTCGGTTCCGCAGTCGATCTCGGTCACTACCAGATCCTGCGCCACGTCGACCAGACGACGGGTCAGATAACCGGAGTTCGCGGTTTTCAGAGCGGTATCGGCCAGACCTTTACGAGCACCGTGGGTGGAGATGAAGTACTGGAGTACGTTCAGGCCCTCACGGAAGTTCGCGGTAATCGGCGTCTCGATGATAGAGCCGTCCGGCTTGGCCATCAGGCCACGCATACCGGCCAGCTGGCGGATCTGGGCAGCGGAACCCCGCGCACCCGAGTCGGCCATCATGTACATCGAGTTGAACGAATCCTGCTCGGCTTCGTTGCCGTCACGGTCGATGACCTTCTCTTTCGAGAGGTTGGCCATCATCGCCTTGGAAACTTCGTCGTTGGCCTTGGACCAGAGGTCGATCACCTTGTTGTACTTCTCGCCCTGGGTCACCAGGCCGGACGCGTACTGGCTCTCGATCTCCTTCACTTCCTCGGTTGCCGCGTCGATGATGTGCGCCTTTTCATCGGGGATGACGAAGTCGTTCACGCCGATCGATACACCGGAGATAGTCGAGTAGGCGAAACCGGTGTACATCAGCTGGTCGGCGAAGATGACGGTGTCCTTCAGACCCACCGTGCGATAGCACAGGTTGATCAGCTTGGAGATCGCCTTTTTCTTCATCGGCTGGTTGACCACATCGAACGCCATGCCGGCCGGAACGATCTGGAACAGCAGAGCACGGCCGACGGTGGTGTCGACGATGCGAGTGTTCCGGGTAATGGAGCCGTCACGATCCTTGATGGTCTCGTTGATGCGCACCTTGACCCGCGCGTGCAGAGAAGCCTCACCGGCGCGGAACACGCGGTCGACTTCCTGCAGATCGGCGAACACCCGGCCTTCGCCTTTGGCATTGATGGCTTCGCGGGTCATGTAATACAGACCCAGTACCACGTCCTGCGACGGCACGATGATCGGCTCGCCGTTAGCGGGCGAGAGGATGTTGTTGGTCGACATCATCAGCGCACGCGCTTCGAGCTGGGCTTCCAGCGTCAGCGGGACGTGAACGGCCATCTGGTCACCGTCGAAGTCGGCGTTGTACGCCGCACAGACCAGCGGGTGCAGCTGGATCGCTTTACCTTCGATCAGCACCGGCTCGAACGCCTGGATACCCAGACGGTGCAGGGTCGGCGCACGGTTGAGCAGCACGGGATGTTCGCGGATGACTTCGGCGAGAACGTCCCAAACTTCAGGCAGCTCGCGCTCGACCATCTTCTTGGCGGCCTTGATGGTGGTCGCCATGCCGCGCATTTCCAGCTTGCCGAAAATGAACGGTTTGAACAGCTCGAGGGCCATCTTCTTTGGCAAGCCGCACTGGTGCAGACGCAGGGTCGGGCCGACGGTGATAACCGAACGACCGGAATAGTCCACGCGCTTGCCCAGCAGGTTCTGACGGAAACGACCCTGCTTGCCCTTGATCATGTCGGCCAGGGATTTCAGCGGGCGCTTGTTCGAACCGGTAATGGCACGGCCGCGACGGCCGTTGTCCAGCAGCGCGTCGACCGCTTCCTGCAGCATGCGCTTTTCGTTGCGCACGATGATGTCCGGCGCGGACAGATCGAGCAGGCGCTTGAGGCGGTTGTTACGGTTGATGACGCGGCGATACAGATCATTCAGATCGGAGGTCGCGAAGCGGCCGCCATCCAGAGGAACCAGCGGACGCAGATCCGGCGGCAGCACCGGCAGAACGGTAAGCACCATCCACTCGGGCAGGTTTCCCGAGCCATGGAAGGCTTCCATCAACTTGAGACGCTTGGATAGCTTCTTGATCTTGGTTTCCGAGTTGGTCTGCGGAATCTCTTCACGCAGGCGACCAATCTCGTGCTCCAGGTCGATTTCGTGCAGCAGCTCGCGCACGGCTTCGGCACCCATGCGGGCGTCGAAGTCGTCACCGAACTCTTCGAGCGCTTCGAAGTACTGCTCGTCGTTCAACAGCTGGCCTTTTTCGAGCGTGGTCATGCCCGGATCGATTACCACGTAGCTCTCGAAATAGAGCACGCGCTCGATATCACGCAGGGTCATATCCAGCAGCAGACCGATACGGGACGGCAGCGACTTCAGGAACCAGATGTGAGCGACCGGCGAAGCCAGTTCGATGTGCGCCATGCGCTCACGGCGCACCTTGGCAAGCGCAACTTCAACGCCGCACTTCTCGCAGATCACACCGCGGTGCTTGAGGCGCTTGTACTTGCCGCACAGGCACTCGTAGTCCTTGACCGGACCAAAGATCTTGGCGCAGAACAGGCCGTCGCGCTCAGGCTTGAACGTACGGTAGTTGATGGTCTCCGGTTTCTTCACTTCACCGAAGGACCAGGAACGGATCATCTCGGGCGACGCCAACGCGATCTTGATGGCATCGAACTCTTCGATTTGACCCTGGTTTTTCAATAGATTCAGCAGGTCTTTCAAGGCCTTTCCTCCCAGCGGAGCAGGGAGCGAACCAACGTTCACTCCCGATATGCGTCGCGTGTTATTCGGTTTCCAGATCGATGTCGATACCCAACGAACGGATCTCTTTGATCAGTACGTTGAAGGACTCCGGCATACCCGGCTCCATGCGGTGATCGCCGTCCACGATGTTCTTGTACATCTTGGTCCGACCGTTCACGTCGTCCGACTTGACGGTCAGCATTTCCTGCAGGGTGTAGGCCGCGCCGTAGGCTTCCAGCGCCCAGACCTCCATCTCCCCGAAACGCTGACCACCGAACTGTGCCTTACCACCCAGCGGCTGCTGGGTAACCAGGCTGTAGGAACCGGTAGAACGCGCATGCATCTTGTCGTCGACCAGGTGGTTGAGCTTGAGCATGTACATGTAGCCGACGGTAGTGGTGCGCTCGAACTTGTTGCCGGTACGTCCATCGAACAGCTGCATCTGGCCGCTTTCCGGCAGATCGGCCAGTTTCAGCATGGCCTTGATCTCGCGCTCCTTGGCCCCATCGAACACCGGAGTGGCCATAGGCACACCCTTGCGCAGATTGCTGGCCAGGTCGAGCACTTCCTGATCGTTCAGATCGTCCAGGCTTTCCTGACGACCGCCGATCTCGTTGTAGATCTCATGCAGGAACTTGCGCAGCTCGGCAACCTTGCGCTGCTCTTCGAGCATCAGGTTGATCTTCTCGCCCAAGCCCTTGGCCGCGAGGCCCAGGTGGGTTTCAAGGATCTGACCGACGTTCATCCGCGAAGGTACGCCCAGCGGGTTCAGTACGATATCCACCGGTGTACCGTTGGCATCGTGCGGCATGTCTTCCACCGGCATGATCACCGAGACTACACCCTTGTTACCGTGGCGACCCGCCATCTTGTCGCCCGGCTGGATGCGACGTTTGATAGCCAGGTAGACCTTGACGATCTTCAGCACGCCCGGCGCTAGGTCATCGCCCTGCTGCAGCTTGCGCTTCTTGTCTTCGAACTTGTCGTCGAGCAGCACGCGACGGTCGGAAATGTAGGCCTGGGCCTTTTCCAACTGCTCGTTGAGCGCGTCGTCGGCCATGCGCAACTTGAACCACTGACCATGCTCGAGACCGTCAAGGATCTCGTCGGTAATCACGGCGCCCTTCTTCAGGCCTGCGCCACCTTCGGCGGTCGCGCCGACCAGGGCCGAACGCAGACGCTCGAAGGTGGCGCCCTCGACGATGCGGAACTCCTCGTTGAGGTCCTTGCGGATCTCGTCGAGCTGCATCTTCTCGATGGCCAGCGCGCGCGAGTCGCGCTCCACGCCGTCACGGATGAACACCTGCACGTCGATGACAGTGCCCTTCGTGCCGGTTGGCACACGCAGGGAGGTGTCCTTCACGTCGGATGCCTTCTCACCGAAGATCGCACGTAGCAGTTTCTCTTCCGGCGTCAGCTGGGTTTCGCCCTTCGGCGTGACCTTGCCCACCAGAATGTCGCCCGGACCGACTTCGGCACCCACGTATACGATGCCCGCCTCGTCCAGCTTGTTCAGCGCAGCTTCACCCACGTTGGGGATATCCGCAGTGATTTCCTCTGGGCCGAGTTTGGTATCACGCGATACGCAGGTCAGCTCCTGAATGTGAATGGTGGTGAAGCGATCCTCCTGAACCACGCGCTCCGACAGGAGGATGGAGTCCTCGAAGTTGTAGCCGTTCCAGGGCATGAACGCGACGCGCATGTTCTGCCCCAGTGCCAGCTCACCCATATCGGTGGACGGGCCGTCAGCCATGATGTCACCACGCTCGACCACATCACCCTTGCTCACCAGCGGACGCTGGTTGATGCAGGTGTTTTGGTTGGAACGGGTGTATTTGGTCAGGTTGTAGATATCGACACCGGCTTCGCCCGTCTCAACCTCATCATCATGAACGCGCACGACCACGCGACTGGCATCGACCGAATCGATGACACCGCCACGGCGAGCGACCACGCAGACGCCGGAGTCCCGCGCTACGTTGCGCTCCATCCCGGTGCCTACCAGCGGCTTGTCCGAACGCAGAGTCGGCACAGCCTGACGCTGCATGTTGGAGCCCATGAGTGCGCGGTTGGCGTCGTCGTGCTCAAGGAACGGGATCAGCGAGGCTGCGACGGAAACCACCTGCTTCGGCGATACGTCCATCAGCGTCACGTCTTCCGGCGCCTTGACGGTGAATTCGTTCAAGTGGCGCACGGCAACCAGCTCGTCGACCAGCTTGCGGCCTTCCAGCTTGGCGCTGGCCTGGGCAATCACATGGTCAGCCTCTTCGATGGCTGACAGGAATACGATTTCATCGGTGACTTCGCCTTCCTTGACCACACGGTACGGGCTTTCCAGGAAGCCGTACTGGTTGGTGCGCGCATAGGCGGCCAGCGAGTTGATCAGACCGATGTTCGGACCTTCAGGGGTTTCGATCGGGCAGACGCGACCGTAATGGGTCGGGTGTACGTCACGCACTTCGAAGCCGGCACGCTCGCGGGTCAGACCACCTGGGCCGAGTGCGGAGACGCGGCGCTTGTGAGTGATCTCGGACAGCGGGTTGTTCTGGTCCATGAACTGCGACAGCTGGCTGGAACCGAAGAACTCCTTCACCGCCGCCGCAACCGGCTTGGCGTTGATCAGGTCCTGCGGCATCAGGCCTTCGCTTTCAGCCATGGACAGACGTTCCTTGACCGCACGCTCGACGCGCACCAGGCCAACACGAAACTGATTCTCGGCCATTTCGCCGACGCAACGTACGCGGCGGTTACCCAAGTGGTCGATGTCGTCGACGATGCCCTTGCCGTTACGGATATCGACCAGGGTCTTGAGCACGGCAACGATGTCCTCGCGGCTCAGCACGCCGGAACCTTCGATCTCGGCGCGACCGATACGGCGGTTAAACTTCATCCGGCCGACAGCTGACAGATCGTAACGCTCAGAGGCGAAGAACAGGTTGTTGAACAGCGTCTCAGCGGCGTCCTTGGTTGGCGGCTCGCCAGGACGCATCATGCGATAAATTTCGACCAGCGCTTCGAGCTGATTGGTGGTCGAATCGATCTTCAAGGTGTCGGAGATGAACGGACCACAATCGATGTCGTTGGTATATAGGGTCTCGAAGCGGACCACCTGCGCCTTGACGATCTTGGCCAGCACTTCGACGGTCAGCTCGGTGTTGCACTCGGCGATGATCTCGCCAGTCGCCGGATGCACGATCGCCTTGGCCACAGTGCGGCCCAGCACGTAGTCCATCGGCATCTCAAGTTCCTTGATGCCGGACTTGTCGAGCTGATTGATATGGCGAGCAGTGATACGACGACCTTGTTCGACGATGACCTTGCCGCTTCCGTCGGTGATGTCGAACGACGCGATCTCGCCGCGCAGACGCTGCGCGACCAGCTCGAGCGAGAGCAATTCACCCTTCACGTGGAAGACGTTGGTGTCGTAGAAGGCGTCGAGGATTTCTTCGGTGCTGTAGCTCAGCGCGCGCAGCAATACCGAGGCAGGCAACTTGCGGCGGCGGTCGATACGCACGAATACGGCATCCTTCGGATCGAACTCGAAGTCTAGCCAGGAACCGCGATAAGGAATGATGCGCGCGGAATACAGCAGCTTGCCTGAGCTATGAGTCTTGCCACGGTCGTGGTCGAAGAAGACACCCGGCGAGCGGTGCAACTGGGAGACGATGACGCGCTCGGTACCGTTGATGATGAAGGTACCGTTCTCTGTCATCAGGGGGATTTCCCCCATGTAGACTTCCTGTTCTTTGATGTCCTTGATTGCCTTGCTCGACGATTCCTTGTCGAAAATGATCAGGCGCACCTTGACTCGCAGCGGAACCGCAAAGGTCACGCCGCGCAGCACGCACTCCTTGACGTCGAATGCCGGCTCGCCGAGGCGGTAGCCGACGTACTCCAGCGCTGCATTGCCGGAATAGCTGATAATCGGAAAAACGGATTTGAAGGCTGCGTGCAAGCCAATATCGCGGAACTGATCCTTTGTCGCTCCCGCCTGCAGGAATTCGCGATACGAATCCAGCTGGATGGCCAAAAGATACGGCACGTCCATCACGTGCGGTAACTTGCTAAAGTCCTTGCGGATTCGTTTTTTCTCAGTGTATGAGTAAGCCATCAGCGTTCCCCAGCTTGGTCACCTGCTTGTTTGGCTTCTCCCGACGGGAGCAGCCAGAAAATCTTGCGAATCCCATGATTCGCGCCGCCCATCGGAGCGGCTTTTCCAGTCCAGCCGCCCGACAAACATCGCGCAGCTATAACGGAAAAAGGCCGGTGGCAAAAGCCACCAGCCGTCAGCCTTACGCGAGTCGCTTCGGCTGTAGACGCAAGGTCGGCGCTTACTTGAGCTCGACTTTGGCGCCAGCCTCTTCCAGAGCCTTCTTGGCTGCTTCCGCTTCGTCCTTGGAGACGCCTTCCTTGACCACGCCAGGGGCGCCATCAACAACGGCCTTGGCTTCTTTCAGGCCCAGGCCGGTCAGCTCGCGAACGGCCTTGATCACGTTCACTTTCTTGTCGCCAGCTTCAAGCAGCATAACGTTGAACTCGGTCTGCTCTTCAGCAGCAGCAGCGGCCGGGCCAGCTGCAGCAACGGTCGCGGCAGCAGCAGTAACGCCGAACTTTTCTTCCATTGCCTTGATCAGTTCAACAACCTGCATCACGGACATTTCGGAAACGGCGTTGATGATATCTTCGTTGGTCAGAGCCATGACTCTAGTTCCTGTATATAGGTGACGGCCTGCGGCCATCTAATTCAAAAGAGATTGGAAAGAACCACGCACGCCTTAAGCGGCAGCGGCTTCCTTCTGGTCGCGAACGGCCGCCAGAGTACGAGCCAGCTTGCTGGTAGCGCCTTGAATCACGCTCATCAGCTGCGAAATGGCTTCGTCGTAGGTCGGCAGGGTTGCCAGCACGTCGATCTGATTGGCTGCGAGGAACTGACCCTCGAACGCAGCGGCCTTGATCTCGAACTTGTCCTGACCCTTGGCAAATTCCTTAAAGATACGGGCAGCAGCGCCCGGATGCTCATTGGAGAATGCGATAAGGGTCGGGCCTTTGAACACGTCGTTGAGCACGTCGAACTGAGTGCCTTCAACGGCGCGCTTGAGCAGGGTGTTACGTACGACACGTACGTAAACGCCGGCTTCGCGGGCCTCTTTACGGAGTCCGGTCATGGCCCCTACGGTCACGCCACGGGCATCAGCCACGACAGCGGACAGGGCAGCACTGGCAGCCTCGTTGACTTCAGCGACGATGGCCTTCTTGTCTTCGAGTTTGATTGCCACGGGTTTTACTCCTGGATGTTACCGGTTCATCCGGTCGAAACCGGACGGGTTTTGGTGTCTGATTCGGTACGAATCGGGAGCACCTCTGCGTAGGCTTGAAGAAGCGAGCTTCAACGGTTTAAGGCTTGCGCCGCCTACGGTCTTGGATAGCCCCCGCCAGGCAGGGACCCCAATCTTGCACCGCCCCGATTACCGGAGCGGATCGTCTTACGCGTCGAGGGAAGCCTGGTCGATGACCAGTCCCGGACCCATGGTGGTGCTCAGGGTCACGCGCTTGACGTAAATACCTTTGGAAGTGGACGGCTTCAGACGCTTGAGGTCGGACAGCAGCGCCTCAACGTTCTGCTTGAGCTGACCGGCCTCAAAACCAACCTTGCCCACGGAGCTGTGGATGATGCCGTTCTTGTCAGTGCGGAAACGAACCTGACCAGCCTTGGCATTCTTGACTGCGGTCGCAACGTCCGGAGTCACGGTACCGACCTTGGGGTTCGGCATCAGGCCACGCGGACCAAGGATCTGGCCCAGCTGACCGACAACGCGCATCGCGTCCGGGGAAGCGATGACCACGTCATAGTTCAGGTCGCCGCCTTTCATTTCGGCAGCCAGCTCGTCCATGCCAACGCGATCAGCGCCGGCAGCCAGAGCGGCTTCCGCGCCCGGACCTTGGGTGAATACGGCTACGCGAACGGTCTTGCCGGTACCGTTCGGCAGAACGGTTGCACCACGAACGACCTGGTCGGATTTACGCGGATCCACACCCAGGTTGATGGCGATGTCGAAGGATTCGGTGAACTTGACGGCCGACAGTTCGGACAGCAAGGTTGCTGCCTCTTCAAAACCGTACTGCTTGCCCGCTTCGATCTTCTGGGCAATTGTCTTCTGACGCTTGGTCAACTTAGCCATTACACGCCCTCCACGTTCAGGCCCATGCTGCGAGCCGAACCAGCGATGGTCCGTACGGCAGCTTCCATTTCGGCAGCGGTCAGATCAGCCTGCTTGGTCTTGGCGATCTCTTCCAGCTGGGCACGGGTAACAGTGCCGACCTTCTGGGTGTTGGGACGAGCCGAACCGCTGGTGACGCCAGCAGCTTTCTTCAGCAGCACAGCTGCCGGAGTGCTCTTGGTTTCAAACGTGAAGCTGCGATCGCTGTAAACAGTGATAATCACAGGAGTCGGCAGACCAGGCTCCTGGCCTTGGGTGCGGGCGTTGAACGCCTTGCAGAACTCCATGATGTTCACGCCATGCTGACCCAGTGCAGGGCCGACCGGCGGCGACGGGTTGGCCTGACCGGCCTTTACCTGAAGCTTGATATAAGCTTGAATCTTCTTAGCCATAGCTACTCCGTTACGGGTTCAAGCGCCTTTCGGCTCCCCTGTTTACTTGTTTATCCCAGCGACAACAAAACCCCGCAGCGGCTAGCTGCGGGGTGGGGATACTTTCTTCAGTTAGACCTTCTCGACCTGACTGAACTCCAACTCTACCGGTGTAGAGCGACCGAAGATAAGAACAGCCACCTGAATACGGCTCTTCTCGTAGTTGACTTCTTCGACCACACCATTGAAATCTGCGAATGGACCATCCGCGACACGCACAACCTCGCCAGGCTCGAACAAGGTTTTCGGCTTGGGCTTGTCGCTACCGTCAGCAACACGACGCAGAATGGCCTCAGCTTCCTTGTCGGTAATAGGCGCAGGCTTGTCCGCCGTACCACCAATGAAGCCCATTACTCGCGGCGTATCCTTGACCAAGTGCCACGCACCCTCGGCCATGTCCATCTGCACCAGCACATACCCAGGGAAGAACTTGCGCTCACTCTTGCGCTTCTGCCCGTTACGCATCTCCACGACTTCTTCGGTGGGGACCAGAATCTCGCCGAAATGCTCTTCCATACCGGCAAGCTTGACGCGCTCGATCAGCGAGCGCATGACATGCTTCTCGTAACCCGAGTAAGCATGAACCACATACCAACGCTTAGCCACGGGACACCCTTAACCTACGACCATAGAAACCAGCCAACCGAGCAGGGAATCCAACCCCCACAACAGCAGCGCCATAACCAGCACGACCGCCAAAACAATCAATGTGGTCTGAGTGGTTTCTTGACGGGTCGGCCAAACGACTTTGCGAATCTCGACGCGCGCCTCCTTCAGCAGAACGAAGAAAGCACGACCTTTTGATGTCTGCAGCGCAACCAAAGCAGCGACGACCGCAACGACAAGAAGGGCAATAACCCTATACAGAATCGGCTCCGCAGCGTAGTACTGATTACCCACGACAGCCACGACCACCAAAGCAGCAACAACAAACCACTTCACCAAATCGAAGCGCGTGTCTTTGGCTTCTGCTTTGACATTCATCTGCGAGAACCCTGTAAAAAACTGCCAAATTCGATATTGAAGTTGGCAGGCCAGGAGGGAATCGAACCCCCAACCTGCGGTTTTGGAGACCGCCGCTCTGCCAATTGAGCTACTGGCCTAACAAGAGTCAGGCCGACTATTATGCCGGCCCGATTGAAACAGATCAAACGATTATTCGATGATCTTGGCAACCACACCAGCACCAACGGTACGGCCACCTTCGCGAATCGCGAAGCGCAGGCCGTCTTCCATGGCGATCGGAGCGATCAGGGTGACAACCATTTTGATGTTGTCGCCCGGCATGACCATTTCCACGCCTTCCGGCAGCTCGCAGTTACCGGTTACGTCAGTAGTACGGAAGTAAAACTGCGGACGGTAGCCCTTGAAGAACGGAGTGTGACGCCCGCCTTCTTCCTTGCTCAGCACGTACACCTCGCCTTCGAACTTGGTGTGCGGCTTGATGGTGCCCGGCTTGGCCAGAACCTGACCACGCTCGACATCATCACGCTTGGTGCCGCGCAGCAGCACGCCAACGTTCTCACCAGCACGACCTTCGTCGAGCAGCTTGCGGAACATTTCGACGCCGGTGCAGGTAGTCTTGGTCGTGGCACGGATACCAACGATCTCGATTTCTTCCTGGACCTTGACGATGCCACGCTCGACACGACCAGTAACAACGGTACCGCGGCCAGAGATCGAGAACACGTCTTCGATCGGCATCAGGAACGGCTTGTCGATGGCACGCTCAGGCTCGGGAATATAGGCATCCAGAGTTTCGACCAGCTTGCGCACGGCCGACACACCCATTTCGTTGTCATCCTGACCGTTCAGCGCCATGAGCGCGGAGCCGATGATAATCGGAGTGTCATCGCCCGGGAAGTCATAGGTCGACAGCAGGTCGCGAACTTCCATCTCGACCAATTCCAGCAGCTCGGCGTCGTCAACCATGTCAGCCTTGTTCAGGAACACGACGATGTAGGGAACACCAACCTGACGGGACAGCAGGATGTGCTCACGAGTCTGCGGCATCGGGCCGTCAGCAGCGGAGCAAACCAGGATAGCGCCGTCCATCTGCGCCGCACCGGTGATCATGTTCTTCACGTAGTCAGCGTGACCTGGGCAATCGACGTGGGCGTAGTGACGGATCGAGGAATCATATTCAACGTGGGAGGTGTTGATGGTGATACCACGGGCCTTCTCTTCCGGCGCGTTGTCGATCTGCGAGAAGTCACGCGCAGAGCCGCCCCAAGTCTCAGCACAGACCTTGGTCAGCGCTGCAGTCAGGGTAGTCTTGCCATGGTCGACGTGACCAATGGTGCCGACGTTCAGGTGCGGTTTGTTACGTTCGAATTTTTCTTTAGCCATCGAGACCGTCTCCCATCGTTGAATTGAGCTAGTCACGCCACCATTAAAACAAAGGCAGATATTTACATATCTGCCTTTGATATTGGAGCTCATGAGCGGATTTGAACCGCTGACCTCACCCTTACCAAGGGTGTGCTCTACCAACTGAGCTACATGAGCAATGCTCGCTGCGAAGACACTTTAAACGTGGAGCGGGTAGCGGGAATCGAACCCGCATCATCAGCTTGGAAGGCTGAGGTTCTACCACTAAACTATACCCGCGTCAGCTTGTGCCTACGCTGAAATCTGGTGGAGGGGGAAGGATTCGAACCTTCGAAGTCGATGACGTCAGATTTACAGTCTGATCCCTTTGGCCGCTCGGGAACCCCTCCAAAACGAGGCGGCATTTTGTTTGCCACCACCTCTTCTGTCAAGCTTTTTCTCATTTAAAACCTGAGGTTAGCTCCGATGACAGTGCCTACTGCACGCCCCAAGGGAGGTGCTGCTGAGCGGGCGCCATTCTATGTAAACTATGTCGAAGTTGCAATGCTTGAGCAGGGTATTTGCTGAGACTCTAGGGCAGGAAAGCTTCCGACAAGCTCTGCGAGTAGTTCGTCGCTCAGCAAGTGCTTACGTTCTCCGGCCACCCGCACCCAATAACGGCGGTGACTTCTAGGCAGCTCACGAACCAAGGCTGTGTAATCAACTCCCTGCAGACGAGTCACGACGCTTTCCGCAGAATCCTTGCGAGAGAATATTCCCAAGGATATTCCGTTCGACAAATCCCCTACGGTGATGATGTAACTATCTATATTACGCGATTGCAGTTCTCGCAACTGACGTAACGACGCTTGTCGAGAGACAAGAGGAGGAAGATACACCCAGTAGTCAACACCGGCAGCCTCATCAACAGCCTCAACCTGAGAATCAATATCCAGACTAAGCAGGCGCTGCTCAACGGCTTGCGCAAGCGACTCCTCATTAAAACCACCAAGCAACAGACAAACGTTGCTCGCGTCGTGTGCGGACCTACGCCGGACGAAGGAATCCGCCTCGCTTAGCAGCTTAATATCAGCCTCTCGAGAGGGAGCACTTAGCTGAGCGCCGCCGCCATCCACTGGCCGGATTTGATTTAGGTGAAGCAGATAAAGCAGTAGGTTCAGCATCACCAGGAGCATTAGAAGCCAGCGCATCGATACCTCTTTAGGGGCAGGCCAACGCCAAGCCTCTGAAAACCAGATCAGCCACGCACTTTACTTCGCGGACATCGGCAACAAGCGGCGCGTCACCACCAGTAACATAGGTGACAAAGTCGCCACCCAAATAGCTTTCGGCGAAGGTAATCTGACTGCAGACATAACTACGAGCCATGATCAAGCAGCCTCGGTCAACAGCCTCAGCGGTAGACCTTCCGGGAGAAAAATCGCTCAACACAAGCGCTGTTTCCTCAGAGTCGTACTGAATGCGGCGCGTATGAGCAAGCAAGCGCCCCCGCAGCAGGGCGACGCCAGGCGCGATGTACCCACCAAGATGCGTACCGTCGCGAGCTACCAGATCAACAGTGATGGCTGTACCCAAATCGATAACCAAACAGGCTTCTCGGCACATATCGTACGCAGCCACGATAGCTAACCAGCGGTCCAGCCCCAGTCGCTGCTGGTCACGGTAACCATTCACAACCCCGGCGAGACGCTCAGCTGGACATGCCTTCGTCACGCTCAAGCTTAGCGATTCAGAGAGCACATCCATAACCACCTGGGTTTCGGCGTCACTCCGTACGCTAACCAGGCGACAGCGGGGTATCTTGCCCAGGCCTTGTCCGAGCAGAGCCTGCACAATATCTACCGGTTGCGAAGCGATACCCTGAATCAACGGCACGCCGCCAGTTACAGGAATAACCCGCCATTTAATGAAACTGTTTCCGCAATCGAGCTCAAGAATCATGATCGAGCCTCAAGCTTAGCTCTCCCCCACTGAAGCGGCGCTCCCCTAAGCCGTCGACCAAGAGCCGCAAAGCGCCCTGTCCATCCACGCCGAGCATCAAGCCTGTAATCAGCTGAGCGCCATTGCTTAAGGTACAGCGCCTACCCTGCCAGATATTGTTAGCTTCCCACTCATCATGCAAAGCAGAAAAACCTCGTTGCGCATGCAGACATAGGTAACGATGCAAAAACTCACTAATCAAATTGGCGAGCTCGCTTCGATCCATCAGAATACCTGTTTGCTGCCTCACCGAGGTCCAAGGCTGGTCAATTCCCCCAGCAGCTGAGGTCATGTTCACATTTATTCCAATGCCAATAATAACGTGACAGACATCGGCCGGATCCCCTGTTAGCTCCAAAAGAATTCCTGCGATTTTCTTACCGTCCGTATAGATATCGTTGGGCCACTTAAGCCCGGCACGCTCGACTCCTGCCTGACGTAGAGCCTGAAGAACCGCCAAGCCCACCACTAGACTCAAGCCAGACATACCCTGGGGGCCACCCGAGACCTTCATTGCCAGGGTGTAGTAGAGGTTCTTCGCCGGAGGACTGACCCAGACCCGCCCTCGCCGACCACGTCCGCCAGTTTGGCTTTCCGCCAATACGACAAAGGGAACAGCTTGCCCCGCCTGCAGCAGCCTCAACGCTTCAGCATTTGTTGAGTCTACCGTCTCTCGCAGGCAGAGCTGCCAACCGAGGCAACCTAACACGTCGGAGCTTTCGTCATAACCCAGCAGCGATAGAGGCTCCGATAGCCTGTATCCCTTACCAGGCACCCGAAACAGTTCAAAACCATACTCGCTTTCAAGCCGCTTCAGATATTTCCATACAGCGCTGCGACTCACACCGAGAGCAGCACCGAGCTCTTCACCAGAATGAAAACGCCCGTCACTAAGTAGCCGCAGCAAGCTATTCATAAGCCCTCATAGCCAAGTACACATCGTAGAGCCGTCTCTACAGCTTAATAATTTCTCTCGCGCAAAGACAAACCCCCGACCTTCTTTCGAGGGCCGGGGGTTTGGTGTAGAAGCTTGACGATGACCTACTCTCACATGGGGAGACCCCACACTACCATCGGCGATGCGTCGTTTCACTGCTGAGTTCGGGATGGGATCAGGTGGTTCCAACGCTCTATGGT